>DATAKL010000024.1:0-148128 GCA_036261625.1 Ignavibacteriales bacterium | reverse complement strand
GTAAATACCTGCCGTTTCTTGACCATAGCTTTTGCCTCCCCGCAGTTTCATGTCATCCATAGACCCGGACAACAATAATTTAATGATTTTTATGTCTTAAATTATTGCCTTTTTTTGTCCAGTTTTTGGGGGAAAGCTCAGTCTACGCTCTTCTCATCCTTAACATCCAGAGCTTTGATCTGATCGGAAAGTGGTTTGTGTCCGTTCTGAAGGCTAATTTTCAGCTTATCGCTGAAGTCTTTAAGAATTTTCTTTGCTTCTGCTGATGCTTTCTTATTCTGCTGGTACTTTTTGTACCTTTCCTTTGCAATGTTCTTCGTAGTTCTTGCCTTGTCCTTAAGGCCAGTAGAGAGCTGGCAGATCGATTCTCTAAGCTCCGCTGTCTCCAGGCGGAGTTCTTCGATCTTAATCCCATACCATTCCTTTTCTGCAGCTGAAAGGTAGGCTCTTTCTTCATTGCCGTCTTTGGTTTTCCTTACTACATAGCCCCTCCGACGTATCTTCCTGTACTGGCTGAGCCTGCTGTCAAGGTTCTTAAGCCTTTTCTTTTTCTGGTTAATAACGTTCTTCTCAGTGGCCAGCCGTCTTTTGTTTGTCTTCCTGGGCTTGCCCGTTTTAACATCGGCAGTGGGTCTTTCATCTTCTGCTGGTACAGTATCGGCTGAGATACCTTCAGCATCAAAGCATAAAGGCTGTTCATTAGTTTTAGTTGAATTAGGTTTTTCTTTTGACATATTCTGTGTCCATTCTAGTTTGAAAAATTGTCATTTAGTGACTTCCGCCCTAGTAAGTGCAACAGATATACCAGAAACAAGAGTAATCAGATTTGGGAGTGTTTTAGCCCTTTTTAAAGAAAAGTAGAATTGAGAAGGTCTGAAAAATCAGATTTTGCTCTGAATTTTCAGACCATCGAGTAGATATTTATAGGTTGAATTTATTTTTTACTTCTTCATATTTATCACAATGTCGGTCAATTATTGCTTTTGTCCCACCACTACCATCGATACCTATGAAATTGTGGGAAATCTTTTTCTGATCTATTTTATTAGATGTGTATAGGTGTGCTAAGATTGGACCTATCAGGTTATCAAACATATTTCCATCTTTTGTGTCCCACTCTTTCAAAATATCCTCCAGCAGATTCCGGAGCTGTGAATACTTATTTAGTTTGTTGAAAGACTCATCCTCAGGAGGATATTTACATATCATATCAATTGTGAGGGTTGAAATATTGTCTATTTTACATCTGATATATAGTGTATCAATGTATGCTATAAGCTGCCTAATATTGCCTGGCCATTTGAATTCGGTTAGTTTATTCTTTGCTTTTTCATCTAGTTCCAGTGCAAATCCATTCTGTTCATTTAAGCTATTAAGCTTTTTAACTGTGTCTTCTGCAAAGGAGATAATATCACATTTTCTTTTTCTAAGCGGTGGAATTTCAAAAATCCTTTTTGATATTCTGTAGTATAAGTCTTCTTGGAATTGGCCTAGCTGAACCAAGCGTTTAAGATCAGCATTAGTACCAAAAATAAATCTTACATTGGCAGTTTTTTCTTCTGGATCACCAAATCTAGTATATATACCTTCTTCTACAAATTTCAAAAGCGCCCTTTGTACATCCAAGTCAGCATATCCTATTTCATCCATGAAAAGGGTGCCTCTATCCGCTTCTTCAACACCACCTTTTCCATCATCTAGTGCACCAGTGAAGGAGCCTTTTTTCCATCCGAAGAGTGTTGATATAAGATGTTGCCGTTCAATTGTTGCACAATTGATTTTTACTATTTTATCTCCGGCTCTTGAACTGTTCCTATGTATAATATCTGCAATAAAGGTTTTTCCGACACCTGTTTCCCCGGTAAGCAGAATTGTACTGTCATCATCTAAAGAAAAACTCATTTCCTTAAGGAGTTCTATAAAACTAGAATCACTGGTATTGGCTCCTTCCATTAGTGCTTTCTGCTTTATGCTTAATACCTTCTGCACATATAAGTCGGTCTTGCTACTTTGTATTGCCCTGTAGAATGCCCTGTCAAAGGTCTGCATTGTATCAGTCTTAACAAAGTTAAATTGTATTTCAGGAACATCCGTATTCCTATTTGCCTCCAGATAACGAACAATAATTTCTGCTATTGAACCAGCTATTTTTTCAGCCAAAGCCTTTTTCTTGTCATCCGGGACTTCATAGGTCATATCAAATAAAAGCGGGAATATATTTATTGAAGATAATTTCCGTTTTACTGCATCATCAAATACATTTTCAATTGCTTTCTCAAGAATTACGGGCTCAAAATGTTTTCTGTCATAAACTATATGATAACTAAAAGGTGTTATTAGGTCAGGATGCTCCAGTACAATAAAATTTCCTTCGTGTAATTTTATCTTTTGAGCCTTAAGTTGAGCGTTTATTTTCTCCTCACCGATTCTTTTTAAGAATTCATAACGTGCCGAGTAAGCTTCAGGATTCTTGAACAATGATTTCGAATGAATAGTATTTACATAAGCACCAGACTTTTGCAGGAACTGGCTCTTATAAATTAGAACGATTTCATTTTTGCCCAGATTATAAGTACGCACGGAAGGGAATTTATCCTTTCTTACAGAGTCCAAGATAACATCATCATTTTTACCGAGAAATGTGTTAGCTGCAACTCTTAAATGCATTAGCTTTGAATATAGCTCTTCATTTTTAGCACTCTGCAAGTCGAATTCCTGTGAAAGCAGATCATCGATCTTTTTCAATGCTTCATCATACTCTCCAGATTTTATGTGTTTTTCAATTGGTTCTGTAAGGTCCATTTGTCTTGCCCCAGTAATTTTGTTTTAATTCAGCCGAAAGATATTCAATTTTGATTTTATTTGGAAAGGAATTCCGTCCTAGATTTAATAGTTCTGCCGGATCTACATACCAGAAATGATAATATTGATGTGATAATATGTTTAAAAATAATTTTACTGACCAATTTTAACGGAATTTAAGGTAGTTGTTTATTATACAATGGCTTATGAATTTTAAGATATTACCATCTAGTAATTACCTGAAAACTATCTGCAGTCCATCCTGTTTCAATCTTATGCCTCTTTGCTCATCACCTTCATACTACGTTACTGACACTTAATGGCTTCATTTGTATTATCTTATTATAATAAATACCAGTCTGAAAAATCAGATGGAAATCTGAATTATCAGAACGGAAGTGTTTTCATTATCGTTTAAAAATTTAAAAAAGCTCAAAAAAACAACTTTCTTTTCTTTGGTACAATTCTGTTATAACATTTATCCGAAAGAAAAATAAAAGCCGGCTTGAGTGAAGTCTTTCACATATGTTCTTTGACAATTTATTAGACAGGGCAAAAATCTAGAAAGAGGTAGTATACCCTGGTATCTTGTAGAAACATTTTTAGTGGAAACAGACAACTTGGATCTAAGATCTAACATAAGCTTGGTTCTTCTCTTAAATAAATAGAGATGGCTAAGCTCTTATTAACCTCCATGCGCAATTGGTATAAGAATACTAGTCTTTGCATGGAGTAAAAACCAAAACACAAAATGGCTAGAATTATTGATCTCAGCACCACACAGGTTAAAAAGAACTCTGTGTCTTTATCTGGGGATACTTCTAATGAGAAGAAATCTCCGGATTCACTGCAGATGAACCTGTCTTTTCTTGAAAGTCATTATCCTGACAAGATTCTATTCTGCATAAAGGAAGTTTCTGAACTGTTAAGTCAAAGCTATGAAACTATCAGGATGAATATTCGGAATGGTAAAATTCATGCAAAGATAATGGGAAACCGTAAAATGGTTCACAGAAACGAACTGGCAAAGTTAATCACGGAGGGATTTTAAGATGGCAATCAGAAAGGATAAGAAGGGCTTGTATGTTGCTGACGTCCGTGATCATAAGGGCGTAAGGATGAGAAAGAAATTCCAGAAGAAGTCTGAAGCAGAGGCATTTATTGCAAGGCATGAAAATATAAAAAGGGAGCACAGACTGATAGACTCCAAAGTAAAGAAGGCCAGGCCGACATTTGCCAAAGCATTGGATGACTTTCTGGAACAGAAGAAAAGCCTCCGTCCAAAGAGCTATCAGAAGTACAAGTTCATCATTGGTCAGTTCAGACTGTTTACAGATGGCCTGAAGCTGATCTATATAGATGAATTTACAACTGATGATGCAGATCTTTTGAGGCAGGAACTGGTAAAAGAGAAAATGGATCCAAAGGGCAATACTGACAAGATAATGAAGCCCAAGGCAAAGACAGTCAATTTCTTTATTCAGACCATAAAGGCATTCTTCCGTGATGAGGTTACAAAAGGGCACCTCGCAAGAAACCCGGTGCAGCACCTTAAGAACGAAAGAGTGGAGAAGAAAAGGGCTGACTACTACACGGCTAAGGATCTGAATGAATTCTTCAGCCAGGAGATGGACACCGCCTACAGAAATGCATTCCTGGGACTTCTGTTTTCAGGCATGAGGGTAGGGGAGTTGGAAAGTCTTACGTGGGATGATGTAGATCTGGAGAAAAAGATCATACACATCAGAAACAAGGAAGGCTTTAAGACCAAGACCTACTACTCAGAACGTGACATACCGATGAACAAGGCTTTACATAAGCTTATAACAAAGATGAGTAAAGCCAAAGCTTCAGACAAGTATGTCTTTACCTCTCCAGAGGGTAAACAGATAAGAGAGCGAAAGCTTCTTTCAGTCTGTAAGGACGTTGCTGAAAAAGCCGGGATAAAAAGCAGGGCATACCTGCACAAGTTCAGGCATACGTATGCAACCCACCTGGTTCAGAGGAAGGTGCCGATTGAAGCCATACAGAAGCTCTTAGGACACTCTTCGATCACAGAGACAATGATCTATGCTCATGTAAAGTCTGATGAACTTCACACTGAGGTCTCAAGGATTGACGACCTTGTTGACTTCGACAGTGACGATGAAGATAATCAGAAGTAACTTTCAACAGCCGCTCATAAAATGGGCGGCTTTATTAAACGACAATCAAATATGAACTATAATGAACAAAAAAGAAAGAAAGCCTTATGATGTAATGAAATTCTTAAAGGCAGATGAATTTGATGTATACAGAGGATACTTACAGAATCTTAAGCATTCTAAGTTAAATGATTTCCAGCAGGGAATTACTATTTCGCTGGATTCAGTTTACTTTGAAATCAGGATTCTCAACAGTGATACAGTTGAGATCATGTTTTCAGAAACCGGAGGAAATGAGTTGTTTACCAAAGACAGAGAATTCATGTTTCCATATACAGTAAAAGTGGAAGCTCTTAAGGAACGTGAAAGTCTTGAAAGTGATATAAAGCTTGGCTTTTATGAACAGGAATTCAGCGCTCATTACATTGGTTACTCGATGATAATAAAGTGCAGAACACTTCTTGAAGCAGTAAAAGCCGGTAAGGAGAAGATGAAGGAAGTGGAGTCTTATCTAGATAAAGCAGTCCGTGACTTCAGGCCTAAACTGGAAAACTTCCCGGACAAGCTTTATACTCCCGAGGAATACTTGCAACTAATGAATTGATTTTAATCAGATTAGTTGTTTATCAGCCGCTCACAACATGGGCGGCTTTTTTGTTTATAAACATTATGGAGATTAAATGAAACTAAAAGAACTGAATGAACTGATTAAAGATGAAGATAAATGTGAGGAATATCTTAGAAGTGCCGGCATCCTAAAAACATTTACAAACTGCATCGGCTGCGGCTCAACCAGTTTAGGAATGATTAGGGGTGACAGGTACAGGTGCTACAGCTGTAAGAAAGAGTGGAGCAGAAGAAAAGACAGCATTCTATCACTTACCAGATTCAGTTACTCAGAATTCCTGATATGCCTGAAGTACTTTTCTTTGGAGTTCTCAGCAGAGGCTACATCAGATGAATTCGAGCTGAACTACAAGACAGTTAAAATGTTATTTAACCTTTTCCGCATGAAAATAGGAGATGTTGATGAAGCAATGCTGGATAAGTTTGCAGGCATAATCAAAGGTGACACAGAAACTATAGGATTAAACTATAAAGATGGTAAGGTAAGATTTGTACTCGATCCTTCAACTCCTCCGGAAGTTGAAATAAAAGCTGTCCGGCACAGACTTCAGAAGAGTGCTGCACATTATGATTTCTCCTATGAACGGCTTAAAAATGAGATGATGAATACAGAAAGGCAGGGATATATAAGCCCTCTTGAGAGGTTCTGGAGATTTGCAGCAGAAAGGTTTTATAGCTACAGGGGCACAGAACAGAAGTACTTCATCATCTTTCTAAAAGAGTTGGAGTTCAGATTCAACCACCAGAATGAGGATATTTTCGATGCAATTGTTGCGAAATTAGCTTAAAAATTGAGTGGTTAGATTCGACCCGCGCGTGTGAAATTTTCAAAAAGCTTAAAAACCAGTGTCCAAAAAGTGTCCAGAAAGTGACCAGGACTATTTTTATTATCTGTTTTATTGGGAATATTGGGACTTATTTCAGGACAGTATACAATGAAAAAAGCCCAAAATCGTTAGATTTTGAGCTTTTCTTCTAAGTGCGGAGAGACAGGGATTCGAACCCCGGAAGGACTTGCATCCTTAACGGTTTTCAAGACCGCCGCATTCAACCACTCTGCCATCTCTCCGTGAAATATTTTGAGTCTCAAATATATGAAATCTTTCCCTTTTTGCAAAAGGAATTAATCCATCTCCCGTAATTTTTCTACCACTTCTTAAATATAAAAAATACCGCTAACGCTATCAAGCCGAAGCCTACGGCGTAATTCCACCTGAAGTCTTCCTTTAAATATAATACGGAAAATACACTGAATACTACAAGCGTTATTACTTCCTGTATCGTCTTAAGCTGCGCCGCGTTGAACTGCCCGTAACCAAGCCTGTTGGCCGGCACCTGAAATATATACTCCAATAATGCAATGCCCCAGCTGGCGGCAATTACTATAAATAACGGCTTGTCGCGGAACTTTAAGTGCCCGTACCAGGCAAATGTCATAAATATGTTAGAAATCGAAAGTAATATTATCGTCCTCATTTCCTGCCGGTCTTTCTGAAATTTAATTGTATAACTTAAATTTTTCTTCGCTAAATTTAAATATAATTATTCGGGTCTTCTGACCCTAAACCTTAACATTACACTAAACTTTTATGGAAGAATTAAAGAAATTTGCCCGTGTGCTGGCCGATAAAAGCGGCGAAATTATAAGAAACTACTTCCGCACCGAAATTGAAGTTCAGGCAAAGGGCGACTTGTCACCCGTTACTATTGCCGATAAGAAAGCTGAAGAAATTATGCGCGAAATGATTATGAGGGAATTCCCCGATCACGGCATCCTGGGCGAGGAATTCGGCAGCCATAACGTCGACGCCGACTACCAGTGGGTCCTGGACCCCATAGACGGCACTAAGAGCTTCATCTGCGGCGCGGTTACATTCGGTACACTCATAGCCCTCTTGAAAAACGGCGAGCCAATTCTCGGCGTCATTAACCAGCCTATATTAAATGAATTTCTTATCGGCGATAACTTAACAGCTGAACTCAACGGCAGGAAGGTTAAAGTCCGCGAGTGCAAAAGCCTCTCCGAGGCTGTGCTACTTACTACAGACCACCTAAATATAGAAAAGTACCAGAACATTACGGCATTCGAAAACCTTATCCATAAGGTGAAGCTCTACCGAAACTGGGGCGACTGCTTCGGCTACTATCTGGTTTCAACGGGATTTGCCGATGTTATGATCGATCCCGAGATGTCTGTCTGGGATTCCATGGCCTTAATCCCTGTTGTCCGCGGGGCGGGAGGCATAATTACAGATTACCAGGGAAATGATCCCGTTCAGGGGCACAGCATTGTTGCCTCGGTGCCTTCAATTCATGATGAAGTTGTAAGGATCCTTAATTCCTGAAAAATAGTAGGCTAATTGCCCGTTTTCTTAATGGTCTTTTTACCTTTTACTGTCTTTTTAACTTCGGCTGCCTGCGGCTTTGTCTCCAATGTGTCGGGCCTCAGGTAGCCTTCCTCAATGAGCCTGTCTGTGGATTTGAAGAGTGTTACTTTAATTTCTGTAGTTTCAAAGATTCCCGTCGATTCAATTCTTATTCCGTAAATTTCCTTCTCAAGCCTTACCGAGGCTACAAGCCTGTCGTCGGCTATAAGATCGCTGCTTAATGAAGTCTTCTTCTGCGGTATGTTCGATAGCGCCCAGTAGATCCCTTTCTTGGCGTTCTGGAAGGCTTTATCCAGGTTCTCCTCTGTTGCATTCTGGGCAAGTAAAAATGAGGGTAAAAGAAGCATAATCAGCAGGTATCGCATACTATCCTCCCCGGCTCTAAGCACAGCTTTTCTGTTATCTACCGTCTTATTATGTTGAATCTTTTTAATATAATTTGCATCAAATAAGCATGAAAAACAATTATAGGAATGATATGAATAACAATATTGTAGTTGGAACAGACAACAATTTCGACAGTGAGGTTCTTTCAGCCCAGACCACTGTACTGGTCGATTTCTGGGCCCCCTGGTGCGGTCCCTGCCGCATGGTGGCTCCTGTAGTGGATGAACTTGCAGATGAACTCAAAGGGAAACTTAAGGTGGTTAAGGTAAATACAGATGAAAACTACGGCGTTGCATCACGCTACGGCATAATGAGCATACCGACTCTCGGCATATTCAAAGGCGGCAGAATGGTGGATGCTGTTATAGGCGCCGT
This sequence comes from Ignavibacteriales bacterium, assembly GCA_036261625.1. Taxonomy (GTDB): domain Bacteria; phylum Bacteroidota; class Ignavibacteria; order Ignavibacteriales; family SURF-24; genus JAAXKN01. The sequence continues at coordinate 139,406 of DATAKL010000024.1, read as the reverse complement.
TCCAAAGCAGCACCTGGTGAAAAAACTTGATGCTTATATAGAAAAAGTAAGCTGAAAGAAATAACTTTTTAAAACGAAAAAGCCTCCCATATAGAGAGGCTTTTTCTTTATGTAGCGTATTATGAAACCTTATGCTTTAACTTCGCCTTCAATAGCATCAACAGCGCAAACTTCTTTGCAGTCGCCGCACTCTTCGCAGAGTTCAGGTGCAATAAAAGTATGATCTTCTGAAATAGGGGCCATTTCTTCGCCGTTTACTGTATAGCTTTCGCCTGCAGCATAAATAGCATTTTTATCGCATTCGTCAACACAAGCCTGGCAGCTGATGCATTCATCTGTTACTAACATTTTTTTCTCCCGATTTAATAAATTATTTTTATTTTTTAGAAAAATCTATTTAAACATTAATAATAATGAGATTACTATTAATGAGTAGATTATTACTTTATTGTAAATTTTCGCGGAAATTCTGCTGAAAAGGTTATTCCCAAAGAAAATTCCCACCGTAATTACCGGTAATAAATACAAGAACTGTACCAGAATATTCCTGGTGATCAGACCTGCCGATGCATGCGATGAAACTATTACTATAGATGTAAAAGTGAAAAACCCTATGAGCGATGCCTTCATTTTATTCTTGTCCCACCCCTTTAAGCAGGAATAAATTAGTACAGGGGGACCGTTGGTATTGAATGCTCCGCCCAGGATTCCTGCCGTAAGACCGAAAAAATAGCCCCAATTCGAATTAATTCCTTTTACGGCAGCTCTGCCCGGAAGGGAATAGATGGCAAAGATGAGAACAACAAAGGCCAGAATAATTTTGATAACGCCCGGGGCTGCTTCACGCAGGAAAATGGCCCCTAGAGGAATGCCTATGAAAGCCCCGGCCATGAGAGGCAGGATTTCCCGAAATATTATATAATTCTTAAATTTAAGAAAAAGCAGGATATTAATTACTAAACCGCACAAGGCTCCAAGTGCAATGGCAGTTTTTACATCCAGGAAAAGGGAAAGAAGAGGCACGCTGATAAGCGCAAAGCCAAATCCTGTAAGGCTTTGCGTTACAGCGCCCAAAAGGACAATAATAATTAGAATCAGAATTGTACTATCCACGGGGCGTTTAATTATTCAACAATTGGGAAATAACCTGAAATTTTAATTGTAAAATAACAGTCTGGTATTTAATTACCAATTCTTTCCCTGCCTTCACTTTTTAATTTTTCATTTTTAATTTTTAATTGCCCGCGCACCGCGGGTGCGGGGATTTGAAAGTATCTCTTATATAAGCTATTTTATAATTCTCAATTATTTTACTTTAAGCAATGCCAGAAGAAAAATTAAGGTCGGAGAAAAATAAAACCGTCGTTCTTGCCCCCGGGGAAAAGAAACTCCTGAGGAGTGGGCTTATCAGGCAATTGCCGGCTCATCCTCTTGCTCAGGCTCCCGAAGGCACTATTAACGGCAGCTGCATGGACTGGACTAAAGCGCTCCCGTCGGGCTTTGCCGATCTGATGTTTCTTGATCCCCCGTATAATATGGCCAAGGACTTTAACGGCTGGAAGTTCAGCCGTCAGAGAGTTACAGATTATACCGGATGGCTCGACAGCATTCTCCTGAGGCTTAAACATATGCTTAAGCCTACGGCCTCGGTTTATATATGCGGCGACTGGTTTACCTCGGCTTCCATTTTTGAGGCTGCCTCACGCCACTTTATAGTCCGCAACCGCATTACATGGGAAAGGGAAAAAGGCCGTGGGGCTAAGGCAAACTGGAAGAATTCCAGCGAGGATATCTGGTTCTGCACCATGGGAAATGATTATACTTTCAATGTTGATGATGTAAAGCTGCGCCGGAAGGTAATTGCCCCTTATACAGAAAACGGCACCCCCAAGGACTGGCAGAAGACCCATTCCGGCAACTACAGGGATACACATCCTTCCAATATATGGACGGATATTACAATTCCGTTCTGGTCGATGCCTGAGAATACGGATCACCCCACGCAGAAGAGCGAAAAGCTTCTGGCCAAGATAATACTGGCTTCAACAAATGAGGGCGATTTTGTGCTGGATCCGTTCCTTGGGAGCGGCACTACATCGGTTACGGCAAAGAAATTATGCCGCCGGTACCTGGGTATTGAGCAGAATGAGGAATACTGCCTCCTGGCTGAAAAACGCCTCAGGTTGGCTGAAGAGAATAAAAACATTCAGGGCTTTACAGACGGCGTTTTCTGGGAGAGGAATACACTCCACCTACAGAAAAAATGAGTCCTATATGAAACTACTACAAATAGGTACCCGCTAAAGCGGGTAGGAGCATAGGGAACCACTACGTGGTTCTGAAATTGTTTTGTTCTGTTTTCTACAAATAGGTATCCGCTAAAGCGGATAGGAAGGAAGACAGTGTTCTTCCGTAAAATGGAATATCCTAACAGCTAAAGCGGATAGGAAGGATGACAGTGTTCTTCCGTAAAATGGAATATCCTAACAGTTAAAGCGGATAGGAAGAAATAACTACGTTCTGTAGCTTTCCTAACTGCGATAGCAGTTACCTATTTGTAGAATGTTCCATAGGGCAGCGGTTAGGATGGTGCGCAAGGAGGGAAATAATCCGCAATCAGACGTATGCTATGGAGTTTTTTATATAATTTCGGCATCTTTAAGACAATAAATTCTTTAATTATAACATAACCGGAGAACTTATGGCTGTCATTAGACCGTTTAAGGCTCTTAGACCAAAGGAAAACGTTGCACACCTTGTGGCAAGCGTCCCTTACGACGTTGTCAACCGCGATGAGGCCGCCCTCATGGCACAGGATTTCCCCAACAGCTATCTCAGAATTACAAGAGCTGAGATTGAACTTGGAAAGGATGTAAATCCTTATTCGGATGAAGTATATCAGAAGGCAAAGGAAAACCTGGCTAAAATTAAAAATGAGGCCCCCCTCGTTACAGACGAAAAACCCCACCTTTATGTATATAAACTCGTTATGGGAAACCAGGAACAGACCGGTATTGCTGCAACGTTTGCAGTTGATGATTACGACAATAATGTTATATTAAAGCATGAAAAGACCAGAAAAGATAAGGAAGACGACAGAACAAAGCATATCGTTACTACTGAAGCTCAGACGGGTCCTGTATTCCTGACCTACAGGGGTGTGGACAGGGTTAACAGCCTGGTCGATAAGACAATGAATGAAAATGCTCCCTTATACGACTTTACCGCTCCCGACGGAATTAAGCATACGGTCTGGATTATGCCGGATGAATATGTGGAAGAGGTTACTGGCGAAATAGCAAAAGTTAAGAATTTATATATTGCCGACGGGCATCACCGCGCGGCTTCGGCTGCAAGAGCCCGCAGGGTTAAAAAAGAAAACAACCCGGGCCATAACGGCTCCGAAGAATATAACTTTTTCCTGGCCGTGCTTTTCCCGGCCGAAGAGCTTAAGATAATGCCTTATAACCGTGCAGTTTCTGACCTGAACGGGCTTTCAAAAGAGGAGTTCCTGGGCAGGGTTAATAAGCATTTTACAATTGATGAGAAGGGATCCCCTGAGCCTCCTGAAAAAAGATCGTTTTCAATGTATCTGGGCGGCAAGTGGTATCTCCTTAAGCCGAACGATACGGTCAAACATTCGGAAAGCGTGGGTGAAAATCTGGACGTGAGCATTCTTCAGAACTATCTCCTTAACCCGGTTCTGGGAATTGATGACCCGAGGACAAACAAAAGGGTAGACTTTATAGGCGGCATAAGGGGAACAGGCGAACTGGAAAAACTGGTTAATTCTGGCAAAATGGCAGTGGCATTTTCAATGTACCCGGTTTCCGTTCAGGATCTGATGAATATTTCAGATGCCGGCGAAATAATGCCCCCTAAATCGACCTGGTTTGAGCCGAAATTAAGGGACGGACTGCTGGTGCATTTAATATAATAGTTAATATAGTATTCCTTCCTTAGAGCTTTCACCGGCCTAATGAAGGAATATGCAGTAAGAAAAATCTTTAACAAAAAAGGAAGATTAGAATGGAAAAAAGAATTTATAACTTCAGCGCGGGCCCTGCCATACTCCCGGAGGAAGTTCTGCTGGAGGCACAGAAAGATCTCTTCATGCTGCCCGGCGCAGGCATGTCTATACTCGAGATCAGTCACCGCTCAAAAACCTTTGATGCGATTATTGAGGGAGCCGACAAGGGCTTAAGAACCCTCCTCGGTATTGACGATAATTACCAGATACTTTTCCTTCAGGGCGGAGCTACACTGCAGTTCTCAATGGTTCCTTTGAACCTGATGCCCCCGAAGAATAAGGCCGACTATATTGTTACAGGCGTTTGGTCGAAGAAGGCAGTAAAGGAAGCTAAAAGAGTTGGAACAGTTAACATTGCAGCTTCAACTGAGGCTGAAAACTTTACAAGAATTCCGGAACAGGATGAGCTGAAGCTCGATCCCGATGCCGCTTATGTCCATTATACTTCCAACAACACAATCTATGGAACCGAGTGGAAGAAAGAGCCGGAAGTGGGCAATGTGCCTCTGGTATGCGATGCATCTTCGGACTTCCTGCACAAGAAGGTCGACGTCAGCAAATACGCTCTTATTTATGCCGGTGCCCAGAAGAACCTGGGTCCCTCGGGCGTTACAGTAGTTATTGTAAGAAAAGATATGCTGGAGAGGAGCTCCGACAGCCTGCACACATATCTTAACTATAAGATCCACGCTGATAACGGATCGATGTATAACACGCCTACTACCTTCGGCATTTACATTATTGATCTTGTTACAAAATGGCTCCTGAAGAACGGCGGGCTAGAAGCAATGTACAAAACAAACTGCGAAAAAGCCGGCATACTCTACGACTATATGGACGAAAGCGACGGGTTCTACCGCCCCACGGCTCAGAAGGACAGCCGTTCACTTATGAACGTTACTTTCCGCCTGCCAAGCGAAGAACTGGAAAAGAAAATTATTGATGAGGCTGCAAAGGCCGGATTCTCAGGCCTTAAGGGTCACCGCTCCGTTGGCGGCCTCAGGGCTTCAATTTATAACGCTTTCCCGAAACAGGGAGTTGCCGACCTGGTCCAGTTCATGAAGGACTTCAAGGCAAGGAACTAAATTTCTGTTCTTTTGAAAAAAGAGCGGCTTTTTTTATGGCCGCTCTTTATTATATTATAGGAATACAACATGAAAAAGATTGCTCTTTTTTTTATATTGTCTTTAGCAGCCTTCAGCTCATGTGGTAAAAACACGGGCGGCAAGCTAGAGGCTTTCAGCCCCGAGGCTATTGCCATGAACGCACCCGAGGGCTGGGAGGTGACTGCTACTGTAAGGGTAAAAGGTTTTGGTGAGGAAATTCAGGATAAGACACATAAGGCGAAACTGGCTTATTCAGTAGACCTCGTTACGCCTCAGGGCAAGACCCTGAACTCATTTGTGGAAGATACAACAAAATACGACCAGCAGGAGGAATTTATAGATCTTCCTGTAGAGGCACAAATGGAACTGGATTCCACTTTTACAACGGGCAGGTATAAAGTTATTTTCCATGTTAAAGATCTCCTTTCGGGCAGGGAGGTCAATGCTGATAAGGAGTTCGACCTGACCAAATAGGTACTGATTGTAACATAAAGGAGGGTAATGAGATGCTGCTGCATGATAAGTTCATAGCGCTGGTTGAAACTCATGCCGAGTTATTGACCCGGAACTGGATTAGAGAAGTTAGGAATAACCCTCTTACACCGGGCTATAAAGATCTTTCTGAGGATGACCTTCACTTCAGGGTCTTCGATGTCTACAGGCGCCTGAGCGCCTGGCTTCCGCAGGAGGAAACCGCTTTCAGACAGACAGCCGAGCATTACATGAGGCTTGGCAGGTCAAGAGCCCATGAGGGTATTAAACTGAGTGAAGTGCTCTATGCCACCTCACTCTCAAAGGTCGAACTCTGGAAGTATATCAGAAGTCAGGGCATAATTAACGATGCTATAGATATGTACCGTGCCCTTGAATTCTTCAGGAGAATAGATTCATTCTACGATAAAGTTAACTATTTTATTGCCGCCGGATTCGAAAGCGCCCACATGGAAGAGCACGAGGTCTTCAAGAAAAGCGGCTTTTTCGATAAGGTGGCCGATTCTTTTGCACACTGGTTTGTAAAAGATATAAAGTGATCTTATATATTGTTTTTCTTCAAAGCCGGGCATCTGGATAACCAGCCTGGCTTTTCTTATTTTATCACGGAATCATTATAAAGGTAAGCCGCCATGAAAAAAGTTACTTTGTTCATTTTTGTTCTTTTTATATCAACCTCAGTCTTTGCCCAGCAGTTTTCGGCTGTTGATACTATAATTGAAAAGGCAATTAAAAACCATATTACGCCGGGCGCCGCGGTAATTGCGGGAACGCCCGATAAGATACTATACGAGAAAGCTTACGGACATTTTACGTACGACCCCAACTCTAAGGAAGTGAACCTCCAGTCGATGTTCGATATGGCCTCTTGCACAAAGGTCTTTGCAACTACCACATGCATGATGAAGCTTGTTGACGAAGGCAAAATCGATATAGAAAAACCGGTTAAGGATTTTGTGCCCGACTTTGCGCAGAACGGAAAGGGAAACGTTAAGGTAAGAAACCTGCTGCTTCATAACAGCGGGCTCCCGGCTTATTATACTCCGCAGAAGGGTGAAACTCCAAATGATATTTTCGGCAAGATCTTCAACCTTCAGTTTGCATATAAGACAGATTCAAATACCGTCTACAGCTGCCTTAACTTCATCAGCACAATGAAGGTAATTGAGGCGGTTACAGGCATGCCGATGTACAAGTATTATAAAGAGAACTTTACCGATCCGCTCGGCATGACACGCACCATGTTTACGCCTTCGGATGAATACAAGAAAGACTGCGTGCCTACAAGCGACTCCACACAGGGTATTGTGCACGATCCGCTGGCAAGGGGACTTCAGGGTCTCTCAGGCAATGCAGGGCTGTTTTCAACTGTAGACGACCTGGCCAAAATATGCCAGCTGCTATTAAATAACGGTGTTTATAATGGCAAGCGCTACTTTAAGGAAGAAACGGTAAAGGAATTTACCACGCGCTATTCTGCAGCCAGTTCACGCGCCTTAGGGTGGGATACAAAATCCTTAACCGGGTATTCATCGGCCGGAAAGCTGTTCTCAGGAAAATCTTTCGGGCACACAGGCTACACAGGCACAAGCGCATGGATGGATCCCGAGCGCAAAATATTTGTAATAGTGCTTACAAACAGGGTTTACCCCGACGATAAGGCAAACGTGGGACGTGTGCGTGCCAATGTAGCCGATGCCGTAGTTGAAGCCATAGAAGGTAGCCAGGCAGCGGCCGGGAACTAAGAGTTATATCATGCGGCAGCCGGGAACCATTTCCCGGCTGCTGTACGTTGGATTATCAGCAAACTGGCGTGTAAATCCTGCTTTTTGCTTTCTCGTCTTACTGCACTATATTTCGAAACACCATTTTTAACATTTATTAATGTGGAAAAGGATAATACAGTATGAGTGAAAATCATAATCACGGCAATAATAACCATCACCGCCCATCATGGGATACCTACTTTCTGAAGCTTGCAATGCTCGTTTCGGAACGCTCCACATGTCCCAGAATGCACTGCGGCTGCGTACTGGTAAGGGATAAGCAGATCCTCTCAACGGGCTACAACGGCTCCATTCCTGGAGGAGAGCACTGCGAGGACGCTGGCTGCCTGATAGTGGATAATCACTGCATAAGAACAATACATGGTGAAATGAACGCCATACTGCAGTGCTCTACGCACGGCATAAGCACGTCGGGCGCCGCGGCCTATGTTACCAATATGCCATGTACAAACTGCGCCAAGGCGCTTATTGCAGCAGGGATTAAGGAAATTATAATTTTTTCCGATTATCACGATACGCTTGCCGAAAAGTTTTTCTCCGATGCCGGTGTAAGCATCAGGAGGCTTGAGAAGCCCGATAACTATATCTCATACGACCTTGAAAGTTTTTCTTCGGCAAGGAAAACCGAGAAGAGCAAATAAGAAGTCCGCGGAAGCCTTGCGGAAAAAGAAAGAAAATAAAGCTATATTAACTATATCTAAAACGTGTTAATCTAATGCAGTCTAAAGAGTTACTTAAGAAGTATAATAATCCCAGGAATTTTTTTAACAGGGATCTGAGCTGGGTTGAGTTCAACCGGAGAGTTCTTGAAGAGGCGCTTAATCCTCATCTGCCCCTGCTCGAGAAGGTGAAGTTTCTTTCCATCTTCAGCTCCAACCTCGATGAATTCTATATGATCAGAATTTCGGGCCTTAAGGAGCAGGTGGAGGCAAAAGTAATTGAACCTACAATTGACGGGCTTACGCCGCTTCAGCAGCTCAGGAAAATTGAAAAAGAAATTCAGCCGATGCTTAAGACTGCACGCGATGTGTGGCATAATGAAATTGTACCTTCCCTTAAGAAGTACAATATAGTTATTGCCGACATTAACGATCTTTCGCCCAAAGAGCAGAAGCTCTTAAACGAGTACTTCAAGCAGGAGATATATCCTGTTTTAACTCCTCTTGCATTCGATCCGGGGCGCCCTTTCCCGTACATTTCAAATCTGAGCCTGAGTCTGGCCGTGCTGGTTAAGAAGCCTAACGGCGAGAAGGATTTTGCGCGCGTTAAGGTGCCTAGCATTCTGCCGCGCCTTATGCAGATTGATGAGGTTATAAATCCCGAAAAGAAGACTAACTCTCACGTAAGCTCAAAGTTTATCTGGCTGGGAGACCTCATAAAAAACAATCTTCACCTCCTGTTCCCCGGCATGGAAATTCTGGAGGCTCACAGGTTCAGAATTACCAGGGATACGGATATTGAACTTCAGGAGGATGAGGCCGACGATCTTCTTCAGGTAATTGAAGAAAACATACGCCAGAGGAGGTTCGGTACCGTTGTCCGCCTGGAGGTTGAATCTACAATGCCGGAGTTCATGCAGGAGACTCTGACCGAAAACCTGCAGATTACAAAAGACGACGTGCATGTTATTGAAGGGGGCCCTTTGGGAATGAGCGACATTATTGCGCTTTACGACCTTCCTTTTCACAACCTGAAGGAAAAGCCGCAGTACCCTGTTGTGCCAACGGTTTTTGAGGAAGAGGAAAATATTTTTAACCTCATAAAACAGAAGGATATTCTGCTTCACCACCCGTATCATGCATTCAGTCCTGTTATAGATTTCATCAAGGCCGCCTCCAAAGATCCAGATGTTCTGACAATAAAGCAGACTCTCTACCGCGTGGGTGCAAATTCCCCTGTGGTAAAAAGCCTGATAGAAGCTGCCGAAATGGGCAAGCAGGTAGCAGTGCTGGTTGAGCTTAAGGCAAGGTTCGATGAGGAAAACAACATTTACTGGGCGCGCGAACTGGAAAAAGTTGGGGTGCATGTTGTTTACGGACTTGTGGGACTTAAGACGCATGCAAAGATGACGCTTGTTGTACGAAAAGAAGTTGACGGCGTTAAGCGCTACGTGCATCTGGGTACGGGAAACTACAACTCGGTTACAGCAAAGATTTATACCGACCTGGGTCTTTTTACGGCAAATGAGGATATCTGCGCCGATGTTTCGGATGTGTTTAACTATCTTACCGGATATTCGAGCCAGAAGGATTTCAGGAAGCTTTTTGTAGCTCCCATCAACATGAAAGAAAAGTTCCTGAGGCTCATCGGGCGCGAGATTGAGAATGTGAAGGCCGGTGCGAAGGGGCATCTGATATTTAAGCTCAATTCGCTTGTAGATCCTATTCTTATTTCCGCATTATATGAAGCTTCAAACTGCGGAGTAAAGGTGGACCTTATTGTGCGCGGCATATGCTGTCTGGTGCCTAATGTGCCGGGTTTAAGTGAGAATATAAGGGTCGTAAGCATTGTAGGGCGATATCTGGAGCACAGCAGGGTTTACTATTTCTACAACAATGGAAGTGAAGAGATATACCTCAGCAGTGCCGATTTAATGCCGCGCAACCTGTACAGGAGGGTTGAGATAGCATTTCCGCTGGAAGATGAAAGTCTGAGGCAGTACCTGATAAAGACGCTTTTGAATATTTCGCTTAAGGACAACGTGAAGGCGCGCATACTGATGCCTAACGGGAAATACATTATGCCTGAAGTGCCCGAAGGTGCAAAGAGAATAAATGCGCAGGAATGGCTGATGAACTATTCAGTCAAGGAAAACAGTAAAAAGATAAAGCAGAAGATCTGAAAAGTCTTCTGCTTATTAGCATGAAATTCTGTTAAACTTTGCCAGTTTGATTTCTTTTAAGCCTTACTTCTGGTGTCAATAAGTGCCCAGCCGGCCAAGGCGCCTATATAAGCACCGATGAAAGCAGGAATTAAGGCAATTGATGTAGCCCAAACGGAGGGTTCAACGGGGTAGTCGGGATAGAGTCCCCAGTATGGACTTACGAGGTGAGCGGCAAGGATGCTGCTGCCGATTATAAGAGCGGGGAGCCAGGCAATCCTGGGCTGGAGGAAGCCGAGGAAGCAGGAAAAGATAATTATGAGCAGGGCCGCGGCCTGTACGCCTGAAGTTTTAACGTCGACGAATCCCGAAACAGCTCCAAAGAGAACTGCGGAAAGAACAAAAAGGAAAATATTTTTTCTTAACATCTCCAGCATCATATTTACTCCCTATTAAGCATTTAAAAAATCACATCGTATACTTACATCACAATTCTTCTCTTAATTCTTCTTATCATTTCAACAAATCATACCGGCAAGTGTTCCCTGGGTTCTAGTTTTTTCAAAAGGTAAAAAATCCGTAGGAAATATGCATGGGAAAAATAAATATCCAATAAAGTGCTTATTATGTAAAAAGAAGTGATCTGCGTCACAATTTAAAAATTCAGAGTCTTATTTTTTTGAATGTGATATGAAAACGGATAATTTATTATAGCCGCCATGAAGAGATTAAAAAAATAATTTATGAAAGGAAAATGCATTTCGGGGATAACTTTGAGCTGACCTTAGGATGAGGAATAGGACCTGACCAGAAATAAATTGTATCGGATGAAGACACATATAAATATGCCAGGAAACTAATGAATTACGAGCAGATAACAATTATTATCAGAGGTCGATATGAAAAAGCTACTGTTATTGCTGGCGCTGTTATTCCTCACTCAGGTTGCTGTTCAGGCTGCTGCTACACTTACCATCATCAAGTCAGGGGACGGAACGGGTCAGGTTGAGGTAAACGATACACTCAGGACCCTTCCGTATACCGGAACATTTCCCAATAATACAAATGTGACACTGAAAGCTGTTCCAACTCCCGGGGCCAGCAGTTTTACAGGATGGGGGGGATTTCTCGATGGCTATAGCAGCAATCCAATCACTTTCAAATTGAATGGTGAAAAGACTGTAATGGCCAATTTTACTCCTTTCCAGAGGAAACTTACGATTACAAAGGCAGGGACGGGCACGGGCCAGGTAAAAGTAAATACCACTATTGTCCCCTTGCCGTATTATGGGTCGTTTTCTCATGGTGCCGTTGTGACCCTGGAGGCGGTGCCTGATGCCGGGGGAAACACCTTTACCGGCTGGGAAGGCGACCTATCGGGCACAACAAGTCCAACAACCATTACGATGGACGGCGACAAAAATGTAACAGCTGACTTTAATGTTATGAGGAGCATTACGATCTCAAAACTTGTAACAGGAACAGGTTCAGGACAGGTGAAGGTCAACGGCATACTTTACGACCTACCATACACATCATCGTTTGCAAATAATACTGTTCTGACTATGGAAGCTGTTCCGGATGCCGCTACAAGCAGTTTTACAGCATGGGGCGGTGCCATCTCAGGCACCACAAATTCTGCCAGCATTACCATGAATGGCAATAAGAGTGTGATAATAGAGTTCACTCTTCTTCAGAGGACACTTACTATCAACGCCACGACCGGTACGGGTGCAGGGCAGGTAAAGGTAAACGAAACCGTAGTGACAACCTTCCCCTTTATACAAACATACCCCCACGGGACATCAGTAAACATAGAGGCTGTGGCCGATGGTGCAACGAGCAGTTTCAGTTCATGGTCGGGTGATCTTGCAGGGCAGCCGGCATCAACATCCGTAACCATGGATGGCGATAAGACCACCTCGGCCGCCTTTACACTGCTTCAGCGGACACTATCAATTACTAAGACAGGAACAGGTGCCGGGCAGGTGAAGGTTAATGGTACCCTCTGGGACCTGCCTTATTCGGGCTCATTCGCTCAAAACACTGTCGTATCGCTGGAAGCTGCTGCCGATGGCGCAACCAGCAGCTTTACAATATGGAACGGGGATCTCACGGGAGCTGTAAATCCTCAAACCATAACAATGAATAACAACAAGAGTGTAAGTGTGTCATTTACACTTCTGAAAAGGGATCTGATGGTTCTGCAGAGCACGGGCACCGGATTGGGCCAGGTGAAGGTAAATGACACATCCAGAACGCTGCCGTATTCCGCTTCATATCCTCACGGAACAATAGTGAAGCTTGAGGCTGTAGCTGATGGATCAACAAGCAGCTTTGCCGGATGGAGCGGTGACTTGACAGGTACAACAACGCCTGCAACAATTACAATGGATGCGAATAAAAGCGTAGGCGCACAATTTACTCTGCTTCAGAGAACATTATCCATTACGAACCTCGGTACGGGCTCAGGTCAGGTGAAAGTTAACGGCACTGTTTACGACCTGCCCTATGAGCAGTCCTTTGCCCATAACACGGAAGTGAATCTGGAAGCCGTTCCGGATGCCGCGACAAGCAGTTTTGCATCCTGGGGAGGAGCGCTTTCAGGAACAGTTAACCCGACCAGTATTAAGATGAATGCTGATCAGAATGTGACAATAAGCTTCACACTTCTGAACCGCGGCCTCATGGTACTAAAGAGTATTGGTACAGGATCAGGAGAGGTAAAAGTAAATGATACGGTAAGAACACTGCCGTACTCGGCTAGTTTTCCTCACGGGACGATAGTTAAGCTTGAGGCAGTTCCCAATGCCTCTACAAGCAGTTTCACCGGATGGGGCGGGGATATTACGGGCACTGTAAATCCACAAAATTTAACCATGAACGGCAATAAGACTTTGTATGCTGAGTTTAACCTTCTGAACCGCAGCCTTATGGTAATTGCGAATACAGGTACCGGATCGGGGCAGGTGAAAGTAGATGATACGGTAAGGACGCTTCCTTATCAGCACTATTATCCTCATGGCACTTTTGTAAAACTGGAAGCTGCAGCCGATGCCGCTACAAGCAGTTTTACAGGATGGAACGGGGCATTGTCAGGTACAACAAACCCCGCTATTCTCACCATGGACGCGGATAAGAGCGTAGGTGCAGTCTTCGATCTCCTTCAGCGGACACTTTTCATTACAAAACTGGGCACAGGCTCTGGACAGGTGAAAGTGAACGGTACTGTACATGACCTTCCTTACTCAGGTGACTTCCCACACAATACTGTGGTTAACCTGGAGGCCGTGCCTGATGCCGCGACAAGCAGCTTTGCCTCCTGGGGCGGTGACCTAACGGGCTCGGTCAGCCTCACAACTATTACAATGAATGGCAGCAAGAGCGTAACAGCAGCATTTGCGCTTCTCGGCCGGCAGCTTATGGTGCTTGAGAACACCGGCACAGGGCTGGGGCAGGTAAAGGTAAATGATACATTGAGGACGCTTCCTTATTCCGCATCGTATCCCCACGGCACAACAGTCAAACTGGAAGCTGTAGCTGATGCTGCCACGAGCATCTTTACGGGATGGGGCGGCGATCTGTCGGGTATGACAAATCCCGTTAATATTACAATGACCTCCAATATTACTGTAAGTGCAGAGTTTACGCTCCTCAAGCGCAGCCTGATGGTCCTGCAATATACCGGTACAGGTACTGGACAGGTGAAAGTAAATGATACCATAAGAACGCTGCCGTATTCGGCTTCATATCCTCACGGTACAATAGTGAAGCTTGAGGCCGCAGCCGATGCATCAACAAGCAGCTTCACAGGCTGGAAAGGTGACCTCACTGGCACAACCAATCCAGCTAACATAACGATGAACTCAGATAAAAGCCTGAATGCAGAGTTTAAGCTCCTTAAGCGAAGCCTCATGGTGCTTCAGAGTACGGGTACCGGGTCCGGCACGGTAAAGGTAAACGATACATTAAGGACTCTTCCTTATTCCGCTTCATATCCGCATGGGACTGTTGTCAAGATGGAGGCAGTAGCAGATGCAAACAGCATTTTTACGGGATGGAACGGTATTGCCGCTGCCGCAGCTGCAGTAACTGCCAATCCTGTAAACATTACAATGGATCAGGATAAAGGTATAAGCGCTGAATTAACTCTTAATCGATTCACACTTAAAATTAATTCAGCCGGCAAGGGTTTAGGCCTGATTATGGTGAACGGCGAAGTAGTCAAGCTTCCGTTTGAAAGAATATTTATCAGCGGCACCGATGTAACTGTAAAAGCAATTCCTTACGAAGGAAGTATTTTTAATGGCTGGAGCGGAAGCCTTACCGAAAAGGATAATCCCCTTGAAATTAAAGTCAATTCAGATACGACGCTGACCGCCGCTTTCTGTATCATTCTCCATAAGCTTACGATTACGCCAAAGGGCACGGGCACAGGACAGGTAAAAGTAAATGATGAGCTTAAGACACTTCCCTATGAGGGGCAGTTCGAGTACGATGAAGTTGTAAAGCTCCAGGCAGTTCCCTGTGAGGGAAACAGTTTTGTGGCCTGGGGAGGAGATCTTACAGGCACATGCAGCAATCCTGCCTCAATTAAGATGACCTCAGACAGGAAAGTAACAGTTGAGTTTAATTCCGTTCCATGTCCACCTGTTCTTGTAAGCCCTGCTGGTCAATGCGATCTCGTAGGAATAAATCCTCTCTTCAAGTGGCAGGCAAGTCAGAATGCCACAGAATATAACATCCAGGTCTCGACGGATATATGTTTCAAGAACATTGTTGCAGATGAGAAGGTAACCTGCACAAATAAGCAGATAGGTCCCTTAAATTACAACACGTGTTACTACTGGAGAGTAAGGGCAGGCAACTGTGCGGGAATGGGCAAGTTCTCTGATGCCGCAGTATTTAAGACCGAGAAGCAGCCGGTCAAGGCTCCATGCAATCTTGTAGCCAGGGCTGAGGTGGGAAAAGTAAGACTCATCTGGAGTGACAGTTCAGATAATGAAAGCGGATTTATGGTCTTCAGGAAAGAAGGCGACGTAAAGTCTGCAAACATTTATGACTTCATGGGCAAAGTGGACAGGAACAACACGGCCTTTGTAGATTCCACGATCAAGGTGAACGTAACATATACGTACAAGGTGAGTGCCTACTCAGCAGATTCAGTTGTAAGCTATAGCAATGAGTTTACCATAACAAACACTTTTACTGCAGTAGAAGCAAATATCCAGATTCCTTCAGACTACAAGCTCTATCAAAATTATCCGAATCCATTTAACCCAAGTACAGTAATAAGGTACTACCTGAAGAGTGACTGTCACGTAAAACTGACCGTCTTCAACTCGCTTGGAAAGGAGGTCTCGGTTCTGGTAAATGAGTTCAGGCAGTCCGGCATGAACACCGTAACATTCAGCGCCAGGGATATATCTGCCGGAGTATATCTCTACAGGATAGAGACTTTAGAAGAAGGAGGAAAGAGGTATATGGATGTGAAGAAACTCGTTCTTATGAAGTGATTGATATTCTGCATTTCTACAGGCATACAAAAAAGGCCGGTCACAAAAGAGCCGGCCTTTTTACGCCTATTAAATAATAATTCTAAAATATTCAGCTCATCTGAAGCATCTTGTCAATAGGATTTAAGGCGCGGAGCCTTAAGGATTCTTCCATCTCTATCCGGGGAGTCAGGTTCTTCATGCAGAGATAAAGCTTCTCCATCGTGTTCTTTTTCATGTGGGGACAGTTGTTGCAGGAACAGGAGTTTTCTTCCGGAGGGGCCGGAATAAACTTTTTGTCCGGTGCCGACTTCTCCATCTGATGAATTATGCCGGGCTCTGTTGCAATTATAAATTCCCGGGCTTCGTCTTCCTGTACATATTTTAATAACTTGCTCGTTGAACCAATGTACGCCGCATGACGAAGTATCACATCTTCACATTCCGGATGCGCTATAACTTTTGCCTCGGGATATCTTGCTTTTAATTCTATTATCTTCTTTTCACTGAATGTCTCATGCACTATGCAGCTGCCGTCCCATAAGAGCATGTCGCGGCCCGTCTTCTTTGCAAGATAACGACCCAGGTTCCTGTCGGGCGAGAATAATATCGGCTTGTCTTCCGGGATCTGCCGGATTAACTTCTCGGCATTGCTCGATGTGCATATTATATCACTTAATGCCTTTACCTCGGCTGTGCAGTTTATATATGTTATCGCTATATGATCGGGATGCTCTTCACGGAATTTTTTGAATTTGTCGGCCGGACAGCTTTCTGCAAGCGAACACCCCGCTTCCAGGTCGGGCAATAACACAAGCTTTTCCGGATTTAATATCTTTGCCGTCTCTGCCATAAAATGCACCCCGGCAAAAACTATCACATCGGCCTTAGTTTCCTTTGCACGCCTTGCCAGTTCAAGACTGTCGCCAATGAAATCGGCCATGTCCTGAATTTCAGATTCCTGATAGTAATGCGCCAGAATAACGGCATTTAATTCCTTTTTTAGTCTTAAGATCTCTTCTTCAAGATCAATTGCCATGCGGAGAACCCTTTATATTTTATATTAATGACAAACAAAATTAACGAAATTTTTATTATAGGGCACTACCATATTTTGTATAAATAAAATTTTTATCCTGAATCTTTTTTCCAATCTTCGGGAATAGGGGAAATAGCATTTTCTTAAAATTAGAATAATCAGGACACCTTCATCTACTTTCCCTATTAAAAATAACGTACTTACGTTATGGCACACGCTTTGTAATATATTAGGTACTGCTGTGAAGCAGTGGAAGAATAAACATAGTTTCTCATCCCTCCTTTAAATGACAAACTATCTGCCGTGGTTGTGCCCTCTTCCACGGCAGTTCTTTTTTAAAGAATTCCGAACCCGCAAAATAAGATAAAAATGCTCTTTTATACATTTTATTGCGTTAATCTCATTTATTTCGCAAATTCCAAATATTTATAAAACTAAAACTATTTCGTGAGCAATATGGTTCAAATGCCGCCCTTGATGCCGGATTTGGGGCTAATATTAACCAGTGTGCTATTATTGTACGCCATACGGCGTATTGTCTTTTATGCTTTATAAGATATTCGTATCTTTTATAATATTCAATTTTTGAAGAAAGGTGCCGCCAAAAAAGATGGAAAGCTACTTAACACTGAAGGTAACTGATGTCATAAGTGAAACAGAAGACGCTAAAACAATCCTCTTCAGGGAGGAATCGGGCAGTGAGCTCGCATTCATACCGGGGCAGTTTCTTACTGTCTGCTATTTATTCGAAGGGGAGGAAGTCCGCCGCAGCTATTCAATTTCAACTTCCGTCACCGAAAACCCCCATATAGGTATTACAATTAAGAAAACCCTGGAAGGACACGCAACGAACTTTTTTGCCGATACCGTTAAGGAAGGGGATACTGTAAAGGCGTTCCCTCCCCTGGGGCACTTTACAGTTGATCTCTCCCCTGAGAAAAAGCACGAACTTGTTCTTATCGGTGCCGGAAGCGGAATATCCCCCTTGATGTCAATTCTTAAATCGGCCCTTATAATTGAGCCTGAAAGCCGGGTTACACTTTTTTACGGCAACAGGAACATAGACTCAATCATATTCAGAACGGAACTTGATGATCTGGAGAAATATTACGCGGGAAGACTTAAGGTCGTTCACCTCTTAAGCCGGCCTGATGAGGACTGGCCAGGTCTTAAAGGAAGAATTACCAAGGAACTGTTCCTGAGGCTCTTAAAGGAAACTACTCCTTCAAAGGATGCGCACTTTTATATATGCGGCCCGAATGGGATGATCATCAGTGTCTTAAGCGCACTGGCTTCAGAAGACGTGGATCCTAAAAGAGTGCATACGGAGTATTTCAAGGTGATGATACAGGAAAATGAGGATGTGCCGGATGAGGAGATTAAGCCGAGGAAAGTTACAATTATATTCCAGGGTAAAGAGCACATAATTACGGTTAATCCGGGCGACAGCATTCTGGATGCGGCACTCTCAGAGGGACTTGAACTTCCTAACTCCTGCCGCGTGGGACAGTGCTCAAGCTGCAGGGCAAAGATGATATCGGGAAAAATAAATCTTGTGGATCAGACCGCACTTACTGAAGAGGAGATAAAGCAAAGCTACTGCCTTACATGCGTGGGGTTTCCATTAAGCGATGACATCGTAATTGACTACGATGCCACCGCTCCGTTCTAAAATTTTTTATTTTGAAGAATCCTGCCTTTCGTAAATGACGCTGCCGTCGAAGATGGTCATTTCAACTTTCACATCCCTTATTTGGGCGGGATCTATGGAAAGAATGTCCTCGCTTAAAACAACCAGGTCGGCCAGCTTGCCAGCCTCAATTGAACCTTTTGTGTTTTCTTCAAAGGAAGCATAGGCGTTATTTATAGTATAGCACTTTATTGCATCCTCAACAGAAATTTTCTCTTCCGGTATCCATCCTTCAGGGCGCTTGCCGTCAAGAGTGCTTCTTGTAACAGCAGCGTAGATACCCATTATAGGGTCCAGCGGGGCCACGCTCCAGTCGCTTCCGAAACAGACTTTAACGCCCGACTCAATAAATGACTTAAAGGGGTATGTGGTATTAAGCCTTTCGGTTCCTATTCTTTTCTCAGCCCAGCAGCCGTCGTCAATCAGGTGATAAGGCTGAACCGATGCTATTACGTTCATCTTTGCAAAACGCTTTACATCCTGTGGCCTTACGTGCTGAGCGTGCTCTATGCGGAAACGCCTGTCCCATTGTGGGTTGGTCTTTACAATCTCTTCAAACATATCGAGCATCAGGCTGTTGGCCTTGTCGCCGATTGCATGGATTGAAAGCTGAAGCATTGCCTTATCCGATTTCAGCGCCCACTTCTTAAGGCGTCCGTCGGTTACAATATCCATTGCAAGACCGGTGGTTGAAGAATCCTGTTTATAAGGATCAAAGAAAAGTGCTGTAGAGCTTCCCAAAGAACCGTCGGCAAAAGCCTTAAGGGAACCGATCTTAAGCCTGTCGCTTCCGAAATTATATTTTATTCCTGAGTTTATCAGGTTATCGCAGTCAGCTATAGGGAGCCTCGTATAGATGCGGCATGTAAGACGTCCGTCTTTTTCAAATTTCTGATAAGTCCTGAGGTCGTTTGCATAAGTTATATCCTGTACAGAAGTAAACCCGTTTTTCTTTGCTTCCTGGAGTGCAGCATTCAAAGCCCTCTCGTACTCACTTTCATCAGGCTCAGGGATGACAGAAAAAACAAGGCTCATTGCGTTGTCTTTTAATATACCCGTCGGTTCCCCGGTTTTCTTATCCCTTACAATAAGTCCTCCCTCAGGATCGGGAGTATCCTTTGTAATTCCAGCAAGCTTAAGCGCATAGGAGTTGGCAAGCGCCATATGGCCGTCCAAGCGGCTAACAAAAACGGGAGTATTGGGTGTAAAGCTGTCAATCCATTCTTTTGTGGGAAGGTCGTTTTTCTCCCAGGCTTCGTGGTTCCAGTCGCCGCCCGTAATCCAGCGCCCTCTGTTGCGGGAAACATAATCCTGAAGCGTTGTCTTAAATTCATCGGTCGACTTTGCCTGCCTCAGGTCCACACCCAGAAGGTAAAAGCCGCCGCTTATAAAGTGCACGTGGTTGTCTATAAACCCGGGCAGCATAAGTCTGCCTTTTAAGTCAATTATTTCGGTTTCCGGTGTAATGAAATGCTTGGCTTCCTCTGTGGAGCCCACAAAAAAGATTTTGTTGTTGCGGATAATTACAGCCTCGGCAAAAGGCTGATGTTCATTAACGGTATAGACCTTGCCGTTAATGAAGGCTTTCTGAGTTTCCTCAGCTATGTTAGATTTGTGCATGATTGTGAGGAGTAAAAAAGTTAAACAAAATATTGATTTCATATATATCCCGAACTTGTTTGTAAGTTCTGAATATGTAAAGCAGTACTGAAAACCTTATACGTCCTTAATTTCAGTTCTGCTCAGAGACCTGCACCTTCTCAGAGTCCGGTATCTTCTCAGTCTTCTCCATCATCTCAGTCTTTTCCATCTTCTCAGCCTCGCGTGCTGCCAAAACTTCCTTTCTTTTTTCCGATCTTTCCAGAATTGTCGGCAGGTATTTATCCATAAGGTCCTGAATATCCTTGTCTGAGACAGTTATGGCATCAGGATTTTCGAGCAGGTTTTTCCACGGTTTTCTTTTCCCGAAACGGTAATCGTCAAAAACTACTATCGGTGTTCCGTAAGCCTCAATTTTCCCGGCATTTGAAAGAATCCACTGTTCAGCCCAGTAGTAAAGCCAGCGTGCATCGTTTTCAAGAAGTCTTACGCAGGCGTGACTGGCAGGGTATCCGGGCATTGAAAACTGGTGAAGCGCAACGCCTTCCTTATTCTGAAAATTAAAGTAATAGGGGAGTATCCAGGAGCTGTCTATAGTGCTTGTTGTTTTTCTCGATTTCCAGTTTGCGCTGAAAAGCCCTTCGGGAGTAGGCTTTGCCTTTCTGCCCGTGCTTGTAGGTCCCCATTTTACCAAAACGCCGTTTTCATAGGCGGCGAATGCCTGAATGCGTCTTGAGATAAGGAGAAGCTTCGGAACCTCGCGCGCTTTTTCGATGACGTAAGGATACGGGCAGTAGGAGAGAAGATTTGTAAGTGTATCGGGCACTATGAGCGTATCGGCACGCCTTATATCTGCCTCATCAAGCCTGTTTAATGCAAGTATAAGCCTGGCACCATCCGTTCCATAGGTCGAATCAAGTTTAGCCATAGGCGATCTTCCCTTAACTGCAAAAGCCGAATACCTGATCTGCCGGGGCAGTTTGTACTTTAAGACAGTATCCTTCAGAGCAGGATTTTCAGCAGTTACAGGCTTATGCAGGTCTTCACTTCCTGAAACTGCCGGGCGGCCGGAAGCGCTTTCCGTATGCCCCGAGTTATCAGCGCAGTTAAAGTTTGAGGCGGCAGCGGCCAGAAGCAGAACTCCGGATAAAACACGGAGCAAACGGCGGCTTTTAAGCTTAAGAGCTTTCATAAATTCCTTAGTATTATAATATTACCTTGAGGCATTCGGGTGCTAATCTTTCTTAAATTCCACAACGGCTTAAAAAAGACGGGATAAATTAAAAATTAAAATCCAAAAAAGATATAGCACTTTTTAGGGTTTTTAAAGAATTCCCCTGGCCTTAAGGTCCTCTAAAAGCTGGCCGTAAGAAGAAAACCGGACGGCATCCCACCCCATCTTTTTAGCACCCTCTACATATTCCAACACATCATCTATGAAAATATGTTCCTCAGGGGGTGCCTGTGTGTAAGCCTCAACAGCCTTGTATATCTCCGGCTCCGGCTTTACAGCCCCTACCTCGTGAGAGAGGATGAGGCGGTCAAAATGCATTAAGAAGCTGTACTGCTTGTAGCCGTATTCCCTGTGAATGCTGTTCGTATTGGATAGAAGGACCACCTTATACTTCTTTTTCAACTCTGGCAGAAGGGAGGCCACGTCCTCATTTACCCTGAATATTTCAGAATAGTAACGGCAGAAGGTCTCCCTGTCCAGGCATCCATTGCAGGGGTGGAGCATCAGATCAATGAATTCATCTTCTGTTAAATCCCCGCGTTCAAACTTCCTGTGAACGTGATAATTCTCCTTATAATGCTCCATGAACTTTTGGCCTAAGCCTTCTTCAATGAGGTCGAGCCTTTTCATCATAATGCTGTAATCGAAAGGGATGAGCACATTTCCCAGATCAAAAACTATAACCGAATATTTCCTGTTTTCCATTCACTATAAATATTTTTTAACAAACAATTTTATTTCTGCACTTCAAATATACTATCTTTTAGGGTAGTATTTACTTTTATTGATGTCACCTGCATATCCATCTGCTGGCTGCCCAGGGTCTGCCTGATTCTGAAAGGGTACTTTACTCCATCAACATCCCTGTAGTCGCTGAAGTCGATGGTCTGCGTTGCCTGTCCCATCGGGGCCGCTATGGTCTTAATCTGACGGACCTTGAGCTTCGAATCCACGTCGTAGTATTCGGTCCATCTTTTCCCTGCCTGAGCCTCAAGATCAACCCTGTAGGCGTCTTTTCCGTCAACTTTTTCAATTCCTGCAAGTTTAGAGGTAATGCCGTACTTCTGAGGTTCCAGAAGGAGGTTCAGTGTTGCCTCAAGCCTCAGGTCCTCAAGGCTTCCTCCTGTAATTTCTTTTGTACCGGCAGGGCTTATGCTAAAGCCTTTTGTGCCGTCAAAAATAATGGACTGCTTCATGCTGCCGGCATTAATCTCCTGGAGGAGCTTATCGGGCTGTTTCTGGTATATTGTTATATTTATGTTCACACCCTGCACTTTGCCTGTCATCTCAGTTGTTCTGTCCAGAACCTTAAGGAGGTTTTGGCGGCCTCCGATGGCCGTAATATAATCATCCAGAACAGTGCGGGCGGTAAGCCCTTCCGGGAGTTTTATTGAAGCGGTATCAAGCTTCCGAGCGTAAACGTCGTATGCAGTAACCAGGCCCGTGGCGCTGAACTTTTTCAGCTTGTCTTTAATATCCAAAGCATTGCCTACAACAATAATATATGCGTTCTCCGGCCTGATGTACTTTTTCGACATATTGAGCACGTCTTCTGAAGTAACAGCCTGCAGGTTCTTCAGGTAGTTTTTATAATAATCCTTAGGGAGGTTATACTTTGCAGTGTTTATTGCAAAGCTGGCTATTGTGCTTGGCTTTTCAAGAGCAATAGCAAAGCTGCCGCTCGTGTAATTCTTTGCCAGCTGAAGCTCCTTATCGTCGGGCTTGGATTCCCGCATTTTTCTCATTTCGCTTAGTATCTGATAAACGGCGCTGTCGGTTACGGCAGTCTTAACGGCTGTATAGGCAGTAAAGTTGCCGGTCAGCTTGTCGGATGCTATTCTGGAATAGGCACCGTATGTATAGGCGTGAGTTTCCCTCAGGTTCTTAAAAAGCCTGAATTCTCCTCCGCCCAGTATGGTATTTGTAAGTCCGGCTTTAATTGCATCGGGACTTCCTACCTTAAGATCGATCGGGTAGCCTATTCTTATTGTCGACTGTACTGAGTTCGGGCGGTCTGAAATGGCTACAACATCCCCTTGAGGCCCTTTCGGCTCGGGGTATGTAAAATGCTTTACCTCGCCTTTCTGCCAGATACCGAAGTATTTATTGATCAGAGGCTCAACTTCCTTTCTTGTCACGTCGCCCACAACTGCAAGGTATGATATATTCGGCTTAAAGAAGGAGTTGTAGAAGTTCCGGCACATATCGAGCGTTATCCTGTTTACCGATTCCTCAGTTTCAAAATCGGAATAGGGGTGACCTTTTCCGTAATAGAGCCTGTCTGAAATGCGCGAGGCAATTGTTTCGGGTTCATCCTTGGAGGATGCCAGTTCAGAAAGAGTCTGTTTCTTCAACTTATCCAGCTCCTCAGGCTTAAAGACAGGATTTATCACCACGTCCGACATAATGTCCAGAAGCTTATCCATATGGTTTGTAAGTGAAGATGCTGAAACCCCGTTGGCCGAGGTGGAAAGTGAAGCCCCTATGAAATCCACGGCTTCATCAATCTCATCCTTGGTTCTTGTCTTTGTGCCTGTTCTTAAGAGTTCTCCTGCCATAGCTACGTAGCCCGCGCTGTCGCCTTCAACTATAGGGTCGCGGTCCACTACAAGCGAAAAAGATACAACCGGAAGTTTATGGTTTTCCACCACAAAAACCTTAAGACCGTTCGGCAGCTCGAAGCTTTCGTAACCGGAAAGCTTTATCTCTGGTGCCGGGCCCGGAGGCGGGGGAGTCGTTCTGCCCAACTGTGAAAACAGGGGCGTGGCTGTCAGTATAAATAATATCAATATGGCTGATAACTTTTTCATTTTATTTTCCCTCCCCCTTCGCAGGCTTCAGAGGTTTGGGCAAATAGAATAGAAGTGTCTCGTTGTGTTTTACGAGGTACTTGTCTGCTGCTCTTTTAATGTCTTCGCGTGTTACTTTCATATAGCGTTCAAGCTCAGTGTTAATAAGATTTGTGTTTCCTTTGTAGAATAGATAATAGTTGGCAAGGCTCGTTGCAATTCCAAGGTCGGTATTCTTCCCTCTTATGAAATCGTCTTCGGTCTGATTCCTGAGCTTCGTGAACTCCTGTTCACTTATAAGCTCATTCTGCACCTTCCGGATTTGTCTGTCAATTGAGCTGTCGAGGTCGCTTACGTTGACATTCATATTGGCGATGGAATAAACCAGAAAAAGTCCCGGGTCCTCGAGTGAGAAGGGGAAGGAGCCTGTATAGAGAGCTTTCTGCTCTTTGTCGACCAGTTCTTTATAGAAGCGTGAACTTTCGCCTCCTGAAAGGAGAGTTGTAAGCATATCAATTGCATAGTAGTCAGGAGTTCCCATGGCCGGTATATGGAAAGCCTTAATTACGGCCGGGAGCTGAATGTTGTCGTAAACGGTATCGATTACTTCTTTTTCCTGTTCCGGCTCCACTGCTGTAGGGCGGTATATGGGGCGTGTTCCCTTCGGGATGCCGGCAAAGTACTTTTTAATAAGGTCTTTCATTTTCCCGGTGTCAAAGTCGCCTGCAATGGAAAGAACGGCATTATTCGGCACGTAGAAAGTTTTATAGAAGTCCCTGAACTCCTGTATGGTTGCCTTATCTATATATTGCACGGATCCTATAGGCACCCATCTGTAGGGGTGAACCTTATAGGCATGGGCAAAAGTCTGTTCCTCTATCGATCCGTACGGGCGGTTTTCGAGGCGTTCTTTTCTTTCTTCCTTTACAACGCCTCTTTGAGTTTCAACGCCTGTGCTGTCAATTTTAAGGTGATACATTCTTTCGGATTCCAGCCAGAGCCCCAGCTCAATCTGGTTCGAAGGGAGCACCTCGTAGTAGACAGTCTGATCAAAAGATGTGTACGCATTAAGTTCCCCGCCGGCATTCTGAACCAGCTGCGAGTACTCGCCTCTTTTAATGTTATCGGAGCCCTCGAACATCAGGTGTTCAAAAAAGTGTGCAAAGCCTGTGCGGTCCGGTTTTTCATTCTTGGAGCCCACGTGATAGGTTACAGTTATTGCTGCTATGGGCGTCGTGTTATCCTCATGCAGTATTACATGCAGTCCGTTATCCAGGTCAAATTCAGTGAAGTCAATTTTTACTTCCGGAGCCTTTGCTTCCTGCGCCAAAATGGGGCAGGAGATAAAAAGCAATATTATTATGACCAGCCTTTTTGTCATATTTCCTCTATAATTTCCTTTGATTAAAAAACCTAAAACAGATTCAATTAAATATACTACATAACTTCCAAAAAATTATCCACATCTATAATTTTGGATTTTAAATACGATAATACCGGTAATTTATAAGCTGCACTTAAAAAAGAGCTCACTGTGAGAAAGAAGTTTTCAAGTAAAAATGTTTCTCATCTAAAGAAGAGTTCCTTATATTTACAGGACTGTAATTCGTTTTTGTTCCAAATTCAAAGCTAGTGAAATGGAAAATATAAAGTTTGAGGCTGAAAGTCAGGCAGATAAAAGAGTTGCCACTGAAAAACTTCTAGGCGATATAAAGAACCTGCCTTTGATTCCTAAGATGATGTTCGAAGTAACCAGGTTTCTGCAGGCGCCGTCTCCCACAACGGGGGGGCTTGCCAGGCTAGTTGGGCGCGATCAGGGACTTACAGCCAAGATACTCTCGGTTGCAAATTCACCGCTTTACGGGCTTCAGAGGAAAGTTACCTCGCTGGAGTTTGCAATTATTGTGCTGGGTTATAAGGAAATTCAGGATATAGTCTCGGCGCTTTCACTGGCTGAATCCATTAAGTCCTCTTCCGATAATTTTTTTAACCAGGATGAGTTCTGGCTTCATTCCATGGTAGTAGGCTCGGCTGCAAAGGGAATTTCGCAGAGGCTAGGTCACATGGATCTTGGAAGCGATGCCTTTGTGGCAGGAATGCTTCATGAACTGGGCATACAGCTTATGCATAAGTATCTGCATCCCCAGTTCAAAGAGATCTGCCGCAAGGTAAGCCAGGAGGGAAAGACCTTTTCAGAAGCTGAAATGGATACACTCGGCCTGACGCATCAGGACATAGGAAAATTCCTGGCTGAAAGATGGAATCTGCCGGTTGTACTCTGCGATACACTCAGCTATCATCACGCCCCCGGCGAAATAAGCTCCAGGAATATTCTTGCCTCAGTTGTGCACCTGGCCGACTATATGACGCAAAAGCTCCAGGTGGCTAACGTTCACTGGGACAGCGGCATGGAGCTCGATCCTTCAATTATTGATGCACTTCAGCTGGGCTCCATGGAAAACCTGGAAAAGTTTATTCTGGATTACAGGGACCTTTTTGTTGAAACTGTATTCACTATAAGGATGTAAGGTTAGTCTCCCTTAGAAAAATACAAAATGAATTCCCATACGGAAAGCCACTCCCGAGGAATTCAGGTTGGAGAAGTAGTTATAGCCCTCATCCTTGTCGAAACTTGCGGAATTCTGCATTATTTCAAAAATCAGGTCCGCGTTTCTGTTCAGATTATAGAGTATGCCCCCTCCAAGCTGCCAGACGCCGCCATAGTATGTAAGAGAACTTTCATCCGGCTTTTCAGAGTAATTATTGTACACTCCGTAAGAAACGTGTGTTACCCCGTAGCCAATGCCTGCAACAACATAGGGGTAAATGGGACTTTTCTCAAGCGGGAACTCAACCCTTACTTTCCCTGTAATCGGCACGTGCCAGGCTGTCCACTGACTCATTCGCTCGCCCGAGCGGATCTTAACGCCTAACTTTTCCGAGCTCGTTAAGAAGGATTCGTTTGTTATATCTTTGTAATAAAGGTCTGTTCCTAAGAGAAACGTAACATGCTCATTGACAATAATGCCGTAATCCATTCCATACATAACGCCCGTCTTCAGATCATATGGCGTATAAACTCCCACCTTAAATGAAAGGCTCTTGAGCTGTGCAAACGACAGTACAGGCAGAAACAGCAAAAAAAACAAGATCTTGAACCTCATCGAATATGCTCCTTTACTTTTATAAGGGAGAAATGCCAAGGATTGTGCCAGCAAATTTTTCATGAATTCCGTAATTTTTCGGGAACAATTCAGCTGAAAATGTAGTCTTTAAGATACACGACCGTATATCTTTTAATACTAATTTGCCTAAATTTGTTTTGCAAATTTAACAGGTCGAAACTAAATTTTAATAATAAACTAAATTTTAATAATAAGGAGGCAGGAAGCGTGCAGAACTTTATTAAACCGCTATCTCTTGGCACACTGTTAGTCTTGTCATTAACAGTAGGTGCCGGAACTGTACACGCAAAAAGCGGCAGTAAAACCAAAGAGTCGAAAGGACTTGATTTGAACACAATTGATAAAAATGCGAGCCCGGCAGTGGACTTTTATGAGTATGCTGTAGGTAAATGGCTCAAAGACAATCCGATACCCGATGCCTACGGGCGCTGGGGCACTTTTGAAGTGCTGGCCGAAAGCAACTTTAAGATATTAAAGAAAATCCTGGAGTCCTCCGCAGCCGACAAAAAAGCCCTAAAGGGATCTTCAGCGCAGCAGATAGGCGACTTTTACAGCGCCGGTATGGATACCGTAAAAATTGAAAAAGAGGGGGCAAAGGCCATGGAGCCTTACCTCAAAGAAATTGATGCCGTAGGCGATCTTAAAGGTCTTTTTGAGGAAATTGCAAGACTCCACTCCTATGGGGTAAGTGCACTCTTCGATTTCGGCTCGGGAGCCGACGCAAAGAACAGCAGCATGGTCATTGGTCAGCTGGGGCAGTCGGGCCTGGGGCTTCCCGACAGGGATTATTACCTGAAAGACGACAGCCGCTCCAAGGCAATCAGGGCAAAATATCCCGAGCACGTAGAAAAAATGTTCCAGCTTCTGGGATATTCACAGGAAGACGCCAAAAAGGCCTCTGAGGTGGTAATGAATATTGAAACCGAACTTGCAAAGGTTTCAATGGACAGGGTTGAAATGAGAGATCCCAACAAGACATACAACAAAGTTTCTGTTTCAGGGCTTATCGATATGTCGCCTGAGGTCAACTGGAGTCTTTACTTCAAGACCATAGGCTGGGAAAATCCGCAGGATATGAACGTTGCGCAGCCTGAATTCTTTAAGGGCTTAAGCAGCATAATAAAGGAACATTCCATAAACGATTGGAAAACCTATCTTAAGTGGCATTTTATCCGCCGTGCAGCAGGCTACCTGAGCAGCAACTTTGTTGAGGAAAGTTTTGATTTTAACGGCAAGTTCTTAAACGGCCTCAGAGCCATGCAGCCCAGGTGGAAAAGGGTAATGTTTGCAATTAACGGTCTGTTCGGTGAAGCCTTAGGACAGCTTTATGTAAAGGAAACCTTCTCTCCCGAGGCAAAGGACCGTGCAAAGAAGATCGTTGGAAATCTTCTTGAAGCCATGGGTGAAAGAATAAAGAATGTCGACTGGATGAGCAGTGAAACAAAAGATCAGGCGCTTAAAAAGCTTGCCGCCTTCAACGTGAAGATCGGCTATCCCGATAAGTGGAAGGATTATTCAGCCCTCGAGGTTAAGAGAGATTCTTATCTTGAAAATGTAATCCGCGCTTCAAAGTTCGAAATGAAAAGGCAGCTCGATAAGATCGGAAAGCCTGTCGACAGGACCGAATGGGAGATGACTCCGCAGACCGTCAACGCTTATTATAACCCGCTGCAGAATGAAATTGTATTCCCGGCTGCTATTCTTCAGCCCCCGTTCTATGACGTAAATGCAGACGATGCAGTTAACTACGGTGCAATGGGTGCAGTAATTGGACACGAAATTACACACGGCTTTGATGATGAAGGCCGTCAGTTCGACGCACAGGGCAACATTAAGGAATGGTGGACCAAAGATGATGCTGCCAAGTTTAGCGACAGGGCAAAGCTTATCGTTGAGCAGTATAACAGCTACTTCCCGGTTGACTCGATGAACATTAACGGCGCCCTTACACAGGGTGAAAATATTGCCGACCTGGGAGGTCTTAACGTTGCATTTACGGCTTTTAAGAAGACCCGGGAGTTTAAGGATGGAAAATCTATCGACGGCTTTACTCCCGTGCAGAGATTCTTCCTTTCATGGGCACAGGTCTGGAAAAACGGAATCCGCAAGGAAACCCTTATGAACGCTCTTAAGACCGATCCCCATTCACCGGGCAAATACAGGGTTAACGGACCCCTCAGCAATATACCTGAATTTCTCCAGGCATTTAAGATCAAGCCGGGCGAAACGATGTACAGACCCGAGAATGTAAGAGTGAAGATCTGGTAAATATTTCCTGTTAAGTATAATCTGTTCTTGACGGCGGCCCATGAAATGGGCCGCTTTTTTTTTGCCTTTTATAAATGCTGAATAACCTGAATAATATATTATAACATTTATGGCATTTGGTAGCGGCGTTCTGATTTCAGCTCTGGCGTTTGAACTGATGGATCATGCCTATAAGCGGGGAGGTTTCTATTCCACTTCCGCCGGCTTTGTCGGAGGTGCAGCTGTTTACACTTTCTGTTGCAGCCGGGGCTATTTTGTCCATCTGCTTTTATGCTGAGCAAACTGGGTTAAAACTATTGATTTAGCTTCAGTAAAATGTTATTTTGGACTTAAAGCAGGATAAATTTTCCGGAAGCTGCTTCCGGGGTGATTTTTGGTTCGATTTTTTTTCGGAGGGATGCCCCAAAATACAGTGTGCGGTATTTTAATACTCCCTGTTAAAATCTGCCGCAGTACCAGGATAAAGTGCCATGCCATTTTTAAGGCTCACAAGCTGGTTAACATCCCATCCGCTGGAGAAGGCTGGAAATAATTATGCTGTTTCAGCCTGCAGTTAAAGACCCGAATTTTTTATTGATTTTTCTGATTTCAGAATTTATCTTGTTTTTCAACTGTTATCTTTAAAGTGAGCGCGAGGGTTATCTGCTTTCCGCACTAATTAACTTTTAACAATCAACAATCAAAGAGAAGGCTATGAAGAAATTTCTTTTTATTTTAGGTTCCGTGTTCATTTTCTCAATCACTTCCGCCTATGCACAGCAGGATACTACAACACAAAAGGATACAACAACAGCGGGACAGCAGACGATGGATCCCCAGGCGGCAAAGTACTACAACAGCGCAATTGAGAATATGAAAGCCGGCAAATACCAGGAGGCAATTACCAGCTTAGACTCCAGCCTTCAGATTGCCAAGGACTACCGCACATACTTCCTGAAAGGGCAGGCTCTCCTGAAGACAGGCAACATGCAGGATGCCAGAACCAGTTTCCTTTCCAGCATCCAGCTCGACAGCACATACGACCAGGCGCTTTATGCACTGGCAAATACAGACCTGGCACTCAAGAACTATCCTGAGGCCATAAAAAACTACAAAAAGGTAATGGATGTTACCAAAAACCCCGAGCTGAAGTCAGGCGCTGAATCTGCAATTGCCCTTGCTCAGCAGAATACTGCAATTGAATTCTTTAACCGTGGCAACGAACTCCAGAAGGCAAATAAGTTCGACGAGGCCGTACAAAGCTACGACAAGGCGATCTCAATTGACCCTAACGACTACAAGACTTACTACCAGAAAGGTCTGGCTCTTTCGAAAATGAATAAAGAGGATGATGCAGTTAAGGCTTTCAACGAATCAATTGCAAAAAATGACAGCTTCGATTTAGCCTATGTGGCCCTGGGAGGCATTCTTACCTCGAAGAAGGACTACGAAGGCGCCCTTGATAATTACAAGAAGGCTATTTCCGTAACCAAAAACGAAAACTTAAAGGCCGGCATTAAAGAAGGTATTGTAAGAACCTATCTGATACTTGGTAACGGCTTCATGAAGAAAAAGCAGTACGATAAGGCTGTTGAAAACTATAAGAAGGCTGCCGAATCTACCGGAAACGATCAGGCTTACCTGGCCCTTGCCAAGGCTTATATAGACAAGAAGCAGTTCTCTGAGGCTCTTACTGCACTGGACAGTGTGGACGTTAATAAGAAAACTGTTTCGGACGGGGCTATATCCTTCTATAAGGGCGTGGTTAACTACGAAAAGGGAGACAAGGACAAGGCTCTTAGTAATTTTGATGCCGCTTCCAAGGACCCTGTCTATAAGAAAGCCAGCAGCTCATATATTGCACGCATTAATGCCGAAAAGAAACAGGGAAAGAAATAAAAGCAGTTTATTTATATTGAATTTTCTGAAAACCCTCTTTTTAAGAGGGTTTTCTGTTTTTAGCGTGGCCAGGTGGAACATTAGCAGCTTCTTTGTGTATAATACCAAAATTATGCACTTATTATTCCCCAAAATGACAGCGCCAAAGGGGCAGAATAATTAAGTTTTTTCATTATATTTGTGCTGATGCTTATTTAAATTATTATGTTTAATTTTGCCCGGGGGGATGCCGGATATCCAGAAAATTACACTGGCTGACCTGCTTTCTCCTGGCAGAGCTAATGTTTATTGTTTAACTAAAAGGATGCAAAATGCTTTATAATTCATTGCTGGATCTTTTCTCAAAGGGTGGTTATACTGTATTAGTATTAGTACTCTGCTCTATTTTGTCGTTAAAAGTTATAATTGAAAAATTTGTTCTCTTTAAGGGCCTTTCGGATAAGGTGCTGGACGATTTCAAGGCCAAGATAAACTCAAGCCTTCAGGCCGGCGACAAGAAAGAAGCCCTGTTCTACTGCAAAGCTTACAGCTGGAACTGGCTGTTCTTTAACATTAAGACCCCATTGGCTCCGGTTTACAAGTACATTCTTGAGCACACTTCCATGCCGGAAGATGTTCTTCTGGAACGCTCATTTGCAAAGCTGGACAAGGAGATCATTAAAATTGAAAAAGGGCTGGGTATTCTGGCCACGCTCGGAAGCATTTCACCTTTTATAGGTCTTTTCGGTACCGTAATCGGTATTATAAGGTCATTTGAAGCCCTGGCATTAAATGAAGCCTCAGGATATCTGAATGTGATGGCAGGAATTGCCGAGGCGCTTGTATCAACCGCGGCAGGTTTGCTTGTTGCTGTACCTGCAGTAATGTTCTATAACTACTTCATGAGAAAAATTAAGTCCAGCATGCCGACCTTTGAAGAATCGGTTCATGACCTGGTTTATGCTCTCAGAAAAAATGAAAGGGAAGTGAAGAATGCGTCGCTACAAGATAGATGAAAAAGAATTTTCTGAAATAAATATAACTCCTTTTACAGACGTTGTTCTGGTCTTATTGCTCATATTCATGATAACGAGCCCCTTTCTTGTAACAGGCGCCCTTAAGGTCAAGCTTCCCGATGCTGTTACCAGCGAGTCGACGGGTGAGAAGAGCATGGAAGTATACTTAAATGACAAGAATGAGATCTACTTCAACAACAAGCAGGTATCCTTAGGTGAGCTGAAGCTTGCAGCTGAGACGGCATTTGTCAACATGGCAAATAAGGAAGTTGTAATTAAGGCCGACAAGAATTCGCTGCACGGATATTTTGTGCAGATAATGGATGTCTTAAAAAGGGCAGGGGCCACGAAGTTCCTGATAGCAACGGCCAAGAAAGAAGAATAGAATATTTTGTTAGAAACTAAAAATGCCGCCTCTGCAGAAAGTGCAGGACGGCATTTTTTTTATTCTCGGATTGAATTGCCATCGAATAGCCACGACCTTCAGGTCGTGGATTAGAAGGCCCCTCCCGTTTGGGCTTTAGCCCCAGATTATCCGGGGAGGATCTGTGGCTAAAGCCACGGGATTTTAATTCATAGGTCCCACGACCTGAAGGTCGTGGCTATTCATGGGGAATGCCTATGAACCCCGAGCTAAAGCTCGGGGCTAGTCATTAGAAATATTCTGTGTCTGCGGCTTGCCCCTTCTTCCAATCTTCACGGCAAAGAAAATTATTATCATCAGTCCTGAAACCGCAAATGACAGGTAGGGAATTAAAAGAGGGTGCCGGGAGTAAAATGTCAGGTATGTTTCCAACGGGGCGTCGCCTACAATATAGGTTCTTGTAAACATTTTCGATTCTACCAGAGTCTCTCCCAAAGGATCAATAATTGTGCTGATCCCGCCGTTGGCGGCCCTTACTACTGTCCTTCGGTTTTCAATTGCCCTTAAGACGGAAATTTCCTTGTGCTGATAAGGCCCGCTTGAATTTCCGTACCAGCTGTCGTTTGTAACAACGCTTATTAACTGAGCGCCTCTTTGTGCAAATGATGCTACAAAGGCCGGGTAAACCGATTCAAAGCAGACGAGGCTGTTTACTTTTACTGTATCAGGATGTGGTCTTTGCGCATTTTCAACTAAATCAAAGACCAGCGTATCGCGCCCCACGTTCCAGCCTGAAAGTCCCACGTTCCATTTAAGGAAATCCCCCAGGAAAGGAAGCGCGTCAACAAAAGGCACCCTTTCTCCGAAGGGGACGAGCTTCTGCTTTGCATAACGCTCAATGTGATATGAGTAGGGGGAAAACACCAGAACAGCATTGTATGTGGCGTAATACATCTGGCTTATTCTGCTGTACTTTGCATCAGGCGGAGCACTTTTTTTATCCGGATAATAGGTGAAATCGGGCATACCGGTTATAAGATAAATGTCGTTCTTCCGGACAAAGCTGAAAAGGGAATCAATAACGTCTCTGTGGCCTCCGTCCCTGAGGTAAAACGGCAGAGCAGTCTCAGGCCAGAAAATTATCCTTGCTCCGCCCTCTGCGGCCTGCCTGGACAAATCCAGGTAATCCTTTACGAGCTTCCTGGAACCGGTTCCGGACCACTTGTCCCACGGGTCGAGGTTTGGCTGGATGAGGCCTACTCTCACTGATTTTTTTGATATCGTAAAAGTACTCATACGCCAGGTGCTGTAGATGATGGGAATAAGGAAAAGAAGAAGAGCTGCAGCAAACGATAAATAGCTATGTTTTCTGTTACTCTTAAAGAGGCTGTAGGCCAGGTAAAAGAAAACATTTATATATACCGCAAGAAGAGAAAGCCCAAGAGCGCCTATGACATCTGCAATCTGTATGAAATGAAGAAAATGCGTCATCCCGTTTCCAAGTGTCAGCCACGGGAAACTGGCATCGGTTATCATGTAAAAGTATTCGTACGAGACCCAGAAGAATGGCAGAAGCACGAGGGCCCAAACTTTTCCGAAAGTTTTCCTGGCAAAATAGTAAAGCGTTGAGGGGATAAGGAAAAATGCGGTATTTATAAAAAGAAGCAGAAAGCCCCCAATCATCAGAAACGGATCTGCCTCACTGGTCCAGCTTCCAACCCAGTAAATCGTAATAACGTTAAAGACAAAGAAAGTAAGATAGGTGAATCTGTTTATGTCTATCAGCTTTTCTTTTTTCTCAAG
Source organism: Ignavibacteriales bacterium (assembly GCA_036261625.1). GTDB lineage: Bacteria > Bacteroidota > Ignavibacteria > Ignavibacteriales > SURF-24 > JAAXKN01. Next base: position 104,831 of record DATAKL010000024.1, on the reverse strand, counting down.
AACGCTTAAATAGGGAATTAAGCCAATAAATATCAGAAGCGTGAAAGGGAATGGAACAGGAGGAAACGACAGCCCCATGAGAAGCCCGCTTAAGAGGCCTGCCATACGCTGCGTTCTTCTTAACTTTCTTTCTTCCGGTGTTACAGGAATTCTTTGGAGGAACTTAAAGAGCTTCACTTTTCTGCCGTTTTTGTTTTAAGTAAAATCTGCCTGATGACTATTACAAGAATAACGACTAATGTCAGGCCGATAACTGCATCGCTGTAAATTGAGAGATATTTATCAATTGCCTCGATATTATTGCCCAGTATTACGCCTAAATATATGATTATTGCGTTCCAGGCAAACGCGCTTATAGTTGCGTAAATAAATGTTTTTTTGAAGTCGAGCTCGCTGAAGCCGGAAAAAAAGCTGATGACCGAGCGTGTGCCGGGCATAAAGCGGTTGAAGAGTATCAGCTTATAGCCGTACTTCTTAAACCACGCATCTGTCTTGGTAACCGATTCGGGTGAAATGAATTTCAGCTTTTTATGGCGTATGACTTTCTCTCCCAGTGTCATTCCAACATAATACATAAGCATGAAGCCTAAGGAACTGCCCAGGCTGGTAATGAAAAGCACCGGTATGAAGCCGATATGCTGATCGCCTCCGGTAATAAGCGAGGCTCCGAATATTACGACGACATCGCTTGGCGAAGGGGGGAAAACATTTTCAATGAAAGAAAAGAAAAAAAGTGTAATATAGACCCAGAACGGACTTAAATTACTTATATATGCAATTATATCTTCAAGCATCAGGCCTCTTCATTTTTAACCAAGAGAACCGTGGCATATGCGGCAGCACCTTCTTCACGCCCTGTAAAGCCAAGGTGTTCTGTTGTAGTGGCTTTTATGGAAATCTGATCTATATCGCTTTCTAAAACCTGTGAGGTTTTTTCTCTCATTTCCGGTATATACCTGGCTAGCTTTGGGCGCTGCATTACAATGACAGCATCCACGTTTCCGATTACGTATCCTTTATCTTTAATAAGGCTGTAGACTTTGGACAGGAGCACCCGGCTGTCTGCGTTCTTAAAATTCTCATCTGTATCCGGGAAATGTTTGCCTATATCGCCAAGGGCAAGGGCACCTAAGAGCGCGTCAGAAATTGCATGCAGGAGCACATCGGCATCCGAATGCCCCAAAAGGCCCTTCTCAAATGGTATTTCTACACCTCCTAAAATAAGCTTCCTGTCTTCGGCGAACTGATGAACATCATAGCCGAAGCCGGTTCTGTATGGTAATAAAAGCATCCTTCCCCTTAATGTCTAATTTCAAATGAGGAGAATTCTCCTCTGTATTCTTCCCATCCTATTGTACAGCGGTTAACTGAGGCATGCATGGGTCCCTGTCTTATAACCTTAAAAAGCTCTTCAATTGCGGCTTTGGAGCCTTCTACTACAGTAAGCACCTGGTCGCCTGTGTAGATGTTCTTTGTAAAGCCTTTAAGACCCATCTGCTGAGCGTTTCTGAGCACAAAATATCTGAAGCCAACGCCCTGGACCATGCCTTCGGCAATAATTTCCGCCCTGAAGAGTTTTTCTGCCATAATTTCTTTCTAAAATTATCTGTTAAAGAAAAATAAGAACAGATAAAGTTTTTTCAAAATTCGTCTTTACCTAACGCCAATTTCCTGCTCCACTGTCTCAGCTTCAGCTTTGGATTTGGAGGAGAGTTTCTCAAGAACTTCTGAAGCCAGGAGTCCCGCAAAAATAAGAGTGCATCCGATGAAGCTGAACAAAGTAAATCGTTCGCCGAGGGCAAAGAAGGCAAAAACTGCAGAGAACAAAGGCTCGAAGGAATAAATAATACCGGCCTTTGTGGGGCTGACTTCCTTCTGGAATCTTGTCTGAACAGTCATTGTAACAAACGTTGCCAAAAGCGCCGTATAGGCAAGCCCGCCCAGGAGTGAACCCGTGAATTCGGCACGCATCGGTTCAATGCCGGCTGCCGAGAAGGCAAATGCCAGCAGTATGGCAAGGAATGATGTTGTTGAAAGCTGCAGGAAAGTAAGCGCCTTAAAGTTAACGCGGCGGCTTATCCTGTCCAGAAACACTATCTGCATGGCAAAGAAAATGGCGCAAAAGAGCGTCATCACGTCACCGAAGTTAAAATTGCTCCCCAGCTCATAGAACAAATTCATTATCGAGGTATCTCGTACCGACAGGAATACCAGTCCCAGCAGAACCAAAAGGCTTCCGAACATGGCCCCCAAGGTAGGTTTTCTTTTTTCAATAATAAGCTGCAGAAGGGGAGTAAACATTACAAGCGAGCCTGTAATAAAGCCCGACTTTGTAGCCGTGGTAAAATTCAAGCCCACGGTCTGCGTTGAAAAGCCGAGGAACAAAAATAAGCCCACAAGAATGCCCATAAGGGCTTGTTTCCTGTCGAGCTTCCTTAATTCCTTGAATGCGAAGGGAAGAAGAATTGCTGAAGCAATGAAGAACCTGATCCCTACAAAGAGCATTGAAGAGATATCGCTGAGTGAATTCTTTACAATTACAAAGGTGCCTCCCCAGATTACCGTATTAAAAAGGAGGGCGCCTTCGCCGAAGTATTTTTTTTCTATAATTGACCGGCTCTTATTCTTCATCAGTAGTGTAGCCGAAGGATTTAAGGAAATTCGGATCAGAGCGCCATTTGTTCCTTACTTTCACTCTGAGCTCCAGGTAAACAGGCCTCTGCAGGAAAGCCTCAATCGCCTCGCGCGATTTCTGTCCGAGTTCTTTAATGGCCGAGCCCTGGCGGCCGATCATAATAGGCTTCTGAGATTCCTTTTCAACAACAATTGCTGCCTGAATGAGGTCCTTGCGCCCTTCACGTTCCTTAAAGTCCTCTATTAAGACTTCAGCCGAGTAAGGGATCTCTTCCTGATAGAGCTCCAGTATTTTTTCGCGGATGATCTCCGAGACAAAAAACCGCTCCGGCTCGATGGAGACAATGTCATCCGGGTAATACTTGGGATGCTCGGGCAGGTATTCTAAAATACTCTGAAGCACGTTATCCGTATTGTAGTTAAGGAGAGCTGAAACGGGGAATATTTTGTCGAATGATCCGGTCTTCTCCAGCTTCGACATTAAGAGCTTTACCTTCTCCTCATTTGACAAGTCCACCTTATTGATAAGGAGGATCTTTTTTGCGCGCCTGAAGGAAAGCATTTTTTTTACATTCTCATCCTCAAGCGTCTTTTTGCCTTCAGGGTCAGTTGTTATATCAACGATGAAAAGCAGCACGTCGGCATCCTTAACCGACTGGTGCACATATTCAAGCATTTTCTCCTGCAGGAGGTAATCCGGTTTGAGAATGCCGGGGGTGTCTAGAAAAATTACCTGGTATTCCGCTGTGGACAAAATGCCCAGAATTCTTTTGCGTGTAGTCTGTGGTTTATTTGTTGTAATTGAAAGTTTCTCACCTAAAAACGCGTTCAGAAGCGTGGATTTGCCCACGTTAGGTTTTCCGATTATCGTAACATATCCTGATTTTACTGCCATAACTCCTGGTCTTAAATTAAAATATTGATAACAAACAATATATCTAACTCAGGGCTTAAAGGCAATGTAATCTAGCGGCCGGGCAGGCTGGGCGGATAAAAAGAAAGCCGGGGGTGGCCCCGGCTTAACTTCTGGATTGCCATGTCAAGTGTCTTTTAATGAATCCTGCCTTTTACCCCCTTGAAGGATTCATATACAATATAAATGCTTACTAAAATTATAAATGCAAGCCCGGAGCCAAGAATGGAAAAACTCCTTCCTGAGAAGAGACTGCTGTAGCCGGAGAGTATATCTGAAAATTTGGCTGAAGCGGTTTCTAAAACCGCCTTGTACCAGGCGGGCTCCGCAGATACTGCCTGAGGTGCTGATGCCTTGACAGTCAGAAAAGCCGCAATCAGTATCGCCCCGGTCAGAATTAAGAATGAAGCAACAACAAACCTGAAGAAATAGCTCTTCTTTGGCGTATAGTGAAAAGAAATTTTTTCAATCCTTTTCATCAGGTTCTGCGTAAAATCGGCTGAAACGTGGAAGGTATCCATTCTCTTTAACTGCTGGTCCACTATCCTGAGCGCCTTCAGCCTTGAGAGGCATTGTGTGCAGAACTTCAGATGCTCGTTCAGCTCCGAAAGCTCACGGCTTTCAAGTTCGTTATCAATATATTTATTTAAGACTTCATCGCTAACGTGCGTCATAACAGCTCCTCATAATAATTATGCTTCAGTACCAGATCTCTCAGGGCATTGCGCGACCTGTGAAGAATAACTTTAACGTTTACCAGTGACAAGCCTGTAGTTTTGCTTATTTCGTCAAGGCTCATATCATCAATATAAAACATATTAATTATACTGGAATATTTCTCTGGCAGCTTGTCTATCATTTTGTTTACAAACTGCGATACGTTCTCGCTTTCGGCATATACATCGTTATCGCTGTCGCTTAAGTCAAGATGATCTTCAAGCGAAGAGAGCTCTTTTTCGTTCCTTCTTCTTTTGCTAGAAAGAAATGTAAGAGCCGAATTATAGACAATACGGTAGAACCATGTTGAGAACTTCGAATCCTGCCTGAATGAGGAAAGCGACTGATATGCCTTCAGGAAACTGTCCTGCAGGACTTCCTCGGAATCAAAGTCATTCCTGAGCATTCTCCTTAAGAGAGAGAATCCCTTGTCCTTGTACCGGTCTATAATGAGAGAGAAGTCAGCCTGGTTGCCCCTTTTAACCGATTCTATGATCTCTATGTCGCTTAAGTTCCTCATCGTATACTTGTGACCGGATTATTGAAGGAAAGGTTACAGACTTGACCCTTAAATTAATAAAATATTTTCCTTGGGCAAAATGTGTAACCTTTCTCACCCTCCCTTAGTCTCAAATAGTAGAGATTAGAAAGATTATATCCGGAAATAAGAAAAACGGTAAAGAAAATAAATTCACAAAAAGTGTAACCTTTTGGCGGAAAAGCCCGTCAAAACAAGTAGAAAACAGAAGGAGTCAATCATGGAATCTGAAATAGTAGCTGTATTTATTCCGATAGTTGCAACCCTGACTATCGGCCTGGTGTGGATAACAGTAGCTTACTTCAAGTCCAGGGAGCGCCAGATGCTCATCGAGCGCGGGCTGCCTGCCGAGGAAATTAAACAGTTTTTTGAGAACAAAAGCAAATCCAATCCTTATCTGATGACCAAGATCGGGATTATTGCAATATTCTTCGGGATGGGGATCGGTATAGGCATGTACCTGCAGGATAGTACCGATCAGGATTTTTGGATGCCTCTGCTGCTTTTCACCTTAACCGGGCTCGGGTTTGTTATAGCCAATCTCCTTGGCCGCAAGCTGGAGAAGAGTTTCTAACCGCCGCTTTGGCTGAAAACGGATTGCACATAAAAAAAGCAGGGCCGCCAGAGGCGCCCTGCTTTTTTTATATAACTCCATCCCCCTTTAGGGGAATTTCCTAATCCATTCCCTGTTCTGTGAGCCATCTTTCGGCGTCGATGGCGGCCATGCAGCCCGTGCCGGCAGCTGTAACGGCCTGGCGGTAATGCTTGTCGGCCACATCGCCGGCGGCAAAAACGCCTTCAATGTTTGTATGCGTAGTGCCAGGCTTTACAACAAGGTATCCTGTTTCATCCATTTCGAGATAGTCTTCAAAGACTTCAGTGTTCGGCTTGTGCCCGATTGCAATAAAAATGCCGTCGGCTTTAATCTCTTCGGTCGTGCCGTCAACAGTGTTCTGCAGGATTGCGCCTGTAACGAACTTGCGCCCGTTCTCCTCAACACCCAGGACCTCTTTAATTACCCTGTTTGTGGCAAATTTGATCTTGGAATTCTGTTTTGCACGGTCGAGCATGATCTTTGAAGCCCTGAATTCCTCTCTTCTATGGACAACCACAACTTCCGCGGCATGTTTGGTAAGATATGTAGCTTCTTCCATTGCCGTGTCGCCGCCGCCTACTACCAGCACCTTCAGGTTCTTGAAAAAGAATCCGTCGCACGTAGCACAGGCTGAAACGCCGTAGCCCATAAATTTCTTTGCGCTTTCAAGTTCCAGAAGCCTTGCAGAGGCTCCGGTGGATATAATTACTGCATCGGCTGTATAAGTCTCGTCATACGACTTTATTGTAAATGGCCTTTTTGAAAAGTCAACGGCCGTAACTTCCTTGAAGAATAACTTGGCCCCGAACTTCTGCGCCTGCTTGCGCATAATTTCCATCAGCTTCGGGCCCTGTATACCTTCTTCAAAACCGGGATAGTTTTCAATCTCGGTTGTAATCGTAAGCTGGCCGCCGGGCTGCATTCCTTCGAAAACTGCCGGGCTCAGGTTGGCTCTCGCATTGTAAAGTGCTGCTGTCAGTCCCGCAGGACCTGAACCTATAATTAATACTCTGTAGTGATTCGTTTCTGTTTTCATTTCTCCTACTGCCTTATCTGCGTCCTGAGTTGTGCTCATGAATAATCCTCCTGAATTTAACAAATTTTGCCAGTTTCATTTTTCTGGTCTGTAATTATAAAATATCAATCTTTTTTCAGAAATTCCGCGTTTCTTTTGAGCCCCTTAAGCTTTGCCCTGTTGATCGGGCTCCTGCGGAATCTTACCTTAAAGTCCGTGCTTTCCATGGAAAGCACTTCTTTTAAGTCAATCTCCTTATTTCCATTTTCGGGCAAGAATTTTTCTTCAGACGTAACTTTCGGAAACTTTATATTCCAGGGGCATACTTCCTGGCATATATCGCACCCGAAGAGCCAGCCTTCCATTTTCCCTTTGAAATCCTCCGGTATTTCCGCCTTATTTTCAATTGTCAGGTACGAAATGCACCTTGAGCCGTCAACAACGTATTCACTTGTTATTGCACCTGTGGGGCAGGCCTCCAAGCACCTTGTGCAGCTTCCGCAGTGATCGGTAACCATGCTCGAAAAGCTGAAGTCATAGTTCGTTATAACCGTTGCAAGAAAAACCCAGCTTCCGAACTCTTTTGTGATCAGGTTTGAGTGCTTTCCGATCCATCCCAGGCCAGCTTTTGAAGCCCAGACCTTATCCATTACAGGACCCGTATCCACATATGTCATGGCTTCAAAGCCGGGGTCCATACTTTTAAGCTTATTTGTCAGCTCTTCAAGCTTTTCCCAGATTATGTAATGATAATCCGTTCCCCAGCCGTAGCGCGAGACTTTCCCCTTCTCAGGGTCGCCCGAATGCTTTTCGTCCGTATAATAGTTTAATGCCAGGGAAATTACGCTTTTGGCTGAAGCGAGTATGTTTCTTACGTCGCGCCTTTTTTCAATGCTGCGCTCCATATATGCCATACCGGCATTGTATTTTTTAGCAAGCCATTCCTGAAGCTTTTCAGTTTCTTCTATAAGTTCATCTGCAGGGGTGAAGCCTATAAGATCAAAACCCAAATTCTTTGCAGCCTCTGCTGCTATTTCATTTGTCAGCTTCATTAAAACCTGCTTAACCTGTTTTCAGCTTTTACATAAACATACTTATCAATTATTTTCACCTGAAAGCTTCTTAAGCCTCTTGTGCCTGTCTTCAGGCAGCCTGTCTTAAGGTCAAACATCCAGCCGTGGGCAGGACAGACTATGCAGCCCTCTTCGACAAACCCGTCGTGGATTATCGCGGCGTGCTGATGCGGACAAATGTTGTCGAGAGCGAAAACCTCTCCATCAGATTTAAAAAGAGCTATTTCCGTCTCATCTATTATAAACTTTCTGCCTTCATTTTCTTTTAAGTCGTTTAACCTGCAGAGCTTAGTAAACCCCTCTATGTCTGTCATTTAAGACTGTCATACCTTTCTTTAATCTTAAAGCCTTTTTCAGAAGCCGTTACAGTAGCATAAGCTGAAAAAGGGTCGTGCTCGAAAATAAGTTTCCAGTTTTCCTCAGCTGCGCGGGAGAGGATATTTTTCTTTTCCTCGAGTGTCACAAGAGGCTGAAGATCGTAGCCCATAATATAGGGCAAATGAGTATGCGAAGCCAGGGGGATCAGGTCCCCGCAGTAAACAAAAGTATTATCCCCGTCTGAAATCTTTACCAGCTGCTGTCCGAAAGTATGCCCGTTCACCTGGAGGAGTTCAATTTCCTCGTCAAAAGCCGTATTGCCGTCGAGGGTTTTAAGAACTCCATGCTCCAGAAGCGGCACAAAGTTTTCCTTTATGTAACTTCCCTTATCCCTCTCGGAGGGGTTAAGCGCCCAGTCGAGGTTCTTTTTCTGCACATAGTAGCTGGCCTTAGGGAATGCAGGCACAAGCTTTCCGCCCTCGAACTTTGTTGCACCTCCTGCATGGTCGAAGTGCAGGTGAGTGAGTATTACGTCGGTTATTTCCTCCGGCTTAATGCCTCTTTCTTTTAAGAGCCCTCCTATGGTGCCGGCATGGCTTTGAATGTCGTATATATTGTGCGATTTATCGTCCCACTTGTCACCCATTCCGGTATCAACAAGCACATTCTTTCCCGGTGAAGTCAGAAGAAGGCATCTTGTGCTTAAAGTAATGCGGTTTTTATCGTCAGCCGGGTTTTGTTTTTCCCACAAGGGTCTGGGAATAATTCCGAACATTGCACCTCCGTCCAGGGCGAATGTACCGGCTTCAAGAATCTCCAGGTTATATTTTCCTATTTTCATATTGAATAAGATGATTAATCAGTAATAAAGGTTTCATATAATATAAATGAAATTAGGGGGAAATTCTAATTTTGCTGAAAGTATGAGGTATAAATTCCGGCCGGAGGGAGCGCCCAAATCCTTTAAAAACAAAAAACCGCAACGATCTGCCCATATAAAAGCAAACCCTTACGGTTCATAAAAAATTGGAATAATCCGGCAGAGATTATCTGCCTACTGTATCCAGTTCATCTTTTTTTGCCATTAAGGCATCTTTGTCTTCCACGTGGTTCGGATCCGGAACGCAGCAGTCAACCGGGCAAACAGCGGCGCACTGAGGTTCATCATGGAAACCTACGCATTCAGTGCACTTGTCAGGAACGATATAAAAGAAATCATTCTTGAAGAATCCGCTTGCGCCTGAGGGAGCAGCATCGCCTTCGCCATAAGTTTTTCCGCCTAAGACCCACTCACTGCCGCCTTCGTAGATTGAATTGTTCGGGCATTCAGGTTCGCATGCGCCGCAGTTGATGCATTCTTCGGTTATCATAATAGCCATGGTCGTAAACTCCTATAATTAATTGAACATATATTAAGCAAAATAAGTGTACGAAATAAGGAATAGAATTCTACCGGCAGAATTAAGGTAATAAAAAGAAATATTTTTTACAATATCTTTTCAATCCGGCAGATAATTTTACAAAATAGGGAAATTATAATCAAGACAAAAAAATCTGAAATAGGAAATTCTTACCAGCTCCCGCTCGATCCGCCTCCTCCGAAGCTTCCGCCTCCACCGGAAAAGCCTCCAAAGCCGCCCCCGCCTCCGGAAGATCCCCCTCCGAAGCCTCCAAAGCCGCCGCCTCCGCCCCAGAAGATAAAACCACCTCTGCCTCTTCCTCTGCCCCTGAAAATAAAGTTAAAGAGAATAAAAAGCAGTATAATTAAAAATGTACCAAAACCTTTGAAATTGGTTCCCCGGTGCTTTTTAACGGCCGCCTTATATTCACCTTTTATTGCAGCTTTAATGGCATCAAGACCTGCGCGGACCCCCTGGAAATAATCGCCCCTCTGGAAATAAGGTTTTACTTCGTTCCTGAGGATTGAGTTCGAAAGCGCATCCGGAAGTGCTCCCTCCAGCCCGTAGCCAACTTCAATTCTGAATTTCCTGTCATCTTTTACGACAAGGAAAAGGATTCCGTTCATGTTTTTCTTTGTGCCGATCTTGTTCTGGGAGGCCACCTCATATGAGTACTCTTCCAGGGGATAATCGCCAATGGAGGAGATCATAAGGAAAACGACCTGGTTTGATGTAGTGTCGCTGAAGGTCTTAAGATCCTGGTTCAGGTAGTTGAGCTCTTCTTCAGAAAGCGTACCTGTGAAGTCAGTTGCCCAGCTCCTGAGATTAGGGATCTCAGGCCTCTGGGCAAACAAATTCTGAACTGAGAGAAGAAAAATTAAAAGGAATAAAAACGATTTTTTTTTCATTTCAGACTAAAATTCCACTTTTGGGGCAGTCTCCGTGCCCGGAGCAGATTTGAAGTACTGTTTCTCCCTGAAGCCTGCCATATTTGCAAATATGAAAGCCGGGAATCTCTTGATTCTGGTATTATATTCCTGAACCACCTGATTAAACTTCATCCTTTCAACTGCAATGCGGTTTTCCGTGCCTTCAAGCTGCGCCTGAAGCTGCAGGAAGTTCTCATTTGCCTTCAGGTTCGGGTAATTTTCAACCGTAACCAGAAGCCTTGAAAGCGCACTGCTTAAGTTACCCTGAAGCGACTGGAAGCGCTGAAAGGCCTGCGGGTCGCTCAGCATCTCAGGCGTCAGTTTAATCTGATTTACGCTGGCACGGGCTTCAGTTACCTTTGTCAGGACCTCTTTTTCGAAGTTAGCGTAGCCTTTAACTGTATTGACAAGATTCGGTATCAGGTCGGCCCTTCTCTGATACTGGTTTTCAACCTGGCTCCAGCTCTGGTTTACCTGTTCATTTAACGATACCAGACTGTTATAAACGCCTACTCCCCACATTACAATACCAATAATTATTACAAGAACGACACCGGCAATAGAGCATCCTACCAGTACACCCTTTTTCATTAACCCTCCGTAATTAAAATTAAGATTCCAAAATGAGCTCTAAAAAGGACCCTGTGATATTATACCAGTCTTTCCCTAAAAACGTTTCCTGTCATACACACATTATCTATGAATATAATAAATTAAGGACAATATCAATTTGTCAGGCTTCTCATCGGAGCAGGAATTCTTCCGCCGCGCAGAACCAGGTTGTCGCACCTGAGTTCACGCACCGGCATAATGGGCGCCTGACCCAGAAGTCCGCCGTAGTCCACAAAATCGCCTACTTTTTTCCCGTATGCGGGAATAATTCTAACAGCCGTGGTCTTGTCGTTGATCATGCCGATTGCGCTTTCATCCGAAATGATGCCTGCAATTGTCGTTGCCGGCGTGTCGCCGGGGACGGCAATCATATCCAGACCCACGGAGCAGACGGCCGTCATGGCTTCAAGTTTTTCGAGTGAAAGATAACCCATCTTGGCTGCATGGATCATTCCTTGATCCTCGCTTACAGGTATAAAAGCGCCGCTCATGCCTCCTACAGAAGAGCTTGCCATAAGGCCAGCCTTCTTAACGCAGTCATTTAACATGGCAAGAGCTGCAGTCGTTCCCGGGGCTCCCACGTACTCTACACCCATGGCCTGAAGAATGTCTGCAATAGAATCACCTTCGGCCGGGGTGGGTGCAAGAGAGATGTCCACTATTCCAAAGGGAATGCCGTGCTTCTCGGCAACCTTGCGCCCCATGAGCTCGCCTGCGCGCGTGATCTTGAATATTGTGCGCTTGATTACTTCGGCCAGCTGCTGAAGGTCGACTCTGCCAGCCGAGCGGATTGCATCGAGCACAACGCCGGGGCCGCTGATGCCCACATTTAATACAACCTCAGGCTCTGTAACACCGTGGAAGGCTCCGGCTACAAACGGATTGTCCTCTACAGCATTGCAGAAAACAACAAGCTTTGCACACCCTATAGAATCGTGGTCCTTTGTAAGCTCTGCGGTTTTCTTTACCACTTCCGACATCATGTTTACAGCATCCATGTTGATGCCTGCCTTCGTGGAGGCGACGTTAACGCTTGAGCAGACCTTTCCGGTTTCGGAAAGAGCGTATGGAATTGACTTTACCAGTTCAAGGTCGCCGTTGGTAAAACCTTTCTGTACCAGTGCCGAATATCCGGCCAGGTAGTCTATGCCTACTTCCGTAGCGGCTTTATCCAGAATCTTTGCAATCTCTACAAATTCCTCTGCCTTAAAGGCGTCGCCGACGATTGAAAGGGGAGTAATGGAAATTCTTTTATTTGCAATTGAAATGCCGTATTTGCATTCCATTTCTTTAGCAAATTTTACGTGGTTCTGCCCGTACTTTGTAATCTTTTCATAGATCTTCTGTTTTGTAACTTCAAGATTTCTGTCGGCACAGTCCCTTAAACTTATTCCCATTGTAACGGTACGGATATCGAAATGTTCGATTTCCGTCATCTTTATGGTTTCTAATACTTCATCAAATTCGTAAGGCAATGAAATTCTCCTGTTAACTTTTAACTTAAAACTTAAAGCTTAAAACTTCTTAAATTCTGTGCATGAACCTGAAGAGGTCCTCGTGCTGCATGAAAATTTTAATCTTCAGGTCATTTGCAATTTTTGACATCTCATCCTGGATATCCTTAAGATCCCTAGAGCTGTTGGTAATATCGACGAGCATGATCATGGTAAAGAATTCCTGCATGATCTTCTGGCTGATGTCCTGAATGTCGCAGTTATTTTCACTGAGTGCTTTTGTAATTGAGCTTACAACGCCCGGATGGTTCAGGCCGTAGGCTGTTAAAATTGCTCTTCCGGTGCTTTGGTCTTTTTCAGTTCTGCCGCTTGTTTCAATTTTAGTAACTGACTTTTGCACAACTTTTTTAACAAGTTCAGGAGAAGCCTTCTCTCCCAGTTCCTCAATTGCACTGAGTGTTATCTGTCTTATTTCATCTTCTGATAATCTCACGGTTTTAACCCTTTATAATTATTCTGTAAGTAAATTAGCGCATCTGTTGAAATTTCGGAATTTCTCATAATGGCAAATTTTTCGGCGTTCTGGAGGTTGCCGCGGTGGAAGCGGAAGAAAAGCCCTGCCTCAACTAGTCCGTCAAAAGCCCTTTGGGCTGCAAAGGAATTATAGCTTAAATATGCCAGAAATCCTGTCCAGCTAAGGGACATGAGTCCCGAGAGGTAGTTCCCCGTATAAAATTGTCCAGAACCGGGTAAAATATAAGAAATTACTTTTGCAAATGACACAGAATATTTTGCCTTTTCAACCCCCAGGCAGATGCGGGAAAGCTCACCTGTAGAGTCCGATTTTTGAAATACACCGGAAGCTTTTTCCCAGTCGTCCATGAAAACATATGCCCAGCCTTTCCAGTAATCTAACTCTTTTTGTCTGTTCGAAAAGCGTGCATCTTTTTCCATCTGTCTGATAAGCAGAAGGGCGTTTTCTGCCGTATGCCTCAGTATGTTGCACCGGATAATTTCAGTCTTAACAACAAAGAGTGCACTGTCCGAAGGGGCACTAAGCTGTGCAAGGCTGAAATACTTTACCGCATCGTCCAGCTTTGCGCCCATTTTATAGGACTTTCCTATCAGATAGCTGCATCTGAAGGAGTATTCCTTTTTGCTGTCGAAAAATATGAGGCGCTTAAATTCGGTAATGGCGTCAAAGTATTCACCTTTATTATAAAGCCCTTCAGCCAGATGAAACTGCTTTTCCAGGGGAGTCTGCCCTTTAAGGGAGTGTCTGTTCCCCAAGAGTAAGCAGAGGAAAAGTAGGAGAAGTGATCTATTTGCAAAACTTTTCATATTCGGGCAGAAAATAGTTATGATTATTAAGATACAATTTAAGATCCGTGGTAAAAGTAAAATCCACCTGCGCGTTAAATATCTGCGCCTGTGCGGCCGAGCCGTAAACATTCCCGGCATAGAAAAGAGCCGCCAGGCCACCGAATAAGTATCCGCGGAAATTGTGGTGCGCCCTCAGGTTATCATATGAAACGTAGCTTAAAACGCCCGTTACGATCAAGGAGGTGAGCCCGTCGCCCCATTCCCCGGCATAAGCTTTTCCGAGTCCCGGAATTATGGCTGAGAGTATGGCTGCCTTAACGGGACTTTTATAAGGAGGATCTAATTTCCTTAAGTAATACTTTTCCATTTCGCTTTTAGCATAGGGGGGAAAGGCCTGCGTAAATTCCCCCTCATCCGGCAGCGGAGCAGTACCGAGCAGATATGAAGCATAGTAAAGGATCTTTACTGGCTGAATGTACTTACCCGGAAGGAGAGACTTTTCATTATACATCTGCCTGAGAGAAATAAAGTCATCAGTAAAGAATTTAGCTTTATAGAGTTCGAGTCTTGCCTCATCAGAAAAAGAGCTTCCCAGGGCCAATTGATGAAATCTATCCCCGGCCTCCTTAAAGTTACCCATTTTAGAGAACCCGAGAGCGATCTTAAATTTAATTGTATCGGAAGAAAAACGGGGCAATTGCAGAAGGCTTTCATATTCAGATATTGCTCTTAAGTAATCTTTCCGGCAGTAGAGGTAATCGGCAAATTTCAGGACATTTCCCGGCGAGTGGAAAATGTTGGCAGAGTCCGTCTGTGCCAAAAGAGGCAGAGAGGTTACAAGCCAAATAAATCCAATTAAAACATATTTATTCATTAAACGCCGGAAAGTTAAAGATGATTTACGGAAAATAACACCTGCGGGCTATTATATCAAGCCTGAATAGCCACGACCTTCAGGTCGTGAAGCCAGGTCTCTTTCTCCCTTGGGGCTTCAGCCCCCGAGTATTCGTCCGGAATCTGGGACTAAAGTCCCGGGGTCGTTTGGTTTCATTAATCCACGACCTGAAGGTCGTGGCTATTCAAGTGCAAGATTTTATTTTCTTTGAATAGCCACGAGCTTTAGCTCGTGGAATACGCGATCCTCAAAATCCCTCGGGGCTTTAGCCCCTCCGATTTTTCCCGGAGGATCTGTGGCTAAAGCCACGGTTTTTTGATTCATTGGTCCCACGACCTGAAGGTCGTGGCAATTCATGGGAAATTTCATAAACCCAGACCTAAAGGTCGGGGCTAGTCATATACGATGTATTTTAATTAACTGCCTGGATGTATTTAATTTTATCCGGGTGCAGCGTGTAATTTTTTACAGGATCTCTGAAATGGCTTCTGTCGGGACTTAATGGGTAGTGATTGATTTTCAGCAGATTCATGTCGCGTGTGAAGCGGTCAAAGAACATTAAGGATCCCTGGAATATATTTGTTGTTTTAACGGACTGAATGAAAAAGTTTGAGCAGGTGGGTTCAAAAGGACAGTTGTCTCCGTCGAGATCGGAAATTAGAAAGCTGTATAATTTGTGCGATGTACCGAGAAGGAAACTTCCTAAACTTCTTTCTTCTTTTGCAGAAGAATTATCGCCCTCAGACTTAGAGGCGTATTGAATTTCAGTTCTGCCCCACCTCTTCCAGTCGGTCTCCTGGCCCCGGGCCGGCGCCGAAGTAAAAAGTGCCATGCATATAATTATTGAAATCCGCAGCATATCCAACCTTCAAAAACAGAAGGCATGAAGTAATCCATGCCTTCCAATTCAACATTCAGCATTCAAAATTCAACATTACTTATTATCCAGCAGTGCTCTGGAAATAACGATCTTCTGTATTTCAGAGGTGCCTTCATAAATTTCCGTGATCTTGGCGTCTCTTAAATATCTTTCCACAAGGTATTCCCTGACGTAGCCGTAGCCGCCGTGGATCTGAATTGCCTCGAGGGCGCATTCAACTGCTGTTTTGGAAGCAAAGAGTTTTGCCATTGCAGCTTCCTTAAAAAACTTCTTATGAGCGTCTTTAAGTGCTGCGGCCTGAAGTATGAGGAGTTCCGAGGCTTCAACCTTGGTTGCCATGTCTGCAATCTTAAACTGAATTGCCTGCAGGTCTGCTATCGGACTTCCGAAGGCTTTTCTCTGCTTTGAATAATTAACTGATGCATCCAGTGATGCACGGGCTATTCCCAATGCCTGGGCTGCAATGCCAATTCTGCCGCCGTTAAGAGTGTCCATGGCGAAGTTAAATCCTTTGCCTTCTTCCCATATAATATTTTCTTTCGGCACGCTGCAGTTTGTAAATGAAAGCGAACATGTATCCGAGCTCTTGATGCCGAGCTTATCTTCTTTAAGTCCGTGTTCAAATCCGGGAGTTCCTTTTTCAACCAGGAAGGTAGTGATTCCTCTGTGACCTTTTGATTTGTCTGTAGTTGCCATGACGAGGAAGTAGTCTGCGCTCTGGCCGTTAGTGATCCAGTTTTTTGTGCCGTTTAAGATGTAGCAGTCGCCGGACTTTTCAGCCGTTGTTCTCTGCTGAGTGGCATCACTTCCTGCCTCAGGTTCTGAAAGGGCAAAGGCGCCGAGCTTTTCGCCTGAAGCCAGCGGCTTCAGGTACTTATCTTTAATATAATCCGAGCCGTATTTTTCAAGTCCGTAGCATACCAGAGAATTATTAACCGACATAATTACGCCCACGCTGGCGTCGACCTTGGAAATTTCCTTCATGGCCAGGACGTAACTAACGGTATCCAAGCCTGCTCCCCCGTATTCCGGAGAAACCATCATTCCCATAAAACCAAGCTCCCCAAGCTTTTTGACTATCTCTGCGGGAAATTCAGCTTTTTTGTCCCTTTCCACCGCACTCGGAGCTATTTCAGATTCTGCAAACTCTTTTGCTGTCTGCTGGATCATTAACTGATCTTCGGTGAGATCAAACGTCATTTTTAGAACTCCTCTTTTTTAATGAAAAATACTAACTGCTGCCCTCTATAGCAATAGGGAACCGCGTCCGGACTGCAGATGTTTAACTTCCGAAAGCACCTCATTATGGCAATTTTTTTTCTGTCATAACTGACAATGCTCTTTCGTATATTTATGGTCATGGAAAATAACATTATTAATATTAAAAATCAGCTAAAAGGTCTGACTTTAGAAGAACTGAAGGAATATTTTAAGCAAACCGGTCAGCCGGCCTTCCGCGGAGAACAGCTCTTTAACTGGATGTATAACCATCTGTCCTTTAATTTCGATGAAATGCAGAATTTATCCAAAACTTTAAGGGAAAAACTTTCTGAGACCTGCACTCTTAAGGCTTTGGAACTCGTTGCCGTGCAGGATTCGCCTGAGAGCGGAACTAAAAAGTACCTTTTTCAGACTTCTGACGGCAGTAAAATAGAATCTGTTGTCATTCCTGAGGAAGACAGGGCTACGCTCTGCATCTCCACACAGGTGGGATGCCCCTTGGACTGCAAGTTCTGCGCTACGGGACTAATGGGTTATAAAAGAAACCTGACCGTAGGGGAAGTAGTGGACCAGTACCTCCTTTCAGCAAAGGAATATGGAAAAGATAAGATTACAAACATTGTATACATGGGTATGGGTGAACCCCTGTTGAACTATAAGAACACAATCAGCTCGCTTTCAATTTTTACAGCCGAGCAGACAAAAGGGGTCAGCCGGACGAGGATTACAGTTTCAACCTCAGGCATTGCCCCAAAGATCAAGGAACTGGCAGATTCAGGCTTCAGGGTAAAACTGGCATTGTCGCTTCATTCCTGTTTTGAGGACATTAGAAGCACCATTATGCCGATAAACAAGAAATTTCCGCTTAAGGACAACATTGAAGCCATTAAGTATTTTGCCCGGAAGACCGGTTCACGCATTACTTTTGAATATACGATGCTGAAGGGGATTAACGACCGACCGGAAGACGTAAAGGCTCTTAGTAAACTTGCCGGTCAGATACCTTCAAAGATAAATATTATTCCTTTTAACTCCATTGCACATATGAATCCCGGCGGCATTTCGGCAACGCTCGTGCCTACGCCGTACAAGGATATACAGCATTTTGCACAGCAGCTGAGGGATAATAATATTACTGTTATGATACGAGAGACACAGGGTAATGACATTGCTGCTGCCTGCGGGCAGCTTGCCGCCAAATATTGATTTCATAACAGGCAGTAATTTGATATATTTCACCTTTAATTTCTTTAAATAAATTCCAGTTGACTTAGATCTTTATATTTTGCACTTTTTAATTTTCAAGAGGAGTTGTTTCTATAAATGGCCTGGTTAATGCTGATTATTGCGAGTGTTTTTGAAATTTCCTGGGCAGTTGGTCTTAAATACAGTGCAGGGTTAACCAAACCTTTTGCTTCGGTTTTTACAGTTGTCACGATGATTTTAAGCTTTGTTTTCCTTTCGCAGGCAGCAAAACATCTCCCTATAGGTACCGCGTATGTAATATGGACAGGCATTGGCGCTGCAGGCACGGCCTTCTACGGCATGATGTTCTTCAATGAAAGCCGTGAAGTACTGCGCATCGTCTGTCTTTTGATAATTATTTCAGGTGTAATCGGGCTTAAGTTAACCTCCAGCAATTAAACTCTATCTATATATATTATGAAAAAGCTCACGCACGATGAAATTTCAGTTAACCGGACGACTCTGGACAGGCTTCACACTGTAACGAAGCTCCCGGTTTATGTACTGCTTGATAATATAAGAAGCACATATAACGTAGGCTCCATATTCAGGACTTCCGACGGTGCAATGATCGAAAAGCTCATCCTCTGCGGCTTTACGCCGCATCCTCCTAAAAAAGAGATACTTAAGACTGCTTTGGGAAGTACGGAAAGCGTCAGATGGGAATATGTAAAGGACCCCAGGGAAGCCGTCTTAAGACTTAAGAATGAGGGAGTTAAAATTTGTGCCCTTGAACAGACCAGCAAAAGTATCCCTTACTGCAGCCTGTCGGACAAGGATTTCCCCTTGTGCCTTATAGTCGGTAATGAAATAACGGGTGTATCGCAGGATTTAATAGATTTGTGCGATTTTTCAGTTGAAATCCCGCAATTCGGCATAAAGCAGTCGCTTAATGTGGCCGTAGCCTACGGAATTGCAGTCTTCGATTTGAGAAGAATTTACTCTAAGGGTTATCAATCGGAGGCAGAAGGCGGTAAATAGCCCTCTCTCCTCATTTTAATTGATTTTTTTGGCATAACCCTATATATTAGTCAACTTAAATAATTGTAATTTGTTTTTCTTAAAAACCAGCAGAGCTATGAAAGAACTAAGATTTAGACTCATTATCATACTTGGTGCCGTTGCACTGAGTCTGTACTTGCTGCATTACACGTATGCCGATTACCTGAACAACAAGACGGTCGCAAAGATCGAAAGTCACGTAATAGACAGTGTACGCAGTGCAAATCCCAAAATCAGCCCCGATAAACTCCAGGCATTGGGTGAAGAGGTTGCCGACAGCATCAGGGTTAACAACCCTTCCTACGCTAAGGACCGCGCTAAAAGGCTGAAATTAGGCCTCGACCTGCAGGGCGGTATGTACATGGTTATGGAAGTGAACACCACCGAGATGCTCAAAAAACTTGCCAAGGACCCTGACGCCAACTTCCGCCAGGCCTTACAGGCATCTGAAAATGAAGTTAAAACCAGTGACGCCGACATTGTAAGCGTTCTGGCACGCAATCTGCAGAGCAGGGGGATCAGACTGAGCCGTTACTTCGGCACAATCAGGGAAAGCGATAATGAGATAATCTCAAATCTTAAGAAACAGGCCGATGACGCAGTAAGCCGCGCAATGGAAATTATCCGTAACCGCGTCGACCAGTACGGTGTTTCAGAACCCAGCATACAGAAACAGGGTAACCGCAGAATTATTGTTGAGCTCCCGGGTGTTGCCAAGGAGGAAGAAGCCAAGCACCTTCTGCAGGGAAGCGCTCTGCTGGAATTCAAGCTCTTAAAGGATCCTAACTTTACAATCCAGATAATGCAGAAAATTGACGAGGCTCTGGCCGGAACAGGCGCTGCCGACTCTTTACTTGCCGATTCAGCTAAAACAGCTAAAACTGCAGCGGCAAAGGATACCACAAAGAAAGAGTTAACAAAGGAAGAGTTTGCAAAAGAGCATCCCTTCTTCTCTATTGCAATGATTCCGCCCCAGGCTCAGACAGCCGAGGCTTATGTGAAGGAATCGGACAGGGGAAGGCTCGATATGATGCTTAATCGTCCCGAAGTTAAGAAGGTAATGCCCGACAACGTTGAATTCCTCTATTCGGCTAAGCCGATCATAGGGCAGGATGGCGGCAAGTACCGTCTTCTTTATCTCGTCAATAAAACTCCTGAACTTACAGGAGGAACAATTACAGAGGCCCGTGCCAATATCGACCCGCAGACCTCGGGTGCAGAAGTTACAATGCAGATGAACTCTGAAGGCGCCAGGGAATGGGCACGCATTACAGGCTCCAACGTCGGAAAAAGAATTGCAATCGTTCTTGATAATTATGTCTACTCTGCTCCAACTGTAATAAACAAGATTCCTAACGGAAGCTCGCAGATTACAGGAATGAAGGACATGGACGAAGCCAAGCTGATTGAAATCGTGCTTAAGGCCGGTGCCCTTCCGGCTCCGGTTGAAATTATTGAAGAGAGAATCGTTGGCCCTTCACTCGGTACCGACTCCGTCTACCAGGGTCTGAACTCAGCCCTGATCGGTTACCTCTTCATTGCAATATTTATGATCGTTTACTACCAGAAGTCGGGCGCAATTGCAGACCTGGGATTATTCATTACAATACTCATTATTATGGGTGTTCTGGCAGGATTCAGCGCAACGCTGACACTACCCGGTATTGCCGGTATCGTATTAACCATGGGTATGGCCGTTGACGCGAACGTGCTTATCTTTGAGAGAATCAGGGAGGAAATGGCTACGGGTAAAACCCTTAAGGCTGCCGTAGACAGCGGATTTGCCCATTCATACTCCGCTATTCTTGACTCTAACATTACCACATTCATCACCGGACTAATACTCTATCAGTTCGGCGGAAGCGGCCCGGTTCAGGGATTCGCCCTTACACTGATGATAGGTATTTTAGTAAGTATGTTCAGCGCTTTAGTTGTCGCCCGCGTGGTCTATGACTTCCTGATCGCCAGAGGCGCTAAAATTTCCATAGGTTAATAATTTTGGATTCCAAGGAGAAAAAATAAATGCGGATATTTCATAATTTAGATGTAGATTTTCTGGGCAAGAGAAGATTTTTCTACTTCCTCAGCGCCCTGTTGTTTTTAGTAGGCCTCGTAAGCGTTATTTTCCGCGGCCTTATGTTCGGTATCGACTTCAAAGGGGGTACCGAAATAGCCCTGCAGTTCCAGAAACCTGTGGATATAGCACAGGTAAGAGGTTACGTGAATAATATCGGTCTTGGCGAGGTTGAACTTAAAACCTTCGGCCAGTCGAGCGGTATACTTATCAGAACTGAAAAGCAGGAAATCCCCAGAAATATCTTTCCCCGTGTAATAAGCGGAATAGATAAGACAATCGAAAAGGATTTTCCCGGGCTTAAGCGTCAAATCGTTGATACTGCAGCCAACTCTGTTACTTATCAGTTTGCCAGCCCGGACACGACAAATGAGGTGGTAAACAAACTTCTTGCCGAGGGCTATCAGTCTGGTAAATTTTCTGAAGAAGCTACAAATACCAAAATGGTCGTACGTGTTGGTATCTCCGAATGGATTAAGGAAAACCTGAAAGAGAAAATGCCCGGCAACTCCTTCACAGTACAGAAAGAAGATAAGGTCGGTCCTAAGGTCGGAAATGAACTGAAGACACAGGCTTTAATCTCTGTTTTCCTGTCGCTTTTAGGTATTCTTATCTACCTGGCATTCAGGTTCAAGTTCATCTTTGCCTTCGGAGCAGTTGTGGCACTATTCCACGACGTTCTGATCACTCTGGGACTTTATGCCGCGCTTTATAACGTTATTCCGGGACTTAACCTGGAAATTAACCTGACCGTGGTTGCGGCCTTCCTGACACTTATCGGTTATTCGGTTAACGATACCGTTATTGTATTCGACCGTGTGAGGGAATACCTCAAGATCCACAAGGCAATGCCTATCGAAGAAGCCATGAACAAAGCCGTTAACGCCACAATGAGCCGTACGGTTTTAACAGGCGGTACAACGCTTATGTCAGTTCTTGTACTTTTCATCTTCGGCGGAGAGGTCTTAAGAGCATTCTCCTTTACACTGCTCTTCGGCGTCATTACCGGTACATATTCCTCGGTATTCGTTGCCAGCGCTATAGTACTTGAATATGTGAACAGGACAAACAGAAAAATTGATTTCTAGAATGTCTGAAATTTAAGAAAAGCCGGCTTAAGGAATTCCATAAGCCGGCTTTTTTGTTTAATAGTGTAATTATTATTGCTAATTTTGTGAAAACAAAAAGGAACTACTTTTTATGAGTAAATTTATCGATCTTAGAAGCGATACAGTTACCCGCCCCTCGGAGGCCATGCGCAAGGCCATGTATGAAGCCGAAGTGGGCGACGATGTTTTCCAGGAGGACCCTACTGTAAATAAACTTCAGAGCTACGCGGCTGAACTCTTAGGCAAGGAAGCGGCCCTCTACGTTCCGAGCGGCACCATGGGCAACCAGCTTTGCCTTAACACCTGGACAAGTCCCGGCGACGAGGTGATCTGCGAAATGGATGCCCATATATTTAACTATGAATCGGGTTCTCCTGCCGTCTTAAGCGGAATTCAGATTCTTCCGATTGTAGGAAATAAGGGCGTTATTACGCCTGAACAGGTGGAACCTATGATAAGACCTGTTTCAGCCTACTACATGCCGAAAACCAGAATAATTGAAGTTGAAAATACTCACAACAGGGCCGGCGGCACAATCCACCCGATGGAAAATATCGTTGCACTCGAGAAACTGGCAAAAAAGTACAATTTGTATTTTCACTTAGACGGCGCCAGGATCTGGAACGCCTCAGCTGCAACCGGAATCCCGGTAAGTGAGTACGCAAGTCATTTTGATTCAGTATCCTGCTGCCTTTCAAAGGGCCTTGGAGCACCCGCGGGATCCATCATTGCAGGACCCAGGGAATTCATTGAAAAGGCTTTTATCAGGCGCAAGGCCTGGGGCGGCGGAATGCGTCAGATCGGCATTCTTGCCGCAGCAGGACTTTATGCCCTCAAAAATAACATTGACCGCCTGAAGGAAGATCATGAAAAAGCAATCACAATTGCCAAGAGCTTGTCTGAAAACCCGAACGTTGAGGTTGACCTCTCATCTGTTCAGACAAACATCATTATCGTTAAGCCTCTTAAGATGAAGCCGGATGACTTGATAGCTAAATGCAAAGGAAAGGGACTATTAATTTCAGGCGGGAAGATCGATTCAGTAAGAATAGTAACGCACCTGGATGCAAGCTTTGAAGATGTTTTGCGTGCAGTAAAAATTCTTGAAGAAGTTTTAGCCTGATCTATATTATTTTAAGAAGCGGAGCATTTTCATCTTTTTAGAATGAAGAACTCCGCTTCACCATTTTAAACTTAAAATTTAAAACTTAAAACTTAACGAACTATGGATAAAAACGTATTTACTCACAAGGTTTCCTTCAAGGTTCAGTTCCATGAGGTTGATCTTCTTGGCGTTGTGAACAATGCCGTTTACTTCAGCTATTTTGAAACAGCCAGGATCGGATACTTAAAAGCGGTCGGGCAGTTCAGAGACGTAAATAAAATGCTGTCAACGGATAATTTCTTTTTAGTTGCCCGCAATGAATGCGACTATATTGAGCCTGCACGCTTTGATGATGAATTGAACATTTATACGCGTGTGGGCACAATTAAGAATTCCAGCTTTACTTTCGAGCATATTGTGGAAAATGCCAAAAGCGGGAATGTGATTGCAAAGGGGATGGGCGTAATGGTGCATATAAGCGGAAAAGAAAGAAAATCCACCCCTTTACCGGAAGATTTCTACAACAGTGTAAGTTCTTATGACAGGAGTGTTAAGATAGTTAAAAACGGGGAACAGGTTTAGTTTTAAGATGCAGACCGCACTTAAATGCGGTCTGCATTAATGAAGTTTAGTGGCTTACTTCAGCTGCTGCCAGAGCATTCGGATCGTGCTTATGTTTGAAGAGGACGGCAAAAAGTACAGCTACAACGAGTGCATAGGCTGAAAATGCGATCCAGATCCCGTGCCAGTCGAATGCGCTTGTGCCGGCTGAGGTGGTAACAGTAAAATACTTATCAATTACAATTCCGCTAATTCTGCTTCCCAGGAAAGCACCGAAACCGTTAGTCATCATCATAAAGAGCCCCTGCGCGCTTGCGCGGATCTGAGGGGTGCTCTGTGTTTCAACATAAATTGAACCCGAAATGTTGAAGAAATCGAAAGCCATTCCGTAGATGATGCAAGAAAGAATAATCATCCAGAGCCCGTCGGTTGGGTTGCCGTATGCGAAAAGACCGAATCTCAGCACCCATGCAACCATACTGATCAGCATTACGTTCTTTATTCCGAACTTCTTTAAGAAGAACGGGATAGCCAGAATGAAAAGTGTCTCCGAGATCTGGGATATGGACATTATTATGGCAGGGAATTTAACTGCCAGAGAATCCCTGTAGGCTGCAATGCCGTTAAAGTCATGCAGGAACGTATCGCCGTAGGCATTTGTAAGCTGAAGGGCTGCCCCCAGGAGCATGGCAAAGATAAAGAACAATGCCATCTTTACGTCCTTGAAAAGAGCGAATGCGTTGAGCCCCAAAGCTTCGAATAAGGATCTCTTCTCCCCGCGTCCCAAAGGCGGGCACTTGGGAAGCGTAAAGGCGTAAAATCCCAGGAGTATTGAACATGCAGAGGCAACATAGAACTGCATTGCAGAGGTTTCAAAGCCGCTGAGGCTGATTGTCCAGAGGGCAACAATAAATCCAATTGTTCCGAAAACCCTTATCGGGGGGTAGTCTTTTACGATATCCAGATTTGAGTTTTTTAGAGACGAATAAGAAACGCTTATAGCAAGGGCTATGGTCGGCATATAAAACATCATATCCAGGAGCATAATCCAGAACATTGTATCGGGATTATTGATCATAGGGACGGTAAAAAGGATAATGCCGCCCAGGAGGTGAAATATGCCGTAGAGCCTTTCAGCATTCATCCAGCGGTCTGCAATAATTCCGGCAATTGCAGGCATGAACAAAGAAGCTATACCCATTGTTGAAAATATGGCTCCGAACTCCGTACCCGACCAGTGTTTGGTCTGGAACCAGTATGCGCCGATTGTAAGAAGCCAGCTTCCCCAGATAAAGAACTGGAAGAAGTTCATTACAGTTAAACGTAGTTTGATGTTCATAGTAGTTATTTTATAAGTTGATAAAATATTCAGGGGTAAAGATATTAAATCCTTATGAAATAAAAAGTACCAAGCGTAAAAATAATTTAAATTACGGGAGGAGGGAACTGGGGGCCTCCGGAGGCCGCGGGCGGATGTCAGGGAGCGCTCCCTGACACCCTTATCCGTTTAATTGCAACTAAATATTCACCATCTTCATCGTAGCTTCGGGATAGCGGAGGCCGCTTGCGGAGCCTTTGGGCATTACCTGATCGATCCTCTCAAAATCGTTTTTTGTAAGTTTTATATCCACAGCCTGAGCGTTCTCCTCCAGGTATTTCCGCCTCTTTGTGCCGGGAATAGGGACTATGTCCTTTCCCTGGGCCAATACCCATGCAATTGCAAGCTGGCTTGCCTTGACACTCTTGCCGTTTGCAATCTCTTCAACACGTTTTACAAGATCGAGGTTTTTCTGGAAATTCTCCCCCTGGAAGCGGGGTGAAAATCTCCTGAAGTCATCAGGATCCAGATCCTCATAATTTATAATCTTGCCAGTCAGAAAACCCCGTCCCAGAGGGCTGTATGCCACAAAGCCAATACCAAGTTCCCTTACCGTGGGCAGTATCTCATCCTCGGGATCCCTTGTCCAGAGGGAATACTCGGTCTGAAGTGCTGAGATCGGGTGTGTCGAGTGGGCGCGCCTGATTGTGTTTGGGCCTGCCTCACTTAAACCCAGGAAGCGGACTTTCCCTGCTTTTACAAGGTCTGCCATGGCTCCCACGGTATCTTCGATCGGCACATTGGGATCCACGCGGTGCTGATAATAAAGGTCGATATAATCCACACTCAGACGTTTTAAGGACTCATCGCAGGCGCTTTTTACATACTCAGGGCGTCCGTTAACACCGCGGACATTGGGATCCGGGGTCCTCTGAATGCCGAATTTTGTTGCAAGGATTACCTCGCCGCGCCTGCCCTTAATGGCGCGACCGACGAGCTCTTCATTTATAAAGGGACCGTACATGTCTGCCGTATCCAGGAAGTTAATTCCGAGCTCAATAGCCCTGTGAATTGTGGCTATGCTTTCACTGTCATCCCGTCCGCCGTAGAATTCCGACATGCCCATACAGCCGAGGCCAATGGCAGAAACCTTAAGGCCCTGGGTTCCTAACTCACGCTGTTCCATAATTACTCCCCTGTGTAAAATTCTTTAACTGACAATTCATTACAAATAAAATTATAATAAGCATATAATTGAAAAGCAATCTGATAATGTGCATCTTTGAGCTTTAGAGCATGACTTTTATCCGCCAGGATGTTATATTACTCTAACGGTATTTATCTCAATAAACGAAGAGTGAATTGACTGAAGAACTTTTAATCGGAATATCAGCAATAATTGTCCTGGGCGCGCTTGCACAATGGATTGCCTGGAGAATTAAGCTTCCTTCAATCCTGCTTTTGATTATTACGGGCATACTGGTCGGTCCCGTTGCCGGAATAGTCCATCCTGAGGAATATTTCGGGAAGCTGATAAGTCCGGTCATCTCTGTCTTTGTGGCGATAATTCTTTTTGAAGGGGGCTTAAGCCTGAAGATTGAAGAGCTCCGCCACACGGGGAAAGCAGTGCGCAACCTTGTTACTGTGGGTATACTTGTAACCTGGGTGCTTGTTACTTTGAGCGGCATATTTATTCTGGGGCTTGATTTCAAGATATCGTTTCTGCTTGGGGCCATACTTGTTGTCACAGGTCCTACGGTTATAATCCCTCTTATAAATGAGATCAGGCTTTTCGGCAAAGCAAACTATATAACAAAGTGGGAAGGGATTGTAAACGATTCCATGGGGGCACTTCTTACAATACTTGTCTATGAGGGGATACTGTCAACCGGTTTTGGGGCGGCTACAGCCAATGCATTCTGGGGAATTTTTAAGACGATCGTTTTTGCAACTGCTACAGGTTTTGTCGGAGCTCTTATAATTATTCAGATGATAAAACATAATCTTCTGCCTGATTACCTTCAAAGCACCGTATCGCTGGCAGTGGTTGTAGCAGTGGCCACAAACTCAAACATCATACAAAGGGAAAGCGGTCTTTTTGCTGTAACCGTAATGGGTATTGTCCTGGCGAACCAGAAGTCGGTAGTTGTAAAACGGACCGTAGAATTCAAGGAAAACCTGCGTCTGCTGCTTATTTCACTACTGTTCATTGTACTTTCTGCAAGAATAAAGTTCCAGGAATTAGCACTGCTCGGTGAAACCAGTTTCCTGTTCGTTGCAGTATTGATAGTTCTGGTCAGGCCGGCAGCAGTTTTTTTATCCACAATAAATTCTTCTCTAAGCACGAAAGAAAAGCTGTTTCTCTCCTGGATGGCTCCAAGAGGAGTTGTTGCTGCTTCGATTGCATCACTGATGGGTACGAGACTGACCGAAGCCGGGTATGCAGATGCAAAATATCTTGTCCCGGTAATATTTCTCACAATTGTACTGACAATTGTAGTCTACGGACTGAGTGCGCGGCCGCTTTCAAAGAAGTTTGGGATTTCGAACCCCGATCCGGATGGTTTTTTGATCCTGGGAGCTCATGAATTTGCAAGGGTAACAGGGAAAGTTCTTAAAAATGAAGGTTTCAGGGTGCTTCTCGCAGATACAAACCAGATAAATATTACATCGGCAAAAGAAAGCGGCCTTGAGACATTCTACGGCAACATACTCTCAGAGGACTCAGAAGACCAGGTGAGCCTTGTGGGCATAGGAAGCCTTTTTGCCCTGACCAGAAATGAAACCATAAACTCCCTTGCCGTAATGTATTACCTGAAGTATTTTGAAAGCAGCAGTCTCTACCAGGTGTCAAACAGAACGGGGGACAGGGAGAGCAATCATGAGATGTCAGGACGCATTCTCTTCGGCGAAGAGTTCAACTACGACTTCCTTGAGAAAAACCTGAAGGAGAATTCCGTAAAAAGCGTAAGCTTTACAGGTCAGTTTAAGTATGATGACTTCCTAAGGCAGCACAGCAGCGTTGAAGTGATGCCTATGTTTTTGATTTCTGAAAGCAGAAAGATAAGTATTTATCACAGCGGCAATCAGCCCCGCCCCAAGGCAGGGCAGAAGCTGATCTACTGTCTGGCTGAAAGACCCGGCAATGAGTGAAATAAAGGTCACGTACTCCCGGTCTAATTTTCAGAAAATGAGAATGTTCCTCCAAAATCCCGCGTCTGGAGCGGCTCTTTCTCGAAGAAAAACTCATCTTCACCAAAAGCCGGCTTAAGCTCGTCAAACCATGTTGCCTTCTCGTCGTATCTGGCAAAGAACGGGCGGGCCACCCAGTCAGGGTTTCTACCCTGAATCATCCTGAGCGTAAAAACCTTCTTTCCAAAAATTTCAGCTGTTCCGAGCAGCTGTACCTTTCCCGGGGTGCACGACATGCTAGGGCCCCTTACGGTCCTGCAGACTCCGGAGACCTTCTGGTATGCCTCGCGGAAGATCCTCCAGGCATCGACAAGGGGGACTTCAAAGTAATGCCTGGCCCCTGTATCTCTGGCGATGAACATATAGTACGGAATGCAGTTGAGGTTTACCTGCATGCGCCAGTTCTCGGCCCACACCTCCGGTGAGTCGTTTATATGCCTCAGCAGCGGCGACTGTCCTCTTATCTGAGCGCCTGTGGATCTTATTCTGGCGATGGCCTTCCTCACGGCTTCGGTTGAAAGCTCAACGGGATGGTTAAAGTGGCTCATAATGGCCAGGTTTTTGCCGGATTTTACGATTTTATCGAAAAGTGAAATCAGCTCATCCGAATCATTGTCTGTAAGAAAGCGGTAGGGCCAGTAGCTGAGCGACTTGGTGCCGATTCTTATGGTCTGAATGTTCGGAAGCCTGTCACTAAGAAGGGGGAGAATATACTCCTTCAGCAGTTTCGTTTTCATTACCATCGGGTCGCCTCCCGTAAAAAGAACGTCCGTTACCTCGGGGTGAAGCTCCAGATAGCTGACAAGCTTTTCTGTCTGCCTGGAGGCAAACTTCATTGAATCGGCGCCTGTAAACTGCGGCCAGCGGAAACAGAACGTGCAGTAGGCGTGGCAGGTCTGCCCGTGGCTCGGGAAGAAAAGAACTGTTTCACGGTACTTATGCTGCAGCCCTTCGAGTCTTTCGCCATGAAGCACAGGAATATTTTTTACCTGTCCGGCAGGATGCGGGTTAAGTTTCCGTCTTATCGAACTGACGGCATCTTTTAGTATGTCTGCCTCTGCATTCTTTACGGCGGAAATAAGATCGAAATCTTCAGGCAGAAGCATCTCCTTCTGCGGAAATGTCAGCTTAAAGATCGGATCATCAGGCACTTTCGACCAGTCGATAAGTTCATCGACTACGTAATTATTTGTCTTAAAAGGCAGAACAGTCCCGACTGTTTCTATATCTGACAAGTCTTCGGGACTGAAATTCTTCAGCTGAGGTATAGTTCTGAAGTTATTCAGCATGTATGATTTGTATTCGTTCATGGTTGACTCCTGTAATAAAAAAGTTTTTGTTTTGGTTTAGCTTCTTCGGGAATATGTAGTCCTCCTTTTTTAGTTGAAATATTTTTTTGCGGTGCTGCTCAGACTTTATGCCCGGTTTACGGTGCAAAGGCAAACCGAAGCTGAGCGAACATGCCCGGGGTATTACTAATACTCAGACCGTAAGTCCTGAGAGGCTTACCTCAGTCTGTATTTGCTCTTTCAGGACTTTCTGCAGCATCCATTCATCGCTTATGCAGTTAACCGTCTCAGAAGCAGGTGTCACATAAGAGTACTCTTCTTTTATTTCGCTTATGAGGCTGTAGCCCAGGCGTTCATAAAGTTTTCTTGCAGAAGTGTTGCTCTTCTCAACGCATATTTCACAGATTGAGTAATGTTTTCTCTTTAGGTATTCCTCCGAGATTCTGATAAGATCAGTTCCGATGCCCAGCCTCTGAAAAGGAGGCATAACGCGAAGCGCCCAGATGATGCCTGCATTTGCCAGACGTTTCTTCTCCAGGTCGATCCATACCTGTCCGATTGGAAAAGAGTTCACCTCGGCAATTATCATGTAATTACCTCCGGCTCTGTGTCTTCTGAATGACTCACAGATGATGTTCCTGTGGTCATGAAACATTCCGAACCATTCAAGATTTTCCAGGTCACCATAGCGGCATGCCCGGAATTTTACATTCAGAGTAATTTGGGTTTGTCTACGCATTTCAGAACTCCTTAACTGACGTGTGTTTTATTGAAAGATAATATTAAAGCTATCAATCTTTCATACAGTCATTCAACACTGCATTAAGGGATCTTCCGGCAGTATTCCTTTTTTGAAAAAATTAAGACAGTTGAGGCGGAGCCCGGCCTTTCAGTTTGCCGGATCCCGGATGGGAAAGTGAGCTTATTTGATTTGATGTTATTAGGCTGACAAAATTTTTGATTTCAGGCAGAGAAAACCTTGAAGCTGCAAATGCCTGGGTATTGGAGGTTTTTTCGTTGCTGTTGACGTTCAGGTGTTTCCGCAGAAGAATCTGGTGCCT
The DNA here is from genome assembly GCA_036261625.1 of Ignavibacteriales bacterium. Taxonomy (GTDB): domain Bacteria; phylum Bacteroidota; class Ignavibacteria; order Ignavibacteriales; family SURF-24; genus JAAXKN01. The sequence goes on along the minus strand of DATAKL010000024.1, from coordinate 74,358 downwards.
TGGGCCGGATTTTGGCTTCTGCTGTTTTATACAAACAATTGCCTCAGCCGCAGAGGCGTAAATAGAAAACAGCGCGCTGCCGGTTGCAGCCTGTAAAGTAAACAGGTAAAGCAGCAGAATAAGCAGGTTGTATTTGCCTTTGCGGAAGTTTTCCATTCTCAAAATAACGTCAATTTTTTATTGTTAAATATTCAAATGAGAAGCCCTCTTAAGCTTCATTTTGGAAGAAGATAAGAAAAAATTACAATAATTGAAAGTGCGGCTTAAAAATTGAATGTTGTTATTTTAGGAGTGTACGTATCGGAAGACTTTTTAAGCCGGTATGCCGAGGCTAATCGGCATACTCGCTTAAAAGTTCTTTTCTGTATTTTGTAAAGATGCTCGATTTGGAGACAAAGCCTATGTATCTGCCTTCCTTTACGACAGGGAGGTTCCAGGCTCCGGTTTCATCAAAGATCTTCATAACTCTATGCATTTCCTCATCGTGCTCAATTACAGCCCTGGGTTTATCCATAAGCTCGATAGCGGGAAGATCCCTGTAGTTTTCAAGTTCGAATAGAATTTCTCTTATGTTCTCAAGTTTAATTACGCCAAGAAAAATACCTGCGTGGTCCACAACGGGGAACATATTTCTTCTTGAATGAGCAATTGTTTCGGTAAGTTCGCTGATTGCTGAAGTGCTGTTGATCACGCTGAAATCCTTTTCAATAATTTCCTCCACGTGCAGGAGCGTCAGAATGGTTTTATCGCGGTTGCCTGTAATAAGTTCGCCTTTCTGGGCCAGTTCCTTTGTATCCATTGAAAAAGGCTCGAAGTGTTTTACAATAGCATATGCAGAGGCTGAAACCACCATCAGCGGGATCATCAGTTCGTAGCCCCCGGTAATCTCAGCAATTAAAAATATGCCCGTAAGAGGCGCATACATTACTCCGCTTAAAACGCCTGCCATGCCGACCAGGGCAAAATTAGCCTCGGGAAGATTATACGGGGCAATCAGGTTTACAAGTCTTGCGAAGGAAAACCCCAAAAAAGCTCCTACAAAAAGCGATGGGGCAAAGTTTCCGCCATTGCCGCCGCTGCCCAGCGTAAAGGATGTGGCAAAAACCTTTACAAGCGATATAACGCCTATAATTGAAAGTACGTACCACTGGCTGCTGCTGAATTCAGAGAGGAAGCTGTTCTTAAGAAGAGTATCTACGTTTCCGTTTGCAAGCATTTTAATGCTCGAATAACCCTCGCCGAAAAGCGGGGGGAAAAGGAATACCAGAAGCGCCAGAACAGCACCGCCGGCCAGTGCTCTTATGTATGTCCTGTGTTCAATCGGGCGGAACAAAGACTCTACCTTCCGGAACATTCTTGCATAATATAAGGATATAATTCCCGATAGGAGCCCCAGTATTACATAAAACGGCACGTTGTTGTAGTTAAAAGGGGCCCTGAGGCTGAAATTAAGAAGAATGCTTTCCCTGAGTATTACTTTAGAAACCAGCGCTCCAGTTGCTGCAGAAATGATCAGTGGAATAAAGGCCGAAACATTTACCTCCGAGATCAGAACCTCCAGGGCAAACATCATTCCTGCAATCGGGGCATCGAAGACGGCTGCAATTCCGGCAGCCGAGCCGCAGGCAAGCAGGAGCGTTCTGTCGCGGTAGCCTTCCAGATTCACGCGGGCGAAATTCGAGCCTATGGCAGCGCCGGTTACAAGAATAGGAGCCTCGAGGCCAGCCGAACCGCCAAAGCCGACGGTCACGGCGCTTGTAATCATATGCGAGTACATGGTGGCCTTTTCAATCACGCTCGATTTTTTTGAAATGTGAAAGAGTATGTGTCCCGCTCCCTTGCCGAATCTGCCTTTCAGTGCGTACTTTACAAAGGCCACACTGAGTGTAATTCCTATGAGGGGAAATATGAGATAGAGATAATTCTGATACCTGAAGTGGAAATCATTCGTAAGAAATGACTGAATATAATGTGTAACTGTTTTAAGAAGTACGGCAGCTGTTCCTGCAGTAAGCCCTACCAGAATACTTGACAGTATGAGAAACTGACGGTGGCTTAAATGACTTTTGACAAGAAGGAGCAGAGCCTTGTAGAATTTTACAATTTTCATAGCAACCAGATCGTTTACATTAGAGCAAAAATATATTTCGGATGAAAATATAACAAATTATCAGGTATACTAAAATGTAAAAGGAGTGTTTTGGGGGAGTTTTTTGTTCGGAATATTTTGGGGTCTTATCCGGATTTAGACGACTGGTCACCCATTACTTTGATCCTGCTGCCCAGGATTCCTTCGACATATACTGTCTGGATCAGTATTATTACGACTACAACCAGAGGGCTGGCCAGTATGACGCCAATAGGACCGGTTAAGACCCCCATTAGAAGCTGTATCGTAATGAGCAGTGCCGGGGGGTTTGAGACCGTCTTCTGGTCGATAAGGGGGGTAAGGAAATAAGACTCGACCGACTGAACAATTATGTAAACCAGAATGACACTGTAGCTCAGTGCAGGGTCCTGGAGAAAGCTTATAAGGAAAGCAGGAATAAAGGATAGAAAAGGTCCAAGAAATGGTATGAAAGAAAAGAGTGCTGCAATAATGCCGAGCGAAAGAGCCGTTTTTACTCCGATAATCCAGAGCCCTAATGCTGTAAGAATGCCCACTACTGCCATGGATGAGAACCTTCCTACAAGCCACCACTTGAGTGCCCTCATGCAGTAATGTAGCACAGTGCGCGCCCGCTCGCGCTTTGAAGCTGGAAAGAGCATAATTAAATTATCGACGTAAAGTCCCGGATCTATGGCAAGATAGATCCCGATGAAAAACATTATTACAATGTTGCTTATGAGGGTAAACGTAGAAGAGAAAAATCCTGTCAGGTAGCCGATTATATCGGGAGCCGAGGGCATGGCTTCCTTTGCGCTGGGAGCCATGTTAACCAAAGCCTTCCCCCATGAAGTATTTATTATCATATCCTGTACTTTTCCTGCGGCCTCGGGAATCTTCCTGGAAAGTTCGGTCATCTGTTCTCCAAGCCTTGGGCCGATAAACCAGCCCGTTGCAACGACAAGCATCAGGAGTATCAGCACTGAGGCAATAACTGCCAATTTCCTGGGAAGCTTTAAGTAGCGCCTGAGAAGTCCTGCCATTCCATCTAACATTGCTCCAAGGAGAATGCCCAAAAAGACCAGGAGCAGAACTCCTGAGGCGGCTCCTAAAAGATAAACTGCAAAAAGGCTCAAAAGAAAAAGAACAATTACAATTAATACTTTAACAATAAAGCTTTTCATCTCTTTAATACCTGTTTCCTGAGGCATAATAACTCTCCTCCTGCTGAAATTAGGAATATAGGGGCTCTTATACTATAATAAAAACAATTTGCGATGACAGGCAAAACTTTGCATAAAAATAAAGCCGTTTGCTTTCAGGGAATTGCGGGTCTGCGTTGAAATTGTTGAAATTTATCCTTACCTTTTTCTAGAATCAGCTTATGCGGGAGCATGACCTGTTGTATTTTAAATTTGGAGCCGGAGTATAGAAAAAGTAAACAGTTTCATTTTGCATTTTACCGGTTCCGGGCCCGGATCTCTCCATATCTCCGTTTTATCTTCGGGATTCGGGCAATAGGAAGGATTAAGCGCTATGAAAGTTATTCTGAGACTTGTACTGTTTCTTTTTTTAGCTGCTCTTATTGTGGCTTCGGCATTCTCGTATCTGCAGGTGCAGGGTGAACGCAGCCGCCTGGAGGGTGAACTGGACAGCCGTGCCTCGGTACTGGCAGAAAGCCTGCAGGAATCTGTTAAAAGCCTGCTTAAGACCAAATCGACCAAAAAGCTCAAAAGCCTTGCCGGGCGCCTTGCAAACCGCGAAAGGCTTATGGGCATTTCTGTCTACGACAGCCTGAGCCGGCGTCTGGCCTCGAGCAGCAGATTTCTTGCCGGCCTGGAGGATTCTCTTACGCAGGTAGATCGCGTAGTTTCTTCGGGCGAGGCTGCATCAGCATTTCTGCAGGTGAAAAAGGAAAAGATTCTCTTAAGGACAGTTCCTGTATTTGCTGAGGAGAAGATAGCCGGGGCAATTACAGTGGTTTATGATGCCGCCTTTATAGACCAGAGAATTGAGGGGATCTGGAAGTCCAATTTCGGAAGGCTTCTTCTTCAGACAATGCTGGTAATTCTGGCTGCCGCATTTCTGATACACTGGAGTGTAACAGGCCCGGTTGCACAGATTGTCCTGTGGATGAAGAACCTGAGGACAACAGGCAAGGGTCCCAGGAAAATTGACATACCCCGCGGAGATCTCCTGAAGCCGATTTCAGATGAGATAATCCTTATGGCAAAAAGCCTGGCTGCGGCAAGAAGCCTTCAGGAAGAAGATGCTAAAATGCAGGTGCAGCCGCAGACACACTGGTCTCCTGAAAGGCTCAGAGAGTTCATGCATCACGAACTTGAAGGCAAGCGCCTTCTGGTTGTCTCAAACCGCGAGCCGTTCATGCATAAAAAAGAAGGCAGCCAGATTGAATGCATTGTCCCGGCCGGCGGACTGGTTACAGCGCTTGAACCTGTCCTAAGAGCCTGCGGAGGCGTCTGGATCGCCCTTGGCAGCGGGGATGCCGACAGGGAAACCTCCGATTCCAGGGGTAAACTGGCTGTGCCTCCGGATGAACCGGCTTATGAACTTAGACGCGTCTTTATTTCAAAGGAGGAGGAAGAGGGTTACTATTACGGATTCTCAAACGAAGGCATGTGGCCCCTTTGCCATATTACACATACAAGACCTATATTTCGCCTTGAGGACTGGATGTCTTATCAGAATGTAAATGAGAAGTTTGCACAGACTGTACTGGACGAAATAAAGGATGACACCGAACCTCTCATACTTATTCAGGACTATCACTTCGCGCTGCTGCCCTTTCTTATAAAGTCAAAAAGACCTGATGCGCGCATAGCAATCTTCTGGCACATCCCGTGGCCAAATCCTGAGGTGTTCGGCATTTGCCCCTGGAAACAGGAAATCCTTGTGGGACTTCTTGGGGCTGATCTCATCGGATTCCATATACAGTTCCACTGCAACAACTTCCTTGAGAGTATAGACCGCTTTCTGGAATCAAAAATAAACTGGGAGCATTTTACGGTCGAACGCCAGGGGAAACTGACCTCAGTCAAACCTTTCCCGATCAGCATCGCATTCCCTGAAGCCTCAGATTCTTCAGACAGTGAACTTCTGCGGGTATCAGGAATAAACAGTTTCAGGGAGTCCGTCCTGAAAAAAATCGGCCTGAATGCAGCTTTTATAGGAGCGGGAGTAGACCGAATAGACTATACAAAAGGGATATTGGAACGCTTCAGGGCGGTAGAACGATTTTTTGAAAAATACCCATCTTTCATAGGCAGATTTACCTTTGTAGAGCTTGGCGCTCCAAGCCGTACACATATTAAACGCTATCACGACCTGATGGCTGAACTCGATGAGGCTGTCGAGAAAATCAACTGGCGGTTTCAGTCGGAGAACTGGAAGCCTATAGTATTCCTTAAGGCACATCACAGCCACCAGGAAATTAACCTGTTCTATAAGGCATGCAATTTATGCATGGTAACTTCACTGCACGACGGAATGAATCTTGTAGCAAAGGAGTTCATTGCCTCGCGCGAGGATGAAGACGGGGTACTTATTTTAAGCCAGTTTACCGGGGCCTCCAGGGAACTTCAGGACTCACTGATCATAAACCCGTACAGCATTGAGGAAATGGCTGACGCCATTCTTAAGGCCCTTACAATGGATCAGGATGAAAGGGTTAAACGCATGCGGCGTATGAGGGAAGTAGTCAGGGAGAGAAATGTTTACAGATGGGCAGCCAATATGGTTACTGATCTCTCGCGCATGCGGATTAAAAATAAAACGGAATCAGAACTGATAAAACACTTTTAGAATTATGCACCCTGAATATATTTTTAGCGACTCCGGAGAAATCCATGCTGAAGTGAAAATGAGGCTTTCCACGTCAGGAAAAGTCATTCTTCTTTTGGATTACGACGGGACCCTGGCCCCAATATGCCGAAGGCCCGATCTTGCCGTGCTCTCGCCGGCCATGAGAAAACTGCTTTCGGACCTGAAGGGCATCAGCAGTATTACACTGGCACTCGTGACTGGAAGATCTCATGAGGACATTCGCAGGATGGTCCGCCTGAAGGATATAATTTATGTTTCCAACCACGGCTTCCAGATCAGGCACGGAAGAAAATGCTGGGTGCATCCGGAAGTAAAAACTGTAAGGACGGTGCTCCAGGGCGTGTCCTTGCTGCTTGAAGAGTCCTTAAGGGAATTTTATATGGCTGTAGTTGAGAATAAGAAGTTCACGCTTTCTGTTCACTACAGGGGAGAGGAAAACAAAAATGCGGCTATGATTACCCGGGCTGTAAGGCGTCTTGCAGGGGGCTACCCGGGATCGCTGAAAGCCGTAAGAGGCAAGAAGGTAATAGAATTAAGACCCGATGTCGCCTGGAATAAAGGCGCCGCGTCGCTAAAGCTGCTTTCAATGCTCAGTCAACAGCAGGAGGCTCCTCTGGTCATTTACATTGGAGACGACAAAACAGATGAGGATGCATTCCGTGAGCTTGAACGTAGTGCCGTTACAATCCGCGTCGGAAGAGGCTGCAGTACCTCGGCAAAGTACCGGCTTCGCAGTGTGGGCGAGGTTGAAAAGCTTCTCATGATGATAAAATCTGAAAAATGTCCTCAGCTTTGAGGCGTTCTGGCCTGTATAGTCTGGTACCTGTGTGATAAATTGAAATATATATATCTGGAGGACCAATGTACTACCCATATCTAAAAGGCCATAAAAACGGGCTTGCAGGGTTGAGTGAGCTTGCCCAAAAAATTGCAAAGTCCCGGGCGGTGACACCGATCATTGAACCGGCCAGCACGGATTCTCTTATAGTCAGCTTTCTTCAGGACTTTAAAGAGGCCCGTATGCCTTTTGTTTTTGTGACAAATCCGCCCGGATTACCTGGGGCAAAGGAGTTCATAAATGAAATCTACAGCAGTATGCTCTCAGGCTGTGCCTTCTGCAAAATGGGCATGATGATAAACGGCCGGACAGCTTTAGCTCAGGTGGAAGAATTCTTAAAAAGATTTAAGAAATCGGAATTGTGCCTCATTCATTTTGAAAATTCTCCGGATTCCAAAGGCCTGATGAGCCTGATTGCGAAAACACCTGCAATTCGCACGCAGGTTTTTGTTGAAGAAGGGATCTCAAAAAGGTACCTCCTGGAAGTGGACATGAGTACAAAGACGGTTGTTATCAGCAATCCCTTCAGGAACTGCTCACAAAGTTCTAAAACCAGGAAAAGGGAGTTTTTCAGCAGGAGTCATGCCTTATACATCCAATCGGGCTTTGACGGTTTTGGCGATTTCTTGTTTGCCGGAGATGAGAGCCGGGAGCTTTGTCTGCACGCGGACAAAGAGGTGCATTTCCCTTATTACAGAAAGAAAACCGATGAAATCTGGGTGAGGCATTTTGCCTGGGATGTGAAAGGGAATTCAAGGGCTTTCTTAAAAATGGTCGAATTTATTTGCAGCCTGCCTCAATATACCAGAACAGAATCTCTCGGGGAACTGCTGGAGTTCAACAGAACAGGATGCTGCCCGGAAAGCCAGACATTGAGAAGAGCTCTCTTAAAGCACTATATTGAGCTGATGATAAAATGCATCGGGAAAAAACAGCACAGCATGGCATGAAAAAGATTTTACTCGATATCGAGACATGCGGCTGTAGTCTTAAAGAGCTTTCGGCTTCTCAGCAGGAACTCCTTTTGCGTGATGCGGAAAATGAAAAAGACACTGAAACAAAATCGCTGAAACTCCTGGAGATTGAACGCTCACTCAGCTACTACCCATATACTTCCAAAGTAATTGCAATTGGCCTTCTGGATGTGGAGACAGAAAAGTCCGCAGTCTACTATGAGTCTGAAAATAAAGAGGAATGGACCGAAGAGGAAACTTCTACGAAGTACCTGGGGCGCAGTGAATGCGATATGCTTAAGTCGTTCTGGAAGGTTATGGCTCAGACTGATCTTGTCATTACATTTAACGGCAGAGCCTTCGACATACCGTTTCTTATGATCCGTTCAGCAATGCTCAAGGTAAAGCCTGTAAAAAATATAATTAAAAACCGCTTCGATAAGACGCATCACATAGACCTGCTGGACCAGCTGAGCTTTTACGGCACCTCGAAAAAATTTAATCTCGACTTTTATTGCCATGCTTTTGGAATTAAGTCCCCGAAGACAAAGCAGATGAACGGAAGGGAAGTAAAAAGCTATTATGCCGCGGGCCGTATAAAAGAAATAGCCCGTTATTGCGCCGGCGACGTTAGGGCCTCATATGAACTTTTTAAAGTGTGGAATGAATATCTGAACCTTGAAACTTAAAACTTAAAACTCAAAACTTAACACTTAAAACTTAACACTGAATAAAGAAGGGCTGCAAAGATCTGCAGCCCGAAATGAATACTTTACAACAAAAAACTAAAACTCCAGAAAATTAAAATTCCATCTCAAGTCCCAGCACAGGGAAGAGGGCAAACTGGTTAATCTTGTCGATACTGCCGTCCGAGTTATACTGGTAAAGAGCAACATTCTCCCTGTTATAGAGGTTTTCAATCGAGAAGAACAAAAGCAGGTTCCACTTATTGAAATTAAACCTGCTGTTCATTGAAAGGTCCAGCCTGTGGTAATCAGGGTATCGGGAAGAGTTAATCTCATCGGTCGGAACCCAGGCGCCTTTACTCCACCTGGTGTCTCCTTCCAGATGCTGTTCTGTAGTTACAAAGCGGAGCGGCGTATAAGGTCTTCCGCTTGCAAAGCGCCAGCGGAGGCTGATTTCCATATCGTTTGAAAAAGGAAGAATATAGCTGGGGTACTTTATGTAGAACGGCATAGAGTTTATTTCATCCCTCAGGCCGCTGAATCTTTTCCCGACAATAAGAGTAAGAACGTGCGGGAAGTCGTAGTCTGAGGTATATTCTTTCCCCCCGAAACCGATTCTTGGATCCTTCATTTTAGCCCACATTCTGGAATAGCTAAGAGTTCCGTAGATATCTTTGACCAGTTTCTGCTGTATCATGAAATCAATGCCGTAGGCGTCCTGACGCCCAAGGTTAAGGTTTTTTTCAGAGCGCAGCATCCGGTCGTTGAAATTAACAAATGTCTCTGAAACAGGAATATCCGAATACTGTTTATAGTATCCTTCGAGCGTAATTTTTAAGCCTTCGGATGGAATGTGCTCCATGCCGAGTACCAGGTGCCTGGCATGTGTATTTTTAAGATATCTGTTTATATCGGTGTGGTAGCGGTCGCCGTATGTGGGGTATGACTGCGTCTGATAATATTCGCCGTAAGCGAAGTTTATATTTGTAAGCGCCGGCACGAGATAATAAGTCATTGCCAGACGGGGGCTAAGGTTACCCTGCCGGCTGTAAGTGAAGTAGTCGTATCTTAAGCCTAAGTTAACTATCATTCTGTCGCCTAAGAGTTTGACCTTGTCATTTACATAAGCGTAAGACTTATAATTATCAAAAAGGCGTATATTGTACACCGGGCTTGAGGGAGCAACAACAATGGGGGCGCTCCACTGTCCGTTTATTAAGTACCTTGCCGAGTTTCCGGTTATAAAAAGGTTCTGCTTAAAGTCGCCTGTTCCGACTGCGCCTCCAAAGTTCATCTCCTGGCCGGAGGAGATGTTCCAGACGAATTCTCCTTTTAAGACGGCCTGAGCGTTGTCGTGTCTGTCGTAGAAAAGAGGCCTTTTCTTCAATATGCGGGAATTGGCAAGCTCTCCGTTACTGTCATAAAATCTCTCAGTAAAATTTTCCACTGCATCGATATCGTTATGGTAGTTATTGTAATAAACTGTCATTAAGGAATATAAGCTTTTATTCCAGAGGCTTTTTAGTGTGAGGCCCACTGCGTACTGCGACTGCTTTACGTCGGCTCTTTCAAGGCCTATTGAGTCTGCCATTGCTGCCATTGAGATGTCTTTGGATTCCGGTTCACCGTCGATTAAAATCTTGTCGTTTCCGTAAATTCCGCTTAAGGAGAGTTTATGAATGTCTGAAAGGTCATAAGCCGCCTTAAACTGCAGGTCGTAGTATTTAGGAACTGCCGTAAGTCCGATGGCGCCTGTAATGAGGTCGAGGAAGCTTTTTCTGGCTGAGAAGATCCAGGACCCGCGTCCTTCGTTAATTCTTCCTTCCATTACGGCGCCGTAGCCCGCCATGGAAAAGTTAAAGTTGCCGTTAAACAAATTGTTTCTGGTGCCTTCTCTTGAAGTAATATTCATAACGGAGGAAAGCTTGTCGCCGTACTTGGAAATAAAGCCTCCGGTGGAGAACTGTATGTCTTCAATGAGATCCACGTTTACCATATTGATCGGTCCGCCCGAGTTGTATTCATTCGGGTAGTGGTTAGTAGAGTGGATCTCCATGTTGTCGAAAACCGTGAGGTTTTCATTTGGCGAGCCGCCTCTGACTAAGAGCTCGTTGGTCTGGTCGTTTGAAAAGGAAACGCCTGCCATGCCCTGGAGAATTCTCTGAAAATCCTGAGCCGAGCCGGGGGAGCGTCGGATCTCCTCGGGTCCTAATACTACAGTACTCAGGTTATTGTCTTTTGTAGCCTTGTCGAAGTAGTCTGCTCTAACGACAACCTGCCCGAGCTCAATGGAGGCCTCCTGCAGTTTAACCGAAAGGTGCGCCTCGCTTCCTGTAGTCACGATGACGTCAGTCTTTACAACCGGTTCGTATCCGATTGAACTTACAGTAATGGAATAACTGCCCACGGGAACCTTTATGCGGAAACGGCCATCCTGTCCGCTTGTTGCTCCTATAGCTTTAAGCTCATTTACAACTATATTTGCCCCCATTAAGGGTTCTTTGGTCTTAGCGTCTGTAACATCGCCATTTATATAGTTCTGCTGTGAAAACAGGTCAGAGTGTGAAATAAAAAGAAATGAAATTAACAGAATTCCCCTAAAAAATCTCATTTTGCTTGTCCTTGTTTGGTGTGTTTTCTATGAATTTAGACGGAGAAAAGTAAGAATAGTTCTATAGGCCTGCAACAGGTAATCCGTGATAGTGAGGATTTTTCCGGTAAACGGCCGGAATTTGCCGATTACTAAATGCCCGGCATATTTACTTCTAAAGCTCCCTGAAAAGTGTTATATTATGGAATAATAATTTAAAAATTTATATACTGGACTAAATATAAATGAAAGAACAGGAAGTAACCTTACAATTAGCCCTGGAACACGGACTTACTGAAGAGGAATACAACAGGGTACTTAATATATTAGGACGCACGCCGAACTATACCGAGCTCGGCATCTTCAGCGTAATGTGGAGCGAACACTGCAGCTATAAGAACTCAATTGCGCTTCTGAAGACGCTTCCAAGAAGCGGCGGAAGACTCTTAGTCGGAGCGGGCGAGGAAAATGCAGGGCTCGTGGATATAGGCGACGGGCTTGGAGTTGTCTTCAAGATTGAAAGCCACAACCACCCCTCGGCAGTTGAACCCTATCAGGGTGCGGCTACCGGAGTAGGCGGAATCTTAAGGGACATATTTACCATGGGTGCCCGTCCTATTGCATCTTTGAACTCGCTGCGGTTCGGAAGGCTTGACGACCAGCGCACACGCTTCCTTTTTGACGGGGTTGTAAAGGGAATTGCCGACTACGGCAACTGCTTCGGCGTTCCCACCGTGGCAGGCGAGGTCTATTTTGACAGCTCCTACAAAGGCAACCCTCTTGTAAATGCAATGGCTGTGGGAATTGTCAGAACCGACCGCGTTGCCTCGGCAACTGCCAAGGGAGAGGGAAACCCGGTTATGATCGTGGGCTCTTCCACGGGGCGCGACGGCATACACGGCGCAACATTTGCTTCAGAGGAAATTTCCGAGAAATCGGAGGCTAAACGCCCTTCAGTCCAGGTGGGCGACCCCTTCACGGAAAAACTGCTCCTTGAGGCTACACTTGAAATTATTAAAGAAGATCTTATCGTCGGCATCCAGGACATGGGCGCTGCCGGCATCTCATGCTCAACAAGCGAGATGAGCGCCAAGGGAGAGTCGGGTATGAAGGTCGACCTAAGCCGTGTTCCCTTAAGAGAAAAAGGAATGACAGCCTATGAAATCATGCTCTCTGAAAGCCAGGAAAGAATGCTCGTGGTGGTTAAAAAGGGGAAGGAAGACAGGGTAAAGGAAATTTTTGACAAGTGGGACCTGCACTGCGAGATCATTGGAGAAGTAACCAACAGCGGCACTCTTGAAATTGACTATGAAGGAAAACGCAAGGCGGATGTACCTGCTTTCGACCTCGTGCTTGGAGGCGGCGCACCGGTCTATATCAGGGAAACAAAGGAACCCGAATACCTTAAAGAAACAAGAAAGTTTGATTTTTCCGTTACTCCAAAGCCTTCGGATCTAAAAGAAGTTTTTCTGAAGATATTCAGTTCGCCTAATATAGCTTCAAAAAGATGGGTCTACGAGCAGTACGATTCAATGGTAAGAACGAATACCATCGTGGGCCCCGGATGTGATGCGGCTGTAATATTTGTTAAGGATACCAATAAGGCCCTTGCGGCCAAGACGGACTGCAACGGAAAGTATGTCTATCTTAATCCCAAGGAAGGCACAAAGATAGCTGTTGCCGAATCAGCAAGGAATATTGTCTGCTCGGGAGGGGTTCCTCTTGCAATTACAAACTGCCTTAACTTCGGAAACCCGTATAAGCCTGAGGTCTACTGGCAGTTCAAACAGGCAATTGAAGGCATGGGCGAGGCCTGCCGCTACTTCGATACACCGGTTACAGGCGGAAATGTCTCATTCTATAATGAGTCGCCTGAAACCTCGGTCTATCCCACTCCTGTTATCGGTATGCTGGGACTTGTTGAGGACTTAAAGGACGTTACAACTTCCTTCTTCAAAGCTGAAGGGGACATTATATATCTTCTCGGAGAGGATTTTGAAGAGATGGGCGGAAGCGAATATATGCAGCTCATTCACGGGAAAGTAACGGGCGAAAGCCCCAGAATGGATCTGGGGCTGGAGAAAAAACTGCAGGAGGTGCTCCTTTCTTTAATTAAAAAGGGATTTGTCCGTTCGGCTCACGACATCTCAGACGGCGGAATTCTTACGGCTTTGGCCGAGTGCTGCATTATGGACGAGGAGCACCCCGTGGGCGCTGAGGTAAATCTGCCGGTTAAGACAAGGGAGGATTTTTCCTTCTTCTCGGAAACCCAGTCAAGAGTTATTGTTTCTGTTGAGGCAGGCAAAAAAGAGGAATTTGAGCATAAGCTTTCTGAAGCCGGGCAGTCATTTACTCTTCTTGGTAAAACCGGCACGCAGAGGCTGAGAGTAAACGGGAAATATGAGTTTTCTTTGGACAACTTAATTGACCTTTATTACAATTCAATTGCCAAAGTAATGAATGCTTAAGTCCAGTTTATTTAATAAATTCAGGACCCTGCAGAGGTTGAGAGCTCTGCCGGGCCTGCAGAAAAACCACGGCTTCAGGAAGTTCGTGTCTCATTATTTCTGGGGGCTTTATTACAGAATTGATGAACACCATGTATTCCTTTATTCGAGCGGTCTGGCATTTTCTCTTTTTCTGTGCATCGTGCCCTTCGTGCTTATTATATTCTCCATTCTGGGCAACATACTGGCTGTTACTTCAGTTGAGAATCAGGTAAATACTTTTATCTACACCATGATCCCTTATGCTGAATATGCCGACTATGCCAGGGAGGTAATATTTTCCAGAATCAGGGAAGTAATTGAGTACAAGACGATGGCAGGCTACATAGGAGGTTTCGGTCTTTTCTTTGCCGCCAGCGGCCTTTTCAGCAGCATGCGGACAATTCTGAATAAAGTTTTCCCGGGGAGAGACGACAAAAGCGCCATCATAGGCAAGCTGAGGGATTTCGGCATGGTTCTCATTATTATTGTGCTTGTACTCTTTGCAACCATAATAATTCCTGCAATCGATATTCTGAAGGACTATACTCATAAGTTTGGGGTGCTGCACTTTCTGGAACTGAACGCAATTCAGCATATGATGATTTCTGCCGTGTCGTTTCTGGCTATTTATGTCACGTTCTATGTCTTTTATTCCCTTATACCCTATGCAAAGCTGGGGCGCAAGGTGCCTGCCTTAAGTGCATTCTGGGCTGCAATACTGTGGGAAATAGCCAAAAGGCTTTTCGGCTACTATATAAACCACTTTGCAACTCTCAATAAGATCTACGGCACATACGCCCTTTTAGTTGTGCTTGCCTTCTGGATCTACTATTCTTTCATAACTTTTCTTCTCGGAGCCGAAATCGGGCAGCTTTACCGTGAGCGGCTTGAAATAATGCATAAGAAGCCGGGCTCCAAGGGGGGCGGCTTTCGGGAGGGCGCCACTCAGAAAAACAATCAGCAGCGCGAAAGGTTCGAGAAGCGCTGAAGTCACTTTTTAGAACAGGTTATATGAAAGCGTGAGGCTTGTTTTCATCTGCCTTGGCGAGCGGCTTGATTTTTCGTATGAGCCGTTTACACCGAAATAAATGTTGTTTTCTATGTAAAACAGGAACGAAATATTCAAAAGGTTGCTTCCCATGGCAGTCTGGTCTTCGGGTTTGAATATTACGAAACGGTAGCTCATAAGGAGGTTAATCCTGTTGCTCAGTTCATAGATGAAATCGAAACCTGTATTTGCCGTTACTTCCTTTACAAAGGCTGAATCGATAGGCGTAAAAACCCCTGCATCCAGGTTAAGCTGAGTGCGCCAGCTGAAAGGGTAGGAGTATCTTCCGTTGAGCGTGAGGTTTGGCGACCCGGCGGGGGATTTATTTGGTGTGGTTACTGTAAAAAGTGCACCTGCTGAAACGTCCCATCCGTAAAATCTCTGGTTTACACGCTCATTTATACCGAACAAGACCTGTCTTATCCTGAGCGTTCCGATGGCTCCGATATTGGAACCCTTTAAGAGCCCTGAGGCCTGAATCTCTTTCTCAATGTCTGCAAACCACTCTGTTTCATAGACGTCGGAGCCGTAAAGGTTCTTATATTCATTCTCGCGCTCAATGATATTGGCGATGCTGATCATTGTCTCCTTGGGGAGATGACCTGAGATTACGCCGTCTTTAATCAGGTGCTCTTCAATTCGAACGGCCTTGGCCAGTGCCGTGGCATTGATGTAGCGCCCGTAGCCTGCCCCAACGGTCAGGTTGGATGCAACCTGGTCGAATTCCCTGCTTCCTTCGGCTGAAATTGCCGAAAAAGCAAACCAGTCCTGTTTTTCCCAAATATATTTCCTGATATTTGCGTCAATTTTAACGTCGTACTGCTTTGTTGTGTCATCTTTTCCGCCTGAGGCATCAACGTTAAAAAACCATGCAAAGGGGAGTGAAGTGTAGAATTTTCTGAAAATAAGGTCAGCCGAGGCAGTATTGCTCAGGACATGGCTGCCCACCTGCGACCAGTTCCAAAAGCCGGTTGCTCTCAGAGTTGTAGCCTCGCTTACGGCTACCTTGTAATCTGTTACGCTGACATTCTGTGAAAATAAAAGGGAAGTAATTATCAAAACTGACAATATAAGATGATTTAGTCTCACCTTTGACCCCGTCTGGATAGGTATAGTTAATGGAAATAACAAAAAATATATTAAAATAGCAATCAGGTGCCCGCCAGGGGGGACAAAAAACGCTGACTTAAGTCAATTAATACGCATTATTAGCTTGACAATTTGCCATGAAAATTATAAGTTTATTCAGAACAATTTGTCTGAATATGACTGTAATATTTTCCAAAAAATGTGAATACGGGCTCCAGGCGGTCCTTTACCTGGCTGCAAATATGCAGGAGGATGTCGTAAGGGTGGACGTAATTGCCCAGGCGCTCAATATACCAAAGGAGTTTGTCTCGAAAATTCTCCAGAGCCTGAGGGAGCACGGTATAATTGAATCCAAGAAGGGGAAAACCGGCGGTTTTTCACTTGCCAAAGCCCCCAGTCAGATCAGACTGATTGAAATTGTGGAAGCTATTGACGGCCTCGGGATCTTTAACAGCTGTGTCTTGGGGTTTCCGAACTGTAACCCTGAGCATCCCTGCCCGGTCCACGATAAATGGGGAAAACTGAGAACTGAAGCCTATAAGATGCTTAGCGAGGAAACTCTCGACAAGTTTAAGGAAAGAACACTCGACAAAATACGCAGCATAAGCACTAGTGACAATTAAAAATTAAAAATTAAAAATTAAAAAGTAAGGGCAACCGGACTTTTTTTTGAATTTTAATCGGATAAAAAATTCTGAAAATAAAATTTAACAACAGGGCAAACTTGAAATGAGCGAAATAATCAATAACAGGCATGAAAGACTTGAACTACTGAAATCGATGATACTTAAGATTAATCACGGGGAGACTCCGGAAAGTGTAAGACAGGAAATCTCGCAGATGTTAAAGGAGGTCCCTTATGAGGACGTTGTTCAGGTTGAACAGGAGCTCTTCCTGGATGGAGCCGACCGCGACAATATGCTGGAACTTTGCGATCTGCATTCAGATGCCCTGAAGGGAATAATCGACCTGAGCGCCTCAAGAAAAGAACCAGCCGGTCACCCGGTGCATACTTTTAAGAGGGAAAACCAGGCTTTGAAAAGGGAGATATCTTTTGCCAGAAAACTGTTTAATGAACTCAGCAGTATGGACGATGAGGCTCAGGCAGGGGAGCTCATGCTGAAGCTGCATGCAAATTTTAATAATCTGATGGACGTGGATAAGCACTACTTAAGAAAAGAAAATCTTCTCTTCCCGTTCCTGGAGAAATACCAGATTACAGGACCCTCGGCTGTCATGTGGGGAAAAGACGATGAAGCGCGCGGATACATGAAAAATGCCCTTGCAGTGCTCCATGAATCGCATGAGGCAGAGGCCTCAGACGGCAAGGCTTTAATTGAACTTGCACTCGCTCCGGCTCTTAATGCAGTAGAGGAAATGATCTATAAGGAAGAACAGATACTTTTCCCGATGGCAATGGATACACTAAAAGACAGTGACTGGTTTGAAATCCTAAGGCAGAGTGAAGAAATAGGCTACTGCCTTTTTGTGCCGACTGAAGAGTGGCGTCCCGAAGGAATGGAATTCCATGTTGAAGAAATAAGCCGGCTGAATGGAAAGGTTAATCTTCCTACGGGATCCTTCAGCCTGAAGGAACTCGCCTCAATGATGAACACGTTCCCCTTTGACGTGACTTTTGTAGACAAGGATGATTACGTAAGATTCTTTTCGCACGGCAAAGAAAGAATATTTCAGAGAAATAAGGCAATCTTAGGGCGCAAGGTTCAGTTCTGTCATCCGCCATCGAGCCTGTCGGTTGTGGAAAAGATACTGGATGACTTCCGCAATGGACGCCAGGAAAAGGCAGAGTTCTGGATCAATATGCGCGGGCGCTTTATCTTTATTTCCTACTACGCCGTGCGCTCTTCTGAAGAAAATGAATACCTTGGAACGCTTGAAGTTACACAGGACCTGACCCGACTCAGAGCGCTCGAAGGTGAAAGAAGAATACTTTCTTATGATGAAAATACAGAAACGGAGAAATACTAATGTCTAGTGAAAACTTAGATCTCGCAATAACTCCTGACACCAGGGTCGGGGAAATGCTCGATAAATTTCCATTCCTGGAACCGGTACTAATTGAACTGGCCCCGGTTTTTTCAAAGCTGAAAAGCCCGGTCTTAAGAAAAACAATTGCAAAAGTAACAAGCCTCCGCCAGGCAGCAACGGTAGGGCAGATACCTATTTCAAAGCTGATAAACGAACTGAGAAAGGCTGCAGGGCTGGATTCAGAAGGGGCGGATTTTGAAGGAGAAAGCTGGAAGTTAAATTCACCAGACTTTGAGGAAGAGATAAGACCCGCAGTAGTCTACGACGCCACAGAGGATCTTGAACAGGGCATTCACCCGGGAGGCAAAGTGGTTCAGGGTGTAAGCAAGCTAAATGCGGGGGAAGTCTATTTACTCATTACTCCCTTTACTCCTGCTCCTTTAATCGATAAAATGAAAGACAAGGGGCATACTGTATGGTCAAAGAAAACGGGCCATAACAGGTTCGAAACTTTTATCAGAAAGAATTAACCTAAGTGAAAAAGAGTGAACATAAAATGAAGCCGGTAATTACAAGAGAGCATGGATCCTGGGCGGTTCTGTTTATTCCGGTCCTTACAGGAATAACAGCCTCCCGCGCCGTGGACTTTTCTGTCGTGCTTTTTATAATAAGCATTTTTTCCCTTTTCATGAGTTACACGCCTGCTGAAATGATTCTGCAGAATTATTATAAGAAAATGCCGGTAACAGAAAAGCTTAAAAATGCGCGCAACTGGTTTTTTGTTTACATTTCCTTAAGCCTCCTGGCCGGTCTGCCTATAATATTTGTCTACAACAAGCCGGGGCTTATATTTTTTGCAGGAGCAGCTTTAGTATTTTTCATTTCAAGTCTTTATATAATGTTCACCTTCAGGAAAAATGTCTGGAGCGACTTTCTGGCCATGGCAGGGCTTACTCTCAGCGCGCCGGCAGTAGTGTACCTGACTGAGAGTAACTTTACCTCAAAGGGTCTGATACTTTACCTTCTGAATGTGCTTTTCTTCGGTTCAAGCGCTTTCTACGTGCATATGAAGATGAAGCTTTCCTCTCTTAAGAAGCAAGAGGTTACCTTAAGTGAAAAGCTTACAATAGGAAGGCTTAATCTTCTCTATAATGGCGCATCTGTTGTTCTTTTAGCATTGTTTATACTTCAGTATCCATCGAAACTGCTGGCAGCCATAGCATTTTTCCCTATGATTCTGCATGCCGTAGCCGGCACTTTCAAACTTCCCGGAAAAGTCAGCTACAAGAAAATAGGCCTCACGTTTCTTGCCTATTCTCTTGTGTTTTTCCTCATGATGTCCTTAAGCGGTCTGTAGTTCAAAATTCTAAATTAAATTCAACATCCCAAGATGAAAAACAAGATAATCAGAAACAGCGAAAAACCGGTACAGAAATACAGGTTCATTGTGCAGAGCCTTTTTGCAGCCTTATGCATATGGATAGGCATAGAATTTTATTTATTCACGGGCTATCTTGAATCAGGAGGCACGGGCCATTTTTATCAGAGGCCTCCGGGAGTAGAAGGCTTTCTGCCGATCAGCTCTATGATGAGTCTTTATTACACGATCATTACAGGTCATATACATTACGCTCATCCGGCAGGCCTTTTCATTTTTCTGGGGATAGTTCTGGTTTCGCTGTTGTTTGGAAAATCTTTCTGCAGCTGGTTATGTCCGGTCGGTTTCCTCTCGGAACTGATAGGAGACTTTGGAGAAAAGATTATAAAGAAACTCTTTAAGAAAAAACTCCGTATGCCGAAAATTCTTGATTATCCATTGCGCAGCCTGAAGTATCTGCTGCTGGGCTTTTTCGCTTACGCAATATTTTTTATTATGAGCGAAATTGCCATTAAGGCCTTCCTGGACAGTCCGTATAATCTGGTGGCAGATATAAAAATGTACTATTTCTTTGCCGAGATATCGCGCTTTTCACTTATCGTAATAGGGGCGCTCCTCTTACTGTCGGTCTTCATCAGAAGCTTCTGGTGCCGTTATCTTTGCCCATACGGTGCACTCTTAGGGATGATATCATTCTTAAGTCCCAACAAGATCAAAAGAAATCCTGATAGCTGTATCGACTGCGGCCAGTGTGCCAAAGTATGCCCCTCTGCAATCAAGGTAGACAAGGTCCTAACAGTCTTAAGTGACGAATGCTCAAGCTGCATGAGCTGTATAGATGCCTGTCCTGTAGCCGACACACTGGAGATGAAGTCGCTCATTACAAAGAAGACGGTAAAGAAGAAGTACATTGCTGCAGCAATTGTGGCGCTTTTTATGATAGTAACGGCAGCAGGAATGATATCCGGACACTGGCAGAATAATATCTCAAAGGAAGAGTACCTCATGCTTTACAGGAACATGAATACCTTCGGGCACCCGACGGGAGTAGAGGAAACCCACAGATTTAATGAAGAGGCCGGAAGTCACTTTAATCAGGGAAAAGGAAAATGACAGGAACTCTGACAAATCTTTTAAAAGAGCATGAAAGGGCACTTGTGCAGACGGCCTTCTTAAGTGATGCAGCCAACAGAATTTATCTGCAGGGCTATAATTCAGATGACATGAATGTGATCAGGACTTCAGTGGATTACATATCGAATGACTTTCAGAAGCATTGCGAAAATGAGGAAAGAAAAGTTTACCCTGGACTTAAAGATTTCATCACGGGAGTGGAGTTGGAGGTGTTCATGGATGAACATAAAAAGATAATCCGGTCACTCGAGCTGATAAAGCATCTCATACCGCGAGAAAATGAAATCCCGTGTAGCTGGGAGAGTGTTCTGGAATTAAAGAAGAGATCCAGGGAATTTGCACTTCTTTTCTCAGGTCACATTCAAAGGGAAAATGACTGCCTGTTTCTGGTGGCTAAGCAGATCCTCCCGCAAAAAACTATAACACAGATTTTTAAGAACTGGAAGCAAAAATGATGGAGGAAAAATAGATGAGGTCAGTTATAAACAAAACCGGATTATTCTTAAGTGTCTTTGCTTTTTTTGTAACAGGGCTGTTTTTAACAGGCTGCGGCGGCGGGGGATCTGAAGAAATAAAGGGGGAGGAAAATGCCATACTTACCGATGCCCCAAACGTTCCGCCTCCGATTACAAGGGACTATCCGACAAAGGTCATCGTTAACCTCGAAGTAAAAGAAGTTGTCTCCCGCCTGGCCGACGGGGTTACATATAACAAATGGACCTTCGGCGGAAAAGTGCCGGGCAAGTTTATACGTGTCCGTGAAGGCGACCTGGTGGAATTTCATCTGCATAACCACCCCAGTTCAACCATGATACATAACATAGATCTGCATGCCGTAAAGGGTCCCGGCGGAGGAGCAGAATCTTCCAACACGGCTCCCGGGCATACGTCGGTATTTACTTTCAAGGCTCTTAATGCAGGGCTGTTTGTCTATCACTGCGCAACTCCTCCTGTGGGGCTGCATATAGCAAACGGCATGTACGGACTTATACTGGTAGAGCCGAAGGAGGGTTTGCCTAAGGTAGACCGCGAGTATTACGTAATGCAGAGCGAGTTTTATACGCAGGGAAATTTCGGCGATCCCGGTCTTCAGATGTTTGACATGCAGAAGGCTATTGATGAGAATCCCTCTTATGTGGTTTTTAACGGCGAAGTCGGTTCTTTGATAGGCGACAAAGCTCTCAGGGCCGACGTGGGGCAGACAGTAAGACTCTTTATGGGTGACGGCGGACCGAACCTCGTTTCATCATTCCACCTGATAGGAGAAATTTTTGATCAGGTCTACATTCAGGGCGGCCCGCTTGTTGTACAGAAAAACGTGGGAACAACACTCATTCCCGCAGGGGGCACCTCAATTCTTCAGTTTAAGTGTGAGGTGCCAGGCACCTACACGCTGGTTGATCACTCATACTTCAGGGCACAGAGCAAGGGGTGCGTGGGCAAAATGGTTGTTACAGGTCCTGAGAACAAGGATATTTATTCGGGCAAGCAGAAAGATGAAATTTACTTAGGCAGCACCGAAAAGGAAGAACAGGGCCTGCAGCAGGCTCCTTCGGGCACAACTCCTTCGGGCAATGAACCTACCGCAACGGGCACGCAGGTCACTACGGCAGCTCCTGCAGATATGAAAAGCCTAATGGCAATGGGGCAACAGGTGTTCACCCAGAACTGTATCTCCTGTCACCAGGCGAACGGGCAGGGAATTCCAAACGTGTTTCCGCCTTTGGCAGGGAGCGATTTCCTGATGGCCAATAAAGAAA
The DNA here is from genome assembly GCA_036261625.1 of Ignavibacteriales bacterium. Taxonomy (GTDB): domain Bacteria; phylum Bacteroidota; class Ignavibacteria; order Ignavibacteriales; family SURF-24; genus JAAXKN01. The sequence goes on along the minus strand of DATAKL010000024.1, from coordinate 52,454 downwards.
GAAGTATCGGTATTGCTATGCACGGTCTTACGGGGCCAGTTACAATTAACGGCAAACAGTATAATAATACAATGCCAAATCTGAACCTTTCGGATCAGCAGATTGCTGCTGTTTTAACATATGTCCGCAACAGCTTCGGCAATAAGGGCGATGCAGTTTCGGTAGAAGAAGTGAAAAAAGTAAGAAGCAGCAGCAAGTAGCAGAAGCAGTAAGCAGTAGGTAGTAGGTAGTAAGTAGAAAGAAGTAAAGAGAGTGGAAGTGTTAATAATTGCGGTAGGGAAAAGAAATGTTTGTTTAGGCGCAAGGATCTTTGCCATGGCAGCAGTCCTGATGCTGCTAATGGGAGGTATCCTGCCTGCCAAGGAAATGCCAAAAGGGATTCCCACGGGAAAGTCGTCAATGGTTTTAATTAAGGGCGGAAGGTATACTCCATTCTGGAAAGATGAAAAGTCTTTGATACCTGTTAAGGTAAAGCCCTTTTACATGGATAGACATCCTGTTACAAACGCCGAATTTCTGAAGTTTGTTAAGGCAAACCCAAAGTGGCAGCGTTCAAAGGTGAAAAGTATTTTTGCAGGAGGCACTTATCTAAGGCACTGGAAGAGTGATCTTGAGCTGGGAAGCAGCGTCGATCCCCAGAGTCCCGTTACAAATGTTTCCTGGTTTGCCGCCAAAGCCTATGCGGAGTGGAAGGGCAAGCGCCTGCCTTCAATTGCGGAGTGGGAATATGTTGCACTCTCGGGAGTCAGGACCGGCAGCGAGACCAGTGAAAGGAAAATCGATCAGAAAATTCTTGAATGGTATCTCACTCCGAAGCCTGAAAGACCCGACAGGGTGGAACAGGGCAGGCCCGACAAATACGGCATCTACGACATGCACGGGCTCGTATTTGAATGGGTGGATGACTTTAACGGAATTCTATCCGGGGGACTTGGAGGAGACGGCGATGAATCAAATTTGTTCTGCGGGAGCGGTGTTGTAAACAGCAGCGATCCCAAAAACTATGCGGCATTCCTGAGGTTTGCCTTCCGCAACGGCCTGAAGGCCAACTATGCGGTCTACGACCTCGGCTTCCGCTGTGTTAAAGATGCTAATTAAATAGTGGAGAAGGAAATGAAAAAGAAGTTGTTATATGTTTTGCCTGCGGCTTTCATTATAATTGCGCTGACAGGTTATTTTACATTATATAATTCCGGGCAGATGAATAGTTCTGAGAAGGTTACTTCAATGTCGGGGGCTGCAAAAGCAGATACAGAAAAACTCTGCTGCTCTGAATATATGAAAAAGGACCCGGCCGCAGACTTTACAGATAACTCTGTCTATCAGCTTAATTCAAAGTGGAATAATGAGTTTAATAAAAAGGTTTCTTTAGGGGCTCTTAAAGGGCAGAAGGTCGTCATGGCTATGATATTTGCAAGCTGCACGTATGCATGCCCTTTGATCGTAAACGATATGAGAAAGGTTGAACAACAGCTGCCTGAGGGTGAAAATTCTGATGTGACGTTTCTACTTGTCTCAATTGATCCCGACCGGGATACGCCTCGGGCACTTTTGGACTACAGCAAAAAACAGAACCTGGATCTTTCGCACTGGGAACTCCTGACTGGAAGCAAGAGTGACATAAGAAGCCTTGCTGCCCTGCTCGGCTTTAAGTATAAAAAGAATGACAACGGGGACTACGTGCACAGTAACCTCATAAATGTCTTCAACAAAGAAGGCGAAGTGGTCCTTCAGCATGAAGGATTAAACAAAGACGTTCAGGATATTGTAAAAGAACTTAAGGCAATAAATTAGCCTCAAATTTTAATTTCAAAATAATCTTGTAATATTATGCCAAGAAGTAAATCTCTGGTGCCACTGTCGCACGACCATCATCATGCCTTGAAGCTGGCACAGATGCTAAGAAAAGATTCGCCGCCTCTTGAGAGTATTCCGGAAAGCCCTGTAGAAAAAGCCAGGCGTGCAGCTCAGTTCTATGAAAGTGACCTCGTGGTGCATTTTAATGCTGAAGAAAATGTTCTCTATCCCTTTGTAAAAAGAAGAGATGCTCATCTGGACCGGCTGTTTAATGAAATCCTTGAAGAGCACAGGCAGATTAAAAAGCAGGTTGAGGCTCTCCTGGAAGAGGGAGGCAATCCGATTGAAGAAAAGCTGGACACGCTGGGAAGGCTTATAGACAGCCATGTAAGGAAGGAGGAGCGTGAACTCTTCCCAAGGATACAGGAGGTATTTTCGGAAGACGAATTAAATAAGCTAAGCGGAAAACTAAGGGCGGTAAGATGAAGGCAAAAAGCAACGAAACATTTTTTGACAATATATCTGTCTTCTACGACGACATGATAGGCTTTAAGACTGCCCTGGAAAGAAGAAAAAGTATTCTAAGCAAATTTCTCAGCAGCAATATGCATACTGCAGCAGACCTGGGGGCAGGATCGGGCCTGGACTCAGTCTCACTTTCCTTAAGCGGCCTTAGTGTGACGGCGTTCGATCAGTCGGAAGGAATGCTTGAACATGCAGGAAAGAACGCACAGGCCCTGGGCCTAGACGTTCAGTTCGTTAAAACGGGCATAGACAGGATTCCGGGAAAATTTAATTCCAGGTTTGACATTGCATTCTCTCTTGGAAACACTCTTGCAAACCTCAGTCAGGAAAGGCTCACTCAGGCATTAAAGAAAACCGGTTCAATACTAAAAGAAAAGGCAACGGCTGTAATACAGATCCTGAACTACAGCCAGATACTCAGGGAAAATAACCGCATTATAAATATTACTGAGATGAACGGGGAAGTTTATGTGAGGTTCTACGATTTTATGCCGGACTGTCTTAACTTCAACGTTCTGAAGTTTAAGAAAGACAGGCCTCAGGAAAGAGAGCTCTTTACAACAAAACTCTACCCTCACAAAAAGGAAGTTTTTTCAAAACTTCTTAAAGAGTCGGGCTTCAGGAAAGTAAGTTTTTACGGGAGCCTTGGGATGCAGAAATTCGAAAAATATACTTCAAAAGATCTTGTCATTGTTGCCCAAAAGTAAATAAAAAAGGCTTTGAGTTTTTCTTCTCAAAGCCTTTTTTCATGAAAAAACAGTTCTCAATTCTACTTCATCAGCAGGAGCTTCTTTGTCTGTGTGAAGTTCCCCTGTGAGAGTTTATAGAAATAAACGCCGGAGGAAAGATTTTTCCCGTCGAATGTTGCCGTGTATTCTCCCGGCATCTGGTCTTTATTTACCAGGCTTGCAACTTCATTGCCGAGCATGTCATAAACCTTCAGTGTTACAAATCCTGACTCTGGTATCCCGTAGCGGATCGTTGTAACAGGATTGAACGGGTTAGGGAAGTTCTGCGACAATGAATAGCTTAAGGGCCTAAGGTCCTTAGACACTGCAGACTGTACGTTAGTGAAGCTTACATAAGCTCTGATCAAATAAATTGCAACGGTATCTGTTCCTGCTGTCAGATAATACCAGTTTGCCGGGCTCCCCGAGGGAGTAAAGTAGGTATAGCTGTGGTAAGGATCGCTGCTGCCGGTATGATGTGTTACCATAATTCCCGGCACCGCAGCATCAGCTCCGAAGACAAAGCCGACTGCAAACGGCTTGTCGGTTGGAATATTTTTTGACCTCAGATCAACGCCTCTCCAGTTCGTCCATGGAACTGGGTAAGGAACAGAGGGGGTCAGAGTTGTAGAAGCAGTAAGTGAAGCCAGTTTTTTGCCAAGCGGTGTAGGTCTCGACTGGCCGGTTGATTCCCAGACTCCTCCATCGATTGAGCCGGCCCGTCTTAAGGCAACCCTTATGGAGTCCAGGCGTCCTCCCTTAACTGCGTCAAAAGTAACACAGACCGTGTCGCCAGTATCGAACTTATACAAACCTGTAGGCTCATGTTCGTCCCATTTCAATTCCATGGCAGGCGGAACCGGTCCGGTGGAGTTAAAAGAATAGGCGGTCGATGCAGAGTTGTCGTCGCTTTCAGTAGGGTTTATGACGGCAAAGGTAACCGTGGTGTATCCCGTTCCTAACTGCGGATCACTAAAAGGTGTATTTAAGAGCACGTTCTGGACTTTACTTCCTGAAGGGCCTGTTTCAAAGGCTTTCACGATAAGAGAGCTGCTTTGGGAAGTGAAGGTAATATTCAGATCCTGGGGCTCGCTGTAGGTCAGGTATTCTCCTGAAAGGAAATGCAGGTTGCTGCTTGAAGACATATTCGGATTGGGGAAAACCGAGCCTGTGGGCTTGGGAAGACCCTGATATATATAGCCGTAGGCAGGGTTTTGGGATCTGTCGTCAACAATATTTGCCATCATAAAGTTTGTAAAAACATCTGCAAGCTTAAGCGTGGAGCCTGTTTTCTGCAGGGCATCGTTAAAGCATGCATAACCGAACTGGCTGGAAGTGACAATATTCTTAAATATACCCATTCCGAACTGATCTCTTAAGTAGAGGAAGAATCTGGAGGCCCTGGAGTAGTCGATCAGGTTCTTGTCGTCACCCACGCTCCGCCAGCCCATGAGGTAATAGTTTGTTTCGTTATTGTATCCGTACTGTCCTCCCTGTCCGCGTGCGGTAAAGCCGGCATTGATTTCTGCCAGCATGGAGCATCCTTCGTTAATGAAAGTAGCCTGCTGCCAGCTCTGGTGATAATTCCAGAAAATCATGTGCTGGAATTCGTGAGCTGTTGTGGAAATTGCCTGGAGTAGTCCCCCCTGAGAGGAAAGGTTCCCGGGGTTGCCGTCCAGGTAGTACATTTCGGCATGGTTGCTGCCAGTCATATTAACTTCATTCAATCCGGTGAAGTACCCTGCAACATAGCCGCCCGAACCGCTGTAGCCGTCTTTAATGTCTTCGATAAGAATGATTACCCTGGGATCGGCGTCAACGTCTGCAATGTCCCCGAAATCTTCAACGTCAGTCTGATAAATTCCCTTGTTCGGGTCGGCAGGTGTTTTATGGTCGAAATAAAGTGCAACGGAATCCACAGATGCCTGTGTTACGCGGTTTCCCCAGAGTTCGTCCTCCACGAAGATGTAGCAATAGGTTCCAACCTTTCGGCAGGTGGAAGGAACCTGGTAAATGCTGCCGGGGTAGCTTTTTGTTAGGTCCTGTGAATTCCAGGCCTTAGTAGAACCGACCTGGAAGTTCCAGGCTGAAGTCTTGCCGAGTCTCATCTTTGCAAGTGCGTCCGGGTGAAGCTTAATATAGTCTCTGACCATCTGTTCCTGCTTGTCGAGCAGGTGTGTTCCGTCTACCGGATAGCTTTCTTTGGGATAGCTTTCATTTTTATTGCTCTCTGAAAAGGGAAGCCGGAGCTGAGCAAAAACAGGGGATAGAGAAAAGAACACCAGGAAAATTGCAGTAGAAATCAATCGCATGGGTACCTCTTTTTCTTTTTTAATAAATTAAATTAATAATTCCGTCATATGTGTCGAAGTGTTAAACATAATTATCGATACTCTTAAAGAATTAATTAGTATAAGACATCCCGTATAACTGATTGTGAAAGGAGGTGCTACTCCTTTCCGGGCAGCAGGTTTGCTCCTATGACCTTTAATGCCTTTCCCTCCGGTGTCTGTACGGTCCCCTTATAGGAAATTTCTGCGAGGTTACCCTGGTGTTCCGACAGCTGTTTTTGAATTTCCTGGCTGCAGTCGAGAAGGTAGACGGTAGTGGAATCGGTCTGAAGTGCCATATGTGTAAAAGGAGAATTTCCTACCACGAAAACCCTGCCCTTGAGGGTCTTAACTTCCCCCTGTGCAGAGTCTTTTGAAGAAGAACATGAGACAAACGATATCAGCGTTATGAGCAAAAGAGCATTAAGTATTTTCATAAATTAAGTCCTGTGTGCTTTGAAATTTTGTCTTAGAAATTTATCCTAAGCGCAATATATAAAAAACAGGACTTAATGTCATATGGCGCCTGTCAACATTTAAATATTTGTGTAAAATGGCTCACTGCCCTCCGGATGGCATAAAAAAAGGCTGCCTTTTGGGGGCAGCCTTTTAAGAAGGGGAGGAACTATTGTCCCTGCTTCATTTTATTGAGTCTTGCGATTTCATCTCTGATCGAGGTGTCATCGGGGTAATAGTTCTGCAGACGCTCGAGTAGACTGATGGCCTTGTCGTACTCCTTAAGGCTGACGTAGAGATCTTCCAGGAGTCTATAGGCTTCAATTGCCGTCTGAGGGTTACTGCTCATGGCATTAATATCTTTTAATGCTTCAGATTCCACCTGCTTTGCGGTCTGACGGAATTTATCATCAGCTCCGGCAGCCCTGTAAAGATTGGCGATATCGTAAAGGCTCCTGTAATCTATCTCGATCAAATTCTGCGGAATTGTTTCATTCATGGCATCCAGCGTCTTTATACACATTGCGCTGTTGTGGGTTACATTGGTATAATAGTATGCCAGCTGGAGGAAAGGGATTCTTGAGCTTTGAATCATTCTAAGATGAGTCTCGTCGTAGAAAATTCCCTTCTGATTAATTCCTCTGAACTTAAAGCCGGGCTTGTAATCTTTGGAATAGGATGGGTTCTGCTCCAGGAGCTGAGTCCGCATAATAGGCTCGTTAATAGCCTCCATTCCTCTTAAGCCCTTCTGGGGAACAATTCTTGAAGCCAGGCCTTCAGACTCAAGATAATCGTCAAGGCCTATCTTTGCATCTCTGGGCGTTGTAGCCGCAAAGTAGATCGGGCGCTGCCAGGTATTCGAGGTAACAATGTCCCTGACCACCATATCCTGAACTCTTATTGCCTTAACGTTTCCGTACTGCAGTGTATTGTTCATCCTGAAGGTGATTCTGCCTGTTCTTATGACAGAGGTATCGGTCACGTTAAATGCCTTCATAACCTCGGGGCTTACCGGAATAGAGACGTTCTGCGGCTGCCACTGCTGCGGCTCAATGCCTTCAATCTGTTGGTCGCTCATGCTGAATTTTACCTCGGGAGTTCCGTAAGGCCTGGTATGCTTTAGCTGTCTTATGTACCAGTCGGTGTTTGCAAGGCTGAGGTTTACGATTCTGACGTCGCGTCTTATGCCCTCTACGTACTGCAGGAACCACAACGGGAATGTATCGTTATCGCCGTTTGTAAAAAGTATTGCGTTTGGCTTGCAGCTCTGCAGGAGGTTATAGGACATATCCCACGGCACCCAGTCGCGCGAGCGGTCGTGAGTGAAGTAATTAACCTGCAGCATTCTGGCCGGAATGAACAAAAGCGCAAGTGCAAGGAAACCGTAGGCCGCAGCATTCTGGTATGAACGCCCCTGAAGTTTTTCCCTTATGAGTTCCATTACTTCTTTGACTCCCACGGCAATCCAGAGGCAGAAGACAAAAAGGGCCCCCGGATAGAAATAGTCCCTTTCTCTCGGCTGCGGCTCCTGCTGGTTCTGGTAGAAGGCGATGAGGTAACCCATGAAAACAAAAAGTATGAGAAATGCCGATGCCATCTTCCAGTCCTTGCGGAAATAAAAATAGAGCCCTAAGAGTCCAAAGATAAAAGGAATGGCAAAGTAGTCCTTAAAATTTACTCCGGCATCCTGAATATAGCTCTCCCGTCCGATGAAATTCCAGGCTAGATACCTGTTATACATGTGATTGATCTGGTACTTCCAGAGAAAATCCAGATCGCTTGAATACTGTGTGTAAATTCCCTGCTGGTGCGGCTCGGGTGAGAATCTTCTCTTGAATGCAGGAAAATCGCCGTACTGTTCGCGCCCCAGGTAATAATCGAGCTCCTTGAAGGTCTGCGGATCATTTTCATTCATAGGCGGCTGCTGTGTGGCTCTTATTATAATCATTGAATAAGATGAAAAACCTATAAGAGCAAAAAGCAGGCACAGGGCGGAGAGATTTAAGAGCGGCTTTTTGTTCCTAATTGCCCAGTACGACAGATACGCCAAAGCTGCCAGAATGATAATGTAAACAATCATATTGGTTATGGGAGAAGGGCCGAATACAGCCAGGAGCAGGGCCGGGAAATACTTCACAATACCCGGATATGCAACTGCCAGAACCACGGCGCCAATCATCAAAGGCACGTAGAAAGAGCTTCTGTTGAAGATCTTCTCCCGGAAGATGAGCAAATAAATTACAGATATGCCTATCATTATCCATTTGAACTTGGAATCAAAGTCCTGATACTCTTCTGGTGAAGGTGCTGTTGAACCGGTCTGAGAGCTCCAGAGTCCGATGGCAACGACCGCCATAATAGCCAGATGGATTAAGAAAATATAGGCGCTTTTTTTATACATCTCGTCATCTGTGACATATTTTTTCATCACGACCACGCCGACAAAGGTCAGGATTGCCAGCATGCTCATCAGGTGTACGCCAGCTGAAATGCCGATTATGTATGCCATGAGAATGATGTACTTTTCATTATCGGGTGAATTGTACTTCTCGTGCCAGACCATCATTAGCCAGACGACGAGTGAGTAGAGGAGGGTGCTCACTGCAAAATAATTTGCCTCGAGTGCATTGAACCAGAACGTGTCGCAGAATGCATAGGCCAGAGCCCCGAGGGCTGCAGGTACATATGTAAGCAGGCCTTCGGCATTTGTCTTATAATCCCTGCCCCTGTAGCTTTCAATAATCTTAACGGCAACCAGATACAGAAGAAGTACGGAAAAGCAGCTGGCGAGGACAGAAAATGAATTTATTCTGAAGCCTATGTCCTGCCCAAATGGAAGCATTGAAAATATCCTTCCGAATATTAGCCACATCGGTCCTCCCGGCGGATGCGGTACCATTAGCGAGTAGGATGCGGATGCTATTTCACCCGGGTCCCAGAAAGATACAGATGGCTGTACTGTCATAAAGTAAATTACAGCTGCAATTGCAAAGACTGCCAGCCCGACTATTCTTTGAAGTGTTTTGTTGTTCATTTGTCTATACGGAATGTGATTTGAAATATGACTGTAAAATATTAAATTTAGCTGAATAAATCACTAAATACCCGAAAAAGTGAATGGTTGAACTAAGAAAATTTAGAAGGGATGATTTCCCTTACCTCATGGAATGGATTACCTCGCCGGCTCTGTTGTACCAGTGGGCGGGCACTATTTTCAGCTATCCTCTTACGCCGCGCCAGCTGGATAACTACATGCGTGAGGCTGAGGGGCCGGGGGAGCCTTCGAGGCTTATTTATGCAGTTGTGGATGAGGCGACAAAAGAAAACATAGGGCATATTGAGCTAAATTCCATCGACAGAAAAAACCGTTCGGCCTGCATATGCCGCGTTCTCGTTGGCCCGGAAATACAAAGGGGGCGGGGGATCGGGCAGGAAATGATGCGAAAAATTCTGAGGGTGGGCTTTCTGGATCTGGATCTGCACAGAATAGAACTGAACGTATTCGACTTTAATCTTTCTGCAATAGCCTGCTATGAAAAAGCAGGTTTTATACGTGAAGGCCTCCACAGGGATGTACGCAGAATAGGAGGTGAATACTGGAGCCTCTACAGAATGAGCATGCTCAAAGACGAGTGGAATAAAAGCTCATCAGCTGGAAAATAAAAACCCGTCTTCGTTCACATAGAGATTTGAAAACTCAACCTTCAGCTTCTCATAGGTCGCTTTTTTGTGCAGGTTCTGCAGTATAACCCAGGCATAATGAAAGCGCCCCTTATGCAAGGCTTTCCTGTACTCCCTGAGCAAAAACTCTTTGTTTGTCATCTTTTAAGTTTATCTCCTAAAATACAGCATGTCCAAAAGTATTATGTCCATGCATTTAAGGACATGATTCCTGCATCGTGGGCGACCCGGTCAAAGGAAAAGAAGAGAAAACTTTCTGCAGTCTTCAGCCTGAATTCTAAGGACTGCAATATCTTATTCCGGTGATAATAGGCTTATAGAATATTTAGTTTTTGGAGAGACTCCTTGAGCCATTTGTTCTGCAGCTCAAGATTGTAGTTCTCCTGCAGTTCACGGAAATACTGATTGTGGATCTTTGTCTGTTTACTGGTGAAACGCAGATAAACCAGCACTGCACCCAGAACAAAGGAAACCATGACTGCCAGTATTAATGCCAAATACAGCATCTTGCCCTCCTCATGAAATTAATGCATAAATAACGGTAATCGGTTCAGTTTTAAGACATTTGTAACGAAATTGTCAGCAGTATTAACAGTTCTTTCTATGATTGCTTTATGCTTTGTTTCCGGCATTTTTCTGCCGGGGAGATTTATGCTTCCGCGTGCCCTGTTAATTATTATATAACAAGATTTTTTGAAATTTCCTAATTTTTTTCTTATCATAAAGGCTTTTTATTTTGAGTGGGAAACTCCCCCCGGGGGAGAAAACAAAAAAAATATTCTTCCTGGAAATTATACATGCGGAGAGATTTATTTAAGAAAAAGTATTATTTTTCCGACTGGAAGTAAAAAGGTCCTGGCAGTAAAAGATAACGGTTTTAATAATATCCCCGTGTTTTTATGAAAACAGAAGACAATGATTCTCTCATGGAATCTCAGATAAAAGAGCTGGAACAGCTCCGTAAAAGGGTAAAGGAACTGGAAAATATTGAAGCGGAGAACAAGATCATTCTGCAGGAACTGGCTTTTGAAAAAGATCTGCTCTATTCACTGATGAATAATATACCTGATACGATCTACTTCAAGGACAGGGAGTCCAGGTTCGTCAGGGTAAATAAAGCGCAGGCTCAGATCCTGGGCTTAAGTAACCCCGAGGAGGCTATCGGCAAGAGCGACTTTGATTTCTTTACAAAAAAGCATGCTTCGGAGGCTTTTCAGGACGAGCAGAATATATTAAAGACCGGAAAGGCACTTATTGCAAAAGTAGAAAAGATCAGGCGCGCCGACGGGCAGTACCGCTACGTCTCGGCTACAAAGGTGCCGATTACAGACTTCAGGGGCAAGTATATAGGCATCGTGGGGATTTCGAGGGATGTCACCGAGGTCATAAAGGCTGAGGATAAAATTAAGAAGTATTCCGAGGAGCTTGCCAAAAGCAATTCAAGCAAGGACAAGTTCTTCTCAATTATTGCGCACGACCTTAAGAGTCCTTTTACTTCTTTGCTCGGAATTGCAGATTTTCTTTCCTCGCATATAGATGAACTTGCAGTGGAGGAAATAAAGATACTCTCAGAAAGCATATGCAAGTCTGCTAACGGGGTCTTCCGTCTTTTGGAAAATCTTCTTCAGTGGGCACGGCTTCAGACCGGAAGGCTCAAGTTCCAGCCTGAAAACCTTGTCTTAAATGACATTATCCGCTCTGTCGGGGAGCTTTACCAGGACCAGATCATAAAAAAAGAGATAACACTTGAAAACCGCATTCCCGAAGAACTTAGCGTCTTTGCCGATAAGAACATGACGGCTGCAGTTGTAAGAAATCTCATTTCAAATGCCGTTAAGTTTACAAAGCCGGGCGGCAGGATTAGCCTCCTGAGCGTTCTGCAGAATGACATGGTGCACGTTTCGGTCTGCGACGAGGGGATCGGGATTCCTGAAGATGTGAAAGAAAAACTCTTCAGGATTGATGAATGTGTTTCCACTGAAGGCACCGCAAATGAAAAAGGCACCGGCCTGGGGCTGGTGCTTTCGAAGGAGTTCGTGGAGAAAAACGGCGGCACGATAGGTGTGGAAAGCATTCCCGGGCAGGGGAGTGAATTTACCTTTTCACTTAAGGCGGCCAGGGATTAAAATCTTTTTACCTTTTATTTTCCTCTGCATGGTGAAAATAGATCAGGATAGATTTATATTATAGAACTGCCATCTCTTAAGGTAATCAAATGATCTCAAAGGAATTCAGGCAGGGCTTTTTTGCCGTATGGGCCATACTAAGCCTTGCTGCATTTATTATACTGCTCGTTCCTTTTATTTTTTCTGAAAATACAATTTACAGTCTGACGCCTCTTTGTGAAAGCAGGCGTCAGGGCCTTGGGCAATGCCCTTTATGCGGAATGACCAGGGCTTTTATAGATATTTCAAAAGGGGATTTTTCGCGGGCTTTAACATTAAACCGTTTCAGCCTGGCGCTCTATGGCATTCTTGTCATAAATCTTGTCATTTTTCTTGTGCGGAATGCCTATAGATATTTTTCAAGGTTAAAAACCAATTAAAGCATACTATATGAATGAGGTAGGAAATGCAGCTTATCAGTTTCGTCTGGGGAATTCTGGCAATTATAGGGTTTGTTATCGGACTCTTCCCCTGTCTTGGGGCATTCAACTGGCTTAATATTCCATTTGCTGTAATAGGGTTTATTGTCAGCTATATTACAAAAAGGAATACAAAGCCCGGGCAACCGAACCGTCCGGCAACTTTCGGAATGTATCTCTGCCTGGTGGCAGTTTTTGCCGGAGCCGTAAGGCTTATTGCAGGGCTGGGTGTATTTTAAGGGATGCCTCTGAACTGACACATTGCTTTCTTCAAGGCGGCAGTGTGTCAGTTCAAAAAAGTCTTCCTGTTACTAAGGCTTAAGCACTACCTTTACACAGTTATCTTCCTTATTCCTGAAAATTGAATAGCCGCGCGGTGCGTCCTCAATTTTCAGGCGGTGCGTAATGATCTTAGACGGATCGATCTTTCCCTCCTCTATCATCTTAAGAAGAGGTCTCATGTATTTCTGGACATGTGTCTGTCCCATCTTTAAGGTCAATCCCTTGTTAAAAGCCGCACCCAGGGGGATCTTGTCTGCAAAGCCTGCGAAAACGCCCGGAATTGAAACTACTCCTCCTTTACGGCATGCCTGTATGGCTTCTCTTAATGCAGTCGGGCGGTCGGTCTCAAGGCGTACGGCCTGTTTGGCGCGGTCGTAAAAACCCATTAGTCCCGATCCGTGCGACTCCATTCCCACGGCATCGATGCAGCAGTCGGGGCCCCGGCCGCCTGTCATATCCTTAATTCTTTCGATTACGTTTTTATCCTCATCATAGTTGATGACTTCGGCCTTGCTCAGGCGCTCTGCCATCTGCAGGCGGTAGGGAATTCTGTCTATTGCAATAACCCTTCCTGCTCCCAGGAGAAATGCGCATTGGATTGTAAGCTGTCCCACGGGGCCGCATCCCCATACGGCCACGGTTTCGCCCCCATTAAGAGAGCAATTTTCGGCAGCCATGTATCCTGTTGGGAAAATGTCTGAAAGGAAAAGTACCTGCTCGTCTGTCATTCCGTTTTCAATTTTCAGGGGGCCTACATCAGCATACGGGACTCGCACGTATTCTGCCTGTCCGCCCGGGAAGCCCCCGAAGATGTGTGAGTATCCGTAGATACCGGCAGGGGAGTAGCCGTAGACTTTTTCTGCCATTTTCTTATTCGGGTTGCTGTTATCGCAGAGTGAATAGAGCTCCTGTTTACAGTAGAAGCATTCGCCGCAGGAGATCGGAAAAGGGACGACAACCCTGTCGCCAACGTTCAGGCGTTTGACATCAACACCTCGTTCGACCACCTCTCCCATGAATTCATGGCCGAATACATCCCCTTTTTCAGCCGTTGGAATGTATCCGTCGTAGAGGTGGAGGTCGCTTCCGCAGATTGCCGTTGAAGAAACCTTTATAATCACGTCTGTGGAGTTCTTTATCTCCGGATCCTGTATCACCTCGACTCTCAAGTCCCCGGTGCCATGGAAAACGAGCGCCTTCATAAATGTCCTCCTTTATTCTGACAACAATCTATTTTATTAAGGCCAGGGGTGAATGGCAATTCCAATTAGTTTGCACCATTTTAGAAATCTTTGGGGATTAAACCGGATGAAAAAGAAGTTTTATCTGAGGGAATTTCCGCCAAATTGGTGCTGCGGCTAAAGGTTACTGCCGGCAGCATCAATTGGACTTTAGAAAAAATTACTTGCTGTCTTTTGAGGCGGAAATGTTCTTTGGAACTGAAACAGACTTGCCTGAAGAAGAACCGGAAGAGTTGCCTTTGTTCTTATAGTCTGTCTGATAGAAGCCCGTTCCTTTGAAGATGGGGCCTGCGCCGGGGCCGATAAGCCTTTTGAGTTTGCCATGGCACTCTGGGCATTCCTCCAGGGGAGTATCGGTCATCTTCTGGAAATACTCAAATAAATATCCGCATTCTGTACATTTATAGTCATAGGTAGGCATTTATTACCTCATTTCTTAAAATTATTACGGCAAAAATAACGATTTTTCCCGTTCTGAAAAAGTTAGTGAAAACAATTTGTACCGCTTATTGCAATAATATCCTAAAATTAGCTATTTTTGCCAATAACTTTTTTGCAGGATATGATGAATCGTAAACTTTTTGCGCTTTTCCTTTATACAACTCTATTTCTAAACGGTTGCCTGAATTATTATCAGGAAACTACTGTTAAGACCGATGGTTCGGGAAATATGTTCGTACATTACTGGATGAAGAACGGCACCTCTCAGGATTCCTTGTTTGTTCATCAGGTGGGTATTTTCAATGCTGACTCGATTAAAAGCGAATTTTCTTCAAATTATACCAATATAGATAAAATTGAGGTCTATGCCGATAGTTCCGATACTACTATCCATGCAAAGGTTGAGTTTACATTTCAGCAGCTGGACTCTCTAAACAATATAAAAGCCTTCAGAGAGGCAAATTTCTCCATTAAAAACGGCGCAGCCGGGCAAAAGATATTCTCGCAGTTCGTTCCTCCTGTAGCTACAGGTTTCGGCGTGGACGCCAGTTCATTTACGGCTACTTATGTCTATTACCTGCCGGGTGATATTATTACGCACAATGCACAGGAAATCAGCAAAAACAGGCTTACCTGGCGCTATAAACTCTCTGAAATCGGAATGGGTAAGACACTTACGGCTACATACAGGCCTTTCAAGCTAAAGGAAACGCCTGTCTGGATATATTCGTTGGCATTTGCTGTTTTGCTGATTGTAATTATATTTCTTTTTAGAAAAAACAAGTCTTAAGGCCGCCTGCCTTCAAGACACATTTATAAACATTGGGAATTCCAAGGCTCTGCGCTAAATTCATGCTGTCATCTTATGTTGACTTACCCCTTGGTTTTACGTATATTTAGAATTTCCTTTGTGAGATTTTTATAAAATTGATAGAAAAATGTCCGAAATAGAATTTAAAATATTCTCCGGCAGCTCTAACCCGAAGCTCGGGGAAAAAATTGCCGCACACCTGGGAATGACTTTAGGCGACATTGACCTTAAGAGATTCTCGGACGGCGAAATTTGGGTTAAATATAAGGAAAACATCAGAGGCCGGGATGTTTTCATTATTCAGACTACTAATCCTCCGGCCGAAAACCTGATGGAACTGCTTATTATGATCGATGCTGCCAAGCGCGCTTCGGCCAAGAGAATTACGGCAGTTATTCCATATTTCGGCTATGCACGCCAGGACAGAAAAGATCAGCCCAGGGTTTCAATTACTTCAAAGCTTGTGGCAAATATGATCACCGTAGCAGGCGCCGACAGGGTAATTACAATGGATTTGCATGCGGCTCAGATTCAGGGTTTCTTCGATATCCCCTTCGATCACCTCTATTCGTCTCCTATTTTTTCCGGTCTTTTCACGGAGAAAAAGGACAATCTGGTGGTGGTTTCACCCGATATCGGCGGTATTAAGATGGCCCGTTCCTATGCCAGAAAGCTGAATGCCAGCCTGGTGGTTATAGATAAAAGAAGGCCTAAGCCTAACTTTTCCGAAGTGATGAACATTATCGGAAACGTTGAAGGCAAGAATGTTCTCATAGTTGATGACCTGATAGATACCGGCGGTACGTTTGTTTCTGCCGTAAAAGCCCTTAAGGAAAAAGGCGCCCTGGAGGTCTTTGGTGCTGTTACACACCCGCTGCTTTCTGCAGATGCCGTCGAAAGGATCGAAAAGTCGGAACTTACGAAGCTTTACGTTACCGATACGATCCCACTGCACAGCGCAGCACAGAACGGAAGCAAGATTTCCGTACGGACAGCCTCCGAAATTTTTGCCGAAGCAATAAGGCGTACCTATAGGAACGAATCAATCAGTTCGCTCTTTGAAATTGATAAAGGATAAGAAATTTTGAATTAATATCTTGGAGATGATAATGGCAGAAATAATATTAAATGCCAATGAAAGACAAAAAAGTAATAAAGGCGCGAATAAACAGCTTAGAAGACAGGGGTCAGTTCCGGGTGTGTTTTATTCGAAAGGCCAGGAACCTGTTTTAATCGAAGTGCCTGAATTGGCTCTTAAACCTCTTATCTATACTTCCGAGGCTCATATTGTCAGCCTTAAGGTGGGTGATAAGGAAGGTTTAACCTGCGTTCTTAAGGATGTACAGTTCGATCCTATTACAGACAGAGTTGTACATTTCGACCTGCACGGCATCAATACTTCAGATAAGATGGAAATTGAAGTTCCTATTCTGCTGGTTGGTAACGCTGCCGGTATTAAGCAGGGAGGCGTTCTGCAGCAGGTACTCCATAAGCTGGACGTTGAATGTCTGCCTAAGGATATGCCTGAACACCTGACAGTAAACATTGAAAAGCTGAACATGGGCGATTCGATTCACGTCAGGGATTTAAGCTTTGAAAACATCGACGTGTTAAATGCTCCTGATGCTGTTGTCGTTTCAGTAGTTGCACCCAGAGCTGAGAAAGAAGCAACCGGCGAAGAAGCTTCAGCCGAACCTGAAGTTATCGCCAAAGGAAAAGCTGAGAAAGAAGCTTAATTGCGGGCCATCTTTGCTATCGGAAACCCCGGCAGCCGTTATGCCTCAACAAGGCACAACGCCGGTGTCATGCTGCTGGATTATTTCGCACGAAGATTTGACCTTTCTTTTAAGGCTTCAAAGAAAAGCTACTATTTTGCTGAAGGGGAACTCGAGGGTTCCCCGTTCATTCTGATCAGACCCAGCACGTATGTCAACTTAAGCGGCATGGCCGCAAGCGATTTTATTTCAGACCATAAGCTGGATCTGGATGACTTTCTGGTGCTTTATGATGATCTGAACCTTCCTCTGGCACAGCTTAAAATTAAGCTCTCGGGCGGCGACGGCGGCCATAACGGCATCAGTTCGCTTATTTACCATCTTGCTTCAGATAAATTCCCGCGCATCAGGATAGGCATCGGAAGGGATTTTTCACAGGGGCAGATGGTCGATTATGTTCTGGGCAGTTTTTCGGAGGAGGAATTTCAGGCCCTTGAGCCTGCCTTCAAGACGGGAAGTCTTCTGCTGGAGGAATATATAAAAGGAGGGCTCAGGAAAATGCTCGACTTTTACAGCAGGGTTTCCAGGCCGGATGCCCCGGCCAAGGAGGCAAAGGATGAAGATTCCGGAAAAGGATGAAGATTCCGGAGAGGCCGGAAAATAAAATTTCTGTAAAAAAATTAATTTCCGGGGAAATAATATTCCGGAAATTAATTGTATATTGCATAGGTAATAAAGTTTTTAATTAACTAATTAACTAACTCCTGCTCTTGCCACAGGGCGAGGGCCTTAAGTCCAAAGGAGGTGAATCAGGACAATGCAGAAGAATCATTATGAAAGCGCAGTAATTATTAATGCTGCCATCGAAGAAGAACAGATCGAAGCTACTATCAACAGGATTTCTGAACTCATCCGGGTAAACGGAGGGGAAATTCTGGACGTTGATAAGTGGGGACGTAAAAGACTGGCTTATACTTTAGATAAGACAAAGAGCGGATATTATGTGATCTTCAGATTTGCTGCCCCGACCGATCTGATTGCAAAACTTGAAAGAATGTACCAGCTTGATGAGTTTGTACTTAGATTCTTAACTATAGTTTTGGATAAGTTCGCACTGGAATATATTGAAAAAAGCAAGGCAATGAAGGCTCAGGAAGCAGAAGCTGCTCAGGCAGAAGCTGCTCCTAAGGCTGAAGAACCGGCTCCCGCTAAAACTGAAGAAAAAACGGATAAGGAATAATAAACTATATCGATAAGTATGGAGGATTCAAGCATGGGTGAATTAAAAATGCCTGAACTAAACAGCATATTAGTAGCAGGCAACTTAACTAAAGATCCAATATTCAGACAGACTTCAAACAATACGCCTGTTGTAAATTTTTCAATTGCAGCCAACAGAAAGTACAAGGACAGCTCCAATAACTGGCAGGAAGATGTCTGCTACGTGGGAGTTGTTGCCTGGAACAAGCTGGCAGAAAGCTGCAAGGAAAGACTTAAGAAAGGCAGTGCGGTTTTAGTTGACGGCGAACTTCAGAGCAGAAGCTGGAAGACGGAAGACGGTCATAACAGAAGTATTGTCGAAATAAAAGCTAAAAGAATTCAGTTCCTTAATAAGGTAGGTAAAAGTTCCGGTCCGGAAGGCAGCTTTATCGATGCAGCTGAGGATGACCTGGCTTATGAGGATAATTCTTTCGATAAGTTCTTATCAGATGAAGAGTCGGAATTATTAAATAATCAATAATTTTTAAGTTGGTTGAAGAATTATGAAAAATAAAAGAATCTGCAAGTTCTGTGAGGCTAACGTAACATATATAGACTATAAGGACGAGAAGAGACTGGTGAAGTTCCTGACCGAACAGGGCAAAATCATCCCCAAGAGAATTACAGGTACATGTACCAAACATCAGAGGGAACTGGTTACTGCCATAAAAAGAGCCAGACAGATCGCTTTACTGCCTTATGTTTCTGAAGCCTTAAAGTAATACGGAGGAACAATGAAAGTTATATTAAGAAAAAACTTTGAACAACTCGGTCAGATTGGTGATGTGGTTGATGTTAAAGATGGTTTTGCACGTAACTTTTTGATTCCCCGCAATATCGCTTTTGCAGCCCAGAAGGGCAATGTCAGAGCGCTGGAAGAAGAAAAGAAACAGCTGGCCAAGAAAAAAGTCAAAGAACTGCAAGCCGCTGAAAACCTGGCAGCAGAACTCGAAAAAGTTTCTGTTACAATTCCCGTGAAAGTCGGTGAGGAAGATAAAATATTCGGTACTGTAACTACTCAGATGATCAGTGACAGCTTAAAGGAAAAAGGGCACGAAATCGACCGCCGCAAGATCGAAATCGTTGAGCCTATCAAGTCACTCGGCATCTACAGCGTCAATATTAAACTCCATCCCAGCGTAACGGCTGTTGTTAAGACCTGGGTTGTTCGCGAATAGTTTTTAATTCGCGGAAAATAAATTAAAGCCGGCATTCTCCTGCATGGGAATTCCGGCTTTTTTTTTGACTAAAAGAAAAAAATGCAAGGAAGACCATTCCGGCTCTTGCTTTTAGAGCTTAAATCTCTTTATGTTTGTAAAGTAATTCTCTTTTCCCGGAATTCATCAGAAACTAAGGTGAAGAATCACCGTTAGTGTCTTGACAAAAAATTTAATTTTGGGGATTATACTCTGAGTCTTTCAATTCTGGTCCATTCCGCCCCGTACGCTCGGAGGGCAAAATGTGCCGGGGCCCGGCAAAAATGCATAAATGTCATTCAAACTGTTTTAAAAATTCAAAAGTTTTTATTAGTTTACTTCAATTCTTTAAATTATAAAAAGCCATGATTCCAGTAAGAACAAATATCTTCCTTCTTCGGAGGTTTCTATGAAAAAATTGCTACTGTTTTTTTTACTTCTGGTTACTTTTTCAATTCAATCCATAACATACGGCGGTACTACAGGTAAAATTGCCGGAAGAGTATTGGATGCAGCCACGCGCGAACCACTGCCTTTTGTCAACATAGTACTGGTGGGTACAAGCCAGGGTGCCGCAACCGATATGGACGGTTATTACTCCATATTGAACGTGGCTCCCGGCACCTACAGCCTTAAGGCATCGGCCATCGGATATAATTCTACGACCGTTCAGGACGTGAAGGTTTCCATAGACCTTACGACCAAGATCGATTTTGAGTTAGGGGAGACCAGCGTACAGTTGAACCAGGATGTGGTTGTTGTTGCGCAGCGTCCGCTGGTTACAAAAGACCTTACAGCTTCAACTTCAGTCATCGGAGCAAATGAGATCTCATCGCTTCCGGTAACCGAATTCCAGGAAGTCCTTCAGCTTCAGGCAGGCGTCGTAGGCGGCAATGTCCGCGGCGGGCGCTCGGGTGAAGTTGTCTATTCTATTGATGGTGTTCCTGTAACTGACGTTTATGACGGCGGTACGGTAGTTGACGTTAACGCCAACTCAATTCAGGAAATGCAGTTTGTCAGTGGTGCCTTCAATGCTGAGTACGGCAGGGCTCTTTCTGGCATAGTAAATATTGCCACCAAGGATGGCGATAACAATTTTACCGGAACACTGAATACATATTTCGGCGACTATGCCAGTACGCATAAGGACTTATTCAGGGGAATAAACAAATTCAACCCCAACTCAATTCATAATTACGAGGGAAGCCTTTCGGGTCCCATTATTAAGAATATCCTAACCTTTTATGCCAATGCCCGCTATATATATTTCGGCGGCTGGCTTAACGGCCAAAGGCGATTCAATCCCTGGAACATAACAATAAATAATGCAACTGCCAGTGACCCGGCACAGAGGTGGGTTGTGGTCGGCTACCCGACTATTACCAACCCGATTGACGGGAAAACCTATCAGGCAACGGGTGACAGCTCTCTGGTATCGATGAACTGGAATGAAAAGATGTACGGGCAGGGAAAACTTACCTTTAAGCCTATTCCTGAAATAAAGCTTACTTATAACTATATATATGACCATGTAAGCTATCAGGACTACGACCAGGCATTTACATTTAACCCCGACGGCAACTACAAGAAATTCCGCTGGGGAAATACAAACATCCTGTCTTTAACGCACACGCTCGGATCAAATACATTTTATACTGTAAACGGATCTTACTTCTTCAAGGAATTCAGGCAGTATGTATATCAGGATTATCAGGATCCGCGCTACACGAACTCTGTTCTTCTGGGCCAGCAGCCGAATGATTTCCCTACTTTCAACACCGGCGGCACACAATCGGGGCACTTTAAGAGAACAACCGGTTCAATTGGCGTGAAGTTCGATTTGACTTCACAGATAACAAAAGCGCACCAGGTTAAATTTGGCGCAGAATTCAACCAGCACAGGCTGACATTCGACAATATAAACCTGATCGAGGAAACAGGCCTCCAGAACCCGTCCTTAACAGGCGATCCATTTACAAGAATGCGCCTGCCGGATCCTAACAACCCGAATGAAAATATTGGCATTGATATGTATACCAGAAAGCCGATTGAGTTTTCATCTTACCTGCAGGATAAGATAGAGCTTTCAGAACTGATCATAAACGTTGGCCTGAGGTTTGACTATTTCAAGCCTGACGGCAAGGTGCTCACAGATCCGTCTGATCCTGACATCTACAGACCGAGGAATCCGGCAAATCTGGCCAAAACGCTAGATGAACGCAGAACATACTGGTACAAGGATGCAACTGCAAAGCTGCAGCTTTCACCAAGACTCGGTGTGGCTTTCCCGATTACAGACCGCGGTGTAATCCATTTTTCATACGGCCACTTCTTCCAGATCCCTAATTTTGAGCTGCTCTATGCAAATCCGGAATATAAGTTCCTTGCTACAGGCACAGGAAACTTCGGTATAGCAGGAAACCCGGACCTGAAGCCTGAGCAGACTGTCTCCGGCGAGGTCGGCCTTCAGCAGGCTTTGACCGACGACATAACAGTAGACCTGACAGGCTTCTTCAGAGACATTAGGGATCTTGCCGGTACAAGAGCCGACGAGATAAGAATGTTCGGCGGCGCCGGAACATACAGCCAGTACGTAAACAGCGACTTTGGTTTTACAAAGGGTGTCATTCTGACCGTTACCAAAAGATTCAATAATAACTGGTCGGCAACCATCGACTATACGCTGATGACTGCAAAGGGCAATGCTTCGGATCCTGCTGCAACACGTAATTTACTGACTAGCGGACAGCAGCCTGAAATGCAGATACTGCCTCTGGCATGGGACCAGACTCACACCTTAAATGCAACTTTCAGCTATTCATCTTCAGCCAACTGGGGTTTTAGCCTTATCGGACAGTACGGAAGCGGATTCCCATATACGCCAAGGCGCTCGATAAACGTTTCATCCCTCCTGATAAACAGCGAAATGAAACCTGCCTCATATAATGTTGACCTGAGAGCATACAAGGATTTTATACTTACACAAAATTTTAAACTGAGCTTCTTTGCACGCGTTTATAACCTGTTCGATATTAAAAACCAGGTGGGCGTTTACGACGACAGCGGCACGGCAGATTTTACAATTGATGAATACAACTACCGCCTGCAGAACAAGCCGGCCATAGTTAATTCACTTGATGAATGGTTTAGGAATCCGGCAATGTACAGCGAACCGCGCCGGGTTGAATTCGGAGCTTCATTCTTCTTTTAATTATAAATGAAATTAAAAAATTTAGCGGGATAGACATGAAAATAATGAAATTCTTTCCATTAGCAGCATTGCTTGCACTTATGCTCCACCTGGATTCATTTGCCCAGCAGATCGGCCGCGGCGACCCGACAGGAAGCTGGAGCAGAACAGGCGTGCATAATGGAAACCAGGTTAGAACAGTTTTCAGAAATTCAGGCGTTATTGCTCAGCCTGGTACTGACGGCCCCAGAGGAGCCTGGAGATTTGACGATAACGGATACATTGGCGACGTTTCTCCGCTTGTGGGTGTGCGCCTGCCTGTAAAAGACTGGAATAAAGATGGTAAACCCGATACTATTCATTCAGTTGTAATTACTCCTGTCGACAGACCGGGCGGACATAAATTTGCCCCCGGCGGCGGCGTCGACTGGACATTTGAGCCGATACCGGGATTCTTAAATCAGTCTTACAACGTTGTGGGTAAGGGTATTGCTTTCAGTGATAACCCGCAGACATGGCCCCCGTTCTGGCCTGATCATCCGGACTGGAAGGATTCCACAGGCAAAGCCGAATGGAACGGCTACTTCGGACGCGGACAGATGCACGCCGACCAGGAAAGCTACTTTATGATGGATGACAACGTTGACGAGAATATGTACTCTCTTTACGGTTTCTTACCTGATTCAACCGACCCGACAAGAAAAGGACAGGCGCTTCAGGTTAAGGTAAGAGGTCTTCAGTGGGCTAACCCCCTTGCAGAAAATACTCTCTTCTGGGTCTATTCAGTTAAAAACGTAGGAACTACTCTTTACGACCAGACAGTCTTCGGATTCCTGGTGGGTACTTATGTTGGTATCATGGGTACCGAGTACAGCGACGACGTCTCATACTTCGATGTCCGTGAATCTATGACATATACCTGGGATTTCGGAAACTATATCAATCCTATTGACAATCCGAGGTGGAAACCGAATCCGAGTGCCGTGGGCTACGTAGGCTACGCATTCCTTGAGTCACCTGGCAATCAGTACGATGGAATTGACAACGACGGCGACGATAACCCGGCAGTTAAAAAATACTGGAACTTCAATCCCGATGCAAATTTCTTTGCGGCAGCTGATTTCGACGCCAAAACTGTTGCTGCAGGAATGAAGCTTGTTAAAATCACCATAACTCCTGATGGAAATTATGTCAGAGAGCCCTTTACTGTTGGGGCAGCTACAGATACTGTTTACTCCATGGGACAGAAATTCGTTCTCGAACCGGGCAAAACCAAGCTTATTGAGGGCAATGTAGACCCTTAGACAGGTACACTTAACCCGAATGCAACCGACGGAATTGATAACGACCTGGACGGCCTTATTGATGAAAACTACCAGGTCCACTACAGACAGTACAAGAAAAGCAGAAACACCGTCCTGATCGATCAGCTAGCCCCTGTAGAGTACAAGGATTACTTAACAGGTAAAGGCACAAAAGATCTGATGGTTGATGAATCCAGAAATGACGGCATTGACAATGACGGCGACTGGAGCCGCGACCCGGTTTCAGGCGAATGGATTTATGGAAACGGAAAACTGATTGATGACGTAGGCGCCGACGGCAAACCGAACACCCACGACCTGGGTGAAGGCGACGGAATACCCACTCCGGGTGAACCTAACTACGATGGTACTGACGTTCATGAGTCGGACCAGATAGGTCTTACGAACTTCCAGTACTTTACTCCTGCGGGTTCAATTCACATGAACAACAACGAGGAAATGTGGGGCAGAATGCGCCCCGGTTTCTTTGATGTGCCTGAAATTTTTGTCAACGGCGTGGCTACTCGCGGCGAAGACGGCGACTTTGTTTACGGATCGGGCTACTTCCCGCTTCTGCCCGGAAACACACAGGACTTCTCGCTTGCCCTCTGCTACGGAGATGATTTCAAGGGAGTGCTGAAAACAAAACAGGTTGCGCAGATCATCTATAATGCAAACTACAACTTCCCGACTCCGCCCGACAGACCGACAGTTCATGCAGTTGCAGGCGACCATAAGGTTACGCTCTACTGGGATAAGGTTGCAGAAAATTCGATCGATCCGACTACCAAGGAAAAAGATTTTGAAGGCTACAAGATCTACAAGGGAACCGATCCCGACTTTACCGATGCAAAGCAGATCTCTGACGGAACGGGACAGAAAAAAGGCTATGTTCCTGTTGCACAGTTCGACCTGAAGAACGGCGTTAACGGATACTTTGTGGCTTCACAGCAGCTTTATGAGTTAAACAACGGAATGCCTTTCTATCTGGGCGATGACTCAGGCATTCAGAATTCTTTTGTTGATACTGACGTGCAGAACGGCAGGACCTACTATTATGCTGTTTGCGCTTACGACAGGGGCAAGGCTATTGCTGACATATTCCCCTCAGAGAACAACAAGCCTATTTCCAAGAACGTTGAAGGCATTCTTACATTTACTTCCAATACAATCTCCGTTGTTCCGAATGCTCCTGTTGCAGGCTACGTGCCTCCTACAAACGGTGCAAAGCTTGAGCGCGCCTCAGGAAGCTCAACGCCTGTTCCTTACTTTACAACTATAGATCCTGCAAAAATAAAGGATGCTACTTACGAAGTTTCCTTTACAGACTCTCTTGTTAAGGGAATCAATATTGCTTACGCTTACAACGTGGTCAATCTGACAACAAAGGATACGCTTATTTTGCATAACAAGAAAATGCTTGCTTCAAACGGCGACGTTTTTGAGGGCATTCAGCTTTCATTTGATTCACATTATCAGTATCTCGACAGCATTAGACTGAATGCTGCAGGCAGCGGCTGGAACGTTCAGCGCAAGAATAACCTGAACATGACCGTTACCCCGGTTAACGTTAATGGAATCAAAAGCATAAATTATCCTTACGACTATATGTTTGTTTTTTCGGATCAGTATGCTGATTCATCATACAAACTGGCTTCCTATGGAGCTATGGCTGTACCCGCAGTAAAGGGGATCAACTTCAAGATATTTGATGTTACAGATCCTGCCCAGCCGGTCAAAGTACAGTTCGGTTTTGCAGACCGCCCCGGAAAGGGAAAGGATACACTGTCTGCACTCGACAGAGTATACTTATCCGACAAAGACGGCAAGACGGTTTCCTGGATGGTTACATTCTCTAAGGACAGTACATACGCACCGCGCTCGGGCGATACTCTCTATGTGAGGTTCATTAAGCCATTTACAGGCAGGGATAAATTCACCTTTACAACCCAGGCAGCTTCATATGACGCGGCACTGGCCAAAACACAGCTAAACGACGTAAAGGCGGTTCCGAATCCTTATATTGTAACCAATACATTCGAGCAGCCCTTGCCGGCTCAGGTAAGAGGACGCGGCGAAAGGGTAATCAACTTTATTAACCTGCCGCCTAATGCCAAAATTAATATCTATTCATCCAACGGCAGCCATATTCAGACCCTCCAGCAGGACGGCAATTACAACAACGGCAGCCTGTCCTGGAATCTGAGAACTAAAGAAGGATTGGACGTTGCCTTTGGCGTCTACTTCTATGTGGTTGAGGCTCCGGGCATCAGTGAAAAGAAGTACGGCAAAATAGCTATTATTAAGTAAATGAATTTCCATGAAATTCAACTGGAGTTTAACAATGAATAAAAACATAATAAAAGTAATTCTAATCGTTTTCTTCGGTACCAACATTCTTTTCGCACAGAGCAAGGTTGGTACCACTGCCGCAAACTTTCTTACTATTCCGGTAGGCCCCAGGGCTACCGGAATGGGTGGTGCCTTTGTGGCTGTTGCCAATGATGCAACAACAGCCTTCTGGAATCCCGGAGGGCTTTCAAGGCTTTCAAGTAATGAATTTTCAGTGGCACATTCCGAATGGCTCGTGGGCTCAAACCTTAACTGGCTGGGTCTTGCCATTAAGCTCGACAGCGATAATTCAATAGGCCTCAGCATAAACCAGCTTGCCTACGGAAGTGAGGCCATTACAACAGTTGATCAGCCGAACGGCACCGGGCAGACCTGGGATGCACAGGATATAGCTTTCAGCCTTTCTTATGCCAGAAACCTGACCGACCGCTTCTCTATAGGCGGCAGCGTTAAGTATATTCAGCAGAGGATCTATAACGAAAGCGCCAGCGCCTTTGCACTCGATATCGGCCTTCTTTTTACCACCCAGCTCAGGGGCCTCAGGATCGGTATGAATATAGCAAACTTCGGAACCGAAATGCAGATGGCAGGAAAAGACCTTCTGCAGCCGGTGGATATTGACCCTGCTCATACGGGCAATAACGACAATATAGTCTCTGACCTGGGAACTGACAGCTGGACACTCCCCTTGATCTTTACTGTGGGACTCGGTATGGATGCCATTGAGACAGAGGACTGGAGGGTTACGCTTGCAACAGATGCAATCTATCCCAACAACCAGTCGTCTTACCTTAACCTTGGAACTGAAGTCATGTGGTCAAACCTCGTTTCATTAAGAGTGGGCTATAATTCACTTTTCAAGACGGCAGCCGAGGAAGGACTTACTGCAGGAATGGGACTTAACTACAACTTCGGTCCTCTTGCAGCAAGAGTCGACTACAGCTATATGAACTTCGGAATATTCAAACAGATTTCAAAATATTCGCTGAGTGTAAGCTTCTAAAAATTTTACTATATGTGTTCAAAAAAAAGCCGGCAAAAAAAGCCGGCTTTTTTTTTGAACAATAAAAAATTAAAAATTAAAAAGTGAAGAAAAGGGAATTGTTTAATTCTGCCAAATGAGCATTTGTTTTGGGAAGAAGTCCCATTTCTTTCATCTTCAAAAAGAAAAGCTCTCCCATTAGCTGATAGCCCTGGATATTAGGGTGAAGGTGGTCTGCCATAAGATCGTTGCCGGTAATGCCGTAAGGGCTCATGGCACAAAAGAGGGAATCGAATTTAACAACTGCGGAATTAAATTCCACGGAAAGCGATTTAATAACTGAATTTATCTTCTCAGGCGCCCTGAAGCGCAGCATGTCCAGATCCCTTGCAAGGCGGAATAAACTGTCGGCTTCTGCTGTCTTTTGGTTTTTAAGCTTTGTAACTGCGTTAATGAAAACTTCTTCTGCGGAAAGGGACGGCCCGTCTGAAGAGGATAAAAAGGGGGGCTGGTCCTTTAAGTTGCAGACCAGGGTTCCGAGTATTACAGGCACGCCAGAGGAGTGCGTCATGGAAAGAATATCACGCAGATTGCCTTCAAATTGCATTATGCCCGCATGGAAGAGTTCCGAATTATAAGGGATCTGAAGGCCGGGGCTAACTTCCGGTGAAACTGCCCCAAACTGCCTGTCGTGCCTGAAAAGGCGAAAGATGTTTCTCGCGGCATCACTCAGGAGTTCAACCGTCTTAAATCTTTGCAGGTAAAGCATAAGGTTTATGAGACCTCGGCTTCGCCCGAAGGGAAGTGTTGAAGCCGCCCCCAGGGCACCGTAGTACTCGTTATTTCCGGCATAGATAATTATCAGGTCGGGCTTCAGGCTAAGGACTCCCGGCATAAGGTCTCTCAGTGCAAAACTGTTTACAGCCGTAATGCTCAGGTTAATGACCTCAATTTTTGTAGAAGGGTATTCTGCCTTAAGGCGTCTCTCGAGGTATCTTGAGAAAGATGCTGTAGGAAGATAAGGAAACCCGGCTCCAGGGTTTTCGCCAAGGGTAAAAACGCGGAATGAGTTCCGGGGTTTTTCCTTGAAGAACAGGTCTTCTATAGGATGCGGGACGGTTGTGTTCCTGTAAAAGTATCTCCTGGCAACCTCAGGATTCAGCATGAGGCGTCCCGGTATGACCTCAATCCACTGCTCACAATTCTGCCCGTAGCCGGAAATGGTTAAGAAAAACTCGCATAAAAAAAAGAAAAGAAGCGGGATTAGAAAAAGAATTATTTGGAAATAAAAAGGGGGCCTTCGGGACTCGCCTGAAGCGGCCGGCTTTTGTCTGTGTATCTTTTTCAGGAAAGACATATTGCACCGGAAATCTTTTTTTTCTATGCTGATAATAGATTATATAAAGAATTGTAATCCTCTTCCAATTTTTTTTAAGTCAGAAAAGCATAGTTTGTTATAGGAAAATTTTATTATTGATATTGTTTTATAATCTTCTATTTTTACGTACTCATATTTAAATAGAATTATCTAATGTATATCCTGGGAATTTCAGCTTATTATCACGACAGCGCCGCATGCCTAATCCGCGACGGGGAAATAGTTGCCGCGGCGCAGGAGGAGCGGTTTACCAGGAAGAAGCACGACTACTCCTTCCCTGAAAAAGCTGTGGAGTACTGCCTGAGTTATGCCAAAATTTCCGGGCGTGAGCTCGATTATGTGGCATTCTACGATAAACCCTTCCTGAAATTTGAAAGACTGCTGGAATCCTATCTGGCCTATGCCCCGAAAGGGATCCGTTCGTTTATAAAGGCAATGCCCCTCTGGATGAACCAGAAACTCTGGATTAAGGATCTCGTGAAGAAAAAAACGGGCTACGAGGGAAAGGTTATCTTTCCCGAACACCACGAGTCACACGCCGCATCGGCCTTTTTCCCATCCCCTTTTAAGGAAGCTGCCTTTCTGACTGTGGACGGCGTGGGGGAATGGACCACTTCAAGCTTCGGCCTGGGGCGGGAGAATAAAATTGAAATTATGGCCGACATAAAGTTCCCGCATTCTCTGGGACTTTTGTATTCGGCTTTCACCTACTTTACGGGCTTTAAGGTTAACTCGGGCGAGTATAAGCTCATGGGTCTCGCCCCGTATGGGGAGGCTAAGTACAAGGACCTCATTTTATCTGAACTCATAGACCTGAAGGAAGACGGGTCCTTTAAGATGAACATGAAGTACTTTAATTACGCCTCAGGCCTTACGATGACAAACAAAAAATTTAATAAACTCTTCGGACACAGCCCCAGAAAGCCTGAAAGCAGCCTTACGCAGTTTGAAATGGATCTTGCCCGCTCCGTGCAGGAAGTTACTGAAGAAGTGATGCTAAAGATGGCAGGGCATATTTATAAAGAAACGGGAATGAAGAAGCTCTGCCTGGCAGGAGGCGTGGCACTTAACTGTGTGGCTAACGGCAGGCTCTTAAAGGAGGGCCCTTTTGAGGACGTGTGGATTCAGCCCGCCTCGGGAGATGCCGGCGGAGCCTTAGGGGCGGCACTATTCGTATGGCATCAGTATCTGGGACGTGAAAGAATAACTGATGAAATGAATGACCTTCAGTCGGGTTCACTCCTGGGTCCGGAATATTCGGACGAGGAAATTCTGGAATTCTTAAAAGAAAATTCCATACCCTATGAAAAACTTTCTCAGGGCGAGATCCCGGAGAGGGTTTCCGGTCTCATAAACGATGAAAAAGTAATCGGCTGGTTTGAAGGGAGAATGGAATTCGGTCCGCGTGCCCTTGGAGCAAGGTCTATAATCGGCGATGCGCGTTCAGAAAAAATGCAGTCGGTAATGAACCTTAAAATAAAGTTCAGGGAAAGCTTCCGTCCTTTTGCTCCTTCGGTCTTAAGTGAAAATGTGTGCGATTATTTTGAGCTCGACCGCCCAAGCCCTTACATGCTTCTGACTGCAAATGTAAAGCCTTTCCGCCGGAGGCAGATGACAGAAGGTGAAGAGAAGCTCTTCGGCATAAATAAGCTTAACATTGTCCGCTCCGATATCCCTGCCGTAACGCACGTGGATTATTCGGCACGCATTCAGACGGTTCATAAGGAAACAAACCCTCTTTATTATGAAGTAATAAGCCGGTTTAATGAAAACTACGGCTGTGCTGTAATTGTAAATACCTCGTTTAATGTAAGAGGAGAGCCGATTGTCTGTACTCCCCTGGACGCCTACAGGTGCTTTATGCGCACCAATATGGATTATCTTTTAATGGGAAGCTTTCTCATAAAAAAAGAAGAACAGGAACCCCTTTCAGGCGGCAATGCCTGGCAGAAGGAATTTGAACTGGACTAACTATGCTCATAGAAGAAATTAAAAATATTAAAAGCTCTGAGGAGGATCTTAAGAAATTCGGCATTACAATTGGCATTGCTCTAATTGTAATTGCTGTTATTTTGATAATAGGTAAATCCTTCTACTATCCCTATTTTGCAATTGCGGGACTTGTGTTTATCGTTTTTTCCTATGCGTTTACAATAATACTCAAGCCGGTACAGAAAGTCTGGATGTCTCTGGCTCTTATAATGGGATGGTGTTCAACGAGGATAATCCTTTCAGCGCTTTACTTCCTGGTAATTACTCCGATAGGGCTTATAGCCAGGCTTTCGGGTAAGAAATTTCTTGATACCAGGATAGACAAAAAAAGAACCAGTTACTGGAATTACCGGGCAAAGAAAAATTACACCCCTCTTGATTCGGAAAAGCAGTTTTAATCTTAGGAGTATAAAAAGTGAGCAGGATATCTATTTTAGGAGAATTGTGGTCGTTCCTGAAGGTAAGGAAAAAATGGTGGCTTGCCCCGATTGTAATTTTTCTTGTACTTCTGGGCGGACTTATAGTTATTACACAGGGCTCGGCTCTTGCGCCTTTTATTTATGCGCTGTTCTAGTTCATCCCGGCCGGCATTTATGTAACAGTTTTTAAGTCTAAACTATGCGGGCTCTTCCAGCTTTCTGAGCTCCTCCAGCAGGTCAGGATGCTTTAATGTAAAGCCTTCTTCAAAGAGGCGGCACGGCCTGATGATTCTTGGAGGTCTGTCGGATGTGCCCGTCCTAATTTCCGAGGCCGAAGCCTCAGAGATCATTTTCCGTACAACTGCAAAATTTAATATATCCAGCCAGCGGTAGGGGTGGTTATCGCTTATTACAAAGTTTTCTCCGGGCCGGAAGTTCTCAAGCAGAAAATTACAAGCTCT
This sequence comes from Ignavibacteriales bacterium, assembly GCA_036261625.1. Lineage (GTDB taxonomy): Bacteria > Bacteroidota > Ignavibacteria > Ignavibacteriales > SURF-24 > JAAXKN01. Next base: position 21,329 of record DATAKL010000024.1, on the reverse strand, counting down.
TACCAGGTCCACTGCGTGAATGAGGTTTACGGTTCTGTTGATGTCTTTTACAAGTCCGCGCCTTAGCCAGTCAAGTGGATTGCGTCCCTTGCCGTAAATGCCCGCGCTATGGAGAACAGCGGCGCCATTCAGCCTGAAAGTTTCCTCAACAGATGCCCTTTTATCTAAAGTGTCCAAAGGGGAGTCGTCGCTCACTACAGGTAAATCTTCCCTGTAGGCGCTGGTGCTGCCGATAATAACAATTTTGTCGGTTAGTGTTCTTAAGAATCTCTCAAGTTCCGAAGTAAAACAAGAGTCGGTCAAAGGAAATGATATAATGATACCATCCGGTTTAACACGGTTTAAGTTCTCCCACGTCTCAGGCACTTCAGAGTTAAATACCACGCCTCTAATCTGGCGGCGGCGAAGGTTTTCAAGGGATCTTGAGGTGTGTATCGAGTAAGGATACAGGCTTCTGAAATAATCGCCCGCATATCCGGAACCTAAAAATAAAGTTTTCATTTTAACATCTTTAATTATTAACTTTTCTCTTTTCTAAGTTTATATTTTTTATTTCCCAGGCTTTCCTCCGGCACTAATGCTCATCAGCTGTGAATAAAATATTCTGGCCGGAGGGTAATTGGGGCTGATACGCAGGCATTTTCTTAAAGCCCCGGCTGCATCATCAATCCTTTGCATGTTGAAATACACACCTGCCAGGTTGTACCACACCTGCGGGTCATCCTGGGAGTACTGCAGGCTGCCTTCAAGATAATATAATGCTTCCTGGTATTTTTTTCCATTAAGAGCCGTAAGTCCCAGCCATTTTTCAGAGAATGCATTGGGTTTAAGTGCCTGAAGTTTCTTCAGGTATGGGAGGGCATCATTAAGAAGATTTGCCTTAATGAGCATTTCAGCTGCAAAGCCGTAAGAGGCTTCATTATAGGGCCTTTCTTCAATTATGGCGTTCATTTCTTTTTTGAAGCCAGTGTAGTCTTTACGTCTGAAGTAATATTCCGAAGCCCTCTGGTGAGCTTTTTCCCAGTAGGTTTTTCTTTCTATGAGCATTTGGGCAGTGGAGTCGATAAAATCACGAGGCTTAAAGTTTTCAAGAAGAACGTTCCTGTTCCCCCTGGGGACAAAGGGGTAGGCCCCTAAAAGTGTTCTGAGCCTTATGTCGGCAACCGTGGAATCCAGGCGGGTGAAAGGAAAGTTGGCATTAAGCGTGCTGTCAACGGACTTTTCACTTACAGAAGGCCCGGCCTTTGGAAGCAGGGAGTAATTTTTCATTGTTGAGTAATAGGATTGCCCCATCAGTCTGTAGCCTTTTAAGTTCGGGTGCAGGTGGTCTGTCATGAGGCTTTTGCCGGTAATGCCCTCGGGGCTGGCATTATCGAAATCCTTTTCCACAGGGGCAACAGGGCAGTTGAATTCACGGCCCAGCTTTTCAATTATACTGTTTATTTCTTCAGGTGCGCGGAAACGTAATGCATCCAGGTCTTTGGCTTTTAAGAAAAGCTCTTTAGCCTTCGCGAAGTCTCCTTTGGAAAAGCATTCTCTTGCCTCCCTGTAAACATCGTCTGCTTTCGGGAGCCCTTTTGCATTAACCGAAACAAAGGGAGCCTGATCCTTAAGGTTGCTGGCAAGTGTTCCAAGAATGACCGGGACGCCGGCTTTTTTTGCCATTTCAAGCATATCGCGCATATTGCCTTCAAACTGTTCAAGACCCATGCGGAATGCCTCTGAATTATAGGGGACGAGGCTTTCTCCGACCATTTTTGCCATCAGTGTTTCATTTGACCCGTCGGCACCCTCTTTGGCTGCACTATGGAATATGCCTGAAAAATATCTGATGATGTTTTCAGTAAGCTGAAAAGTCTTAAACCTTTCCAGCTTTAGCATCAGGTTGACAAGGAACCTCGATTTTCCAAAAGACTCCGATGAAGCGGTACCAAGAGTTCCGTAGTATTCGTTGTGCCCGTTGTAGAAAATAATTACATCAGGATGTTCCCTGAGTACATCGGGCAGGATATCCCTCATCGTAAAAGTGTTTACAGCCGTCATTCCCAGGTTAATAACTTCAATTCTTCTCTGAGGATAGAGGAGCGTAAGCTTTCTTTGAAGGTAACGTGAAAAAGATGCATTGGGAGCATAAGGCCAGCCGGCCGTGCTGCTTTCGCCAAGCACAAAAATCCGGAAAGTGGTATCGCTTTTTTCCTTCTGGAAGCCGTCCGGAATTACTGAAGGAGCCGTTTTAAGACTGCTGAAGTATCTGAACGGAACCTCGGGATTCATGAAGAGCATGCCGGGATAATTTTTTGAAAGCTCCACAAAAGTTTCAATATCTTTTCCGTAATTAAAGAGTCTTAGGCCTGTTTCAAGCAGTATAAAAAACACTATCGGAATCAGTACGGGAACAAAGTAAAACCATGCAGGAAATCTCCCGGACCCGGATTCAGCTTTGTGAAAGTCTTCAGCTTTTGCATTACTATCGGCTTTGGTTTTATTATTTGCCGATTTATCTTTATTTTCACTGTTGCGTTTCTGCTGTTTTGGAGTGTTTTTCAAAATGGCTCCTCCGGTGCTTTTAACAAATTTAAATGTTTTGTCTATATTTTATAGTAAGAGGACATAAACTAAGACAAGAGCAATAAAAACTCAAGTACAATCCGTGTGCAGCAAAATGGAAAAGAATATTAAAATCAAAATAGATAAAAGCAAAAAGAGGGTGCCTGTCCCGCAGAAGCCGCCCAAGGTGGAGGAAGGCAAAAAGAAATATAACAGGCGGAAAGCAAAGCTGGATACAAAAAAAATAATTGAGACAAAGGGGAACTAGAAGAACATGCCGAAAGCTTCCGTTATAATTTCTTTTTATGCCAGGACGGATTATCTGGAACTCCTTTTTGCGGGATTTGAAAGGCAGACCTTCCGGGATTTCGAGGTCATTGTTGCCGATGACGGCTCTTCTAAAGAAGCTGTTGAGAAAATTGAAAAGCTTTCCCTGCAGGCATCTTTCCCGGTTATTCACCTCTGGCATGAGGATAAAGGCTTCCGTAAAAACAGAATTCTTAACCGGGCTATTACAGCTTCAGGCTCACCATACCTGATTTTTGTTGACGGCGACTGTGTGCCTCACAGGAGGTTTGTGGAAGAGCACTTCATGAACCGGCGGGAAAGAACCTGCCTTGCAGGTAGAAGAGTAAACCTGTCTGAAAAAATCACAAAAATGCTCGGCTATGAGTCTGTTAAAAAGGGTTTCCTGGAGCGAAATATTCCTCTTCTGGTAATGGACGGCCTTTTCGGCAGATCCTTCGACGTGGAAAAAGGGTTTTATTTCGAGTCGCAGGCTTTAAGAAATTTCTTCAACAGTAAGAAAAGAGGGATCGTAGGGTGCAACTTTTCTCTTTACAAAAAAGACTTTCTTTCAATTAACGGCTTTGACGAGCGCTATGAAAAGCCCTCAGTGGGTGAAGACAGCGACGTGGAGTACCGTCTGGAGCTTGAGGGCGTAAGTATTAAATCGGTAAACCACATGGCAGTCCAGTACCACCTCTATCATAAGCTGCAGGCGCGCCCCGGGGAAAATCTGGAACTCTTTGAAAAGATAAAAAAGGAAAAACTCTCCTTTACCCCCTTCGGCATCATCAGAAAAGCTTAAAATATTAAGCCCCGTTTTATTATTTTTTTAATAATTTACATTCCTAAGGCATTCTCTGCTAAAAAATTTAATTTTTCCTCCATTTTTTTACCCCCAACCTTGATATAAAATTACAAAAACCTTATATTTGAAGGAGAAAATCAATTAATACTTAAATAATTAAGGCGGTAAATTGGACGAACTGGATCTCAGAATACTCAGGGCGCTTCAGAAAAACGGACGCATGAAAAGAAGCGCACTTGCCGAACACATCGGACTTTCAATTCCATCAGTAAGCGAAAGGCTCAACAAGCTCGAAGAAAATGGAGTTATTGAGGGCTACTACGCAAGGTTAAACAGAAAAGCCTTCGGATTCGACATCATGGCCTTTATTACGGTGGTCATGGAAAGCTCAAAACACTACAAAGAGCTCAGGGCAAATGTTGAAAAGATGCCTCAGATTCTTGAGTGCTATTCGGCCTTAGGAGAAGGATCACATATATTGAAGGTTATGGTCAAGGATTCCGATTCGCTTGAAAAACTGCTTACACAGATTCAGGCCTGGCCCGGCGTTACGCGCACAGTTACAAGTTTCATTCTTTCAACAATTAAAGAAACTTCGGTTCTTGATATTTAATTTTAGTTAATGATAAGATTGATAAATAATAATAGGAAACAAGAAAATGGCAAAAGCAAAGCCCAAAGTTAAGACATCCCGCGACAGGGTATTCGACTTTATAAAAGAAAATAATATAAAATTTGTCGACCTGAAATTCATGGATTTTCCGGGTCAGTGGCAGCACCTGACAGTTCCGGTTACTCAGCTTGAAGATTCATCCTTCGATAACGGATTTGGTTTCGATGCCTCTTCAATGCGCGGCTGGAAAGCTATAAATGAAAGCGACATGCTTATTATTCCTGATCCCGAGACAATGTTCTTTGATCCCTTTATTGAAATTCCGACCATAAGCCTTACCTGCGATGTTTACGAGCCGGCAACAAAGGAAAAATATAACCGCTGCCCCCGCTCAATTGCACAGAAGGCAATGGCATACCTGCAGTCCACAGGCATTGCTGATACGGCATACTTCGGTCCTGAGGCTGAATTTTTCGTCTTCGACGATGTGCGTTTTGATTCACAGCCTAACGGAAGCTTCTATCAGGTAGATTCGATTGAAGGGAAATGGAACAGCGGAAGGGAAGAAAACCCGAATCTGGGCTACAAGCCGAGATACAAGGAAGGCTATTTCCCCGTTCCTCCCACAGATCAGCTCATGGATTTAAGAAATGAAATGGTGATGAACCTCATCAACTGCGGTATTGAAGTTGAAGCCCAGCACCATGAAGTTGCCTCGGGCGGTCAGTGCGAAATTGACCTGCGTTATGCACCGCTCGTAAGAGCTGCCGACCAGCTTTTAATGTTCAAGTATATAGTTAAGAATACAGCCAGACTCAACAACAGAACTGTTACCTACATGCCAAAGCCTATCGTTGGCGACAACGGAAGCGGCATGCACGTTCACACAAGCTTCTGGAAAGGCGGCAAGCCTCTTTTTGCAGGAACAGGGTATGCAGGCCTTAGCGAAATGGGTCTTTATTTCATCGGCGGTCTTCTTAAGCATGCTCCTTCGCTTCTGGCTTTTACCAACCCGACTACAAACTCATACAAGAGGCTTGTTCCGGGCTTCGAGGCTCCTGTAAACCTGGCTTATTCACAGCGCAACAGAAGCGCTTCGATCAGAATTCCGATGTATTCAACAAGCCCCAAGGCAAAGAGAGTTGAATTCAGATGCCCCGATCCTTCAGCCAATCCGTATCTGGCATTCAGTGCAATAATGCTTGCAGGTATCGACGGCATTGTAAACAGAATTGATCCGGGAGATCCGCTTGACAAGGATATTTACGACATGTCTCCTGAAGAGTTAAAGGGTGTTCCTTCAACTCCGGGCAGTCTGGAAGAAGCCCTGAAGGCTCTTGCCGAGGATCATGAATACCTGACCAAGGGTGACGTTTTTACTGAAGACGTAATTCAGGCCTGGATCAAGCTGAAGATTGAAAAGGAAATCAGACCGATGGCCCTGCAGCCGCATCCTTTTGAATTCCAGATGTACTACGACGTATAATTTTTTCTAAAGCCATAAAGTGAATAGTTAACATACCCGGCGTGATGAACCGGGTTTGATCTTGGGCGGATAACATATCCGCCCTTCTTTTTTTAAAGTGGGAAAGATTTCCTTGCGGGAAGTCTCTTAGTAATAACTTATCTCGTGTATTCTTAAGGCTTTCGGGTACTGGCTTTTTATGCCGTTATTTACAACGGCTGCCGTTCCAAGCACATATGGGCCACATTTTACAACCTGCTGGTCTTTGGACTGAACATCGGCTCTGATAATTCCGCCGTTCAGATAATCTTTCAACTGGCTGCCGTCAGTTATCTCGAATATGTTTTTACCGATGTACTTGTGAAAATACTGTGCTGCATATGAATGAAGGTGTGCCCTGTTGTTTTTGTCAATTAGACCGAAGCGGGTTCCAATGCGGTTAAAGAAGGAGAGGTTATGATCCTGCCAGTCTTTATGTATAAAATAAATATCATTTTTACTGATTAAGTAGCGGTAGTCCTTCCAGACATTTTCATCAATAGCAAAGTCGAGGCTAATATCCTTGAGATAGCCCTTCATGGGTTTATCCCGGTAGCTTAGAAGCGAAAGATTATTTTTAACTTCCAGCGGTTTAGCCGGTTCGGTTCTTCCGGTCTTGCGCATTTTAATGATAAAGAAGCCCTCGGAATCCACCTCCCAGGGTAGAATGCGTCTTGCCTTTGAGAGTTCACTGCGAAGCTTCACTCCGTTATATGAGGTAAAGCCCTCGTTTGCCTTTATCGGGAGTTCAATGTCTATGACTTCAAGAGGGTACTTATTGAGCGCATGGTTTATTATGAGCTCATTTTCCTCGGGCGTAATGGTACAGGTGGAGTAAACTATCTCGCCTCCCTCCTTTGCCATTTTAACCGCAGCGGCCAGTATCATGTTCTGCAGGTAGGCAATCTTTTCCACTCTTTCTTTGGACCACCACTTACTCACCTCTTCTTTTTTCTGCAGGACGCCAAGTGCGCTGCAAGGGGCATCTACAAGTATCTTATCGAAATGGTGATCGTAGAGGCGGCTTAGCCATTCCCCCTTATACTGTATTACGCCGGCGTTTACAATGTTAAGCTTGTCTATGTTGTGCACAAGCATCTTGATTCTGTCTGTCTGGGGTTCATTTGTAATAAAAGTTCCCGTGTTGCCCATAAGTGAAGCTATCTGTGTAGCTTTTGATCCCGGAGCGCTGCAGAGATCCAGCACAGTCTGACTTCCCTTAGGGGAGAGCATGAGGGGCGGAATCATGGATGAAAGGCTCTGTATATAGTACTTCCCCAAATTATATTCCAGGGTTTTGCCCAGGATTTCCACTCCCGATAAAATCTTATATGCATCAGGTATGGCGTGAACTTTTTCAAGTCTTACGCCGTAGCCGTTGAGTTTTTTCAGCAGGGCTTCAGCTGAAGGGTAAGGGTCGTTCAGTCTGATATAAGTGGTATGCCCGGTTTTGATGAAATCAAAATACTTCTGTGCAATTTCACTTCCATAGAGTGATGCTATGTAGTCTGTTATATTCTGGCTTAATTCGATCAAGTATCGTATAGTTTCTTAAAATCTTTTAAGGTTCAGTAAATTAAATATATCGTTGGAAACGGCTATGAAGTTCTTAGACTGCGGGACGTGCTTCTTGAAGTCCGTCTCCATCTGCCGGATAATACTATCCAGGTGTTTTTCGTAGGATTTAACCGCGTCCCTAACATGGTTTTCATCTTTGGGGATTTTTATAGTCTGAGGTTTCAGCCTGTTGCAGTAGATAATGTACTTTGCCTCGGGGAGGCTTTCTGCCATAAGGACCGAGTTTCCCCTGGAATCGAGTATCTCGTACTGTCCGAAGAGTTCTTCCCCCATAACGAGGTTAATACCGGGAACTGCGCGTTCTTCGCACATGGAGTCCGTAAGGAAATCGTCCGGGAAGTTCTTAAGCAGTCCTTTGGGGAGTCTTTCCATCCATTCATTTATAAATTCTTTTTCAGTCACTTTAGCCTTATTTCATGTTTTTGCAATTTTACTAATTTTACGGCAAAAATAAAAGGAATAAAGATGATTTTAGCTTCACAGGGAGCGGAGATTAAAAGAAAAATTTGAAATTCAGGCCCGAAATGGGCACTTTAAATATAGGTATGCAGATGCCTGAACAGGTAAATATTACCTTTGGAAAATTTCAGGCAAAAGCCTAAATTGAGGCACAAATTAAGAAATTTCCGATTTGTTAAAGTCTGCAGACTTACAGGTATTTATAAAGAAACCAGAGAGAAAATGAATGAATGTACTAGTTACGGGCGGTGCCGGTTATATCGGTTCACATGTTGTACGTATGCTCTTAAAGAAGGAGCATTCTGTTGTAATTATAGATAATCTTTCAAGAGGTCATCTAGAATCTGTACCCGAAGGGGTAAAGTTTGAACAGGTAAGTCTGCTGGACTTTGAAGGCCTCAAGGCGGCAATAAGCCGTCACAGGATTGATGCCGTAATTCATTTTGCAGCATTTGCATACGTTGGTGAATCGGTTGAGGATCCGGGGCTTTATTACACGAACAACGTTTCCGGGAGCATTAACCTCATAAGAGCTCTAAATGAAAACAATATAAAGAAAATTGTATTCTCATCGACCTGCTCGCTTTACGGAAACCCCGAGCATGTTCCGATTTCGGAGAAGGAGAAACTGAACCCTATAAATCCATATGCCAAGACAAAGTACTTTATTGAGCAGGTCTTAAGCGATTTTGACGTATCATTCCAAATGAAGTATGCAGCCTTAAGGTATTTTAATGCTGCAGGAGCCGACTTTGAAGGCATGATCGGGGAAAGCCACCTTCCCGAGCCGCACCTGATTCCGATAGTCCTTCAGGCTGCACTCGGCAAAAGGGAAAAGGTAATGATCTATGGCGACGACTATCCGACTTCTGACGGCACATGCATCAGGGATTATATTCACGTCTACGATTTGGCAGATGCGCACATCAGGGCTCTTGAATACTTAAACCGCGGCGGAGAGTCTACGGTTATTAATCTTGGAACAGGCACAGGCTACTCGGTTAAGGAAATTATTGAAAGTGCGCGCAGAATTACGGAGCGTGAAATTAAAGCTGACATAACCCAAAGGCGCCCGGGCGACCCGGCAGTCCTTATTGCCGACAATAAAAAAGCCAGGGAGGTCCTGGGCTGGATTCCAAAGTACGGGCTGGATGACATTCTAAGAAGCGCCTGGCAGTGGCATCAGAATCCGAAGTATTAAAAAGAAAGTTCTGAAAAGTAAGTTTTTATTAATTTTAAGGTGAAGTTCATGAAGGGAATAGTTTTAGCAGGAGGAGCAGGCTCGCGCCTTTATCCTATTACGAGAGTCTACAGCAAGCAGCTTACTCTTATTTACGACAAGCCGCTAATATATTATCCTCTTTCCATACTTATGCTGGGCGGGATCAGGGATATACTGATTATCTCCAACAAGGAAACTATTCCTTTATATCATCAGCTTTTTAACAGCGGTCGCCATCTGGGCTTAAATATAGAGTATGCAGTTCAGGATGCTCCCAACGGCATTGCAGAGGCTTTTATTCTTGGCGAAAAATTTATCGCCGGCGACAGCGTTACACTTGTGCTTGGAGACAATATTTTCTACGGCAAGATGGATTTCCTCTATAACGCACTTAAGCAGACTGAAGGTGCCACGGTCTTCGGCTACCAGGTTAACGACCCTGAACGATACGGCGTCGTTGAATTTGACAGGGACGGGCGGGCCATTTCAATTGAAGAAAAACCATCTAAACCAAAAAGCAATTATGCCGTGCCGGGACTTTATGTATACGACAACTGCGTCGTGGAAATTTCCAAAAACCTGAAGCCTTCAGCCCGCGGTGAGCTCGAGATTACAGACGTAAACCGCAAATATATGGAAACGGGAAAACTGAAGGTCGAGAAAATAGGCCGCGGCGTTGCCTGGCTTGATACAGGCACACCGGAAGCACTCCTGCAGGCCTCAAATTTCTTCGGCGTTATAGAGGACCGTCAGGGACTTAAGGTCGCCTGCGTAGAGGAAATTGCATACACAATGAAATTTATTGACAGAAAAGGTTTTGAAGATCTTATCCAAAGCATCCCTAAATGTTTCTACAGGGATTATCTTGAAAAAATATTGAAGGAGAGCTGAGAACTTTAGCATTATGAAAATAGAAGAAACCAGACTTAAAGGCGTTCTTGTAATTGAACCCGATGTATTCCATGATGAAAGGGGATATTTTTTTGAATCATTCAGCAGAAAAAAATATAAGGATGCAGGAATAGATTTAGATTTTGTTCAGGATAACATTTCAAAATCCACATACGGCACCTTAAGGGGCCTCCACTATCAGGTGGGAGAAAATGCCCAGGGGAAACTCTGCCAGTGCATTATGGGCCGCGTGCTGGATGTAGCAGTGGATATCAGATTTAATTCACCGACTTTCGGGCAGTATGTTGCCGTGGAGCTTTCTGAAGAAAACAAGCGTCAGCTCTGGATTCCGCCGGGCTTTGCGCACGGGTTTTCCGTGCAGTCGCCTGAAGCTCTCTTCCACTACAAGTGTACGGCTTTCTACAGCAAGGCCGATGAAAGAGCAATTATATATTGTGACCGTGATTTGAATATAGACTGGAAGGTTGAAAATCCGGTAGTTTCCGAAAAGGATAAAAAGGCAAAATCCTTCCGTGAGATTGAACAGGACTTTGTGTTATAGAAATTTATGTGAAATGGATTGATTGTTGTTTAAGGTTTATGATTGTTTATGTAATATCAAAAAAGCAGGAAGAGATAAACACTTTATACTTGGAGGTAAAATGAATCTGGCTGTGATAGGCACCGGATATGTCGGCCTAGTTTCCGGAACGTGCTTTGCGGAAATGGGGAACCAGGTAATCTGTGTAGATAATAACCCCGAAAAACTTGAGAAGCTTCAGAATGCTGAAGTGACAATATATGAACCGGGACTTGATTTTATCTTTTACCGGAACATTGCCAAAAAAAGACTCTCATTTACTGACGACCTCAGGCACGCTTTAGAAAGTTCCGAGATAATTTTCCTCTGCCTGCCCACTCCTCAGGGCGATGACGGCTCGGCCGATCTGAAATACGTATTCGGAATTACTGAAGAGATCGGAAGAATACTGGAGGCTTCAGGCGACCGGGACTATAAGATCATCGTAAACAAAAGCACCGTGCCAGTGGGGACTGCACCTGAGGTGGAAAAGATCCTGAAGAGGTTCTCAATTAAGAATTTTGACATAGTCTCAAATCCTGAATTCCTGAGGGAAGGCTTTGCAGTTGAGGATTTCATGAAGCCCGACCGCATTGTAATAGGTTCAGGTTCAGAAAAGGCTCTTGAAAAAATGAAAGTCCTCTATGAGCCTTTTGTACGTCAGGGCAATCCGATTCTTGAAATGGATACCTCAAGCGCCGAGGTGACAAAATATGCTGCAAATTCATACCTGGCAATGCGGATTACATACATGAACGAACTGGCCAACTTCTGCGAGAAGGTGGGAGCCAATGTGGACATGGTGCGCAAGGGCATGGGCACCGACAGCCGAATCGGAAAACGCTTCCTCTTTGCAGGCATCGGCTACGGCGGCAGCTGCTTCCCGAAGGATGTCAACGCGCTTATCAAAACCTCCTGCGACTACGATTCCGAAATGAAAATACTTACCGTTGTGGATAGGACTAACCGGGAGCAGAAGCTGGTGCTGGTTAATAAGATACTAGGACACTTTAAGGGTGATATAAAGAAGAAGCGCTTTGCCGTCTGGGGGCTTGCATTCAAGCCGAATACCGACGACATGCGGGAGGCGCCTTCAGTAGTCATTATTAAAAAACTTCTGGAGCTCGGGGCCTCAGTTTCGGCATATGATCCGGCTGCAGTTGAATCGGCAAAGTTTTATCTGAACGATTCTGTCAATTATGCCGAGAATGAATACGATGCACTAAAAAATGCGGATGCTCTGATAGTTGTAACAGAGTGGAACGAGTTCCGTAACCCCGACTTCACAGCTCTTAAAGGCGCGCTTCGTGAGCCTGTTATCTTTGACGGCAGGAATATTTTTACGCCTGAGAAGATGCAAGATCTGGGCTTTACATATTATTCAATAGGAAGAAAGCCTGTTATTGCAAAGATAAATTAGCTGCGGCCTGAATTGCTCACGACTGACTAGCCACGACCTTCAGGTCGTGGAATAGGAGCAAAAAATTTTTGGGCTTTAGCCCCAGATTTCCGGACGAAGGATCTGTGGCTAAAGCCACGGGTTGTTTAATTCATTTGTCCACGGGCTTTAGAGACTGTGTGAAAACTCAAAATCGTGGACATCTTGAAGATCTCACTTAATTGTAAGTGGGATCTTAATTTAATTCAAGAATGAGGCTCCTGATTCTTTAAGGTTACGTTTTTATCTCCTAGTTTCGAGGTTTTCTTTAAGTTTATCCTTAATGAGCTAAAAAATGCATGAAAATGAGGGCCACAACAGATCATGCGGCCTTAAGGCAATTCCAAGTGAAGCCTTCAAGTCTTTGCAATAGAGACTGGACGTCTTCTAGATGAATGAGCCTCTTCAGGTTGTAGACAGTCGCATATATATTAAATTCTATCTGAACCTTTTCCCTCCCCCTCAGAAGAATGGGTATCTTTCCCATCAGCAGTTTAAGTGTCCCGAAGGGGTGCTCGGCAATGGTCCGTCTTAAGGAAAGCAGGTGTCTTGATTCTTCCTGCTTCATCTTCAGCTTAAAACAATTTACCTCACTTTCATCATAATACCTGTAGTAAGTTCTTCCTGTTTTGGAACTGGTGCACTTGTCTTTCATGGGACATCCCGAACAGTCCTTTGACTTATAGGCGTCAGTCAGCCTATTCCTTTTCATTACTCCTTTAGATAGAAGGCTTAACACTCTTCCCTCAGAACACTTATACTCGTCACGATCCTTGTCGTAAGTAAATGTAATCGGGTCTAAGTCTCTTTTGGTTTTAGGAATGCTTACAAATGCCTCTGTATTTACTTCCGTCTTCTTAACATCCACGGGGTCATAGAAGCCTGCATCAGTTGAGGCCTTCTTGGGATAGGTGCCGTATTCATCCATTACTTTGTCTGTCATCACAGAGAGCATTCCCACATCATTCTGCTGCTGTGTCACTTCCATGAGGGCTATCATGTGACTTTCAGCGTCTACTACGGTCTCTATGTTATATCCGGGAACAATGCCATCGCTCCTGGTTTTCATCATCTTTGCCTCAGTGTCCGTGAGGCATAAGGAAGTAATGTGATTTTCCACCATATACTCCCTTACCTCCCGGATACTCTTTTTTTTTCAATAATACTCATTATCTCCCGTTCCATGCTGGAGACTTCTTCTTTAAGAGTTTCTTTTTCCTCTTTCTTCTTCATGAGCTTTTCTTCCAGGTTCTCTACTTCATCATTTAAGTCAAGCATCCTAAGGTATTCATTTATTTTCCTGTCCAGGCTCTTGAGTTTCTTATCCACTTTCTTTATTGTCAGGACATCCCGGCTCTGATTCGCCTTAACCTTGGTTCCATCGACCGTCACGGCTTCAAGGTGAATAAAGCCCTCCTTGAAAAGAAAGTGCCTGAACTCTTTTGTCACAAATGCAATGTGACTTTTATGCTCTGTCCTGTATTGGTTTATCTTCCAGTACCTGGGCTTCTGCCCCTTCAGAAGCCAGATTACCTCCATGTTCCTCTCACACTCCTGTTCAAGATGCCTTGAGCTCTGTATTTTGTAATAGTATCCGTAGAGGTATAGCTTGAGAAATACCTTCGGATGATAGCCCGTCGCTCCATAATCATTGTCCTTCTTCTCTATGAAGACCTCCGGACTTGAATCAACTATCTTTTCTACCAGAAGGTCAATTACCCTTACCGGGTTATCCGGCCTGATGACCCCCTCAAAAGAGAAGTCCTTTATTACTTCAGCCCTTTCTATTACGGGTTTTTTGAATCTCTCGTGTGCCATAGTCTCTTAATCCTTATTCATAGGTCATGAGCATATCATAATCATATTTTACCAGATTTTCTATGCCTATTTTCACACAGTCTCTAAAGCTCGTGGCTATTCAAGGGAAATATCATTCATCACGAGCTAAAGCTCGTGGCTATTCATTTCAATATTCCAGCCCTGTCCTCACTTTTTAATTTTTAATTTTTAATTGAAAGGCGCACGCCCCTTTCTCTTTTGCGATAGAGAAATGCTCATCGGGGCAGTGCGCCTATTGGAGGTTACCAATTATGTAAGTTAATCTTCAACTACTGCAAGAACATCCGAACGCTGTATGATCTTATAGTCTTTCCCGTCTACGGCTATTTCCTCGCCGCCGTACTTTGCAAAAAGAACCCTGTCGCCTTCTTTTACTTTTTCCCTTAAGTCCTCATCCGTTCCCACGGCAACTACCCTTCCCATCCTGGGCTTTTCCTTTGCCGTATCGGGTATAATAATTCCTGAATAAGTCTTTTCCTCCTCTTCAACCACTTCCAGAAGAAGGCGGTCATCCATAGGTTTAATTTTCATTTTATCTCCGTAAATATTTTATAGTTTAATTTTTAAGATTTAACATCTGATTGATTTTCTGCCTGTCGAAGCCTACAATGGGGCGGTTATTAATTAAAATTACCGGCACTCCCGTTTGCCCGGTCATCCTCTGCATGTCGCGTGCCGCGTTCATATCCCTTGAAACATCCACATCTGTAAACCTGACGTTGTTTTCCCTGAAATACCTTTTAGCAGCGTTGCAGAAGCTGCACGTGGGCGTGGAAAACACAATTACCTTTGGCTGCACTGCTGTATTCAACTTTACCTCTTTTAATTTTTTATTGTTTGATGCATTTAGAGATAAAAAGGATTCCGGCTTTAAAAACTGAACCAATTAGGCAATTTTAACAATTTTACATTCCATTAAAACGAAATTATTTTGTTTTATTTCCGATAATATTTATTAATTTCAGCAGCATTAATATTTTATAAGATGAACTTTTATGGTAACTAAATCCGGAAAAGCTGTCCCCTGGCGTCACATAATCCTTATTTCACTTGCTCTGGTGCTTTACTGGAGCATATTTATAACCTTGGACAAGTATCTGGATGCCTTCCCATTCCCGTTAATTGTTGCTCCTGTTGTTGCCTTCAGCTGGTTCTGGGGTGCAAAGCGCGGCCTTTTAGTAGGAACTTTTCTGATGCTGAGCGGCATTATTGTTGTTGTTTTATTTCATCAAAGTGAAGTCAACCCAGTCCGGGGAATTTTTGCCGTAATTATGTCTTTTGTACTGGGAGCCGGAGCCGGATGGATAAGAAAGCTCTACGATACTGAAAAAAAACACTCCCAAAGACTCGCAGAGGAGCAGGAGGCGCTCTTAAGGGAAATGGAAATCCGAATGAAAGCTGAAAAGCGGGCCTTGCGCAATGAGCATTTCCTGAAAACAATGAGTAACACATCGTTTCGCGGCATTCTTGCAGTGGATGGTGATAACGATGAAATTTTGTTTAGTAACCCCAGGTTCTTTGAAATATGGGATCTTTGGGATTACCAGGAAAAAATTAACCGCAGCCAGTTGAGTACTGCCGGATTATTGGACCTCTGCCTCTCAAAAGTCAAGGAGCCTTCCTGTTATATTGAGCTATTCAGGACTTTAATGGATGTTACCACCAGAAAGCCAATCAGTGCAGATGTCGAATTTAAAAACGGATCTGTAATAAGGCATTTTACTTCCCAGATAAGAGACGAAAATGACGAGTACCTGGGCCAGCTTTTTATTTACGAAGACATTACGGATGCTAAAAGATCAGAGGAACTCTTAAAAAAGCGGAATGAATATGACCGCCTGATCTTTAAGATTTCCAACTGCTTCGTTAATACAGCAGATGAAAATATTGATGAGGCGTTTATCTCATCTTTGAAAGCCGCCGGCGAATTTCTGGGAATGGACATGGGATTCTTTTACCAGGCTGATGAGACTTTACAAACTGCCAGAAATTTATACGAGTGGCGAAGCAGCAGGGTTAGCCATGAACTGAAAAGGTTGTCCAATATTGATTCTGAACATCTGCCTTCTTTCTGGAAAATACTCAGGACATTTGATAAAATTGCTGTCCCTGACATTGAAAAGCTGCCCGAAAACTATAAAACAGAAAAAGTTTTTTTCCTGAATCGTAACACAAAAGCAGTCATTGCCATTCCGGTGATAATTGAACATAAATTTGCGGGATTCCTGGGCTTTAGTTCCATTTCAGCTGTGGAATTCCCGGAAGACACCCTTGCTGCGCTCAAAATAATAGGATACATTTTTGCGGGTGCCTTTATTCGCAAACAGAAGCACGAGGACCTTCTTGCAAGCGAGGAACGCTTCCGCCTACTCGTTCAGCACTCCACGGACATAATCGGCATACTGGATGAAAACGGTTATGTTAAATATGTAAGTCCTGCCTTCAAAACTATTACCGGAAATGAACCCGGAGAGAGGATCGGGAAACTTATTTTTGAATGCATCAATCCGCAAGACGCGCTTAAAATGAAAGATGCAGTCAGGAGTATTCGCGAAAATCCCGGCCAGACTCCTCTTAAGCTTTCTCTGCGCCTGCCTTTACAAAGCGGAAGAATCGTCTTTCTTGAGACAGTTTTGAACGGACAGCTTAACAATCCTGCTATCAACGGAATTGTCTGTAACTCCAGAGATATGACGCAGCACTTTGCCCTTCAGGAGGCGCTCCGCAGTTCACATAACTTTCTTGATGCCGTTATTAACAGTTCCCGAGATCCCTTGTTCGTAAAAGACAGCAGTCACCGCTATACACTGGTCAATGAGGCTTTCGGCAGACTGGTTGGCTTTTCAAGAGACCAGATGCTTGGAAAGACTGATTTTGACCTGCACCCTAAGGAATTTGCAGAAAGAACCCATGGAAAAGATGAGTATGTCCTCAGCAACGGAGAAATTGAGAACTTTGAAGTTGAGTTTTTTGACCGCCAGGGAGTTAAACATTTTATTGTGGGTAATGAAATTTGTTATCAGGATGTGAAGGGCGAAAAGTTTATTATCGCCAACATACGCGATGAAGCCAGGCGTAAAAAAATGGAAGAGGAGATCAATAACGCTCTCCTGAAGGAAAAAGAACTGAGCGAAATGAAATCGAAATTCATCTCCATGGTATCTCACGAGTACAGAACCCCTCTAACTGCTATACTTTCATCTGCCGACCTGCTGGACCTCTTCGGCCAGGATATGGGAAATGATGAAAGGCGGGAGTTCCTCCAGACAATTAAAAATGCAGTTAAATACCTGACAGACCTTGTAAATGATGTTTTAATGCTCAACCGGACTGAAAGCGGCCGTCTGAGCTATCTGCCCTCTCTCTTCGACCTCGTGCAGGTTTGCAGGGAATTGGTTGCAGACTTCAAAGCAAGTGAGGGAGAACGCGTTGTTCTCAGGTCAAATCTCCCTTCAAAAACCGTGGGCATGGACAGAAAACTCTTAACTTATATCCTTATGAATCTCCTTTCCAATGCCGCCAAATATTCAGCCGCCGGAAGCCCCGTGGAACTTAACCTGACTTTTGAAGAGGAACACGTCAGTTTCGAAATTTCAGACAAGGGAATCGGAATCCCCGAGGAAAGCTTCCCTCATCTGTTTGAACCGTTCTACAGGGCTGAAAATGCTGCAAACATCAGCGGCTCAGGCCTGGGATTGTCAATTGTTAAAAGTTGCGTGGACCTGCATAAGGGGACGATCTCCTTCAGAAGTACCGAAGGCAGGGGAACCACATTCCTTGTGAAACTCCCGGACGACAGAAATCTTATTCTGCATGAGCAGTAAGGCGGAAAATTATTAAGTCGGAAAAGCATTGCGCCGGAATTTCATCTTTTATATTTTTACAGGCTGAAAGACCGGTTTTTTTTAAGTACGGTTTTTCTGGACCGGTTTGCATTTTTTCCAAATCTTCTATAATATTTTTTATGTTCTCCTAACAGCCAGGTGCCGGTATGTAAGCTGATACCTCCTGTTGTTAATATGTATACATGTTTCCCAGGTTCAGCATAGAGGTCTCGTGCCGAAACCTGAAACTGAGCCAACTGTAATTTCAATTGTTATCTGGCAGTAAATTCCAATTAAAGGTGAATTGTGTACAAAATTCTTATAATCGAAGACCAGGAAACGGTCCGCAACAACATAGAATATCTTCTCAGGCGCATGGGCTACGAAACTTTCAGCGCCTCAAACGGCATAAAAGGGCTCGAACTTGCCCGCGAAATTGTCCCGGATCTGATAATTTGCGATATCATGATGCCCCAGATGAACGGCTACGAAGTCTTAAAAAACTTAAACGCCGACAGATGCCTTTCCCTGATCCCGTTTTTATTCCTGACTGCAAAAGCCGAAAAAAGCGACTTCAGGCTGGGAATGGAACTTGGAGCCGATGACTACCTGGCCAAACCTTTTGAGGCCGCAGACCTCCTGGCCGCAGTTAAAACCCGACTGGAAAAAAGAGAAAACCTTTTGAATGCCCAAAACAATGCCCGGCCGGCACCGCCTGCAGAGGAGAATTCGAAACCGAACACCCCGGCAGATCATAAGCTCACTAAAGATGACGTCGTTATGCTGGGCAGCAATTCTGGAATTCTGAAGATCTCCTCTATCGTCTGCATATCTGCAGCCGACAGCTATTCTAACGTTTTTACTATAGATGGTAAAAAACTCATGGCACGCAAACTTCTTAAACACTGGGAGGCAGTTCTCCCCGATGAGCTGTTCCTGAGAATTCATAAATCCACTATCATCAATACCGGTTTTATAGAACGCGTTGAAAAGTGGTTCAATAACGCACTGCGCTTCCACATGCGCGGCTACAGCGAGCCTCTCGAATCCAGCCGGAGATATGCTCCGAAAGTTAAAGCCAGATTCAGAATCTGACCGGATACCTTCATTTTTGATCCGCTTACTCTGAATAACCGTCCTTTCCTGTCATTTCCTGATGCAAAAGAATTAAATTAGGTTATTTTGCCCCCGAAGAACTAAATCCATAATCAGCATCAGGAGCAGTTTTTAATGGCAAACATCGTTGTTGTGGAAGATGATCCTCACACCAGGAAAAATATTGTACAGATTCTCGAAAGAAGCGGCTATAAAGCCCAGCCCGCAGAAAACGGCTGCGATGCACTTGAAATACTGAGCAGAAAAACTCCCGACCTCATCATCTCAGATATCATGATGCCCGGAATGGACGGCTATGAACTCTGCAGGCGCGTAAATTCGGATTCTGAAGAGGTTGCGGTCCCTTTTATATTCCTGACCGGGAAAACCGAGTACACCGACTTCAGAAAAGGCATGCTCACAGGCGCCGAGGACTATATTACAAAACCGTTTGATGCCAGGGACCTCCTGAAATCTGTTGAACTGCGCCTTAAGAAAATAGAAAAATGCGAAAAGAAGGTCGATGCGTTCAAAAATAACATTCTGCATAACATCAGTCACGAATTCAGAACACCTCTGGTCCCGATCATCGGCTACGCACAGATGTTAAAGGAAAACAGCGCGAATTTCGACCCGCAAGAAATTCTGAAAATGGCCGAAAAAATCAGCTCCTCGGGAAGCTGGATGCTGAAACTTATAGAAAAGTTCCTTCTCCTGCTGGAACTGGAAGAGGAAACCGGCAGTAAAAAGAAAGGCTTCGCATCTTCAGAAGAAGTGATAAAAAAATGTGCGGCACAGGCTGCTTCTGCTGCAGAAAGAAAAAACGATTTCTCGCTTAGCCTCACCGGCGATATTCTGCAAGTGCCGGAAATGGACCTGGAAAGAATATTAAATGAACTGCTTGAAAATGCCTGCCGCTTTTCTGAACCGGGAACACCAATTGAAGTTGTATCACTCTCCGGGGATAAATTCCACCTGATAAGCATAACCGACCATGGAATAGGAATGATGCCCGAAGAGATAAAAAACATTGCTTCCTTTTCACAGTTCAGCAGACTCGGAATGCACCATGCAGGACTTGGATTAGGCCTGACAATCGTAAAAAAATTAACTCTCAGGAATAATATTAAGTTCAATATAGAAAGCCTGGCAGGACTCTTTACCAGAGTTACCCTGGAAATTCCATTGTGTATAAAAAGTTAATGATTTTTTATGGGATGAAAATTATAAAAGGAGATAATTATAATGAAATGGTTCTATGATCTGAAAATTAGTGCTAAGCTTTTACTTAGCTTTATACTTGTGGCGCTCATTGCTGGAGTTGTGGGATACGAGGGCATTAGCAGCCTCAGAACTGCTGATGAAAGCGACACAATTCTCTTTGAAAGAAATACCGTTCCTCTTTCGGCCATGGTCGACCTGGTGGGGCATTTCCAGAGAATGCGCGCAAACGGCCTGGACCTGCTTATTGCCAGAACTCCCGAAGAGCACCAGAAGGCTCTCGAAGCCATTCAGGGCAGAAGCGCCGAAATAGATCAGGATAAGGCTATAATTCAGAAAACCATTATCTCTGCGGATGTTCAGCAGAAGATGGATGAGCTTACAAAAGCCGATAATTACTTCGACAGGCTTTTTAAGCAGTTCATCAGCATGTGCACTTCTGACAACGATGCCGGAGCTGAAGCCCTGTGGAAGGGAGATCTGGATAAAGCCCGTAAAGACGAGCAGAACGCCCTGTCGGCCATGGACGATATTCTGACTCAAAGAGCCCAAAACAGATCTAATAAAAACTCGGAAAACGCGGATGCTGCTGTCAGAAATATGATAATTATTGTAATTGCAGCAATGATAATAGCAATTGCCCTCGGACTCTTCCTCTCAAAAGTTATCAGCAATCCTCTTAAAAAAGCAGGCCAGATGATCAGGGAAATGGGAAAAGGCCACTTAAGCGGAAGAATGAACCTGGATACAAAAGATGAATTAGGAGAGATGGCCAAAACATTTGATAAGTTCTCCGATGACCTTCAAAAAATAGTAGTTGGAACACTCGTTAAAATTTCTGAAGGCGATACTTCTGTTAATATTAAGCCGATGGATGGTGAAGACGAAATTGCACCCGCTCTTCAGAGGCTGAACGTGACAATTAAAAACCTGATTTCAGAGGTCAACTCTCTTAGCCAGGATGCCGTTGAAGGCAAACTCTCCTCAAGGGGCGATGCGGGTAATTTCAAGGGAGGCTTTAAAGAGATAGTACAGGGCATTAATGCCACAATTGACGCCGTAGTCGAGCCGATTAATGAATCGGGCAGAGTCCTCGAAATAATTGCCCGGGGAGACCTTACAGCCAGAATGACAGGCGATTACAAGGGCGACTACAGGAAAATTAAGGATAATATAAACGGCATGGCAGATTCCTTCAGCCAGGCTCTTTCCGAAGTATCCGAATCTGTCCAGGCTACCGCCAGTGCTGCAAATGAAATATCCTCTTCATCTGAACAGATGGCCGCAGGCGCACAGGAGCAGAGCCAGCAGGCAACCGAAGTCGCAGGTGCTATTGAAGAGATGACTAAAACTGTCTATGAAACTGCAAAGAATGCCAATGAAGCTGCCGATATGTCAAGGACCTCCCGTGTTGCAGCTGAAAAA
>DATAKL010000075.1:0-50257 GCA_036261625.1 Ignavibacteriales bacterium | reverse complement strand
ACTGACTCAGATCAGAAGCTATGTGGCAGATGCAACCGATCCTACAAAAGACAGAAAAGCTCTGGCGCAGAACATTCAGTCGCTTGGTGAAGAAATCAAGAACATCTTCAACACGACAAAGTTCAACGACAGAAAGATTCTGGTTGGAAGTACGGCCATGGCAAGCTTCGGTACAACGGGTATTCAGAACTCAACAGCAATGGGCTCAGTTTCTGCTTCATTTACATTCCAGACAGGTGCTGATGTAAGTGACAGAATCACTCTGGACTTTGCTTCTGAACTGGCCAGTACCGGTGACAACGTGTCAACAGTCAGCGGTCATGCAGTAGTTGACGATGTATACAATGCAATAACAAGCTTTACTGCTTTCAGTACGTGGGGAACAACTTCAACTCAGGAAGATTATGCAACAGCAATAGCTAACCTTGCAAGCTTCCAGACCACTTCTCTTTCCGATGTTTCTGCAATCGGTAAGTTTGAGACCAAGGTCAATGACGCTCTCGGAAAGATCGGTAACTTCCAGCAGAGACTTGATGTAAAGGATGAGTACTTAACATCAGCTATCTCGAATGCCCAGGCAAGTGTAAGCCGTCTGTTTGACGCCGATATGGCAATGGAACAGCTGAATGCAACCAAGGCTCAGATCGGTTCTCAGGTAGCAACATCGATGCTCAGTCAGCTTAACTCTGCTCCTCAGAACGTTCTTCAGCTCTTTAGGTAATAGTTAAATCGAACGGTTAATCAGCTAAGATTTAATTCTCACATTCTCAGGGCCCTCCTCTTTAAGAAGAGGAGGGCTGTTCTAAAACATTTTTCATCAGGATACCATTTATGTATAGCACAGGTTATGCTCGTCCGGGTATTAACAAGGTAAACCAATATCTGGCAAAGGAAATACTTGAGGCAACTCCGCAGCAGCTCTTAATAAAAATTTATGACTTCGCCATTGTCAACTGCCAAAGACACGATATGGTAAAGACAAATAACGCTATTCAGGAGCTCATTAACTCTCTCAGTTTTGATGGCCCTCAGGTAAAAGAGATTTCAACGGGGCTTTTAAGGCTTTACAAGTTCTGCCAGGATCAGATGAGACAGCAGAATTATGATATTGTTCAGAAGATCCTCACTGAACTCAGGGATACCTGGATGAACGCCTTTGAAAAGACAAATAATGTCAGGTAATATAAAGGTTTTATAAGGCACAGCGTTATGGCAATTGATGCACTTACAACTTCGGGTATAGAAAGCCTTGTCAGCAGTTACATTCTGACCGAGCAAAACAGGGCCATTACCCCCCTGGATACAAGAAAAAGCAAGTATCAGGATCTCATAACCGGGTACTCAACAATAAGTTCAAAGCTCGATTCTCTTAATTCACTTCTCAAAGATCTCAAAGCTACCGGCAGCAGCTCACTTTTCGTACCTGCAATGGCTGCCACGCTTTCAAACAGTTCTTTCATGACGGCCACGGCAACTTCAACGGCCACAGCGGGCAGCTATACAATGCGCGTGCAGCAGCTGGCAAAGGCAGATATTACGGTCTCCAAACAGGATCTGTCCTCCGGGGCAAAACTGGCAAACGGAACCTATAACTTCCAGATTGTTTCCGGATCTGCTACCAAAGACATCAGTGTTACTATTGACGACACGGTAACAGACTTTAAGAGCTCACTGCAGAAAATTAAGGATGCCATTAATACGCAGGCCTCAGATACCGTATCGGCAGCGGCTTTCTCTCCCGACAGCACTACAAGCCGTCTTTCAATTACGGCTAAGAATATGGGAATGGATAACCAGATAGTCCTCCAGGAAAAAGACGGCACTTCTTCGGCCATACTTGGGTATCTGGGATATGCCTTAAATGCCAACACTCCGCCGACAGTTGACCGCGACACGGTTGTAAGCGACGGATCCTCAGGCTACATATACGATTCCTCTTTGCTTAATGCAAAGTTTCAGCTTAACGGCATGGATATTCAGAGAAATACAAACGTGGTAAGCGATCTGGTTGAAGGCGTCACATTTACGCTGAGCGCTGAAATGCAGAATACCGACCCCAGCGTTAACGTTTCCATTGCCGGCACCACTTCGTCTATCAAAAGCAAAATTACGGATTTCGTCAGTAAGTTTAATGATGTATACAATTATGTGAAAGTAAACAGCAGCACAAGCACAGTTGCACGCGGGAAATTTACAGGGGATGCTACGGCAATTTCCCTTATGAGCGGCCTTACAAACGCTGCATACACCA
The DNA here is from genome assembly GCA_036261625.1 of Ignavibacteriales bacterium. Taxonomy (GTDB): domain Bacteria; phylum Bacteroidota; class Ignavibacteria; order Ignavibacteriales; family SURF-24; genus JAAXKN01. Next base: position 48,006 of record DATAKL010000075.1, on the reverse strand, counting down.
GGGTCGTGGGAATTCCCGACGGGCAGTTAGGAAGACTGGCTGACCTCGGCATCACGTTTACTTCAGACGGCGGCCTTACCGTTTCAGACAGCTCGAAACTGGACAGCAAGATCGCCAACAACCTCAGCGAGGTTGAGGCAATTTTTAATTCAGATAACGGCGTTGCCTCAAAGCTCTATAATCTTGTAAACCCCTATCTTGGATCTGACGGTTACCTGGCCAAGATGAATGCCAATTATAACAATACAATAACTGATCTTTCAAGTAAAATTACGGCGGCGCAGACAAGAATTGATAAGAGCGCCGATATCTTAAGAAATAAGTATTACGACCTCCAGACGCAGCTGGCAACCCTTCTTACAACCTCCAGTATGTTCAGCAGCACTGCGGCTACCGATTCAGGGAGCTATTTCTAAAGATGAATACTCTGGAACTGAAGATAAGGGAATTAAGCTCTGAGATGGAATGGATGCTCTCAAGCCTTGATAATCTAAGTGATGAGAATTTCGAGGCTAAAATGAAGGAAATTAACAGGAAAACGCTCAGAATAAAGGACCTTAAACAGCAGCTTAAAGCGGATTATGATATGGATGCTCTCCGCAAATTTGAACCTGGACTCCTGAAATTGACTAAACAATTGTCAAATAAATTCGATAATATTATTATAAAGGTTCAAACTGAGAAGGATGCTGTCGCTCTGGAACTGGAAAATATCCAAAATAAAAAAAAATTAGCAAACTATAACAGGTGAAAAAGTTGGAAATCAAAGGGATATCAAACAATTATTTTCCTGTGCAGGATACGAGGAAAACACAGACAGTCCCGGCTGAAAACACAAAAAAACAGGATAAACTTGAAATCTCCAGCGAGGCTAAAATCTTGCAAGCTAAAAATATAACTACAAAAGACTTGTCTCAGGTCCAGCAGAGGGTAAAAGATAACTTCTATAATTCCAGCGAAGTAATCAATACTACCGCTCAGGCTATCTTAAGGGAACTGAAAGCAAAATAAACTTAGAAATTCATCTAAAGGCGGATTTTTTTAGCTCCCCCTTTAGATGAATTCCTCTTTTTTCCCTCCGGAAACCCATAAATTATTCGCCTTTTTATCCCCTATAGAGATAAACAACAGAGTTGCATATTATTATTAATTTGGCTAATATTAGAACCAATTAATTTGAAAATGTTTAATATTAACCATTTTTACTGAAAAGAGGGCTTTATTACCTCTGTCCGGGGCTTTTTCTGCAGTAGTAATCATGTTTTTACGCCCGTCCTGCATGGGCCTGTGCACAGCTGTGCAAAATTGGGCAGAATACTCCGTTTTTCAGGAAATCAACTTTATAGCTAAACCTCAGCGCTTGACTAATGCCAGAATGATAACGAATAACGAAATACAGGACAATAAACTTCAGATTTTAGGTAAGCTGGCAGCCAGCCTGGCTCACGAGATCCGGAATCCTCTTTCGGCTATTAAACTGAACCTGGATTTTGTCAGCATGTCAGATCTCAGCCCGGAACTCAGGGAATCCATTACAGCATGCATGGAAGCTGCAAAAAGAATCCAGGCGATTGTTGAGACAACACTCGATTTTTCCCGCAGCACATTAAGCGACTGCTACCTGCAGCCGTTAAATGAAGTGATCAAACTTGCAGTTGAAATTATGAACGCCCGGGCTAAAATTCTGAATATTGAAGTTGTAACCGGTCTGGACCGGGAAGTGCCTCCGCTATACTTTAATAAGAATAAAATTCTGCAGGTTGTCTTAAACCTCATGACAAACGCCTTTGAGGCTATAGAAAAAAATGGTACGGTAAACCTCCGGACTTACCGTGAAACTTTAGATGGAAATAACTTTGTTACCCTCGAGGTCCAGGATACAGGCCAGGGGATCTCGGAGGAGAACAAGGAAAAGATCTTTAACGATTTTTATACGAATAAAAAAGAAGGAACAGGCCTGGGACTCAGTGTCTGCCGGTCGATTCTGGATGAATTCGGCGCCTCAATCACATTCGACTCCCGACTGGGCGAAGGCAGCCGCTTTTATGTGAGATTTAATCCTAATTTAAATGGTGTTGTAGAATGAAGTTAAACGTACTTATTGTTGATGATGATAATTTAATTTGCATGTCTTTGAAAAAAGTCCTCGTTAAGATGGGCTATGAGGTAGAAACCTGCATGGAAGGCGATAAGGTGCTTGAAAAAGTTGAAGAGTTTGAGCCCGACGTGATACTGCTGGACATTTACCTCACGAGCCATAACGGACTTGATATACTTAAACTGCTTCAGAAGGAGTTTTTCCAGATACCTGTAGTTATGATTACGGGATACTCCGACGTTAAGATTGCCGTTTCGGCCATGAAAGCCGGCGCATTCGATTTCCTCCTTAAGCCGATTGATATCGAACAGCTTCAGATCGTGCTCGACAAGTGCACCGACCACCTTAAACTCAAGTCGGAAGTGGAGAAGCTGCACTCTCTGATTAAAGAAGATGAAATCAGCAAGGAGTTTTTCGGACGCAGCAAGCAGATCGTACGCGTGATAAATCAGGTTGAACGTCTTGCACAGAGCGGCGATACGACGATACTCCTCGAAGGTGAAAGCGGCACAGGTAAGGAAGTCTTCGCAAAGTTTATTCATCAGCAGAGTCCACGTAAAAACAACGCATTCATTTCAATTAACTGCGCTGCAATTCCTAAAGAGCTGGCAGAAAGCGAACTCTTCGGCCACGAGAAAGGCGCCTTTACAGGAGCAGCACAGAAAACAAAACTGGGCAAGTTCGAACTTGCCGACGGCGGCACAATACTCCTGGATGAAATTGGCGAACTCTCGCTCGACCTGCAGGTAAAGCTCTTAAGAGTTCTGCAGGAAAGGACATTCTACCGCCTGGGCGGCGAGAAGGAAATTTCCGTCAACGTGAGAGTTGTTGCCGCAACAAACAGGAACCTGGAAGAGGAAATTAAAAGAGGCAACTTCAGGGAAGATCTTTACTACCGGCTGAACGTAGCCAAAGTAATTATACCTCCCTTAAGAGAAAGAAAAGAGGATATTCCGGTTCTTGCATACAGCTTCTTAAGAGAATTTGAAGTGAAGTTCAACAAGAAAATTAAAGGCATAGATGAGGACGCCCTCACGTTCCTGGAAAACCAGTACTGGAAGGGAAACGTAAGAGAACTCAGGAACACAATTGAACGCGCCGTACTTATGCTCGACGGCGACGAGCTCAAAGAGCAGCACTTCAGCTTCCTTTCGGCGGGCAGGGCTCCCGTAATGGAAGACGACAAGTTTATACTGAAAATCCCTTCAAAGGGAGTTGGTATAGACCTGGTCTTAAGAACGCTTATTCTCAAAACACTCGACATAACAAAAGGCAACCAGGTCAAAGCTGCAAAGATACTGGGCCTTTCCCGCTCAAAGCTGCGCTACAGAATGGAACAGCTTGAAATTGAGGTAACAAAGAAAATCGAATAGCCTGCGCTTTTCTGTCTGCCTACAGTCGTGCCGGCGCCTGCTCTGAATGAAACTTTCCCGCGGCAAAATTCGTCAAATTAATTGGAAAAATTTAATTCTCCGGAGTGATTCTCCTCCGGAGAATTATTCCGTTTCTGCTCAACTTTTTAGGCGTTTTAGTGCCGGTTTATTTTACAAATAACAATTTTTTATTTAACTTTGGGTGCGCTTTTCCGATAATACAACGGATAATTGGTTTTGATTTGATGTTATGGTTTCCAGGAATTGTTCGGCTTTCGGAATGATGGTGTAAAATTTGTGAGTCCCCGGTCTATTATTTTCATTTGAGGACAATGCTAAAAAGAATTTTACTTGTTGAAAATTATACCTCTTCCGGCAACGGCCTGCAGCATTTTCTGGAAGAACTGGGTTATACGGTCTATACTGCTCTTTTGTCGGATAAATCCGATTTTGAGAAAATTGAAAAGGATCCCAAGGATCTCATATTTTCTTATGTGACAGAGGACTGCCCGAAGGAATTTGTTGCCTATAACGAAGAACTGGCCTCCCGCACAGGTGTGCCTGTAATTTACTATTACGATAAAAACCAGGGCCGCGACATTTTCAAATCCTCCAAAGTCGAACCCCACAGAATTATTCTTTCTCCAGTAAAAATGCAGGAGCTTGAACATACTATAACTAAAGTATGGCTGCAGCATAAAACAAAAAATCCTGATGATCTTAACAGGTTTAATCCCCTTAACTATCTGAGCCTTGGTGCTATTGCCACGGACAGGGAAGGATCGGTTGTCTTCCTTAATTCAGCAGCCCAGGAGGTAACAGGCTTTACACAGGCAGAAGCACTCGGCCGTCCGCTTAAGGAAATTTTCCGTATCTCATCCATACCCGACAAGGGCAACAGCCTTATTGCCGCAATACACGGAAACGTATCCTTAAACTCTTCGGGCTACGCTTTTATAACGAGTAAACAGGGGATATTCAGGACTGTAGAATTTAACTACGACCCTGTGCGCGAAAGCGACGGCTCCTCTTCAGGCGCAGTCTTAACATTCAAGGATGTTACTGAAAAGCTGAAGAAGGAAAAAGAAGACAGCCTGAAATTTGAATTTGCCATTCAGCATTCGCACGACATGATTTTTATGACCGATAAAAACGGAATTATTAATTATGTCAATCCGCAGTTTGAAAATTTCTACGGCTACTCATTGGATGAAGTCATCGGCTCGAGCCCTGAGATGCTCAAAAGCGGGGTGATGCCTAAAGAGTTTTACAACGAGTTTGAGAATAAACTCCGCTTGGGTAAAAATATACACGAGGAGTTTGTAAATAAAACAAAGTCAGGCGACCTGGTTACGGTTGAGGAAAGTGCAAGTCCTATTTACGATTGGAATAATGAAATAGCCGGATATATCTGCATTCAGCGCGATATAACAGAGAAAAAACAGAACGAAGAGCTCTTAAGAAGAGCCTACGACAAGGCCGAGGAGTCGGATAAACTTAAGACCGCATTCTTAAACCAGATGTCGCATGAGATCAGAACCCCGTTGAATTCAATCCTGGGCTTCATGTCGCTTATGGAAGAGGAACTGGTAAATAAGGGGATCGGGGATCTGGTCCTGTATTTCAATTCCATAAACCGCTCTTCAACGAGGCTGCAGAGGACAATTGAAGACATTCTTGCAATGTCGAGCATACAGATCGGGAACTACTATACCTCACCCACGAGGATCAACCTGGAAAATGTTCTGCAGCTTTTGATGAAGGATTTTAATTCGCTTGCTGCAGAAAAGAACCTGGATTTTTGCCTTGAGAACAAGAGCAAAAATTCGGTTATCGACGGGGACAGCTATACAATAATTCAGTCTTTTCAGCACCTGATTGATAACGCCCTCAAATTTACCAATCAGGGTGAAGTGAAGATATCCATCTATGACAAAGATGATCTCACGTGTGTTGATGTAGCCGATACGGGTATAGGAATTTCGAAAGAATACATGGAAAAACTCTTTAAGCCTTTTTCACAGGAGGAAATAGGCTACAACAGAAGGTACGACGGAAACGGTTTGGGACTGGCCATAACAAAAGAATACCTCAGAATGAATCACGCAGATGTTTATGTCAAAAGTGAAAAAGGGGAAGGGAGCACTTTCACGGTCGTATTCTATGGCGCAGGAAGTGAGGAAAAACCCGAATAAAGCAACCAATTAATTCAATATTTATTCATCTGAAAGCCCCGCATCAAAACCAGCCTCAAAATTAATGGGAAAGGATAGGAATTTCCTTAAAAAATTTCTATTTTCACGTTAACAAATTTTGAATTGTACCGATAATAATAATGGAACAAACTATTATGGAGTGGAATTATGTTGAAGTGGTACGTTGTTAATCCAACCAAAGTTTTTAATTTAACCCTTTTTATATTTCTATTAAGCGCTGCCGGCCAGAATTCTTTTGCATCGGGAAAATACCTTAATACAGAAAAGTTACCTGTTAATATTTCAGAGCAAGGGGATCAGTATCTGGCATTTGCCGAAGTAATGCCCGAACCGGTTGGAGGTCTGGCTACTATTTACAAGAAAATTGTATACCCGTCAATTGCAAAAAGTGCAGGTCTGGAAGGAAAAGTTTATGTTCTGATATTAATTGATGAAAAAGGGAATGTTGACGACGTAAAAGTTGTAAAGGGGATCGGGGGCGGCTGCGAGGAAGCTGCAATCAGTGCAATTAAAGGTGTAAAGTTCTCGCCCGGGAAAAACGGCGGGGTGCCTGTAAAGGTTAAGCTCTCGCTTCCGATTACATTTAAATTAAAATAATTATTTAATCCTTTTTTTTATGGTGTGAAGGAATGAGCTGGTTAAAAAACTTAAAGTTTGTGCGTAAAATTCAGGGCGGGTTCTTTACCCTGGCTGCAATCTCTACTCTCATTGTAATTGTGGGCTATACACAACTGAATCAGATGTCTAAAACAAAAGACAAAATATTCAGTGAATATGTGGGCCCTCAGCAGAGAATAAACGACATCTATACGAATTTTCAGAAAATCCAGTTTATAATGATGCAGTTTTCGATGAAGGAATTTGCTCCAAAGTTCAATGAGAACGTAAAGGAGTATAACTTCTACAAAGGACAGATCGATAAGTCGCTCGATTCGCTGGTCAAGTCCGACTTAAAGAATGCAGAAATTACAAAAGGCCTTAAGCAGGTACAGGCTGTCTGGAGCGACTACAAGATGATGGTGGCTGATGCCATTCTGAGCGCTTCGGTCACACAAGCCTATGAAATGGCTTCCGATATTGCTACAACGTCAGGAGAAGAGGTTGGGCAGAAACTCATGGGCCATTTTGACCACATGGCAAAACTTCTGCAAGCCAAGGCCAACGAACTTGATGCTTCGGCTGAATCAACAGCAAACGTAGCAATCTATCTTACGCTCCTGGGTTCACTCATAGGCACTCTCGTATTCTGCTTCTGCGTGTTTTATCTGGCGCCGGCTATTACAAAGCCGATAAACAAACTAAGGGATGTGGTCCGTGAGTTTACACTCGGCAACTTCGACGTTGAGATTAAACACAACTCAAAGGATGAAGTGGGCGAGCTCTCCGATATGCTGGTTAATCTGCAGAAAGCTCAGGTTGAAAAGATCTATGCTGCAGAACAGATTGCAGCAGGCAGTATGATGAAGGTAAAACCTGCTTCCGATAAGGACGACCTGGCAAAGGCATTTAATAATGAAGTAGATACAATTGAGGCTATTCTTTCCGAAGCTAACCGTCTTGTAGAAGCTAACAGCCAGGGAAATTTAGGTCTAAGAGGCGACGTTTCGAAATTCCAGGGTGACTGGGGAAAGCTTATCGAAGGAGTGAATTCCATACTCGACGCCATTGTTGCTCCCCTAAAGGAATCTGCTGAAGTGCTTTCTGTTATGGCCAAGGGAGATTTTACGGTTAAAATTTCAGGCGACTACAAAGGTGACTATCAGATGATTAAGAATAACGTTAATGTGCTTGTAGACTCACTGAACTCCGCACTTACGGCTGTAGCCGAAAGCGCATCTGCTGTTGCAAGCTCTTCCACGCAGATCTCTTCAAGCTCCGAGGAAATGGCTGCCGGCGCCCAGGAACAGACACAGCAGTCGGCCGAGGTTGTTGTATCTGTTGAGGAAATGACAAAAACCATTCTCGACAGCAACCGCCATGCAAACCAGGCGGCTGAAACTTCAAAGAAATCAAGCGCCAACGCGCAAAAGGGTGTGGAAAAAGTTGAGGAAACGAAAAAGGGTATCGATAAAATTGCTTCTTCAGCTGAACAAACCGGCGTTATCATAAATTCACTGGTCAAGAAAACCGACCAGATCGGAGAGATCGCCCAGGTTATTGATGACATTGCAGACCAGACGAACCTTCTTGCTCTTAACGCTGCAATTGAGGCCGCACGTGCCGGCGAGCAGGGCCGCGGCTTTGCAGTTGTTGCCGACGAGGTGCGTAAACTGGCAGAACGTACAACCAAGGCAACAAAGGAAATTGCCGACACTATCAAGATGATACAGAAAGAAGCCAAGGAAGCCGATAAGTCGATGGAAGATGCAAACCTTGCAGTTAAGGAAGGCATCAAGCTTACCGACGAGGTTGATGAGGCCCTGAAGGAAATTCTTGACGGTGCAGGCAATGTTAATTCAATGGTGGCGCAGGTTGCCGAGGCAAGTGAAAAGCAGTCCTCTGCAGCAGAACTTATAAGCCGGAACATTGAAGCCATCTCCACTGTTACACAGCAGTCGGCAGACGGCATCCAGCAGATTGCACGCGCGGCAGAAGATTTAAGCCGTCTTACAATTAACCTGCAGGATCTGGTTGCCAAGTTTAAGATCAGTTCAGGCAATAACAATTCAAAGAAGCTCCAGCAGAAGAGCTATGAGCTGGAACGCAGCCTCCTGTCCTGAAATAAGCTTCTTTGTAGATAATAAAAAACGCTCTGCAGAAAATTTCTGCAGAGCGTTTTTTTTAGAGTCTTTGATTTTTTGGAGGAAAGAATATTCTTACTCGGAGTAATCGAGCAGAATGGATTTCGTCTGACCGCAGGTGCAGACAAACTTGATTTCCTTAATATTTTCATTCCTGTCTTTCTTCACTATGATCTTTACCCCGTCGTGGCTGTCTTCTTCAACCGAAACTTTAATATTGCCAGAAATCTTTGCCTCATTGCCTTTTATCAGGTTGCCCGAGCGTTTGGGGACATAAGAAATTTCATTAAAAACGTAATCTTCAAAACTATCTTTCCTGGTGCTCATATCTTCCTTTCCTGTCTTTATGTCTTATTAAACAACTGCCTTATTCACAATTTCTGCTATTTTTTCCAAAGGGGCCACAACGTCGGCGTGTCCTGCATCCACAATGGCCTTGGGCATTCCGTATACAACGCACGACTGTTCATCCTGCGCCACGGCATAGCCGCCCAAGGTCTTTAATTCCCTGATTGCCTCGGAACCGTCTCTGCCCATTCCGGTCATAATAATCCCGAGGGTGCTTTTCCCGTAGACTTTCAGAACCGAGCTCATCATAACGTCCACTGAAGGGCGGTGAAGCGTGTCCGAAGGATTTTCCGAAATGTCGATGGCTACGCTTCCCATGGAAGTTCTTTTTACTGTCATATGGTACCCGCCCGGAGCCAGGTAAACCGTTCCGTTTTTAACTATTTCGTTATGCTCGGCTTCCTTTACCTCCAGGCCGCTCATGGAGTTCAGCCTGTCGGCAAGCGACTTTGTAAATTTGGGCGGCATGTGCTGCACAATAAACATCGGGCAGTTTATATTTTTCGACAATTCCGGAACCACCTTCTGGAGCGACATCGGTCCGCCGGTTGAGACTCCAAGGGCTATTGCCCTGTAGCCGATGCGGGGGAGCGATTTCATGGGGGAGGGAACTGCTGCTGTTTGAGGCCTCGATCCCGAAGAAGAAAAGTTCTGTATTCTCCTTAACCTCATCTGGACGGACCGCTGTCTGACAATTTCCTTAACCTTTCTTATGAGGTCTTCTTTTATCTTAACTATATTGACGCTCACATAAGAAAGTTCTTTTGGAATAAAATCCACCGCTCCAAGCTCGAGTGCCTTCAGTGTTGCCTCAGCTCCTTCGGTAGTAATTGAGCTTACCATTATGACAGATGTGGGGCATTCGGCCATTATTCTTTCCAGTGCCGTAAGTCCGTCCATACGTGGCATTTCAATGTCGAGAGTAACCACGTCAGGCCTCTGGGCCTTAATAACGTTCAGTCCGTCAAGGCCGTCGCGCGCGGTTGCAACCACTTCAATATCACCATCTGACTCCAGCATAATGGAAAGCGATTTGCGCATGAATGCCGAGTCGTCTACTACTACTGCTCTAATCTTTTGGTTTAACAATTTTCTTCCGTTAAGTTATTAATCAACTCTCCCACGTCAACTATCATAACGACCTTTCCGTCGCCCATAATAGTTGAGCCCGCAATTCCCTGAATGTTGCCCAGATAATTGCCCAGGGACTTTATTACTACTTCTTTCTGTCCTACAAGTTCATCAACTCTCAGGCCGAAGCGCTTTTCTGCAATTCCTACAATAACTACGTACTGCCACTTGTTCTCCTGGGCAGAACATGTGTCCTCATAAAGGAGTTTGTCTATTCTTATTAGCGGAAGCACGCTGTCGCGTATGCGAATGACTTCATTCTGGTTAATTGTTTTGATCTCTTCGTTTGAAACCCTTACAACCTCGACCACTGAATTAAGGGGTATCACAACGGTTTCGGAGTCTACTTTTACCAGAAGTCCCTGTATGATGGCAAGTGTCAGGGGCAGCTTTATAATTATCTTAGTGCCGCGGTCTACTTCCGACTCAATATTTATAAGGCCGCGCAGCTTTGTGACGTTTGTCTTTACAACGTCCATTCCCACGCCGCGTCCTGAAATATTGGATACCACTTCGGTTGTTGAGAATCCGGGAATAAATATAAGGTTGTAAGCCTCCTGACGGGAAAGTTCATTTGCCCTTTCCCGGGTTATGAGTCCCTTACTGACGGCTTTTTCCTTGAGTACTTCAGGATTTATCCCTTTGCCGTCATCCTCAATTGTAATAATGATATTATTCCCTTCGTGCTCAGCAGAAAGTGTAACAGTTCCCTTGGGATCTTTTCCTTTCTGAAGTCTTACTTCAGGACTTTCCACTCCATGATCGACTGCATTTCTTACAAGGTGAACCAGAGGATCATTGATCTCTTCGATAAGTGTCTTATCGAGTTCTGTTTCCTCGCCGTTAATGACGAGCTGAATATCTTTTTTGGTCTCTTTAGCCAGATCTCTTACAAGGCGCGGAAAGCGGTTAAAGACCTTCCCGATTTTGATCATTCTGGTTTTCATTACTGCCAGCTGAAGCTCTGTTGTCATCAGATCTATCTGCTTTGAGGCCTCAGCCATATCGCGGGCAAGTTTGGTTCCTTCATATTCCAGGGCCACTTCGGCGTTAACCTGTGTGAGGCGGTTACGCCCCAGAACGAGTTCGCTGACGATGTTCAGAAGGTCATCCAGGCGTTCAACATCGACTCTGATAGTGTTATCGGTCTGCTGGCGTGCTGATTGAGTCTTTACTGCAGCTGAATCGCCGGGGGCAGATTCATCCTCCTTAACCGGGGATGGGGCTGAAGCCTCACTGGGCAGTTGTATTTCAGTTTCTGCCGGTGGTTTAATTTCTGCGGGGACCTCTGTTTTTGTTTCAGGCTTTGGGGTCTGATGTTCAGCCTTTCTTCCGGTTTCAAGTTCCTTATAGAGGATTTCGAGCTGACGGATGATATCATCAATCTCTATATCCTCGTTATGGTTCGCCTCAATTGTTTCCAGGAGGTCCTTTATTCTGTCGAAAGCCCCGAGAATGCCGTCCATGAGGTCATCATTTAATTCAGCTTCCCCTTTTCTGAGTTTATTCAGAATATCCTCAGCCCTGTGGGTAACCATGGTAAGCTTTTCGAGACCTAAGAAGCCCGATGTGCCTTTTACAGTATGAAAAGACCTGAAGATAGAATTTAACAGATCCCTGTCGCCCGGAGTTTTTTCAATTTCAACCAGCTCCAGATCCAGCCTTTCAAGAATTTCCCTGGTTTCAACAACAAAACTGTCGAAAATTTCTTTCATTTCAGGATCATTCAGCATTGAAGAGAGTAAATCTGATTCCATATTTTTTCTGTAAATTTTAATTTCAAATTAAAGTAAAATAAAAGGCGAAAACAAGTTCCGCCTTTTATAAAGCTATTTATGTGTCACGTTTGAGGTACGGTCATCTGTCCGGATCTCAGGAGAATAACTTATCAATTTCAGCCTGGGATGCCTTTTCCATATTGATTACGGCATCGACTGCATCCTGGCGGTTGTCGTTCATATTATAGCTTGCATTCGGATCGAAAGTTGCGCCTTCGGGAGCCTGGATTCCGCTTCCGGCCGAAACGGCAGAATTAAACTCTTCAATCTGAGTGTCGTCGATATCCTGAATGAGAGAAGCCAGCTTGTCCTGAACTGATTCTATCAGGTGGTCAACGGCAGCAAGCTGCTGGCTCGTGATATCCTGAACCTGAAGCGACAGGGTAATATTATAGGAGTCTTCCTTAATTTTGGGGAAGAGCTGAGAGATTTCATCGATATTTTTCTTTGTAGAGTCTATTTCTGTGTACTCATCAAGAAGACGGAGCGCCTCGGAATTTCCCGAGATGGCGGCTTTAAGCTTTTCAACTAATTCAGCCTTCTTTGCTTCGGCAGAGTTTACAGTTTCCAGTTTCTTTTCAATTGAGTAAACGTTGTTAGAAATAGCATCCACAAGGTCCAGAATCTCTGTAGTGGCAAGTTCAGTGGCGTTTGTCACATTATTTATCTGATCTGAGGCCTTTGGGATCTTTGCTGTACTGTCGGCAATAGAATGATTTATGTTTTCGAGCAGGGGAACTGTTTCCTGCATGAAGTCCACCAGGCTCTGAAGAACCGGAACTACTTTCTGCCCGTACTGGAAAAGTACCTTTACATCGTTAAGTTTATCGAAGAGCTGCGACATATTTAAGTTTTTCATAATAATTCCTATTGAACGTTAGCTAGAATTTGGTCAATTTTTTCTTTTAGTATCTGTGGAGTAAAAGGCTTAATGACATAATTGGACACCTTAGCCTGAAGGGCCTCAATGATATCTTCCTTTACACCGCGGGTTGTTACCATGAGTATCGGCAGTTTTGCATATTTGTCATCTGCTCTGATCGCTTTGGTAAGTTCTAGTCCTGTAAGCTCCGGCATATTCCAGTCGGTTATTACAAAATTTATTTCTGCATCGGCAGCTAATTTTGTTAACGCATCTTTCCCGTCAACAGCTTCAACCATATTTTCGTAGCCCAGATTCTTAAGGGAATTAGCGACAATACGGCGCATAGTAACAGAATCGTCGACGACAAGAAATTTAAGTGACATATTTACACCTCTAATTTAGATATTTTGTAACTTCATAATGAATTCTTTTTGGATCAAAGGGTTTGACAAGATAGGAGCTGGCCCCGTAGCTCATGCCGCGTTCAACATCCTCGCTTCCGGAGAGGGAGGAAAGAATAATAATCGGTATGTCCTTATAGTCCTCGTTGCCCCGGATGGCCTTGATAAGCTCAAAACCGTCCAGGTTCGGCATATTCAGATCTGTAATCACCAGGTCGACCTTATGTGCCGGCAGCTTTTCCATCGCTTCCATACCGTCGCAGGCTGAAACCACTTCAAAGCCGTGCATTGTAAGTGAAAACGATACAAACTTCCTGATTGTGGGAGAATCATCAGCTATTAAAATGACCTTCTTCATTTTATCTTATCACTCCTTCTTATAACCGATTGTTTTTGGGTAGCTGACCAGCTTAAATGCCTTCGATATACCGTGCAGCGTCTCGGAGTATCCTATAAACAGATAACCGCCCTTGTTCAGGGAGTTGTACAAATGGGAAACAACCTTTACTTTCGACTTTACATCGAAGTAGATGAGTACGTTGGCGCAGTAAATGATATCAAAATTAAGCATTGCTCTCATGCTGAGATCATCGTAAAGGTTAAGCAGCTTAAAGGAAGCCATGCTTTTAATTGCGGGATCAACCTCGTAGTTGCTGCCAAATGTTTTGAAATACTTTTTAAGGTAATACGGCGGAGTATTCCGGATGGAATAATCCCTGTAGGTGCCTTTCTTTGCGGTATCAATCATGGCCTGGTTTATATCGGTCCCGACTATTTCAAATTCAAGCATCGGATAACGCGGCTTGACAAGGTCAGTCAGCGTCATGGCCAGTGAATATGCCTCCTCGCCTGAAGAGGCAGCGGCACTCCAGATTCTGATCTTGGAACGTCCAATTCTTTTCTGCGAACTCATGAGGTCCGGAATTACAGAGGTCACCAAAACGTCGAGCTGAGGCTGATTTCTGAAGAAAAATGTTTCATTGATTGTAATAGCCTCAAAAAGATATCTCTGTTCACTCTGGCGGTCCGGGTGAAATCTTACATAGTCCAGATACGCATCAAACGAGTCCAGACCTAAAAAGCTGATTCTCTTCTGAAGCCTGCTTTCGAGCAGGTATTTCTTGTTGTCCTGAAAGTAAATGCCGCATAGATCATAAATATACTTTCTCCAGGTTTCAAAAGACTTATCGGGCAGAACAAGAGTATTCTTTGAGAACAAGAGACCGCTGCTGTTCTGCTGCAGAATGCTGTTTGGTTCCGCGTTGGAAGAATTATTCATATAAATCTATTCGGTCTTAGTTGATAAATCTGTTACACCCCTCTGAGACAAAATCCAGCCAGCCCGTTCTCTTATCATTTCTTCGGGGTCCTGTATCATTTTCTTCAGTATCTCGTTAATCTTCGGGGTAAAAATGTTTTCCGTCATCTCCAGAACTTTAAGTCTGTTCCAGATATTGTCGTCCTCTATCATTGAATCTATAAACAAAAGAGCATAGTCCAGACTCATTAAGAAAAGCAGTTCAATGGCAGTTCTTCTGACTTCCTCGCCGGGATTGTTCAGGCAGAGTGCAACTGCATCGCTTAAGTTCCTTTTGTCGAGTTCGCTAAGGACATTAAGGGTTTCCATGTTTTCAAATTCAGTTATATCCCTGAGCAGCAAAAGAAGGCTCGATAAATTGGAAGGGTAATTCCTTATAATATCAGGGAGCTTGGAGTAGAGGAGTTTTGAATATTTATAGAAAGCCGGGCGTATGCTTTCGTCAATCTCGCTGTCCTCGCCATAGACGCGGATAAGAGTATCCATTATATCCTTGTCGTCGAATACGGTAATCAGGCTGGCGGCGGCTTTCTTGTATCTCGGTTCGGCATCAGTCAGCGTATAGACCACCGAGTGCTTTATGCTTTCATCGAAAGGAAGTTCCAGCTGGAATTTTTCCTTCAGCTCATAAAGAGATCCGATTACAGGCCATACGAGAGGCCCTTTAATTTTTCTTAATTCCGAAAGGAGGAAATAGAATGTGGTTTCCTCGCCCAAATGCCCCAGGCTTTCTATTATCGAGAATTTTGTAAGGTCATCTTCAATATGATATTTTGCCAGGAGAAAATCGAGCGCTTCTTTTGAATTCATTTTCCCCAGGGCCTCAGCAATTGTGGGCTTATAGAGCTCATTGGTTTCATAGATTTTAATTAAAGCGGGAATAGCACCGGAGTACTGGATATTCCCCAGGGCTTCGATGCATGAGAGAATTACGTTGTCGTTACTGCTCGAAGATAAAACCTGCAGAATCTTCTCTACCGGCTTAGAAGAGCCTATAAGGCCCATTATATCAATTAAAAACTTCTGGTCGTCATCATTTGCCCCATCCAGGTATTCATTCATCGCGCTCAGGCTTGCGTCTTTAATTCTAAGGAGAATTTCACCGGCCAGATTTCTTATAGCGATATCGCCTGAAGAGATTAAAGGAACCACATGCTTTGGAATTAAGGGACTGCCATTAAATATGAGTGTCAGTGATGCGGAATCCCTGACGCCTTTATCAGGGTCCAGAAGCATCCGGCTTAAGATCCTTACCCCTTCTTCGTCAAGCTCCTTACTCATAAGGTCTTCTACTGCCATTCTCCTTTCCGAAGGATTGGCTGAACTCAGCATCCTGAGCTCCTGTTCATTCAGATTACTAAAGTTGTTCATTCTTAGAGTAGCCTTTTCAATAGACAAAATTATTATTATGACTCTATGTTACATCTGCACACTAGATTTTGCCTTTAATCACCAGTGCTGATTGCAGTCTGTTAAGACACGCTGCGGATAGAAAACCGGATAACTAAACTTCCCCAAATCTATTATCGGAAAATAAGTTCTGAAATTTAGGCAAAATTACCAGATTATAATATAGATAGCAAAAAAAATATCTGACTTCGTGCCCCGTTTTGGCATGAAAATCCGCTTTATGCTGGAAGGGCAAAAAAACGGTACTAAAATAGTGCATAATAATTTGCACTTGTTTATATATAGCCACTTAAGCTTCAGATCATCCTCAATTTCAGAGATATTGTAAGTTCCTCTTCTGGCATTACTTTTGCCTTTCATAACACGGAATAAAAAACAAAAGATAAAAAATGACTCAGCCGGTCGAAAAATCACTTATCAGAATGCTCGACTTCTGCACACAGAAGCAGAAGGTATTAAGCAGAAACATAGCCAATATAGGCACAGAGAACTATCAGAGAGAAGACGTTAAATTTTCCGATATGCTCTCAGAGAATATGTCCATGCTTAAGACCACAAATCCCAGGCATTTTCCGATGCAGCAGACTCCGGCAGACGGTGAAAATGAGTTCGAGGTCGTCAGGGACGATAGTAAAGACCTCACTTCCGGTGTGAATAATGTTGACATCGATACCGAAATGGCCGAGATGGCTGAGAATACGCTTAAGTATAAGTTTGCATCCAAAAAATTGGGCGACTATTTCAAACAGATACAGGAAGTAATTAAAGGCAGCGGCGGAGGCAGTGCATGAAAATAAATGATAACTTCTTCGGCATTAAGATAAGCGCTATGGGGCTCAGTCTGCAGAGAAAAAGAATGAACCTGATCTCAGAAAATATTGCCAATACAAACACCACAAAGACTCAGGACGGCACGCCGTACCAGAGAAAATTCCTGGTCGTAAAACAGGAAAATTCTCCTCTTAATGGAGCTGAGTATCCGGCAGGCGGAATTCAGGGCGGAACTCTGAGAATGACTACCACAAATCCGGACCATATACCGACTTCACCTGTTCAGGAGTTCCCTCCCGATGACTCGACAACGGGTCTCAAAGGCAATGTTGTAAAGGACAGTAAAGAAGGGGACATGGTCTATATGCCCGAGCATCCGGATGCAGATCCTGACGGATATGTGCACATGCCTAACGTAAATATTGTAACTGAAATGGTCGATATGATTGCAGCCACCAGGAGCTACGAGTCGAACCTAACGGCTCTGAACTCTTCAAAACAGATGGCCAAAGACACTCTGGAGATATAAATGAAAATTTCTACTAATACAATCGGCAACTACGGTCCGGGATACACTCAGCAGGTAAAGGCAAAACAGGTGCATAATAACACCCAGAGCCTGAATTCCATTCAGAAAAGTGAAAAGTCCGGTGCCCCGGCTGCTGCCCGGAAGCTCAATAGCAGTGAGGGGATCAGCAGCGAGGAAAAGAATTTTTTCATTAATCTTTATCCTGAGAATAAAAAAGAAATTACGGATTACCACTTCTACCAGAAATCGGGCAAGATGTCGGGCGTTGCACTCGGTTCACTGTTCGACAGGAGAGGTTAAAAATGAAGATAGGCTCAATTCAAAACATATTCAGGGAAATACCCCAGATAGAAGAGACCCGCAAAAAGGATAACGCGGGTTTTCAGGATATGCTCTCATCCTTCGTAAAAGATGTAAATCAGGATCAGATCGTGGCCTGGGATAAAGCAAAGGACTTTGCCGACGGCAAAAACGTGGAACTTCACGAGGTAATGGTTGCAGGGGAGAAGGCAAAGACCAGTCTTGAGCTTCTGATGGAGATCAGAAATAAAGCTGTGGATATGTATAAAGAATTAACCAGGATACAAGTATAGTGGACAAGAAAAATTCAGCTCAGGCATTACTCGGAATATTCAACAAACTCTCACTGCAGCAGCGCCTGGTTATCGGGGGAGTTGTACTGGCCACAGTTATACTGCTGGGCTTTATAATTTTTGCTTTTAACGAGCCCTCATATTCGGCACTATTTACAAACCTTGCGCCTGAAGATGCCTCCAAAGTAGTTGAGCATCTGACCAGTCAGAAGATACCCTATAAGATTGAAGATAACGGACAGACCATAAGGGTCCCGAAGGAAAAACTCTATGAAACCAGGCTTGCTCTTGCAGGCAAAGGAATTCCGAGTTCCGGCATTGTGGGTTACGAGATCTTTGACAAGACGACCATGGGAATGTCGGAGTTTATGCAGAAGCTGAACTTCAAGCGTGCCCTGGAAGGAGAACTTGCCCGGACGATCATGCAGGTCGATGGCGTCGAGGGGGTGCGCGTCATGATAGTATTCCCGCAGAAATCTGTCTTTAAGGAAGAGGAAAAAGAGCCAACGGCCTCCGTAGTGCTGAAGCTGAAAAACAGCCAGAACGTTACAAAGAACAATATAATTGCCATTGCCAACCTGGTATCGGGAAGTGTGGAGGGGCTGCGCCCCGGCAAGGTTACCATACTCGACACGCACGGAAGGCTCCTTTCAAAGGAACTCGATGAAAGTCCCCTTGCGGCCTCAAGCAGCAAACAGTACGAAATCAAGCAGTCAGTGGAAAACTACCTGGCACAGAAGGCACAGAGTCTTCTGGATAACGTATTGGGATACGGCAATGCCATTGTGCAGGTTAATGCCGACCTGGATTTTAACCAGGTTGAAAAGACCATGGAAACCTACGACCCTAATTCCCAGGTTGCCGTAAGCGAGCAGACTGTAAAGTCAACCAACAACGGCAAGGCATCAGGCGACTCAACGGCACAGTCGAATGAGAATGCCACAACGAACTACGAAATCAGCAGAACCGTGCAGAAGGTTGTAGAGGGTACGGGCACCATTAGACGCCTCAGCCTGGCAGCTGTAATAAACGGCATTCCGAAGGAAGTCAAAAAAGGGGGATCTACAGAAGTTGTCTATGAACCCCGCAGCGACGAGCAGATGAAAAAGCTGGAGAATATAATAAAAAATTCAATCGGAATTGACTCCACAAGAAAAGACCAGTTCTCAATTGTAAGTATACCATTTGAGACAAAGCTGGGAGAAGAGATTAAATCGGACTCATCCATATTCGACAATATGGATAAGTGGTCGAACCTGCTTCTGATTTTTGTTGCCGTGGGAGCTTCAATGTTCATACTGAAAGGACTCTTAAACAGAATCAAGAACGAAAGGATTCTTATCGGAACTGTGGGGGATTCCCCGGACGTACAGCTTTTGGATATGCCCGTTATGGAAACTGCCCAGCCAAGTCATCCCGCGCTGCCAAAGAAAAAGAAAGCTCCTTTGGCAATAGGCGATATTGAAGATGAAATCACTGAGGAGGCAGCACAAAAGCTGGTCCAGCAGGAGAAAATTGCCAATTACGTGGCCAAAAATCCGGCCGATGCTGCAAAACTAATAAATTCCTGGTTACACGAAGATGAGTACTAAAGATAAATCTCTAAAGGATACCAAAAAGGCAGATATCTCAGGGGCGCAGAAGGCCGCACTCCTGCTGATCGCGCTTAACGTTGAAACCGCGGCTTCAGTCTTTAAGCACCTGGATCCTTCGGAAGTGGAACTGATTTCGGCCGAAATCTCCAAAGTGAAAAATATTCCCTCCAACACTGTGGACAGTGTAATGGAGGAATACTATGCAATGATTACCGCACGCGAATATGTGCTTGAAGGAGGCCTCGATTACGCACAGACCATTCTTGAAAAATCCTTCGGCCTTGCAAAGGCAGTTGAAATAATTGAGAAGGTAAGAAACCTTACCACACTGCGCGGCTTTGACGTGCTGAAAAAAGCCGACTCGGCACAGCTGGTCAACTTCCTCAACAAGGAGCATCCACAGACCATTGCACTTATACTCTCTCATCTTAATCCCGAGCAGACAGCAAATGCCTTAAAGGAGCTGCCCGACAGCCTGAGAGCCGACGTGGCATACAGGATTGCCACTTTAGGAAAAATCTCACCTCAGACCTTAAAGCAGATCGAGAAGGTTGTTGATGAACTTGCTGGCTTTACAATGAACCAGTCCTTGAGCCGCACCGGCGGCCCGAAAAGCCTTGCAAAAATTCTTAACCGCACGAGCGTCAGCATAAGCAAGGATATACTGGCAAACATACAGGACAAAGATGAGGAAGTGGCTCATGAAATTAAAAGGCTCATGTTCCTCTTCGACGACATTATCAATATACAGGATAAGGACATTCAGAGAATTCTGCGCGAAGTGGACCGCCGCGACCTGGCCATAAGTCTTAAGGTTGCCGATGATAGGCTGAAACAGAAAATATTTTCCAATATGTCCGAACGTGCAGCAGACCTCCTGAAAGAAGAGCTCCAGTATATGGGCCCGATAAAATTAAAAGAAGTTGAATCCGCCCAGGCCAAGATAGTTGATGTCGTAAAGGCGCTCGAGGAAAACGAAGAGATCTCGCTCAACCTGAGAGGAGGCGCCGACGAGGTCTATGTCTGATGTAGTTAAACTGAATCTTAGAGCGGGCGCTGTAAAGATAAAATTCAACAGCGATTTTGAAACTCTGCCGGAAGACTTACCAGAGGGTCCGCCGGCAAAGGAAGAGGACTATATACAGCTTCAGCTCCAGAACTATTATGACAAGGGATTTCAGGAAGCGCAGAGACTTACATCACTGGAGCTCGAAAAAGAGTATACACAGAAGCTTATTGAAAAAACCGATGAGTTCAACAGAATCCTGAGTGCAATTGAATCAAACCTTTCTGAATACGAACAGGCCTTCGATATGATTGTTACGGATGTGGCAGTTGCAATTGCAGAAAAAATTGTAAAGCGTGAGATAAGCAAAGAAACCATAATAAGCTCAACGCTGAGTGAATCTGTAAAAAAGATACTCGGGGCCAATGAAGTGATCATAAAACTTAATCCGCGCGATTATTCGATCCTTCATTCAGATGAAGAGAGCATTCTTCTTGAAGAGTCCTTCTCCAAAATAAAGTTTGAGCAGGATGACAAGATTGAGCCGGGAGGCTGCGTTGTTGAAACGGACATCGGCAGCGTTGACTCGCGAATAGCAACACAGATATCCGAGGTGAAAAAACATCTCGATGCCCACTTCAACAATCAGGTGACCTGAAGAAAATGCAGCTGGCAGATACCTATATTGAAAAATACAGACGGGTAATTGACCGTATGGATACCATTAAGGTAAACGGCAGGGTTACCGATGTAATCGGTCTTATAATCGTATCTATAGGGCCCAATGTGGCCCTGGGCGAAATCTGCACCATCGTGGACAAAAAAGGGCGCGAGGTCTGCAAGTCAGAGGTTGTAGGCTTCAAGGAAGGTAAGGTTCTTTCAATTGCCCTGGGCGAAGTTGAGAAGATTTCACCAGCATGTGAAATCATCGCCTCGGGAAGAAGTTTTTCAATCGGCGTGGGAGAAAATCTCTTAGGCCGCGTAATCGACGGCCTTGGAAATCCGATAGACGGAAAAGGCGATATCATAGTGCCTTCTTATATGAATATCTACCGTGAGCCGCCGAACCCCCTGACAAGAAAAAGAATCAGCAGACCGCTTCAGACTGGAGTGCGTTCAATTGACGGGCTTCTGACAGTGGGCAAAGGTCAGCGCATAGGAATTTTCGCGGGCTCGGGCGTCGGGAAAAGCGTTACGCTAGGCATGATCGCACGAAACACCAATGCCGATGTAAACGTCATTACACTGGTTGGTGAACGCGGCAGGGAGGTCAGGGAGTTTTTAGAAAAAGAGCTCGGTGAGGAGGGCCTCAAAAGATCGGTTGTGGTTGTGGCCACAAGCGACAAGCCTGCATTAATACGAATGAAAGGCGCCTACATCGGAACTACCATTGCCGAATACTTCAGGGATCTTGGCATGGACGTGGTTCTGATGATGGATTCTGTTACGAGGTTTGCACAGGCACAAAGGGAAATTGGACTTACAATCGGGGAGCCTCCGGCAACCAAAGGCTATACACCCTCGGTTTTTGCAGTACTTCCTAAACTGCTTGAACGCACGGGCACCGGAGCCTCGGGCTCAATTACTGGAATTTATACAGTGCTTGTTGATGGCGACGATATGACTGAGCCTATCGCTGATGCCGTAAGATCGATTCTCGACGGCCACATTGTCCTTTCACGCAAGCTTGCAAACAAGGGACAGTTTCCGGCAGTTGACCCGCTTCAGAGCGTAAGCCGTGTGATGCCAGATATCGTTACGGCAGACCACAGGAAACGAGCAATAAGTTTTAACGACATTCTTGCAACTTATAAGGAAGCCGAAGATCTGATAAATATCGGAGCCTATGTTAAGGGAAGCAACCCGCAGATTGATCATGCGCTTTCCAAGATTTCGCTGTTAAGAAGCTTCCTTAAGCAGGATATGCTGGAAAAGGCACTTTATCAGGATACAATACAGAGACTTAATAGTATAATTGAACAACCTCTGGTCTAAAGCATGGCAAAATTCCGTTACAGGTTTGAATCGATAAAAAAAATAAAAGAGACTTTTGAGAAGAAAATTCAAAAGGAAATTTCGCTCATTGATCTTGAAATAGAAAAGCAGAACGATCTTCTTAAATCCCTTGCCCGCGAAAGGATGAAAGCCAATGAGGCTTTCTCAGGAAAAAGTTTTGTCCGGGCCGGTGAGCTTCAGTTCCAGGGCGAGGTTCAGCATCTGCTGGACGTCAGGGAAAAGAACATATTAAGTGAGATTACAAATCTGGAAAAAGTAAAAGAAAACAGAATGCTTGAACTGCAGCAGAAAACAAAGGAACATAAAATCTTTGAGGCCCTGGAGGAAAAGCATTACGAGGATTATCAGATCCTGCAGAACCAGATTGAACAGAAAGAAATAGATGAAATTGCATCTAAAAAATTTGCCAGAGAGGATTAAAAGTGCAGAGCAAAATAGTATATGTGGTGATATTTCTAATGGCGTTTGTTTTGACTACGGGCGGCGTAATGCTTTTGAATCAGAAGTATGAAAATATATTTAAGCTCGATTTTTCGCCCCGCAAGACTGCATTGGGAAATGCATTTGCTCAGGGTGAAACGGCCACGGGCATTACAGCAAATGATTCAGCCAAAGCCCTTATTGATACTACGAAACTGAAAGAAGAGTGGGAGAATAAGATAAAACAGCAGGTGCTCGATAGTCTCTCGAAGGCAAAAGATCATGAAAAAACCGAGGCTCTCATTGCAGAACGCAACCGTCAGCTAGACAGCCTTAATAAAATCAAAGATCAGATAGCTCAGTATGAAGTAAAGCTGAAAAGCAAAACGGCAGAACTTAAGTCTGCCGCCCAGAACGCCGATGCGGCAAAAGACAGCGCATATGCCAAATGGAAAAAAGAAATAGTAAAGACCTATGAAGCAATGGATTCAAAGATGGTGGCTAAAATAATTCAAAAATTAAACGATAATTTAGCCAGGGATATTCTGTTCTCAATAAAAAAGAAAAAACGGGCCGAGATAATTTCCCAATTCAGCCCGGAAACGGCAGTCAGATTAACAAGGATGCAGTAAATGGTTTTCAATCCTCTTTTTTTGCAAGTTGTAAACAACCAGGAAGCTCCGCTATTAAGCAAAACCCAGAAACTAACCGGGCCTTCTTACTTATTTTCCGATATTATAAAGGTCCAGCTCGATAAGAACGAAACAGGCTCCATGCCTCAGGGCAGCAGTGAGGCTGCCTCTGATAGTAACTTATTAAGCAGTATCGTAAGCGCCCTCTCCAGCAATAACGCTCCCTCGCAGATTCAAAACGCCGCGGGATTGATTGCCGGACTGACTGCAGTACTGACTCCTTCTGCAGCCCTGCAGCTTGAGTCATTGAACCAAACCGGTACAGCCAGCCTTAGTGAAAAAGATTTACCGGAAGGCTCTGATGAAACAGGCCTTGAGGACCTGAACTCTCTGCTGGTCGGAAATTCAGAGCTGATAAATTTCATAAACAGCCTCCTTACAAACCAGCAGTTCAGCGGAAAGATAACAGTTGCGGAGCCCGGAAGTGAAGGCACTCTGTCCGCTGAAAACCTTAACGCTGCCCAGGTGCTTAATTTATTAAAAGACGGCAGCACGATAGAAGTTGAAAATTCAGCTTTTCAGAGTAACAACGGACTGCTGATAAGACTCGTTGAACTGGCCGGAAGTAATGCTGACGGGGCGGATTCGGGGAATACTCCGCAGGTAAAGACTGCCGCCCCATCAGGAAATGCTGCTTCAGGCGGTGTATTGTCCGATATGCTCCTTACACAGAACAGCACTCAGGATAACGGAGGCACACAAGTTTCCGAGCCGCTCTACAAGCTGAAATTTTCACTTGTAAATGATCCGGAAGTGCCTGGAACCTTGATTGATACTCAGAAACCTATAATAAAATTCCCGTTTAACAGCGCTTCCTCCTCAGAGGCTGGCACTTTTAAGTTAACATCAGGAATGCTTTCAGCAAGTAAGAACCTGCCTTCAGATAAAATTACGCCTGATACGGGTTTATCAGGAAAGGCTGCAGGACTGACTCCTTCGGCGGCAGACGGAAATATTCCGGCAGAAGGCTCTTCAACTCCAGATCTTTCAGCAGGAGAAAATCTTTCATTACAGACTGGATCCGCGACGGGTAGTAACGAAGAAACACCGGCCGCACTGCTTTCGGATGAGAAGCCACAAATTTTACCGGTGAGCGATAGTAATGATACCGGGGCTTTAACTGCACTTAAAAAAGAGGACCTGATAAAAGAAAACCTTCTGAAAGAAATTGAGGTGAAGGCAGGTAAATTCGGTAAAATTGAAAGAGTTAAGACTGACTCTGCGGTTCAGGTTAAAGATAGTGAAGGCGCGCTCCGGAAGCAGGAAGTCTCTATTTCTAAAGAAATGAAGAATGATCCACTGATGTCTGAAGCGCTGAAGGATGAACAGAAGAAAACTCAAAAGGCAGATGAAAGCGTAAATAAGAAAACCGCAGAAGATCAGGTGAAAAAGTTTGCCGATGGTGGTAATTTACCCCTCCAGAAGGAAAAGGATCTGAAAGTCTCTTCGGCGGAAAAGCAGGACACATCACAGCAGGCCCCTGGGAAGACTGAAACCAAAGACGCTCCGAAGAGTGATATAAACAGTTCGTCAAAGGATACTACTAAAGATCAGGCTTCAACCGAACAGAATCGTAAGAGTCAGGATACTGCTGTAGCAGGAGAGCATTCAGAAGTAAAGGGCAAACCTCAGGAAGAGCATTCATTTAATATCGGGAATCTCTCAAAAACCAATGAATCATTTACTAGTAAAAGGGTATCTGACGGCGGAATTTTCGGTGAGGCTGCAAAGACAGTAAAGGCAGCCGAAATAATGAAGGAGATTTCGAAATTCATTCAGCAGGGCGACAGGAACAGCATAGTTCTAAAAATTGATCCGGAGAACCTTGGCAGCGTAAAAATTGCTCTGGACCTTGCCGACAAGGTTGTCCACGCAAACATTGAAGTTGAAAATGAGGCTGCGCGCAAGCTGATGGAGAACAATCTCAACCAGCTATACAATTCATTGAACCAGAACGGCCTCCAGCTGAATTCAATTAACATTTCCCTTGCAAATTCAGAGCAGAAACAGGGAAAAATGCCTAACCATAAGCGCAGGACCTTTACGGGTGAGAGCGATAAGGATACAGATGACATTGACGTGCTTCGTCAGAAACAAATGGGCTACAACACTTACGATTACTTAATTTAGGAGTTAAAATGGCTGGGGAAATCAACGGGGTTAATACCGCTTCTTCCACCACGGTTCAAAATACCGGTACGGGTAAGAGCGTTCTGGGAAAGGACGATTTCATGAAGCTCATGATATCGCAGATGAAAAACCAGGACCCTCTTAATCCGATGGATGGAACTCAGTTTTCGGCGCAGCTGGCACAGTTTTCTTCACTGGAACAGCTTACAAATATGAACGACGCACTGGATAAGAGCATACAGGCAAACTACCTGCTTACACAGTCGGTCAACAATACCATGTCTGCTTCTTTAATAGGCAAGGAAATTAAGCTCGGCGGATCGGGAATTGTCAACAGCGGGCAGGATAATGTACAATTGGGCTACAACCTGGCCTCCCAGGCAAAGTCGGTTACTGTTAACGTATACGATGAAACCGGGAAGCTGGTAAAATCTTTTGAAAATGAAAATACTTCCTCCGGAGATCATAAACTTTCATGGGATTTTACCGATAATAACGGTAGTAAATTGCCCAATGGGAACTATACTTTCGAGGTGAAAGCCAAAGGGCAGGATGATCAGGATATGACTGCGGAACTCTTCAAGTTCGGTGTTATCGATTCTGTAAAGTTCACCGAACAGGGAACCAAGATAATGGTAGGGAATGCCGAGTACAATATTTCAGACGTGCTCGAGGTGTTTGGCAATAACAGTTAGGAGGCAAAATGGCCGAAATTAACGGTGTAAAAGTTCCTTTTATACCGATAGTTCAGACCGATGAGGTTCATAAGAACAGGGTCGGAGCGGGTCCCTCAGGATTCGATTCGATCTTCAAAGAGGAACTTGAAAAGCTTAAATTCTCCAGTCACGCTTCAAAAAGGCTGGAAGCAAGAAACATACAGTTATCGGACGCAGAGCTGAACAAACTGCAGGATGCGGTTGAAAGAGCTGAAATGAAAGGGGCTAAGGATTCGCTGGTGATGATGGATAAAACAGCCTTTATAGTGAACGTCCCAAATAAAACCGTAGTAACTGCAATGCAGCTGGGTGATAACGATAACATATTTACGAACATAGACAGCGTAGTATTTACGCAGTAAGAAATTAAATAATAATAAAAGAGCGGGACCTTTTGAGGGCGCTCTGAAGATTCAACCGACCGACTGACGTTGAATCAGAAAAAAAATACTAAATACCTTAGGAGGTTAAAATGTCACTTCTTAATTCCCTTTTTTCGGGCGTCTCCGGCTTGCGTAATCATCAGTCAATGATGGACGTTATCGGCAACAATATTTCCAACGTTAACACAATCGGCTACAAAGGTTCACGCGTGACTTTCAGCGATACCTTCAGCCAGTTCGTTAAGGCAGGTACAAATCCTACTGATACTTCAGGCGGTACAAACTCATTTCAGATCGGTCTGGGCGCAAAGCTGAATTCAATTGACAAGAACTGGAACCAGGGCACATTCGAAAGAACAGGAATTGTTACAGACCTGGCGCTTCAGGGCCCGGGACTCTTCATCTTAAAGAGCAACGGCACAAACTACTATTCAAGAGCCGGAGCATTTACTTTCGATGCAAGCGGAAACTTAGTCAATCCGCAGAACGGCGCAATCGTTCAGGGAAAACTTGCCAACGGCGGACAGATCCCCTCGGGAACGACAATTACAGATATTAAAATAGATACAAGCCAGAGAATTCCGGCCGTAAAGACCGAAGAAACCAAATGGGGCGGAAACCTCAGCAGCTCTTCACCAACACTGAAGACGGACATCGTTCAGGAAATGGGAAACCTGAATTCTGGAGGCACAGGAGATACAGCAGTTGAGCCTGGAACAGGTGGAACTCCTGACAACGCCAAAACAATATACGATACAAATGGAACACAGTATAAGCTGCGCACTTGGTATTCTTATACTGCTGCTGCGCCCGCACACTGGACCTTGAACTACCACGTCTTAAACAGTGACTTAACTGAAGTAGGTGCCGGTATAACCGGATCTCAGAATTTGGCATTTGATATGGCAGGTAAATTAACAGGAACCACTTCAACGGATATTTCTACGGGCGCATCCTCATTCAATCTGGACTGGTCCGCAGTTACTTCTACAACAAATTCCACTTCAGTGGATTCAAAGCTTGACCGCGGTGAGGAAACTGTGCCTGTAAACAGTGCTGTAACAGTATTCGATTCACTCGGCAATACTCACACACTGACAGTTACCTATACGCACCTGGATACAAATACATGGAAGTGGGACGTTTCTTTACCGATAACATCAGGCACTTTTACCGGGGCCAACGGTAACCCTGCCACTTCAGGAGTGGTTACATTTAACGGAAGCGATGGTACAATTAAGTCAATTACACAGGGCGGAAATCCTGTTACTGATTTCCCCAAGATCACATTCACACCTTCAAGCGGCGCTGAAGTGCAGGATATAAGTCTTGATTTCGGCAAGGATACAAGCGGCATTACACAGACCAACCTGCCTTCGCAGGTGACTTCACTGAGCCAGAACGGCGCCGCTTCGGCAAGCCTTACAAATATGAACATCGATCAGTACGGCAAAGTAGTCGGTATTTTCTCGAACGGTACTTCGAGAACACTGGCCCAGGTAATGGTGGCTACATTCCCGAACCTGAACGGTCTTACAAGCATCGGCGACAATATGTACACGCTCGCCTCAAACTCAGGCGACCCCAGAATTTCTGAGCCCGGTGAAAACTCGGCTACTACTATTCAGTCGGGCGCTCTCGAGCAGTCGAACGTGGATCTTTCGGAAGAATTCACAAGAATGATAGTTTCCCAGAGAGGTTTCCAGGCCAATGCCAGGGTTATTACCACTTCAGACAACCTTCTGCAGGAAATAACCAACCTCGTAAGATAACAGATAATTGATAAGTAAGTGATGCAGGAACGTGAGAATGCCCTCACGTTCCTGCATTTTTTTTGAAATGCAGTTTTGCAGCTGTCTTACTTCGTTTCAGCTAAACTTTTCAGATTCTCGCCGTCAACCCTCATGACGGTCCACTCGTCCATGGGTCTGGCTCCCAGGCTTTTGTAGAACTTAATGGCGGGTTCATTCCAGTCGAGGACCGACCATTCAAAGCGTCCGCATTTTTTCTCAACGGCAATTTTTGCCAGGTGGATTAAAAGCGCCTTGCCGATTCCTTTGCCTCTTAATTCTGGCTTTACAAATAAATCTTCCAGATAAAGACCGGGACGCCCTACAAACGTTGAAAAGTTAAAAAAGTAGATTGCAAAGCCCGCCGGCTCACTTCCGTAATAGGCAAGTATGACCTCTGCCGCGGGATCACTTCCGAAGAGCACCTCAGTTAAAAGTTTTTCAGTAGCAACGACTTCATCTGACATCTTTTCATACTCGGCCAGCTGCCTGATAAATGAAAGTATCTGCGGCGTATCAGTTATGCATGCCTTTCTAATTGATAATTCTCTTTTGTTGTTATCCGACATTTATACTCCTAATTTGTTTTGTGCTTTCTGCATAATATTACAATGGGGCGCCCGGAACTGTCCTTTGTAAAAAATAAATATTCCGCTCCACCGTCTTTAAGCCCCAACAGTTTTCTTATCTTTTCAGGGGGATCCGGAAAATCACGCCTTGAGATATTGGCCGATGTAATTCCTTTTGAAGAAAGATAGAACTTTATTTCTTTTGTCCTGTAGGGAAGAACATTTATTACTTCAAAGGTGCGGCCCGGGAAGTTACTTATTGATTCTTCTGACGTAAGGTAATCGACGCTCCTGTTTAAAAAGAAGAGTGAGAACTCTTCTGCAATTTTTGTGCTCAGGCGTGCTTTTATAACTGCGCTGTCAGGCTCATAAAAATATTTCAGCACCCCGGGGGAGATCCTTTTTTCAGATGCAGTTTTACTATCTCCTGAGAACACTCTTTGTCTGCCTGTATCTGAATCGATTAGAACCGAACGGATTATAATACCCTTGTCCCCTCCGGCATTTCTTTCCAGCAGAAGGAGAACTTCCCTGCATTCATTATCCACCGATACAACAATGAATTCCTTCAGGTTACTGCTGAATTCTCTTTTTACCTCTTCAAATTCAATGGCCGGAGAAGCCTTAATTAAAACTTTCTCCGATTTCTCAAGCATCTTGGGCATAAGCTCAACAACATCCGGCGAGCAGCTTTTCAGCCCGATAAACCTGCGGTTTAGGTCACGTCTGGCCGGATCGGCATAAATCAGGTCGAAATAATTTTCCGGAAATGTTTGTAATATTTCAATGCTGCTGCCGTAGTTAACTTTGATGTTACTGATTCCTAGCAGATGTATATTATGTTCAAATATTTTTGTTAGCAGGGGGTTTTGTTCACAGTAGAGCACTTCCTTAAAGGAGCGTGAGAAAAATATGTCGTCAATTCCGAGTCCGCCCGTAAGGTCTATGATGCGCCTGCCGCTGAAGAGTGAAGCCTTAAAGCCGGCAGTAAGTTCAGAAGATGCCTGTTCAAGAGCCGTTTTCTCATAGATAAGAGCGTGCTCTGAAAGCCGGGGCAGCTTCACGCGGGCTTTCTTTATGCAGCGGATCTCCTCGGCAATGGCCCTAATGGGTAAGGAAGCATTTCCCCCGAACTTCAGTGCCAGCCTGTCCGGGTCGTCACCCATATGTTCACGGATAAACTCCCGAGGCTCATCTTTCATCAGTTCTTCTAATTCATCTGGTGTCATATTCCGTCTGAAGTTTTAAGCGCAGGAGACTGCTTTAATATTTCCTCCTGTGCCAGTGCTGTAATTGCGGCGTAATCCAATCCGGCAGGATAAATAGGCTTCAGGAATTTTAATTTTATTTTGCCCGGCTTAGGGAATTTGCTTCCGATGGAAAACTTTTCGTACGCGCCCTCAATAACTACAGGAACTACCGGCACGTCAAGTTCCTTGCTTATGATTGCAAATGACTTCTTAAAGCTCATAAGCCGACCGTCGCGGCTTCTGGCGCCCTCGGGGAAAATCACCATGTTGTTTCCCTTCCTTATAATAGATGCGATTTTCTGAAGCGTCTGCTTGAGGTCGCGGTTTATATTCAGGACCAGTATATTGCTGTTCCGGGCGAAGAAGCGTGCAAGTGCCGAGCGGATATTTTTTTCTTTGGCAAAGAAGTACGTCCGGTTCAGAGTCTTGTTCTTCAGCATGTTTGCAATTAAGAGTCCGTCAATAAAGCTCTGGTGGTTCGGTGCAAGTATAACAGGTCTTTGCGGAATATTTTCGATTCCCTCGCCTTCAAGGCGGATATAAAACTTAAAGAGCGGCTTGAAGATGAGTTTCAGGAATTTCAGCATAAAGGTGCTCTGCGGCACCTCAAAGTCGATATCTTCCTTGAGGACTTTGCCCCAGTGAATAACCTCGTTTTCAATTTTGGTTCTTTTTTCCTTAATGTAAGATGCAAGCTTTCTCACTGTGGAGTTGGCCGAAAGGTCTTCGTTTGACATTGCTATGCCGAATGTCTTCTCGAGGTGTACCTGCAGTTCAACCTTATCCAGCGAATCCAGGCCCAGATCCAGCTCCACGTGTTCGTCGGGAAAAATCTCTTTCTTTGTAACGCCCGTCAAATATTCCTCAAGGAGCTTATATTCCTGGTAGTCGGGCACTTCAGCTTTTGTTATTGATTTCTTCTCTTTCTGAAGCAGTTCGGCCAGAGAGTATCGTTTTATCTTCCCCAGACGCGTTCTTGGAAGTTCGCTGTGGACAACTGCAAAATTGAAAATTTTCTTGTACGGCACTGTGGAAAGGTTATACTTGTCAATAATGTTCCACTTTATGGTTTCCTGTATATTAACGATGTTGTCCTTCTGCATAAGAACGAAGTCGGGATATATGACTGCAAAGAGCTGTCCGTCTTTCTGAAAAACACCCGCTTCTTTTATATATGGATATGCAAGAAGCTTATTTTCAATCTCCTCGGGGTTCAGGTTCTTGCCGTTGGAAAGAACGATGATCTCTTTTTTCCTGCCCGTTATAAAAATATATCCGTCTTTGTCCACATAGCCCAGGTCGCCTGTATGGATCCACCCGTCTTTTAAGACTTCGCTTGTTTCCAGGGGTTTGTTATAGTAGCCTTTCATGAGGTTAGGACCCGTAACGATAATTTCATCATCAGAGATTTTAAGCGTAAGTTCATCAAAAGCTTTACCGACAGATCCGATCTTTATTTTCTCAGGAGGGTTGAAAGAAATAAGAGGCGACATTTCGGTCATTCCGTAGCCTTCTAAAATCTTAAAGCCCATAGCCTTGTAATCCCTGGCGACCAGGGGATCGAGTTTTGCTCCTCCTGAAATAAAATAGTTGATGTGCCCGCCGAATGTGGTCTGCACTTTCTTGAATAAAACCTTCCCGAAGGAGTAGCTGTTTACTGCTCTTGAAAGCTTAAGGAGCATCCGGGCCGTAAAATTGGAATTTATTTTATCCGTCACGGCTGCATGGAAAAGGTTAAAAAGCCTCGGGACACCGAGTATAAATGTTACCTTGTGCTTCTGAAGTGTTTTTAATATTTCATCGGAGGAAAGCTGGTTTAAGAATATAACCGTGCCTCCGGCATACAACGGCATCAGCATAGTGCCCTGAAGGGGAAAAGCGTGATGCAGGGGAAGGAGTGCTATAAGACGGTCGTCATGCCCTATAACATTTAATCCTGTTATACATTCAACGTTGGAGTAGAGATTCCTGTAAGTAAGCATGACGCCTTTGGGGCTTCCGGTTGTGCCTGAGGTATAAATTATAAGCGCCACATCCTCCTCATTCTCAGCCTCAAGCCTGAGGGGATAGCTGCCGGCATTTTCCGAAACATCCTCAAAGGAAATTATTTCCGGCTTTACAAGACTCTCTTCAACCGCTTTTTCAAGAACAGCTCTTGTGGCTTCCGAACAGATAACGGCACTGGGCCTGCAATCGTTTATGATATATGCCACCTCTTCGGGAGTGGACATAAAATCTATCGGCACATTAATCCCTTTTCTGTTCCATACCGCATAAAAGGCATAAACCCACGCGGGGCGGTTTTCAGAAAATATAGCCACCCTGTCGCCGGCAGAAATGCTTAGAATTGAAGAAAACCGGCTTACATTCTCTAAGAGTTTCCCGTAGCTGATTTCTTCATCATTATGAATTAAAGCCGTTTTCCGGAAGTCTTTTGTAAACATTGAGTCCCTGAATTTAGTAATAAGTACACGTATTATTAAGATTCCAAAAACAAAAATAAGACAGGCCGATGATTAAAAAAAGCGCAATTTACCTGCAGTATCGGATGCTGGTAATTTTAATTGACTTTATTCACATGGGGTATTTTCTAATTTGTCTACAAAGTAATTATTTATTCATAGATATGGGGAACATCATGAAAAATAAGTTACTGTATATTTCCTTCCTGATCTTGCTTATTCAGACAAAATTTTCGGCTCAGACAGTTGTCGGATCCTTAAGCTACGGGGATTTTAAGAGGCCCGCATTCTGCGGGTCATCATGCCATACTGATTTTTACCAGCAGTGGCAGCAGATGATGATGTCTCAGGCATACACACATGAATGGGATGAAATAGAATACTTCAAGCTGGCCGTCCCCCATGCGGAAAAAGACCCAAAAGTGGCAGACGTAAAAGCAGGCTGCAATGGGTGCCATTCCCCCATGGCTTTTGCTGCAGGTGATGTACCGCCTCCTCTTCCTGCTGCAAAATCACGCGCCAACGAATCAGTTTCCTGCGAGGTTTGTCACAGCATTGCAGGCTTTAGCGGAGATACTCCTTTTAATTTTAATTACATTCTGAAGCCGGGCAGAACAAAGTTAGCAGGGCGTAAAGGGGAAGTAAATTCACCTGCTCATGAAATAGAAGTCAATCCCTTAATGAAAACAGGAGACTTCTGCGGAATCTGCCATAATGAAAAAAGCCCTTATGACGTCTGGGTAAAATCAACACACCTGGAATGGAAAGAAGGTCCATATTCCAAACAGGGGGTTCAGTGCCAGGATTGCCACATGACAGAGGCTGAGTTTAAGACTGCTTCGATGGGAACAAAATATCCGGATGCAAAGCTGCATTTATTCCATGGAGCTCATGATCCCGGTAAATTACACGGGGTTATAGAACTCAGGATTCATCCCGATATACGTGAGGCTGAACCGGGAGATGCGGTTAAATTTACCGTGGCTTTGTATAATCAAAAGACAGGCCATAAGTTTCCTACAGGCTCGGTGGAAGACAGAATTGTGTGGATGCATGTGGAAGCTCTGGATTCAAAAGGGAATGTTTATCACCTTCCCGTTGACAAAAAAGGCTTTAAGGGGGAAGAATTTACTATCGGTACAGACACACTTGCTTACCAGGATATGGGTATCGCCTTAAATGATACGGGATTTAAGGGTCTTCAGAGGGATGGCATTCCTCCCGGAGACAGGATTTTCAGAATGCCGTATTTCGATCCCCAGGGACGAATGACTATTCAGCAGTGGAATACAGCTTCCTTAGGCGTTGATTACCGCATCGGACCACGCGAAACGAAAACTGAAACACTTACTTTTAATTTGCCCGATACCATAGCCCCTGGCCCCTTAAAAGTAACAGCAGTCTTAAATTACCAGCTTCTGGTAAAACCTGTCGCTGAGTTCCTGGACGTTCCGCAGAGCGAATCGCAGATAATTAAGATTAACGAGCATTCAACAGAACTTACAATTCTTCCCTAGGAGTATTGAAATGAAAAAAATATTACTTTTATTTTTTTTGTTCTTCTGTCTCCTTCTCTTTCTTATGCCGGACTCTTATGCCATCCCGGCATTTGCAAGAAAATACAGAATGTCCTGCCAGACATGCCACTCCCCATTCCCCAGGCTGAAAGCATATGGGGCTGAATTTGCCGCCAACGGTTTTAAGCTGGAAGACCAACAGGCCCCCCGCTATTTTGTTGATACAGGAGATGAGGAATTATCCTTAATCAGAGATATTCCCCTGGCTTTCCGCCTGGAAGGGTACATGACATATAACTACTATAAGTCTGAACGCTTCGACTTCAGCGCTCCATACCTTTTGAAGCTCTTAAGCGGAGGAGAGCTTTCTCAGGATATCTCCTATTATTTTTACTTTTTTATCAGTGAGCGCGGCGATGTGGCCGGCATTGAGGATGCGTTCCTTATGTTCAACAATCTCTTTAGCACTGATTTGGACTTTTATATCGGCCAGTTCCAGGTCTCAGACCCCTTGTTTAAACGTGAACTCAGGCTGACATTTGAAGATTACCAGATATATCGTGCCGCCCCGGGATATTCCCGGGCAAACCTTACTTACGACAGGGGCATAATGTTAAACTATGGAATGAAAACCGGTACCGATATTGTATTGGAGGTGCTGAACGGTACCGGTATTGGAACGGCTAACAGCTACAGAATATTTGATGATGACAAATATAAAAACTTTTTCGGGAGGGTTTCTCAGGAGATTACTAACGCAGTAAGGATCGGCGCTTTTGGGTATCTGGGAAAAGAAGAACTTGAGAACAATTTAGCGCAGACTTTCACAAACAGCTTTAATATGTGGGGGCCGGATCTGACAATTAATGTTGATGATATTTGGGAGCTGAACTACCAGTATGCACAGCGAAGGGATACTCAGGCCGATTTCCAGGCAGACAAAATTACTACCAAAGGTATGTTTGGCGAGCTGATCTTTACCCCTGAGCGTGATGCAAGCAAATGGTACGCGGTTGCTTTATATAACTGGATTGATTCTGATCTGGAAGAGCTGAAATACAGCGCTGGCACATTGACTCTGGGGTATATGGCCAGAAGAAACATCCGGCTTACAGCAGAGTATACATATAACTTTGAAGGAAAGTATGGGCAGGCGGCAATAGGCGTTGTTTCTGCATTTTGAAAGTAAATGTTTTTACAATTGCAGCGGGCTGCCCTGCCTTATAACTGATCCGCTTCACAGGCAGGTTAAAATTGCATTCTTGTGGCCGCCATCTTCCGTTATGATAAATATTCCTTTTGGAAACTAAAGATTCGGGTTAGTTTCAATGGGAACCTGCTCTTCAAAAAGCGCCCGGTGCTGCGGGCAGTAGCCCGATTCATCTGCCATGTGCCGGCATCTTGTGCCTTTCTTTGTTATAGCCTTGCACTGCATGTGTTCACCATGGGTCGGGGGGCCTTCTTTTCTTTTTTCAGGAGAAGAAGCCGCGGCTTCGGGGGAAGTTTTCCCTTCTTCAGGGGTTTTTCCACCTTTTGCACTCTTTTCTTCTCCTGCTTCTTTTTCCCGGGGGACGAAAGCTGTTGTCCAGACCAGTACGGCAGAAGCAGCCAGAAGCCCCAGGAAAGGCAGCACTACCATTTTTTTATTCAGCAGGCTTTCAATGGATCTGTAAAATCTTTTTTTCATCTTTCCGCTCCTCTATTGAATCTAATCTATTCAGAAAAGAAACAAAATTCAATCCTGAGGCCCCGGGGCAGGATTAATTCCTCGGGATTAATTCCGATAATTCTGTTAAATAATGTTTGCCCCGGAGCAGAGAGCTTTGTATCTTAAAGTGAAAAATTATGAGAGTTTTCAAGAAAAGCCTGTACAGAGAAAATTTTGAGTAACTTCAGTATAATAACAAATCTCAGGACAAATGAGTCGGGAGAGGACGATTTATCCTTTGAATGGATGAAAGAGGAATCCCTTCCTGCCTCTGCTGCCGGCAGCCCGCTGACTGATATATCTCTGGATCAGTTGGAGCGCTTCTCATTTGCCAAAAAAATAGCCCGGGCTATTTCAAAGCGTAAAAACGAAGGGAGCATTGTCCTGGGGCTCTATGGCGCTCCGGGCGAGGGGAAGACTACTGTCCTTAATTTTCTGGGCTATGAACTTGCAAAATCTGAGCAGATTACGTATCTGCGCTTTAACCCCTCCAGGGCGGTAAACAGCACAAGCCTCATCAGGAGCTTTTTCGAAGCTCTTTCGGACACCATTGAAACTTCAGATGAAATCTCAGGCTCTATAAGAAAAAAAGTTGCACGCATGTTAAGCATCTATTCATCTTTTCTTGCGCCGGGGGAAGAGGAACAAAGAAAGCGCGGACTTTTTTCAAAGTCTCCCGCTGAGATAAAGAAAAGTCTCGATGCCTCTTTCAGGAAGCTGGACAGGAAAATAGTATTTCTTGTTGACGACCTGGATAAGATGGAGCTTAATGAGGTAAGGACATTTCTGCGTTTAATAAAACTTTCAGTAAATTTCCCGAATACGGTCTTTGTGCTCTCTTTTGATGAACAATCCTTTTCAATGCAGATAGGAGGAGGCAGAACCAAAGAGGGCAGATACTCTGCGGGAAGAAAAATTCTGCAGAAGGTGGTGCATCTGCCTCTGTCAATTCCTCCGGCCGGGAAGTCCAGGCTCCTGGAAATGTGCTTTGGAGGAATTTCTGAGCTGTTAGCAGGAATTACAGGTGAGGATGATACTATAATAGACGCCACCCAAATGAACGAATTTAAGGAAACCTTCCATCGGGCTTTTAGTCCCGCCTTAAAAACCCCGCGGCAATGCAGCCTTTACCTTAATGCACTTACTTCATCAATGCCTGAGAGGGCCAGGGGACTCGACAGCCGTTATTTCATGCTTATTGAAGCCCTGAGGGTTTTCTATCCCGCAATCTATGAGGTAATAAGAAACAATTCCGATGCGTTCATTGGAGTGGAATTTAATGAAGCGCAAAGAAGCGAGGTTGAAGAAAATATCAGTCATTTTGCCGTAAAGAAAGTTCTGGACGGCCTCTCTACAAATGAAAAAGAGGCTATTAAAGGGCTGCTTTCCTCTCTTTTCCCATGTTTAAGGTCCATTCCGGGCTTCAGTGCCGAAGCTCGCCCCGTGCAGAATCCATGGATAGAGGACAAGCCGGTGGCATCGAAGCAGTATTTCTCGCGCTACTTTTTACTAAATACATCGGGGACTGATGATTTTCAAAGGGATGTCGACAGGCTTCTTCTCAAAAGCGCTGCAGGAAGCATAGGTGACCTGGCCTTGTCTGTAAGAAAGCTCGTTCGTCAGGCAGGAGCCGACGCCTTTATTGCAGCGGTTGAAAACCGCATTGGTGAAATATCGCCTGTTTCATCGGGCAATCTTATTAGAGCCTTTGCGCAGACAGGGGGGAGCTTCTTAAATCCCGATACTTTGTTTTCCTTTGCAACCGTTTATGCGCATCCGGGCATCCTGGTCAGGAAACTTCTGCTTAATATAAATGACGTTCACGACAGGTTCAGCATTGCTTCCTTCCTCATGAAAGAGTCTGAACCGGTATCCTTTGCCTTCGAGTGCTTCAGATGGATACGCCCCGATGAAAGCCAGGAAAGAATATTTCCCTCTGAGATTGAGGATGAATTAAGCAGAATTCTGACTGAAAGGATAAGAAGCCTGGCCTACAGGTATCCTCTTTATTTAGCCAGGCCGGAGGAAACTCCGCTTATACTGTCTGTCTGGTCGTTTTTAGGCTCCAGGGAAGAGACCACGCGCTACCTGGAAAGCACTTTTAGGCAGGATCCCTCTAACGTGGTGGAATTTCTAAAGTGCTACATGCCCGATGAGTGGCTTGAGGAGTCTGAGCATGAAATAAGCGGAAGCTTTCTGCTTAATCTGAACAGCTCAGTATCGGGTCTTATAGACTCAAAAGTATTATATAAACAGCTGGAGAAAGCCGATTCAGCAA
Organism: Ignavibacteriales bacterium; assembly: GCA_036261625.1. Classification (GTDB taxonomy): domain Bacteria; phylum Bacteroidota; class Ignavibacteria; order Ignavibacteriales; family SURF-24; genus JAAXKN01. Next base: position 9,902 of record DATAKL010000075.1, on the reverse strand, counting down.
TGAAGGCTTTATCTTCTGATCGAAACAGCGTATCGCACCGCATGCTCACAGGACTTGCCTCTATTCCGGGTCAGAGCCCCGCAGCAGGAAAACTTCCCGCAAAAGAGCTTAAAGTTTTCCATATCACTGACTATGAAAAACAGAAGCAGAAGAACATTCCCGAGGGCAGCACTGCAAATGAAGAGGCAAAAAAAGGAAGTCTTGCACAGGTGAGCAAGGGGCTCTACCGTCCGCTTTTCGACCTTTTTAACTGACAAATTTTCTGAAATTATCCAATTCTTTTTCTGAAATAATTTCTCCTTATCATTTTTCCCCGATAATTGTATATTTAATGAACGGAATATCCGTATTATATTTTTAGTCAAATCAGTTAATTTTATAAGGTACACCAATGGGAAACTTGCTGCTGAAGAACTGCCGGCTCTACGACTCTCTGATAGAAAATGAGTTCGCCGATATTTTAATTGAAGGAAAAACAATAACCAGAATTGATAAGGATATAGAGGCCTCAGAGGCCGATGAGGTGATTGATGCCCAGGGCAGGCTTACTGCCCCGGGATTTATAGATGTTCACATTCAGGGTGCCGGCGGCGCCGATATTTTAGACGGCAGCGTCGAATCGCTGGAACGGATGTCCAAAACCCTGGCCTCACTCGGCACTACGGGATACCTTGGTACTACCGTCGTCAACCCGAAGGAAGGCAATAAGCATATAAACGTTGCTAAACAGTATGTAAACAAGGACATGGGGGGCGCCGCGCTTCTGGGTTTTCATTTTGAAGGCCCTTTTGTCAATATGAAGAAAAAAGGAGGCCTCAACCCTTCAGGAATTTATGAGCCCTCGATGGAAGGGCTCAGGGAGATACTGGATTTAACAGACGGCACTCTCAGCATGATGACAATTGCGCCTGAACTCCCGGAAAATATTGAAATCATTAAAGAGCTGGTTAAAAATAACGTCATTGCATCCTTTGCCCATTCCGACGCCACTTATGATGAAGCCATAAAAGGTTTTGAAGCCGGAATTAACCACGTGACTCATATCTTTAATGCAATGCCTCCCTTGAACCACAGGGTTCCGGGTCCCCTTGCCGCTATCTTTGAAAACGACAAGGTCTCGGCACAGGTAATAAGCGACGGACACCACCTCCACCCGGCTATAGTAAACATGGTCTACAGGATAATGGGCCCCGGGAGGGTTATCTGCATTACAGACGGCATGCAGGGCATGGGACTCCCCGAGGGGAATTATCTCTATAACGGACGCGAGTATGAATCAAAAGCCGGCGCAGCCCGCTACCTCGACGGCACGCTCATCGGCTCGACCATGAGTCTTGGAAACATCGCCTTTAAGTTTAAGGAGTTCACCGGATGCAGTCTTGAGGAGGCAATACACACAATAACCAAAAATCCTGCAGAGCTCCTGGGCTTGGGCAAAAGGAAAGGAACTATTGAGGCGGGAAAAGATGCCGATATTGTTATACTCAATCATGACAGATCAGTTTACAGAACGCTCATAAACGGGAACGTTGTATTTGGAAAGTAAAAGGAAGTTTTGGAAAAGAAATAGGGCGGGCAAGTTGCCCGCCCTTTAGGGAGTCGGTAAAAAAATTTACCTCATGCAGCACATTTATATTTTAGTTTTAGCCGATATCTTTCTTAAAACAGTTGTAAATACAATTGCCATTAAGATAAAGCTGATGAGGAGTACGACCGGAAATTTTGTAATGCCGTATGAATTGGAAATTACACCTACCAGGTAGTTTAAGAGCGTATTGCCGATAAGGGCAATTACAATAGCTATACTGAAAGCTGTTCCGGAAAGAGCAGAATAAATGTTCCCGACATATCCGAGCACAACCGGGAATGTAGCTGCAAAGCCTACGCCAAGCAGAGCCAGTCCGACAACAGCCATAGTCATGCCTGAAGCCGTAAGAAGCACAATGCTGCCCAGTATCCCAATTGCCATAGAGATATAAAGAACGATGTATGAAGGGAATTTCTTTAAGAGGAATCCCAGAACGAGTCTTGTAATTGTAAGGGCCACAACCTGAGACGAGAGTGCATAAAGCGCATTTTCAACGCTGAGGCCCACGCCCTGGCTTAAGTATTTGGCTGTCCAGTTTCCCACAATGCCTTCAACGCCGCTTTCAAAGAAGAGTACAAACCCCATGAGCAGGAGTGCCGATTCCTTTATGAGTGTAAAGCTCTGCTTAATGGGAAACCCCTGTGCCACTTTTGGAGAAGGGAAACCTACTACTATAAAATAAAGGAGGGGAAGAATTATAGTAAGACCTATTCCCGCAATTATGCTTTCATACGAATATGTTTTTGCAAGGGATCCCAGCACGACAGGCATGCCGAGAGCGCCAATACCGAAGAAAACGCCAAGAAGGCTCAGGCTGGCTCCTTTCTCCTCCGAGGAGATATCTGCAACCAGGGCGTTGGTTCCGCCATTAATGGCACCGCCGCCGAAACCAATAAGGAAGAAAGAAAACTGCAGCACCGTAAATGAACCTGCAAAGGCAATGCCTTCGAAGGCAATGAGAATAAAAATTGAACAGACAATTAAAAGAATTTTATATCCGAAGCGGTCGACAACAGGACCGAAGACTACAGAGCCCGCCAGTATGCCTATCGGAAGAAGCGATGCCAGAGAGGCAGCTGTAAGCTCCGAGACACCGTACTTGGAAGTAATGAATGTAAAGACCGTCCCAAGCGAAAGGAACACCATGCCGAAGAGCAGCATCCCCATACAGGCGGCCGCAAAAACCAGATTTCTTTTATACATTAAAATCTCCTTTTAACTTAAAACTCAAAACTTAACACTTAAAACTTATAAACTTCTGAGTGCCAGGTATCCAGCGCCGATCAGGCCTGCGTCGCCGCCCAGCTGAGAGGCTTCAAGAGTCACCTGATTAATGCTGATGGGCTGCGCCCATTTGCGTGCTTCCTGCATTATATCATCCAGGAACTGCACTGCCGGGCCGAAGACGCCTCCACCGAAGATGATTTTCTCGGGATTAAAAAGGCTTACCAGGTTGGCCGCCGTCATGCCCCAGAATTCCACGGCCTGCTTTAATGTTTTTACGGCAATGGGATCGCCTGAAGTGTAGGCCGAGAATACGTCATGAGCTGTTACATGGCTGATATCTTTTTCCCTTAACGTTCCGCGGTAGTCGTTGTCGGAGTAGAGGAATTCGCGGGCCACTTTGGCAATTCCCTCGCCTGAGGCGTGGTACTCAAAGCATCCGCAGGAGACGTACTTTTGCTGAAAGGGCCTGTCCAAGGCCAGCCATCCGATTGCCCCCGCAATGTCGTTCGAGCCTCTAAGGACTTTTCCGTCGATCATTATGCCTGCGCCTATGCCTGTTCCAACGGCTAAGAATATTGCATCCTTAATTCCTTTTGCCGCACCCGACCAGGCCTCGCCTAAGATATAGCAGGCGCGGTCGCTGTCGATATCAACTTTAATATTCTTATCGGGCAGAACAGAAACGATCTCCTCCTTAAGAGGGTAGTCGTCCCACTCAGGAATATTCGGGGCCCAAACCCTGCCTGTCTTAGACCAGCTGATTCCGGGTATGCAGGCTCCGACCGCCTCTATGTTGATATTTTCCTGGCCGGCTTTCTTAAAAAAGTCCCTGAGGAGATTTTTAATGAGTTCTCCCACATCTTTTCCGCGTCTTTTTTCCAGAGGACGGACTTCCTTAAAAATTACTTGTCCCTCGTTCGAGAAGACAGCTCCGGCGAGCTTTGTTCCGCCTAAATCCAATCCTATTACAGCCATAAAATTCCCTCTGTTATTAAGGTTTAATTTCCCGGGGATTTCCCGGTGAAAAACACAAAACTTCTCTTTTTGCAAATGTACCGGAACCTAAAGGAATGCCGTTGAAAAGTCAAGATTATAACGCGGGAAATTATTGTAAATAATCTTGCTTGAAAGTTAAAGATATTTTGCTATCTTAGGAAGCCTTCACTGCCGAAGCACATTTCTCAAAGTAGACAAATAAATAGATACCATTACCCTCCGGAAATATTTAATTATCATGTATAGACATTAATTATTTTCAGAAATGGAGGGAGCTGCAGTTATGTTTAATTATCTCGTTAAAAAAACAGAGTCTGTTTTTATCCTCTTCTTCGTTCTGTTACTTGCAATTTCACCGTTATCGTTAAAAGCTCAGGACCTTCAGAGTACGCTTCAGATGATGTCCGATCAGGCGGCAAAAGCATATCTTAAACCTGCCAGCAACGGGTTCGGTGCCGACTTAAATTCGGGCTGGTTTTCAAAAGCTCCTAAGTCCGTGGTGCTGGACTTCGACGTGCAGTTAGGACTTGTGGCAATGGGGGCATTCCTGCCGGGGGATAACAAGACTTTCCTCATAAACGGGAGTTTCCGTTTTACACCCGACCAGGCTCAGCTTATGACGCAGTCCATAGCAAACCAATATGGAAGTGATGCACAGTTGAGTCTGATAAATCAGCTGACCTCGAGGGATTTTAATGTCCAGATCTCAGGTCCCACAATAATAGGAAGTAAGAATGATTATATGAAGGTGAACTTTTACGGCACTACTTTGAGCTACCAGCCGCAGCCCGGGCAGCCCGCGCAGGATATCTATGTGCCGCCCCAGGAAATCCCGATCCAGGAGATTAAAGGAGTCCTCGATAATATGTCAATCCTTCCCTTCGGGGCCCCGCAGCTGACGCTGGGAACAGTCTACGGCACGCAGGTATTGTTCCGTTACCTGCCCCCGACAGAGATAAATGCCGACCTGGGAAAGGCGGATTATTTCGGTTTCGGCATAGAGCATAACATAGGAGTATGGGTGCCGCTTCCTTTGGATATTACTCTGGGCTACTTTACGCAGAGCCTGAAAGTAGGGGATATTATTAAATCGAGAGCCGATGAGTACGGTATTTATGCCAGCAAATCCATAGGCGCCGGGGGTGCTTTCGGCATTACTCCATATGCCGGCCTTACCTTGCAGAGTTCAACAATGGATGTTTCATATAATTATTTATATCAGTCGCAGGGCGTTGAAGTGCCGACAAATATATCCTTTCAGCTCAAGGGTGAGAACTCCGGGAAGCTTGTCCTGGGAGTGGCCTTCAATCTTTCAGTAGTAAGTCTTAACTTCGAGTATAATGTTGCAAAGTTCAGCTCAATTGGCGGAGGGCTGGGCTTGAATTTTTAGCCCCATTCCGGAACATGTGGTGAACGGGAACATGTCGCGGCCACGTCAGAGACGGGCAGGGGCTACAAATAAATCGTCCCTCCGGGACTCTGCAATTACGTAATTCTAAATGCTCTGCTTTCATTCGCTTTCCATTGGCGATTTGACGCTTGTCTGCTAGTAACAAAGCGTGAACCTTCTGCCTTAAGAATCGCACTCTAAAATCCTTTCAAAAATAACTTCCTTAGCTATCCACTTTTTTCTGTTATTCATGAATTAATTCGTGTATTTTTCACCTGCCTTATATTTATACACTAAAAGATACACTACATGAAAAAATTTTACGTTTTACTTACTATTGCTTTTATCGCTTCCAGCATAAATCTCCCGGCCCAGGAAACACTTAAAAGAAAAATCGGTCAGATGCTGATCGTCTCATTCAGCGGCACAGCAACAACCGATACACTTGCCTCCATGGATACACTGAAAGTTGATATAGCAGAAAGAAACTTAGGCGGAGTGCTTGAATTTGCATATAACCTCAAAAACCCCGCACAGATGAAACTCATGTCGGACAATATGAAGAGCCTGGCCCAAACGCCTCTTTTAATTTCAACGGATCAGGAAGGGGGAAAAGTTGCAAGGCTCGGCAGCTCCAACGGCTTTAAGGCCAGCAGCACGGCCTACAAAATGGGTACCGTTTTTGACAACATGGACAGCACGCGCCTCTGGGCTTCCACAATGGCCGGGTGGATGGAGCAGGCAGGCGTTAATCTCGATTTCGCTCCTGTTACAGACGTGCTCGTAAACCCCAGCAGTCCCGTAATTGCAGGCCTTTACAGGAGCTTCAACAAAAATCCACTTAAGGTGGCTTCACACGCGGGCTACTTTATTGATGAGCTTCATAAGAAGAATATTATTTCCACCTTGAAGCATTTCCCGGGCCACGGCAGCGCAGCAACGGATTCGCACCTGGGTTTTACTGATATTACAAACACCTGGGCCGACTCGGAACTTGTGCCCTACAGAGAGCTTATTTCAAAAGGGCTCGTCGACATTATTATGACCGGTCACCTCTACAATGCAAAAATAGATACGCTTCCGGCCACTCTTTCCGAGAAGACTGTGCAGGGGATCTTAAGAACCCAATTGGGCTACAACGGAGTTGTTGTTACCGACGAAATGTCCATGGGGGCTATTTCAAATTACTACGGACTTTTTGAGGCGGCCGCCCTGGCTGTAAAAGCGGGCGTGGATATTCTCTTATATAACAAAAATATACTTCCTGACGGCACTTCACTGGTAAGGAGGATGGAAGAATACCTGGAGAAAAAAGTTCTTGACGGAACGATTCCCCAAAGCAGGATTGATGAATCCTACCAGAGGATAATGGCGCTGAAGAATAAGTACTTTTATCCTTCCGGGGTTGGAGGCGTTACGGCTTCACTTGTTCCCGATAAGTTTGAGCTTAAGGGCTATCCCAATCCTTTTAACAATGCCATTAAGTTTCAGGTAAAAATTCCGGTCTCGTCTGGAGCGGCTCTGAAGATCTACGACATGCTTGGGCGCGAGGTGGCTTCAATTATGGATGAGTATAAGTCGAAAGGCGTTTATTACTTAAGCTGGGATGCTCACGACATGCCAAGCGGCATGTACTTTGCAGTTCTTCATTCGGGATCCTTTACCGGGACATCGAAGTTAATGCTTCTCAAGTAGCATAAAAAAAGGGAGGTTTTTGAGGCCTCCCTTTTTTATTCTTTAATTTCAACAGCTTACTTCTGTGTAAACTTCTGCAGAATATCCTTTGCCATATCCTTATGCACCATAAAGTCCACCATCTTAAGCTTTACGTAATCTTCACGGAAGAAAACATAGCCCGGATTAGGCGAGCTGTAGGATCCGGCTCCTGAATCCTTAATGAGGTACCAGTCCTTTCCATCCTTCTGAGTCATTCCTACGATATGGATTCCGTGGTCGTCTGTAGTTGTCTGGTTGCTGAATCTCATCTGGCGTGCATTGTCGTCAATATATTCTGACGGAATATCGAAGCTGGGCACAATGGCTATTTCATTCTGCGAGCTGCAGCCGGGTTCAGATACGTCGCCGCCTATGGCCATTGTGTAGCCCTTGGCTGCGGCATTCTTAATTGTGCTCATGAATACGTCAAGAGGCACATTGTAGTAATCGCTGTCGTGCCACCAGTTGTCGGGCACGTCGTATTCCATTTTTGCATAGTAGGGTGATTCCTTAAGTGAGATTATGTCTACATAATCGTCCATGTTAAGCCTTACAACCTTCTCGAAGTATTCCAGCGGTGTAAGTTCACCGGCCTCGCTCATAACCTTTACAGGGGGCTTGCCCATATAGTGATCCATAATGGATTTAATAGTTGAAATTACGGCGTCTTCATTCCAGTCGTTATTTGCCTTAACTTTCTGCAGGTAGCTGTCCATCTCGGCAAACATCTTGCTGTGGTCGTGGTGTTTCTGTCCGGGGAGCATACCTGTATAGGCATCTTCAGGAACGACGCCGTATTTCTTCCATATTCTTCTTACGGCGTTGCTTTCGGATCCTTCGCCGAAGTTCGAGTTGCCTCTTTCCTCAACAAAGCGTTTGGCTTTTTCGACGTATTCCCAGTACACGGTATACATTTCTGAAAGCTTTATCTGGCGTTTTGTCTGGCGGTAGATTTCAGATTCGAAGAAAGATGTTGTTGAAAAGCACCAGCAGGTTCCGGTCAGTCCCTGATTTATAGGTGTATTATGCCACGATTCAGTGAAGTCCTTAGGCGACTTGGGTGCATTGACTGCAGAAAAATCGACTCTGAAGAATTTCTTTTCAGCGGTCTGTTTCTTATTATAGTTCTCGATGTCCTTCTGCACCATTTCCCAGTAAGGGCTCTTGGTGTTGGAGAAAACCGCCTTGTCGGCTTCCTTTTTCTGAGCGAAGAGCAAGGCGGGGGACAGAAGAGCCAAAGTTAAAATGTAGATGATGTTCTTTTTCATAATAATTTCCGGCTTGGTTAATGTTTCCGTTGTTAAAAATATTTTCTCTGGAGTTATAAGCAGAACAAAAAAATATTTATGCCGGCAAATTAAATTAAGGCCGCATTAAATGCAATGCCGTTTATGTAAATTGCGGGCGGGGGTGAATAAGCCGGTAAAACAACGGCTTTAGAATTGACACGGAAATCAAGAGCATTTGACAGTGGGGGATGGGTGCAGGAAGAGGAAGATTCTCTCAGTCTCTCTTTCTGCACCTGAATTGTTAAACGTTGTCGTCTTCCCGTTTTACTTTCTTGAGGAATTCCATCAGGTCTATTCCGTCGTAAGAGGAATAAGCACCGTAGGCATCCACGAAAAGGCCCTTTGTACCCGAGTCGGCTTTCATCAGGTAAATGACCGACATGTCATCCGGGTTCGATTCACCTTCAAAACGGTATACCCTTTCAATTGTGATCTCTTCAGGCTTAAAGACCTCGTGGGTTTCCTTGCAGGCCATCCCAAGGTCCGTCATCTGAAAGTCTTTCGTGTAACCCTTATCCCTGAGGTGATTAATTGTCTGCGACAAGGTGAACATATGTTCCTGACCCTTATTCTGATCAGCTGTTGGCATAGTCTCCTGCTCCTTTGCTTTTTCAAAAACCCTTTTAGTTCTCTTTACCCTGGCTTTTCAGCGCTTTGTATAAATATAGAGGAATTGATATGAAAAACAATTCTAATTGAATCCTCTTTTAATGGGCCGAAAAACCTTACTGATATTGAACTTTTGCCACTTAAACAGGGTTTATTCTAATAAATAACGAAGACTTTCCCCAGGCGCGGGTTGCCTCAAAAATGGCCGCAAATCTTTTTTATTAAATGACTTGCAAATTCAAGGAAATAATGTTAGTTTAATGAATCAGATTCGCCCCTTCGAGGGCGTTTTTTATTTATGAACGAACTACAGAAAAATATCATCCAAATAGCAGAGCAGACAGCCGAAAAACTCGGGCTTCTGCTTGTTGACGTGTCATTTAAGGGAGATAACCGCAGCCGCATAGTTGAGGTGTTTATTGACAGCCGCAGCGGTGTTTCTGTTGATGATTGCGCCGAAATGAGCCGTGAAATGGCATCTGTCCTGGATTCTGCAGACCTGATTACCTCTAAGTACCGTCTGGACGTTTCTTCTCCCGGCGTAGAAAGACCGTTAAAGTTCATGGAGCAGTACTTTAAGCATCTGAACAGGAAATTTGAGGTCACCTACACGGTTCCGATGAAGAATGACGGTACAGGGAATGAAACCATTCAAGAGACTCAGGCGGAGGCTCCTCCGGCAGTTGAGTTAAAAAAGATAACCGGGAAACTGGTAGGTATAGACGGCGACGTGTTGACATTCAAAGTAAATAACGAGGAAGTTCCTGTAAATTTTAATACAATTAAAACAGCTAAAGTTTTAATCAGCTTTTGATTACGGAGGAAAAACAGTATGAATACTGAAATAGTTGAATCTTTTTCACAAATGGTAAGGGAAAAGAGCATTGACAAGGATGTGCTTGCCGGAATAATCGAGGAGATCTTCGGCATAATGGTGAAGAAGAAATATGGGAATGATGCTAATTTCAGTGTTGTCGTTAATATGGATAAGGGCGATATAGAAATATTCCTTGAACGCCAGATCGTTGAAGAAGTGAACGATCCGGGTCTCGAGATCTCTATAGACGAAGTGGAAGCCAAGGGCAAC
>DATAKL010000047.1:0-101549 GCA_036261625.1 Ignavibacteriales bacterium | reverse complement strand
GTGTGGTCAGGTATATTGCAGGCCAGGAAGAACACCACAGGATTCACACATTTCAGGAGGAATACCTCAATTTCCTGAAATCGTTCGGTGTGAAATATGATCTTAAATACGTTTTCGGGTAAGTCGGCATATAGAACCACTTACGTGGTTCTGAGGTTGTTTTGGAATGTTTTGCTACAAATAGGTATCCGCTAACGCGGATAGGAAGGGAAACAATGTTCTTCTGTAAAAGGAAATATCCTAATTGCTTAGGCGGGTAGGAAGAAATAACTATGCGCTGTAGCTTTCCTAACTGCTTTATCAGTTATCTTTTTGTAGAATCAGGGGTCCAAAAACCATTCTGAACCACGTATAATCCTTAAAACTATATTGACAAAAGAGCTAAGATTGCCTACTTTCCATTTGGAAATATTTTCGTAACTCTAATTGATGAAAATTTTTAGGGAGTTTCCAAATGAAAGTCTTAACCCTTCTATGTATTCTTCTGGTCCTTTCGTCTTCTACTTTTGCTCAAAATAAATCGACTCAGGAAGAAAAAAAAGCCAGACTGGATTGGGTCCAAAAGCAATTGAATAATATTCCGCCAGATGCAAACCGGAAAGATATAGAACAATTCTACAGCTCATTGCCCAAAAGTACATTGGATTCTTTGCTTAAGTTTCAACTGAATGCAGATCCTAATACCATAATTGTTCCGAATAATCCGAATCAGTCACCTTACCGGACAATCCCTATTCCTCCATATGAGGGGAAAGAAAAAATTATCCCAATTCCATTAAATGATCCTGATGCAAAGGTTATAGCCATCAGAAAATAAATTGAGTGCCCCTTCATAATTATAAAATTTATCCTGTAATTAATAGTTGTACATACAAGAACCTGTTTTAAGGAGATCTATCGAAATAGTTTTACTCTTTTAACTCATATTTTTACTGAATTTCCGGGAGTACAAAATGAAGACTATGGTCTCCTTACCTTTCTTCTTTAAGCACAGATCATCACTCAAAATTAGCATTTTGTTATTTTATTGGGCGCCTTTATGTCTTGCCCAGACTTATCACGTTGAACTCAACAGGAAAGTTGTTCTTGACGACCAGGGCCTTCTTCTGGAAATAGTTAAGAAGGATTCCGCTAATAAATTTATTTCCCCCGATACAAAGGACTCAATCAAAGGAACTGTTTCACTTGAATATTTTGACTTATCAGGAAAGTTCAAACTGGTAAATATACTGGTTGCATCCAATAAAGATGCCGATATGTTATATATTGACCGGAAAAGTACGGGCGATTTTTCTAAAGCAGGCCCGCCATTAGTGTTCGATAAAAAGCAAAATAGAATCCCTGTTGTTATATATGTAGATGACTCAGACTCCAACCGTATAGCCAAATTTGAACTTATAAGATGCCCGGTAATGCCTCAGTCTGTGATAAGACGCTATATCCTGGAAAATGGAGACCTTAATCCGATGTTTGCAAAATCTGCCGGCGGCATGAAGGGGGTAATGAATTTTGAGGGGAAAGCCGGCAGCTTTTATTTTGTTGACCAGAATAATTTAAGCCGTGGTGAAGTTATTATCGATGGGAAAACATATTCAATTGGGCTCTATGACTACCAGAAAAACGGCATCTATAATGACAGTAAAGATTTACTGATGATTAACCTGCACGGAGGAGAAGAGCTAAACTTAAGCGATGAGAGTTGTGTCTTTAAGCTGAATGATATATTCAGGATTCCACCATATAATTACAGGATGAAGAACTGCGACAAATATGGAATGTGGGTTGATCTGGAAAAGACAGATGAAAACACGACAGACTATTACATTATGGATACGTTATATACTTCTGGCATTTCAAGGGCTTTTCATAAATACCAGATAGATAAAGCAATCTGGGACTCCCGGCTGACAACCTTATCGGGTGAAAAAATAGATTTAAGGCAGTATAAAGGAAAATATCTCTTGCTGAATTTCTGGGGGGAATGGTGCGGTGGCTGCATTCAGGAGATACCGGAACTTTTAAGTATCAATGAAAAGTATAGCCCGGATAAAATTAAGATTATAAGTTTTATCAGAATGAACAATAAAGAAAAAGCTCTTAAAATGATTAAAGAAAAGAAAATGACCTGGCCGCAGGTAGAGCTTGGTAAAGAGTTTCAGGAAAAATTTAGGATAAAGGGCTATCCGACAAATATTTTAATCCTCCCGGACGGAGTAAGCTGTTTTATAAGTATGATAATGAATAAAGAAAACCTTGAAAAAATTGTCAAATAGTCACTCATTCAAATTCAGAAAGTAATGACAGTCCACTGAAGTTACTAAAGGGGGCGTTATTTGTCCCCTCCGTTTTGCTAAAGGCCAATAAAAACCATATATTTTAGCTGTAAATAAGGGAAATAAATTAAAACGGGCAAAAATGGGGCAACCGGCAGATATTGTTTATTCAAATTCTTTATGGACACAGGCATCTAACTACCTGAGGCTTTTGCGCGTTACTCAGTGGATCAAAAACCTGTTCGTTTTTGTCCCGCTTCTGTTCTCCAAGAACCTTTTTAACGCAAATTACTTTCTTCTGGTGCTCCTGGCATTCCTGGCATTCTGCTTAACTTCAAGCGCCGTATACGTCATGAATGACCTTTTTGACGTCGAGCAGGACAGACAGCACCCGCAGAAAAAGACAAGACCCATTGCAAGCGGCGTGATTTCGGAAAAAAGCGCCCTGATTACAATTCTCATACTTGCAGCAGGCATATTTTCACTTGTCTATAAACTTGACCTTACTTTTATTCTTGCCCTTATAGGCTATATAGTCCTTAATATCTTCTATTCAATTGTCTTAAAGCACCTTGTTTTAATTGATATAATGAGCATTGCTGCAGGCTTTATGCTGAGAGTTCTGGCCGGGGCATACGTCATATCTGTCTATATATCGAGCTGGCTCATTCTTACAACTCTTTTTATTTCCTTATTCCTTGCCATTATGAAACGCCGCTCGGAGCTTGGCCTAAACCCAATGGAAGGGGGAAGTACAAGAAAAGTTCTGTCGGAATATTCCATTAGCTTTACAGAGCAGATGGCAACAATTTCTGCTGCGGGTGTCATAATCTGCTACGCTTTGTATTCAGTCTCTGAACGTACCATAAGCTACCTGCACAGCGAGAACCTCGTTTATACGACGATTTTTGTTGTTTTCGGGATCTTCAGATTTATGTATCTTGTATATAAAAAGAGCAAGGGTGAAAACGCCACGGAAGTTATGATGACCGACGTCCCGATGATAGTAAACATAATTCTTTATGTATTAACTACAACTTATATTGTCTATTTCTAACAGATACTTAAGATAAAATCTCATATGATCGTTCAGCTAGCAGTACTAATATTACTCATTGTTTTAAGCGCATTTTTTTCTTCTGCGGAATTTGCTTTTGTAGTTGCAAACAGGATAAAGTTTGAGATCAAGGCCAGAAAGGATAATCTTGCAGGCAAGATAGCCATCTACTTCTTCAAGGAGTCGCAGATGTTTTTCTCCACCATTCTGATCAGCAACAATATCGTCAATATAACATTTGCCTCTGCTACAACGCTCTTACTCGGCTATTACTTTCATCTTTCTGATCTGAGCATTCTTCTTATTTCAACCTCTGTGCTGCTGTTCTTTGGCGAGCTTCTGCCTAAGTATCTTGCAAGGGAGATGGCAGACCGCGTGCTGATGATAACCGTTGTTCCGGTAAGAGCTGTTTTGTTTGTTTTATACCCTGTTGTAAAAGTTACATCGCTCGTTTCAAAGTTCTTCTCGCGCGGCGAAAACCTTCGCGAGGAGAGTATCAACATGCTCTTCAGCCGCGAGGAGATACAGATGCTTGTTAATGAAAGCCGGGAAGCCGGATTGGTAAATGAAAGCGAAACGGACATCCTGACCAGGATCATCGAACTTGGCGACCAGAGGGTCTATGAGGTAATGCGCCCGAGGACGGACATTGTAGGCGTGGAGATTTCAAGCACAATAGATGAGGTTCTGCAGGTTTTTATCGATTCGGGATATTCCAAACTTCCTGTCTATGAGGACAACCTGGATAATATAAAAGGGCTCGTTCTGGCTTACGACCTGTTTAAGAATCCTCCCAACCTCGCCTCCGTAATGCGCCCTGTCATATTCGTCCCCGATACAAAGAAGAGCACCGAAATGCTGAGGGAATTTTCTACAAAAAGGGTATCCTTTGCCGTAGCCGTGGATGAATTCGGGGGCACTGCCGGCATACTTACCATGGAAGACATTATTGAAGAACTCTTAGGCGAGATTAAGGATGAATACGACACCGATGATGAAATCTGCCGCAGTGTTGGTGAAAACACCTATCTTATAGGAGGAAAAGTTGAGATTGATTATATCAACGATCAGCTGAACCTGAATTTGCCTGAAGGCGACTACGCCACAATAGGAGGCTTTATAACTTCACACATCGGGAGAATACCCCTTCAGGGTGAAAGCCTTTCCATAGACAGGTTCAGGATACTTATTATCCGCTCGACCCAGATCAGAATTGAGCTGGTAAGAGTAACAGTAATTACTGAAGAAGAATAAGCCTATTTAAAAATATACTCTTCCTCCGGAGTAGATCTCATAAAGCCCGAAGAAAAGAAGCGCAACGGCAGAAATTCCAATCAGCATTTTATTTAGCCTGGGCCCCAGGTTCCTTGCAGCCGCAAAAACAATTATTATTCCACCCATAACAATTATAATCGTAGTGTAGAAGCTTAAAAGGAGTGCCAGTCCGTAGGAAGGGCTTTCATGCCATCCTTTGATAAGAAGGGGGCCCATAACAAGACTCCAGCCTAAGTAAGGGTTTGGATTTAGGAAATTTACCAGGGCAGCCTTCAGGAGTGTCTGAGCGGGGGAGAGTTTCTTCATGGAGCGTTCAAAGCTGTATCTTTTCCACGATATATATGCGTTGAAGGAGAGATAGAGAAGAAAAAGTCCTCCCAGGATCTGAAGAATGCTTATCATGAACTGCGAAATGTGGCTTAAGAGAAACAGAACAAGAAGAATAATAGGTCCGTCGCTTAAAAGCGGGGCCAGCGAAGCCGGAAGCGTCGAGCGCCAGCCCTTTGAAATGGTCTGT
Source organism: Ignavibacteriales bacterium (assembly GCA_036261625.1). GTDB lineage: Bacteria > Bacteroidota > Ignavibacteria > Ignavibacteriales > SURF-24 > JAAXKN01. The sequence goes on along the minus strand of DATAKL010000047.1, from coordinate 96,427 downwards.
GAAATAAGGTAAGTCGTAAGCGGTCCCGGCTGCACGGCAGCGGCAAAGGCGAATGTAAAGCCCAGGACGAGGTATTCAAGCATAAACTTTCTTCCTTGCCGCTCTTTGTTAAAGTTAACTAATAAGTACCGAACTGCCTGGCTGCTTCAAGAAGCGCCATATAGTTATCGTAGTTAACGTATTCAGGAATGCTGTTTCCGCTTCCTATGCAGTAGCCTCCGTTATAGGCTGCCTTCTCAATGTTTTCCTTTACTTTCTGTTTTATTTCTTCTTTAGTGCCGCGGCAGAGAAGGTCCACGTCGACGTGCCCTATCAGGCAGAGCTTCTGTCCGTACTTTTCCTTTACGTCCTTAATATCCATCGCCTTGGGTTCAATAGGGTGCAGGGCATTTACACCGCAGTCAACTATTCTGTCGAACACATCCCACAAGACTCCGTCGGTATGGTACATGAGAGGCTTGTTGTACTTTTTTGCAAGGTCGCCAATTTTCCTAAGCCAGGGGAAGAAGTAGCGGTCGAGCACTTCAGGGCCCATCAGAAGGCCGTTTGTATATGCAATATCGTCGGTAAACCAGATTACATCCACGGCATCGCTCTGGGCGAAATATTCGAACATGCTTAAGACAAGATTTCCCAGCCTTTCATTAAGCGCATCGATGAGTTCGGGGTTTTCGAAGAGAGCCATTGAGAAGCCTTCAAAGCCCATCATCTCCCATGTCATGGTAAATATATCGCCGTACTGCCCGATGACGCCCATACCTTCAGGCAGAAGCTTACGCACCCTCTCAAACTTTGAATAGTCGAAGTCGGACTTATCGGGGAACTTGTATTTTTCAAATGTTTCCCAGCTGGAGATAACACCTTCTGATTCACTGGCCCATTTAATTTTCATGGTGCCGTCTTCATTATAGGTAAGATTACTGCTGGCTCCGATCCTAAGCGGGTTAAAATCTGCCGTAGGCTGAACTTTTACGTAGTCATACCCGGCCTTATGCCAGAATTCAATGTCATCTTCAAGCGTTACGACATCTTTACCGATAAATCTTTTCTTCACCAGCGGATGCACGCCCAGTTCGCAGATCGGAATAAATGTTCCTTTTCCTCCGCGGAGTGTTTTTACAAAATTTTCAATATCAGGTTTCTTCATGGTTTTCCGGTTTTATTATGCAGTTATAAGTGTATCGAGATACCTGGCAAGGCCGTGAGGGTCTGAGAAGTAACCGTCGGCGCCAATTTTATCGTTGTATTCCTTAGAGAGCGGTGCGCCTCCTACGAATACCTTTACGTCGCTATACCGGGCTTTAATGTCTTCGGTAATCTTTGCCATATTCAGCATGGTTGTAGTAAGAAGAGCGCTCAGGCCTACCATCTTAGCCTGATTTTTCTCAATCGCTTCCAGGAATTTATCGCTTGAGGTATTTGTCCCCAGGTCGATAATGTTCCATCCGCCCCCCTGGAGCACCATTTTTACGATATTTTTCCCTATGTCGTGCATATCGCCCTGAACGGTACCTACAACGAAGGTTCCTTTATACTGTGCATCGCCTCTTTCGAAATAGGGGGCAAGGTGCACCATAGCAGCCTTCATGGCCTTTGCTGAAATGAGCAGGTTTGGGATATATACCTGTCCCGCGGCGAACTTTTCGCCTATTCTATTCATACCTGTAATAAGTCCGTTTGAAAGGATTTCGCCCGGTGTCAGGCCCATCTGAAGGGCCTCGAAGGTCAGTTCAGAAGCGCCTTTCTGTCCTAAGAGAGCGGGCAGAAAAGAAGTTGTTTCGTCAGCCTTTCCGATTTCAACGCATTCGGCAAGTTTTTCCAGAATTTCCATCTTTACCTCTGTAGTAGTAGATAATATTAAAATACAGGACAAAATTAATAAAAAAATAGATAATATGATCCGAGTTTATCTGAAAAAAATCACTAATTACATTTGAAAAAAGGGCAGGTTCACAATAAAGGGCACCCTTTTTTTGCAAGGATGCCCTTATATATTGTAATGGGGCGTCAAATCATTTCTGCATGAGGGGTCTTAGAGCGGGCAAATTCGACTGCCTTATCCATTTCCTGTTTGAACTCGTCGAAGGGGAGCTGTAAACCGTTCAGGTAAGCGCTCCAGCCTGCAGAGGCCTTCGCATAATGAACTGCAGCCTCAATTTCTTCATCTGTAGCTCCGAAGAGTTTTGCCGCTGAAGTATGGTAATACAGGCAATAGCGGCACTTTGTAACGGCTGAAATTCCAATACCGATAAGCTCCCGGTATTTCTGAGGGATCGGGCCGTCATCTAACTGAATTTTCTTGAAAAGATCCCATTCGCTTCCGATTGTGGCATCGGGCAGTGCCTTGATAAAAGAGGGTACGGCTCCAAATGTATCCTGTACTTCTTTATATACTTGCTTACGATCCATATTGTACTCACTTTCTTTTTGCCGGAGGATGTTTCTTACCGGCATTTTTATTGTGTGTGAAAATATATTTAATATTGCGGGCATTTTTGAACAACGCCCATATGGAGATAATTGTGAGTACTGAAATATCCCCGACCTCATTTTTCAGTACTATTGCAGTGCTGGTTTAAGCAGATAGGATGGATTTAATTTACTCGATTTTGTTTGAGCCGCAAGAGTTTTTCCGGGGCAAAAAAAAAGGGCGGGAAAAAGGTGCCTTTTTCCCGCCCATATAAGCTTTAAGAAGCAATTACTTGTTTTCCATTTTAGCCCATGAATCCTTAAGCGCAACTGTGCGGTTAAAGACAAGCTTGTCAACTGTAGAATCAAGATCAACGCAGAAATATCCCTGGCGCTCAAACTGATACTTAGAGCCCCGGGGCGCATCCTTGAGTCCAGGTTCAACAAGGCACGAATTCAATACCTGCAGCGAATCGGGGTTCAGGTTCGACTTCCAGTCGGAGCCCTCTTTTTCAACCGTGGGATCTTCAACCCTGAAGAGGCGGTCGTAGAGCCTGACCTCTGCCGGGAGGGCGTGAAGAGAAGAAACCCAGTGAATGGTGCCTTTAACCTTGCGTCCGCTCTGGTCGCTTCCGCTTCTGGTTTCAGGATAATAAGTGCAGTGCACTTCCTTAACTTCTCCTGTAGACTCATCCTTAACCACGTCTGTGCATTTAATAATGTATGCATAGCGCAGGCGGACCTCGTTACCGGGGAAAAGCCTGTGGAACTTCTTCGGGGGCTCCTCGCGGAAATCGTCCTGCTCAATAAAAAGAACCTTTGAGAAGGGGATCATCCTTGTGCCCATTGAAGCGTCCTCGGGGTTATTCACAGCTTCGAGCTCTTCGGTCTGACCCTCCGGGTAGTTATCAATAACGAGTTTCAGGGGATTTAGGACCGCCATAACTCTTTGCGCTTTTTTATTTAAGTCCTCGCGGATGCTGTGTTCCAGAAGGGCCACATCAATTGTATTTTCCCTTTTGGCCACGCCTACCTTCTCGCTGAAATTGCGAATGGATTCAGGTGTGTAGCCGCGCCTTCTTAAGCCCGAGATGGTGGGCATTCTGGGGTCGTCCCATCCGGAGACGAAGCCCTCCTGGACGAGCTGCAGGAGCTTGCGCTTGCTCATAACTGTATAGTTGAGGTTAAGCCTTGCAAACTCCACCTGCTGCGGGTGATAGACTCCAAGCTCATCCAGGAACCAGTCGTAGAGCGGGCGGTGGGCCTCAAATTCAAGCGTACAGATTGAATGCGTAATATGCTCTGCCGAGTCGGAAAGCCCGTGAGCGAAGTCGTACATCGGATAGATGCACCATTTGTCTCCGGTGCGGTGATGTGTGGCTCTTAAGATCCTGTAGATTACAGGGTCGCGCATATTGAGGTTAGGGGAGGCCATATCAATTTTTGCTCTCAGTGTACGGCTGCCGTCGGGAAATTCACCCTGTTTCATGCGCTCAAAAAGCTCCAGGTTTTCCTCAACCGTGCGGTCGCGGTAGGGGCTGTTTTTACCGGGTTCAGTCAGTGTGCCCCTGTACTGACGGAGTTCCTGTGCGTTAAGGTCGCAGACAAAAGCCTTGCCCTTTTTAATGAGTTCCACTGCATGAGCATGAAGATCATCGAAGTAGTCCGAAGCGTAGAACATGCGGTTGCCCCAGTCGAAGCCGAGCCACTTTACGTCCTCAATTATGGAGTCGACGTATTCCACGTCTTCCTTGCTCGGGTTGGTATCATCAAACCTGAGGTTGCATAGGCCGTTAAAATCCTGGGCTACTCCGAAATTAAGGCATATCGATTTTGCGTGCCCGATGTGAAGGTACCCGTTGGGTTCAGGGGGAAAACGGGTATGAACCTTTCCTCCAAACTTGTTTGTCTTTAAGTCCTCGGTAATAATGGCTCTTACAAAATCGAGTGTTGGAGTGCCGTTTATAACTGTCTTATCCCCCTCGGTTGTCACTTTTTTACCATCGGGAGAGTTACTGTTTCCGCCTTCGGCGCTGTTATTGTTTTTATTTTCTTCCATATAAAGTATTTTTTATTAAAATTTGTAACTCTAAATTTAAGAATTAACAGGTCTTTAATTCAAGGAATCAAATTGTCCTGATTCTTTACTGGATCTTAATTTTTTCAACTGCTGTCTTAAGTCTTTGGACAGTTTCCTCTTTTCCCAGTATATACAGTATGTCGAAAAGTCCGGGGCCTGCGCTTAGACCTGAAACTGCAAGGCGCACCGGGTGGATCAGTTTTGCGTTACCAACCTGAAGCTCTTCGGCTGTCTTGTGGAGCACGGCTTCATAGTCCTCTTTTGTTGGGTGATTGAGCCTTTCGAAGGCTTCAACGAGTTTGCTTAAGAGTTCCGGAGTATTTTCCTTCCAGCTTTTCTTAACTGCATTTTCCTCGTAGCTTTCAGGCTTTTCAAAGAAGTAGGGGCTTTTCTCGAGATACTCTTTTACAAATGATACTCTTTCCTTCATTGCAATGATTACCATTAGGAGGTATTCATCGCTGAAGGCGTGATCCTTGAACCTGGAATTGGACAATTCTTCCTTTAGGTGGTTAAGCAGATCCTGATCAGGCATTTTCCTTAAATGCTCGGCATTAAGCCAGTTCAGCTTTGCCAGGTCAAAGACGGCTCCCGACTTATTAACTCTTTCTAAAGAGAACTTCCTTACCATCTCGTCTAAGTAGTAGAATTCCACATCGTCGCCTGCGTTCCAGCCGAGCAGGGCAACGAAGTTAAGGAGTGCTTCCTTAAGGTATCCTTTCGCCCTGTAATCCTCAACCGCCACGTCTCCCTGGCGTTTACTGAGCTTGGAGCGGTCGGGGTTCAACAGAAGCGGCAGGTGCGCAAACTGAGGCTTTTCCCAGCCGAAAGCGTCGTATAAAAGCACGTGCTTGGGTGTAGAAGAAAGCCACTCTTCGCCGCGGATGACGTGAGTGATTTTCATAAAGTGGTCGTCAATGACGTTTGCCATGTGGTATGTAGGATAGCCGTCGCTTTTAATTAAAACCTGGTCGTCAATACCGTTGCTGTCAAATTCAACCCGGCCGCGGACAATGTCATCAAATGAAACTTTTACGTCAGAGGGCACATTAAGCCTAACGACGCTGGGCATCCCAGAATCGAGGTTTTTCTTAACTTCGTCTTTTGAAAGACTCATGCAATGCTTGTCGTATTTGGGCTGAAGCCCTTTTGCCTTCTGATCTTCCTTTAGTTCAGTCAGGCGTTCTGGAGTGCAGAAGCAGTAGTATGCGTGCCCTTTTTCAACGAGTTCTTCAGCATATTTTTTATAAATATCGAGTCTTTCCGACTGCATATAAGGGCCATACTGGCCTTCTTTCTGCGGGCCTTCGTCGTAGTCGAGCCCGATCCATTTAAGCACGTTTATCAGGTTTTCAACGGCTCCCTCGACGTACCTGTTCCTGTCGGTATCTTCAATTCTTAAGATGAACTTTCCATTCTGGTTTTTTGCAAAAAGATAATTATAAAGAGCAGTCCTTAATCCTCCCACGTGCAGATATCCGGTCGGGCTGGGAGCAAATCTTACTCTTGGATGTTCGCTAATCATTATTCTTCTTTATCCTCTAAAAAATGATACTAAAAGTCAAAATCTGTTATTTAAACGAATTTAAGGGAAACTAAGTTCTTACTGCGGGTGAAAAACCGCAAAAAGAGCTAAAAACAAATTAAAAAAAAGCGAACCTCATATGGTCCGCTTACAAAAAAGAAATCCATTGTTTAATTTACGCCTTTTTGGTCATTAAGAGCAAAGTAGTGCCGGTTACTTTTTAATGCTGGTATAATATTTAACCTTCTCAATAAACTCCTTGCTGTCGATCGGTTTTGGTATATAGTCAGTAGCTCCGGCCTCCAGGCATTTTTCGCGGTCGCCTTTCATTGCAAAAGCCGTAAGTGCAACGATAGGAGTATCCTTGTATTCGGGAAGCTGCCTAATCTTCTCCGTAGCCTCAAAGCCGTTCATAACAGGCATCTGCATATCCATTAAAATGAGGTCGAAATGCTGCTTGCGGGCATTTTCCAGGGCTTCCTCGCCGTTTTCAACTACAATGATGTTCTCGAAGTTATTTTTCTTTAAGAGTCTTGTAACAATTATCTGTGAATGTTTATAGTCCTCGGCAAGAAGAATCTTTATCACGTTATCTCTTTTTGCAACTTCCTGCGGGGGCAGGGGAACGTCGTTGCGGTTGATCATTTCGTTTATGGTCTGTGCAAGATCCTCAATGTTTGTGCTTTTCTTGCTTAAGAGGTCTTCAAAGAGCCCGTCAATTTTCTGAAGGTCTTCCTGGTAATTCTCCTTGCCGGTATAGATAATAATAGGCAGGCGGGCAAATTTACTCTCGGACTTGATAAGCTTAATGAGTTCAAAGCCGTTTAGTTCAGGCATGTCCAGATCAACAATTGCAAGGTCCAGATCCTTGTCGCGTATAATGTCCATTACTCTTGAGGAGTGCTCCTCTGCAAGTGCATTGTAGCCGGCATTAACGATAGCTTCCTTAAGAAGGTTTAGCGTAGGCAGGTCATCATCAACGCACAAAACCGTGGAATCCTTCTTGAGGCGGTAGCTCTGAAGGACTTCGACTAAGAACTTATACTTAATCGGTTTAACAAAATACTCCACAGCTCCAAGCATAAAAGCCTTCTGCTGTTCTGCTTCAATTGAGCAGACAATGACGGGCGTATTTTTTGTATGCTTATGCTCATGAATACTCTTTAAGAGTTCAAGCCCGTTAGCGTTGGGAAGCACGATATCCATAATAATTGCAAGGAATTTTTCCCTTTCAATCATTATCATCGTCTGTTCAGCCGTATTGACAATGGTCGGTTCATAGCCCCACTTGTTGAGGTAATTGCTCAGAAGTTTCGAGGTGGCATAGTCATCCTCAATTACGAGCACCTTATTCTTATTTCCTTCAGGGGCAGGGAGGTTAAGAATCTTTTTCTCCATTTCCGAGACAGCCTCAACGCCTACGGTAAAATTAAACGATGTGCCTCGCCCCAAAGTGCTTTCGACGCTGATTTGGCCGCCCAGGAGGTTGACATATTTTTTTGCAAGTGTAAGTCCCAGGCCTGAAGAGCCTGAGGGCTTTGCCATGTCGGACACGGAAAATGCAAAAGGTTCAAAAACATTTTTAATCTGATCCGAAGGAATTCCGCGTCCCGTGTCTGAAATTCTGACTGAAAGCTGATTCTTCATGGAAAGTGAAAGCCTGATAATTATTTTCCCGCGCTCGGTCATCTTAACCGAATGCTGAAGCAGGTTCTGAATGATGTATTTCAGACGGGGTACATCTGCAAAAATCTTCTCGGGCAGCGAGCGGTCGAATTCAGAGGTGAGCTCCACATTCACCGGATCGAGTTTAGAAGAAAAAACTTTTATTATATCGTCGATAAATTTTCTCGGTTCGGTCAGGCTTCTGTTCTGGCTGATCTTTCCGGAATCAATTTTTGCGGCTTCTATAAGGTCGTTTACGGTCAGCAGCAGGCTCTGAGCGTTGCTCTTTATGATTGATACATATTCCGACTGCGACGGTGTAAGGCTGTCTTCCCCGAGTAAAGAGGCAAATCCTATGATGCTGTTTGCGGGTGTGCGCAGCTCCTGCGAGATATCGTGAAGAATCTCAGAGGCAGACTTGCCGGCCGAAGCAGGCAGGCTTTCGCCCCTTGTGGCTGACCAGGTCCTTAGTATATATCCCAGAAATTCAGAAACGGACCTCAGGTTATCTATATCTGTCCTCTGGAAAGGAGTCTTTTTGGCAAACTTTATAAACCCTTGTTTTCCATCTGTAATCTTTGCCGTCATGCACGCCTCATAGATCAGAAATTCCGAGATGAGCATCTGGCAGCCTGCATCGGAATGGGACTGAAAGGAAGAGTTTTTCTCCCTTACAAGGCTGCAGGCAGGGCAGCGGAAGGAGGCTCCTCTCATATAATTCTTTTTTGCTGAAGCTGAGCGCCCGAGGACACTCAGGCTTTCGTCATCATTAACCCTGAATAAAACCATGGCCTGCAAGTCGAATTCATTTACAATATAATCGCACAGTTCATCAGTGAACTGATCGTGCCCCCTTTCTGCAAGGGAGTTCAGATAATTATATTTTTCCAGGAATTCAAGTTTAACACTTTGCATTTTATTGGACCTTTGGATTTATTGTCATGACAGCATAAAAATACAGAACAAATATAAACAATTTATTATAAAACTATATAATTCATTTGACAATCCGCATGAATTTTTTTCCCATAAAACATTACAGGGTAAGATTTTAATGGCGGATATATCCGGGAAAAGCGGATTGTTTTAACGCTCCGGTCTGTCAAAAATCCCCATGCTGATAAAATAACCGAAAGTTCAGAATCCAGCCGATGAATCGGTGATGGCCCGTGTGTGACGTCTCGGGAAGTCATTTTTTGTCTAAAATCACTGGACATAATTGTAAATTATGTTATAATTAAATAGATGCAGACTTTTACGGCTTTTTACTACTGCCTTTTAGATACGATGCAAAACAGTGGGCGCATCTTAGGCGCCTTAGAACTACGCAATGATTAAAATACCGGAGATACGATGAAACAGGGAAGTGCTACCATGGCAAATGCCACACAGCAGGGTATAAGTGAAAGCAGCTACTCGTATATATTCAAGACAAACGGACTGGAGCAGGAGATTGACCGGTTCAAGGAATCGAAATTAAAAGAAATTAAATTTACAGTAGTCACCAGGCACATTCTCTTTTCTTTGCTTGCATTGTTTCTCTCCTTCTTTCTGGATCTTGCTTACGTTCCTCTGCTTGGCAATATTACAATAAATATCACAAAAGGTCTTTTTCCCAACTGGTCGCCAGTAAACCAGTCCTTTACTTCAATCAGCTTCTGGTGGATGCCTGTAGTTACATACCTTTTTTTCCTGCTTTTTGCATACAAGGCATACGGCGAGTTAAGAAGGGAGGTTAAGCAGTCGACTTCACCCGACATCATCGACAGAATCATCGGAAGCTCGATCAGCATCATAGACGGCATTGCCACAGCGCTTCCTTTGATCGGTGCGGCTATCCTTTTAATCAGCATCAAACTTGGGCCCGAGGTATTCCTGGGGCTTTCGGTTCCTTTTGAAATAAAGGCCCTTATTGTGCTTGCTTTGGGTAAGCTTTTTGAACCTGTCTTAGATGAACTCAGCGTGGAGTTTCAGCACGTTATAAACCGCGCCAATGAGCTTAAAAGCCGCTACTATGCGCAGACACAGATAGAACATTTCCAGAAGGTAATAGACCAGCTCAATGAGAATACAAAAATGGCTAACCTGGCCACTGTTGCCGATTATATGCCCCTTAGCGACCTCAGGCAGTATGAAGAGACCTATCAGCGCATGGCAGAACTGAGTCTTCTGATGCATCAGAACTTAAAGAATGCCTCTGAAGCTATGGAAAAGATGACCAGCCTGCAGACGGTTAATTTTCAGAAACTTAACGAATTAAAAACACTGGCCGAATCTATTGCAAATGCATCGAACGCCCTGAAGGATGAAAGGACTCTCAAAGCACTGCAGAGTCTTGAATCCATTGTGTTAAGAAAGTGATACGGTATGAGAAAGACCGCTTTGACTAAAATGATTATACAAAGAAACGATTTTTTCAGGCTAAGAAATTAAGGGTACAGGAGATGGTAAGAAAAAACAGGGACAGCAAGTTTGTAATATATCAGGTGCTTTATATCTTTGTAATTACAGTTCTTGCTATTAAGGGTGCCGGACTGGATTTAGGAGAGGTGATTTCAAAAAATGATGCAATCAAAAGAAGTGTGCGCGACTCTCTGGTTACGGTCATAGATTCCTTAAATGCCCTCGGCGCAAAATTCGACCTCAGGGTCGAGCACGATGTGGCAAGCGAGAACGTGGTACTTAAGAAAAAGCTTGAAACATTAAGCCAGAGTATGGCCTCTCTTACTGAAAAAATTAAAGAGAGCCCAAAACCCGAAGAAACTCCTCTAAGCAGGCCCAAAGAAGAGACCAATAAGCCTCAGCTTTTTAATTCACCCCTTGCCGAAGGGCAGAAGTTCATACAGAACACGTGGAACCTGGCAAAAAACAGCGGCAGCATCTCTGCGGATATTGTAGACCCCGGTAACGGCAGCCTGATTGCCAGAATAGCTCCGGGCGAACAGAAAAAGTTCGATCTTGCCGGGCAAAAGCTGGTTATAGTACGCTATAACGGGCATGAGGAAAAAATGGAGGTAATGCCCAAGCTGCCTCCTGAAATTAAAATTGAAAACGTTTCCACCAAAATGAACGGATCGGATATTTATGTCCGGGACCTGCAGCGCACTACAGTCTTTAAGGTTACCGTCAGCTCCCAGAGGCCTGAGGACCTGAACGTTGCCTACAGCGGGCCTATAAATGCATCGGGACCAGTGCGGGATTCAAAAGGAAATCTGATTTACAACGTTTCGCTTAAGGCCGCCCCGAATGAGGAGAAGTTTGATGAATGGATGGACAAGACGCGCCCATTGCGTGAAGGGGACGGGCGCTACAAGGTTAATTTCTTTTTTGTGGCCGTGGATAAAATTACAAAAACAAGGGTTCAGGTGGGGGATTCATTCTACTTCACCTCCTTCCAGAAATAAACATTTTAATTATTCGTTATTTTTATTGCCGGGCCTTTTAAGTAAAGTCCCCCCCCCAAAAAAAAGGCCAGGGAATTTCTTTTCCCCCTAATCCAAAACAACAGACTAAAATTTCCCCATATTGCGGAATTTCTTTGAATAGAGAATTTCCTTATATTAGTAGTCTGATATTCTTCGCCTTTTTAATTTTATTATTACGACAATAGTCATGGAGAAATAAATGGCAAATTTCATTGGTACTTTTAATGTTATTCCATCTCTTCCGCAGAACCTGGAGCGCCTGAGGGAACTGGCGAATAATTTATACTGGACATGGAGCCAGGACACGTTTGAACTCTTCAGACGCCTTGACAGGGAGTTGTGGGATTCCACGGGGCATAATCCTGTAATGATGCTCGGGAAAATCAGTCAGGACAGGCTTCAGGAAGTTGCCAATGACGACGGCTTTATAGCCCATATGAACAGGGCTTATGACAACCTTAAGAGCTATCTTTCTTCACCGACCTGGTTCCAGAAGAATTTTAAGACAAACGGGACTAAACCCTATATTGCATACTTTTCTGCCGAATTCGGCCTGACCGAATGTCTTCAGATCTATTCAGGCGGCTTGGGCATTCTGGCCGGAGACCACCTGAAGTCGGCCAGCGAACTTGGACTTCCACTTGTAGGTATTGGACTTTTATACAAAGAGGGATATTTCCAGCAGTATCTGACCTCAGACGGCTGGCAGCAGGAACGCTATGAGATCAACGACTTTTATAATCTCCCCATGACGCTGGTTAAAGACGAGAAAAATAACCCTGTAAAGGTTTATCTTAATTTCCCCGGACGCCAGGTTTATTTCCAGATATGGAGAGTCGATGTAGGCAGGATTCCTTTATACCTCATGGATACCAACGTTCCGGAAAACAGCGATGAGGATAAAAAGATCACCCGGACGCTCTACGGCGGCAATGCCGAAACAAGAATCCAGCAGGAACTGATCCTGGGAATAGGGGGCTTAAGGGCACTCTATACACTCGGCATGAGACCTCAGGTCTGCCATATGAACGAAGGGCATTCGGCATTCCTTTCTCTGGAGAGAATAAGATATATAATGAATACCGATGGCCTTACATTCCAGGAGGCTAAAGAGCTCGGCTATGCCTCGAATATTTTTACAACACATACGCCGGTTCCGGCTGGAATTGACGTTTTCTCGAATGACCTCATGGAAAAGTACTTCGGAAACTTCTACAGGCATGAACTTAAAATACAGGATAAGGAATTCTACAGGCTGGGGACACTGGATAAGGATGCCCCTTTAATTAACTTCAACATGGCGCACCTTGCAATGAATACTTCGGGCTATGTCAACGGCGTAAGCAAGCTCCATAGCGAAGTGTCCAAGAAAATGTGGGTCTCAGGCTTTAAGGGAGTCCCGTTTGAGGAAATTCCGATAGATTATGTCACAAACGGCGTGCATACAAGAAGCCACATCTCAAACGATATGGTTGAGCTTCTCTTCAGGTACTTAGGTGATAAGTTCATACAGAAGCCTGAAGATCAGAGCATATGGGAAAGGGTGGATAAGATACCGGACGTTGAGCTCTGGAGAACGCACGAAAGAAGACGTGAAAGACTTGTGGCATTTGCAAGAAGCCGCCTCAGGAAACAGGTGCTCGCCCGCGGCGGAAGCCACCATGAAATCCAGTCGGCCAATGAGGTCTTGGACCCCGGAGCCTTAACGATCGGTTTTGCAAGACGCTTTGCCACATATAAGAGGGCAAACCTGATATTCACAGACCGCGACCGACTGGCAAACATTCTGAATAACCCTCTGCACCCGGTACAGCTTATAATTGCCGGAAAAGCTCACCCGAAGGATGAGGAAGGAAAGAAATTTATTCAGGAGATCGTTCAGATTGCAAAAGAAGACCAGTTCAGAAAAAAGATCGTATTTCTGGAGAATTACGACATGAACGTGGCCCGCTACATGGTCGAGGGCTGCGACGTATGGCTTAATAACCCCCGAAGACCTCTGGAAGCCAGCGGCACCTCGGGCATGAAAGTGATTGCAAACGGTGGTCTTAATTTCAGCATACTTGATGGATGGTGGGATGAAGGCTACGACGCTGAAGTGGGCTGGAAGATCGGCAACGGCGAGGAATACCTGGATATCGACTACCAGAATGAAGTTGAGTCGCGCGAGCTCTATGATACACTGGAAACTGAAATTGTGCCTACTTTCTACAACCGTTCTTCAGATAAGCTGCCAAGGCTCTGGATCAGCAAGATGAAATCCTCGATGAAGAAACTTGGACCTGTATTTAACACCAACAGAATGGTGGAGCAGTATTTCGTGAAGTTCTACAACCGCGCCTTTGAAAACAGAAAGGCGCTCATGAAAAATAACTGCCAGCAGGTTAAGACACTTACAGAATGGAAAAAGAAGGTAAGGGATAACTGGAACCAGGTAAAATTTGTAAACCTGGTAAGCGAAGGCTCCTCAATGGATGTAAAAGTCGGAACAGAATTTTACGTCCGGGCAGAAATAAACCTGGGCGGCCTGACGCCCGATGACGTTGAAGTTCAGATCTATTTCGGGTCGGTCGACAGGCAGAACATTGCCCGCGCAAATTCCTTCGTAACGATGCAGAATGAGAAGGGTAAGTCGAGAAACACTGTTTATACCTACAGGGGCGCCATTGTCTGCCAGCAGAGCGGTCAGTTCGGCTTCACGGCCCGCGTACTGCCGAAGCATCCATTGCTTAACAGCCCGTTTGATATGGGGCTTATCGCCTGGGCATAGTAAGACTTACTTACTTTTAAGGGTAATGCCGAAGATTAAAGCAATCGGGGGCGTTACCCTTTTTTATTTTTCCTCTTCATTAAACCCATTTGAACTTCTCTGCTGAATTATCCGGCCGGTGTGGGAGCACTTATTGGTAGCTTGCAAATCTACGGCATTTTTATAATCTTTAAGAAGAATACCGTGGAGGGAAGAGGTATGTTAAAATCAAAAGAACTTACCGTCAATGAATTTATAATTGAAGAAGCCATCGATTACCTTCTGGCACACGGCTTTTCAGAAATCTCAGCAAATCTGCCAGGATTTCCTCAGCCGGAGAAAATAGTAAGCCAGAATAAGAGGATGACATTTATTCCTGATGTTATAGCTGAACGGCACGGGGATAGCTATCTTTTTGCAGTTGAAACAGGTGACCTGTACTTGGAAGGCCCTGTTGCAAGGAAATGGAAAGAGTTTGCACACTTCGCAGAGAGGAACAATATGACTTTCCATATTGTAGTGCCGCGCGGGATACTGAGGAAAGTGGACTTACTTCTTACAAAACTGGGCATTACTGCCGTTGTGCACCAGGTGCTTCAGTAGAACTTCTGCATCACATTCAGGGCAACTCTATCTAATTGCAGAAATCCTTGCCGTTTGGACTTTTATGGCATTTAATTTTCAGCGTAAATTGCAGTATTGTACCTGTTAAAAATCTTTTACAAAACAATAAAAATTGTACTGCATTTTAGAATTCTTTTAATTAAATTTTGCGCTCGAAAATTTACAGGAAGAAGATTTGAAGAAGACAGCCATTTACTTATTTACGTTACTGTTATTATTTGTTACAGCGTGTAAAAATGAAAAAGTTTCAAGCAGCATCAGTAATGCCCAGGTTTATAAAAGAGTTACCTTTAACCGTGAGACCACCGGTGCCACATCAAGAATAGACCAGTTCTTTTCCGAAAGATACAGAAAAGGCATTTTTAACGGAGTAGTGTTATTTGCCGAAAAGGGAAATATTATTTTCGAAAAAGCCTTCGGCTATTCGGACTTCAGAAAAAAGACACCTCTTACAACGAACTCGGTTTTTCAGCTTGCCTCAGTTTCAAAGCAGTTTACTGCATTTGCAATTATGATCCTGAAAGAAAGAGGGAAGCTTTCATACAGCGACAGCGTAAGGAAATTCTTCCCATCATTTCCCTATGAGAATATAACCATCAGGCAGCTCTTAACGCACTCCTCCGGTCTTCCGAACTATATGTATTTTGCAAACGACTACTGGCCTGACAAGCATAAGCTCATGGATAATAAGGATATGTTCGATATGCTTCAAAAAGACCGCCCCGAGCCTTATTTCAGGCCCGGTTTGAGGTATTTCTACAACAATACGGGCTATGCAATACTGGCTTCAATTGTTGAGAAAGTCTCAGGAATGCCTTTTTATAAGTTCATGGAACAGGAGATCTTCAAACCTCTTGGCATGGAGAGCACGTTTGTCTACAACCCGCAAAATCCGCTTCCAGCCAATGTGGCAGAAGGGCACAACCCGAACAGGACGCCGATGGGCTTTAATTACCAGAACGGCGTGGTGGGGGATAAGAACGTGTATTCAACCGTTGAGGATCTTCTAAGGTGGGATTATGCGCTTTACAAGGCTCAGCTGGTCGGCCAGGAATGCTTAAGCGAGGCTTTCAAGCCTGCCTTCAAGAATTTGCGCGCGGAGCACAATTACGGCTTCGGCTGGAGAATAAATGAAAAGGAAAACATTGTCTACCACGGGGGATGGTGGGATGGCTACCGTTCCTATATTGTAAGATCCTTAAGCAACCAGAGGACAATCATTGTTCTTATCAACAGTGCCGCTCACGTGCCTTTCCACCTGCCGGAACTCGAAGAGCTCTTCTAGACGTTAAGACAAGAGTTTTGTTTTAAGAATTAAAAGCCGTTTTATTTTGTATAAAACGGCTTTTTTTATGGTTTAAGTATTTTCAATCAGCCCTTCAGAAAGATTCGTCTCATTCTTTCGATGCCTTCAGAGATAACCTCAGGCGGGGTAGTTGAGAAGGAGAAGCGCATGTTGTCCGTAAAATAATGACCGAAGCAGGAGCCGTGGACTGCGGCTATACCGTTCTGCATGAGAAGGTTATAAATAAAGTGATTTCTTTCTTCGCCTTTTAAGTCCTCAGGCATAAGTTCAGTAAAGTTAGGGAAGAGGTAGAATGCCCCGTCCGGTTTTTCAACTTTAACGCCGGGTATAGATCTGAAGCCATCTAAGAGCTGGTCGCGTCTTTTCTGGAAATCTGTGACCATAAATTTAATGTGCCTGTCGCTTTCTTCCTTATTGGCCAGAGCTTCAGCTGCAGCATACTGCATGAAAGTTGCCACGCCGGCAGTCTGTGTATAGTTGCCCATTTTGATCAGTTCGATAATTCTTTTATTTCTGGATACGAGGTATCCAACTCTCCAGCCGGTCATGGCGTATGTTTTTGAGAGTGTAAATACACTGATAATGTTGTCAAAGTCGAGTGATATAGGGCTGAAGTGTTCTTTCCCTTCAAATGTAATTGCCTCATAAGCTTCATCGGAGATGAGGTAAACGCCCGACTGCCGGCATAACTTTACAATTTCCATAACCTCATCTTTTGAAAATAATTTTCCGGTGGGGTTCTGCGGCGTATTCAGGTATAAAAATGAAATATTCTTTACAAGTTTCTGCAGCTGATCGAAGTTAATGCTGAAGTCCGGATTAAGTGGAATTTCCGAGAAATTGGTCTCAGCATAAGGAATAAAGTTTTCCAGTACGCAGCTCCAGCAGGGAGCAAAGCCTCCTGCTTTTTGCCCCTGGAAGAGCTTAAAAGTAAGTTCAAGACCTTCCTGGCCGCCATAGGTTGCGGCGACGTTTTCCTTGCCTAAGCCTGTGGCTTTATTAAAATATTCAAGTTTCTTAATTACAGCCTCTTTAAAGACGTCCTCGCCGCCCGACTTTGGGTACTTGGTGTGGCCTTCGTCCATTGCCTTTTTAGCGGCATTTCTGATGTATTCTGGTGTCGGGAAGTCTATTTCGCCTCTCTGGAAGAGAAGAATTTTTTTGCCTGTTGTCTCCATGAATTCAGGAGCTCTTCTTCTTGCCTCCTCGCTTATAGATACAATTGGCGACATTCTTATGTTTTCAACATTTTTATCGAACTTTGCTTCATTCATTTATACTTTCCTTGAAATGGGATCTATTATATTTAATTAAAATCAGACTGTGGAATCGGGCAGACGCCGTGAGAGTTCAATTCACAGAAAAGGTAAAATAAAAAGTTGTTCCATTGTTTAATTCAGATTCCATCCAGATCTTACCGCCGTGGCGTTCAACGATTCTTTTACACACGGCCAGCCCTATACCGGTTCCCGGGTACTCACTTCTTGTGTGCAGACGCTGAAAGATTTGAAAAATTCTTTCTCCATACTGCGGGTCTATACCAATTCCATTGTCCCTAACAGAAAAAAGCCAATTTTCGTTCTTTTGAACGGCGCAAAAATGAATTTCAGGAATTTCTGTGCTGCGCTTGAATTTAATAGCGTTGCTGATGAGATTTTGAAAGAGCTGTATCAGCTGAACCTCATCGGCCATTACTGTGGGCAGCACTTCAGAGGTTATTCTGGCACTGCTTTCCCTTATACTTAGTTCCAGGTTTTTTTGTACAGATGCCAGGACAAGATTGCAGTCGACAGGGGAGTTTTCCCTTGCGTGTGTCACTATCCTGGAATACTTCAGCAGGCCCGTAATCAGCTGCTGCATCCTTTGGGCGCCGTCGACAGCAAAATCAATGTACTCAAGTGCCTTCTTATCCAGCTTGTCTTTGTATCTTCTTTCGAGCAGCTGGGTATAGTTGCCGACCATTCTGACCGGTTCCTGGAGGTCGTGCGATGCTATATAAGCAAACTGTTCGAGCTCTTTATTCGAACGCTCCAGCTCTTCAATAGCAATTTTCAGCCTGGTTTCAGCCCTTTCTTTAGATTCCAGCTCTCTTTGCAGCCTTTCGTTAATTTCTATGAGTTTCAGTTCACTGTTTTTAAGATTACGGAACAAGAGGCTGAAAGGTTTTTTCAATCCTGTTTCAATTATAGCCTTATAGAGCAGAAAATAGGAAAATATTCTTATCAGGTGCGCAACGGCGTTGGAAAAGTCGTAAACCTCTATGTAAAAAGAAAAAGCCAGTTCAGACAAAATAAGCAGCCCGATTGAAAACAGTAAAAGCCTGAGCACCCCGGTGTCGTAGTAAGATTTTTTCCTTGAAAGAAAGAACACTGCAAGTGTCAGCATGACTGAGACGAGATACTCGCTTGAAATCTTAAAGCCTGTAAGTCCCTGGCCTTCAACAAAACAATCAGGAAAAACGTGCCAGTATGTAATTGAAAGTAAAAGCAGCATTGTAACAAGTGAAAAACAGCTGACCAGGAGTTTGTAGTTAATTCTGCGCTTTACCATAAAAGGCATTAAAAGCAGCGAAAGGCTCTGAATGTACCTGGCTGCAATCCAGAGCTGTGTGCCCATGTTGGCGCCTTGGGAGGCACCCGGTATAACATTCATCCCCTTATAGGCAAGTGCATGAACCAGATCCAGGATACCGGTGAATAAAAATGCAATCCCTATGAATATGATCGAATGGTCTTCCGAGAGATCGCGCAAATTCCAGGAGAGCAAAAAAAGTCCGCATGCGACGCCCACGCTGATCATTTCTGTAATTGAATGAAAAAGGAGAAAGCTAAGAAGGTGAGTGGTATACAGGGCTCCGAATGCAAAAATGCCCAATAAAGTTAAATATAGCCTGCTATTTTCCTTGAATTTTAACATCATTATCTAAAATAGTTTAACCTGAAAATAGCATTTTTTTGGGAAACAGGAAAGGAAAGGTCAGTTCCGGCAAAGTCAGTTCCGGCAAAGTCAGTTCCGGGGGAGAATTTTCTGAATATATAACTATTCAGCTTACCGTTACAGAAGTGCATCCCATGGAAAGAAGCTTTTCGGCCCAGCCCTGCTTTATCTCCTCGGGGGCAGTCTTAAGGGCCTCAATGGGGGACGGTTTTCCCAATTTCCTGGCCTTGTCGTTTCCAATGTTATGGTAAGGCATTATTTCGATGCCTGAGAGCGAGGGGTACTTACGGGCTAAAAGAGCGATAGCCTCAAGGTGTTCCTCAGAGTCATTTATTCCGGGAACAAGCGGCAGGCGGAGTATGATGTTTGCATTATTCCGGTAAAGAAAGTCGAGATTTGATAAAATCGCCCTGTTTGTGCTTCCGGTAAGCCTCCTGTGGATATCCTCGCCTGTAGCCTTGTAGTCGTAGAGAAAAAGATCTGTTACCGGGAGGAGCTTCTGGAAACTCTCTTCGGGTGCCAGACCGCAGGTTTCAACAGCCGTGTGGATATCGAGTTCTTTTAAGCGTTTCAGCAGTGCGAGCGTAAATTTCAGCTGCGAGAGGGGTTCTCCGCCTGAGATGGTGACGCCGCCGTTGGAATTTTTGTAATAATCCACATCCTTCAGGATCTCACTGACTGCTTCTTCAAGATTCACAGGACGGCCCACAATTTTAAGGCTGCCTTTGGGGCTATGATCTATATTTTCCCGGCAGGAAGGGCAGAAAGGGAAACCTTCTATAAGGCTTTCAGCGCTTATTTCAGACTTCCGGATGAAATCATTTGCTTCTTTACGGCACTCCTCACAAAGTTCACCCGTAAAGGAGACCTCAGGAAAGAAGCTCTTGCTTTCAGGGTTGTGACACCAGAGGCAGTCCAGAGGGCAGCCCTTCAGGAAAACGGTCGTACGTATTCCCGGACCGTCGTTAAGTGAAAAGCGCTGTATGTCAAATATTAATGCTTTCGTACTCATATAACTTAAAACTTAAAACTCAAAACTTAAAACTCAAAACTTAAAACTTCCTCAATACAGTGTCCGGTTCAGGATTTCCATCTGTACGTCCCTGGAAAGCTCCACAAAGCGGGCGCTGAAGCCGCCGACGCGCACAAAAATATGGCCGTATTTTTCAGGTTCCTTCATTGCATTTTCAAGGTCATTTCTGTTTAAGACTGTAATCATTGCCTGTGCGCCGCCTTTTTCAAAGTAAGTCGCGAGGAGGCTTTCAACAACAGGGCGTTTTTTTGTGAACAGGTCGCGGCTGAATTTCATATTCTGCACGGCTCCGGCATGAATATAAGTGGAAGGCTTTACAATTGAGTTCAGCATGGCTGTAATGCCCTGGCGGTCGAATCCGCTTGTGGGAGTGTTGCCGTTATTCATAGGCTCGCCTGACTTCCTTCCGTCGGCTGAAGCTGAAGTCTGGTGCCCTAAGAGAGTGTTGGCGCTGTTGTTTATAATTACAATCAGATAAGAGTGCAGGTTTGTTTTTGCTTTCTGCGACCTTGTATACTCAGCCACGTGGGTGTGGACTTTTAAGAGCATACTGTCTGCACACTCATCGTCGTTACCGTATTTGGGGCAGTTCAGCATAAGTTCTCTTTCATCTTTGAATCCTTCGAAGTTTTGGTCGAGGGCTTTTAAGAGGTCCTTATGGCTCAGGCGTTTTTCATCATATACAAGCTTTTTAATGGCGGTAAGGCTGTCTGCGGTGTTGGAATTTCCATAAGTTTCAAGTGTTCCGCCCAGATAGTCAATTCCTCCCGAGAAAGCGCCTAGTCCTTTTTCAAGGCATCCGTCATAAAGCATGCTCATAAAAAGAAACGGGGCAGTTTCTCCTGCAACTTTGTATTCAAGTTCTTCCTGGCGGGCAAGCAGGTCCACAAAATGCTCCACCTGTTTTTTATATGCCTCGAAGAGTTTATCGAATGTATCAAATGTTTCAAATTCCCCAAGACTTAGGCCAATTTTCCTTCCTGTAGATGGGTCAATTCCGTTATGAAGCGTAACTTCAAGTGCTTTAAGCAAATTTATGACGCCGCTCGGGGTGCCGAAGCTTTTATGATCGATGATATATTCACCGCAGCCGTAGGGAACGTACTGCTCGCTAAGTGCCCGGTTAAAGCCGAAGGCCGACTCAACGGATGGGATGTTAACATCGTCGTTATAAAGCATCGGATATGTGCGTCCTTCGGCAATAGTGTCCAGGGCTTTTGCCATTAGCATAGGGTTCATTCCTTTATAGAACCTAAGGGAAAGCTGCGGCTCGGCTTCCTTTACATTCAGTGTAGCCTGCATTGCCATAAGAGCGAACAAGTCGGCATTTTTTTCATTCCTGCGCCCCAGTCCGCCTATAATTACGCGGTTATGAACGACAGTTTTTCTTGCTGCCATAAGCCTCCAGATGGAGTCCAGCAGCCTCTGAGCCTCACTTTCAGAGAAAGTATCTGAAGTAAGGTCATTAACAAGGAAGTCCCCCAAATAGACGTCCATTCTTCCGTAGTTTCTTATGTCGGCGGCAAGGGAGTAAAGCCAGAACATCTGCAGGGCCTCACGGAAAGTCCGGGGTTTTGTTACAGTTATTGCCTCCAAGACAGCTGCCATCTCCAGGAGTTCTGCCTTACGCTCCTTTCGGTTTTCTTTTTCAGCCATTTGATTAGCCTGAGAAGCATAATACATACATATATCAACAAACACTTCAAGGGCCAGGAGCATAGCATCATAAATTTCAGTTCCTCTGGACTCTATTTCAGCAGACGCCTTATACCTGCGGATCTCGTCAGAAAGTCCCGGAATGCCAAGCTTTAGCAGTTTACCGAAATTTATGTTTCCACCTGTAAGTCTGTATAAGGGAAAACCGATGCCATAGTCGTGCATCCAGTCATCTGTTGGAAGCCAGCGTGCCATATCCTCCGGGTAGCTAATTCGCAGACGCGCCGATGTGTTCTCGGTTTTCCAGAAGAAGAGCATCTCTTCAATTTTTTCTTTATAGCTGTTATCCAGATTACTTTTTGCCATAAGCTCGCGTATTTCACGTTCCTGGCAGTAGTAGCCGAATGCCGTAGGGCCCCATTCATCGGGTGTTAGGCCAACGAGTGTGTGGCGGATCCTGCCAGCAAAAAGGTCCTCGTCCTGAATTTCTGTAAAAAAGGCAGGGTACTGAACCTTAAGGCACATTGCTTCACGCGTTGCCGGGTGGGCATCTTTATATTTTTTGTAAATTTCTGTAAAATTGAGTTCTGCTTGTAATATATTGTTCTTCATAAAAATTTAACTCCTCCGGGGGATTCTCTTGACTAAGTTAAAAATAGCTCTTCCGGTGGAATTAGTCTTGTCTTTTAATGATGAAATAATTGTACTATATTGATATTTATAATTTGTATTTTTATAAGGCGTGTAATAAATAAGGGGCTTTTGGAGATGGGAAATGTTTTAGTAATGAAGTCGGATGAGCTGATTGATCCTGCTGCAGAGATTCATTATGCATTTCACAGGAACCTGAAAGATATTACAGTTCCTCACAGTCACGATTTTTACGAGTTTTTTATCATAAGCCGGGGAAGTGTGGTCCATAAGATCAACGGCCATGAGGAGGTTTTAGAAGAGGGCACGCTTGTCTTTATCCGTCCGGGTGATGAGCATTACTACGAAAAAAGTTCCAGTGATGTATGCGAACTGGTAAACCTTGCATTTCCGGAGAAGGCAATAAGTGAACTTTTCAGCTATCTGGGAAAAGGCTTTATGCCTGAAAGGCTCCTTAAGGCGTTGGATCCGCCTTATGTTATTCTTTCCGGAACGGAAAAGAATTTTGTTGTGGAAAAGCTGGAAGGGCTGAACATTCTGCCGAGAAAGAATAAAGAGGAGATTAAAACAAGGCTCAGGATTCTTCTTCTTGAAATCTTTACCCGCTATTTCCCGCCGGTGGAAAGTGCTGAAAAAAGAAGCGCCGTACCCTCGTGGCTTACGAGGCTGTGCAGTCTCATGCAGGAAAAGGAAAATTTCAGCAAGGGGCTTCCCGTGCTGCAGGAGTTGTCGGGCAGGTCCGCCGAGCACTTATGCCGCGTTTTCAGGAAATATTTTAATTCAACACCCACAGAGTATATAAATGACCTCAGGCTTAACTATGCGGCAAATCTGCTTTCAAGCACCGATCTTGAAATAATTGATATCTCAGCGCGTGCGGGTTTTGAAAACCTGAGCCACTTTTATCATCTTTTCAGGGAAAAATACAATGCCTCTCCAGGAGGATTCCGCAAACTTCACAAAAAGAGTATGATCCCTTCTTGAAGTTCCGTTGATTCTAAAAGTCAATTTGTCTATGTTGCTTTTAATAAAGGAAAAAACAAGAAGTGCCATGAGACATTATTTTTTTGCAGTCCTGATATATCTTACATTCTCATGCATAATATTTGCGCAGGAAAAAGGAAACATTTTCCCCGAAGGGGCAAAGCCCGAGAAGGTTTTCGGTGAGGGATTTTTTACAGAAGGTCCTGCTGAGGCTCCCGACGGATCGATCTATTTCAGCGATCTTACATTTACCTCAGAATCCCAGATGCAGGCGGGATATATCTGGAAGTACATGCCTCAGACAGGGAAGACTGTCCTATTCCGCTCACCCAGCGGAATGGCAAACGGAATAGTCTTTGACCCGCAAGGCAATATGCTCATTGCCCAAAGCGCCGACTTTGGCCTTAGATGCCTTACTGAAACTGACATGAAAACAGGTAAAAGCCGCATAATAGCAGGACTTTTTAATAATAAACCTTTTAACTCTCCCAATGACCTCTCGCTGGACAAAAAAGGGAGGATATATTTTACAGACCCCAGATACACGGGGCACGAGAAAATTGAGCAGCCTCAAATGGGAGTCTACCGTCTGGATGGCCAGGGGAAGGTAAGCCTTATTATAAGTGAGGTCTCAATGCCTAACGGCGTTGCCACATCACCCGACGGCAGGACAATCTACATAGGATGCTATGACGAGGGTAACCAGGACACCTCAGAAGGCAGTGCCTTGAGGGCTCCAAAAATGGAAATTCTGGCCTACGACTTAAAAAGTGACGGAAGCGCATCTTTAAGAAAAGTGCTTGTGAAACTTCCTCCCGAAGGGGGACCTGACGGCATGAGGTCGGATGAAAAGGGTAATCTCTACGTTGCGATCAGGAATGAAAGCGCGCCTTCAGTAAAAGTATATTCACCCGAAGGCGTGGAAATTGAATCCTTAAATCTGCCTGAAGTGCCGAGTAATATGGCTTTCAGCCGAAAGGGTTATCTTTATATTACGGCTGGACAAAGCCTCTACAGGATAAAAACATTAAACAGGGGATATTTTATTTCCAAATAGAATTCAGAGGGGACATGAAAAAAATTAAGCTGGGCATTATCGGGTGCGGCATAGCAGCCAGGGAGCTGCACATGCCGGCGCTTGAAAAACTGAAAGACAAGTTTGAAATAACCATGCTCTGCAACCACACCGAAGAGAAGGCAAAGGAACTGTCTAAAAGACTTGGCAGCGTTCCTTACGTACTTGACTACCATGAACTCTTAAAAAGCAGTGATGTTGAAGCGGTTGATATTACCCTTCCAATCCACTTAAATTATAAGGTTACAAAGGATGCACTGCTGGCCGGCAAGCACGTAATTGTGGAAAAACCGGTTACAGCAAACCTCAGCGAGGCGAAGAAGATCCTTTCGCAGTCCAGGGCTTCAGACCGTGTAATGATTGTTGCCGAGAATTTCCGCTATCGTAAGGTATTTTTGAGGGCTAAAGAGCTCATAAAAAAAGGGAAAATTGGAAAGCCGTATGCCGCAACGTGGGATCTGTTTAACCAGATTACACTTCAAAGCAAGTATGCCAGGACCAAATGGCGACAGCACCCACAGTATCCCGGCGCCTTTGTAAGTGATGCCGGAGTCCATAACATTGCTGCCTTAAGAATGCTTTTCGGGGAGTTTGCTACTGTTAACGCATTTACCAAAAGCATTAACCCCAAGATCGGGCGCCCGGATACGATGAGCCTGCAGTTTGAAACCCAAAGCGGCCTGAACGGGGTCTTTAACATATTCTACTCAGTTGACGGATACTGGGAAAATAAGCTCCTCATTTTCGGCAGTAAGGGAAGCATAATAATCCAGGAAAATAAGCTTGTCTTAAAAAGAAACGGTGAAGACGACTTTGTTGAGGACTTTGAGGATGATAACGGTTACATGGCTGAGTTTCTGGACTTCTATAACGCTATAACAAAAAAGAAGAAAGTCTATAGTACGCCTCTTGAAGGTTTTAAGGATCTGGAAGTAATTATTCAGGCCTTAAAGTCGGCTGAGGCTGGCAGAAGAGTAGTCCTTAAGTAATTTATATAAAAAAGGCGGACACATTGCATGGTTTTTAGTCCGCCTTTTTTTCTCAGGCTTTCTGCTTTTTAATTGATCCCGCCTCAATAAATATCTGCTGAACCTCAGGATAGAAGGAGGTGATCTTATCTTCAAGGCGGCTTATCACTTCAGGCAGTTCGGTTAAAAGCACATCCTTGTTAAACTGGATTTCCATGTTAAGCAGCACCTGATCGGGCCCAATATGCATGGTCAGGATTTTGTTGGTTTCCTTGACTGAGGGGTCGCTGTTTGTTATCTCCTTGATTTTCCGCACCACCTCGCCTTCTGCACTTTCTCCTATTAAGAGCTGCTTGCTTTCAAAGGCCAGGAATAATGCTGCAACTGTGAGAACACAGCCGATTAAAATTGATGCAGTACCGTCAAGATAGGGATTCTTCAGTGTGTGACCGAGATATATTCCTAAGACTGCAATTATAAGACCTGCAATTGCCGCGGCATCCTCCAGGAGGACAGTGTAATTTGTAGGGTTCTTGCTCGCAACAAGTGCGCGAAAGAAACTCCTGTTTCCTATTTCCTTCTTGAATTCCCTGAACGCAATTGAAAATGAAATGCTTTCAGAAACAAAAGCTACTGCTATAACTATATAGTTCCAGAGTGGGTCGCGAATCTCTGCCGGGTTATTTATATGTTTAATTCCCTCGTAGAAAGACATTCCTCCTCCAAGGCCGAAGATTAGCACTGCAACAACGAGGCTGTAGAAATAGAGCTCCTTACCATGACCGAAGGGGTGGAGTTCATCGGGAGGTTTTTTACTTCTGTGAATACCTATAAGAAGAAAGATCTCATTGCCTGTATCTACAAATGAATGTATTGCCTCACTGAGCATGGCTGAACTGCCTGTAACCATTGCTGCAGCGAGCTTTGCCGAGGCAATAACCAGGTTTGCAGCCAGAGCTCCATAGACTGCAACAGGGCTTTCCTGTTTTTTACTCATAGAATTCCTGAAAAAAGACATAATTATATTATGCGCGAAATTACGTCCTGTTTCAATGAAAATAAGGAAGGATATAAAAAGTTCTGAATGTTTGAAACTGTTGATCAGCTCTGTTATACCCTAGTAACAAGAAGGAGCATTCTGCCTTTACTGCAGAGGATATTGTCAGTGCAAAAACTAATGATGAGTGCAATTATTTGTACTGTTCTTATTATAATTATACTTATTCTAAACTGGAAATAATAAAATTCAGTAAAATTACTGCCTTAAGATGCCTCCATGGGCCTCAATAAAGGCTTTGTTTTATATGGTCAGCTGTCTTCCAGAAATTCCACATGGAGTATATTGTTATTGATTGCTACTACGTTGATCCAGGAAGCCTCCTTGAAGTTAAGCTGGTTGTCTACCATGGCCAGACGGTAGCAGTCCTGAAGGAACTTTTCTGCGATATTCGGGTTGCTGAATACCGGTATTGTCTGATCAATGTACTCGTTGCCGAGAATGCTTTCGAGCGCCTCTGAGCAGAACTTTTTTTCAAAGCCGAGTTTTTTCCCGACTTCCATGATGAACTTTCTTTCACTTTCTGTAATCTCGCGGTCGACCGCCGCCAGGACGACCAAGCCTCTTAAGTAATTGCTTTCATCCTGTGTAAACATAATGCCTCCTTTAGAATGTTAGAACGCCCCCCGGAGAGCCGCCCCCTCATATTTATAAAAAAATGTTGTTTTTGTCCGGATGGAGCTAATCCGGATTGGAGATAGAACCCTGTTCCTGATATCTGTTCTGAAAAAAGAGGAGATGTTAAAACAGCCTTAAGCGGTATTGTTGCCATTTCTCCACGAGAGAAATTGTTTAATTTTGACAGTAATCTTAATAAATATTAAGAAAAATATAATATAAAAGAAATGCACTTTAGTGACGTATATCTCAACCTTTTCGGAAACACTCGCCTTTGTGTCTGCAGTACAACTTTACATGCTCATTAAACCCGGTGCTATTCTGAGGTAAACCTCCACAGACATGGGATTTTTGCCATAGAGATATTCAAGCGCACTTACAGTTGTAAAGAGACTCCCCTGAAGACCCAGCCTTAAACTGCTGCCCATAAACTTCAGCAGGGAGTAGTTGGCGCCGATAGTTACGGCATTGATAGGGAATATTCTCTTGGGTTCAAAGTCACGCAGGTTCAGCTCTTCGGCCGATTTCTGTATCCATTCATACCTTCCGTATAAAGCAAAACTGCTGAAATCCAGATCCGATTCCAGTGTTACTGAATGCTCCTTATCCTCAGGATCGAGGTAATTATATCCCCAGATCAGGGCAGAGCTGATGAACTCTCCCTCTGAAAGCTTTACGCTGTGTAAGACTGAGGCCGTGGTTCTGTGGATGTTTTCTTCAGGATGGAGGCTCTCCGGACTTTTAATGAATGCATATGAAGCCTGAAAGGAGAGTTCATCTGTAGGATTTGATGAAATTCTCCCTGAATATGAATCGAACTTTGGCTTATCAAAGTTGTACCTGTTTTCATTAGGTTCCCGGCCGGTAAAGACAGATCCTTCTACCTTAAAACTGGAGAACCTCAGGCCGAGCGTTGCAACGCCGAAAGTGATATGTGTGGCATCCTGCCAGTGGTGCCCTATGGGGGAATCGGGATTGTTCTGCCCAGAAGGGCGGTGCATAAAGGCAACAGGACCTATTGCGGGCTCTCCCGGATAGCCCAGGTACGCATCAAGAGCCAGATTGCGGCTAAAACTGTATATGTATTCAACTGACAACTCGCTGAAAAGGTCGTGCGGATGCTGACGGTCCACTAAGGGTCTGCCTTCATAGGTTTCACCAGACTGGAATAAAAGGGGATATCCGCTTCCTCCAACCAGAAGGGGATCTAAAGACATCATTAGGGAAAGTTTTATCTTATTCGTTTCATTCACCTCTTTTTCTGCCATTACCATAAACCAGTCCGGGGCATCAAACTTTGAAGCCCCGCGGCTCCCTTTTTTTGTCACATCCTGCGAGTTGTATCTTAAGAATAAATTGCCGTGGAACATCAGCATCCAGCTGTCCATTTGGCTCATGTATCCGTTCATAGGGGAGGACTTTGGAAGCCATCTCGTGCCGGAGCCCGCCTGGTATGGTTCAGCGCTTTTATTCATGGAGCCCATCTTGTGCATATCCATGTTCATTTCATGGTCCATATGCATGGATGTAACCTTGT
This sequence comes from Ignavibacteriales bacterium, assembly GCA_036261625.1. GTDB lineage: Bacteria > Bacteroidota > Ignavibacteria > Ignavibacteriales > SURF-24 > JAAXKN01. Next base: position 68,128 of record DATAKL010000047.1, on the reverse strand, counting down.
CCATTTGCATAGTTGTGTCTTTATCCATTTTGTGGTGCTCCTGACTCAGCAGAGTGCTTAGAGGCAGAAACAGGAACATAACAAACAGGGCTAAAGATTTTATTTTTTTCATATCCGCCTCTCCGGTTAACTTTTATTTAGCTTCAGGAGTCTGGCATTAATGGCTACAATCACCGTGCTCAAAGACATAAGCACTGCCCCGAGAGCCGGGCTGAGTAAAATCCCCATTTTGTAAAGCACGCCTGCAGCAAGCGGAATGGCTACAATATTGTATCCGGCAGCCCACCAGAGGTTCTGTATCATCTTTTTATATGTCGATCTCGAGAGCCCTATTACAGAAGCAACATCATTGGGATTATTTTTAATGAGGATTATGTCTGCCGTTTCCACGGCCACGTCGCTCCCGGCTCCGATGGCAATTCCCACGTCTGCCTGTGCAAGAGCAGGAGCATCGTTTACACCGTCGCCCGTCATTGCAACAGTAAAGCCTTCTTTTTGTATCTCTTTAACTTTTCCTGACTTCTGATCGGGAAGAACCTCAGCAATAAAGTCATCCATGCCAAGCTCATCTGAGACAAATTTTGCCGTCTTGCTGTTATCTCCTGTCAGCATGTAAGACTTTATTCCCATCGATCTTAATTTTCCTACAGCCTCTTTGGATTCATTCCTGATCCTGTCGCCCAGGGCAATTGCGCCTGTAAGACTATTGTCTATAAGAACAAAGACTACGGTTTTCCCCTGGGACTGCACCTGCAGTATTTTACTTTCATCATAGGATATTTTATTCTCCGCAAGATATCCCGGACTTACAACCTTAACGCCTTTCCCTTCAATTGTCCCCTCAATACCTTTTCCTGTAATTGAGTTGAAATCCCGGACTTTATAGGTATTCTTGGCCGCTTCAACGATCCCTTTTGCAATAGGATGCTGTGATTGTGTTTCTAAAGAAGCAGCGTATTTCAATATTTCCTGGTCACTGAAATTTCCTGAATAGTTAACGACCTCAGTGACACCGAATTTTCCTTCAGTCAGTGTACCTGTCTTGTCGAATACTATGGCGGTAACTTTTCTTGCTTTTTCAAATGCGCTCCTGTTACGGATTAGAAAGCCATGGCCTGCAGCCAGGCTTGTAGAAACCGCCACAACCAGCGGCACTGCCAGCCCCAGGGCATGAGGGCATGCAATTACCATGACGGTAACAGTTCTTTCCAGGGCGAATGCCAGGCTGTTATTGGAAAGAAAATTCCAGAGAAAAAATGTTATTACACCTCCGGCAATTGCCAGAATTGTAAGCCAGAAGGCCGCATTGTCGGCAAGTGTCTGTGTTTTTGATTTGCTCTGCTGAGCCTCAGTTACCAGTGCAATTACCTGTGAAAGAAAAGAGTCCTTTCCTATTCTTTTGATACGGACTGTTAGTGATCCCTCGCCGTTAATTGATCCCCCAATGACCTCACTGCCTGCCTGTTTTGAGACCGGTCTGGATTCACCGGTAAGCATCGACTCATTTATAAATGTTTTGCCTTCTGTGATCTCTCCGTCGGCCGGAACTTTCTCGCCGGGCTTAATTAAAATTCTGTCATCAACTTTTAGTTCTTCCAATTCCACATCCTTCATCCTGCCGTCTTCCATTACCTTGTGTGCAGTTGAGGGAAGAAGTTTTGCAAGTTCTTCCAGGGCGCGTGAAGCGCCCATTACAGAACGCATTTCAATCCAGTGCCCGATGAGCATGATATCTATTAAGGTTGCAAGCTCCCAGAAGAACACCTCGCCTTTAAGACCGAATGCCACAAAACTGCTGTAGATATAGGCCGTTGTAATTGCCACTGCAATTAAAGTCATCATACCGGGCATTTTCTTTTGGAAGAGCTCCTCATAAAATCCTTTCAGGAAAGGGAAGCCCCCGTAGAAGTAAATTATGCTTGAAAGGACAAATAGAACAGTAACATCCCCGTTGAACCTGAGAGAGCTGCCCAGGCCTAAAAAATGCTGGATCATCGGTGAAAGAATCAGCACCGGGATGGTAAGCACCAGAGAGACCCAAAATCTACGCTTAAAGTCTTCAATCATCCCTTCGTGACCTGCGTGCCCCTGGTGGCCTCCATGTTCATGCTGCATTCCATGTCCTTGGTGCCCGGTGGAATGCTTCATCTCCATTTGGTTCTTTGCCTGCTCCATAGGGTGCGTTTTGTGTATATTATGGTCTTCTTCAGGGGGAAAATTGTGGTTTTCGTGCCCTGTATGACCTGCTGCTGTGTTTTTTCCGTGTGTATGTTCTTTGGGTATATGATTTTTTTGTGATTTTCCCATAGTCCTCTTATTTTATTTTAATTCCGGGGCAGTCTTAAAAGCTTGCTGTTCTTTTGCATTCCGGTCTGAAAAAAACCGGCCGCATAAAAGCTGTCTTTTATATAAAATTTGTTTATCCGGCTAATTCTTCAAGCCCAAAATGCAGAATAAAGGCTGTGATTTTCTGAATTCGGGAATTAAAAGGGAAGATTTTCTGTTGTTTCGTTTAGAAACAGAGGCCTTAATATCAGGCAGATTAGAATTGAAGAAAAGTTTACTTTAGTTTATATTAGCCTGCAACTTTGAAGATAAATAATAAATGTTCTTCTTAAAAGAGTAATATGAAACCCGACATAACAGATCTTTTATTTTTAATATCCACCGTCCTTGGCGCTATCGGGCTTAGCGTGATTATTTATTCCAGGGATAAGGGCAATAACAGCAGCAGACTTTTTCTTCTGACTTTGGTGCTGGTAGTGGGATACATTATTTCCCATGGTATCCATTTTCTTGTTATGACGATGGGGGATGTGACAATTCTGGACAAGTCGTGTCATTCATTCCTGCTTCTAATTAATATGAGCCTGACATTCTTTGCCTGGAACTTTCCCAGGGAAAGAAAAACAGGACTTGTAAAGGCATCCGTTATTCTCATTCCTTCTGTAATAGTTCTGGCGCTGCTCTGGGGAGGCTATCTGGTAAAGCAGTCACATGCACATCATAACCACTTCATGCCTCAGTTTACGGCTTTGTACCCGGTTTATCTCGTGTGGTATCTGTTTCTTCTGGCATTCTCGGCCTTTATTCTGATAAGACGCTACAGAAAAGAGTCTTCCAGACAGATCAGGATGCAGATTATTACTTTCCTTTTAGGGCTTACAATTACAAACCTCGCCTCTTTTGTCTTTGGTATGTTTATTCCCTGGATTATGGGATTTTATTACCTTGTTGAGGTAAGTCCATTGGCATTCCTGGTTGGAGTCATCATGTTTACATCTGTTGCCGTCGGGAAGTTTAACATGTTTCCCAAGGCTATGGACCGTGTTCGTGAGTTCAGCATTAACAGGAAAGTATTGCTGATTGCCTTAATTCTTGTTCCCATCATAATTATGCTTATTCAGGTTCCCCTGGGGCGTGCCATTATCGGGGTTACTAACGAGGAATGGATAGGCTACTTTGCTGTAAGCGTGGCGGGAGGGATGATTGTAAGCGTCAGCATGGCAATTCTGATAAATATTATTATTTCCTATCCCCTGAAGGAGCTTAAAAACAAAGCTCTTGAGATTAAGCAAGGCGATTTTAAGACGAAGGTCTCCATTAACTCAAACGACGAGCTGGGGGAAGTGGCAGAAGCCTTTAATGAAATGGCACAGACTCTTAACCAGAATTCAGAGGAACTTAAGAGTAAGGAGCAAAGAATTACACTGCTTCTTAACGCATTTGAAAAGTCGCAGGCTTCAATTGCGGTTGTGGATAAGGATGCGAAAATTCTGGAGGCAAACAAGACATTCTTCAAGCTTCTGGGCCGTGAACCCTCTGAGGTCTTAAGTAAGAGCATTTTTGCCCTTCAGTTCAGCAATTGTAAAAACGGGGGGCTGGAAAAAGTAATTTCCGCTCTTAAGACCAGTGGAAATTATGAATGTGAAATTGAATATACAGATCCCAAAGGGGTCAGAAAGGATATACTTGTAACAATTTCGCCTGTGTATTTTGATGAGGTGAAGTACGCAGGGCATATGTTTGTTGAGGTTGATATAACTGAAAGAAAAATGCTTGAAGTAAAGCTTCTTCAGGCTGAAAAACTGGCAGCTCTCGGCAAAATGTCGGCCATATTGGCCCATGAAGTTAAAACGCCTCTTACCTCGATAAAAATGAATGCCGATATACTCTATGAAAGCCTGAAGCTGAACCCGGAGGATGAGGACTCATTCCAGATAATACAGAAAGAGATTCAAAGGCTGAATAATCTTGTAAAAGAGGTTCTCGAGCTTTCACGCCAGCCGGAGCTTAACTGCACTGTGCTGAATATCAGGGATCTCATCGGAAATGTCAGAAAACAGTTCCAGGCAAGACTGGACGAAAGACAGATAAGCTTCATTTGTGATGTGGATGACTGTGAAATTAGCGCAGATGATGAAAAACTGAGACAGGTATTTATAAATTTAATTGAAAATTCTCTCGAAGCCATGGGCCATGGCGGGGAGATTTCCATAAGCTCAAAAGCTGCCGACAGATCTCTCAATATTTACGTTAAGGATACAGGCAGCGGAATCGCCTCGCCTGAACATGTGTTCGATCCTTTTATGACTACAAAAGCTTCAGGCACGGGACTTGGACTTTCAATCTCCCAGAAGATCATAGAGCAGCATGGCGGACAGATCAGCCTCGTTAATGCCAACGGGGGAGAGACAACATTTGAAATTTTATTACCCATGGGGAACAACAATTAATATGGAAAGAATTCTGGTAATTGACGACGACGAATCGATTAGGAAAACAATAACAAATTACCTGAAAAAGCAGGGCTATGAGGCCATTTCCGCCCACGACGGCAATTCAGGGGTTGAAATAGCAGCCAAAGAACAGATTGATCTGGTGATTTCTGACATCAGGATGCCTGGCCTGAACGGCCTTGAAGTTTTGGATAAGGTTAAATCTATGGATGATCATATCCAGGTGATCTTAATTACAGCTCACGACGACATGCAGTCTACAGTCCTTGCCATGCAGAAGGGGGCCTACGATTATATTGAAAAGCCCCTTGAGATTGAACGCCTGAAAGTAGCAGTTAAAAGGGCTCTTGAAAATAAAAAGCTGAGCGAGCAGTTGTCATCTTTTCTTACAATTGAGTCTTCGGAATATGACCTCGAAAATAATATTGTAGGTAAAACTCCCGAGATGAAGGAGGTTTATAAAAAGATAGGACAGGTTTCTTCCAGCAAGGTGACCGTGCTCATAAGCGGCGAAAGCGGCACAGGGAAAGAACTCGTTGCAAGAAGCATTCATTACATGGGAATTACAAAAAATTATCCCTTTGTAGCGGTCAACTGCACAGCTCTTTCAGAGACGCTTCTTGAAAGTGAGCTCTTCGGCCATGTAAAAGGCTCTTTTACAGGGGCCATAAGGGATAAAAAAGGGAAGTTTGAACTTGCAGGCGAAGGAACGATTTTCCTGGACGAAATTTCTGAGGTTTCACCGCAGCTCCAGGTAAAGCTCCTACGCGTACTGCAGGAAAGGGAATTTGAAAGAGTTGGCGGCGAGGCATCCATCCCCATGAAAGCCCGCATAATAGCTGCAACGAACAAAGATCTTACTGCACTGGTAAGCGAGACTAAGTTCAGGGAAGACCTTTATTACCGGCTTAAAGTGGTTGACATTGAAATTCCCCCGCTTAGAAAAAGAGTTGAAGACATTCCTCTTTTGGTAAATCATTTTCTCGGCAGGATCAATGTGGAACTTCATAAGAATGTTAGCAAGGTGCCCGAAGATGTTATGGAAATGCTGAAGCATCACGAATGGACGGGCAACGTGCGCGAGTTGGAAAATACGCTTATGCAGGCGGTAGTGCTTACACAGGGGGATGTGCTTTTAAGGGAAAGTGTCCTCATCGGAAAATCAGACACCGTCCATCAGGGTGGCTACAGCGACACTTTAAGCCTGGCTGAAGTGGAGAAGATCCATATTAAACGCGTCCTTAACGCCAATAACTGGAACAAGCAGCGTACGGCTGAAATACTTCAGATCTCCGTTCCCACGCTCTATTCCAAAATAGACCAGTATAAGATAACAAGAGATTAAGCCTCATACTTTTTAATTTTTAATACCCTTAAATAATTTAAAACCCGCCATTAAATAATTTAAGGGTTTTTGTTTCCATACCTGCAATTTCCTTCAAAATGACGTTTTTTTACAGTGGCACACTACTTGCACTTACCGTTTCAACAAAATCTGACTTGAGTTTTTATATGCTTATGCAAATAATTTTAATCCTCAGTTACACTTTCATTGTGGCGCTTTTTATTGCCGGTTTTTCCTGGTTAATCAAAAGTCACACTAATATAAATAAAACCCAAAATTGAAATTTAACGAATATAATGTCTTAGCACGCTGAAAATTAAATTTCTCCAAAAAGTGCTAACAGGAGTCGGCCAATGATCGAAAAACTAATTGAGTGGAGTGCAAAGAACAGGTTCATTGTTATACTGCTTTATCTGATTGTAATCGGATTTGGTATTTATAGCGTGGTTAACCTTCCGGTTGATGCAATTCCCGACTTGTCGGAAAATCAGGTAATTATCTATACTGAGTGGATGGGCCGCTCACCTGAAATTATCGAGGACCAGGTGACTTTCCCTATAACAACAGGACTTCAGGGGCTGCCGGGTGTAAAGGCCGTGAGGGCTAATTCAATGTTCGGCATGTCTTTCGTCTTTGTAATTTTTGACGATAACGTGGACCCGTATTTTGCCAGAACAAGAGTTCTGGAACGCTTAAATACAGTCCAGGCACAGCTTCCGCAGGGTGTTGTGCCTTCTTTGGGACCTGACGGAACAGGTGTCGGTCATATATTCTGGTATACAGTTGAAGGTAAAGGCTATGATCTCGGTACACTGAGGTCGATACAGGACTGGTATGTAAGATATAAACTTGCCGCAGTTGACGGTGTAGCCGAAGTTGCCTCAATTGGAGGCTTCGTAAAGCAGTACCAGGTGGATGTGGACCCTATGAGATTACGGGCATACAACCTTACTGTTTCTGACGTGGTAAACGCCATACAGAGGACAAACAATGAAGTAGGCGGGAACATTATTGAAAGAAACGATGCCGAGTACTTTGTGCGGGGTCAGGGTTACATTAAAAGCGAGCAAGACGTCGAAAATACCGTTGTACGTTCTGAGCCTAACGGGGTTCCGGTCCTTGTAAAAAACGTTGCCAACGTTCAGCTTGGAGGAGACACAAGGCGCGGCTCGCTGGATAAAAACGGACAGGGGCAGGTTGTCGGCGGCATTGTGGTCATGAGAAACGGTGAGAATGCGAAGAATGTAATTGACCGTGTAAAGGCTAAAATTGAGGAAATTAAGCCCGGGCTTCCGCCCGGAGTTGAAATTGTTCCTTCCTACGACAGAAGCACGCTCATACGCGAGGCAGTAGGAACTCTTGAGCATGCGCTTATAGAAGCCTCAATTACAGTTGCAATAATGGTTGCCATATTCCTCCTGCATTTCAGAAGCATCGTAAGAATCTTAATAGAGCTGCCGATTTCAGTGCTGATAGCTTTCATTCTGATGTATGCCTTCGGAATTACTTCAAACGTAATGAGTCTGGGCGGAATTGTTCTGGCAGTGGGAGTGATAGTAGACTCATCCATTGTGCTGGTCGAGAATGCATACCGCAATCTTGCCAAGGCGCTCGAGACAAAAGGGCACCTCACGAAACAGGAATACATGGACATCTCCATCATGTCGGCAAAGCAGGTGGGGCGTGCAATATTCTTCTCAGAACTTATAATCCTTGTTTCCTTTCTCCCGGTCTTTATGCTTACCGGACAGGAAGGCAAAATGTTCAAGCCTCTGGCATTTACAAAAACCTTTGCCATGGCAGGAAGTGCAATTGTGGTGGTTACTCTTATTCCGGTTCTTATGACGATGCTCATGAGAGGCAAGTTCCGCCCGGAGGACAAGAACCCCACTACTAATTTCTTTATCAGGCTCTACAGGCCTGTAATACACTGGGTCTTAGAGCACAGGAAGATCACTATTGGCCTTAACATTCTGGCTCTCCTTGTAACGATTCCAATGATAATGCATACAGGAAGTGAATTCATGCCTCCTCTGGATGAAGGATCCATTCTATATATGCCGGTGACACTGCCCAATGTATCGATTACTGAGATTAACAGGATACTTCAGGAACAGGATAAGATTATAAAAAGCGTGCCTGAGGTCGACCATGTGCTGGGCAAGGCGGGGCGTGCAGAAACGGCAACAGATAACGCACCCTTAAGCATGATTGAAACAATTATTCTGCTTAAGCCCAAGAGCGAGTGGAGACCAGGGATAAAAAAGCAGGACATTATCAGTGAGCTCGATGAGAAGCTTCAGATCCCGGGAGTCCGTAACGGCTGGACACAGCCAATCATAAACCGTATAAACATGCTCGCTACTGGCGTCAGAACTGATATCGGCTTTAAGATATTCGGTCCTAATCTGGATACGCTTGAAGCCTACGCAATCAAGGCCGAGCAGATACTTAAAGACGTTCCTGGTGCCGCCGACGTCGTGGCAGAAAGGGTACAGAACGGCTACTACATGGACATCCAGGTTAAGCGCGACGTTGCAGCACGCTATGGCGTGAACATTCGCGACCTGCAGGATATAATAGAAACAGCCATCGGCGGAGAAAACCTGGGCGTGGTGCTTGAAGGAAGAATGCGCTTCCCGATTCGAATGAGATACGACAGGGATTATAGAAACAATATTGAAGACCTGAAAAACCTCATTGTTCCTGTTTCCGTCTCTTCAATGGGGGCCGCTCCCATGGCTTCGGCAGGCGGGGCAACAGGAGGCTCGATGGGAGGAGGAAGCTCAATGGGCGCTTCACAGTCATCAGGAATGTCTTCTATGGGCGGTAGTGGTTCGGCTGCAAGAACCGTTCAGACCGCTTCAAATGCCGGAGGGGAATCACCGGAGGATAATTCGCTGACGGCACCTTCACAGTCCTCAACAATTTATCTGCCGCTTTCCGAAATAGCGGATGTGAAAGTGCTGACAGGTCCTCCTATGATCTCAAGCGAAAACGGAATGCTCAGGTCAATTGTGTTTATGAATACACGCGGACGCGACATGGGAAGCGTTATGGTGGATGCAAAGAAGGTAATAAGTGAAAAACTCCACCTTCCTGCGGGTTACTCCTATACATGGAGCGGTCAGTATGAAAGCAAGGTAAGGGCGCAGAGAACAATTACTATAATTATGCCTGTGGTTTTCCTCGTGATATTTGTACTTCTCTACTTTACGCTGAAAGATTATAAAGAAGCCGGCGTGGTAATGCTTTCAGTTCCCTTTGCACTCATAGGCGGAATGTATATGGTGTACGCTTTGGGCTACAACTTCTCTGTTGCCGTCTGGGTGGGCTTTATTGCACTCTACGGCATTGCGGTTGAAACTGGCGTCGTAATGGTTGTCTACCTGCATGAGGCTTTGGATAAACGCCTCAGGGCTTACCACAGGGGTGAAAGGGGAGAATTAACAAAACAGGATATTTATGATGCCACGGTTGAAGGATCCGTCTTAAGACTTAGACCCAAGATAATGACGGTTGCTACTGCAATGGTTGGTCTTATTCCTGTAATGTGGTCAACCGGTACGGGAAGCGACGTTATGAAACCCCTTACGGCTCCTATGATAGGAGGACTACTTACAAGCGCAATGCACGTTCTTGTTGTTACCCCGATACTCTTTGCCATTATGAAAGAACGCGCATTAAAGAAAGGAAAACTTGAAGTCTCCAAGATGGCAGACTGGATGAGGGAGGGGGACTGATAAATTATGAATGTTGAATTATTAATGCTGAATGAAGAGAAAAACGAACTCCCTTATTCAAATTCGGAATACCAAATGCAGAAAAGTAAAATGAAAACAGCAGTAAATACAGTGAAAGCTTTTGCGGCTTTATTAGTAATATTAATACTTTTACCATATTCTGCAAAAGCCCAGTCGGTGGATTCTTTGGTTAATGAGGCGGTTCGGAATAACCTCAGGCTAAAGTCACTGGAGGCCAGGACACGCTCGGCAGAGTACAGGGCAGAGTCGTTTAACGCGGCTCCGGCCCCCGCCTTGGGCATTCAGTTCTCGGGGATTCCTTTTACAAAGTACAATATCTTAAATGATGCGCAGTCAAATGAACTCTCATTGTCGCAGATGTTTATGCTGGGCGGCAAGATCAATGCAATGGCTGAAAGCGAAAGAAAAAATGCTGTGGTCCAGGGTGATAATTACAAGATATATAAGGTAAACCTCGTTGGACAGGTGAAGATGACATACTACAGTCTCTGGCTTACGGAAAGAAAAATAGATGTCGAGAAGAAAAATATAGACCTCTACAACAATCTGATAAACTTTCTGACTACCAACTATTCTGTAAACAGGGCAAGCCAGGCTGACATTCTGACGCTCAAAGGGGAAGTTGCCTCCAGCCAGACACAGCTCGTAACGCTCCGAAGAGAACTGGAGACTGAAATCTACAAGATGAACCAGCTCTTAGGACGTGATCTGTCATCAAAGAGTCTCAGGGTTGATGATAGTATTCCTAATGACACGCTTAAAGTTACACAGACAGAACTGGAAGAAAGACTTGCATCAGTCAACCCGTCGCTCAGGCAGATGACGAACATGGTAGAGATGAATAAGGCGATGATTGCTTCAAATGAGAAGGACAAAATTCCTGACCTGATGCTTCAGGCAATGGTAATGCGTCAGCCTCAGGGGATGTATCTTACAACAAAGACTGACCTTTCGATGCTTTCTATGGAAGAGCCTAAGACAGAATATATGTATTCGCTTATGGCTTCAGTTACACTTCCTTTTGCCCCCTGGAGCAATGGCAAGTATCAGGCACGCGAAGAAGAACTTCTGGCAGGAATAAAGGGGATTGAATATGAAAAGAACGATATGCAGCGCGATATGACGGCACAGCTGAAAGCCTCGGTAACAAAATATAAAACTGCAGAGGACCTGCTGAAGCTCTACACTGGCAATGTGATTCCTCTCTACGAGCAGGCAGCACAGGCTCAGCTGACAGCTTTTCAGGGCAACCAGACAAACGTTACGACTATAATTGATACATACAGGATGCTATTAATGCAAAAGATGAATTATTACATGGCGCAGGCTGACAGTCAGATGGCCCTGGCTGAAATAGAAATGATGGTCGGCGGATCAATACAAAAATAAGTTTTAGTTTACCGTTTTTATAGAAAAATTTCGGGAATACCATGAAAGCAAAAGAATTTATAAAAGGAAATAAAATGAAAGTCGTAAAGTTATTGCTCATACCTCTGGTAATTTTGGCCTTTGTTTTGGCAGGATGCGCAAAATCCTCGGGCAGTGAGGACACTCATGAGCATTCGCTGGTGGCGAAGAAGTCGGGCAAAAAGACCTATTACACCTGCACCATGCACCCGCAGGTTATTTCAGACAAGCCGGGCGTCTGCCCTATCTGCAATATGGAACTGGTAAAGAAAACAGTAGATGACGCCTCCGAAAACAAACAGACCAATGTCAACGACATGGAAGACATGATAGCAATTCACGGCAATAAAATGATACTGGCAAACGTATCAACAGTTAAGATAGAAAAAGGCAGCCTTCAGAAGGATGTAAATGCCTACAGCTACCTCGATTTTGCCGAACAGAACAGAAAGTATATCTCTGCAAAGTTTAACGGGAGGATTGAAAAGCTTTATGTTGATAAAACAGGTGATTTTATACGTAAAGGCCAGCCTTTATTTGAAATCTACAGCCCTGACATCGTTCAGGCTGAAAATGAATACCTGATTGCTCTTAACGGCAATAATGAGCCCTCGGGACTCTATCAGGGAAGTGCAAATTCAAACAGGCTCTTGTCATCTGCAAAAAAGAAGCTCGAGCTCTTTGGAGTAACGGATGATCAGATAAAAAACCTTGAGAATACAAAAGATGTTAAGCTTACAATAACTTACTATTCTCCGGCCAGCGGAACAGTGATCGATAAGAAAGTTCAGGAAGGGCAGTATGTAAACGAAGGTGCAATTATTTACGACGTTGCCGACATGTCGACACTCTGGAACATATCTGAAGTTTATGAAAAGGACCTTCAGGCAATAAAGACAGGAAGCCGTGCCGAGCTTACACTTCAGGCTTATCCGGGCAGGACTTTTGAAGGCAGGGTTACTTTCATTTACCCCGTTCTAAATCCGACTTCCAGGACAATTAAGGTAAGGAGCGAGTTTGCAAATAAAGGCGGTTTACTTAAACCTCAGATGTACGGGCAGACTCTCTTCAGAAGCAATGAAGGCATAGGACTCCTTGTTCCCTCCAGCGCCGTACTCTTTACAGGAAAAAGAAACATTGTGTGGGTGAAAGCGCAGGACGGCATGTTTGAAGGCCGTACGGTCGAGGTCGGAAACAAGTTCGGCGACAATTATCAGGTTTTATCAGGACTTAAAGAAGGCGAGGAAGTTGCCTCAACAGGCGGATTCCTGATTGATTCCGAAAGCCAGCTTCAGGCAGGCGCCCCTTCCACTGGAGGGGAACATGCTGGAATGAATATGGATAATGGGAAAGGACAGTCGAAGCAGAATGGAAACTCTTCGGGTCAGATGGACCCTAATATGAAGATGTAGAAGTTTAATTAAAAATTAAAAATTAAAAATTAAAAAGTGAAGACAAAGAAAACACTTATAGACAAGTGGGATATAAACATAAAATCAAAATAACGGAGAAAAAAATGAAGAAGTCACTTAAATCAGCAGGGTTAATTCAGTTCTGTTTAATATTAGTTTTAGCTGCAGCTGCTTTCAGCTCAAACATAATGGCCCAAAGTTCAGAAAGTAATAAGGGCACCAAAAGGCAGCACGAATGCACTCAGGATAAAATGGTAATGAATTCTAAGCATGCTAAAATGGATATGAGCGCTATGAAGGGCAGCATGACTTCTGTAAAGGACAATGATATCGTCCGTAAAGGTGTAATTAACCTTAAGGCAATTGATAAAAATAAAGATGGTAAGGTTTTTCAGGATCAGATGGACTGGAACGTCATCAGCGACGCTCCCGGGAAGTGCCCGCTCTGCAAAATGACACTGGAAGAAGTTACACTCAAGCAGGCAAAAGAGAACCTTACTAAAAACGGCTTTAAGGTAAAATAGATATTCTGGGGAAATTGGTTAATAAAAGCCATAAAAACAACTGAAATATCTTAAAAAAAATCTTTGAAGCATTATGACCTTAAATTGTGTAAATTTGTTTTCCCAAAAAATGGAACAAAGCCGAAGATCGGAATGTGAAAAAGGGAGAAAAGAGGTTATAATGCTTCCAGATTTAATTAATGTAAACATGAGGGGGATATATGAGCCAGATTGAAATAAAGGATCTATTAAAACATTACGCGACTCCGGGCGGTCTGATTGAGGCTGCTGATGGGATATCTTTTAATGTGGAAAAAGGAGATTTCTTTCTTATTACCGGGGAAGAGGCTTCCGGTAAAAGCACTCTTCTTTCAATGCTGGGCGGACTCAACCGTCCCACCTCAGGGAACATACTTGTAAACGGAACTGATATTTATGATCTTTCGGCCGAGAAACTGGCCGACTTCAGGCACAGCCACCTGGGCTTTGTCTTTCAGTCGTTTCAGTTACTTCCGTTTCTTACGGTACTAGAAAACGTTATGCTGCCTTTTGTTACCAATGAGTATTCATTAGATCAGCAGAAGGAAATGGCCCTTTCTGTTCTAAGGAAAGTGTATCTCTACTATAAATCGGGTATGCTTCCCGGAGTCCTAACCAGAGGCGAGCAGCAGAGGGTTGCAATTGCACGTGCAATGGTAAAAAATCCGGAGATTATTCTTATTGATGAAGCAAATCCGGCTCTTGATACCTCCACCAGTACGGGAATAATGGAGCTTCTAAAAGAGCTGAATGAAGACGGCAGAACAATCATTACGGTAAGCCGGAGTAGAGAATTAGAGTCTTATGCAAATAAGTCGCTCTATTTAAGCCAGGGTAAAGGAACCATGGTTAAGGATGAGCCTGTACGCAATGTACCGGGTTCAGATTCTGCTCAAAGGAGATCGGCATCTAATTTGTAAATAAATATACATTTATACCCGTAAAGCCCTTCTTGAGAAATTGTGAAGGGCTTTTTCTTTATGCAGCAGGCGGCATTCTGCCCCAGGATTGCGCCTGGCAGCTGCCTGCAGGTTTTGCCGGCCCTATAGAAAATGATTCCACAATAATAAAATATAGGAATGAAAAGAGCTCAAAATCACACAGTTTTTGGCTCTTTTTATTTATATTATAAATTCAGGCAGACTTCAGGTATTTAAGAAGGATCTTCAATTGTTTTACTTTTGTATACCATGTGTCTTTTAATTAAATGAAATTTCATATATTGCATTCCTATTTTTTGAATTAAAACGGTTGTTTAAAGAAATGTCAAAAAACAAATTATTTTTTCTGCTGATTGTTGTACTCCTGGCACTATCTGCTGAAACGTTTTCACAGCAAAGACCAAAACTGGTAGTAGGGATAGTTGTGGACCAGATGAGGTACGATTATCTTTACCGCTTTGAGCCTTATTTCGGCCGTGACGGCTTTAACCGCCTAAAGACCGAGGGCTCTAACTTTACATTTGCGCATTACAATTATGTCCCTACTTATACCGGTCCCGGGCATACATCTGTCTATACAGGAACAACCCCGTACTTCCATGGAATTATCGGTAACGACTTTTATGATAAGCAGTTAAAGAAGATGGTCTACTGCGCAAGTGACACCACGGTTCAGAGTGTCGGTTCCAGCGATAAGGCAGGACAGATGTCGCCCAGGCGTGAAATGTCCACAACAATTACAGACCAGCTTAAGCTTGCAACAAGCGGGAAGTCGAAGGTTATAAGCATTTCACTTAAGGACAGGGCCGCAATCCTTCCCGGGGGGCACTATCCCGACGGAGCTTTCTGGTATGACTATGAGACTGGGGACTTTATAACTTCCACATATTACATGAAGTCGCTCCCAAAGTGGGTAAGTGACTTTAATAAAAGGAAACTGGCGGATAAGTATCTCTCGGGAGAGTGGACACTTTCGAGGCCTGAAAGCGACTACACGTGGCTTGGAAGTGACCAGTCGGACTATGAAAATGACGTGTTCTCAGAAGGGAAGACTACGTTTCCTCATTCTTTCGGTAAGGTGAAACCTTCACAAAGATACGGAATACTGGAATCCACACCCTTCGGAAACGAGATCGTAAAGGAATTGGCAATTGCCGCCCTCGGAAATGAAAACATGGGAAAGGGCAAGGAGACTGATTTCCTGGCCGTAAGCTTTTCTTCAACCGATTACGTCGGGCATGCCTACGGAAACTATTCCTATGAACTTCAGGATACCTACATCAGGCTTGATGCTCAGATTGCGGAGCTCTTAAAGGCACTGGACCGTCAGGTGGGAAAGGGGAACTATGTTCTATTTTTAACTGCCGATCATGCCGGGCTCGATTCGCCGCATTACTTAAAAGACCATAACCTCCCGACCGGGGGGCTCAATACTAAAGCATTTACAGATTCACTGAAGGCTTTTGCCGTAAGACAATTCGGCAGCGCAAGAATACTGGAGAATACTTCGAACCTGCAGCTCTTTATCAGCCGCGATGAGGTTAAAAAGAATAAACTGGACCTTTATTCCGTAATCAGGTCATTTACTAATTACATCAGGAGCACCTTCCCGCAGATTTCAACTCTCGCAACAAGGGAGGAACTTGAAGGAAGGACTGCAAGCCGTGAATCGGGTAACCTGATACTTAACGGTTTTAATCCGGCACGTTCGGGCGACATAGCATATAACCTGCAGCCGGGATATCTCCCTACATTCTTAAATAGAGGTACAACGCACGGAGCCCCGTATTCTTATGACACTCATGTGCCGATGCTTTTCTACGGCTGGCACGTTCCGAAACAGACTGTAAATACACCGGTCTATATTGTAGACATTGCGGCAACAATTGCCGACATGCTGAAGATTACGGAGCCCTCGGGCTCAATGGGGATCCCGCTCATTAAGTAAAACATTTCCTATTCAGCTCAGGGGAAAAGGAATTAAGCCATCCCCTGAGCCGAAGTAGTGCCTCATTCGGCAAAGAGTTCATCCACATAACAGTATTCCCAGTCCTCTCCGGGCTCGAATGATTTTATTACGGGGTGATGTGTGGAGTGAAAATGTTTGGTTGCATGCTTGTTCTTTGACTGGTCGCAGCAGCCTACGTGCCCGCATGTCATGCACAGCCTCAGGTGCATCCACGTGTCTCCCATTTTAAGACACTCCTCGCATCCTTCGGGTGTCCTGGCCTTAGGCTCCTGGGTAATTTGCGAGATGTGCTCGCATACTTCTTCCATTGTATTTCCCTTTCAGGTTAAATTTTAATAATTAAAACGGGACCGGTCCCTCCAGTGCTTTAAGTTCCCAGCCGGCAAGCTTTGCGCTTTCTTCGTATGTGCTTTTAAGAAACCTCAGTATCATCTCTTCAGGTGAAGCACTTGAAACGACGTCTTCATAAGGCAATATAAATTCACCCATGGCAGTATTAAAGGAGGCAATAGATGGTTCAATGTGAACGTTCTCAATGCCCTTTGGAGCCGGATACAAATAGGAGTAAAAGGCCGGATGAGGGTACCGGCTGTCGCCGGGCCAGAAGCCAAATGAAAAATTTTCCTCATTCTCGGCAAAACGCATAATGCGCCCGCCGTTATCCGGTGGGGAAACTGCTTTCCCCGAAAAGCGCGTTCCATTCAAGTCAAAGGAACCCCAGAAGAACTGTATAGGGCTCTCTTTACCTCTGAACGTCGAGCAGAAACGTTCGAAGGCAAAATAGCACTTTACCTGCAGTAGCCGCCAGTTTTCCACATAGCTCTTGTCGTAGGAAGAGTGCAGTTCATCCTTGTCGCACGAAAGAGGATTACTGACTTCCACCTGCATCGGATTGATCTTAACGTCAATACGAAGATCCTTAAGCGCTCCCATAAATTCTGAGTAGAAGTTCGCTACTGAGCGCGGATATAATGAAATTTTTAAGGACTCACCGCTTATTTTATGAATTACAACTTCATGCCTGATAAAATCGAAATTTACGTCGAACGCATTATCTTTATACGGTATGAGGCCAGTTGTGAGACCATAAGAAGTTAACTGGAAGGCTACTTCCCACCATTGATTAAGGAAGGGATGGAGAGCGAGCTTCACTTTACCCGGTATCTGCATCCACATATGCAGAGTGTCAAGCGTGTCCTTCCATTTTTCATACGGCAAGGCCGGCCACTGGGTTTCATTCTTTATATTGTACATAAAACATTCCTGATGTTTAGTCTTTGTTATAACTAAACCAAAAAGCGTAAGAAATTTAAGGTCAAAAGCACTCTCCTTATCCGTGGGTGCGGGCTTTGTATCCGGGAATGCCCCGGGACGGGCTTTAACAATCCGGGAAAATAATTCATGGAAACCTTGACACCATTACAGGAACTTTATAAATTGCATTCGTTTATGCATACCAGTATTCCAGTGTTCGGATCATTACAGTATAAATAAATAGTATCTTTTATAAAAAGGGGAAGCTTATGGATTCATCGGCTTTTAGTGCTATCGGTCTGACATATATCGACTGGCTCATAATTCTTATCTATTTCGGGTTCATACTGGGACTTGGCCTTTATCTTAAAAAATTTACCACCAGCGAAAAAGATTTCTTCCTGGCAGGAAGAAGAAACAGTTCCTGGGTGGCAGGGCTTGCATTTCTCTCTGCCAACCTGGGGGCACTTGAACTCCTCGGCATGACAGGCAACACGTTTCAGTACGGCATGTATGTAGCCCATTTTTACTGGATCGGAGCCATTCCTGCAATGCTTTTCCTGGGCATTTACATGATGCCTTTTTACTACAGCAGCAAAATTAACTCAGTACCCGGTTATCTTAAGGTGCGCTTTGATGAGAAAACAAGGGTCTTGAACGGATTTGCATTTGCAATAATGACCCTCCTGGTCTCAGGCATTAACCTGTATGCTATGGCGCTGGTGCTCCATACATTCCTGGGCTGGCACTGGGACGTGAGCATGTGGGTCTCAGCCATAACTGTTGCCGCCTATGTATCATTAAGCGGACTTATGTCGGCAATCTTTACTGAAATTATTCAGTTCTTTTTAATCTGGTTCGGACTTTTTCTTGTTTCAATAATGGGCATCCTTGAGATAGGCAGCATTAAGGAGATATTTGCAAGAATCCAGACATTTCAGACCACTTCAATGAATACGCTCTGGTCAACCTCGGGTGATCCATCTCAAAACGGAATGATGGTGACCTGGGGCGGAATTGTTCTGGGGCTGGGGTTCGTTCTGTCATTCGGCTACTGGACAACAGACTTTCTTGTCGTGCAGAGGGCTTTTTCAGCTAAGGATCTAAGATCCGCCAGAATGACCCCGATACTTGCCTCCTTCTTTAAGATGGCTCTTCCTTTTATTGTTATTCTTGCAGGACTTATTGCACTTGTGCTTTCACACGACCCTAAGAGCGGATTTCCAATGCTGAAGGCGGGGCAGTACGATCAGGCACTCCCGCTTCTAATTGCCAGGTATTATCCGGCAGGACTTGTGGGCCTCGGTGTAACGGCCCTGCTGGCAGGCTTTATGGCCGGTCAGGCGGGAAATATAAGCGCTTTTAACACCGTATGGACCTATGACATCTATAAATCTGTAATAAACAAAAATGCCTCCGACCGGCACCTCCTTTGGATGGGCCGTGCTGCTACCATTGCCGGCATTATAATATCCATAGGTACAGCGTACTGGGCAAAAAGTTTTCCGAGCATTATGGACTATATGCAGGCCATATTCTCCTGGGTCAATGCACCCTTGTTTGCCACAATGCTCCTTGGAATGTTCGTCTGGTGGATTACTCCGAACGGAGCCTTCTTCGGGCTTATTACCGGAATGCTCGCTTCATTTGCGCTCTTCCTGATAGACAAGATGAAGTGGATGGATCTTACATTTATTACACTTTCCAGTAAGCCGAGCGTTATGGCCACCAACTTCTGGCGAGCCTGGTGGGCATGGCTTATCTGTTTTGTTGTTACTATTGTTATCAGCCTTTTTACAAAGAAGAAAAACAAGGAAGAACTTGTAGGCTTTGTTAAAGGTCTTACTCCCGAATCTCCTGAACAGAAGAACATTCCGCTTTTGGAAAAGCCCGAATTCTGGGCAGTTATTTCCCTAATCATTTTAATTGCAATAAATATTTACTACTGGTAAAAGGAGATTTTAATATGAAGCCTATTTGGTTCTTTGTAGGACTTATACTCTTGATCATGGGAATTGCGGTTCTACTGGAAGGTGTTTACCTGTTCTATAATCCTCCTCTAAGGCAGACCGTTCTTGCGGGCACACACCCAAATTTCTGGTGGGGGAGCATAATGATTGCCTCAGGCGGGGCATTTGTTCTGAAAAATCACAAGGCAAAGATGTAGCCCGCTTGTAACACATTGAAAATGATTCGTACCAAAATGAATAAAGTGGGATTAAATGACCTGTATAAAGACAGCCGGGCAGAAGTAACAGAAAATTATCTAAAGAAAACTTCAAGCCGCGGAGCCTGCAGTATAGATTTATAAAGTAACCGGTCATCTTTTACGGTTATCAGCCTAAGTTTCTTGAATAAGAAAAGGGCAGACCAGCGGGGTCTGCCCTTAAGGAATTATGCATTTGGATCATTTAGTTTTGCCACAAAAACAGTTACTTCAGAAGCATCAGTTTCCTGCTTGAGGTGAACTGACCTGCCTGCAGTGTGTAAATGTAAATTCCGCTCGGTAAATCAGAAGCATTGAACTGTACAGAATGCACTCCTGCTTCCTGGACTCCGTTTTGGAGTGTTGCAACTTCACGTCCAAGTATATTATAAACCTTAAGTGTAACCATTCCTGCCTTTGTAATTGTATAATTGATTACAGTTGACGGGTTAAACGGGTTCGGGTAGTTTTGCCTGAGTTCGTAGTTCCCGATTACTCCGGCATTCTTGGCATTCACGTCTGAAACAGCCTGACTTGCGGTCAGTATAATGAGATTGCTCAGAGTGTTCTGCTGGAATGAAACTGTATTATCATCTGTATTGACCACGGCATTGCTAACGGTTACCCACTCATTGGAATTGTCATCCCAGTACTTTGCGCTGATATTACCACTTGAAAAGTTTCCGTACCGGAGCTGAAAGTCGTTAAAATGGAGCTGAACCTGTGCTGAGGAGCCAAAGTTCATATGGCTTCCTCTCATTCCGTTACGGAGCATGGCATTGTTGCCCATCTGGTCGAACATGCTTACTTCAAAGGCTGCAAGTACTTTTTCCTGGCCCCCGTTCGGCAAGTCGCCCGGCATAAGCTCAAGGATCTGTCCAAACATATCGTTATTCATCATTCCGCCCCCCATCATGCCTCCTCCCATATGTCCTGTGGCCCAACCGGGGTTCAATGTAACAGAGCTTTTAGGATCAAAAGGAGAGTGGAACCTCATCTGTTTCTTAATATTGCCTCCTACCCAGCAGCCGCCCAGGTTCTTGCCGAGCGTTGTGCTGTCGAGCCACAGCTGTCCATTTATCGTATAGACAATTACCATTGGGTATGTAGTGCGGTTTAAGAGGCCGCCTGTAATTTCCACATTGTCCCCGTCTTTGGGTCTGACTGCACCTGAAGACGGCTTGTACCAGAAAGGTCCGAAATTAAGGCAGTAGTCGGGCTGTGAATCGTTGTTAACGTCCAGGAAGAAGCGTTCATTGATAAAAGTTGTATCCACAAGAACCCTGCCTGACAAGGTAGTGGTTGTAAGTGAATCGTGCATAAAGCCGAAGCCGTAGCCCATTGGGCCTCTTCCGCCGTGGAATCTGTCGTGTGAATATCTGCCCATTCTGTTCCATGCGGCATCAAAGGGGTCGCGCCAGAAGTTACCGTTAATTTCATAGACGACCACAATTTTAAGATTGTCAATTGTGAGGTGCAGGGGTTCACCGCCGGTTACTGTAACCTGCTGTCCGTTGGAAGGCCTTTGGGCGCTGCTGCTGTCGGGCGAGTACCATGCGGGCCCAAAGTTGAGTTCATAGTCTGCAGTTCCATTGCCGTCTGTGTCGAGGAGGTATCTGGTTTTCTGGCGGACAATTACAGTATCGCGGTACTTAAGTGTATCCTGAAAGGTCAAGGTCTGGGCTATTACTTTTCCGGTAACGGTAACCGTCTTAAGAGAGTCGGGGCGGAAGTGCCAGGGCTGTGCAATGAGGTTACCGGCCAGGAGTAGTGAAAAAGCAAAAAACAAAGTAATCATTCTGACAGTTCTCATTCATCTTCTCCTTATATTGGTTTAACATATGTAATTAACGATCAACAGTTATGCCACCGGAAATTTACCCTGTTTTTAAGGCCTTTTGTTTTTCAGGGGGAAATAATTCGGCAAATTGGTCGAACTTCCCCGGCGATTAGGTCGAAAATTCTTAAACACATTATCCAAAAAGTACTGGCATTAAAAGGAAAATTGCAATAACTTTCAGAAGTCTTTTCTCCTCGGGGAGGAGGCAGGCAAAAGACATTTTACGCCCATACAGGAACAGGTTCTTTTGAGTTCGGGGATACGAAAATACAAGGCTAACTAAGGAAATACGCGGAGGACTATTGATCTATTTCTACTTTGGTAATGCTTTTCCCCAACAATTACAGAGGTTAACCAAATGACTATCTCAAATTCTTTATTGTTCCTTAAAATCAGGCGGTGTTTTACTTTCCTGTTTATCGTAATACTGCCCATAATTATCTTTGCGTGCAGTGATCCAATGGAACCTGAACCTGAGTTCAAAAATGGATTAACCGGCAGGGTGGTTGATTCATCCGGCGTAGCATTGGATAGCGTGAGTATCTACTGCTATTATTCTTTTTATCCTTCCAGCTTAGATTTAGGGTATGAAGTAAGCCTTCCCAAAAAGCTTAACAAAAAGGCTAATTTCGACTTCGCTTTTTTCAGGAATTATCCAAACCCTGTCTATAATTCCACTTATATCAAATTTTCAATTCCCGGAAAGTCACAGATCGCTATTTCAATTAAAAGAGTTTCGGGCATTAAAGCTTTATACGCCTATTCAGGTATTTACGATGGGGGGCTTTACCAATATTATCTCAAGAACATAGTAGACAGCCTGAAGCTGATGAATGGTCCTTATACAATCAGCTTTTCTGCTGCAAGTGACAGTGGCAGGCAGTTTAATTCATCCTGCAGCATGTTTGTTATTAGCGACCGGGGCACACCCAATACGGCTACAAATTCGATGGGGGAATATTACTTCCCTTATAGTGAGGCGTTTATAGGCGATTCGATTATTACCTCCAGCAGTGATTATGTGGACCATTATGCAAGAATTATCGAGAATTACGTTTGCCTTTATGTAAAGCGCAGAGGATACAAGCCTCAAGTGATGCAAATTGCTCTTTACCGGAATTTGCTTCTGCACCAGGACATAGTTCTTTATAAGGAGGATAAATATGAATAACCGAATATTAAATGCAGCAGTAATTCTCCTTTCTTTGCAGATTATTACGTCTGCTCAGAGCTTCTGGCAGCTGGCAGCTCCTGTTCCTCCTGCTATGCAGGCATATTCAACAAGCGTAATTGGAAATAAGGCTTATTTCTGGTGCGAATCCGGCCAGATATACTCTACGGAGGATGGAGGCAATTCATTCACTTTTTATCCATGGTATGCTCCTTATGAAAACGTGTCTATTGAGGAATTTGCTTCTCACGGAATCGCCTTTGCTGACAGTCTTACAGGCTATATTGCTGATATATCAAGAGGGGAGTTCAGGACTACTGACGGAGGGCGCCACTGGGAAAAGATGAATTCGGAATACAATTCAACAAGCACGTGGCTTGTCGAATTCGGGAACTCAAAAGTTGGCTGGAAAATTGGTTATGGCGGAACGCAAAAGACTACTGATGCAGGAAAGACATGGAATTATTTCAAGTTCCCCGCCTGGGATGCAGGGAGCTTCAGCAATATTTTTGCTTTAGACGCAAGTAACCTCTGGATACTGAAAAGCTCCTCCTACCCTGGAGACACCGGGGCTGCAATTTGGTGTAGTCACGATGGCGGGACTGAATGGGAAAGCCTTAATACGGGGATCAAATCTGACTCTCTAAATGTGGTGTATTATACAGATCTGCACATGAATCCTAATGGATTAGGTTATGCCGTGGGCAGAATCTACAGGCCTCAGCAAGAGAAAAATTACGGTTTCATTCTCAAAACAACTAACCTCGGCTACTCATGGACAACTCAGGAATTCCCGGACGAATTGTACCTCAGGCTTGAAGATTTAGACGATAATATATGCGTTGTATTCGGGAATTATGATGGAAACTCCGGCAGTTATAAGGTTTGTTACCGCCGGACCGTCAATAAGGGCCAGTCATGGGAAAAAGGAAGTGACTTTGAGATACGAGGCAATTATAACAGCTTTTACACATCGGCATATATCCGTTCACAAAATACTATCCTCGTTTCTGCAGCTTCGGGAATGTTCAAATCCACTGACGGGGGAAAAAGTTTTGCAAGATTATCATCCGGCAGGGATGCCTATGCAGATGAAGTTTCTTTCGACAATAGACCCCTGTCTCCTGATACTCAATTGGCAGCTGTTATTTCTTCTTATTACAAGGATTTTATTCTAAGCCGGGATGGCGGCAGGACATGGACGCTTAAGCACTTCCCCAAAGATTTTAATTTGGACTATACCCATCTAAGTATTTCCGGCAACTGTATGTATCTTACCGAAAGGCAGTTCGTACTGTATAAATCAACAGATTTCGGAGACAGCTGGCAGAAAATCTATTTTAATCATTATGGAGGGGTGCCGGGCGTTTATGCTCTCAGTCCGGATAGTGTAGTAGTGGAGGCATACCCTTACCTCTGCACCTCTATGGACGGTGGGAAAAACTGGCAGTATGCCCCATTAACAGGAATATTCCTGAATGAGATTAAGGTGTACAGCGGTTTACGTGTATGGGGAACAGGAGGCATGGACAGGCAGTCTTCCAGGATTGGAATACTTTACTCATCAACTGACAGAGGGAATAACTGGCGCGTACAGGATCTTGGTTCAGAGGATCTGACGCATGTGGAATTTGTTGATGAGATGACAGGCTTTGCATCAGGAGGAAGAAAAATCTATGCTACACACGACGGAGGTAATTCCTGGATTGTTCTTTCGACCAATGCCGTGGCTTTTGCATTTTATGATAAATACCGGGGCGTTATTATAACTACGAATTCCTCGCTCGTAACCACTGATGGCGGAATGTCATGGAACAAAAGCAATTATGATTTTAACAGCCTTGAGGCAAAGCTCTTCTTTAACCGCAGGGGCGATCTTTTTGCAGCTTCCAGGGGAATGCTGTATATATATCCCGATGCCTTGTCTCAGATCCCTCTGCCGCAAAAGGAATATGCGCCGGCAGAAAATAATTTTAAGGTGTACCCGAATCATCCGAATCCTTTTAACCCGGCAACTACCATACGCTATGAAATACCTTCAGTAATGCACGTTGAACTGAAGGTTTATGATATGCTTGGACGCGAAGTTACGACACTTGTAAACAAAGAGCAGCCGGCAGGAGAGTACAGCGTACTCTTTGACGGATCAGATTTACCCAGCGGAGTATACATCTATACAATCCGGGCGGGGAAGTATAAGGAGTCAAAAAAGCTCATGCTCATTAAGTGATCTGCAGACTGGAGTTAGTGCTTTACGCTGAAGGTTTTTTCAATTCCCCTGACTAACTCCAGTTTTTCCCCCTCTGTAAGGCGCGCTTCGGGATGCATCCAGAGATATGTCCTGGGCGGCATGCCGCCGTCAAAAATCTCCTCAATCATCTTAATTGCCCTTTCTGCTTCTTTATCCCTTGTGTAAGTCCATTCTGAAAAGTTCAGGGTTTTACGCCCCTCATGTACGTCGCTGGCAATAAACCACGACATCGGGGCGTAACAGGCATAATTGGGCCACACGGTTTCATTGCTGTGGCAGTCGTAACATGCCCTCCTGACCAGCGACCCTGTTTCTTCAGAATTCCAGCTTATGACAGTCACAACCTTTGGATTGTCCCTGTCAACCTGAATAAACTGAATAGCAATCAAAAGAAAGAGTACTCCGATTACGATCCATAAGATAAGTTCCCTCCGTTTTTCAGTCATATCCGCTCCGGTTTTTAAGCAGGGGAGTTGAACATACTGCAACTAAGTTATAATACAAATTTTCCCGGAATAATCCGACGGAATGACATCCTGCAGAATGATATCCTGCAACTTTTCCCAAAAGACCAGGTAGTCCCCCCCGGCACAGAAAATATTTTCTGATTACTGGAGCCGGGCGTTACAGAAATTTCCCATGACAATAAAAATAATATTCCTTATGTTTACTCACATTATTAACAGACTTATGCCTATATGAAATCTTTAGCAATTTTACTAGTACTGATCTCTTTTGGTACCATATTTGCCCAGGGGGAATATATTGAAAGTGGGCAGAATGCCTACGGGATTTCTCTTTCCGGAGGGTACAATCCAAATGTCCTTTCATTAAGCGGATCTGCCGCGGTATCCAATTCCGGAACCTTTGACTTTGGAATAGGCTACGGCTATCTGTTCTCACGTGTGGAAGACAGTGTCAGTAAGTCCACATCCACAGTTGTTAGGCCATTTGCTGCCGTTCACTTTCTGAAGCAGTCCGAAACAAACCCGGTTTCTCTTTCTGCAATGATAGAGTTTCAGGTTCACAGGATTACATCCAAGGACGAGAGCGGTCAGGCAAGCCTCGGCTCCTGGGCCATTGGACTTTCAGCATTCCGCAGGTTTGAAATGTCTGAAATGTTCCAGATCCAGCCCTTTGCAGCCTTAAGTTTCTTCAAGCCGGAAAGATTCCCGGGAGAGCCTTCTTCCAGTATGACTCCGGCTTTTCAGTTCGCGGCAGCTTTTATTACCAGAAGAGGCGAGAGTGCAAAAGTGGTTCTTAAGCCTTCTGTATCATTCAGTAAGGAGGCGACCGTCTACTCGCTCAGCTTTGAGTTTGTGGACCTGCTCTAAGGATACTTACGGCCTGGCACAGAAGCCTGGAATCCAACGCTTCAGGCTTTTGTGCTTATCGCAATTTTAATAAACACCAAAAGCCAAAACCCCGAACTTCGTGCGTTTGATCTGTCTGCACTAAAAAGTCACTTTTTTGAATAAAAGGTGAAAAATATTCAGTATTTCCCTTTGAACTTAAAGTTTTTTTGCCGATAATTGGCTAAGAGAATTTTTATTAATACCGGTTTAGCGACCACGTGTTACTGCATTCAGACCCGCTGCATATCCAATTCCGTTTCCTGTTCCTCTTTTTTATTTGAACTATTAACAGGCATACAGTTTTTTTCTGTAAAGAATTTCAGAGCAAACAATTTACTGGATATATATATGAATATGCTCTCATTTGTCGACAGGTTTATCCCTGAAAAATACCGCAGGGATCCGGCTGAATACTCCCGCGCCAAGAACATTGTAGGCTGCAGCCTTGTGCTGCTTCCGGCAGGAGTAATCTTCTCACTGGTGTTCGTAATATTTAAGCTTCCCTCCGGCGTGGTAATTACACTTGCAGCAACATCTTCTTATACCGCTCTGCCTTTTTTGGTCCGTTCCGGTAAATCACTTTATGCCATAGGAGTTGTGGCGGTACTGATTCTTCTCGGGCTGTTTACAAGTCTGACCTTTATACAGGGAGGACTTACGGCAGCGTGTGTGACCTGGTTTCCTCTTGTGCCAGTTATGGCATCGTTTCTAAACGGTGTTAAATCGGGCGTAAGATGGGTTGTAATTACAGCACTGGTTGTAACAGCAATGCAGCTGATGCATATGGCTGGTTTCACATTTCCTACTGCCAATTTTTCTGCCGCGGATTCGATTACACTTCTCGGCAGCGGAATAACGGGTTCCATACTGGCAATAGGACTAATTACAGCCACCTCCGAATCGATGAAAAAGAAGGCTTTCGAGGAGATGGCCAAAAGCAAGGAAGAAACAGAATCGGCTTTAAGAAATCAGGAGACTATGGCCAGAAGGCTTGAAGAGGATAAAATTAAACTCCGCGCCTCGGAGGAAAAGCTTTCAGAGCAGAAGAAGTATCTTTCCGATTCAATTGACCTGATGCTAAAGGAAATGAACAGGTTCGCCGGAGGCGACCTTACGGTAGAGCTAAAGAATGAAAAAAATGACGAGATCGGTAAGCTCTTTGATGGTTTTAACTATTCGGTAAAACATATAAGTGAACTGGTTACAAACATACAGAATGCCGTTCAGGCTGCCGCGAGCACATCCACAGAGCTAAGCAGTTCCAGCGAGGAAATGGCATCCGGAGTCCAGGAGCAGAGTCAAAAAACCGAAGAGGTTGCAGCTTCCGTTGCAGAAATAGCAGAAAACATAAATAAAAGCTCTGAGTACGCCTCGCGTGCAGCCGAGAGCTCCAGCCTTGCAAGCCAGCGTGCCAACGACGGCGCCCAACAGGTGCTGCTGACAAAACAGGGCATTGAAAAAATAGCCGGCTCGGCAAAGGAAACAGCCGTTGTAATAAGTTCATTGACTAAAAAGACCGACCAGATAGGCGAGATCATTCAGGTAATTGACGACATTGCAGACCAGACGAACCTGCTTGCCTTAAATGCCGCCATCGAGGCTGCGCGTGCAGGCGAGCAGGGAAGAGGATTCGCTGTTGTAGCCGACGAGGTCCGTAAGCTTGCCGAACGCACCACCAAGGCCACCAAGGAAATTGCCGATACGATTAAGGCAATACAGACCGAGGCCAAGGAAGCAGACAGCTCTATGGTAAAGGCAGAGGGTGCAGTTGAAGAAGGCTTAAGGCTCTCTGAAAGGGTCTCCGGAGCCTTCAGCCAGATTATTGAAGCAAATGAGTCTGTTCTTGGCCTTGTATCGCAGCTTGCCCAAGGCGGCAAAGAGCAGGCCCAATCAGCTGCAAATGTGATCCGGAATATTGAGGCAATGACAAGCATCTCCGCACAGTCGGCTTCAGGTACTGAGCAGATTGCTCATGCTTCAATGGACTTAAACCGCCTGACACTTAACCTGCAGGATCTGATATCGAAGTTCAAAATTGAAAATACGAAAGAAATGGACCATTATCTCTTAAGCTGAGTATGATTTTGTGAGAAAGCCTGAAATCATATTTGACTTCAGGCTTAAACTCCTTTTCTAAAATTCCGCTTCCTGAAGGAATCCGGATTTTGCCAGGTACTAAAATATTATTTCAACAACACCAGCTTCCTTGAAGACATGAACTGTCCTGCCTGTATTGTGTAAATATATATTCCGCTTGGAAGCCCTGATGCATTAAACTCCACTGAATGGCTTCCTGCCTTCTTTACTCCATTAACAATTGCTGCAATCTCTTTTCCCAGAATGTTATAAATCTTAAGCGTTACAAACTCCTCTTCCGGAACGGTGAAAGTGATTCTGGTTGAAGGGTTGAAAGGATTGGGGTAATTCTGCAATAGTGTATATGAATGAATGACTCCTGAAGGGCGGCCGTCTTCCACATCCGACAGCTTGGGAGTAAAGACCGAGAGCCCCTTATTAAATGTCCCGATCCACAGGCTTGTATCGTCGGCAGAAATGACGCTTATGGAGTCGCTTGCAATTTTTGAATTCGTAGTATCATAGACCTGCCATGTGGTATCAATGAATCTGTGCAGCCCTCCGGTTTCTGTTCCTATCCACTTCTGATTGTTTTTGTCTATAAAAATATTGCTTACAAAGTTACTTTTAAGTCCGGAGTTGTAAATATTATAAATATCGCACGTAGTTCCTGCATGGGCTACAAATCCCTGTCCTTTGGTTCCAACCCACAGGATTCCTTTCTTGTCGATAGTAATAGTCTGTACGTCATTGCCGGGCAAAGGAGAGTTATCCTTATTGTTGATCATCCAGTTGGTGCCGTCGAACATAGCAACTCCTTTATCCGTGCCGAAAATAGTAAGGCCCATCATGCTATGGTAGACAACGACGTTTATGTGATTGCTGGGAATCTTGGAGTTTGTTGTGTCATAAACAGTCCAGTTTTTGCCGTCAAACTTAAAAGCTCCGCCGGTACTCGTTCCTATCCATTTATTTCCATTGGGATCGATTGCAACAGAGGTTATCCATTTATCTGCGGGCAGGGGGGAATTAGTGCTGTTATAAACTTTCCAGTTTTTGCCGTCGAATCTTATAAGTCCGGCACAGTAAGTGGCAATCCAAAGAGTATCTTTTCCCTCAATGGTTACTGGTCCCGGGTAGAGGCATGTTATAGCTGAATTCGATTTGTCATATAAGGTCCAGTCTTTTCCGTCAAATTTAACGAGTCCATTGTCAGCCGAGATCCATTTGACCCCGAAAGAATCGACAGCAATACCGTTGATCCTGTTTGACGGCAGTTTTGAATTCTTGCTGTTATAGGATACCCACTGTGTATCCTGGCAGAAAGAATAAGATGAGGCAAGTATTAAAACAAGTAAACATAGCTTTTTCATATCGTCCTCTCATAATTTATTATTTCATCATTACAACCCTTTCTAACTTAAGTCCAAAAAATTCCCATAATTTTCATTTTTTTCACTATGCGGTCAAAAGCCTGGTGAGCAGTTTTTAATATGTACCCAAATATAAACAAGTAATTTGGTCGGATAACCGCAAGTACAAAGCAAAGATTTAATAGATCAGCTGGATATGAATTGACCTGGAAGAAGGAAAAATGAGTCTCTTCAGGTTCTGAAAAACTTTGAAATCAGCTCGAAAACTAAATACGGTTCCTGTTTAAGAAGTTCATTGTGCTGCAGGTCACAAAAAACTGTTGTCAAAACCGGTCACAAAAAAACTGCACCAGCTTTAAGCCTTAAAAACGGCAGCAGGTACAGTTTTGACTAATGATTGGTCTATTATCGGGATATCTAATGGTACAGGATTCCGCTGCAAAGTATATATTGCCCGTCTGGTGAAAGTACCGGTTTGCCAATGTGTTCGGAGACGTCTACAGAAAACAAAAGCTTTTTATCTGATCCGTCGATGTTGACCATAAAAACAGATGAGCCATTTCTAAAAATCACTTTTTTCCTGTCGTTAGAAATTGAAATATCCCCCGCGGCTGCAATTCCTCTTGCTCCCAGCCAATAAGACACCAGGTCAATTTCACCTATTGCACCTTCAGGGCCTCCGTATTGATATATTATCTTACCGTCATAGAAAGTATAAAAGGGATTAGTTTCAGAAAGACCAATGGTGTAATAGTTTTTTTCAATTCCTGATTCCAGGGAAATTGATTTAATATATGAAAGGCCCGCTTTCACTCTCTCAAGATAAACAATCAGAGAGTCATGGAATACGAAGCCGGGAAATAAATAAGATGTGGAATCATTAGCCGTCTTGATTGTTCTGATATTGCTGCCTGAGGCATCCATCAGTTTAATATCATACTGCTGCTGGAAAACAATCCTGGTCATATCCTCTGAAAAGGAGGCTCTCCTGACGTCCTGCAGGTCTGCCTGAATTTTCTTAAGAGTAATTTCACCGCCTGCATCCAGAATATAAATCCCGTCGCTTGCCGAAATGAGCATTTTCTTATTATCCGGAGAAGATGAAAACCAGTTTATCTTATGGTCATTCCCTAAGAGGGCATAACTGCCTTTACCGTCGGGATTCATTAAGTAAAGACCAAAATTTTCTTCGGTAGCGCCCCCGGTCTGAGAAGAATAGAGAATTTTATTCGAGTTAGGCAGGAATGTATAATCGCCCACCAGATTTACGTTATTTGCACCATCCTGCCAAATTACCTTCGGATCAGTACCGTCAGACTTAAAAATAGTTAATTTATGTGTTGAGCCAGGGGCACGATGCCCTGACTGATCATCGCATGAATTGAGAAGCAAAGGAAACAGAACAGCAAGTAATAAGACAGTAATTTGTTTTGTCTTCAAAATTTATTCTCCTGAATATTTAGGGTTTATCGTCAATGGTTCCTTACCGGTAAAGGTTAAATATCAAAGCAAAAGTTAATTTTAATTTCTGTAAAGTACAACTTTGGCAGCCCTTAAAGCTGCCCCAAAAAATATGAGAGTCAATAAATTTCCGGTGTTAAATATTTTATTCATAAGTTCTCTGGTTATTTTAAGAGCATTAGCTTCTTTGAGGCCATGAAATCTCCGGCTTTAATTGAATATACGTAAACACCGCTGGGCAGGGAAGAGGCATTGAATTCTACTTTGTAAGTCCCTGCATTCTGTTCTTTATTTACAAGCGTCATTATCAGGCGCCCCAGTATGTCATATATCCTCAGTTCCACAAACGACTGCTTTGGAATCGCATAGCTGATTGTAGTAGATGGATTAAATGGGTTTGGATAATTCTGCATGAGGCTGTAGTTTTCTGCCGGGTGCCATTCTGCAGCCTTTACATCTGAATGCAGCCTGCTGTAATAAAGAACTGCTCCTCCCGAGCCTGCGGCCCAGGCGTGGTTCTTACCGGCAAAGGATACGGAGAATATACCATTTGTAGTAACCTGAATGTCTTCATTCCAGGTTCTTCCTCCGTCTGTTGTCCTTACAATTCTTCCGTCATAAAGGCCAAGTATGCCGTTACTGGTATCGGAAAAAGAGATTGCGTCTAAAGAAAAAAGTGAGCCCCTGAAGTCAAATGCTTTATAAGTGCTCCAGGAGTTTCCACCGTTGCTGCTCACGCGAACGCTGTCGCCGGCGGGAATCCAGACATAATTGTCGACAGCTTCCAGGGAGTTTAGTAATGTCGTTTTAATATTTGCTTTCTGCCACGTCTTTCCCCGGTCGGTACTCCTGAAAGCGGAATCATATCCCGATATCCAGCCTAAACCGGTCTTTGTAAATTTAATCCTGTCTATGATCTGCGTGAAAGTCTCAACTTTCTGCCACGACTCTCCGAAATCATTTGTCCTGTACAGATATCCTTTACTGCCGTAACTGCCTGTAATGAAGCCCGTTGTATCATTAATAAAAGTCACATCGCTTAGCCATACTGTGTCCAGGATGGACTTCTGCCAGTTTTCTCCCATATCTTTTGAATGCAGGACAATGCCGCTGCTTCCAACGGCCCAGATTTCATTTTTATTTTTAATATGAATTGAATTCAGGCTGGTCGTTGTATCGGCTGTATGGGTATTCTTCCAGGTTTTTCCTCCGTCATGCGTTACAATAATATTTTCATATTGCCCGCAGGCGGCAGCATTAAGAGAATCGAGCGCGGAAACTGACCATAATATTACAGGAGACGCAGATGGTGTCTGCTGAACTGAAGTCTTCCATCCGTCGGTGGTGGCATTTATTATGTTCTGTGCATTAATTGCCCATGCCTTAGATTTTCCGGAGAATGTTATGTTTCTTCCGGCTCCTTTAATTGTGGTCCATTCAGCACCCTTATTTGTAGTATAAAAAATTCTGCTGTCGGGGTATCTGTCCTCAGTAATGTAGCCCGTATTTGCATCAACAAAATGGACTTCTTCCAGAAGTGAATATTTGTCGGGTATCGGGCGGTAGGTCCATGAATGCCCGCCGTCTGTTGTAAAGGCAAAGACTCCATACAAATCATAATCTGCAAGGCCTGAAGTAATGCCGGCCAGAAATCCGTTTAATGTATCCACGAATTGAATCTGTGAAACGGTAGGCTGATATCCCGGTACATTTGACATTGTCCAAGTTTTCCCGCCGTCAGTGGTTGCTCCTACTGTACTTCCACTGAAAGCCGCCCATCCGAAATTTTCATCCAGGAAGAACGGGCATCTTACTGATGTAGGATTAAGGCCGCTAACCAGGTCGGTCCAGGTTATTCCGCCGTCAGTGGTTTTAAGCAGCCGGGCCGGATCGTATAATGAAGAAACATAACCAACATTTTCGTCAAGAAACTGTATGGAATTCACATACATGCCGTTAAGGGCTTTTAGAGTATCCCAGCTCAGGCCCCCGTCGTTAGTGGTATATGTCACTCTGTTATATGAGGAGCAGAATCCTTTATTCCGGCTTCCAAAGCTGATATTCATTAGAAGATCATTATCCGGGCTTTGAAGTACAGCCCAGTTTTCTCCGCCATCAGTGGTTTTCATGATGGTGCCGAAAGTCCCGGCAGCCCAGCCGTATAAAGAGTCAATAAACTGAATGTCAGAGAGATAATTCCCCTGGGGAAGCGGATTCTGCCAGACCCATTGAGCCGAATGAGATACTGAGAGGAAAAGGACCAGAGCCAGAGATCGTAATATCGCCTTCATATTATACCTCAAAAATATTTTTGATCTTCTTAATGTTTTTTTCGGCTATGGCTGCATGAGACTTAAAAGCTGAAATTATAGCTTACGCCTATATTAAAAATCCATTTAAGGTTTACATCAGGGAATATTTCCGAAACAGGACGATAATGGTCGTTAAATAATACGGGCGGGTTATAATAATATCCGATCTTTTGATTTAACCCGTGCTGAAACATTACCTCAAAAGCAAAATGCCTGCCCGGGTTAAACCCAAGTCCCAAGGCGGGCAGAAAAAGATCTGCTTCCTGTGAGTAGTAATTCCGGTAAATGTCATCGGGAGTTACTTTATTTATGTGGTGATAAAATATTCCGCCTATGGCATAGAGATCCTTGTAGTAGTATTTTGAAAAGACACCCGCCTGGATGCCGTTGTAGTGGTCTTCCCAGTTATAGCCCAATCGGGCCTCAAAAGCAAGATCATTCCGGGTAAAGACTGCAGCGGTTATGTAAACTGAAGACAAAAGGGGGCTTGATGGACTCAGGTTTCCCGGTCCCGTACTCATATGTTCGCTGTCAAGTTTTAAGCCTGCCTGGAAAGTCTGCGCAGATAAAAAGGATGTAAGAAACAATAGAGAAATCAGGATTGAGAGGCCAAAAGGTTTCATTAAATTGCTCCGGATTATTGAAAATTCAGTATAAGTGAAAAACCGGCCGTGTGCTTCTGCTTAAAATTTTTTCCATGATAAAGTTAAATAAAATTTCACAAATAAGAAAAGCACTTTTAGCACATCAGCTGTCGCTCAGAAATCATTACAGTGGTTCAGAAAAAAATGGCAACCCGCAAAAAATTGAAATAATTTTCCGGGAGCGGTTTCTGCTGCCTTATTTCCACGAGGTAATTAGTTTAACAGGGAGCAAATGATCAAAACAATCAGATTATGGAGGACAATTATGCTTCCAGGAGAGTATTGGAGAAATGTAGATTCACACTGAAGGAGCAGCAGAGTAAAAGGGTTTTCTTTCAGGTGAGCCGCCTAGAAGGTATGATACAGGCCTAAATAGTAGGCATAGTGTTTATATGAAGTAATGCCGTTGCCGAGTTCAGTGGAAAAAAGTATCTGGTAATTCTTCACCACACTCACTCCGCCGCCTAAATGTATTCCGGTGTTATTCGGGGAAGCAGTTGTAGAAGGGGTCTGATGAAAGAATTCAGTCCCCAGGAAAAAACTATCTGAAAAGTTATACTGGACTAATATTCCCGAGAATGTCCAGTTCTTATTCCCCTGACCGGGATTAATCCAGTAGCCTCCGCCGCCGTAGAATGTCCACTTGCCGATGTCCTTCTGAAGCCAGACAGGCAGGTATAGCTGTGTTTTCCCGTTGCCCAGGCCTTTGGAGGCGTTTCCGGTGGGGAGTTCAGCTATCGGGAATGTCCCAATGTCGGGCATGATGTCTGTCTGTTCAACAAACCGGTATTTAACTCCCACTTCGGTATCGCCGTAACCCGCGTGTGAAGGGCCGTCTTTTGGAGAATTGAACGCCATGGGAAGGACAAGATGGAACTGTGTATTGGGCAGAATGCCGTAGTTGAACTCAAGAGCCGGGCCGACTCCGGCTGCACCCGTCTCATCAAAGAGCCCCGTTGAGAATAGATACACTTCGCCATGCCTGAAAGGCACCGGGATTGGATCATCTGTTCTGAAGGGGGGACCGGCAGATGCCTTTATATGAAATAAAAAAATACAGGCTAACAAAAAAACTAAAAATCTCATTAATACTTCCGGGAACTGTCTAATAGTTTTAATATAAAAATCCGGAAGAACAATTCAAGAGGGCGGCCTTACGTATCAGAAGCTTGTGGTTTCAAAAGACGTTGCAAATGCGCTTTTGTCAAAGCTTGAACTTAACACAGGCCCTCCGGAAAACACTGGCGGCAAAACTGAATGGCGCCAGAGGACTGGTTATAAAAAAGGCTCTATAAAAAGAGCCTTTTTTTATCTGCTTTAATTTTACTGAAGCAGTTTTTTAATTGATTCCTGAACCAGTCCATCCATTATTTGATACCCCTCAAAGTTTGGGTGAACGCCGTCCAGGGTATACCTTTTATCCAGTCCCTTCATTTCATCAACCATCAGTGGATAATAGTCCGCATAGGTAATGTTATTCT
Organism: Ignavibacteriales bacterium; assembly: GCA_036261625.1. Taxonomy (GTDB): domain Bacteria; phylum Bacteroidota; class Ignavibacteria; order Ignavibacteriales; family SURF-24; genus JAAXKN01. Next base: position 32,585 of record DATAKL010000047.1, on the reverse strand, counting down.
CCTGGCAGTAAGATTTAAGCATTGAGTTCAGTTGGATAACTTCATCAGCCGGCTTTAGCTGGCGGCGCCAGGGAAAAGTATTGGCAGGAAGGACAGATGAGATAATTACCTTTATATTGTTTACCTGAGCAAGCTGGATCATGGAAACAATATTTCCAAAGACATCATTTAAGGCAATGGGGCCTGCGTTTTCGGCAATATCATTTATGCCGGCCATAATTACAACCAGATACGGCTTCAGATCAATTACGTCCTGCCTGAAACGGATGAGCATCTGCGAGGTGGTTTGTCCGCTAATTCCTCTGTCGAGGTAATGGTTTTCATTAAAGAAGCTGCTGTCTATTTTAGCCCACGATTCAGTGATTGAATTGCCGAAAAAAACTACCCTCTTTTCTCCCGGAGCTGGGGCTTTCAGGGTATCATTGGCTGCAGCGTACTTTTTCCAGTTCACCCAGCTGCTTACGTCAACAGTTTGACCGTTGGCAGAAGATTGAAATAAGCCGGATAACAGAAATATGCAGGTGAAAATGTTTTTCATAATTAGGTATTATTCCCATAGTTGAATATTATTCCAGTTTTAAAATGCACTAAGTACCGGAAAAACACAAGCGGTATATAAATTCAATGACAGTTGCTTCTTATAGAACCACCTGATGGGAGTGTCTTGTTTTCTCCTCAAATTTCTCCTCTAAGCGGCTGTTCCGCTCAGGGGACCCTGAGATTTGAGGTATAGTATGCTGCTCCGCCATCCTGCGGGTGCAGCTGCGGATTTATGTCTACTGTTTCAGGATACCCAAAAACTGCATTGAATGAGAATGTAACGGAATCCTGTCCGGGATTTTGAAGCTTCCTAAACAATGAACCAACCGTCAGATACCATCTGGCTTCAGAATAACTCAGTTCCTTGTTATCTGACTGTCTTATTACACTCATAACGGTATCGTCTCTTACTGTAACCCTCATCTTCTCGCCACCGTTTGGGCAGTAGCATTGCCTGATCTGATCAATTGTATAATTATGATATTCGTAGGAATTCCATATAGCGAATGAATATGCCAGGCTTTTCTCTCCTTTGTCCTCCGGCTGGACGGCCTGTTCCTTTTTACATCCGGAAGAAACGAATAAAAGTATCGTAAGAAGCAGCAGCAGACGCATAGTTTGTGAATCCTTATAAAATAACAGTTATAGTTTTATAAATGCTGTCCAAATATCAGACCATAAAAATTGAGCCTGATAATCGGAATTTGAGCAGATAAAGCACTATTTTCTATTCAGAAATTTAATAGTATATCAAAATTCTGATATTTACCTTAAAAATAAAAAAACGAAGCTGCATACTATGCTAATTTCCGGGATCACATTCAAAAAAGCCCTCAAGAAATAAATCTTCAAGGGCTTTGAACCAATCAGACCCTGATGTTACTCAATGAGGAGGGGGTTATTTGAGGCTCTGAGCTCCTCCTCGAACCCCTTTTCCTGAGAAACGGAAGTTGCCATTATCACCTGATTTCTCTCTTGACTTTGAGCACAATCGGGTGTATTTTGTGGATGTATGGTTTATACATATACCTCATATGTAGTAGAGTATATATCATAAGACTTCTGAGAAAATATGGTTAACTTTATTTGTATATAATTGAGAATAGGAAGTGAATTATGAATAACGCAGCAACGGAAAATCTAAGGAAGAACTTTCTTCTGCCGGCTGATATGGTTGAAAAGGCTGAGTCTATGGCCAGGGAGCTGAATATCAATCTCAGCCAAATGGTTCGTGCAGCCTTGGATGAATACATGAAAAAAATAGAGGAAAAGAAAACGGAGCAGGAAGTTATTGAAGCCTGTCAGTTTTATTACGAACTCGACAAGCAGACAGCCAGGGAATGGAAATCTGCCGAGGCTAAAATATAATGGAAATTAAAAGAGGAGAAATATACTACGTCGATTTAGAGCCGGTCAGAGGCAGGGAAATGCAAAAATTCCGTCCAGCGGTAATCGTATCAAACTACATTGTAAATAAAAATGCGGCTGTAGTAGTTATTTGTCCAATTACCGATGCATTTGGCAAGACCAGTAAGATGCATGTTTTTATTTCTAAAGATCAGGGTGGTTTAACTAAGGACAGTATCGTTCATTGCGGGCAGATCAGGGCTATTGATAAGGATGAACGGATAGGTAAAAAAATCGGGGACATGCCGGAAGATATAATGGATAAGATTGGATCCGGCATAAAATGGGTGATAACAGCTCCTTAGTCCAAACCGGAATTTCTTAAGGGATTTGCACATCCAAGCTTTAAAGTTACTTAATCAGGATGAGTTTCTTTGAAGCTCTGAATTCTCCGGCCTGAATGGAATATATGTACATTCCGCTGGGAATCTTAGAGGCGTTGAACTCCACTGAATGACTGCCAGCCTTCTTTACTTCATTTACCATGGTTGCCACTTCACTTCCCAGAATATTAAATATCTTCAGGCTTACAAACTCCTCCTTCGGAATCGAATAATTGATTTTAGTCGAGGGGTTAAAAGGATTGGGATAATTCTGCGAAAGTGAATGTGAGTGAATCCTGCCCGGGGACCGAGCATCGTTTACATCCGACACAGGGGGAGTATAGACTGAAATGCCCTTGTTAGAAGTCCCTATCCACAAAGCCCTGCCTGTATCGGGAGCAATAGCACTTATAGAGTCGCTTGCAATGCCAGAGCTCAACGTATCCATGACCGTCCATAGAGAGTCTTTAATTTTATACAGCCCTCCGGTTTGGGTTCCGATCCATTTCTGATCCATCGTGTCTATATAAATAGCCTGAATGAAATTGCTCTTCAGGTCCGAATTAAAAGTATTGAATATAGTGCAGGAAGTTCCCGCATGGGCAACAAGTCCCTGTCCGTTTGTTCCCACCCACATAATACCTTTTTTGTCGAAGCTAATGGCCAGAACATTGTTCCCGGGAAGAGGTGAGTTGTCCTTATTAAAGACATACCAGGCCGTGTCGGCAAACATTGCAAGCCCGTTATCGGTGCCGAAGATTTTCCATCCCATAGGATTAATTGCCACGTAGTTCACGAAATTGCTGGGTAGGGGAGTGTTGTCCTTATTGTAGATAGTCCAGTTCTTGCCGTCAAACTTTGCCACTCCGTTGGAAGCCGTTGCTGCCCATTTATTCCCCTGGTTGTCAATTGCAACTGAGTTTATCCAGCCGTTTGAGGGCAGGGGGGAATTACTGTGCGTATAAACTTTCCAGTTTGTGCCGTCAAATCTTATAAGTCCAGCGCAGTATGTGGCAATCCAAAGGGTATCCTTCCCCTCAATGGCGATCTGGCCCGGGTAGGGGCATGTTACGGCAGAATTAGACTTGTCGTATATGGTCCAGTTCTCCCCGTCAATTTTAACGAGTCCCTTGTCAGCCGAGACCCACTTTACACCGAAAGAATCAACTGCGATAGCGTTGATCTTGTTTGACGGCAGTTTTGAATTTTTGGTGTTATAGTTTATCCACTGCTTATCCTGGCAGAAGGAATAAGAAGAGACAAGGATCAAAACAAATAAACATAGCTTTTTCATATCGTCCTCTCATATATATTATTTCATCACAAAAACCCTTTCCATTTAATTCCAAATTATTGCCCAGGGTTCAGTTCTTAGCTATTCGGCCAAATCCGACTAAGAAGTCGCATTTATATGTACCTAAATATAAGCAAATAAAATGACCGGATAACCGCAAGTATAAGTCGGAGATTTAATCAATTTAGGTAGGTTAAAAGCAGTGAAATTAGCTCAAAAATCATACATTTTTATACAGACGAATAAATTGTGATGCAGATCAAGCTATTTTCTGTAAACTCATTGAAGAACAAATCTATCTAATGATTTTCCTTGACCATTCTTGACAATAGATTTTAATCTCCATATATTTCGGTGTAAAACGAAATGGAAATTATGTTAATAGAAGAAAAAGCCAAATTATTCAAAGCATTGTCTGATCCGAACCGCCTGAGAATACTGAAGATGCTTCAGGTAAAGCAGCTTTGTGTCTGTGAAATTACAGAAGTCCTCAGTCTTGCAACCTCAACGGTTTCAGAGCACTTACGGATTTTAGAATCAGCCGGATTTATCTTAGGAGAAAAAGACGGCAAGTGGGTAAATTATATGATAAACCCACGCTGCAGCGACCAGGTTGTTGCCTCAATACTCTCTATGCTGCCTTTCTGGATCAGCGGTGATACCTCTATCAGCAGTGATACATCTATCAGCAGTGATACTGAAAAGATCAACTACATTGACCGTAATAAACTCTGCAGCAGATAAAAAATTTTATATTATATTTCGGTATATAACGAAATAGTTTACGAAAAATAAAGAGAAATATGAAAAAGAGAATACTTATTCTGTGTACCGGCAACTCCTGCCGCAGCCAGATGGCTGAAGGTTTCCTTAAGTCTTTTGACAAGGATCTGGAAGTCTTCTCGGCAGGCACAAAGCCTGCCTCGGGTGTTAATCCAAGAGCAATTAAAGTTATGGATGAGAAGGGGGTTGATATAAGTCAGGGATACTCTAAGGATGTTGAAGAGTTTCTGGGACAGCCGTTCGACTACGTAATTACGGTATGCGACAATGCAAAGGAGACATGCCCGGTTTTTATGGGAAAAGTAGAGCACAGGCTCCATATTGGATTTGATGACCCTGCAGATGCAACAGGCTCGGAGGAGGAAATCCTGCAGGAGTTTAGAAGAGTAAGAGACGAAATAGAGCACGATTTTCATAAATTTTATAAAGAAATAGCGGGAGATTAAGTTATGCTTAATATTAAGGTTCTTGGATCAGGATGCCCGAACTGCATAAACCTGGAAAAGCTGTGCAGGGAAGTGCTTGCTGAAAATGCAGTTGAAGCTGAGATCGAAAAAATAACAGACTTCAGGGATATTATGGCGCATGGCATATTGAGCACACCCGGGCTAATCATCAATGGGAAGATAGTCTCAAGCGGGAAGCTTCCTGTAAAATCCACACTTACGCACTGGATTATGGATGCACTAGCCGCGGCAGAGAATAATTAAAATTAACGAAAGCAATAAAATGAGCACCTTAACCAAAAAACTTTCATTCCTCGACCGGTACCTTACACTCTGGATATTCCTTGCAATGTTTATCGGAGTGTTTTCAGGATACCTTTTCCCGGGCATTGTGAACTTCTGGAACAGCTTTCAGTCGGGGACAACAAACATACCGATTGCGGTCGGTCTGATTTTAATGATGTATCCGCCTTTAGCAAAGGTAAAATATGAGGAACTGCCTGATGTGTTCAGGAATGTAAAAGTTCTGTCATTATCACTTATTCAGAACTGGATAATTGGGCCAGTCCTAATGTTTGTTTTAGCAATAATATTCCTTCAGAGCTACCCTGAATACATGGCAGGACTTATTATGATAGGTCTTGCAAGGTGTATTGCTATGGTAATTGTATGGAATGAGCTTGCAAAGGGGGATACAGAATATGCAGCAGGCCTCGTGGCATTTAACTCCATATTCCAGGTACTGTTCTTTTCGGTATATGCTTACGTATTCCTGACAGTGATCCCATCGTGGCTCGGGCTTAAGACATTTGCTGTAGATATAACAATAGCTCAGATAGCAAAGAGCGTGTTCATTTATCTCGGCATTCCATTCTTCGGCGGAATGATAACAAGATTTGTGATGCTTAAGGCAAAGGGGAAAGCCTGGTATGAAAAAGTCTTTATTCCCAAGATCAGCCCGATTACTCTTATAGCACTGCTCTTTACAATTATCGTAATGTTTTCCCTTAAAGGGGAATATATAGTGAAAATCCCGCTAGATGTTGTAAGAATAGCAATTCCTCTGGTATTCTACTTTGTAATAATGTTCTTTGTGTCTTTTTATATGGGACGAAAGGTGGGGGCGGATTATTCGAAAACAGCAACTCTATCCTTTACTGCTGCAAGCAATAATTTTGAGCTGGCAATAGCTGTTGCAATTGCCGTATTCGGCATTAACTCTGGCGAGGCGTTTGCTGCTGTAATAGGTCCACTGGTGGAAGTGCCTGTGCTGATAAGTCTTGTAAACGTGGCTCTATGGATTCAGAAAAAGTATTTCCCTGGTGAAGTTAAAACGAACAATTTTAGCACGGCTGCGAAATAAACTATTAAATTTTGTGAGAAAGGATTTAGTTATATGAATAACGATAAAGAAATTAAAGAAGTTGTAAAAGAAAAATATGGACAGATAGCATCCCAGTCTGAAAAATCAAGTTCATCGTGCTGCTGCGGTGGAGGTTCTTCCTCAGAGCTAGTAAACATTTCATGCTGCGGAGGCTCCTCGGATGATGTCAACTATACTATCATGAGTGATGAATATACCCACCTTCAGGGCTATGTTGCCGAAGCTGACTTAAATCTGGGCTGCGGCCTGCCGACACAGTTTGCAGCAATAAAAAAAGGCGATACGGTTGTTGACCTGGGGTCTGGTGCTGGCAACGACGTTTTTGTTGCAAGATCGATTACGGGTGAGAATGGTAAAGTTATCGGCATTGATATGACTCCCGAGATGGTTGCAAAGGCAAACAGGAATAAAGAAAAGCTTGGTTTTACAAATGTTGAATTTTATCTCGGCGAGATTGAGGAAATACCATTGGATAATGATATAGCTGATGTTGTTGTAAGCAACTGTGTGCTGAATCTTGTGCCCGACAAGGACAAAGCTTTTTCCGAGATGTTCAGGATAATAAAACCTGGTGGGCACTTCTGCGTGTCTGACATTGTGCAAAAGTGCGAACTACCAGAAGCATTAAGCAGGTCGGCAGCAATGTATGCAGGCTGCGTTGCCGGAGCCCTCCAGCAGGAAGATTATTTAGGCAGGATAGCCAAAGCCGGGTTTACTGAGGTTGAGATAAAGAAGTCAAAGATCATCGATCTTCCATTGGAAACACTGATTAGATTCATGCCTGAAGAGAAAGTAAATAATTACAAATCAGGCAGTAAGGGGATCTTCAGTATTACTGTAGTCGGATATAAGAAATAATTAAATACTTACAGATGCTTAAAGCTTGGGGGAACAGGCCGCACCTGGCCTGTTCCTGATCTTTAAGTCATGTGCAATCTTTTAGACCATCAAATTTGTTAACCTAAGAGGTTATAACGTGGAAACTGCGGAAAAAATGATTCCTGTACATGAAAGCAGAAAAAAGACATATCTGCTTATTTTGCTCCTTCCCCTGTGGGCTCTAATATACTTATTTCTTGAACCTTTTATAAACTTCCTTGTATTTGACGTCATGTCCATGAGTAGAACTGCTCCGCTTACAGAAGCCGTCAGGTTCTTCATTTTTGAAGTGCCAAAGGTGCTCCTTCTGCTGACGCTAATTGTTTTTGTTGTCGGAATAATCAGGACTTACTTTTCTCCTGAAAGGACAAGAAGACTTTTAGGAGGCAAAAATCATTTTACCGGAAATGTTCTTGCAAGCATGCTTGGCATCGTAACCCCATTCTGCTCTTGCTCGGCCATCCCGCTATTTCTTGGTTTTGTCGAGTCAGGGGTCCCGCTTGGCGTTACATTCTCATTCCTCATTGCAGCCCCAATGGTAAATGAAGTAGCCCTTGTTCTTTTGTTCGGGCTCTTCGGATGGAAAACAGCTCTGTTATATATGTCAACGGGGCTGATAATCGCAATGCTTTCGGGATACATTATCGGCCGCCTGAAGTTAGAGCGGTATGTTGAAGATTGGGTATACCAGATAAAAGCCGGACATCAGGAGACTTCAGAGGAGAAGATTCCATTTTCTGAAAGGATTACCTCCGGCTTTGATGCTGTAAAGGAAATTGTCGCTAAGGTATGGATCTATATTGTATTAGGTATTGCCGTTGGCGCTGGAATTCACGGTTATGTGCCTGAAAATTTTATGGCAGGACTTATGGGTAAAAGCGTCTGGTGGTCTGTCCCTGCAGCTGTACTGCTTGGTGTACCTATGTATTCCAATGCTGCAGGAATCATCCCAATTGTCCAGGCACTTCTGGAAAAGGGGGCATCACTTGGTACAGTCCTTGCATTTATGATGGGTGTAATCGGCCTTTCACTTCCCGAGACAATCATTCTGAAGAAGGTCCTGAAGATACAGTTGATAATTATCTTTGTAGGAATCGTAGCTATAGGAATTGTAACGGTAGGCTATATATTTAATTTAATTTACTAGTGCATTATGCTGAGACCTTTTTGCCAGTATTCTATTGCAGCCTGATACGGGCATGAAATGCAAACGTAAATATACTTCCGGATTATTATGTGCGAGTTTATTTTAGGAATTGAGGGAAACGCAGAATGAAAAGAACCGTCTTTTTATTGGCCTTACTGTTAGTCAGTACTTTACTGAATTCTCCTGTATTTGCTCAATCTGTAGAAAAATACTACAGCCTTGGCGAACTTGTCAGCCTGGCTTACCAAAACAATCCGCAGCTTAAGGCTAATGATAAGGCTATCCAGGCCGGCTTTAAACAAATAGATTATTTAAATAAGGATTATCTTCCACAGGTATTCGTTGATCTGAATGTTTCCAGGTGGGATTGGGCTTTACCAAGTAAACAAAAACTCCTTGGAAATTCCCTGAACGATATTTATGCGGCTTTTAGAATAAACCAGCTGGTCTATGACTGGAATAAAAACGCAATTCAAAATGAATATGCATTCACATCGGTTAATATTGATAAAGCCTCAGGCAGAAGGTTAAAGCAGTCAATTTCATATTCAATCACGAAAAGCTATCTGGAATACCTGAAGTCAAAAAGAGCCATTCAGATTCAGCAGGAGGCAATCAGCCAGTTAAAAGAACATCTGAAAAATGCCGAGGCTCTTTATAGTATCGGCAAAGTTTCAAACCTTGATGTTGTTAAGGCAAAAGTCCAGATAGAAATAGCACTTGATGACCTTGCTAAGGCAAAAATCCAGCTCGATGTTCAGAAAAACAACCTGAACTATCTTTGCGGAAAATCCATGCCTGATTCATTTGACGTGGTGGATAATGTAGACGGGTTGTGGAAAAAATATTCGGAAATAAATTATAATTTTGCCGCACTGAGTAGTAGGCTGATTTCCCAACACCCTGATCTGGAAAATATTAATACTCAGAAAGAACTCAGAAATAAAGAGGTACTGTTATATAAGGCGGATAACTATCCGGCAATCTACGCCTTTGGAATTTCAAATGTTGAGGATGGAAAGTTTCCGATGGGTAATTTCAATTGGAATATGGGGATCACTTTATCTTATTCGCTGCCTTTTTTCCGGGGGGCTAATTATCAGGATAAAGTTGAACAGACAGAACTTAAAATCAGCGCCTTAGAGGAAACAGAAAATGCTGCTGTCCAGCAGCTTGAAACGAATGTTAAAAACAACATGCTGAAGTTGGAAGATTATAAAACCAGACTGAGCGGGAGCAGCAAGATTGTAAAGCTGGCCGAAGAAAGTCTTATAACAGCAAACTTAAAATACAACGTCGGTAATGGAAACAGCCTTGATGTTCTGGATGCTGAGACGATACTGACAACGGCAAAGTTAAACTACAATCAAATTGTCATTGATTGGTTAATAGCAATTGCCGAGCTGAATTATAACATTGGAAGTGATGATATAGCATTGACCCCCTAGTCCTTTGGTTTGTACTGACGAAGCAAAAGTTAAAGACTAGAGAAGGATGACTGCGGAAGATGGAAAATCGGTATAGGAAAATTGAAGTCCTCTCAATAAATAATGGAATAAATATTATGAAGATAAGAATATTAATATCAATATTGTCACTTATGGTATTCTTTACCGGCTGCACGAAAAAAGATGAAAGGACTGACAAGCCAAAACCGAAAGCGCCGCTTGTAAAAATACTGGAGTTGAAACCACAGAAGATTGAGAGTACTATCCAATTCCCCGGCTCGTTTGACGCAAAGGTTGTTTCAAATATAATGGCGCCAATAGATGGAGCCATTGATAACTTTACGCTAAGAGAAAATGATAATGTAAAAAAGAATCAAAAGATTGCACTTATAAATTCTCAGGATAGAATTTCTCTAATCGCTAATGCTGCCAGTAAAGTGGATTTAACAAAAATGAAAATATCGTCTCTGAAAGAAGGCGATAGCGAATATCAAAATGCCAAAGTAGAATTAAATAAAGCTCTGGAGGAATTGAAATACAGCGAAAAACTATTACTTCCGGTTCCTGTGATTGCCCCGATAAGCGGGATTGTCCTGAAAAAATCTATTGAGCAGGGAAGCCTTGTAACTGCAAAACAGCAGTTATTAACCATTGCGGATTTTAAAACGCTGGTTATAAAAACATCTGTAAATGATCAGCTTTATTCAAAATTACGACCCGGTCAAAAGATTAAAGTTACTATCGATGCTTATCCCGAACAAGAATTCTCTGGAGTGATATCTCTAATCAATCCGCAAACAGATCCGGCTACAAGAACAATTCCTTTGGAAATAAAAGTTAATTCACAAGGGAAGAAACTTCAGCCCGGCATGATGGCGCTTCTTACTTTTGTGACAGATTCAAAACAGAATGCTCTCGTAGTTCCTAATGATGCAATCCTCACAAAGCCGAATGGTGAAAAATATGTATTTGTTATTGATGGTTCAATCGCACATCAGCGTATTATACACACTGGAATTACTACAAAAGATTTTACCGAGGTAGTCAGCGGAATTTCTTCGGGACAAAGACTTGTTACGCTTGGGCAGGAAATGTTAAAGGATAATATGAAGGTAGTTGTTCAGAAACCGATGCCATCGAAAGTCAAGGGAGAAAAATAAATGTCTGGTAATAAAAGATCCCCGGATTCAGGCGAAGAATTTCGATTTAAGGGAAATCTATCTATTAATGCAATAAAAAGACCTGCTTCAGTAATAATTATGATGGTTGCAGTTGTTGTGGTTGGAATATTGGGTTATTCGCGACTTGCAACAAATTTGCTTCCTGATATTACTTATCCATTCATAAAAGTATATATCAACTGGAATGGCGCTACGCCGGAAGAAATTGAAGATAATATAGCTACAGTAGTCGAAAGAAAAATGTCAACGGTTGACAACCTCGATTATTTGGATTCTCAATGCACCGAAGGTTTATACACACTGCTTATTTATTTTGATTACAAGGCCGACAGGGATGTGGCTTACCAGGATGTGCTGGCAAAACTTGGAATGGTCCGGAAACAGTTACCAAAAGATGCTGATGAGCCGCTTATAATGAAAGCAGATCCTTCACAACTTCCAGTTATAGATCTGTTGGTTACTTCCGAAGCGATGGATTTAACAAAACTGAGGACTTACGTTGAAAATCAATTACAAGATCAATTTACCAGTGTTGAAGGCACTGCAGGGACAGAGGTAAGCGGCGGTTTAAAAAGAGAAATCAGGGTCCTCTTAAATCCCCTTAAACTTCAGGCCTATGGAATTACTCCCGATAAAGTTGCGCAACGGCTGAAAGATGAAAATATTGAACTTCAGGCCGGAAGAATTACAAGCGCGCAAAAAGATTATATTGCAAGAACACTTGGCGAATTTAGTTCTGTTTTTGATATTCAAAATCTTATCATTTCAAAAGCACAGAACGGTTCAGTTGTTTACCTGAAGGATATTGCAGATATAAGCGATGCAAGTGCAGTTCAACGCCTAAAAACAAAAATGAATAGTGGAGAAGGTGTTAAATTATCCGTCTTTAAACAAGCCGCTGCCAATAGCGTTGAAGTGTCGGAGAATATTCATCAAAGATTAACCGAATTAAAAGCATCATTGCCTGCCTCAATTAATATGGAAGTTATTTACGATCAGGCGGATTATATCCGTTCGGCTGTATCGGGAGTAAGGGATGCGGCCCTTATAGCTGCTATTCTTGTTGTAATTGTTACAGGTTTGTTTTTATCCGGCTGGAGGCGTGTGCTGATAGTTTCACTTACGCTGCCGGTTACTTTGCTCGGCACTTTCTTCTTTATGAAGCTATTGAACTTCTCAATCAATATATTTTCCTTAGGCGGTTTGGTAGTGGCTATTACAGTCCTTCTTGATGATGCGGTAATAGTTCTGGAAAACATTACACGTATACAGGAAGAAGAACCATTGGAGAAGCATCCTGTTCAAAAAGGAGTAACACAGGTATTGAAAGCTGTTACAATGGCAACATTTACTTTCGCTGCACTATTTCTGCCGTTTCTCCTTGTTCCCGGTATGGCCTCGCTACTTTTCCGTGAATTAATTATCATTATTGCAATCACAATTCTTTTGTCCCGGACTGTATCGCAGACAATTACACCGAGTCTGACGGCACTGCTTTTCCCGGAAGGAAAACCAGTTGCTGTCAAAAAAGGCTTTATATCGAAGCGTGTTGACGATTTGATGAACAGAATAATATCAGTATATAAGCCATTTCTTAAACATTCCCTAAAGCTGAGATGGGTTGTAATGATATTAACCGGTGTTCTTTTTATCATCGGGATTTATTTCTTGAAGAACGTCGGTTCTGAATTTCTGCCCAAAGCCGACGATGGCTCAATAATGGTAAAAGTGAAAATGCCCACCGGTGCTTCAATGGAACAAACAGACAAGGCAGTTCAGGAAATTGAAGAGGTTATTAAGGACCAGCCGGGAATTGAGAAATATTCTTCGCTCTCAGGCGGCAGAGTCTGGGGACTTGTAACTTATGAAAATGCAAACGAAGGCGAGGTTGATATTCAACTTGTGCCGCCTTCAAAAAGGAATATGAATACCGATGCATTTGTGCAAAGACTTGCTCCGCTTGTTCAGCAAAAAGTAAAGTTCCCCGGTGCTAAAATAAAAGTGGCACATACCAAGATGAAGGGCATTCCAATGATTGGCGATTACGATATTGAGGTAGAAGTAATTGCTCCGCGAAGTGAATCAATGGAAAACATTTATGAGAACGCAGCCAACGTCGCCGGCATTCTTAAAAATACAAAGGGCCTTACGGGTGTGGACGTTTCAATTGATATTACGAAACCGGAATACCAAATATTTGTTAACAGGCAGAAAGCTATTGACCTGGGTTTTAATGTAAACCAGGTTGCCGCTAATGTAAAATCAATGGTAGATGGTGTAGTTCCCACTCAATACCAGGAGAAAGGCTACTATTATCCGGTTCGTGTGGTGGTAAACGAAAAGAATATTAAGAGTAAAAAAGATTTGGAAGATTTAATTTTTATTTCTCCGAACGGCGGTAATTTAAACTTAAGCAACATTGCCGAAGTTGTTCAGCAAACCGGTCCTCTTGAAATTGACAGACGAAATCAGAACAGAATTATTAAGGCAACTGCAAACGTCAGCGGCGTAAGCATTGGGGAAGCAACAAACATCATTAAAGAGAAGCTAAAAAATAGAAGTCTGCCCTCCGGTTATACAATACATTTCGGCGGACAGTCTCAAATGCTGGCGGAAAATTTCAAATCAATGATAATGATTTTAATAATGGCAATGTTTTTTGCATATGTGATATTGGTGATAAACTTTGAGAGTTTCTTAAAACCGTTAATGATTTTAATACGTGTGCCGCTTTCACTAATTGGGGTTTCTTCGGCGCTTTATCTGACTAATCAGCCGATTGGTGTTACTGTACTGATCGGATTTATTATTCTTGCCGGTATAGAAATTAATCAGGGCGTTCTCCTTATCACGTTTATTGATGAATTGAGAAGCCAGGGGATGAATCTGCTTGATGCGATTCAGAATGCATCTGTAATCCGCCTTCGACCAATTATAATGACAGACATAGTTGGAATTATCGGGCTGCTTCCGCTTGCTTTAAGTATTGGCGAAGGCACTGAATTGTTGAAGCCTATGGCAATTGCTGTCATTGGCGGACTGATCTTCGGTTTAATACTTGTATTTTCTTTTTTGCCGGCCCTGTACTACATTTTTGAAAAAAGCCGGGGGAGTAAAGCGTAAATGACCATCCTGATCACTTCAACACTAATTGGTATTATCATTTCTTTTTTCTTTGACAGAAGAAAAACCTTTATGGGAATAAAGAAGGGCATTTCCATGTTTTTGAAAATATTACCCGCTATGCTCTCAATAATAATTATTATAAGCACAGTCCTATACCTTTCCCCAAAGGAAATGTTATTGAACTATTTTGGAAACAGTTCAGGAATAATGGGATATATATTTGCGGCTTTAATAGGCTCTATAACATTGATTCCGGGTTTTATTGCCTACCCGGTATGTGGGTATTTGATAAAAAATGGCGTCAGTTATCCTATTGTTGGTGTATTCGTTACTACTCTGATGATGGTGGGCATTGTAACTATACCGATTGAAAAAAAATATTTCGGATTGAAGGTAACTTTGCTTAGGAATGCCCTGAGCTTACTAGGCGCCCTGCTCATTGGATTACTAATCGGAAATTTGTGGAAATTAATATGAAAAAATTCGTCAAAAATAATTTGTTTGATTTGTCTGTAATTGGATTATTCACTGTTTCTGTACTTTATTCATTGGTATTTGGTTTTAAGCCGGTAATTGATATTGCAGAAAATAATTTTATGAATTTTCTTGTTGAAATGCTCACTTTCCTGCCGCTGTTATTTGTACTAATTGGTTTGTTTGATGTTTGGGTGCCGAAAGACGCTTTGACTAGGCATATTGGCGAATACTCCGGCATAAAAGGGATAATATTGGTTGTATTATTTGCCGCATTGCAAGCAGGTCCGTTGTACGGCGCTTTCCCGGTTGCACAGATCTTATGGAAAAAAGGATCCAGCATTAGAAACATATTTATTTATCTGGGGGCTTTTTCGGCTTTGAAACTGCCAATGCTCACTTTTGAAATCAGTTTTCTCGGCTTGAAGTTTTCATTATTAAGAACAGCTTTAACAATCCCGGTGTTTATCGCAATCGGAATAATTATGGAAAAATATTTAAAGAAAAAAAACTTTGAAGTCGTAAAAGTTTAAGCCTTTTATTAAACCTGTACAAAAAACTATTATTAAAAATTAAGGCGGCATCCGGCTTATGCAAAACAAAAACACATTATTATTCGGTATTTTATCCGCGACTGTGGTTTTCATTACAGCTGTAGTTATGGTTCAGATAACAAGAAATTCCAGAACTAACAATCATTTCACAGTTATCAAAAAGGAGCCTTCCAGCAAAGGTGTATGTCCTCCTTTTTATCTTTATGATGAAGAAGGTAACCTCATTGATCCGGTACACAATATTAATGCTGATAAACCTTACTCGCCCAGGCAGACATGCGGCAAGTGCCACGATTATAATAAAATAACCGAAGGATTTCACTTTCAGCAGGGCAGAGGTGAAAAGTTACCGGAAACAATGAAGGACCGATTTCAGTGGGTCAGTTCACCTGGCAATTACGGCGGCAACTGGTGCTCTCCGGCTCCAGTCTACCGGCAGCTTGCCCGTAAAAATAATAGAAACGCCAGAATGATCGATATGACTTCATTCGATTTTATTACAGCTACCTGCGGGTCATGTCACCCCGGTGGTGGTCCGCTTGAATATGACCGCGATGGAAAACGTTATGACAAAACAATGTTGGACAGTTCCAAGCATTACACCTCAGGGGCAGATAACAATTTTGACGGGGATTATTTTAAGGCACGCTGGACTGAATCAGGGGTTATCGAAGCTGATTGTATGCTTTGTCATTTGCCTGAATATGATTATAAAGCCCGAAATACACAGCTTGATAAACTTAATTTCAGGTGGGCGGCTTCAGAAGGCTCCGGCCTGGCTAAAGTTGATGGCAGTATTAAAGACAATAAGACAGTATCGGTTAAATACGACACTCTTAAATTTGACCCTAGTGGAAAAGTATCCATGCATATTGTAAGAGAGCCCAGAAACGAAACCTGTCTGAACTGTCACGCAAAGCCTGACTGGAAAAAAAGAGGGACTACATTCTCTGCAAGAAGAGATGTTCACTTTGCAGCCGGCCTGAAATGTGTTGACTGCCATCCGGCCGGCAGCAGCGCCTTTGACAGCAGGGTTAGAGGAAAAGAGAATCATCAGTTCGGTAAAGGAGATGACCCTTCCGGCAATGTAAGAAATGATCTGGATAACACTGCAAGGGACTGCAAGGACTGTCACCTGACCGGATACTTAAATGCTCCGGTTGCAAAGCACTCCTGGCTTCCTCCGCTTCATCTGGAAAAAATAGCATGCCAGACCTGTCATATAAAAGAGCGTCCCATAAAATCGGCACTGGTTCAGGTGAGCGATGTATTTAATCCGGGAACTAAAATATCGCCGCCTCCGAAATATATCTGGACATTTTATGACCAGAATATGAATTACTGGAATCACTACGGTGAGCTGAATATGTTTACGGCAAAGGATGAGCCTACTGATCCTGCAAGACCTGTGCTGGCAAGATATAAAGGGAAAATATATCCTGTTAATCCTGTCCACAGCGCATGGCCCGGAATATTGACAAAAGGGAAGAAGGGGCTCGATCAGCCCTCAATGAAGGATATATATTCAATGTGGGTAATGCACAACTCGGATTCTTTAAAATACCCTTTACTTTCAATTATTAAAGATGATAATGGCGACAAAATACCTGAGATAAACAAACCTGATGAAATAGACGCATTAATTCAATCCGTAACACTTCATCTGAAGAATACCAAATATGATTTAACCGGAAAGAAAGTTGTCTGGGTAAATGATGACCGTGTATACACTAGCGGAAAAGAATATTTTACTGTGCCTAAAGAGGACTATGAATCTTCCCCTTATGCATCAGTGTATAAATACAGCCACGACGTAATGCCGTCTATGGCAGCCTTGGGTGTAAATGGCTGTACCGACTGCCATTCGTTCGGTTCATCATTTTTTAACGCCGAAGTTGTTAAGTATCCATTCGGCCCGGACGGGAAACCTGTAACAGAGCCTCAGTACAAAAAACTTGGGATTAGTCAGTTGCAGGCTTTTACAGGTGCCTTTAGGGAAGAGGTAATTAAACCCGTTATTTATTCTGAAATCAGCCTGTTTGTAATTGTAATAGTTCTTAGCTTTATCTTCAGCATGGCACTAAATTCAATGGGAGTTAAAATAAGTCCTGCAAAAGTGAAGCTTATACTTTCAGGTATATATATATTAGTCCTGTTATCAGCACTGCTTATAGTATTTAAAGAAGATCTGAATAGTTACATTCTCCCCAACCGCATTTGGCTGGATTCAAATCATTTTATCATTTCAATTGCCGTTATTCTTCTGGGACTCTTCAAGCTTTCTAAGCTATGGAAAGATGTCAGAGAAAAATCAGTAGTCAAATTTATGTTTGGAGCCTTATCTGTTATGATATTGTTAACTCTGCTTTGCGGACTGGTAATTTTATTCTTCAAGCTTAGCTTTCTTAGCATTATAGCATACAATCTTTATGATTTGATGCTGGCGGGAATTTTGCTGACTGCTATAATTGTAGCAGCAGATAATCAAATTAAAAATATTACAAGGTAATCATTAAAAGTGTAAAATATGAATGAAAAACAGATTGGAATAGTGGCTTGTTCGGGGGCATCTAACACCGGTTCGTATTCTGATTTAGTGGCAAGAAAACTTATGCAGAGCGGGAAAGCTAAAATGATGTGCCTTGCCAGATTTTCTGTTGATAAAGCATTTGCTGAAAATACAAAACAGGAAACTGAACAGGTAATTGTTTTGGACGGATGTCCGATAAACTGTGCCGAGCTTACAATGAAGCAAAATGGAATAAATAAATTTATACACATAAACACTACAGATTTCCATATCGTAAAAGGGAAAACGCCTGTTACAGAGGAAAAAGTAAATGAAATTGCCGATCATATTTCAGCATTAATAGGGTAGATGTTAAAAATTTACTAAAAAGGGAAAATGATTTATCTTATCAAAAAAAAGGAGATATAGACAATGGTGGTAAAAGTACTGGGCACAGGTTGTGCCAGATGCAAAACCCTTGAAGCAAAGGTAAGGGAAGTTCTTTCGAAAAATAATATTGATGCCGCAGTAGAAAAAGTTGAGGATATTCCTGAGATAATGAAGTATGGAATTCTGATGACCCCTGGCCTGGTGGTAAATGAAAAGGTTGTTTCAAGCGGTATAATACCAAAAGACGAACAAATCCTGCAATTCCTGAAACAAGCATAAAATAAGGAGAACTGTTATCATGCGAAAATTATTAATTATTGCAGTAAGCCTCACTATCGTTACAACTTTGGCTTTTGCGCAGGCCGGCAGCCCTAAGAAAAAACAGGCAAAAAAATCTATAGCTAAGGTAACATTTATTGAATTAGGTTCTGTCAACTGCATACCTTGCAGGCAGATGCAGCCCGTGATGAAAGCAGTTGAGAAAAATTACGGAGAGCAGGTTAAGGTTATTTTCTATGATGTATGGAAGGAAGAGCAAAGGCAATATGCTGAGAAGTATGGAATTAAACTTATACCCACACAAGTATTTCTTGATGGCAATGGGAAAGAGTTTTTCCGTCATGAGGGGTTTTACCCTGAAAGCGAGATCAATAAGCTGCTTATAAGCAGAGGATTGAAACCTGTAAACAAAAAGGGATGAAATGGTAGACAGTATATTTATAACCCTGTATAATGCCATGTCAGGCAGCCTGTGGCTGGCAATATTGTCGTCTTTCGCATGGGGAGTATTATCTATACTCCTTTCCCCATGCCATTTGTCAAGTATTCCTCTTGTAGTCGGATTTATAAGTTCTCAGGGAAATGTTCCAATCTCAAGAACCTTCAGTGTCTCCCTGGTCTTTTCTGTCGGCATCCTAATTACAATTGCAGTAATCGGGGTAATCACAGCTTCCCTTGGAAGGCTCATGGGCGATATCGGAGGTGTGGGTAACTATCTTGTTGCCGGAATATTCTTTCTTGTGGGGTTATATCTTCTTGGCATAATCAGACTTGACTGGAACACAGCGGGCCTACGCAGAACCGGAACCAAGGGCTTGCTGGCTGCTTTAATCCTTGGACTTCTCTTCGGACTGGCCCTGGGCCCATGCACATTTGCTTATATGGCGCCTGTCTTAGGGGTTGTTTTTCAGACTGCTCAGACTAATTATTTCCTGGCCGTTGTTTTTCTCATGGCTTTCGGCATAGGGCATTGTTCCGTTATCGTAGGAGCTGGTACCTTAACCGGCAAGGTGCAAAAGTACCTGAACTGGACTGAAGAATCTAAAACTATACTTTGGATTAAACGTGTCTGCGGAGTCCTGGTTATTTTTGGGGGGATATATTTAATAACATCTTACTAAATGAAGAAGCCGGGAATATAACCGGCTTCAAATGCTCAAAATGGGTAGAACCTCTCTCAGGCTAACCTATATAGCCATTGGCCGGGGGAAAAATTTATTTAAATTAATAAAAAT
This sequence comes from Ignavibacteriales bacterium, assembly GCA_036261625.1. Taxonomy (GTDB): domain Bacteria; phylum Bacteroidota; class Ignavibacteria; order Ignavibacteriales; family SURF-24; genus JAAXKN01. The sequence continues at coordinate 13,186 of DATAKL010000047.1, read as the reverse complement.
TGTTTGAATTATACTTGACAAGTTATTCTTTCTTTAGTAAGTTTGTAAGTAAGTGATTACTAAATAAATAAATTATCAGCATGTCAAGAGAAACTACAGACACCAGGCAGGAACAGATTAAGAAGGCGGTTCTGGATATAATTGCCGACGAGGGTCTGCATAATCTTTCTACCCGTAAACTGGCCCAGAGAATAGGTTTTACCGAAGGCGCTATTTTCCGCCACTTTTCAACCAAGCGGGATATAATTAAGGGAATTATGGACGATGTTGCTGAGGATTTAGTGGGATCTCTGCGGGCCATTGCCTTTAGCCCTGTTAAAGCCGATGAAAAATTGTTTAATTATCTCTGCTTTAATGTTAAATATCTGAAGAATAACAGGGGCATTACAATACTTTTGTTCTCCGAGGCAACACACCTGGGCGATAAAGAGCTGAAGGAAAAGTTAAACCAGATACTTTCAGAACAGAAACAGTTTATTATAAAAATGGTAAAAGATGGAGTATCCGAAGGTCTATGGGATATGAATATAAACCCTGAGGATGTGGCAATGCTTTACATGGGTATTCCTATAACATTCAACATTGAAATGATTCTGAACAAAAGCAGTATGAACGTCGACAACTTCTGCCATAGAATGTATTCACTGATAATAAAAACCATAAAAAAATAAAAAAATTTGTTTACAAAAGTAAGTAATCGTTTACTTAATATAAGGAAAATAAATAATGTTTAATTTACCGGAGTGGACCTTTGAGTTCCATGGGCACAGATGCCCTTTTATGCCGATTGGCTATAGAATGGGTGTTCTTGCATTAGAGAATTTGGGAGTGGAAAAAAGCCTTAACCACGAAATGCACGTGTTTTCTGAGATGGGTGTGGGCCACCCGCAGGGCTGCATGCAGGACGGCATTATGTCTGCTACAGGAGCAACTTTCGGCAAAGGCATGATAGAAAGACTGAACTACGGGAAAGTAGCTGCAATCTTCTGGTATCCGGGAAAAGAATCTGCTGTTAGAATTGCGCTCAAAAATGAATTCCAGGATAAACTTGCCCCTCACGAATTCTTCAAATACCGTAAACAGGGTTTAGAGCCAACTGAAATTCCCGAAGAAGTAAGAAAAGACATTATTGATATTGTGCTCAATGCTTCTGATAGTGAACTTTTTAATGTAACTGTACTTCCGGATTTCAAATACACTCCGGTTAAAGGCTCTTTTAATAAAGCTAAATGCGAAGTATGCGGCGAGTATACATTTGAAAGATACTTGCGTGTAAAAGACGGTAAGAAAGTCTGTATCTCCTGTTCCGAAAGAGAATCGGAAGAAACAGTAATTCATTTGCCAAATCCGCTAATCTCAAAGAGCAATAAGTAGGAGAGACTGAAAAATGGATTTCAACAGCGCTCTTCTGATGGCGGTAATATTTTCTTTCGTCCTTGCATTTGTCTTCTCAATGTTTGGACAGGGCGGTGGGTCGGTTTACTCTCCGCTGCTTATTTTGCTTGGGTTCCCGGTACTGATTTCCACCTCAACATCCTTAGTGCTGAACCTGATAACTTCGGTTTCCGCCGGCTATGTTTTTTACCGTAATAAGATGATAGACATGAAAGCATCTTTCATGTTTGTGCCGGGTATTGTTCTTGGAGCTTTTTTGGGCGGTGTATTTGCAAAACAAGTAAATCAAAACGCGTTATTGTGGTTGTTTGTGTTTTTTCTTTTGATCCTTGGCGCAAGGATGATTTATACTTATTGGCAAAAAGGGAATGATACGGATGATGAAACAATTCCGGTGTTATCAGCTTCAAAGTATGTCTTAATTGTTGTATTTAGTTTTGCAGTAGGAATTATCTCCGGTTTACTTGGTGTAGGCGGCGGCGTATTGATTGTTCCATTCATGACATATATTCTCAAATATCCTATGAAGTCAGCAGCCGGTTCGTCGCATTTGATTATATCATTCTCGGCGCTTGCAGGAATAATCGGGCATGCAGCATCTCACAAACTCGATTATCCCTTGATTGCAGTAGCCGGTATTGCAGTTCTCATTGGCGGAAACCTGGGGGCAAGATTCAGCCTGAGGATAAAACCAAAAATGATAAAGGCAGGGCTGGGCTTTATAATGTGGGCGCTGGCTGGACAAATATTAATTAAATTAGTCACAATCTGAAGTATTTAATATGGTCCCGGATTTAGCTTTCCGTGATTCTCAGTGCTTCCTCAAAGGTAGTCTGAGAAATAAAAAAAATATGAGGGTTTATACAAAGTGTTTACAGAATACCATGGAGTAAAATCCATTATTACATTCATAGTCTTGCTTTTTTTAAGTTCAATTTCTACAGCAAAGCAGAAAGTTATCTGGAACGGCTATTTGCAATACCGTTTTTCGGATAACTATTTGGATCAAACAAACTTCACTGTAAGAAGAGCCAAGTTTTGGGCAACTGGTTTATTACTGACAGATGAAGGCAATTGGAGTTATAAGCTGCAGGCTAATTTTCATCAGCAGGTTAAATATCAATTTCTGCTGCAGGATGTTCTTGTAAATTATAAACTGAACAATTTTGAGGCTACAGCCGGACAGTTTGTGCCTGATTTCAACCTGCAAAGAAAGCAGCCGGATTTTGCCATACCGCTCGATGAAAGAGCAGATGTTGTCAATGCGCTTGTTCCAGCCGCAGAAACTATGGCAAGAGACATTGGAGTTGAAGTTAAATATGGCGATAGCAAGACCGGTACTTTCAGTTTTGGTTTTTTCAACGGTAACGGCGCTAATACTGTTTCAAATCAAAGGAATTTTCTTTACGTAAACCGCGGAAATTTATTGATTCTAAACAATTCCGATTCAAAAGTTGAACTGGGCTATAACCTTTCCTACCGGAAAGTTCATCATTTGCAATTCGGTAAAATTTATGGAAATAACATTTCCTTTACCGGCAGTGATTTTCGCTTTGGCTTTGAAGAAAAATTAAACCTTGGCAATTTCGAACTACAATCCGAATACATTGAAACTCATCTTGGAAACCAAAAAGCTTTCGGTTTTTATGCACTCGCCGATTATCTTTTTGCTGAAAAGACTTTGGTTACGCTTTCAATTGAAAAGCTTAACGACTTAAATCCTGGCACAGTTGACGACCCCTGGTATGTAACCGGGTTCTCATATTTGATAAAGAAAAATGATATAAAACTTTCTTTAGATAATAAATTTCAGTTTACATCAGACAAAACAAATGTACTGACAACCTTACAAATACAATATTTCTTTAATTAAAAACGGAGTAAAATAAAATGTTAAACAATGAGAAAACACGCCCTGCGGGAGTGAATCCACAAGAATGGTTAGAGTTCGGGCAAAAGTTTCATGGCCATAAATGCCCGGCAATGCCGATGGGCTTAAGAGTTGGCGCCGCAGCAATGAATACGCTAGGCGTTGATAGAGCAGCAGACGGGCAATTAGTTGCTTTCATAGATCTCGGCGAAGACCACTGCGCTACATGTTTTGGAGACGGTCTTCAGGTAATAATGGGCACAACATTCGGGAAAGGCAACATTAAGAAAACTCACAAGGGTAAATGGGCTGTAACGCTTGTAAACAGGGCAAGCGGAAAAGCCGTACGCGTTACTCCTAAAGCTGAAGCTATGCTTGCCAATAAACAAACCGCATTTTTTAAAGACTACAGAGAGAAGGGAATACCTGCAAGCAAAGTGCCGAATGAAGTCGTTGATCCCCTGATTGCAAAAGTAATGAACGCACCACAGGAAATGCTGTTAAATATTTCTGAAGTGTTTGATTATAAACTTGAACCGCGCAAGGACAGTTTCGCTGGTTTTGTGTGTGAGGAATGCGGGGAAATGACAGTTGAAGAATATGGAAGAATAAAAGGCGGCAAACAAGTTTGTATTGACTGCGCATCGAAGTAAAAAGTGCTTTATTAGATCTAAAAAAACGGAGCGGCAAAGTGCCGCTCCGTAAAATAAACAAGGTATAAATTATGCGTAAAAAAGGATTTGCGCGAACAATATCCGGCATAATTTATACTCCAATATAACCAAATAAAAGGAGTAAAAAAATGAAAAAGTTACTATTCCCAGTCTTAGGCGTTTTAATGCTATTCAGTATATCTAACGCCCAGTCATTACAAAGTTCAAACATCCTGAGCTTAGGAACTCAATTGAATTTTCCAATGAGTGATTTCTCTAATGTGGCCAGCACTGGCTGGGGAGTTACAGGACAGTATGAATTTCATCTTGGTGGCGCATGGAATGGAACATTAACAAGTGGTTACTTAGGATTTTCGGAAAGCAATGGTTCAACATATTCAGCAGTTCCGCTGGTAGTTGGTACAAAACTCTATTTTATTAGCGGATGGTATGGAATGCTTGAAACAGGACTGCATTTTTATAGCTGGGATGGCCCAAACAATACTTCAGATTCCAAAACCGAATGGGGCTACAGTATTGGAACAGGTTATGCTATTCCGTTAAGTGAAAATATCGGTCTGGATTTATCAACCAAGTATCAGTACAACGGTGATAATTTGAGCTACTGGAATACTTATGTGAGCGTAATGTTCGGATTGTAATTTAAAAGTAATTTATAACAGGAGCGGCAAAGTGCCGCTCCATTTAATAAAAGGAGTAATAAAATGTTAAATAAAAACAATTTATCAAAAACGGTCCGCTTTTTTGTGGCAAAAAAACTATTTATTATGTCTTTGGTAGTCGGATTGATGGCAACTTCATCACTTGCTCAATCCGCATTTGATAAAGACGCCTCCGGCTTCCATAAAAAAGCGGTCATGACCTGCGGCACAATGAAAGCCGAAGCGCCAACCGATCAGCAAGTAACAAAAGTACTCTCGGATGCGGCTGCTGAACTGAAAATACTGACTCAAAAATACAAAAACAATCCTCCCTCTGAATATAAAAATGATCCTTTATGGGCTAGTTATTTTGACGACTTTGCAGATAATCTTAAACTTGTAAACACTTTGGCCGCTCAAAAGAATTATAAGATAGCCGCAAAATATTGCAGTACATTCTGCCAAATATTTGGAAGGATGCACAGAAACAACGCAACCGTTGATTTAACCGATATGTTGTTTGCGCTTAATATGCAAATGAAGTTGACAACCGATATGGCCAATGCAGGTAACATGAAACTTGCAAAAGAAAATGGTGCAACGATAAAAAAAATGTTTGAACAGACAATCGAAAAAGTTAAAAGCACAGAAAACTTCGAGCAGCAGTTCGCTTTAATAAATAATACAACTGCTGAATGGATAAAGGCCATTGAAATCGGAGATGCAAAGAAGGCAAATAGTTTATACACAACTTTCTCGGCGAATTTTCCTAAACCGTTCATCGCCTCCATGTGAACAGAAGTTTAATTAAAGGAGACAGTAATGCTAAAAATAATAGGAATATTTCTTTTCATCCCGCTGATGTTGTTCGGTCAGGAAGTAAAGAATATTGGAACGCTATTCGATTCATTAAAGACGCATTCGCAAAGCAAAAGCGATGAAATTAACGTTGAGCAAGCCGGGACAGGGAAAAGTATAGCTTATAGTCATCTGTTTCCCAATATCGACGTGTTTGGAAGATATGACTACTACTCTAAAGCCACAGGCGTACTGCCATTGCCGCCAAACGAAATGTTTACGCTAATAAGGGACCCGTCGCTGACTCAGCCTTTCAGCCAAATTGTTTACAGAATCGGAGCCGCTGTTTCAATGCCGATTTTTGTCAAATCCATTTTTACGATGGCCTCAAAAACATCAATGATATATAAATCAGCCAAGTATAAAAAATATATTAATATGCTCAAAAATGAGGCGATGATTGTAAGCCTGAATTCAAGTCTTGCCTATATAGAGGCGTTGGGAATAGCGCTGGAACAAAAGAAAAATTCCCTATTGAAAACCAAGGAGTTTATAACAATAAAAGTGAAAAACGGACGGACTCCTGAATCTTCCTTGCTTAAAATAAATAACGGGGTTACTGAAATTGATGTTATGGAAAATGATCTTTCTTTGCAGCGTGAAGAAGTTCTTGCCGGAATCAGAACATTAACGGGTGTGTCATTAAAAAATTCTATTCCAATGACGCAGACCGGAAATTATAAGGATGGAGAAATAAAAGCGCTCGATCCCTTAAAAGAAAAATTAGAAGCAGATAGATTAGGCCACCGTGCTGAAGTAGAAAAATTATTCCCGATCCTGGCGCTGCAGGGAAATTTTAACAGAGGATTTGCTACTGCATATAATAACAATAAAGGCATTGCTGAAAATTATTATACAATTGGGCTGGTACTGAAAATACCTTTGCTAGCAATGGACCAATATGCGCAAATAAGCAGAAGCACAGTTGAAGTCAAAGCTTCTGAAAATGAACTGGATAAAGCGAGTCTTGAACTATCTTCGCAGGCCGCGCAGCTGAAAAGAAGTCTTCCACTAATAGAAAACTCAATTGCACTTTATAAAAGCAGCATTGATGACAAAGAAGAATTATTGAAGATAGCAAAGGTAAGTTATCAATCAGATCAAATGACGATGGAAGATTATTTAAAGTATGAAGACGACCTGGTTCTTGAAAAGTCAAAATTATTCAAGGCGCAATCGCAAAAATGGCAGACCCTTGTTAAGCTTGCCGTTATTTATGGAAATAGTATAGAGGAGATAATAAAATGATAAACTTATTTAAAATAATGGCTGCAACATCTAAAGGTATAAAAATCGGAGCCGGCGTTTCGATTTTACTGGTTATTGCCGCAATATTTGTTTTAGCCGGAGCAAAGAAAGCTGAAGAACAGCTGCCTTCGGCTAAGAATTACGCCATAACAGTATCAACAATTAAAGCTCAGAGGCAACAAGTTAAATTAACGCTGCCTTATCTGGCACAAACACAAAACGACATGGATGTAAATCTTGCATCTAAGATAGCCGCGCGGGTTGAATATGTAAAAAACAGCGGCACTTTTGTAAGGAAAGGTGAAGTAATCGCAAGGCTTGACGCTACTACCATTCAAGCAAATGCGGCAAGCGTCAAATCCCAATTATTAGCCGCTAAAACAGCGCTTAAAAATTTCGAGGCAACACACAAAAGAACTTCTGAGCTCTATGCTGTAAAAGGAGCTTCAATTGAACAAATGGAAAATGAGGAAAGTCATCTTGAGGAACTTAGAGCCAAAGTTGAGGCAATGACGCAAAATATGAACGATGCTGCGAATAATCTTTCCTATGCGATTATCAAATCCCCGGTAGACGGTCAGATCTCCAGAAATATCGTTAATCCGGGTGACATGGTAATGCCGGGGCAGCCGGTAGCGACTGTAAGTGCGAGTAGTAATTTTTATTTGATGCTATACGTTCCCGCGGATTTACCAGTTTACAGCGTCAACGTGAATAATATGAATTATAAGGCAATTCCTTTGAATACTACTCTGAACGGATTAGCAGCTTACAGGGTAAATGTAGAAGCTTCTGGAATGACCACCGGAGAACGAGTTGAAGTTAACGTTGAAATATTTAACGGCAATGCAATTAAACTACCGATTGACGCTATTTTGAATAGAGACGGATCGAATTATGTTTTTGTTAAGGAGAAGGATAAAGCAGTTGCTACGAAAATAAATATCATCCAAACCGGTGAAGACGGCGTTATTATTGAGAATAATGAATTAGCTGGTAAAGAACTGGTAGTTGCCAAACAGGACATTCTTCTGTCACTTCTTGGCGGCGCAAGAATTATAACGGGGGAGAAATAATCATGTTTGAATATTTCTATAAACGTCCTCATCTTCTTTACTCGTTGTTGGCCGGCCTTTTTGTACTGGGGATTATTGCACTAATTACTCTTCCGAAGAATCTTTTCCCTGATTCAACGCCACCTCAAGTAATTGTCATAACAAAGGTTCCAGGCGCAACGGCACAGGTGGCGGCAAATACGGTTTCAAAACCAATCGAGCAGGAAATAGCACGCTTAGGATTGGTAACGGATGTCAGCTCGATAAACGTTGCAAATTTTTCAATTGTAAAAGCTGAATTCAGTTACGATAAAAGTTTGAATGCGGCAGCGGTTGATGTGGCCAATGCTCTTTCAATTGCTAAGGGGGTTTTACCTGCAGACGCAAACCCTGCAATTTATACCGCCGGAGATTTTGTTCTTCCCGTTGACGTTATATCGTTATCACCTAAAAACAATGTTATGAATCTGGGAGATATCAGAAAAATTGCTGACAGTTACTTAAAACCGTATTTGTTGAGCAATCCTGAAATTGGAAACGTTGAAGTATTTGGCGGATACGAAAGTTCTATTAATATTGAAGTTGATCCGTTCAAAGCAAAAAAATATAATACCGATTTTGATAAGATTGCCAAAGCATTGCAAACATTAAACCGCGATATGCCGGTTGGATTTGTTAAAGGAAAAGACAATTTTTATACAATTACCTTTTATGGCGAGAAAGATGAAGTTGAAAAGATAAAACAAATTAATGTTTTGCCGAATGTAAGACTGGGAGATATTGCTGAGGTAAGCTGGAGCTACGCGAAAAGGACTAGCGGTTATATCGGAAATGGGAAACAGGCAATAGCTTTAGCTATACAAAGAGCACCCGGCGGAAGCGTGCTTAGTGTTAGTAAAGCTGCACGCGAGGAAATGGCAAATCTTGAAAAGAAATATCCAAATATTAATTTTGATATCTCAGATACGCAGCGGGACCTGATCGAGCTGTCCAATGATAATATGCTTGTAGCACTGCGTGACGCAATATTCTACACTTTGTTAATTATACTGTTCTTCCTGGGAAATTTCAGAGCAATAGCTGCTGCCGCATTGTCAATCCCAATGGTTTTCTTTGCTACCATGGCAATAATATGGCTTACTGGAGGAAGTCTGAACATCGTTATCTATACTGCAATAATTCTTGCACTTGGAATGCTTACTGATGACGCTGTTGTAGTGCTGGAAAATATCGAACGGCATCTGAGTGAATTGAAAGAAGATTTGCAGACCGCAATTCATAAGGGAACAAAAGAAGTAATTGGTCCAATCTGGTCTGGAACTCTGGCAACTATAGCTATAGTATTTCCATTGATGTTTGTAGGAGGCTTTCCGCAAAAAATATTTCAGCCGCTGATAATTACTTTGATTATCGCTCTTTTAATATCTTTCTTTCTGGCAATCACGTTTATACCAAAACTATCGGAATACTTATATAAAAACGGAACCGGTAAGACAAAAGTTGAATTATGGTTCAATAAGTTATATAGCAAATCGTTTGGAAAAATGGTAGAACCGTATGTTAATGTAATTAGATTTTCAAACGGAAGAAACAGGGTATGGAGGCGTGTGGGTCTTACTTTAGGCGTGGTTATTCTGCTTGCTCTAAGCATGAAAACAATTATGCCTACAATCGGAAGAGATGCTATGCCGCCAATGGATACCGGAATTATTAAAGCACAGGTAATGTTCAGTTCAAACTCAACGGTTAACTATGCTGAAAACAAAATAGAACCATTCATTAAATGGCTTCATCATCAGCCGTGGGTAACAAAAAGCTCGGTTGCTTTTGGAAATGAATTGGGCGTTTTAAGCTTAGGCAGCGGTAATCTGCCCGCAGAAGCAACAATTACAATTTACTGTGTTAACCGGTTTGATAGAAATATGAACATGTGGCAGATCGAAGATATAATTCGGGATAAACTGTCTCAACTTGAAGGTATAAAGAAAAATGATGTATATGATTTCGGAGCAACCGCGCTTTCTACAATCAAGGCCACTATGGATGTTAGAATAAAATCTCCTACTGTTGACGGAATTGCAGAAAAATCTCACGAAATTAAAACTGCGTTGAAAGATATCAAAGGATTAACCTCATTATCAACCAGCTGGGATGAAGATTTCAGTGAAATTGTTTTGAACATTGATGAAAATAAGGCTTTGAGCTATGGAATTACTCCATACGAAATTGCAATGCAAATTCCGGTAAGAGGGCAAACTGTAGGGCTCAACGCCGACCTTCAATCTTTGAACACACAGGTTGTACGTCTGTATCTTAAAGGTAAATTCAGCGAGAATGAACAAACCTTAAGGCTGCTACCGCTTCATACGCAAATGGGAGAAATACCGCTTGAGCATCTGGCAACGATTTCTAAGAAGCTTACTTTTGCAAAAATAGAACGCGATAAAATGCTTTACAGCATTGATGTTAATGGCTACCGCGCAAATCGTCCGGTAAGCCATTTAACAGATGATGCAGAAGCCGCACTTGTAAACGTGAAAAATGATAACGATATAATAACTCAAGAAGGAGATATTGCGCAGATTAACGATAGTTTTGTGCGGATGATTAAAGCTATCGGTATGGGTATAATTCTATTGCTGATGGTTCTGATATCTTATTACCGTTCAGTAAAAATGTCTTTCATTATGATTGCAGTTTTACCGCTGGCAATGATAGGAGCCGCCTGGGGGATGCTATTATTCCATAAACCGAGTTGTATGCCGAGTCTTCTTGGAATATTACTGCTCTTTGGAATAATAATAAAGAACGCCGTGTTACTGATTGATTTCTATCAAAACTATAGAAAGGGCGGTGAATCGCCTTTTGAAAGCGCAATAGAAAGTGTACGCATCCGTTTTCGCCCGGTTATGATGACGGCATTTGGAACAATTGCCGGTATGGTACCAATCGCTCTGGAGCAGGCGGTTGGATTGGAACGTTTAAGTCCTTTGGCCGATGTGGCAATTGGAGGTCTGTTAATCGGCACTTTACTTACATTGATTTACATTCCTATGTTTGCATATGTGGCTGATTCAAAGAAAGAAAAAATAAAGCCTGCAATTGCAGAATAAATAACTTCAGATGGCGCAATGCGCCATCAATTTATTAAAAATAAAGGATACTATTTGTCACATAATCATTCACACAATAGTAATGAGAAATGCTCATCTGAAAGAAGCCTGTTTCTAACAATGGCCCTGAACCTCCTGATAACAATAGCAGAGGTTCTAGGGGGATTAATTTCCGGAAGCCTGTCGCTTATTTCAGATGCGCTGCACAATTTAAGCGATGGCATTGCAATTGTTATTACTTTTATTGCAATGCGCTTAAGCAAAAGACCTAAAAACCTTAAATACACCTTTGGTTTAAAGAGGGCGGAAATTCTTGCTGCAATTATTAATGCAAGCACACTTATAATCATAAGTGTCTTCTTAATTAAAGAAGCCATTGAACGATTTCAGAATCCTTCGCCAGTTACCGGAAGCATGATGCTGATAGTGGCTTCATTAGGCCTGATTTCTAATGTTGCTGGTACAATGCTTCTAAAGAAGGGCTCAAAGGATAACCTGAATATGCGTGCCGCTTATTTCCACTTGTTAAGCGATGCCGTCTCAAGCCTTGCGGTAATAATCGGGGCGCTATTCATAATTATTTTCAGGATTTACTGGATTGATCCAGTATTAACTATTATTATTTCTCTATATATATGCAAGGAGACTTACGAAATTGTAAAAGAATCGGTTGACGTTATAATGATGTCTTCGCCTGAGGGTATTGATCTGAATGAATTAAAGCTATTGGTGGAATCGGTTTCTGGTGTAAAGAATGTTCATCATATTCATTTGTGGAAATTAAACGATAGCGATACTCACTTTGAAGCGCATATTGAAGTAGGCAATATACCCGTAATTGAAACAACCAGAATTCAAAAACAGATTGAAAACAAGCTGCACGATAAATTTGAAATCAACCATACCACGCTGCAGTTTGAATGCGGGGCCTGTGAAAAAGCAGAGTTAATAAAGTTATAACCTAAAAAGGTATAATTTATATTCATCTATTGCACTGATTTCAGACATTTGATGATAATTTATTATGGATTAAAAGGCGTGATCTTATAAAACTGTTCTTGATTGTCACTGGAATTTAATACTTTGGTGTGAATTGCATCCAGCTTCGAAGGCTTGAAAAAAAGCTAAATTAGGCCAGAAGAAAATAAAAACTCTTGGTCACTGCTATGCCTCTTTGTAAAGCGGTTTAATTGGCAGTTGCAGAATCGCTGAGAACCGAAGCAGAGTTTATCATTACTTTGCAAAAGACATAAGCCTCAGATATGCCCGGTGACGAGATTATTATCTTTAGCTGTTAATTCACTGAAGGTATTTAATTGCAGGTAAGTTTTATGTATCCTGTATTAAATGCAGTACAAAAGAAGGAGATTACAAATGAACTACAGGATTTTATCGGCAGGAAAGGTAAGATATTTTTTAGCCTTTTTATCTTTTGGATTTTATTCCTAAGCTGTTCCTTACAGGCTCAGGGGATGAAAGACCATAAGATGAATGATTCAACGATGATGAAAAGGCATCATATGATTCATGAAAAAAGCTCAATGGTTATGCCTTTCGATATGGATAAAGTAACACATTATTTTATTAAGATCGGGGATGGCGGTAATTTGTCGCTGAGAGTAAAGAGTCCAAAGGACACGGCTCAGGTCGGCTTAATCAGGGAGCCCCTTAAAAAAGAACAGGCACTGTTCTCAAAAGCAGATTTCCGTGATCCCAAGGCCCTTCATGGAAAGAATATACCAGGGCTTAAGAAACTGTCCCAGTCATAGGATAAATTCAATGTTGAGTATAAGGATCTTTCTGACGGGGCACAGCTCAGGTTTACTTCAAGAGACAAGGATGTAGTCAGTGCAATTCACACATGGTTTGACGCTCAGCTGAAAGATCATGGAAATGATGCCAAAAGTCATGAGTAATAAACTGTAACAGTGTGAAATTCTATGCCAAAAAGCTCAACAACGGTTTAATCCGTCTTTGAGCTTTTCTGTTTTGCTTATGTCCTAAAAGTGATCTGATTATTTCAGTAAAAACCATGGTTGATAATAACAGAAAAATAGCAATAAACAGGGCAAACGGTTATGAGAAAACTGCAAGTGGCCTTCAGAATGCCGGCTACAGAAGCATGTCTACTGATCTAGCAACCGGAGATATGCTTTCGACCGTGAGGGATCTTTACCTGTGGGACAGGGCTTTATACAACGACAAACTTCTTTCGGCCAGATTCAGAGAAATAATGTTCAGGCCAAATACCGGCGGATACGGTTATGGCTGGTCTGTTAACAAAATTAAACTTTCAAACGGCAGGATTTTAAGAACCGTATCCCACACCGGG
>DATAKL010000044.1:0-229996 GCA_036261625.1 Ignavibacteriales bacterium | reverse complement strand
GAGCGTTGTGGATTTTCCGCATCCACTGGGGCCTACAAGAACCAGGAATTCCTTGTCTTTTACCTCGAGGGATACCCCTTTGACCGCCTCCTGGCCCCCTTCGTAGACCTTTGTCACCTGCTTTAAGCTTACTTCTGCCATTTTACTTCTCTATTATTGTGTAATTGACTTAAGCTGATTTATAAAATCGGGATTAGATATTCCTACACAGTCAAAGTCATTTACCGTTCCCCCCTCTTCCAGCAGTGAAGAAAGAATGCCGAATGCCATGGCAATACGGTGATCGCCAAAGCTTCTGAAGACAGGATTTTTTGCTTTTATTTCGCCTGAAACTTCAAAGCCGTCTTCTTCCTCCGAGACCTCGAGGCCAAGAAGCTTCATGTTAGAGCAGATTGCACTGATGCGGTCGGTTTCCTTAACCCGCAGCTCATGCGCGTGCGAAACTTTGAATGTCCCTTTTGCAAATAAACCCGCGATGCTTAGAATAGGTATTTCATCGATTATGTTGGGCACAATTTCAGAAGGTATATCAACATTGTGAAGCTCACTTGTTTTAATAACGAGATCACCAAAGTGCTCTCCCATCTTAAGCTGCACGTTTTCTTCCCGGATATTTCCCCCCATGCTCCTTAAGACATCAATTACGCCGGTCCTTGTCTTATTAAGACTTATATTCTTTATGACAAGAGTAGAGTTCCTGGCAAGAAGCGCCAGCACTATAAAGAAGGCAGCCGTTGAAATGTCCGAAGGGACAAAGTATTCGCCCGGCCTGGGATAATCTTTCCTGGATACATAAATTTTTCTTATGCTTCCCTCAGTTTCCGTTCTTAAGGAAAGAAGCTTTTCGGTGTGGTCCCTTGATGCCACTTCCTCAATTACAACTGTCTCCTCTTCCAGATGAAGTCCGGCCAGCAGAACAGCGCTTTTAACCTGAGCGCTTGCAACAGGAAGCTTATACTCAATTGCGTGCAGACTTTCTGAAGGTGAAATAGTGATTGGAAGTGTATTTTTCGGGCTTGTTGTGATCTTTCCCCCCATCTGTGTCAATGGGTCCACAATCCTTTTCATTGGGCGCGATGAAAGAGACTCATCGCCCGTAATTGTTGAACTGAAAGGCTGTGCAGCAAGAATTCCGCTAATAAGGCGCGCCGTGGTGCCTGAATTGCCGGCATATAAAGTCTCCGGCTTTAAGAAATTCTTAAAGCCTCTTCCCGTAACTATCAGTTTACCGCCTGAAGTTTCAAAGGAGCAGCCCAGATGCTTAAAGCAGCTTATGGTGGACTTTACATCTTCGGCATCCGAAAGGTTTTCAATGGTTGAAGTACCTTCAGCCATGGAGGAGAAAATTACTGATCTGTGTGAGATCGATTTATCGCCCGGCAGCCTGAGGCTGCCGTTTACTTTTTCAATTTCCTGAAATCTGAAATCCATTACTTTTTACACCACTCATCAATAAATTTATCAAATTCCTCTTCGGTTAATTCGCTTTTGCCGTACATGCCGCCGGCAAGCCTTTGCCTTTGAGCCTCATAGAGGACAACAGCATTGGCAACCGATACATTCAGGCTCTGAACCATTCCGTGCATCGGTATCTGAAAAAGGCCGTCGGCAAGTTCTGCAGCCTCCTGTGAAATTCCCCTGTGCTCATTGCCTAGCACAATGGCAACTTTCTGCGTGAAATCTATATCGTAGAGGCTGATGGATTGTTCTGAAAGTGAGCTTGCATAGATCTTAAAGCCTTCATTGTGGAGGCTGTCGTAGCATTCCTTAATGTCGCGGTATTTCTCTCTTTCCACCCACTTAACTGCACCGGAAGAGCTTGTGCGGTTCAGCTTTGGAAACTTTTCAATGTTGTAGACCAGTGATACCTTAGGGATACCGACAGCATCGCAGGTGCGCAGTATGGCGCTCACGTTGTGCGGATCATGAATATTTTCCATGACCACCCTCAGTGAATACTGGCGTCTTTTAAGGACCTCAATAATTTTACTGAGGCGCGATCCTGTCTTATAAGGTCTCACAAAAAATCACTTTTTGTTAAAGATAATTTTATAGAATGTCTTGTTCCCTGTTTTTCTCACTTTGTCCATTGCAAAGTAAGACTGCTCAAGTTTTAGGTAAAAGGCAACCAGGTCCAGAGTCTTGTCTATTACAGTAGCCTCATCGTGCGCCCAGCTTTCACATCCGTTGAGCGTAGGGACTTCACCCGTAAAGCCGTCATCGGTTTTAGTTACAACCATAGTAAGAGTCATCAGTACCCGTCTTTCGCAGATTTTTCGCCTGTAACTATTTTAACGCTTGCGCTGGCCCCGATTCTGTCGGCTCCGCTCTTAATCATTGTCTCTGCATCCTCAAGCGTGCGGATGCCGCCTGATGCCTTAACGCCAATGGCTGTTCCAACAACGTAGCGCATAAGGGCTATATCGCCCGCTGTTGCACCGCCCTTGCTGAAGCCGGTCGAAGTCTTTACAAAATCAGCCTTGGCATTTTTGCAGATCAGGCATGCTCTTACTTTTTCCTCATCGGTAAGAAGAGCTGTCTCAAGAATTACTTTACATATAGCATTATATTTCTTTGCGGCAAGAACCACCTGATTAATATCATTAAAGACGTAATCGTTATCGCCCTGCTTCAGGTGCCCTACGTTTAAGACCATGTCAATTTCCTGGGCACCATTCTGAAGCGCCTGTTCGGCTTCAAACCTTTTAGTTTCTGTAGTTGTTGCCCCCAGAGGAAATCCTATTACGGTGCAGACCTTTACTCTAGTTCCCTTTAAGAGCTCTTTACAGAGAGGGACAAACGATGGGTTTACGCAGACTGAAGCAAACTCATACTCCCTTGCCTCCTGGCAGAGAATCCTTACTTCGTCCGTTGTGGCCTCAGGCTTGAGGAGTGTGTGATCGATCATACGGGCAAGATTCTTATCTATGCCGCCCCCTACTCCAAGACCTGCAGCTATTCTTTCGGCTCCCTGGTTTATAATGCTTTTAACAGCCGAGGGCTGGTCTATAACATTTTTTTCCCAGCCGGCACATGTGTTTCCGACACAATAAAAATCTCTGAGTGCCTTTTCAATAAATACCTGTGAGACAACTTTTTCTATAGTTGATGAATCCATAATTTCAGTTCAGTTTTGTTTTATAAATAATTTTATTCAAAAGAGGATGATACCAGGCATGAGTGTCAGAGCCTTAAATTCCTGTCCTCATTAAATATGCCTTATATGTATTCTTAAGAAGCATGGCAATTGTCATAGCTCCAACTCCTCCCGGCACGGGAGTTATATAGGATGACTTCGGAGCCACGCTCTCAAAGTCCACGTCGCCTACAATTCTGTAGCCCTTGGGGCTGTTATCCGGAACCCTGTTAATGCCGACGTCAACAACAACAACGCCGTCTTTAACCATGTCGGCTGTTATGAAATTGGCTTTTCCAATTGCGGCAATTAAAATGTCAGCTGACTTTGTATATTTCGTAAGGTCGCTGGCAGCCGAGTGGCAGACAGTTACTATGGCATTTGCATAGGGCTTTTTCTGCAGCATTATGCTGGCAACGGGTTTTCCCACTATATTGCTTCTGCCCACAACAACTACATGCTTACCCTTAGTCTCAATTTTGTAGTATTTAAGGAGTTCCTGAACGCCCGCCGGAGTGCAGGGATAGAGTGTATCCTGCCCTATTACCAGCTTACCAACGTTTACCGGGTGAAATCCGTCCACGTCCTTCTCAGGCAGTATGGCATTTATGACCTTATCCTCATTTATATGCCGGGGTAATGGAAGCTGGACCAGAATTCCGTCAAAATCGTTGTTTTTGTTGTAGGAATCGATCATCTGAAGAAGAGTCTCTTCTGAAGTCTGTTCATCCAGCTTTTCCAGCCTGGAGACCATACCGACCTCATCGCAGGATTTGACTTTGCTTTTAACGTAGCTCTGGCTGGCCGGGTTTTCCCCCACGAGGATTGTTATGAGGCCCGGGAGCCTTTTACCCTGCTCTTTAAGCCCCTGGACATCATGTTTCAGCTCTTCCTTTATTTCGGAAGCAACCTTCTTTCCGTCAATTAAGTTCATGTGGCCTTTTAATTTTTGTTTCAAATATAAAGATAATAAAAACGAATTGCACGCACATATTCAATTACCAAGGAAGCACACATTAAGTCAAGGGGAACCTTATTCCTGGACCGCCTGATACCGGGTTTTGAGGTAATCTGTTAAGGTTTTATTGCCTATTATTTCAGCGGCAAAGGGGTTGGAGTTCTGCCAGCCGGTTTTACCCAGGGTTCTAAACCTTTCCAGGCGGCGGAGCGTAATTTCGCAGAAAACGGGATTTATATCAATTGTTGTACACCTGCGTTCTGTGCGTTCGGAGGCAAGGAGTGTTGTGCCGGAATGGGAAAAAAAGTCTATTATGAGCTCATTTTTACGGCTTCCCGACTGTATGATCCTCTCAATTGCCTTGAGGGGCTTCTGCGCATAGCAGCCTGAAACGTTCTCCTCCATCCGGTAGAAAACCTGCTGAATGTCGATCCAGATGTTCCCGGCCCGCGCGAAGGCTGACCTGCTTCTTTCCATGTTCTCAGTCAGGCGGCCGTTTACTTTCTTGTAATATCCCCTTACGACCTTCGGGATTCCGGTATAAACGGCTTTTACGTTGAAATATGGCGATCCTTTTATGTAATAAAGAAGTTCCTGCCTTACGGCCATCCAGTTCTTCTGCGTGCCGTAGCCCCTTTGATTGCGCATGCTGATAAAGCTCCGGCTTTCAAAACCGGTATCTTTCATCATAAGGATGAATTCTGCGAAGGGCTGGAAATGGTTCTTCTGATCGGCTCCAAGCCAGATGTAGAGTGATGAGTTGTCTTCGAGAACCAGGAATGTATTATTAACCCAGTTTTTTGACCAGCTTACAAATCCCTCCGGGGTCATTTCCCCGAAGGCCACCATATTGTAGGGCGGATCGTGGATTGCCATTACCGCCCGTTCACTATCCATAATAAGCCCGACCGACTCCATGCTTGAGGCATCGAGGCAGCCTATTTTATGCCGGCCTTTGGGATCCAGCCACACTTCACCAGGCTTAATCCTGCAGTAAGGCAGAAGCATCCGGCAGAGTTCCAAATCCCTGTCCAGACGCGGCAGAGTCATCTTCTCCATATCTGACTTTCAACGTGTCTAAAGTTATTCAGCCTGACTTAAATTTATTTAAGCATATCTTGTGTTAACTCTTAATCACCTATTCAGCCTGTCTTACAAACTCCGGCATCATAATTCTGCTAATTTCAACAGTTTTCCCTGTTTCAGAGTCTACCTTCAGGAAAAGTCCGCACAGATGGAGGTCATTTTCCGCAGTCTGGTACTTCTGAGGCGTCTGATAGAGGAAGCGGTTTATTGCAGCCTCGGTTTTCATACCTATTACGGAATCATAAGGACCCGTCATTCCGACGTCGGTAATGTATCCCGTTCCTTTGGGCAGAATACGCTCGTCCGAAGTCTGGATGTGCGTGTGTGTTCCTACAAAACCGCTTACCTTTCCGTCAATATAGTTTGCCAGGGCAATTTTCTCGGCCGTCGCCTCGGCGTGGAAGTCCACAATAATAACTTTTGTCTCCTGTTTAATCTTTTCAATTGCCCAGTCGGCAGTTCTGAACGGGCAGTCGATAGTAGCCATAAAAGCGCGTCCCTGCAGGTTCAGCACGCCAATTTTCCCTTTCGGGGTATCAGCAATATAGTACCCGCGTCCAAATGTCCCTTTAGGGTAGTTCTGGGGGCGTATATAGCGTTCCTCGGTCTTAAGGTAGTCCTGCGACTGGTGTTTATCCCAGGTATGGTTGCCGCCGGTAATTACGCCTGCACCCATTTCAAAGAGCGCTTTTCCCTCTTTATCAGTACATCCTTTGCCGTCGGAAGCATTTTCCCCGTTTACTATAATAAAATCAGCTTTGTACTTTTTTTCCAGTCCGGGCAGCCATGTTCTAACCATATCCATGCCGGGCTTTCCAATTATATCGCCAATAAAAAGTATGTTAATAAGAGCCATAAATTCCAATCTATTTGATTACAGAATGTTTATTTTAAGCTTTTCCGCCAAAGGAAGAAAAGTTTAATAAATTATTATACTAAATTTATTGCTGGGATTCCTGAAAATATTACGGATTTCGTAATTGAGGCTTAACAAATATTTATCGGGGATAAATAATTGTACAATTTTCTATTTAAGAGAATTCTTATATTGGAACCTAAAATTCAGATTTTTAGAAATGTCGCCCAAAAACCTAACAGAAATACCCTTTGAGAATGCAGAATTCTGCGTCGTTGACGTTGAAACTACCGGCATGAGCCCTTCCACCTGCCGAATTATAGAGGTCGGTATGGTCAGGATCAGAAAGCTTAAGGTAGTAGAGACCTACCAGACGTTTGTCAACCCGGGCACAGAAATACCTTACTTCATTACAACTCTGACGGGAATATCGAATTCCGACGTTTACGACGCCCCGTATTTCGACGAGATAGCAAATCAGGTCAAGGAATTCATCGGCGACTCCATTTTAATCGGTCACAACCTTCAGTTTGACGTTTCATTCTTAAGGCGGGCCTTTGAGGACTGCGGAAGCGAGAAGTTTTCGAATCCCCTTCTCTGCACGCTTAAGCTTGCAAGGAAAATGTACCCCGAACTTTCCAGTAAGTCGCTCGCCTCGGTGGTAAAACACCTCAAAATTCGCAATAAGAACGTCCACAGGGCACTTTCAGACGCCACGGCTACTGCTAAGGTGCTCCTTAAGATGATAAAGGATCTGAAGGCCAAGGAAGGCTATAAGACTGCAGCAGAAATAATAGACTTCCAGAGCTCGCCCTTTAAGGAGCCTGACTACAGGCAGACGAAGAAAAAACTGGCCAGTGACGTTGCAAGGCTTCCGGATCTTCCCGGTGTATATTTCTTCAAGAACTCCAAAGGGGATGTTATTTACGTCGGCAAGGCAAAAAGCCTGAAGACCAGGGTTAAGCATTATTTTTCAACTACGGCCCCTTCCAAAAGCCGGAAGATAGTCAGACAGGCCGAGCGACTGGGCTTTCTGACCACAAACTCAGAGCTTACGGCTCTAATTGCAGAAAGCGAACTGATAAAGCTTCATAACCCGGTTCACAACGTCCTCCTAAAGAAATTCGGCAGCAACTATTTCGTTAAGGTAATAAAGCAGGACGAATACCCAAAAGTTGAAATGGCGCGCAGGTTTGACTTTGACGGGGATGATTATTTCGGTCCTTACACGAACAAGGATTCAGTCAAAAACATGCTGAAGCTGGTTCAAAGTACATTTATGCTAAGGGAGTGTTTAGAACGGGAGTTCAACAAGCACAGAGGCTGTTACTTAACGCAGATCGACAGGTGTGTGGGTCCCTGCATGAAGGATTTTGATAAGGCTAAATACGAAGAAGAGCTGGAAAGAGTTTATGATTTTTTGTCCGGAAAGAACCAGTTTGCCTTAGACAGTCTGATTGCAAAAATGAAGTTGTTTTCAGAAAAGCAGCGCTTTGAGGAAGCCTCAGAGGTAAGGGATTTAATTAACCTTGTATTATCACAGATCCACAAGACATCAATTCTGTCTGAGCCTGTAAATTCAACAAAGGTACTGATTGAGGTAAGGACAACGGGCAAGAAAGATTTTGTTTTGCTTCTTTCGGGCAAGATATACATCAAGGATTACATTGTGGGCGATGATGATCATTTTGACGAAGCTTTGGATGATTATTTTGACAACACGATAAATTACCACATTGAAGCCGACAGGCAGGATCTGGACAAAATAAAAATCGCCTTAAACTGGCTCATCCGCAACAGGAACAATGTACGTGTATTTTACCTCAAAGATTTCCAGACGAAGCACGAGCTTTTCAAGCACATTCAGTCGGGTTTAACCGGCAAAATCAAGCGTCCCACCAAAGGCCGCCAGCTGAAAGATTTTCTGCAGTAAACCGCATTTTTATTCTAAGAATTATTTTTGTTTTAAGGCCGCGGCCAGCGGTCTGCTGTTGATAGCCCAGGGTGACGGAATCCCCAGCGGGGATGACGGAACCCCGGGAACAGGAAATCCCCCAATTCATGGAGCCGCGGTCAGCCGCGACATATTCCTGTTCCATTATGTATAATTTTAATGAAATTAGATCATCATTTGTGGTGTATTGGGATTGGCCTATCGAATTCGCCCATTTCCAGGACATGGCGCGGCTGCCGCGGCTCTGGGGATGGTGGGGGATTCGTATCCCCGGGTTCCGGCACCCCTGCCGGGGTTTGTCACCCGGGGCTATCAACAGCGGGCCCGCTGACCGCGGCCCAAAAATATTTATTTTCTTGCCAATTGTGAAAACCTTTAAAATAAATGTGCCAGGCTAGGCCTGGCACTTTGGTTAACTACATATGTGGAATCTTTATTTCTTTGCAGCTAAATGCCACTCGCTCGATTTCTCCAGAATGTCCTTAATTCTGTTTACAAGCTTGTGGGGATCGTTCAGGTAGCCTTCAAGCAATAATGATGATTCGTAAAGCTGCTCGGTTACCTGCTTTACATACTCATCACTGGGGTCCTGCGTGTAGATCTTCAGGAGATTCCTTATAAGCTTGTGATCTTTGTTTACTTCAAATACCTTCTTCGGGATCGAGGTGTCCTTGTTTACCATGTGCATTATCTTTTCCATCTGACTCGTCATCTGCCCCGATGGGTTTGCCAGAACCGAAGGACTTTCACTCAGCCTTTCTGAAACCCTGACTTCTGTTACACGGTCACCTAAGATTTCCTTCATGTACTTTAACAGGTTTTCAAACTGCTTTTCTTCGTCTCCCGTAAGAGGCTCATGTACGGTTTCCTTGTTGTCCAGGTTTGCAAATTTCTCGAGCTCCTTGGGATCGGCATGCTCAACCGACTTTAATGAGTAATCCTTGTACTTGTAAAGTGAATCCATTACAAATTCATCTATGGGGTCATACAGGTATAATACCTCAAGACCCTTGTTCCTGAATATCTCCAGGTGAGGATCTGCACTTATGGCTTCCCTCGATGCACCCGATGCATAGTAAATTTCTTTCTGCTCGGGTTTCATACGGCCTGCGTAATCGGCAAGAGAGATCAGTTCATCTGCATCCTTGCTTACTGAAGAGTTAAATCTCAGGAGCTCGGCAAACTTCTCACGGTTTGAATAGTCGCTGTAGCCCAAACGGAATATCTTGCTGTGCTCTTTCCAGAACTGATTGTATTTTTCCGCGTCATCCTTTGCCATTTTGGTTAGGTGGGTAAGCACCTGTCCTGTTATGCTTGTGGATATTTTGTTAAATACCACGTTCTCCTGAAGAGTTTCTCTTGAAATGTTAAGCGGCAGGTCCTCACTGTCCACAACACCCTTAACAAACCCCAGGTATTCAGGAAGAATGTCTTTATTCTGGTGCTGAATAAGTACGCGCCTTACATAAAGATCAAGCCCGTACTCATGACGGCTGAAGCCGAAAAGGTCCATATTCTTCTTTGGAATATAAAGAAGACAGTTAAACTGAATCGGGGCATCAACTGATATATGAATTATATCCAGCGGCTCTTCACTGTCGTAGCTTATGTGCTTATAAAACTCATTATACTGCTCTTTTGTAACTGATGACTTGGGCTCTCTCCAGATTGCAGTCAGAGTATTTATTCTTTCTTTTTCCAGATATATCGGGAAAGTGATGAAATTGGAATGAGTTTTTATTATCGTTTCCAGGCGGTACTTATCGGCAAATTCATATGCATCTTCCCTTAAGCGGATTTCAATTGTGGTGCCGCGCTTTATGTCCTCATTTAACTGCTCAAGCTCATATGTCCCAAGTCCGTCGGATGTCCACCTCATAGGGTGTTCTCCCGGCTTAAAGGATTTCGTCGTAAGAACTACTTCTGAGGCCACCATAAAGACTGAATAAAATCCAACACCGAACTTGCCTATAATGTTCGAAACATCCTTATTTGCGTCTGTAACCTTCTTTAAGAATTCTGCCGAGCCGGATCTTGCAATTGTGCCTATATTGCTTATGATTTCATCTTTTGTCATTCCGATACCGGTATCGGAAATTGTTATGGTGTGTTTATCCTTGTCAAATGATATGTTTATCTCCAGCGGAAGATCGCCATCCTGAATTTCCGCTCCCGAGATCGATTCGAACCTGAGCTTATCAAGTGCATCCGATGCGTTCGAAATGAGTTCACGCAGGAAAATATCCCTGTTTGTATACAAAGAATGCACAAGAATATTTAATAGCTGCTTTACTTCCGCCTTAAACTCATAGTGATTAGCTGTCGTATTATCAACTGCCATTTTTAACTTACCTCCCTTTTTAGATAAATGTAAGATATTTTGTGCAATATTTATTAAACATACAAAATTTTCTGTTTCTTTTTCAATTTGCAGAAACAGGATAAGTGCTGACGATATTGGTCCACCTATTAGCCCAAAATCAAGATAGATAAAACCAAAAATATGCAGGTAGTTAGAAAATGATTACTCCGGCAAACTGAAAGCTAGAGATTCCAGTCAGCGCGTTTTAATACCGACCATACCACAAATGCCGCAGCCAGTATGATAAGTCCGTAATAAAATAAATTTACTGCCGATTTGGAAGTAAAAATAACTTTGGTGCGGTATCCTCGCCAGCCACAGTCTTTGCAGCGGTAAAGGCCGTAAGGGGTAACTTTCTTGACAATTGCTTCTTTAAGGTTCCTTGTTCTTGATCTGTGCAGCATTCCTGTTTTGCGGCAGCTCGGGCACTTATCAAATGTCGGGTTCTTAAAGTTAAAGATAGCAAGACTTTTCATGTAAAATTCTAAAAAGTTACCAAAACAGTTAATTTTCACTTCCAAAGCTGAAAGACTTCAGAGTGACAAAAATACGTTAATTTTTTAAAAAAGAAAACCCCCGGGGGCAAAATAGTGCCCCAGGGGTAAAATTATGCCATGTTTCCTTTTCTAGTGGTGCGTCAAAAGATGCGAATAGACTTCGTTGTTTCCTGCCACAGACAGTGCCGCCTGAAACTGCTTGTCTATTTTCAGCCCTTCCCTTATCCTGCCTGTTGATCCTTCATATCTTGAAGCCATTTCACTTCTTATAGAGGCCAGCATTTCCGGTTTGTGCTCCCTCAGCTCAAAGTCCTTCATCTCCTTAAACCTGCCCCTGAGAGCCGAAAGCTGGTCGATGAGCTGCCTGCCGTACCTTTCTTTTTCAGATGAGGCAATAAGTTCATTCAGCTGCTTTTCTGTGGAAGGTGTGTAGTCGAACTTTTCCTTTTTCAGATAATCCATAAAACTCTTATAAAGAGCATCGGAGTTCATTCCGGCATAATCAGCTTTGCCGTGCGTATTTGAAAACCAGGTTGCAAACTTAAAGAAAAGCCCGTGGGCAGTCAGTTCATTTATGACGTTCGACTGCGAATCGTTGGGCACCAGTGTGTCCGGCGTAATTCCGCCGTAGGACAAAACTGTGCGGTTATGGTCCGTCTTATAACTTCGCTGCATATCCGAATCGGGCCTGACAAATACTTTGTTGTTTTTTGAATAATCAATCTTCTGTATGCAGCGCCCGCTCGGCGTGTAATATTTTGCAGTTGTAATCTTAAGCGAGGTGTTGTATGAAAGCGGAATGACCGTCTGCACGAGCCCCTTTCCGAAAGAGTCTGTCCCGAGAATTACTCCCCTGTCGTGATCCTGAATTGCGCCGGCAACAATTTCAGATGCCGAAGCAGAACCGCTGTCGATTAAGACCACAAGCGGAGAGGTTCCGTAGATGGGTTCTTCAGTTGAAGTATATGTCTTGAAATTTGCGCTGTCGCGTCCCTTAACGGTAACAATAAGCTGGTTCTGCTTCAGGAACTTCTCGCATACGTCCACTGCCGCATCCAGAAGTCCCCCGGGATTTCCCCTCAGATCCAGAATGACTGAATTTACGGGTTTTTCTGCCTTGAGCGAGGAGAGGGTTTTCTGGAGCTCTTCGCCGGCAGTCCTTGTAAAACCGGTAAGCTTAAGGTAAACGTTATTGCTGTTTTCGGGAACGAAATCGCCGAAGGTCAGATTCTTTATTTTTACTTCCTCGCGCACCAGATCAAAAGTCATCTGGTCTGTGCCGTCTCTTAAAATGGAAATTTTAACTTCTGTACCCGGATCGCCCTTTACCAGTGATGAAATATCCTCAAAATTTTCCTTGGTAATTTGCTGTTTATTAATCTTTGTAATCACGTCGCCTATTCTTAAACCCTGGCGCTGGGCGGAATACCCGTCGATGATGTCAACAATTGTAACTTTGTCGTTTCTTAAGCCTATCGAGACACCAATACCCCCATACTTCCCGCTGGTAAGTAAATCAATATCTCCTTTTCTTTTTTCATCAATAAATGTAGTATAGGGGTCCAGCGAGGAGAGCATTCCACTTATTCCTGAGAGCATGAATTCCTCGGGATTAAGCTCATCAACATAATTAAAGGATACCTCCTTGTATACCTTCCCGAAGACATCTATGCTTCTGGAAATCTGGTAGTATATGTCGGCATCCCCCTTAAAAAAACCTGAAAAAATTACTACCGTTACCGGTATGGCCAGTATTCTCACCCATTTCCACAACATCTTATCCCGCTCCTTTCATCTCTTCAGCCATTGTTACTTCTTTTACTATTTTCTCATGAATTTCCTCAATCGACATGAGGCCGTCAATCCTTATAAAGCGTTTTTCCCTCTCCGATAAATAAATATAACCCTCGCGGACCCTTTCATAAAAGCCATTTTTAGATACTTCAATTCGGTCGAGTTCTCCTGACTTTCTGGCAGATTTTCTTCTTTCGGATTCTTCCACCGGAATGTCGATAAAGAAAGTTAAATCGGGCATAGTACTGCCGATTGCAAACTGAGTAATGTTGCTTACGAATTCCAGAGGGATCGCCCGTCCGAATCCCTGGTAAGCCGTCGTCGAATCATGGAACCTGTCTGAAATTACATAATAATTCATATTTAAAAAAGGACGAATTACTTCCCTGACAAGCTGCGCACGGGCTGCCGAGAAGAGAAGTATCTCTGTCTCAATGAACATCTTATCGTTTTTCTTGTCCAGAAGCACGTCCCTTATCTTTTCAGAAATTACCGTACCGCCGGGCTCTCTGATGATTTTAACCTGTTTGTTCTGTTTAACAAGATAGTCTTCAAGCAGACTTACCTGCGTGGATTTTCCGCAGAAATCGATTCCTTCAAATGTAATAAACATGGATTAGTACTTCTTGATAATATATTTTAGTTGGTTTGGTTTTTTATCTAAAACTGTGACGTAATCGGGGACTTTTACCTCAGGCTCCACGATGCCGAGCGTATCTTTAATCACCTGGTTGTAATCCACATAAGGATGCAGATCACTATTGTTAAGCCTGCCCAGTATGTTGATGCCGCCTCTTAAGACAACAGTAATGCTGTTTGGAAAAACAACCAGAGCCTCACCTCTCGGTGTGTTTCTTACCTCAACTTCCAGATTGTCAAACTGTTTATCTACAATTTTCTGAACGTCAAATTTTATAACACAGCTGTTTACCGAATAGCTTAGGCCTGTAATTGGCAGAAGTTCAATTCTTTCAAGAACCCTGTCGTCCAGTTTTGATAAATTCTTATCCACTGTAGGGACTGCATCCAGGTTATTTATAATGCTTGCCGGACCGTAAACAAAAACAGATTCCGGAATTACCTTAATGTCTGATGTAAGCCCGAAGTCCTGCCTGAAATTCAACCCTATTTCCGGCTTTATTCTAAGCTTTCTTTCCGTAATCCTTTCAAGTCTGAGTGAAAGATTATCAGGGTAAATATCGAAGAGCTGTATTCCCGAAGAAAGCCACGCATTTTCACCGAGTGCATTTCTAAGATTAATACTCTTTACCTGACTGTCGAGTCCTGCAGAAACATAGTATTCCAGGTTGTTGCTCAGCAGTAAAGAAGCCAGGCGCCATCCCTCTCCTTTTATCCTCAGGTTCACTTCCGGGATCGACATTGCAGAAACAGCAAAACCTTTTGGAAGGTTTGTCAGCCTGAGAGGAACCCTGATGGTGGTAAAGTAGGAATTTGAAAGAGTAACTGAACCCCACAGAATAAAAGAAAATAGAACGGCTAACACTATTGAGAATACTTTTTTATTTACTTTCGGCATCGGTTTTCTTTATTGGAAAATTCAAAAGTAGTATGCAAACGGCAAATAAAATGATCATTAATATAAAATAATCAATTAAAAAGTGGCAGTAAACATAATTTCATGTAAATATAAAAAAACTCCACAACAATTGTGGAGTTTCATAAAAAATACTGAACACTAAAAACTATTTGAGCTTTTTGAAGTGATCAAGAAGAACCTGTTTGTTGGCCTTTGAAATCTCTCTCCCTTTTATCGGGAAGTTACTGAGCCCGCGGGCAAGGCGCCTTAATCTGTGAACATTCATCTGTTCGAGTTCACTGAAAGTTACAGTCTGAATATCCAGAATTTCAACTCCCCCGTTTTCATCTTCAGACTCATCCTCTGAAGTAGGATCGGCCTCTTCTGCTGAAGCCTCTGTACTGCCGCCGGCAGAATTAGAAGAATCCTTAACGGAATTGTCAGCCTCGGCAGGCGTAAGTGAGGCGTCATATAAGATGCTCTCCAGCTGGTCGTCAGGCCGCGGAATAATATGCACCGCAACAAGCTGTCCCACTCTCTGAGCAGCAGCAGCACCTGCATCGAGGGCACTTCTTACGGCTGCAACTTCTCCTGTTATTTTAATAGTAACAAGGGCAGCTGTAATCTTTTCCTTGCTGATAATTGTAACATCTGCTGCCTTAGCCATAGCATCGGCAGCTTCAATTGCTCCAACAAGTCCTTTTGTTTCAATCAGGCCAAGTGCTTGCTGCATATAATATTATACTTTTGGTCTTTTAGGAAGGATAAGTTCAACATCGCTGTGAGGACGCGGGATGACATGCACAGAAACCAGCTCTCCCACTCTCTGAGCTGCTGCAGCACCGGCATCTGTAGCCGCCTTAACAGCACCAACATCGCCTCTGACCATAACGGTAACATAACCGCCGCCGATAGTCTCTTTGCCTAATAATTCAACTTTGGCTGCCTTTACCATGGCATCAGCAGCTTCAACTGCACCAACCAAACCTTTGGTTTCTATCATTCCAAGTGCATCAAGTGTCATAAAGTGCTCCTAATTTCGTTTAATTGTAGCATCGAAAATAATTTATAAAGGAATAAATGTCAAGAATTTAGAGAATCTTATTTCTAAATTCGGAAAAAACTGAAAACTCGGAATGGCGCCAGGAAATGGTTCCTGGCGCCGCACTGGTTCAGGACTTTTTCGGGTTTTCGTCCAGGTAATCCTGCAGAATTATGGAGGCGGCATTACGGTCCAGAAGCCCCTTGTCACGTCTTTTCTTTTTACTTGTGACACTTTCAATTATGCGCTCTTTGGCGATGGCGGATGTGTAGCGCTCATCCCTTAATACAACCGGGAGGCCTGAGAGCCCTTCAAGCTCTGTCTTAAAATTCTCAACGGCTTCAGTTATGTCGGTTTTCATTCCGTTTTCTTTTAAGGGATAGCCCAATAAAATTAACTTCACGCCGTTTTCCTTTATAATCGACAAAAGATTCGTCCGGAAATTCTGATCGTTTAGAATGGTCTTAAACGGGTATGCAAATATCCTTAGAGGATCGCAAAGGGCAATTCCAACTCTTTTTTCGCCGTAATCAATTGCCATTATCCTTTGCTGATCCTGAGAATAAAGATCCATAAAACTCTTAATTTATTAACAATTACTGCTTAAACAAGGTTTGTACTGTCAAAACGCTCAACAGTATAAATCCCCTTGTTCTTCTTAAGCCTTTCAATTATCCTGGAGAGGTGATCCAGATTCTTTACATAAAGGGTTATCGTGCCCTTGAACATCGAGTTATTGGCAACAATGTTCACGCTTTTGATATTTGTATTCTGATATGATGTAATGCTGTGGGAAATGTCCTTTAATATGCCGGGAACGTCCTCGCCGACAATTGTAAGGCCCGCAACAAAAAGATTGCTGTCAACTGTGGGCCACTGCACGGGAACAAGCCTGTTTTCCCCTTTTTTCACGATGTTTATCAGGTCATCGCATGTTTTTCTGTGGATTTTAATCCCCTCTCCAATAGTTATATACCCCACAATCGGATCCCCCGGGATCGGGCTGCAGCATTTTGCAAAGCTGTACATCACGTTCTCGCTTTTGCCGTCTACAAGAATGCCGCCTAAATCTGTTCTTGCAATATTGGCAAAACTGTCGAATTCCATTTCTGAGATGGCGTCCTTGGCCTCTTTTTCCTTCTTCGGGGCAAGAACTTCATCCAGGTTCACTTTCTCCTGCGCAATTGCCTTAAAAAGCTGCCCTGAGCCGTCATATTTCAGGCTTTTAGCAAGTTTAATTGTGTCATCGGAGCTGAAGGAGAGTTTCAGCTTCCTGACCTTCTTCTCCCAGAGTTCCTTACCCGACTGCACGAGCTGCTCTTCTTCCTTATTAATCCATCTTCTAATTGCAGCCTTGGCCTTATGCGTCGTAACGAACATTGCCCAGCTACGGTTCGGGTGCTGGTTCTTGCTTGTTATAATTTCCAGCTGGTCGCCGCTGTGGAGTATTGTATCCAGGGGAACAATCTTTCCGTTTACTTTTGCGCCTATGCAGTGGTAGCCCACCTTGCTGTGGATCTCAAAGGCAAAGTCCACCGGAGTGGAATTTACAGGAAGCCTTCTTAAATCCCCCTTCGGGGTAAAGACATAGATCTCATCCTGGTAGAGATTGAGCTTGAAGCTGGCCAGGATCTCCTTGCTCGCCTCTTCCCTGGGACCGTTTTCAAAGACTTCCCTGATCCAGTTAACCCAGTTTTCCAGTTCGGAATCGGAAGTAAACTTATTTTCCTTGTATTTCCAGTGAGCCGCCACGCCTTTTTCAGCCACTTCGTGCATTTTCCTCGTGCGGATCTGCACTTCAACAAGCTTCCCCTCGGGACCGATTACAGTGGTGTGGATCGACTGATAGTCGTTTGTCTTGGGGATTGCCACATAATCCTTAAACCGGTCCGGCACAGGAATATAGATCTGGTTTATGATGCCCAGAACATAATAGCACTCGTTTGAATCGTTGCTTTCAAGGATAATCCTGACTGCAAAAAGGTCGTAGATCTCCTCAAAAGGCTTGTTCCTCTTAATCATCTTCCTGTAGATGCTGTATAGGTGTTTCGGGCGCCCGTTAATTTCAAACTTAAGGCCGTGCTCCTTCAGTTTTTCAAGTATAGGGACGCTAAACTTGTTTATGTAAGTCTCGCGCTCGCGCCTTTTATTCTTTATTTTACGCGCCAGGTCGTCGTAGGCTTCCTTATTGAGATATTTGAAGGACAGGTCCTCCAGTTCCCACTTTACGCGTGCAAGACCGAATCGGTGTGCAAAAGGAGCATAGATTTCGATAGTCTCAGAGGCAATTCTTCTCTGTTTTTCAGGATTTACAAATTCCAGCGTGCGCATATTATGCAGGCGGTCGGCAAACTTGACAAGAATTACCCTTACGTCCTTGACCATTGAAAGAAGGAGTTTGCGGTAGTTCTCGGCCTGGGAAATGTCCTGCCCTTTGAAGACCCCGCCTATTTTTGTAACGCCGTCCACAATTTCAGCCACCTCCTTGCCGAATTCCTTGGCAATGAATGAGAGGTCGATATCCGTATCTTCCACAACGTCGTGCAGCAGGGCGCTGATGACTGAAACATCATCCAAAGGGATCTCCTTGGCCACAATCATTGCAACTTCGTAAGGGTGGTTAAAATATGGCTCACCGGATGCCCTGAAGTCGTTTTTATGGGCTTCATAGCTGAGTTCAAAGGCTTTCTTCAGCGCTGCTTCGTCAACGCTCGGAAGGTTGTGCCTGCAAGTCTCCAGCAGGTCCTCATAGATCCGTTTGTTTTTTGTTACTCCTAAGGCCATATTTATCCTGAATTCAAGCTAAATTTAAGGTTTATTTTTTCAAAATCAACTGCTTTATGTGGTTCACTTTCAAAAACCAAAACAATTTTACTGCTGCATTAGTTCTTCTTTGAACTTTTTTACCCTGTCCATGCGGTCATCCAGCCTGTCTTTGACATATTCCGAGAGCTGCGTAGTGGAGAGTATTTCATTGCACATCTGCAGAGCCTTCTTATCGTTGCCTGTTTCGTGATAAAGAACTGCAAGGCGGTTCTTCAGTATAATTTCATTATAATGGTTATTATTCTTCTGATCTGTAAAGGATTTGAGCAGCCCGGTAAAGACCTCAATTGCCCTGGCTTTATTTGTCCTTTGTAAAGCCTGCCCCAGGCCCCACTTGAAGGATCTGTTCTCAGGATATTCCCTGAGGACACTCTCAGACAGAGAAACAGCCTTCTGATACTCTTTCTGATTGAGATATATCCACATAAGTGAATTTTCGGCCAGAACGTAGTTGTAGGTCTTTTTTGAGAGCGCCATTTTGAGATACTTAATGCCCAGCTCCTTTTCATCACTTACAAAGGGCAGCCACCTTAAAAATTCCGTCTTTGCGCTTTTCCAGTATTTGTAGGAGCCTATTGCAATGTATGCCTCGTAGAACGAGGAGTCGAGTTTCAGGCATTTTTCAAATTTCGACACTGAAGAAAGTCCGTTGGAAAAAGCTGATATATAATCCTTATTCAGGGCCTTGT
This sequence comes from Ignavibacteriales bacterium, assembly GCA_036261625.1. Classification (GTDB taxonomy): domain Bacteria; phylum Bacteroidota; class Ignavibacteria; order Ignavibacteriales; family SURF-24; genus JAAXKN01. Next base: position 211,259 of record DATAKL010000044.1, on the reverse strand, counting down.
AATAGGCATAATACCCCTTTTGAAGCGCCGCAAAGTACTGGTGCCAGGGGTTATTTTCATTTTTTGAGAGAAGTTTGTCAATCTGCTTTTCCGCCTCATCAAACTTTGAGTCGATATATTTCTCGTCGAAGGCTTCTCCGTTATCGGCGGCCAGAGCTATCTTATTTGCCGCCAGGTAGATATTGCCGAGCGGAAGATCAGGATAACTCTCGTCCAGTTTCCGGAAGACAGTTTCAGCTTCATCGTAATCGCGGGACATGATTTTATTTATGCCGCTCCTTAAAAGATAGTCGACCTTAGGATCCGGATACTGCTGGGCAAAGAGTGACCCTGAGAAGAAAATCCCCGAAAATACCAGCAGCATTAACTGCCGTTTATAATGTGCCAAAGGTCCTGTCACCGGCATCTCCTAAACCTGGCAGAATATAGCCTTTGTCGTTTAACGTTCTGTCTAAAGCAGCCGAATAGATTTTTACATCCGGGTGCACGCTTTCAATTTTCTTAATCCCCTGAGGCGAGGCCACCAGGCAGGCAAAAATGCATTCAACGGCGCCTCTTTTCTTTAAGAAATTCAATGCTGCAGCGCCGCTTCCGCCTGTAGCAAGCATGGGATCGAGTAAAATCACTTTTGCAATATCAATATTCTTTGGTGTCTTGTAATAATAATCCACCGGCTCTAAGGTAACCTCATTTCGCTGGATTCCAATGTGGCCCACTTTTGCCTCAGGAATTATTTCGAGGAATGCATTTACCATGCTTAGGCCCGCTCTTAAGACGGGCACCAGCACTATATCCTGAGCCAGTCTATAGCCATCGGTTTTTTCTAATGGCGTTTCAACTTCAAATGTGTCAACCTTGAAGCTCTTGCTGATTTCAAAGGCAAGTACTGAAGAAACTCTTCTTAAAGCTATTCTGAAATTGTTCTGATCGGTATCTTTATCTCTTAAGATCGTAAGGTCTCTTTTTATGAGCGGATGATCTACAAGGATAAAATTATTAAAGTCCTGCATATATCTGAAAAACCCTTAAATTGTATTTTTGTTGTCACAAGTTAATGAAATTATTCATTTAATGAAAAGTAAAAGAAGCCGGCGGTTCAAAGGCCGGAAGCTTCTTCTTCCTCAGTTAGTCTGGGGCCTTTCCTGGTTCCTTCATAGAGTTCATATTCCAGGAGTCGGCAGTCAATTTTCCCGTTGAAAAAAGGGATTCTCCTTTTTGTCCTGAGCCCTATCTTCTTGGCAAGGTTCAGGTTGCCCGTAAATACATAGCCCATATAGCCCTGGCACTTCTGCTTAAAAAAGTCGCCTATTCCCTTATAGATCGGTTCAAGTTCCCTTTCCTCTCCGAGCCTTTCGCCGTACTCAGGATTAAGGAGCACCCTGCCGCCGCCATAAGGGACTTCGGTTTCCCTGAAGTCGCACACCTTAAACTCTATCAGGTGATCAACGCCTGCAGTTCTGGCATTCTGTATGGCTGACTTTACGGCCTCCCGGCTTAAGTCTGTAGCTATTATTTTACCTTCGAGTTTCTTTCTACCCTGCAGCCTTGCCTCCTGACGCACCTTATTCCAGACCTCCTTGTCAAAACCCTTTATATGCATAAATGCATAATCGCTTCTTAAGAGTCCCGGGGCCTTATTTAATCCCATCAGGGCAGCCTCAATTGCAAGGGTTCCGCTTCCGCACATGGGGTTTACAAAATTCCCTTTTCCATCCCATCCCGCGGCAATTAAAACCGCTGCGGCAAGAGCCTCCTGCATTGGAGCCTTGTAGGGAATTTTCCTGTAGTTTCTTTTGGTAAGCGTTACGCCTGAGGTATCAAAGAAAACCTGGCAGTGGTTGCGCACCCAGTAGAAGTAGATCATTACGCCCTTTCTTTCCGAGCCTGAGTCGGGTCTCATGCCGAACTTTTCCCTGAATCGGTCGACAATTGCATCCTTGGCCTTAAGGTTTGGAAACCGTGTGTCCTTTACCGATGGATGTTCGGCATAAGAAGAAACACTTATATAGCCGTCTTTATCTATATAGTCTTCCCATTTAATTTTCTTAAATCCCTTATAGAGTTCATCCGGCGTTGAGGCGGGAAACTCCTCAAGGAAGAAAAGCACCCTGTGGGCTGTCCTTACAAAAAGGTTAAGCCTCATAGTGTCTTCAAATGTACCCTCAGTCTCAATAAAGGTTTCCGATTCCGAAACTACAGGGTAGCCCAATTGAGCTATCTCTTCCTTCAGTATGGGAGCTATTCTCTGCGGGCAGCTTACAAGTATTTTTCTTTTTTCATGAATTACAGACATAAATATTTTCTCAACTGACGTTTTTAATTGTCTTCCACTTTTTAATTTTTAATTTTTAATTTTTAATTGTTATCCTTAAGACGCTTCCGTCCATTGTAGTCACGATCACATTATTCTTATCAATCACGGCCAGGTTATTTACGAGCGCCTCGCCAGTGCGGTAAGTCCAGAGAGTCTTTCCCGTTTTATTATCAAGCGCATAGACGAAGCCGTTCTTGGTTCCAAAGAACACCTGGCCCTGTTTTTCCTCCGGCATATTGGGGTCTATGTCGTAGCCGTACTTAACGTCTCGAGCCCAGAAAGTCTTAAAGCTGTTTTCCTTTGCCGGAACTGCTATTACCGTATCGGTCATGCATCTTGCATATATTGACTTTCCATCCTGTGAAATTCCAATGGATTCACGCACCTTGAACCTGTTAGTCCTCCAGACAACTTTCCCCGTATTGGCATCCAAAGCCGTCATATACCTGTCGGGGGCAACAATGAAAACTTTTCCCATTGAGGCAACAGGATAGCATGCAGATGGAGAATAGAGAACTTCCTCATTTCCGTTGTTCCACTTCCAGAGGAGTTTACCCGATTTTTTATCCAGTGCATACAAATATGAATCCCACGCACCGAAGATAACCTTATCCTGGTAAACAAGCGGTTTAGCCTCTACAAAGCCCTCTAGGCCGTTAAAAGCCCACCGGAGTTTACCTGTACCTAAACTTAAAGCCCTGAATGTGTTGTCGCTGCTTCCAATGTATACTGTTCCATCTGATACAACCGGGACAGCAACAACGGCAGCGTTGGTTTTATATTTCCAGAGAAATTTTCCGTTCTTAAGATTAAGGCAGTATATATTGCTGTCGGCGCTTGCCAGAACAACTTTTTCTCCTGAAATTTCAGCAGAAGAAAGGACTGCCGAACCGGTCTTATAACTCCAGACCTTAGAGCCGTCTTTTAATGAAAAGGCATACACATTACCGCTTGTGTTTCCAACGACAGCCATGTTTTTATAAACTGCCGGTGCTGAAGTAATAGTGTATCCTGTTTCCTTTCTCCATTTAACATTCACATTTGGATTAAGCTTGTTTATGGAGAAGTCCGGGCGTTTATATTTTGTTGTGTCGGCCAGGTAGTTTACCTTTTCAAGAGTTATTCTGTTCCATTCGGGCAATGTTTTCACCCCCGGAATTCTTTCAGAAAAATGCATGCTGCCATCTTCAACCTGAACCAGGTTGTAGCCGCCGACTGGTTTTCCTGCTCTCAGATTAGAGCGGCCCATAATCCCTTTAATCCCCTCAAAGTTAAGCTTCCTGTTTGCATGGCCGTGGCCTACAAGAATGACTTCAACGTTAAATGGTTTTATCCTGTCGATGAGTTCGTACCAGTTATCTATTTCATCTTCAACCGGGTAATGAGTGACAATAAAGACCGGTTCAGTTTTATCCACCTTTGCAAGTGTGGAGTCAAGCCAGCGCAAGTCCTCAGGCGCAAAATGTCCGTCGGCCATTCTCATTAAGGGGCCCTCGTGCATCCCAATGAACAATATGCCCGAATAGCGGAAGGTAAAGCGGTCATGTCCCCAGAGCTTAATAAAATCTGTAGCGCCTGATTCCGACCACTTGGTGTCATGATTGCCCGGAATTATATAATAAGGTTTTTTCAGGGCGTCTAAAATGGATTTCGCCAGTCGCAGGTCGCTTCCCTTTCCTGTCTGCGTAATGTCGCCGGATATGATTGTAAAGCTAATGCTGTCAAGTTTATTTATATCTTCAACCGATCGCCTGAGGTCTTTTTCACCTGTAGCGCTTCCCACATGAAGATCGCTCATCCAGGCGAAGCGGAAATTTCCCGTCTGTGCAAAGTAACTTGTAAAGGCAGTCAGCAGAACTGCCAATAGCAATTTTATTTTCATTTCTTACCTTTCTATTTTGAGAATTGAAGCCGTGTTATATATCATTAATAATTTTTGTCTACCGGCAGCCCTTCAATTTCCATAATCTTAAGTGCATTTGTTGTCGGGCATGGGCCCACTCTTAACATGTAGTCAAACTTCATAATGTTTCCCAAGACCTGTTCCCTGAAGTGAAAGTTTCCTGCCGAGGGTATTTCCTCGGCAATTTTTGTAAGCTCCAGGTCGTGCGTAGAAACAAGGCCGAAACCGTTTTTGCCGACAAGAGCTTTAATGAACGACCTGCTGCCGATAAGTCTTTCAACGTTGTTTGTACCCTTAAAGATCTCATCAATAAAAAACATTACCGGTATGCTGCTTTTATTTTCAAGAAGCACAAGCAGTCTTTTAAGTCTTTTAACCTCGGCATAAAAGTACGATATGCCGTCTGTAACAGAATCGCTTACTTTGATGCACGTAAAGAGCCTGACAAGCCTCATCTCCATATGCCCGGCGTCCACAGGAGCTCCGGCAAGCGCAAGTGCCGCATTGATGGCGATCGTTCTTAAGAATGTGCTCTTACCCGACATGTTGGATCCTGTAATGAGGCTTATTCTGTTTTCGGGGCCGACAAGAAAATCGTTTTTGACTTTTTTATCCACAGGAATAAGAGGATGCCCCATCTTTTCACAACGGAAATAATAGTCCTTGCTCTCTTCACCCGCAATAAAATGCGGGAAGGAGTATTCCGGGTTCAGGTATGCAAAATTGGCCAATGACGACAAAGCTTCAAGCTTATGCCATACATTAAGCCATTCGGGCAGAAGGCCGCTTATTCTTTTTTTCAGCCTGATAAGTTCATAGGCCGATATGTAATCCAATGGCATCAGCATTGCCAGCAGGAACCAGATTACCGGATTGGTTTTGAATGTCTGCAGTGTGGCAAACCTGTTAATTCTCCTCATTTGAATTGAGGGACCCTCTCCCTTCCTGAAAAACGGCTCGCACAATTCCTTTAGCCCGGGGCTCTTTGAAAAACTGTTTTTTTCAATTGTGCCGAATATGCCGGAGAGCCTTCCAAATTCTTTTTTCAGCGTGTCGGCTTCATCGGGAAGGTCCTCCACATTTTTCTGGTTCATATAATAAACTGAAAGGTAAACAAGCGACGAAATTACCCAAAAGTATGAAGGAACCACGTTAAAAATGTTAAGAACAATAAACAGAATATTTATTGGCGCCAGAAAGGAAAGGAATAATATGATATCTCTCAGCTTTTTTTCATTCCTCACTCCCCCGTTTTCCATCCACGACAGGAGTTTTGCTGCCTCATTCGGCTTGCCTGAATACAGTGCCGAAACAATTAGTTTTTCCCTGAACCTTACCTGCGGCATCAGTTCTTTTACGAGTTCCTGCCTTGCTTGTATTTTCTCAATTGAAACTTCAGGCTCATTCAGCCACAGCCTTAAGATGCTGCTCCCTTCCTTTGAGACTGCAGTATCCAAAAGCCGGTGAAGCGATTCCTCCCCCAAAAGATTCAGATCGTTTTCCAGAAAATCAGCCTTAAAATCAGCCTGCGAAAAACTTTTAATATCCTCCCATTTAAGCTTCAGTCTGGCAGTATTAGACTGTGCAACCCATAATACAATCCTGCAGAGTTTAAGTTTCCGCAGAACCTTACTGTGTCTGTGGGATAGATATAAAAGCATACCCAGTCCGAGTATGAACGTCAGGGCTGCAGGGAAAGCCGATCCAACAAGATAAAGAATAAGGGAGCCTCCTGATCCTGCTAAAAAGACCGAAAGTCTGCAATAAGAAAACTTCCTGTCGGTCCCGAGCAGCCTGTTAATCAGTTTACCGAGCCTCAGTTCAGCATTTTCCAGTTCCTTTAGCCTCAGCAGGCGGCTTTGAGTTTGCATAAGAATTCTCAAATTTTAGCTGTAAATATAAGTTATTTTAGTTGAATCGGACAGCCGTGTGTCACGATTTTTGCACATTCCAAGTTATTTTGTTTAACATTGACAAATAATATAAAAAAGCTATTATATATAAGAGACGTATGAAATAAGACTAGTGCTTGAGATAGCCCTTTTATGTTAAAGAGCATACTCCCATAAGAGGCAGATGGTGAGCTACTACTGGTCTGGTTATGCTGATTTTTGCAATTATGTTTAACTAAAGACAGGAGTATAATATGATTTGGGCCATTGTTGGAATTTTGTTTGTGCTTTGGCTGCTGGGACTCATCCTCAAAGTAACAGCCGGTGGACTTATTCATTTACTGCTGGTTGTAGCAGTTATTATCGCATTGGTTAGACTTTTCAGCGGACGTCGTGTGGTGTAGGCTTTGTTTTGTCAGAATTAGTCCTTTTTAAGCAAGTCCTTTGATAGTAAAAAAAGGAGTCTCAGGCTCCGTTTAAAAAAGCAGATTGGAGGCAGAATGAAAAACTATCATTTATTGTCGTCAAGTACAATTACTGGCGATGATGTAAAAAATACGATGGGCGAAGATCTCGGGAAAATAGAAGAAATAATGATCGATGTAAATTCGGGCAGAATTGCATACGTCGTTTTGTCATTCGGAGGATTCTTAGGCATTGGCGATAAGTATTTTGCCATCCCCTGGGAGTCGCTCAGGCTCTCGACAGAAGAACATGCATTCTATCTGGACGTTCCGAAGGAAAAGCTGGAAAATGCACCCGGCTTCGATAAAGACAACTGGCCGGATAACCCCGATCAGCAGTTTGTTTCTGATATTTACAGCTATTACGGCTATCGTCCTTACTGGGATATAGAATAATCTATTCCGATTATAAGAGAGTTAAGATTGGGGAGGAAGTCGCTTCGTCCCCTCTTAGCTCTTTTTTTTAATTTTCTCCAGGTTTTGAGCATTTTCGGGATTTTTTGACCACCTCATGCTATTGTATTAGTGGCGTTAAAATGTTATATTTGAAAACAATTTATTGCTGCACCCGTAGCTCAACTGGATAGAGCATCTGACTACGGATCAGAAGGTTTGGGGTTCGAATCCCTACGGGTGTACAAAATGATCCTGCTTTTAAGGCAGGATTTCTTTTTTTAAAGAGAATTACTAAGTGAGCTTTCTAATGATGTTTTCAGAACAGGTCTACCGCTTCATGTATGCCGCTCTCTCAGAGGCTGAAAAGGCCCTGGAGGAAAATGAAGTCCCGATCGGCGCCGTGATAGTTTATAAGGACAGGATTATAGGCCGGGGCTATAACCAGACCGCAAGGCTTAAGGACGCAACAGCACATGCGGAAATTCTTGCTATTACTTCAGCTGCAAATCACCTGCAGGACTGGCGGCTTAATGAATGCGACCTCTACGTCAACGTCGAACCGTGTGTAATGTGCACCGGAGCCATGATCGCCTCGCGCATAAGATCTGTCTACTTCTCTGTCTTTGAACCCAAGTTCGGCGCCTGCGGATCACTTTATAATATTGCCGAAGACGGCCGCCTGAACCATAAAATTAAGGTTTTCTCAGGCATCTACGCCGAGGAAAGTGAACGCCTGATGAAGGAATTCTTCCTCAAGACCAGGCAATCCGGCAATTAAGGCACTATTTTATTGAATTATATAGCCCCTTTGTATTAGATTACACTATCAGAAAATTTATTTCAGGATAATAAAATGCGAATTGTAATTTTCGGAGCTCCCGGAGTCGGTAAAGGAACTCAGGCTCACATCCTTTCCGAAAAACTCGGGATTCCTCATATTTCAACAGGTGATATTTTAAGAAATGCTATAAAAAATGAAACTGCTCTAGGACTTGAGGCTAAAAAAATTGTTGAAAGCGGCAATCTCGTGCCCGATGACATTATGGCCGGAATTATAAAAGACGTCCTTTCAGATAAATCTTGCGAAAATGGCTTCATACTGGACGGATACCCGAGAACACTTGCACAGGCAAAACTTCTTGACGGTATTTTGGCAGCCCTTCCCCAGGACAGCCTCTACTATCTGGCAATCCATGTGGATGATGAAGTTATAGTTCAGAGACTTACAAACAGGCTTACCTGCAAGATCTGCGGAAACATATTTAACATTAGTGATCTTAAGGACCTGAAGCTCTGCCCCAAGTGCAACGGCGTTGACAGTCTTTTCAAAAGAAAAGATGACGAGGAAGGCGTTATACGCAACCGCCTGAAGGTTTTTCACTCAACAACACAGCCCGTTCTGGATTATTATTCAGAGCAGGGCCGCCTGAAAACTGTGGACGGCACACTCCCTGTGGACAAGGTAGCCGAAGAACTTCTCCAGGAAATCGGCGCCTGAAAGTATACAAAAAAAATTTAAGCATCCGGTTTTTTGCCGGATGCTTTTTTTATGTAAATAATCCGAAATTTTAGGTCTTCTGCTTTAAGGCTACCTTGAGGGCCTTGCCGGCTTCCAGTTTTATTATACGAGCTTCGTGACGGCGTACAAGGTCGTAGTTGTGTGTGGCAAAAATGACGGAATTCCCGCGGGCGTTGAGCTTTTTGAAAAGCTCCATTATTTCTGACGTGGTCTCGGGATCCAAATTCCCTGTAGGTTCATCTGCCAGTATCAGATGCGGTTCGTTTATCATGGCCCTTGCAATTGATACCCTCTGCTGCTCCCCTCCTGAAAGTTCATATGGCATGCTCCTTTGCTTATGCGACAATCCCACTTCGGCCAGCACCTGGAAAGCTTTTCTTTTTATCAGTCTACGGGGGCATCCGGTTACCTGCAGAACAAAGGCCAGATTGTCGTAAACGTTCCTGTCCATAAGAAGCCTGAAATCCTGAAACACAATCCCTATTTTCCGCCTTAAGTCAGGCAGCTTTTTTTCCTTCAAAATCGATGAATCGAATTCATCAAAGCGTACACTTCCCGACTGCGGTCTTACGTTCATATAAATCAGCTGCAGGAAGGTGCTCTTCCCGGCACCGCTTTTGCCGATAAGAAATGTGAATTCGCCATCCTCCATCCTGAAGTTCAGATTTTCAAAAACAGGCTGGCTGGCGTAGCTGAAGGAAACGTTATTAAATTGGAGCATAATAATTTCTCAAGACTAAACTTTTACTGCAATAAACTGTGCCCTTTCGGCATTCATATCCGCGTCATCAAAAGAAAACGCGCTGAAACATTCTTTTACTAAAAATCCGTTACGTGTCAGAAGTTCAAAGAAAACTTCCAGAGGGAATATTTTCTGCTTGTGAATTTCCGTAAAAACAGTTCCATTAGCAAGTTTTATGTCAAATATATTGGTGTGAATTCTTCTGTCCTGGTCGTACCGGCTCTTCTGAACATATTTTATCCCCTTAAAAGAGCCCTTCCTGTTCAGGTATCTTATATTCTTCAGGCTGTTCGCCTCCAGGCTTGCGTCGAAGGAAAATATCCCCCCGGGCTTAAGGCAGGAATAGACTTCCCTGAAGAACTGGTTCAAAGATTTTCTTGTAAGCAGATAGTTAACACTGTCGAAAGCCGAGACCACAAGGTCGAACTTCTTCTTAAACGGCAGGCTCAGCATATTGCAGCACACTTTCCTTAAGGCGGAATCCTCAGACTGCTGAAGCATCTCAAAGGAAAGGTCGGATACAATAATGTCTTCATAATAGTGCTTAAGCCTGGAGGAAAGTTTACAGTTTCCGCCGGCAAGTTCAAGAACCGCGGCATCGGGACCCATGTAATCCTTTGTAAGAAGGTAGTAATATTCAGCCCATTCATCGTAGCTGATAAAGCGCATAAGATGGGTATAAAATTCAGCAATGATCTTATATGGTTTAACTTCTTCAGGCATTCTGCCCCTTTTCCCCGTGAAACTTCTGCCGGCGGTTCTGTGCGATTTTCTTAGCCAGATGAAAGGCTTCCATTATGCTCCCTTCATCAGCAATAAATCTGTCTGCTATATCGAAGGCAGTCCCGTGGTCCGGCGATGTCCTTACTATTGGAAGCCCTGCCGTATAGTTAACTCCCGAGGAGAAGTTCAGAAGCTTAAATGGAATAAGTACCTGATCGTGGTACATCCCTAAGACCAGGTCATACTTTTTGTAAAGCTTGTTTGCAAAGAAGGCATCGGGAACAAAAGGACCCCTCAGGAACTCACTGAAACCCGAAGTCTTAAGCGCGGGAATAATGGTATCAATCTCTTCACTTCCTATCCTTCCATTTTCCCCGGCATGAGGATTAAGCCCCAGAACGGCTACTTCGGGATACTGAATGTTAAAATCATTCCTTAATGAAGAGACTACAGCTCTAAGTGTACTTTGAATGCGCTTTTCTGTAATAAGCTTAGGCACCTTCTTAATGGGCTCATGGATTGTAAGTAAAGCACATTTCATTTTTGAAGAAAAAAACATCATTACATAGTCTTTTACACCTGACCACGCGGCATACATCTCCGTATGCCCCGGAAAATCAATTCCCGCCATTCCGAGAGCTTCTTTGGATATGGGAGCCGTTACTATAGCATCACAAAGACCTGAAGAGGCTATTTCAAAAGACTGCCTTATGGCCTTAAAGCTTACCTGTCCTGAAACTGCTGTAGGCCTGCCGGTCTCCAGTTTCAGCTTTCCTGTTTTGATGTTAATTACGCAGACGCGGGAATTTTTTTCAGCCTTATGACCGGGCAGATGATTTATGATTTCATAGTCGAACTGAGGGGCTATCTTTTCAGATATTCTTTCAAAAACCTCTGCCGGGCAGAGATAATAGAGTTTTACGCCCTTAAGCTTAGAAACCCTGTTCAAGGCTTTCTGAACGATTTCAGGACCTATTCCGTTAATGTCGCCGCAGGTAAAAACAAATTTATTCATAACTTACCGTTCAGCATGAAATTCCCGAGGCCGGTCTTATCAACGAAAATAAACCTGCGCTCGGGGGAATCGTAGGTCCACACTTCGCTTACATCTCTTGAATCCGTATAGACTCTTTCAACCGATTTCGGCTTACCGAACTTAATGTAAATCTTTCCCCTGTCGGTATCTGCCCCGTCGGGATTGCTGATAAGTGAAAAGCTCTTTAATGCGTAATCCACCCTTTCATAGAATTCCGCCATAAGTTCATTATATGCTGTAAGAGGCGTGGGATCAAACTTCTTCCAGAAGGCTACAATATTTTTATAATCAAGCCCCCCTTTGGCTTTTACCGAGGCTGCAACTTCACTCTCGGGGGCAATGTTCTTAAGAACCTTAACGGCATATTCCAGATTGTTCAGCGAGCGGGGCTTATTGTACCAGACAACAGAACGCTTAAAGCCGGCCACATCTTTATTTCCGTGCTTAAGCGTTATATATAAGTCCCCTTCCTGAAGTTTTTCATTGAATCCGGGCAATATGAAATTGCGCGTCGGCCTTGCGCCTGAAGCAGAGCCAGTAGTAATGTTTCCCTCATCCTGACTGAATGACAAGCGGGATATAAAGGAGTTCTTAAGTGTATCCTTAAAAACAATTGAATCGTTATTTTTCATCTCCGCAAAAACCGAAGTAAGAGTTGTATCTTCCACAGGAATAATAAGATCATAATCCTCTTCCGAGAAAGGGATATTACCGTCTAGGCCCGCCAGCACTTTTGTCTTTTCGTCTTTGCCCCCGGATGGCACCTCTTTTACCACTATGGGGTCCAGGGCCCACTTTACATCCGGAGCGTTAACCTTGATGCCGAACGGGGGAAGGAGGCTTTCGCTGCTTGTGTTTAAGTCGTTTACTATGGGGGTTACTTTATATGTCCCGGCAGGGAGCGAGAGTTTAACAAATCCCTGGAAATACTTATACTCAGAATTTGTCTCCTCAAAATCCTTTGCCCGGTGCTCACTTGAAACAATTTCCCTGTAGACCCTGCCCGAAAGTGAATCCTGAGCCTCAACAGTCAGGCTGAAGCGCGATGTAAAAACATCCTTATCCTTTGTAAAAACGAATCTGTTATAGGCAATATGGTAAGTTACATAACAGTCGGCATTTTTTTCTGAAGGGATTACAACGGCGTCGAAGAAAACCCCTCTTACACGGCTTAAGACCTGAGTGGAAGTCTGTGCGGAAATACTAAGACTAAGGACAATGATTAAGAATGCTAAGATTTTTTTCATATATATCCTTAAGAAAAGGCAACCTGTTTAAATAAAATAACAAAAAGCCGGATTAAAGGGCAATAACACTTTTGCGCCTTGTCAATCCGGCTTATAAAAGAACCTGAACAAATAGATTAACTATTCATATTGTTTATAAATTCTTTATTATTTTTTGTTCCCTTCATTTTGTCCAAAATGAATTCCATAGCCTCTGTCGGGTCGAAATCGCTTAAGATTTTCCTGAGTATCCAGATCTTATTGAGTTCTTCTTCTCTTAAGAGAAGTTCTTCTTTTCTGGTGCCTGACTTATTGATGTCAATTGCAGGGAAGATTCTTCTGTCGCTTAATTCGCGGCTTAAGACAAGTTCCATGTTGCCTGTACCCTTAAACTCCTCGAAGATAACTTCATCCATTCTGCTTCCTGTTTCGATAAGGGCAGTTGCAATAATTGTAAGGCTTCCGCCGTCTTCGGTATTTCTCGCAGAACCGAAGAAGCGTTTTGGTTTATGAAGAGCATTTGCGTCAACACCGCCTGAAAGAATTCTGCCGCTATGGGGAGCAACCGTATTGTGTGCCCTGGCAAGTCTTGTAATACTGTCTAAGAGAATTACAACGTCCATATTGGCTTCAACCATTCTCTTGGCTTTTTCAATAACCATATTGGCTACCTGAACGTGGCGTTCGGCAGGTTCGTCGAATGTTGAACTAATAACCTCAGCCTGAACAGAACGCTGCATATCGGTAACTTCTTCCGGTCTTTCATCAATTAAAAGCATGATGAGTCTGACTTCGGGATGGTTACGTGAAATTGAGTTGGCAAGCTTCTGAAGGAGGATTGTTTTACCGCTCTTCGGTGGTGAAACGATCAGACCTCTCTGCCCTTTTCCGATCGGGGAGAGGACATCCATGATTCTCATTGAATACTCACCCGGAGCGGATTCAAGTACAAGTCTTTTGGTCGGATAAAGAGGTGTCAGGTTGTCGAACAGGGTTCTTTCCCTGATTGTATCGGGGTTCTGCCCGTTTACGGCTTCAACCCTCAGAAGCGCGAAGAAGCGTTCCCCTTCCTTCGGAGGCCTTACCTGTCCTGAGACGTGATCGCCTGTTCTTAAGCTGAATCTCTTTATCTGTGATGGTGAAACATATATATCATCGGGAGATGGAAGGTAGTTATAGTCGGAGCTCCTTAGAAAACCGTATCCGTCGGCAAGCACTTCAAGAACACCTTTTGAGAATGTAAGGCCGTCTTTAGTAGTCTGTGCCTCCAGGATCTTAAAAATAAGTTCCTGTTTTCTAAGATCGCTGTAGCCTACAATTCCAAGCTCTTTAGCTATCTTATTTAAATCAACAATCTTCTTAGATTGAAGTTCAGAAATATCCATTGGCATATTTCAATCCTACATTAAGAATTATTAAAATACTATTAAGTTGTGCATTATGTTAAATTATAACCGGATTAGTTAATCGGGGTTATTTACTGATCACTCTGTCTTGAAAGCTTCGAAAGGAACAAGAGGAACTACAGTAAAATTATACTTATTGCTAAAAAATGTCAAGGCTTTTTTTTCTTCAACAGCTCTTCCTTGATCTTCCCCAGCACATACATGCTCCCGAGCACAACGAGGCATTCGCCGGGGCTTTTCTCTTTTGAAAACTTCTCTATGAAACGGGCCCCGCTTTCCTCACTATATGCCTCTATGCCCAGACGCTTACTGACCGCATCCAGTTCATCCAGCCTGGCTGCCCTGTCGTAATCAATTGAATTTAAGTGAATTTCATCAAAGTGCCCTCTTAAGGCCAAAAGCATATCTTTAACCGCCTTGTCTCTCATCACACCAAAAAGAAGCGTCTTCCTTGTAAACTCATTTTCCTGACTTTTGAATGCGCTTAAGAAACTTTCAATACCTTCCAGGTTGTGCGCTGAATCAAAGATTATTCTTGGCTTATCCTTATAGACTTCATAGCGGCCCTGGATTCCGGAATTTTTCACAACGTTTTTGAGACCCATGGTTACGTGGTCTAAGTTATTAAAACTCAGCGTTTTATTAAGTGTCAGAACTGCAAGCGCTGCATTTTTCCTCTGGTAAGGACCGTAGAGTGCGGGCTCAATTCTGTCTAAAGAAAGATTCTCAGTATGAAGCCCCAGGCTTTGGCTATCCTCTTTAATATAATCAGCCAGGCCGAAGAGTTCAGCATGCTTATTGCTGCATATGTCTTTAATTGTATTTTCAGCCTGCAGAGGCAGAATGCCTGTAAATACCCTGCCGTTTTCCTTAATTATTCCCCCTTTTTCATAGGCGATCTTTTCTATGGTGTCGCCTAAGATTTCCGTGTGCTCAAGGCTTATCGATGTGATAACAGACGAAAGAGGAATAAGTGTATTTGTAGCATCAAGCCTTCCTCCAAGACCGGTTTCAATAACGGCGTATTCGGCTTTCATGTCGGAGAAGTACTTAAATGCCAGGGCTGTGGTAACCTCAAAGAACGTGGGTTTATGTATATCTATGAAACGATTAATACCGGAAATAAATTCCACAATAAATTCATCCGGAACTTCAACACCGTTAAGTCTTACTCTTTCATTGAACCTGACAAAGTGAGGCGATGTGTATAGCCCTGTCCTGTAGCCTGCCTCCATGAGTATGCTTGCAATATATGAAGACGTGCTCCCTTTTCCGTTGGTGCCTGCAATATGGAAACTCTTAAAGTTATTCTGCGGGTTCCCTAAGTGCCCAAGGAGAGCCGAAATATTATCCAGACCGAGTTTCATCCCGAATTTCTGCAGGCCGTATAGCCTTTCGAGGGCATAACTGATTTCACTCATCACTTAAATCCCAAAATCATATTACGTACGAACCTGTCAGATCCGAAATCCTGCTTATTTTCATTTTCCTGCAGTATCCTTCCAGACCTTCGGCTATTTCCACGCCGGCATTGGGGTTTATAAAGTTCACAGTCCCGATCTCAATTGCCGATGCGCCCACAATCATAAATTCAGCGGCATCCTGCCAGTTCATTATTCCGCCGATGCCTATGATCGGAATATTCACACGCCTTTTTATCTCCAGCACCTTGGCCAAGGCAACCGGTTTAACAGCAGGTCCTGAAAGCCCGCCGGTAACATTAAACAATTTTGGTTTGCGGGTGTATATGTTAAATGAGGTGCCGACGAGCGTATTTATAGCTGAAACGGCATCTCCCCCTTCCTCGCTAACCACCTTTGCGTAGCCTGCAATGTCAGGCACGTTTGGAGAGAGCTTTATAATTACCGGCTTATCCGTTGCGCCCTTAACGCGTCTTGTAATCTCGGCAACAGCCTTAAGGTCGTGCCCGAAGATGAGCCCCCCTTCTTTAACATTAGGACAGGAAATATTTATTTCAAAAGCCTTAATTATCTCCTCAGGGCTAAGGATGCGTGTGCACTCGACGTACTCATCTATGGAGCTTGCAGCTATATTGCAGATGATATTCGTATCGAACTGCTTAAGGAAAGGAATTTTAGTCTTAATGAACTCTTCAACCCCCACGTTTGCAAGTCCTATGGCGTTAAGCATCCCGGAGGCGGTTTCAACAATTCTCTGCGGGGGGTTCCCCTTTCGGGGTTTCAGGCTTACTGATTTTGTTACTATGGCACCAATTTTATTTAAGTCCGTAAGGTTTGAAATCTCGTTTCCATAGCCCACTGTTCCTGAGGCCAGCATGACGGGGTTTTTCAGCCTTAAAGATCCTATCTGTACAGAAAGATCTATGTCCTGTGAGTTTTTTAGATTTCCGTCTGTCATAAGGCCACCTTTTTTATGTCAAAGACAGGACCGTCTTTACAGACCAGGTAATAACCCTCTTTATCCAGCGCCTCAATGGGGCAGCCCTGGCAGATGCCGAAGCCGCAGGCCATTGCACTTTCAACTGAAATCTCGCAGTTGTAACTGTACTTCATGCAGAATTCCTTTACCGCACGGAGCATCGGCGTGGGGCCGCAGGCAAAGACCTTGATTTTAGACTCTTCAAGAATCTTCCTGTTGGCTTCCAGGAGCTCTACGACGTTGCCCTTAAAGCCTTTCGAGCCGTCGTCTGTAGATATAATTTCGTTTTTCATTCCGTAGGTTATAACATCCGACGAAGAACGCCCGCCAACAAAGGTAAAAAGCTTTTTAGTCTGAGGCAGCATTCTTGTTAAAAAGGGAAAGGGCGCAGCCCCAAGGCCGCCTGCAACAAAGACGGCAGCCTCGTAATCGCCTTCAAAATTAAATCCCTGTCCCAAGGGCCCCAGAATATCCAGCGTTTCCCCTATTTTCTTGTGCGAAAGGATAGTTGTTCCTTCACCTAAGACATTAAACATGAAATAAAGGTAATCGCCGTCTACGTCGCAGATACTGAAAGGTCTTCTTAAAAGAGGGAAATTGGATTCCGAAACCCTGATGTTGCAAAACTGTCCCGGGGAAGCCTCGCGTGCAATTTCAGGACAGCGAACCTTAATGAGGAAAATTGAACTCCCCAGTTCAATCAGCTGTGTTACTTCTGCATTTACTATTATCAAAAATTACTCTCGTTTTCTTATGTAAATCCTTATGTTAAGATTTTAGTTCCGCTCTCAAAATTTTTTCATCTTTCATGAATTTATCTTCAACGGCTTTTATCTTGTCGAGCCTTTTCTGATGACGCCCCGCGGCAAAGGGCGTTGAGATGAAGACATCCAGAATCGACTTAATTGTTTCTTCCCCCAAAGCCTTTGCCCCCAGAACCAGCACGTTAGCATTGTTATGCTCCCGGGCGCTCCGGGCGGAAAATTCATTGTAGCAGGTGGCGGCCCTGATGCCGGGCACCTTATTGGCAGTTATTGCCGAGGGTATTCCGGTAGCATCGACGATAATACCGAAATCAACCTTCTTTTCAATTACCTTCATGGCTACTGCCAAAGCAAAATCAGGATAATCGCATGAAGCCTCATCATAAGTTCCCACGTCGATAACGCCGTAGGACTTTTCAGTAAGCACACGGGAGAGCATCCCTTTTACCAGAAATCCCGTGTGGTCGCTTCCAATGGCCGCTTTTTTTAGTTTTACAGCCGGGGCTGTAAGGCTTGGGTCTGCTTCAATTTCTTCTGTCTCCTCGCGCTTTACAATAGTCATTCCGAGCGATTTGATCTTATCCATTGCAAGCGGAGTTATGATGTCATTTTGTGCTACAGGCAGGACCTTAAGACCCTGCCTTGAGAGCTTTATGATGTCAGATTCCAGAATGAGTTTTTTCATATTTTTTCAGGATTTTGCTAAAGAATTTGTTTTAACCGGACTTTTTATAAGTGTTCTGTCAGTTTTTTCATCTTAAGATAATCAACCACGTTCTTTACTTCCTGAGCCTTGTCGCGTCTGCATATAAGCAGAGCGTCATCGGTATTTATGACTATCAGGTTTTCAACTCCAACTACAGCAGTAAATTTCCTGGGCGAATATACATATGAATCTGAAGTGTTCTGGCAGTAGGTATGCCCTACCAGAGCGTTGCCGTCTTCATCTTTTTCCGTCAACTGGTAAACTTCCTCCCAGCTTCCCACGTCGCTCCAGATGAACATGCCGCGCGTCAGATAAACGTTCGAAGACTTTTCCATTACGCCGTAGTCTATTGAAATGCTTTTAAGCTGTCCGTAGACGTGGCTTAATGTTTTCTCGAACTGCGGGGTATCGAGGCTCTGTTCAATTTCCTTAAGCCCTTCAAAGAGTTCGGGCATATGGGTTTCTATTTCCTTCATAATGGAGTCTATTCTCCAGATAAACATGCCGCTGTTCCAGAGGAAATCTCCGCTGTCGAGAAATCTTACTGCAGTTGCATAATTAGGCTTTTCTGCAAATGTCAGCACCTTGAAAATATTGTCTTCAACCGGCCTTTCTTCGATTTGTATGTAGCCGTATCCTGTTTCAGGCCTCGTGGGATTAATGCCTATTGTAACCAGGCCGCGATTCTTATAGGCAAAATTTGCTGCCGAAGTTAAAGTTCTCTGAAATTCAGCCTTGTCCCTTATTATATGGTCTGCCGGAAGTGTGAGAATAACGGCATCTTTACTTTTCTTTCCAACTATAATTGAAGCCAGACCTATTGCCGCTGCAGTATTTTTGCCGAAAGGTTCATCTATAATGTTTTCAGCCGGCACGTCGGGCAGCTGGTTTTTAATTTCTGCTTTCTGAACTTTGTTAGTGATAACAAGTATATTTTTTTTCTCCACCAGTCCTTCCAGGCGGTCTACCGTATCCTGAATCATCGAATTCTGCCCGAAAATCTTCAGGAGTTGTTTTGGTTTCTTTTCCTTGCTTCTGGGCCAGAAGCGTGCACCCACTCCGCCGGCCATTATCACTGCATATAGTTCCATTCGATTTCCTTTTAATTTATATTCTGAATTTTTCTTCCAAAATCTTCAGCTTTATTTAAGAATTTTTTTATATCCACGTCTTTTCCCTTAATTACCGCAACAATTACAATAAGTGCGGCTCTCATCCCCTCGGCTACCTCGCGCACAGGAGGAATGACATTTGACTTAAGAAGCTCGAGCGCCCTTAGAAAGACGCCGTGCATGTTTGCAATTATTTCAAAGCCTATTTTATCAGATAGATCAGCATTTTCCCTCATGATTTCACTGTACTTTTCTATCTCTTTATCATCCACACTCCCTGAAGAAAGCTTCCTCAGGAACTGGTCCAGATCCTTAATAGGGCTCAAAATCCTGCTTTCATAATCCTCAAAGAGTATATTCTCCTCAGCTTCAGCTTTCTTTTTTTGTGCTGGTGCTACTTCCACCACAGCCTGAGGCTCAGCCTTGGAAACGGTTCTTTCCGGCTCAGGTTCAAAATCGTAAGACGGCTCTTCGTCAAAAGCTTCAGTATCCAAGGGCCCGCCGGGATTTCTTTTTGAGAGGTCCGCTCTGATGGTTTCTTCCTCTTTCATCTGAAGGATGATCTGACGGAAAGCCTGGGGTGAAACCCTTTCAAGCAGGTTATTAAGATCTTTTACAATGTAGTAGCTGTGTTCCTTAAACTTGTCGGTAATCTTCAGAAAGTCGACTTTGCTTTTGGCAATAAAGTTATAGATTTCCCCTATTCTTATGGCAAAGGTCGAGAGTTCAGTCACCTTTTTCATTTTCTGAATATCAGCCTCAAGATCTGTCGACTGGCAGATATTCTCTCTTATAAGTGCAACAACCTCAATTTTTTCAGTATTTAATCTTAAATTATTGGCAGCTGAAATTATACACTGGACAATATATTGTTGAATTAAATCCATTATTTCTCAGTATAGACTCTTGGTACTCTTTTACTGATGTTGCAAGTTATTTCATAGGGAATTGTATTTAAGATCCTTGCCCAGTCGGCGGCCGTAAATTCAGCGCCTTTTTCCTTTCCGAGCAGAATGACCTCGTCGTTTTCCTTAACGCTGCCGTTAGTGCCTAAATTGAACATTATCCTGTCCATGCAGACCTGCCCAATCTGAGGGTATTTTTTCCCCTTAATAATAACCTCAGCCTTGTTTGAGAGTCCGCGCACGTATCCGTCGGCATATCCAACAGAAGCCGTAGCGATTCTGGTTTTTTCCTTAGCTATGAATTTGCGTCCATAGCTTACAGATTCGCCCTTAGTGATTTCCTTAATATTTGTAATACTTGTAACAAGAGACATCACAGGCTTAAGCTTTATCGACTCCGATGTTTCATCAGAAGGATAATAGCCGTAGAGTGAGATGCCCGGCCGGATCATATCGAAATAAGCTTCCGGCATATCCAGAATTGCGCCGCTGTTGGCGGCATGTGTAAGTCCGTAATTTATGCCTTCGGATTTCAGCTGGTCTATAATCGACTTAAATCTCTTAAGCTGGAGGTCCGCAAAAGTCTTATCGCGTTCATCCGAGGTTGCAAAATGTGTATAAATCCCGTCAATTACAAACCTTTTATCCTGACTCACCTTACGGATAAAGTCCACAGCATCGGTATATTTTACGCCCAGGCGTCCCATTCCGGTGTCAATTTTTATGTGCACACGGATTTTCCTGTTTTTATTCAGACTTCTGAAGAAATTCAGGTGTTCTTCTGTAAAAACAGTAGGAAGAACGTTATATTTCAGGAAATCAGGGGCTTCTGACAAAAGCGGGGGAGCAAATACAAGTACAGGCTCCTTAAAGCCTGCTTTTCTGAATTCAAGAGCCTCCTCAAAGAGAGCTACGGCAAAGTAGTCCGGCTTTTTGTTTTCAAGCGACAAAAGTGTCTTAACGCACTCAGTCATACCGTGGCCGTAGGCATCAGCCTTAACGACGGCCATAATTTTAGCATTTTTAACTTTTTTCTTTATGTTAAGAAAATTGAACTTCAGGTTTGAACGGTTTATTTTGGCAAAAGTAGGTCGCATTGTACCGGTAAATTTTTAATAAAATAACCGTAAAATATACTTTTAATTAGTCTGATAATCAATCCGATCATTTATTTATTTTAATATTATACATTCCTCAAAATCCCTGGGTTTTCGTCGCCAGGAACCATTTCCTGGCGCCATTCCGTGGGAAAACCAGTCAGCCCCGGCGGACGAAGGATGTCAGGAAATGGTTCCTGACATCCATGCAGCTAAATGCAACTCCCCCAACCCCCTGCAACCAAAATCCTGCCCACGAAATCAGAACTTTTGTCTTTTTTTAAAGGTTAAAGTATTAATAGGCGCTTATTTTATAACAAAATATAAAAGTGAGACGAAATGATAGGATACAGATTCACAGATTTTAGTCCTGATGAGAATCAGGGGAGCAACTTTGAGTCTCTGCTTAACATGTTTCTGCAGCTTCTGACGCTTACTTCGGGCAATGTTTCTGAGGCTCTTAACCTCTTAAACCAGCTCGATTCAAAATATAACCTTACAAGCGATGAGTATGGAATAGGAGATTTTATACAGGAACTTAAGGACAAGGATTACCTTTCGGAAGATGAGTCGAATCCGGGGGTCTATAACATTACGGCAAAAAGCGAACAGTCAATCCGCCGCAAGTCCTTGGAAGAGGTCTTCGGTAAACTTAAACGTTCCGTTGCCGGAAACCACCGCACCCCCCTATCCGGACGCGGCGATGAAAAGACTTCCGACAGACGCGACTATGAGTTCGGCGATGCCATGGAGCAGATAGACATGACGGACTCCATTAAAAACGCCCAGATCAACCACGGACTTAAGGATTTTACACTTACCGAGGATGACCTGGAAGTTGAGGAAAGAGAATATAAAACTATTACCTCCACCGTTCTTATGATTGATATCTCCCACTCGATGATACTCTACGGGGAGGACAGAATAACACCGGCTAAAAAAGTTGCAATGGCTTTTGCTGAACTGATAACAACCAAATTCCCCAAGGATACGCTCGACGTTATTGTCTTCGGCAACGATGCCTGGCCGATTGAAATTAAGGACCTGCCTTACCTGCAGGTGGGACCTTACCATACAAATACCTACGCCGGACTTGAACTGGCAATGGATATCCTGAGGCGCCGCAGAACAGGAAATAAACAGATCTTTATGGTTACCGACGGAAAACCTACCTGCCTTAAAGAAGGACTCAAATACTATAAGAACAGCTTCGGAATGGACAGGAAAATCCTGAACAAGACTCTGGATCAGGCGGCTAAATGCAGACGGATGGGAATAACTATTACAACTTTTATGATTGCAAAAGATCCTTATCTGCAGAATTTTGTCAGGGATTTTACTAAAATTAATAATGGGAAGGCTTTCTACAGCAGCCCTACCGGATTAGGTGAATACATATTTGAAGATTATATGAGGAACCGCCGCAAGACGCTTAAGTAAAGAACTTATTGCGGCATGAGAAACTATAATGGAGGACCCGAAAACTATGATGATTAAAAATCATTCCGAAATCAGAACTTTAGGACAGTTAAAAAATACCGGTTACAAACCGCACTCCATCAAGGATGAAATGCGCGAAAACCTGATTAAGCAGCTGCAGAATAATGAAAACAGCTTCCACGGCATAGTGGGCTATGAACAGAGCGTTATTCCGGATATCGATACTTCTATACTTTCCAGGCATAATATTCTTCTGCTCGGTCTCCGCGGCCAGGCAAAAACAAGGCTTGCACGACTTATGATTAACCTTCTGGATGAGTATATACCGGTTGTGGAAGGCTCTGAACTGAATGATGACCCATTCAACCCTATTTCAAGATATTCCCACGACCTTATTGCAGAGCGTGGCGATGAAACCCCTATAGCCTGGATGCACCGCTCGGAAAGATATACCGAAAAACTGGCTACACCCGACGTATCCATTGCCGACCTGATTGGCGACGTGGACCCGATTAAGGCCGCCAACATGAAACTTCCCTACTCCGACGAGAGGGTAATTCATTTTGGACTTATCCCCCGCTCGCACAGGGGAATTTTTGTTATCAATGAACTCCCGGATCTTCAGGCAAGAATTCAGGTGGCACTCTTCAATATTCTTCAGGAAAAGGATATCCAGATAAGGGGCTTTAAGATCAGACTGCCACTGGACATACAGTTCGTGTTTACTGCAAACCCGGAGGACTATACAAACCGCGGCGCTATTGTTACACCATTAAAAGACAGAATTGACAGCCAGATCCTGACGCACTACCCGAAGTCAATTCATATATCCAAGGAAATCACGAGCCAGGAAGCCAAGCTTACAGTCGAACAGGCGCAGAGAGTCTGTTCATCTGAACTCGTTAAGCTCCTGGTTGAACAGATAGCCTTTGAAGCCCGTGAAAGCGAATACATAGATGCCAAGAGCGGAGTCTCGGCGCGCCTTACAATTTCGGCTTATGAAAATCTTGTCAGCTCAGCCGAACGCAGACTCCTTATCAATAAGGAAAAGGAAACTCATATCAGGATTAGCGACTTTGCAGGGGTTATCCCGTCCATAACAGGAAAAATTGAGCTCGTTTACGAAGGTGAGCAGGAAGGCCCGGCCAAGGTGGCGCAGATACTGGTGGGCAAGGCAATAAGAAGCCAGTTCTCCTTGTACTTCCCGAACCCCGATAAGCTGAAGAGAAACCAGGATTCAAACCCTTACCTTCCTATTATTAACTGGTTCGGCAAGGGCAACCAGATCGACCTTATGAACAGCTTCTCAAACGCTGAGTACAAGAAAACGCTTACGGCTATTCCGGGACTCAGGGAACTCGTAAACAAATATCACCCGAATGAGGATGAGGCCAACAAGCTTCTCTTAATGGAATTTGTTCTTCACGGACTTTCTGAATTCTCCCTCTTAAGCAAGTTCCGTCTGGAGAAGGGCCTGCAGTTTAAGGATATGCTGAGCAGCATGTTTTCGATGAATAAGGAAGAAGACGAGGACATGAATAACTCGGATACTTTCATTTAACATTCATTTTCGACTCACAGAATACCTATGACAAAGGGGGCAAAGTTTCAAGGCTTTGCCCCTTTTGTTTTTTCTCTACAGACCGCTGAAGTTAACGCCTGCAAAAGCCATTGTTGGAACTTTCATTGAACTGTAGGGGTAAGGGTCGTTCCCCATTTCGGTCAGGTTCTTCCAGAATTCCTTTGCGTTGCCGCTTATGTTCATTTCGTTTATCGGTTTTACTATCTCCCCGTTCTCAATTAAGAATCCCACAATTCCAAAAGAGAAGTCGCCCGTAGTGGAGTTGGAGTTTCCGCCGATAAACCCGTTTACAAGGATTGCTTTTTTCTGGTCCTTGATCATCGCATCAAGCGGTCTTGTCCCGTATTCGAAGAGCACGTTTGAAGGTGATCCTGAATTAGGCTCCATGCCTATTTTCTTTCCGTAGTAGTTATCGACGAAATAACTTTTGAGCATGCCTTTTTCAATCATAATTCTTTTTTGAGCTGTTAATCCCTCGCTGTCAAAGAGCCTGGAGCCGAACCCGCCCTTGAGTGACGGATCATCTATGACAGTCAGTTTATCCGAAGCGATCTGTTTTCCAAGCATCCCATCCAGGAAGGAGCTTTTCTGCTGAAGCGCCCGTGCGCTTAAGGGTTCGTAAAGCATATAAAGAAGCCTTGCGCCGGCCCTGTTTTCAACCAGCATTTCATATATACCGGAGGCAATCTTCTTCTGCCCGATTTTTTTAAGTGCCCTCTGAGCGGCATTCCTCCCCAGGAGTTCTGGTGAAGGGAGGTCCTTATAGAACCTTGAAGTCGCCCAGAACCAGTCCTCAGGTCTTCCCCCGTCCTTATCTTTAACTGTAACGGAAGCACCGGCAGAAAAATATGTGCCCCCTCCTTCTCCCTTAAATCCGTTGGAGTGAACGCGGGAGAATTCATAGTAGGAATCGTTAAATCCTGCCGTAGCAGAAATTATCATGTCGCTTTCTGCAGATGCGATCTTTTCAATTTCGGAAGCCATTTTCTTTCTTTCTGAAGAATCGATCTTATCGTAGGATGGGTCGGTAATTCCAAGGTCGGTATCGGTTTTCTCAGGGTAGTACTTCGGGTCCGGCAGTGCCCTGAATTCATCGCGGGTTAAGTATTTTGTTCCTGCCACCGCCTCCTGAATAAATTTCTCGAGACTGTCTTTCCTGAGGTCGTTTGTCGAGTGTCCCGAGTAGCGTTTATCGGCGTAGATCTCGAGTGAAAGAGAGTTCCGGGTGGATTCCTTCATTGTCTCCAGTTTTTTATCCCTGTACTCAATTTCAATATCGCGGCTGTTATAGATAGCAGCAGAAGACTCGTCGGCGCCCGATTTTATAGCCTGGTTCATGGCCCATTCTGCAAGCTGGAGCCTTTCTTTATTATACATAAGAATATTCCTTATAATTTCTTTTTAATGTGGATGAATTAGGATTTAGCAGTACTGATGCCGCCGACGGTAATTTTCTTAACCTTAATTGTGGGCAGGCCCATTGAGACAGGCACGCCCTGCCCGTTTTTGCCGCACGTCCATCCCCCTTCTGCCATCTCAAGGTCGTCGCCCACCATCTGGATATCCTTCAGTACCTGGGGACCGTTGCCAATAATATTTACGTCCTTCACGGGCTTTGTAATTTTGCCGTCTTCAATTAGGTAGCCTGATTTTACATAGAAGGTAAAGTCGCCCGCTCCAATAAACACCTGTCCGTTGGTAAAGGCCTCGGCATAAAGGCCTTTTTTGACGCTGCCGATAATTTCATCCTTCTTATGGGGACCAGCCTCCATATAAGTATTTCTCATTCTGGGCTGGGGGACGCTCCTGAAGGATTCCCTTCTGCCGTTTCCGGTCGGTTTCACCTTATAGAAGTTGGAGCTGATAATGTCGTGCAGGTAGCTTCTTAGTATGCCGTCTTTTACGAGGTAAGTCTTCTCGGTTAGGTTACCCTCGTCATCCACATTGATTGAGCCTCTGAGGTTTTTATTTGTGCCGTCGTCGACGATGGTTACAAAATTTTCGGCTACAGGTTTATCAATCTTGTCTGAGAAGATTGAAATATTCTTCCGGTTAAAGTCGGCCTCCATACCGTGGCCAATTGCCTCGTGGAGAAGTATTCCTGAGCTTCCGGCGGCAAGTATGACCTCCATTTCGCCGGCCTCGGGCTTAACGGCGTCGAAAAGCATTACGGTTCTTCTTACAGCTTCCTTTGCAAGGCGGTCTATATTCTGAGGCGTAAAGAATTCAATGCCGCGCCTGCCTGAAAGGTCGAAGTAGTTCTGTTCGCGCTGGCCGTTCTGTTCGGCGTTACAGCTTACGGAAATGGAACCCATGGGCAGGTAGTCGCAGACAATTTTTCCCTGCGAGTTTGCAATCATAATGTATGAGGTCCCGTTAATAAACCATATGTTTGATTTTATGATTCTGTTATCTTCAGCAAACACCTTGTCGTTAATCTGCTGGAGGTACGGGATTTTCTTATCGACGCCGACTTGTTCCCAGGGAGTTTCGATGGGATAGAAGTTCGGGACTTCCTTAACCTTAAGTTCCACGGGTTTCATTATTTTACCCGAGTCGGCGATATTGGCTGCGGTTCTGGCAGCAAGTTTCATTGCGTTGGGAGTAATCTCCTCAGTAAATGAGTAGCCCGTCTGGTCCCCTTTAAGGACACGTATGCCGACTCCGAAGCCGACGTCGGTATAGGCGCGGTTAACGGCCTTATCCTCAAGGCCGATATAGTTATCGATCGAGTGCTGGAAGAAGAGGTCGCAGTAGTCCCCGCCTTTAGAGAGGGCTTCAGCCATTACGTCGTTGATTGTTTTCTCATCGACCCCGAAGTGGTCCATGAATTCTTTTAAGTTATTAGGAGAAATGGAAGGACCTCTTAAGGCCTTATCGGCATCGAAGCGGAGGAAATAAGGCACGAAAGCGGCAGCAATTAAGCCTTTGGAAGTTTGTTCCAGAAAGGCACGCCTGGTAATTTTCATATATGCTCCAATTTATGTTAGAAGTGTAAATGTCTTCCCACAAGAGCAAAGAGAGAACTTCGAACAGAGTGAAATTCCAGAATACCAGAACAAAAAAGAACGGATTAACAGGTCATTAGAAAGGAGAAACCTTAGTCAAAATACCCCGAAATTAAAACAAAAGCAACGGGCAGGTAAATAATTATAAATAAATGATTTAGGAGCAGACCTCTGTTATTAAAAAGCCAATAAAGGGAAAGCATATATAACGACGCTGTAAGCAAGTCCTGAAGGGACGCTCTGTCTATAGCAATGCACACAAAAAATTATTCAGAGGGCCCTGTAGGGGCCCTATGTCTTTTTGTTGAATTCTAATTCCTATAGAGTTTTGGACCAATCATACGGAGTTTTATAGTATCTTTTACCATATCAGGCATTATTAGAAGATGGCTAGTATCCCCGTCATTTTTTAATGATTTTTTTGCTTTTTCAATATTTTTTCTTCTAAGCTCGGCATAATCTTTTAATTTAATCAAAACGCTTTCTGTTCCCAACCCTCTTGATACATATTTGCCAAACGGTTCCCTGCCCCAGCTGACATATGCCGAAACTGATTTACCAATAAATCGGCTCTCTGAAGCTTCTTTACCAAGCTTTAACCTAAATGAAACAGTCTTTGTCTCCCCGGCTTTTATTCTTCCTTCCCACCGGTCAGGTCCAATCGTTTCACACTGGCCAGGATCAACTCCTATATATACATAACCTTCAACTTCTGAAAGAGAAGCAGTTACTGTAAATTCTTCCGTAGACAGGACAGAATCCTTTGAGGAAACAAGAGACATTTTATAAGGATACCTCTGCGCCAGGCACAAATTAGTTAAGAAGAATAAAAAAAGTATTACAGATTTCAACATTAACCTCATTGTTAAAAGTAGTGGACTGAATCCGAGCCTGGTTTTAATTCTTCAATTACGGGATTATACTCCTGAAGAGTCCCGGAGGGACGACTTGTTAGTAGCCCGGGGTGCAGGAGTCCTCTTCAGAGGACGACAAACCCCGGGTTAATGATCCCCCACATTTCTAGCGCCGTTAGGTGCGGCATATTAAAACCGAACGTCCATTCCCCTATTCTCCTTAACCGATTGGAAAAGGACTGTTTGATCTTTCAGGAAGAACATAAGGCCCGTATTCAACTTTCACCTTTTTCCCCCGGATTTTGATCTTAACATCCCAGGTATCAGGATCATAAAGACTATATTCCCCGGGCCATAGATCTTTTAGGTCTTTTTCAATTTTCTTCATTATGCCATTTCTATCTGCCAACATGCTGTAAATAGACGAGCAAATTAAGAAAAGATAACTTCTGTATCTGAAATAGCCAATTGGTTTTCTGGGCAATACAGAATGTCTGTACATTGCATTTGTAATCACAAAACTTTGCTCAATCTGATAGTCATCACTTGGTGATAAATACTGTCCATTAGCGTATATCATTACAATTCTTGCATAATGCCCATGCTGATTCATTGCTTCAATGTACTTATCCAGAAACTGCCTGAATTCAGGTCTTAAGAACAGGCTGTCCTCCATTACAATCTCCCCATCCATTGGAGGCTTTTTAATATCTCTGGTTTGAAGGGAATACAAATAAATTGCTCCTGCAGCAATAATCGCCAGCAGCACAACTATTGTTATATTTTTCCACATGGCTGACCTTTCAATTTTTAATTGCATGTATTAAAATTCAACCTTTAGAGTTTTCTTCCTACATATGCAATTCATCATTTCCGTTTTCTTACTTTCATATTGTAAACTGTATCAATGCATACCAATCTCATTTCTCCCGGCTTGTCTTTTGTGAACGGGTAAAGAACAAAATCGCCTGTTATTTCTTCATCAAAGCCGATCGTTGGAAGCCACTTAGGCAAATTGCAATATCCTTCCTTATAGAATCTTCCTTCACTTACGCCAAGGATTCTCTTTGTGCCTACTTTCCATATTCTAACACCTGGAGCTCCGTTCCAGTAACTCAGTACTCCACGGATCCTGAAAGCTGGCCCTATAACACCAGGATGGCTTCTGCAGGGCTTGCAATCCTTTCGCAATGTATCTTGCTGAGAAAAGCAGATTGTGGAAATAAGCAAGATCAAAATAAAAGTGAGTTCCTTCATTTTACAATATAATTGGTTTTTGTAATGGAATTTGAGACTAACTTCATTTGGTCAAATATAACTTCCAAATGAATTTCCATTTCGGACTGGTTTTCTACGAAGAAGTTCCTTTTCAGGTCATGTATTAAAGTCCCTTGACCGTCACCTTGTGATTCAACTTTGTATTTAGAAGACTGCTGGGCCATTTCTATGCCATACTTTGTATCAAAATAGGCCAGATCATTTTCAACTTTTTTTAGAGTGTAAGTAGTTATTAACTTTATATTTATGGGACTTGCTCCCGGTATTGGCAACTGTAAAGGAATTTCCTTGGTAAAGCTATTATTTACAGAAACCGGAGTATCGGGATATTGAAAGTTACTGATAAGGCTGCTTACAAGTCCTGAAAGCATCTCCTTGTATTTCACTGCTGCTTTGCTGCCTGTAACCTGAACATCAGTAAAAGTGTCATTCTCATTTAAGATCCCGGATATTATGGTACCCTTGAAATTACTGGAATCAGGTGACACATTCTTTATACCGTTTACAATATTAATCTGTGATAGATCTGTAACTTCAAATTTAACAGGGAAACTTTTATCTTCCTTAAGTTTTCCTGTCTCTGCAGTTTCAGACAAATCCAGGTAAGATTTTGTTGACATAGGGAATGTGGCCCCCTTCTCTTTGAACATTTTGAGAATTTCTTCTGAAGCCACAAAATCAACATTGGAGCTTGTTTCAGTTTTGCAGTTAATGATATATGTACTATTTGGCTGATACCGGTTCTTTATCAAATAGCCTTCTGCTGATACAGACAAAGGAATTATTAATAAAAGAACTATAAAAATGGTAATTACATGTTTGATCATTCTGTGCCTATATTTAATTTTTTATTTCAGACAATATTCCATACAGAGCAATTTGTTATTAGCTCTGAGATAAAATAATAACGTATAAAATCTTACAATTTCTAATAACTACAAGACCCTCCTGACCGGCCAATGATGCCCAATACTCTTGTGGTGTAGTATAATAATAAATCTTATCTTCAGAAGATGTTTTGCCCTCAATTTGATTCCAGCTATTATTATAACTATCAAACATAGTCATATTTATCTTTTCGAGTTCAGCTTTTGAAAAAGAATTATTAGTCAGAATATCCTCATTGTCCTTTTTTACATAAGTAAGAAGCCACTCTTTTAATTCTTCTTTTTTTATCTCTGTTTTCAACCAGCTGGGATCTAGTTTGGCGTGATCCATAAGTCCAGGTGCAAAATACTCTGTAGACCCAGATTTCGACAAAGTACTGCAGGGTACCAGAGATTTAGGACCCGCACAACCTGTAAAGAAAAATAGAATATAAAGAGTAAATAACGTGAATATTCTCATATCAGAATTCCTGCTTTTGTATATATAATCTAGCTTTTCTACTCATACATCAATTAGATTTATTTTACCAGTCCTTATGAAGTTTCCCTTCGTTTTCGATTACTTCAGGTACATCATCAAAATTTTATAAATATTATTTTCCAATATTTTAGTAAATCAATTTATGGATTTTCACCATTAACCATTTTTACAATTTTTTCGACAAAGTATTGCCCGTGTAAGTCCCAATTATTTGCCAGTATTTTTCCTTCAGGAGAGATAAGAAGCATTTTAGGAATGCCGCCAACTCCAAATTTCCTGGCTACCGGATCTTCAAACCCATTTACCAGGCGGGTATGCAGCCAGGGCATGGGATACTTTTCTTTCTTGAACGTTCTAACTGCATCATCATTTTCGTCTAATGATATACTGATGATTTCAAAGTTTTTGTCCTTAAGTTTTTTATACACTTCATGCAGGTCGGGCATGTTGCCCATACATGGGCCACACCAGGATGCCCAGAAATCAAGCAGGTAGTATTTCCCTTTCATTGAATTATTCGAAATGCGGATATTACTGCTATCCATTACATTTAGCTCAAACTCAGGAACCTGGTCATCTCTTCTAAGAGTTAAGAACTCATTTTTTATCATTTTCCCGCGAAATGTATTTGGGAATTCAGCTGTTATTCTTTCCAGGCATTGCCTTGAAAGATTCTCCTGCGTCAGGAAATCCTCATTTGCAGTCATTATTTCAGGCGAACTCATATTAATTTCTTTTTTCTTTTTCTCTAATAGTATTCTATACTCTGCACCTATCAGTTGGGATACTTCCTCTTGTTTTGCTTTCATCTGTTCATCATTAAGATTGTTCTTCTCTTTATATTCCTTTATGATCCTGGTTGCCATTTCAGTTACTTCTTTTCTGTCGAGACGGGGGTTTTCAAGCAAATTACGTTTTTGCTTTATTTCATTTTTTATCCATTCGGCTTTAGACCACAGTGCCTCTGCAATAACTTCCTGATCTTTATGCAGCAATATTACCTTATCAATATATTCGTCATATTTCTCTCTTTGCTTTATAAATTGGTATGGACTTCCAATAGCATAAATCATGTTAAAGTTATATGACCAAAAAGGAGAAGAAGGGTTAATCTCGTTCAGTGCATTAACCAGAAGAGATGAGTCCATATTTTTTACTCTCTCTTCACTTACATAAGAAAACACATGCATATCCCTCAATAAAGACAGGTACTTGAAGCAGTGGTAACCTCTGACAAATGAATTCTTTTCTTTCTCCAGGTCATTTTTCACTACCCTTGCCAATTCTTTCAGATCTGGTATGAATGTACTGTCTTTTAAGACCCGTTCTTTCATTTCATCATAATAATTCTGCCTTTTCAGATCCTCTTTTATAACTTTTATTTCCGGGCATTCCGGCATTTCTGAATTTATTACGGCTCCGGTACTCCTTTGGTTAATCCTTGCCGGATCTGTTTCAATATTGTTCTTATAGTTCAATGCAGGCAAAAGAATATCGAATTTTAGTTCAGCTGATTTATTAAGATAAACGGGCAGGAAAACTGTTCTATGATTGGCTCCTGAAAACTGAAAGCTGACAATTGATTGGCTGGTTTCATATCTGAATGAACCTTCATCCGTGACATTAACTGGCACATAATTTTTTTTAGCATTATCAAAATAACTTACACCAGCTTTTGCCATAGGCATATTATCGCTGCCCAGAACCCGGCCGGTAATTACAGTCTTTTGTGCAAACAATAAATTACCCGATAAGGCTATAATATAAAGAAATGGGAACAGTAGCTTCATGTGATTTACCCAATGTGTAGTGAATATTCTTTATTAACTCTTAACCCAAATATATGCGTTGAGATAACTTACTGATAATCGAAAACTTTTCTTAGAACAACTAATATTTCTTATGAGGATTAAATAAATTATCTTCATCTTTTCTGTTTAACATTTTGAGAATATAATAATATTATTTTCTGCATGCTTTTTACCTCATAAATCAACTTTAATTTTTCTGATAAGGTTAAAGGACTTGTCAAAGATATAAAGAATTTTACTCCCATTATTTATATAAGAATATTTTGTCGGAGTTCCCCTTGGCAGCCAAAATAAAAAGAGATATTCCCAATTAAATTTGGCTTTCATTGGTTGGACTTCTATAAATATATTATCATCCTTTTCAAACATGGAATCAAACCATGCATCCCTTTCCAGATATATCTTTTTCTGAATTTTTAGTTTATCAATATCTATTAGTCCGATTTTCAATCCCCCTATATCACCTTCCTCAAAATTGATGTCATAATGCCTTTTAATGAATAACTTGTCCTTAAATACATCTAAATCATCAATTGTTGAGGAAGCTACAGAAATCGGGATAAGTGAATCTTCAACGGAATACAATTTTTCATCATGTTCATTAAATGCCATAAGTCTGCCGTACCATTGCTTATCAATCAACTTATCAATAAAAATAAACCAGCAGAAATTATGGAAAGAAATACACTGAATTGAGTCAGTTTTCTCCAATATTGTTCTGCTTAAAAAGTTATTCTTATCTAAACTGTATAGATAGCCGACACTAAGCTTTTTAACATATTTTCTTTTATCCAATTCAAGTTGCCCAGATACAATATTTGTACAGAACAAAACAATCAACAATAAATTCATTAACTTGAATTTCATCCATTTGCTCCAACTGTGTACTTTCTATTTTGATTGTACAGATCTGTTTTGACTGACTCCCGCTAATCAAGCAGGAAAAGATAATGATTACTTTACGAAAGATATTACATTCTTTTCTGAGAAACCAATGTTGAAGGATAGAATGTGGGAAATAGAAGGAGATTAAAAAAGGATTTTGCTTATAGATTTCCTATCATTTGTTTTCAGATGCCGCGGTCAGCGCGCATCATGTTGATAGCCTGGGGTGACAAGCCCCTTCAGGGGCGCCGGAACCCCAGGGACAAGGTTCCCCCCCACCACCAATGCCCGGAGCCGCGGCAGCCGCGACATGTTCCGATTGCATTTGGAAATATTCTAATGAAATCAGGTGATCATTTGTGATGT
Source organism: Ignavibacteriales bacterium (assembly GCA_036261625.1). GTDB lineage: Bacteria > Bacteroidota > Ignavibacteria > Ignavibacteriales > SURF-24 > JAAXKN01. Next base: position 178,062 of record DATAKL010000044.1, on the reverse strand, counting down.
GTTGGGATTTTCCTTACGCATTCACCCCATTCAAAAACATGGCGCGGCTGACCGCGGCGCCGATGTGTTTTGGGGGATCATTTCCCCCCGGGCTTTGCCCGGGGGCTATCAACATGAGACCGCTGTCCGCGGTCTTAAACCAAAGAGAGTTTTAAATAATCTCATTATAACCAGATATTTAAAATAACAGAGGCGCCTAATTGGCGCCTCTCATTAAACATCTAATGCGGGTTATTCACCGTGCTTGGTCTTGAAGCCTTTCATCATCCATTTTCTGGAAAGGAGCAGGCCTATCGGGCTTATTATGGCTATGAAGCCGTAAATGAGCCACATGAATTCTGTATTCATCTTATCCGGTGCAACACCTTCCGGACAGTAGTGCATCAGGAACCAGCCGGAATAAAAACTTGTGAATACTTTCGTCAGAAACCAGGGGAACTGTCCAATTCCCATGTAAATTCCTGTCATGTTCTTCGGCGCTATTTCGGCCACCCACTGCAGGAATCTCGGCTGCCACATGGCTTCGCCTATCGTCATTATGATAAGAAATGCAAAAAGTGTGTAGACGTTGGGTCCCAGTACCAGAAGGAACGTCGGTGATGCCATTACAAATGTGCCCAATATCATCATCTTGTAGGCATTCCTCTTTGCCGTAAGTGCCGCAACCATAGGGGTCAGAATGAATATTAAAATGGGATTGAAGTTGCTGAAAAATTCAAAGTTGTCCTTTACAAATCCTGAGAATGCGCGGCTCGTGTACTGCGGAATAGTCAGCCAGTTGTGCGCAAAAAGTGTCTGAACCGGAATCAATATGAAAATGAAATAAAGGAACCTTAAATCCTTCAACGGGAAATTCTTCATGTAGAACCTGAGCTTTTCTTTTCCCGTCATCTCATCAAATTCATCTTTTTCTTCCGCCTTGCCGGCAGCTGTCCCCGCCTCGGCTTCAGCCTGTCGTACAGCCTTCTTTGTTATAATGAAAGCTACAACTAGCATTCCAACAACAGTAAGAACAGAATAAAACCAGAATACACCAGTTATGCTGAAAGCTTTCCTGAGCGGAGGTGAAACAAGCCCTGGAAGGAATCCGCCAAGATTCATTAAGGCATAAAGCATTGCGTAGCCCATTGCGGCATTGTTTTCATTTGTCCACTGCTTTACCGCAGCGTAGCAGGCAGGCTGGTAAATTCCGTAGCCTAAAACAATTCCGAAAATTCCGAGCATTGCAGTTATATGCGCCGAGGACCACATGCCTGAGGTTCCCGTTATGCCGGGAGCCGCAGCAAGTAGAACTCTTCCTACAAGCATAAATCCTAAAGATAACAAAAGCGACTTCCTTACGCCCACCCAGTCTACCGTGGCGCCAAGGAAAAGCATGCTGAGCGTAATGCCGCCTGTAAGAACACCAACCATCAGTCCGGCATTGATGTCGTTCAGCCCAATAAACTCATTGAAATAAATTGCAAGAAGCGTTACAACGCCGAAATATGTGAGTCCTTCAAGAACATATGAAAGATTTAATCCCATAAGCGCCCTTGAAGTATGCAGCACGTCAATAAAGGGCTGTATAATTTCTTTCATTATGCCCTTCGAAACGCTCTCTTTCGATTCCTGGCTGGCAATTTCACTGTCTGCCATATTTGTCTCCCACTTAAAAAATGAATACCCGGTTAATAAGATTTAATTTAACAAATTTAATTCTGATTTGTGTCCCGAAAATAACGATAATTAATTTAATTTCAACTGCTTAAGTAATCAGATTATGTTGACCTCTGTTTCCAGACTTACACCAAATTCCTCTTCCACCGAAGACTGAATTGCACGCGAGAGCTCAACTACTTCTTTTCCTGAGGCCATGCCGTAATTTACAAGAATAAGCGCCTGCTTTTCGTAGCTTCCAGTGTTGCCCAGCCTTTTACCCCTCCAGCCCGACTTCTGAATAAGCCATCCTGCCGGAATTTTCACCTTTCCTGACGGGGTCTCAAAGCCTGTCAGATCCTGATACTTATCTTTTAACTGAAGGAATTTCTCTTTTTCTATTTCGGGATTTTTGAAGAAGCTTCCTGCATTACCCAGCACACTTGGGTCCGGCAGCTTGCTCATTCTAACCCTTTTAACTGCTTCACTTACATCCCTGACCGTTATATTATTTATGGGCATTCCCAGAAGCTCCTGCTTTAAGGCTTCATAGGAGATGTTAACTTTGGGTTCCAGACTTAGCCTGTAGGTAACTGAAGTTATAATAAAATTGTTCCTGAGCTCCTGCTTGAATATGGAATTCCTGTAGCCGAAGCGGCAGGACTGGGTGCCGTAGGTTTCAGTCTTTCCTGTCATGAGGTTGATTCCCTCAACTTCATGAAGCACATCCTTAATTTCCACGCCGTATGCCCCGATGTTCTGTATGGGACTTGCACCTACGGTTCCGGGAATAAGGGAAAGGTTTTCAATTCCGCCGAAGTTATTATTGACGGCGTAACTTACAAAACTGTCCCAGTTCTCCCCTGCCTGAGCTTTTATATAAATGCAGGAATCATCCTTTCCAATAACCTCAATTCCTTTAAGGAGCATTCTTATTACGAGTCCCTCAAAATCCTTTGTAAAAAGGATATTGCTCCCTCCGCCTAAGATAAGTTTAGGCATCTGATCGAAGCTGCCATATTCCAGTATAGTTCTTAAATCCTCCAGGCTTTGGGCTTCTGCGAACTGTTTTGCCCTGGCATCTATTCCAAAAGTATTTAATTCTTTAAGAGAGTAATCTGATTGTATTTCCATTACATTACGTTTATTATTAACAAGTGGAAAGATAAACATTTATAAGGGACTTTGGTATACAATTTTTGGTGCTTTTACTCTTTCCAACGGACCCTTTTAATTTTCTCCCCGTTGCTTCTGAGCAGTATAGCCCCTTCCTGGTCAGTCCTCAGGAGCCGTATGTTCAACTGCCGGCTTTTCCGGAGCGTTTCTTTGGATGGATGTCCGAAGCGGTTCATAACGCCTGCGCTTATTAACCCCAGGGAGGGTCTTACGGAGTTAAGGAGTTTTATGGATGAGCTGTTCTTGCTTCCGTGATGCCCCAATTTCAGCATGTCAGATTGAAGAAAAGGCCCGTATTTATCAGCTATAATTTCCTCTTCAGCCTTCCCTGCATCCCCTTCAAAAAGAAAGCTGGTCCTTCCATAGACTATTTTCATTACCCCGCTTCTGTCGTTAAGGCTTCTCATATTTTCGCCCCTGCCAGGATTCAGAATATAGACTTTAGAGTTGCCGAAGTTGATGCTTCCCTTTCTGTAGTTAAGAACAGGTATCCTTCTGCTTCTAAGAAAGTGCTCCAGAGTGAGGTCTATGTGGTTTGTTCGGTCAAAAGCGGGCTTAAAGATCTTTCTTACGGCTCCCTTTTTAAGAAGCGCCATAAATCCGGCATAATGATCATTATCCAGGTGGGAGATAAATCCGTAATCTATTTTATCAATTCCCAGCAGGTTCATTAAAGGAAGGATTGTCTTTTCCCCGCTGTCGAAATACTCAGTAGAAGGACCAGCATCAATCAGCGCCGTTGTTTTATCGGGGAACCTGACGAGCGTGGCATCCCCCTGGCCTACATCTATGGCGAGAATGCTTAACTCATTATCCGGAAGCAGGTTCTTGTTATCAATTGAAGAAAATATTGCGATGTTAAGCGCCGTGAGAATGGCGGTAAATGCTTTAGCCTTAAGAGAATCCAGCTTCTTAATCACAAGAAAATAGCCGCAGATAAATGTATAAGATATAATGAGGTCAGCCAGTGAAAACTGTCTCAAGGCAAGATAGGAAAGCCTCAGGTTTCCAAGCCAGTGCGTTATGGAAATGAGCAAATCGGAAAGAACATTGTTTACACCGGCATAGACAGAAGCTAAAAAAGGTAAAATAATGCTTAGAACAAGCGTCACAATACCCAGGGCCGAAATAATCCCCGCAAGCGGAATTACAAGAAGATTTGCCGGCAGCGACACAATGGATACTTTGCCGAAGTAGAAAACCGTAAAGGGCAGCACGCCTATTTCAGCTGCAACTGTAACGGAAAGAAACAGCAGCACTTTGTAGAGAATTGCAGACTTTAATTTCAGCCTGTCCAGAAGAGACTTTAAGTGAGGATAAATTACTACAATCGAAAGCACTGCTGAAAACGAAAGCTGAAAGCCCGCATCGAAAAGCTGTGCGGGATTGATGGCAAGAATAATAAGGGCCGCAATTGCAAGCAGGTTAAATACGCTGCCGGAGCGGTTTGTAAGAAAAGCCAATATTGCCACTGCACCCATTATTACGGCTCTCAAAACTGAGGGAGTGGAGCCGGTAATAATGAGGAATAAAAATAATCCCAGCAGCGTAATAACCGAACGCACTACTATATTAAAGCGCCCGAGGAGGAGCGTAAAGATCATAATTATAAGAACTACATTGCTTCCCGAGACGGCAAGTATATGCACAACACCGGTATTAATAAAATCGGTCTGAACATCCTCCTCAACTTCACTTCTGTCGGCAAGCAGAAATCCCCTGAGCAGCGAGGCGCACGCTTTTGTTTGGTATTCATAAAACACATGGTCGATGCTTTTCCTTACTCTGAAAAGAAAATCTTCCACCGGCATTTTATCCTGGCTGCTTAGAATAGAAAAGTCAGCCGTGCTGTAGGCTGTATGAACCGCGCTTATACCTCTTTCTTCAAGGTACTTCTGGTAATCAAATTCACCGGGATTACGCATCTGCCGCCCCTTGCTGAAAGTGCCTCTAAGTGAAACATAATCCCCCGGAGATACTTTATCGTACTGCGCCTCCAGATTTTCTTTCTTCTCATCCCTCATGCGGCAGATTGTTGAAACCTCTAGAGGGTACGTCCTGCCGTTAAAGCGCACAGAATCTGTATCAACAAGGAACCTTATTTCATAGTCCCGCTTCAAATCAACCGATTGTATCTTCCCCAATAGTGTCAGGTCCCTGAGCTTCGGGATCTTAAAAGGATAAGGTTTTATATCCTTCATGCTGAGACTGTAACTTAATGCCCCAACCGCTGCAACGACTAAGTATGATGAAAAGATTAGCATTAAATCCTGCTTTGTCAGGAGTAAAAGTGTGGAAATAAGAAGAAGAATGGCGGCAGAGAAAAAAAGGACAAGGCTATCAAGGGCAAATATCTTTTGCAGAATAATACCGCTTATAAAGAGCAGACATATTCTAATTGCCGGATAGTCTTTCATCCATATAAATCCAATATTGCAGGTTTAATGTCTGTCAGATCCTTAATTTTCTCCTGAAGCTCTTTGGCATACATCCCTGCCGAAATGGTCAGAGCCGGGTTGAGAGTATGAGTCTTAACGGATATGTCTTCCAGGTTGCCGTGGTCGGAGCATATTACGAGGGTCATATCTTTGGGGAAATTTCTTAACGTGTGCAGTAAAAAGCGGTCGAGCGTATGCATGGTTTCCTCAAAGGTGTCGGCATTGCGCCCGTGCCCCAGGTGATCTGTCAGGAAATATTCATAAAGAGTAAACGAATTTTCCCTCGTTAATCCAATAAGTCTTTCAGATGCTTCCTCCGGTTCTATAATGGGCAGATCGTAGCCCAGTCTGGTCACCCATCTTGAGTTATCTATCTCGGCGCTCAAGGCACGCCCCTCTTTCAGGTCCTCATAGTCATTAAGTCTTATCCCGCTTAAGCGGCAGCAGAGAGTCGTTGCGCTCAGGCGCTGTTTTCCTGAAGCCAGGTAATCAAAAAATATTTTAGGATAAGCATTTACAAAACTTACTTTAAGTTCTCTATTAAGGAATTCCCTTAAAATATTTTTCTCTTTTATCAGAGGAAGAAGCGTTGAGTATGGGTACGGCCCGAAGTGGTGGCCGAGCGTTTTGGGAGCATTGAAGCCGCAGAAGATCGATGTCTGCCCTGTTCCGCTTTGCGGCAGCCCTTCAACGCCCAGGCATGCATCCGTGGGAAAAATATAAATGCCGTCTTTTGAGACTAGTGTCTGATTACTGAGTGATGGGATCTGGCCAAAAATTTTGGTAAAAGTCTTAAAGCCGTACTTAAAGAATGGGTTTACCCCGGGATCAGACTTTCCCAGGCCGACCCCGTCAATAAAAATCATGAGCGTTGAGTGAGTACTTTGAGGCATAAACGTTCTTTCTTTGTCAGTTATATTGGCTTAAAAAGACTCTTCTTAATAGAAAAGATATGAAATAACCCGATAGATGCAATTTACTTCGATTCAACGAGAATTGTTACCGGACCGTCATTCATTATTTTAACCTGCATCATGGCGCCGAATATTCCCGATTTTACTTTCTCCTCCCCAAGGTTAGCCTTGACCCTCTCTATAAACTTCAGGTAAAGGTTCTCCGCCAGTTCAGATTTTGCGGCATCGGTAAAGTTTGGTCTGTTTCCTTTCCGGGCGTCCCCGTAAAGCGTAAACTGCGAAATAATTAATACTTCCCCGTCCACATCCTTGAGCGAAAGATTCATCTTTTCCTGATCGTCTTCAAAGATCCTTAAGTTGCTGCACTTATCTGCAACAAAATTAACGTCTTCCGGAGTGTCGCTTGTTCTTACGCCAAGCAGTATTACCATCCCTTTGGAGATTTCAGCAGAATAATTATGGCTTTTAATGTAAACCCCGCCTTCAGAAACTCTTTGAACTAAAGCTCTCAATCTTTCTCTCCATAAATTACGCGTTCAATATTTAAGTAATCTTTTTTTACGGTCACGTTCTTAAAGCCAGCGGCTTTCATCAGTTCTGAAACTGTCACACTCTGTCCCTGACCGGCTTCAAAGAAAAGTCTTCCGCCGCCGTTTAAGAGCTCCATGGCGCGGATGGATATGGTCCTGTAGAATGTGTAGCCGTCAGCATTGTCCGTTACCGCATTCTTTGGTTCAAAGCGTGTTATCTCGGGCTGGAGGTCCTTATACTGGTCAAGGGAAACATAGGGCGGGTTGGAGACAATAACGTCAAAGGTTTGTCCTAAGGACAAATTCTTATCCAGTATGTCCCCCTTTATAAATGTGACTTTCTCCTCCAGGTGGTTTAACTCCGCATTTTCCTTTGCCAGGCTAATGGCCTCGTCGCTTACGTCAATTGTAAACAAATGAGACTCCGGGAAATGTTTTGCAAGCACAACGGGGATGTTGCCCGTTCCTGTTCCAATATCAAGAATGCTGTAAGGCTTTGTCTTATCAAGGGTGTTAATAATAACATCAATTAAAATTTCGGTCTCCTGCCTCGGAATTAAAACCGAAGGGTTAACCTTAAATGGCATGCCGTAGAATTCAACTTCGCCTATAATGTACTGCAGGGGCTCATTGGCAGCTCTCCTTTTCAGGTATTCGCGGTACTGTAAGACCTCATCTTCCTTTAAGGGCTTGTCGAAAGCAAGATAAAGGTCCAGCCTCTTGCATTTTAATATATGGGCTAAGAGAATTTCAGCATTTGTTCTGGGGGATTCAATCCCCTTTTTCTCAAAGAATTCGGTTGTAAGCCTTATTGCTTCTAAAACAGTCATTTTACCCAAGGGTTTTAGTTAGAATATTTTCCTGGAATACAGTATTAAATATAAAGAATTTCAGCCGGTTTTTTCCCGTCTTTTCGTCACTATGGACAGTTAAATTTTACCTTTGCCAAAAGTGTGATTTTTCTCTATTTTTGAGCATGAAATTAGATAAAAGAAAAGTTAAGAGGATACTCTGCATAAAGCTTCGCGGCATTGGTGACGTAATCTTATCGACTGTCGTTCTTGACAATTTAAGGAAGGAATTCCCTGAGGCAAAAATAGATTATCTGACCGAGGCGCCTTCCAGGGCTGCCCTTAATGGGCTTCCGTCAGTAAATGAAGTGCTTGTTCTGGACCGTAAAAAGGGCCTGTCTGCCATTCTTGATGTCCGCAGAAAAAAGTATGATCTTGTGCTCGATTTTTATACCAATCCCCGCACGGCGCTTATTACATTCTTAAGCGGTGCGCGCTACAGGGCAGGATTTCCATATAAGGGACGGTCTTACGCCTATAACTTAAAAGGGCCTTCTGAACGCGACAAGTTCCACGCTGCAGACCTTCACCTTGAGTTCTTGAAGAGTATCGGTTTAACTTCAGAGGCAAAAGAGCTTCATTTCAGTCTTGGAGAAGATGATCTGAAGTTTGCCGATAACTTTTTCCAAAGCCAGTTTAAGCCCGGCGATTTTGTTGTGGGCTTAAGCCCCTCGGGCGGCTGGCCTTCCAAAAAATGCGACCCGGAAAAGTTTGCTGAAATTGGAGATGAAATTGCGCTCAGGCTTCAGGCAAAAATCCTTATTATCTGGGGACCGGGCGACAAGGAAGAGGCCTTTAAGACAAAGGAACTTATGAAAACTGAAGCCGTAATGGCTCCCCCAACGGATATAAGGCAGATGGGAGCGCTCATGAAAAAGTGCCGCATGATTGTGGCAAACGACAGCGGTCCCATGCACATGGCAGCAGCCCTTAAGGCTCCGGTCCTCAGCCTCCACGGCCCTACAGACCCCAGGCTCCAGGGCCCATACGGGGAACAACACGAGTGGTTAAGGCTTGAAAGTTTAAGCTGTATAGGCTGTAACCTGCTCGAATGCCCCAGGCAACACGAATGCTTCCGGGATCTCCCCATTCAGGATGTAATGAAAAAAGTTCTTAAGCTTGTTGAAAAAAATAACATAAGTCTGCCTGTAAATGAAAAAAGTTGAAATTTTCATAAAGAATATTTTCCTGAAGATTCTTCTTCTCTTAAAGGCGGGCAATCTGTCGAAGGAGAAACCTGAGTTTAATGAAGGTTCGAAAATTCTTTTTATCCGGCTAAACAGAATTGGCGACGCTCTTGTTACAACTCCACTTCTTAAAGAGGTGAAGCGCCAGTTAAAATGCAAAGTGCATGTTCTGGCCGATAAGAATAACTCTTTTATTTTCACAAACAACCCATACGTGGATAAGGTAGTTGTTTTCCGCAAGGGTTTTAAGGGTTTCTTTGAAACACTGGACTATATTAAGAAGGAAAATTTTGACGCCATTGTAGACCTGCATGATGACGTATCAACAACCGTAACCTACCTCCTGGCAATGGCTAAGGCTCCGAATAAGTTCGGCCTCAGGAAAGGCAACGAGGAAGTCTATACAAGAACTGTTACTAAGCCCGACCCCAGGACAGTCCACGTAGTTGACAGGGTTATGGCGCTTGGCGAGCTCTTAAACGTTGAGATTTGTAAAAGAGAAATAAATGTAAACTACCAACTTCAGTCCATAAGAAAAGTAGAAAAAATAATTGAAGGCAAGTTCCCGGACGGCAAATTTATTTTAGGGATCAACATTTCAGCCGGAAGCCAGGCCAGGTTCTGGGGCGTACAGAAATACAGGGAACTTATCAGGTTCTTAAAAGCGTATAATATTCATGTCCTTTTATTGTGTTCGGAAAAGGAGCTCCCTCAGGCACTTGAGATAAATGAAGGTGTTGAAGATAACATTTTCCACAGCCCGTCATTTGATGAGTTTGCCTCGGCAATTGCAATGCTTGATATGCTTTTCACCCCGGACACTATGGCCGTACATCTGGCTTCAGTCTGGAATATTCCCGTTTTCGGCATATACGTCCACTACAATACGACGGATATGATCTGGACTCCCTACGGCTCGGACTTTGACGGCGTTATAACCGAGAACAATACATTAAATGATGTTACAGTTAAAGAGGTAGTTGATAAACTTAAACCATTCCTGGAAAAGTACATACAATGAACATACAAATTCCAAAATGCAAACGTTTTACAGGCTATAAGCCCTGCTTCCCCGGTCGTGACTGCACCCAGGAAGGATGCAAGGATTTTATTCCCGTTGGAGTTAAGATCCTCCTTATAAACCTGGATGCCATGGGCGACATACTAATGACCACGGCTCAGCTGAAGGGGCTTAAAAGAAAATTCCCTGAGTCCACCATTTACTGGGTTACGCTGAAGTCAACCGTTCCCCTTCTTCACAATAATCCATATGTCGATAAGGCAATGCCTTATGATTTTGAAACCATATCCGTTTTGTCGCAGATGGAATTTGATTATGTGATGAACGTCGATAAATCGCTCCGCTCGGGTGCCCTTGCTCAGAGCGTTAAGGCAAAAAAGAGACTGGGTTTCGGCATGAATGAGGACGGGAAGATCATCCCCTTAAATGAAGGCGCCGAATATAACTACAGGCTCGGAATGGATGACCATCTGAAGTTCAAGGTCAACACCAGAACCGGGCAGGATTACCTTGCCGAAACTTTCGAACTCGACTTCCAGATGGATGACTATGTCTTTAATTTCTTTGAGGATGAATTAAAGTTTATAGAGGACTATAAGGCCAAAGCCGGAATTCAGAATGACGATATGGTTATAGGCTTTAATACAGGGTGCTCACTTCTCTACCCAAATAAGAAGCTGACCGTGGATCAGCACATCTCTTTAATTGAAAAGTTTCTTGCCCTCGGGAAATATAAAATTGTGCTCTTAGGAGGTCCCGAGGATGAAAAAAGAAATGAAGAGATCGCGTCGCACTTCCCGGGTAAGGTAATCAGTACTCCGGTTAATGAAGGCGTAAGACGCGGAGCATGCTATGAAAGTATTCCCGATGTTGTAATTACTGGCGACTCATTCGGCATGCACCTGGCCATTGCCCTCAGGAAATACGTTATAGCCTGGTTCGGCCTTAGCTGCTGGACGGAAATTGAGCTTTACGGCAGGGGCATTAAGCTTTATCCCGAAGGTCTTGAATGCGCCCCCTGCTGGAAGAAAGAATGCCCGTACAACCTGGAATGCCGCAGGATGGTGGACCTGGACAGGATTGTTAGTGAAACAGTAAGTTATTTTGAAAGTGTAAAAACAAAGGCAGTTATAAGTAAGTAAAATGAGCTTGCCCGGAATAAATATTTTCAGCTTTGCACGGAGAATAGGTCGGCCGTTGATTTTAGATGGTGCAATCGGAAGCCTCCTCCAGATGAAGGGTCTTAAGACGGATGAAGACCTCTGGACCAGTCTTGCCGGAATAAGCAATCCTGATATGGTAATAAGCATCCATAAAGAGTACATCGATGCCGGGGCGGATATTATTACGGCAAATACTTTCCGCTCCAATCCCGCTGCGATAAATTTAAGCGGGGTATCAAGCCTCAGCTCTGAACTTCTGGTCAAGAAAAATATGGATGCGGCAAAAGCTGCCCGCGGAAGCCTCCCCGTTTTAATTGCCGGCTCCAATGCGCCTGCCGAGGACTGCTACGAGGAGAAAAGAAATTTAAGTCTGAACGAGCTTGAAAGCAATCACATTACGCATATTACCCTTCTCATGCTTAACGGGGCCGATTTCATACTGAATGAAACGCAGAGCCACTTCGATGAAATTGAGATCATATGCCGCTACTGCAGTAAAAATAACATTCCTTATGTAATGAGCCTTTTCATAACGAAGGATAATAAAATTCTTTCCGGCGAAAACGCATCCGATGTAATTGGTTTTGTTCAGAAGTTCAGTCCACTTGCAATAGGCTTAAACTGCATTACTCCAAAAGTTTTTGACGAGTTCATTTCGGGCTACAAATTCACCTGCAGCTGGGGTGCATACCTCAACTGCGGAAGCGGAAACTACACGGATGAAAAGATAACCTGCGGCATTGACGAAAAAGCCTATTATAAGATTGTAAAAAAAATGCTCCCCCTGGGGCCAAGCTTTATCGGCTCCTGCTGCGGCTCAAACAGTAAACACATTCAGAAAATCAGGGATGCCATAAATGGATTATCTTGAAATTAAAGCGCCTGCCAAAATAAATCTTGGACTTTTTGTAACTGAAAAAAGAAGTGACGGCTTTCATAACATTGAAACCGTGTTCTACCCCCTGCACGACCTTTTTGACGACCTTATTTTCTCCAGGTGTGAGAATTTCGAGTTTCATTCGGATCTAAAAGAAATTGAGGATGAGAGTAACCTTATTGTTAAGGCAAAGAACATTCTTGAGGAGCATTCGGGCAAAAAGCTTAATGTCAAAATTGAGCTCAAAAAAAGAATTCCCATGGGTGCCGGAATGGGAGGCGGGAGTTCAGATGCCGCAGCGGCGCTTGTATCCTTAAACGAGATGTTCAGCCTGAATTTTCCTATGGACGAGCTCATGCAGTTTGCCTTAAAGCTCGGCTCCGACGTTCCTTTTTTTATCAGGCCCAGGAGTGCATTTGCTCAGGGGCGCGGTGAAGTGCTCACAATGCTGAACATGGAAATACCATACCCGATACTTGTTGTAAATCCCGGCATACATATTTCAACAAAGGAAGCATATCAGAATGTTAAGGTTGCTCCAGCCCCCTTTGACCTCAGGATGATAGAGAGCATCTGCTGGAATAATATTCCGGACTGCATAAAGTACATAACTAACAGTTTTGAGGAATATGCATTTAACAGGCATCCGGAAATTGAAAGGATAAAGGATTTAATGTACCGCAAGGGAGCCAGGTTCTCCCTCATGACAGGCAGCGGGTCGACCGTCTTTGGTATCTTCCCCACCCGGGAAGAAGCCGAAATGGTTCAAAACACCTTACCCAAAAACTATTTCACCTTTTTAAGTTTGTAATAGTGGCGCTCAGAAGCCAATGCGGCGCCAGGAACCACTTCCTGGCGCCATTCAGCGGGCAAATTCCTAAAAATTATATACTCCCCTGTCGGCAATTTCCTTGGTGAAAACCATCGATACCTCGATCCCCTCTTTCTTAAACTGGTACTGCACCTTAAGCCCGCAGGAGCCTGTCCAGTAGCCTCTTTTGTTAAACTGAAGGGCATCTATTAAGTTGTAGAGCTTAAACATTACATCCTCTTCATTCGGAAGCCTGGTCTCCCCGTTAATATTCCACTGCCAGTTAAGCTGGGCATAAACAGGAGTTACTTTTTCAAGGAAAGTTTCCACCTTGCCCCTCAGGGCGTCTTTAATTCTTTCAAAAAGTTGTTCGTCACTCATTTAACTTCATTTTTTATTTATATTTTCGAAACTAATCGCCAATAGTTAACCCCGAAAAGCCTGTTTCAGCAAGATTTCCTCATTTTCATGCGGCTTTTCGCAAAACAAATGTTTTTGCAGAAACCTTAGTTTTCAATATATTAGAGACTGATTTTTTAAGAATTACTTCGGCCAAATATACATGCTTACTTTTATATATGCTATAGTAAACATACTTCTTGTAGCCCTGTTCATAAAGGTAATGGTGAAGAAGGATTTCCTTTCTTACCTTTATAACGGCAGGTGGTGGCTTACATGGATTGCCGTCGGAATTATTACACTGATGGATGAGCTGACATCGGTCTACTATGCCCCTTTTGAAGCTTTCCGCTTTATTGGGATTAAAGCCATAATTTATATTGCACTCACATCCATCCTCATCCGTTTTCTTTCCACACGCATGGTGGAAATCTCTGAAATTCTTGAGGCAAATAATATAAAAGGCGGCGGAGTCTATTCGTTTTCTTACCTCGTGCTGGGCCCTAATACCTCTTTTATTGCAATTTCATCAATTATAGTAAGCTATGTTCTTACGGCGGCAATTTCCACCGTCAGCGCCGTCGAAAACGGCACATCATTTCTGGCTTTGGGACTGGGGGCAAAGTTCTTCCTTAAGGTCGTGGTCATCTGGCTCATAACGGGGCTCAATATTGTAGGCATAAAGGAAAACGCAAAGTTTACATTTATGATATTTGTGTTTGCTTCCTTTGTTCTCATTAACCTCATTGTCGGCGGCTTTGCAAGCTTCGACCAGCATACGGCTATGCAGCTGCATGCAAGCTTCGGCGACTTCTGGCACGACGTGACCGGAGGAGGATCCATTTTCCGTTCCTACCAGAATATTATTATCGGCATCGGAAGCTGTATACTGGCTTACTCGGGAATTGAATCCGTGCTTCAGACAGCCTCGCTTGTCAAAAACTGGAAAGAAATCAGGAAAGCATATCTGTTCCTTGCCGTAACAGTCGGCATCGTTACTCCTCTTATTGCACTGCTTGCACTTTCATCAAAGATCGATATCAGTAAGCATGAAACCGACCTTATACCGGCTTTTGCCTCTGCGGTAAACGGTGAGCTCTTCGGCGTTATTGTTTCGGTTCTGGCAAGCATTACGCTTATTATGGCGGTTAATACTGCCATGGTGGCATCAGCCGAGCTAATTGAAAAAGTAGCCGAACGGTATAACTATCACTGGCTTATCCAGTTAAATAAAAAACAGTCGCTTTACAGAATTCACATTGTTAACGGCATATTCTATACAGTAATCCTTATTGTAACCAACGGAAGCCAGGCCATACTGGCTGAAATGTATGCCGTGGGACTCATTGCAAGTTTCTGCATCAATACGGGTTCCCTTATTATTTACAGATATTCCAAGGGCACAAAAGAAATTTCATATCATACTTCCAGGATCGGCACCTTAATTCTGTTTATTATTCTTTTAAGCACATTTATTTATATTGCCCTTAACAGGCCTTACGGCACCGGGCTCTGGTTCAGCATCACGCTCTTATTCCTCCTTGCAGGAATAAGGATATCCAAATTCAGGGCTCCTGAAATCCCTGTCCGGCGTGCAACGCGAACCCCTATGGATATCATCTTCGCAATAAGCGACGTGCCGACAGATGACGTACACCTTTATTTCAGGCGCCCTTCGGAATTTGAACTGCAGGAAAAAGGTGATTCCTTATTCGTCAGTTTCTATTCCCCCAGGAATGAGGCACCGCAGAATATAAGTCCTAACCACTTCTGGATCTCGATTCAAAGAGGGATGAAATTATTTGATATGATTGTAGCGCTCCTTAGAACGCTTGAGTATGAAATGCCTCCCGAAAAAACGCTCCATATTCATTTCGGGTGGCCCTTGTCCTCATGGCTCGACAGGATGTCCATAGGCGTTATGATCTACAACATAATCCATCTTCCGAAGAAGTTCCCCCATTTTACATTCCATATGGATTATAAAGGCGTACAGTAGTTTTTCTCTTCTCTGGATTTTTTGCCGCCCCGCTCCACAGGGCAGCAATCCGCAAAAGATTAAAATTTTTTAATTTATCTTTAAGAATTCCTTAATATCCATTGCTTAACTTTATATTGTTAACAAAACAACATTAACATTATTTAAGTTAAGGAGAAAAAATGAAAGCACGTATTTTCGCAGTTTTGATGGCCGTTACATTCTTATTCTGGGGCGCTAATTTAACAGTAAACGCTCAGAACAAGGAAGAGAAGAGCTCTACAACGAAGACAGAAAAGGTTGAAAAATCAAAAAAGAATGGAAATAAGAAGTCTGAATCGACCACAAAAATGACAACGAAGAAGGAAAGAACAAACGTCGCAAAAAACGACACCTCGAAGGCTATGCATCACAAAAAATACAGAACAATGAAGCATCATAAATCCACTACTTCAAGCAAGACAGAAAAATCTTCTTCAAATAAAAACAATACTAACAACGAAAAAAGCACAAAGTAATTTCAGCTAACTCCTGAATTATTTCGCGTCATATAAGGAGAGTTTTTAACTCTCCTTTTTTTTAAGTACTTTATTTATATGAAGGTACTATTGGTAGAAGATGAAAAAAAGGTGGCCTCTTTTATTAAACACGGACTTGAAGAGGAGTATTACTCCGTCGACGCTGCTTATGACGGAAAGATGGGGCGTGAACTGGCTATGTCGCAGGAATACGACCTCATTATTCTGGACGTCATGATCCCCTACCTAAACGGCATTGAACTCCTCAGGGCAATAAGGAGCCAGAAGATATCTGCCCCCGTGCTGCTCCTGACTGCAAGACAATCCGTGGAGGATAAAGTCGAAGGACTCGACGCCGGAGCAGACGACTACCTGACAAAGCCTTTTGCTTTCGAAGAGCTCCTGGCCCGCGTAAGGGCACTCCTGCGGCGCAAGGAAACTGAAAAATCCCTTTCTCTTAAGGCCGCCGACCTCACACTCGACCTTCAGACTCACAGCGTCACACGAAGCGGGGTTGAAATTTCCCTTACCCCTAAGGAGTATTCTGTCCTGGAGTTCCTCTTAAGAAATAAAAATAAGGTAATCTCAAGGACCAGGCTTTCCGAACACATCTACGACTACCATTTCGATACCGATACAAACGTCATTGACGTCTATATAAATAAACTTAGAAATAAAATAGATAAGGATTTCGATAAACAGCTTCTTTTTACAATAAGAGGGGTCGGCTATTCAATTAAGGATAATTAGAATAGAAAGGACCGGCCGGTATGAAAATAAAAACTGCATCATTCCTGGCAGCATTCTGCCTTTTGGCAGCACTGCCATGGCTTCAGGCACCGCAGAAGGAAGTCTACGTTACTGTGGCTAAAAGACTTGAGGCAAGGACAGAAAGGGAAATGCCCGCAGAAACAGAAGTAAAAAAGATGGCTAAAACGGAAACTGTGATCTTAAGAGCTTACACGTCGGAAAGACTGGAGGCCCGGACACAGAGAAAAATACTGTATGAAAAATGAAATTATTAAGGCGTAAAAAAGTGTGAATCCGCAGAAAAAACTTTCTAAGGCAGCTTTGTATGTAAAGACTACCCGCTTTAAGACAACCTTGTGGTACTCCCTGCTCTTCCTTCTTCTTGAAGCCTTGATCGGAGCTGCAATTTATATCTATACCCACCACAGCCTCAACGAACAGCTTGACGTGGCACTTACAAGACAGGCTGAGGCAATCTATAACTTCGTCTCCGACAGCAAGATCGACCTTAATGATTTTCAGCCCGATTCTTTGTATGCTTCCCCGGAAGACCTTGTCTATGACCTCATTTTTGAAGCGGTTACGCTTAACCCGAGGAATACGTATGTCCAGGTGGAGCTGAGAAATAATATAATCTTCAAGACGGAAAACCTGATGGGCCACAAGCTCGATTTCCCCGATATAAAGTTGGATAAAGTTAACATACTGGCCTTCAAAGATGAAAAATTATCCCCTTATACCATCAGGGGTGCCTACCTTGCAAAAGGAAGGTATAAAATTATTGTGGCCTTCCCTGCCGACCTGATCCATGAGGCCCTGGACAGCCTGAAGAACACGTACGTCATTATCGCCCCTATATTCCTCATTATTTCCATTATAGGAGGCTTCCTTATCTCAGCACGCTCCCTTTCCAGGATCGACCGCGTTATACGCCGCCTGGATGAGATAACGGCGCAGAACCTGAACGCAAGAATTGAAGGCGAGGAGTTTGAGGATGAATACGGTCGCCTGGTACGCAGGCTTAATGAAATGATACACAGAATTAAAACCTCAATTGATTATATGAACCAGTTCTCTATCTCGGCTTCACACGAGTTAAAAACTCCTCTTACGATCTTAAGAGGTGAAATTGAGGTTGCACTGCGCTCTCCCAAGACGCCAGATCAGTACAGGGAAATTCTTGAGAGCAACTATGAAGAAACCCTGCGCCTGATTAACATTGTAGAAAAGCTTTTCTTTATTTCAAAAATTGACCATTCACTCGTGAAGATCCATAAGGAAAGAGTGAACCTGAAAGAATTCCTGGAAGACATACTTTCAAATATGAATTTCCTCTCCAAGGAAAATGAAATTGAGTTGATATATAATATTCCATCCGGCACAACGGTTCTGATAGATCCTGAATGGATGCGCCAGGCGCTTTTTAACCTGATCGATAACGCAATAAAATTCGGTTACGATAATTCACCCGTAATTATCAGCGTTACTGCACTTGAAGAAAGAAGGACAGTAATTTCTGTCATAAACCGTGGCCAGGGGATCCCTGAAGAGCTGATACCGAAGATATTTGACCGCTTCTTCAGAGCCGAGTCATCCAGGAACAGGAGTTTGGGAGGTGCGGGCCTTGGGCTTTCAGTTGTAAAGTCCATTGTCAACTGGCATAACGGAGAGATTACAGTCAAGTCTCAGCCGGGTAAAGAAACTGAATTTTCCATAATTCTGCAGAACGCATAAAAAAAGCGGCAACTGGTGCCGCTTTAACATTTCTATTTAAAATTTCCTACCAGTCGATCTTATCTCCCGGCACATCCTTATTTACTGCCTGATTTACGTCAAAATTAAACAGGTTTTCGGGCTTTGTGAGCCTTACAATTTTAACATCCTTAATTCTCTCCAAGGAAACCACCTGGTCGCCGAAGCCGTTTGTAGCCTTCTGGCTGCTCCAGTAGACAATATTTTTCTTATTGTTCTCATCCATATACCAGCCGAGGAAGACAACTGAATGCCCTATGCCTGACTTCCAGGAGATGTTCAGGAAGTCGCCCGGGCGTGCATCCTCAGGTTTAATTTCCTCTCCCATTCCTGCATACTGCACCATTGCATACTGGCTTCCGAAGCCGTCGGCATTCCAGATTCCCCAGAATTTAATCCAGTCCTCTCTTCTTCCGCCATTGGGCTCCTGCATCCTGAGCGCTTCAAGACGTTCGGGGCTAAGTTTCTTTCCCTTCTTTGAGAGGATCATGTTTAAGGCTTCAATGAATGCAGAGTAAGAGCTTCCGCTGCAGTAGCTGCTGTGGCGCGGAGGAGTAATGAGCGATTTGTTGAAGAGCTTCAGTTCATAATATGTAGGGGATTCCGTAGGTGTGGAATCCTTTCCTATAAAATATCCGCCGCCGTTCATTGCATGCGACTGCACGATGTCTATAGCCTTGAGAACTTCAAGGTTGTACCCTGAAGTATACTTCTTAAAAATCTTATAATGATCTGTGTGGTAGGTACCCTTTGCGAGGTCCTTTTTCCCGAGGACAAGCCACCCTTTTTTTTCTTTAGGCGTTCCCGCTTCCAAAGACAGATTAAGGCAGAAAACAAATGTTAAAACTAAAAGAAATAATATCCTGTTAAAATGTTTCATTATTTCCGCTCCGTAGAATTAAATCGGTAAATTCAAGGAATTACACTTTCAAAATAAGCATTTGCAGATAAAAGTACATCACTGTACCATAAAAAAAATGCCGGGACACTTGCCCGGCATTTAACTTCAAAAAATACAGGAATACTACATTACAAGAGCCATAATTGCCTTTTGAACATGAAGTCTGTTTTCAGCCTCATCAAATATGATTGAGTTTGGTGAATCGCAGACTTCATTTACCACTTCATCTCCCCTGTGTGCAGGCAGGCAGTGCATGAAAAGGTAGTCTTCCTTTGCATTCTTTACGAGTCCGGGGTTAACCTGGAACTTCTGGAAGATCTTCTTGCGCTCTGCGGCTTCTGCTTCATGGCCCATGCTGGCCCATACGTCTGTATAAACAATATCTGCATCTTTAACCGCGGCCACGGGATCGTCCAGAATTTCAACCTTGCTGCCCATATACTTTGCGTTGGCCTGGGCGTTCTTCACAATCTGTTCAACAGGCTTGTAGCCCGAAGGGGACGCAATGGCAATATCCATTCCGACCTTTGAGCATCCGTGCAGAAGGCTGTGAGCCATATTGTTGCCGTCGCCTATATAAGCCAGTTTAAGGCCCTTCAACTGCTTCTTCTTCTCATAGATTGTAAAAAGGTCTGTCAGTACCTGGCAGGGGTGCAGAAGGTCTGTCAGGCCGTTTATAACAGGTATGGAACCATTTGTTGCCAGGTCAATTACATCCTGGTGGTCGAAGGTTCTGATCATGATACCGCTTAAGAAACGTGAAAGCACTTTTGCCGTGTCGGCCACACTTTCGCTTTTCTTCAGCTGAAGGTCGTTCGGGCCGAAATACATTCCTATTCCGCCCAGTTCGTAGATACCGACTTCGAAAGAAACTCTTGTTCTTGTAGAAGGCTTTGAGAAGATCATGCCTAAGGTCTTGCCTTCAAGAATTCTGTGAGGTTCGCCCGTAAGGCGTTTCATTTTTAAGGTGGCGCTCAGTTCAAATATCTGCCAGATTTCCTCAATTGTAAGGTCATTTATGGAAATGAGGCTTTTTCCTTTCATATTAACTGCCATTGTTTCTCCATTTACTGCTGATTCTTTATTATCTGTTTTTTGAAGCCAAACTGCCTCCTCAGAGGACAATTTTCGTTCCGCTATTGATATCGTGGAGCTGAGTGGCTTCAGTAATAATGGTTTCCTTTCCGCTGCATTCAACAAAATTAATTGCAGCCATTATTTTAGGTCCCATGCTGCCGGCAGGAAACTCTCCGGCCTCGAAGTACCTTTTTGCATCTTCCAGCTTTAATTCATCGAGCTGAACCTGGTCAGGCTTGTTGAAATTAAGGCAGACCTTTGCAACGTCCGTAAGAATAAAGAATGCATCGGCCTTGATCTGGTAGGCCAGAAGCGCCGAGGCCAAATCCTTATCGATTACAGCATCTTCAACGGGACGGTATGTTTTATTCTCATCGAGATAAACCGGTATTCCGCCGCCGCCTGCAGCAATAACAATATTGCCCGATCTGGCCAGGTCCCCAATCAGATCATGGTTAATTATGTCCAGAGGCTTTGGAGATGCCACAACACGCCTCCAGCCGCGCTTGCGCGCGTCTTCCTTAAAGAGCCAGTTATTGGTTTTTGCCAGGAGGTCAGCTTCTTCTTTCAAGTAATAAGGGCCTACCGGTTTGGTAGGCACCTTAAACGCGCTGTCGTCTTTATCAACCAATACCTGTGTCAGGATCGTAAGAATCTTCTTATCCATCCGGTTTTCAATTAAAAGGTTCCTCATCTGGCGCTCAATCATGTAGCCTATTTCCCCCTGGGAGTCGGCCACCGAAATGTCAAGCGGCATCTTGGGAAGCTTATATAAAGAATAACCGGCTTCACTTCTCAGATAAATACTTCCAACCTGCGGACCGTTGCCATGCGTAAGAACAATGTTGTAGTCATCCTTTAAGAGTTCAATAAGGTTCTTGCAGGTTTCATATGAATTCTGTTCCTGTTCATCGGCTGTACCGGCCTGATTGGCTCTCAAAAGAGCGTTGCCTCCGAAGGCAACTACAGCCAGCTTTTTCATATAATCCCTTTTTCTTTAAGAATACTTTCAACCGTAATGGCTCCGATCTCCTGGAGTTCATAGCGCACGCGGGTTGAAGGTTTATTTATCTTAAGAATTCTGCCTAAATCTATCGGGGTACCGATGACAACCGAATCGCAATCTGTATTGTTGATTGTTTCTTCGAGGTCTTTGACCTGTTCCAAACCGTATCCCATTGCAGGCAGTAAAATACCAATTTTTGGATACTTTTGGTAGGTGGCAGTAATAGATTTTACAGTATAAGGCCTCGGATCAACTATTTTTGCTGCTCCGTAGTTCATGGCTGCTATTGTGCCGGCGCCGTACTCCATTTCACCGTGTGTAAGTGTGGGGCCGTCTTCAACAACGAGAACTCTTTTTCCAGCAATGAGTTCCGGATTGTCGACAAATATCGGGCTTGCACCGTCTATGATCTTGGCCGTCGGGTTAACCTTGCGGATGTTGTTTCTTACAGTCAGAATGTTGGCGGCATCAGCTGAATCGATCTTATTTATGATTGCGCAGTCAGCCATTCTGAGCGATGTGTTCCCGGGATAATAGGTCAGTTCATGACCGGGACGGTGAGGGTCCACAACCGTAAAAGTTACATCCGACTTATAGAACGACATGTCGTTATTGCCGCCGTCCCAGAGTATAACGTCAGCTTCCTTTTCAGCTTCAGCCAGAATTGCGCCGTAATCAACGCCGGCGTAAATAACGCCGCCCAAGGCGATATGCGGTTCATATTCCTCGATCTCCTCGATCGTGCAGTTATGATATTTCAGATCTTCTAAAGAGCCGAAACGCTGAACCTTCTGTTTTACAAGGTCGCCGTAAGGCATGGGGTGACGGATTGCAACAACTCTTTTGCCGGCAGCCCTTAATACTTCAACAACTTTTCTTGAAGTCTGACTCTTTCCGCTTCCGGTTCTTACGGCCAGAACAGAGACAACTGGCTTTGAGCTTTTGATCTGTGTTTCATCTCCGCCTAAGAGCCTGAAGGATGCCCCGGCAGCATTAACGATAGAAGCTTTTGTCATAACGTAATTAAAAGGAACGTCGGAATAAGAGAAAACTACTTCCTGAACTTTGAGTTCATCGATGAGGCATTCAAGTTCCGACTCATCGTAAATCTTAATTCCCTCGGGATAAAGCTCTCCGGCCAGTTCCTTCGGGTAAACCCTGCCGTCAATGTTCGGAATCTGAGTAGCTGTAAAAGCAACTACATTGTACTCTTTGTTATTCCTGAAGAAGACGTTGAAATTATGAAAGTCGCGCCCGGCGGCGCCCATGATGAGAACATTTTTACGAGCCATAAAATATTTACCTCCGATTGATAATAATATTACTAATAATTATTCGACTGTAACACTTTTTGCTAAATTCCTGGGCTGATCTACATTCAGCCCCTTCTTTACTGCTATATGATAAGCCAACAGCTGCAGCGGAACGACTGTAAGTATCGGCATTAACATACGGATTGTATCCGGAATTTTGATCGTGTAATCGACCAGTTCATTTATTTTATCGTCACTTTCTGAAGCAATTGCTATTATTCTGCCGTGCCTTGCCCTCACCTCCTGAATGTTGCTGAGGATCTTGTCATACGTGGAATCCTTAGGCGCTATGAAAACTACCGGCATATCCTTGTCAACAAGAGCAATAGGACCGTGCTTCATCTCTGCTGCAGGGTAACCTTCGGCATGAATGTAGGAGATTTCCTTTAGTTTAAGCGCTCCTTCCAGGGCCACCGGGAAGTTGTATCCGCGCCCTAAGTAGAGGAAGTTTCTTGCATCCTTGAATTCCTCGGCAATTTTTTCAATCTCACCGTTGAGTTTGAGTATTCGTTCGATCTTATCGGGGAGCTGCTCAATTTCTGTAACTATATTCTTCCCGTCCGTCAGGCTCATGCGTTTCTTTCTTGCAATTAAAAGCGTTATGAGTGAAAGAACAACAAGCTGAGACGTAAAGGCCTTCGTTGAGGCGACGCCGATCTCGGGACCCGCGTGTATGTAGACTCCTGCATGGCTTTCCCTGGCAATTGAACTGCCCACAACGTTGCAGACTCCGATGCACAAGGCTCCGCGCCTTTTGGATTCCTTCAATGCTGCAAGCGTATCGGCTGTCTCGCCCGACTGTGAAATAAAAATCACTGTGTCGTCGGGATAAATGATAGGGTTTCTGTATCTGAACTCCGAGGCGTACTCGACTTCTGTCGGGATCTCGGTAAACTGTTCAAACATGTACTCGCCAACAAGTGCCGCATGCCATGAAGTGCCGCAGGCAGAAATAATTATCCTTTTCGACTGCGCCAGACGGTCGGCAAAATCCTCTATGCCGCCAAGCTTCGAGGTGCCATCAGCTGGTACAAGCCTACCGCGCATTGAATTGCAGATAGATTCAGGCTGCTCCATGATTTCCTTAAGCATGAAATGAGCATAACCGCCTTTGGAGATCTCGTCTAGCTTTAAGGTGATTTCCTGCACTTTCTTGGTAATTTCTTTATCTGAAACATCCTTTGCAATGAATTTGTCTTTGTAGACTTCAACTACTTCCCCGTCCTCCAGATAGACCACCTGCTGCGTGTGTGCAACAAGGGCGCTGACGTCGGAGGCAATGTAGTTTTCATCATTGCCGATGCCTATGACAAGAGGCGAACCTTTCTTGGCAACTACAATCTTATCGGGCTCGTTTTCAGAAATAACTGCCAGACCATAGGTTCCTTGTACCTCGTTTAAGGCAGCACGTACGGAATTGAAGAGGTTCATGCCTTTATTTAAAAAACTGTCTATCAGATGAGCCAGGACTTCTGTATCTGTATCACTCTTAAAGTGGTAGCCGGCCTGTTTAAGGGTTTCTTTTAATGCCGCATAGTTCTCAATAATTCCGTTATGTATTAACATAAGTGAATTTTTATTGTTCACATGCGGATGCGCGTTCGTTTCATTCGGAACGCCGTGTGTTGCCCACCTCGTATGACCAATGCCAATGGCAGAACTAATGCTTAATTTTTCTAATTTATCCTGAAGAACGGTAACTTTTCCTACGCTTTTAACAACAAGGGCTTTACCTTCAGAAAGAACACCTACACCTGCAGAATCATAACCGCGGTATTCAAGCCTTTTCAACCCACCGATTAATATAGGAATACAATTCTTAGCGCCAATATATCCAACTATACCGCACATATAATTCCTCCTAATCATTTTAACTATGTAAAAAAAAGGACAAGCAGAACGGGAGATCTATAAAAGAAGACTTACAAATCGGGACAATGCCGAAGAAGAAGAGGGTTTAATTTCTGGAAATAAAAAGTATTTACATGTATAAAGGGCATATATTTACTTTCATTATATTAATTTTTTTATTCTATCCCTCAATTTTGTAAATTTATGCACCATTTGCAAGGAAAATCTCACTTTTCAGCCAAAACAATAGTGCAATAAAAACTCCATACCTCAAATTTCCAGGCCTTGAACCCGGTGCGGGGGCTTTTCTCTTTAGATTGAGTTTAAGGCGATATTTTCTTAAACTGAAATCATAGGGACCTATTTTCCTTAAAAAGAAATAATTGAGGGTATATACATCATGGATGAACAGCATTTATCCGACGGCCATGAAATTCTCTTCCGGCAGTTTGGATCAAATTTCTGGTACGTGGCAGACTTGTATGACAGCTTCTTAAACGATAAAAATTCGGTTTCGGAATACTGGCAGAACTATTTTAGTAATTTAACAGGCCCAAAAGCCCGGCAGACAGGCTCAGCCGAGGCGAGGCATGCCCCTGAAGAAAGGCAGCCTGAACTTAAGCAGCCTTCCTCCTCCCCGCGCCGCGCCGCAGAACCTCCGATGCGGCAGACCGCCGCGGCAGCAGCGCCGCCTCCTCAGGCGACAGATCACGAGAGTTTCCAGCTTATTACAGGCGTGGGAGCCAGAATAATTGAGAATATGACGGGCAGCCTTACAATCCCCACGGCTACAAGCCAGAGGACAATTTCTGTTAAACTGCTCGAGGAAAACCGCAGAATTATAAATCAGTTTCTTCAGAAAACAAACCAGGGGAAGATCTCTTTTACTCACATTGCGGCATACGCAATCGTGCGCGCCTTAAGGCTATTCCCTTCCATGAACAACTCCTTTGCCTTGGTTAACGGCAAGCCGTACCTGGTACAGAAAAACATGGTGAACTTCGGCCTTGCTATTGATATAGAGAAAAAAGACGGCACGCGCTCTCTTATTGTCCCTAATATAAAAAACGCCGATAAGATGAACTTCAGGGAGTTCCGCGCGGCATATGATGAGGTCATAAAACGTTCAAGAACAGGTAAAATTGAACCCTCAGACTTCCAGGGGACAACAATTTCCCTTACAAACCCGGGCACCGTGGGCACAGTATCTTCTATACCGCGCCTTATGACAGGTCAGGGCGTTATAATTGCAATCGGTGTTATTGATTATCCGGCCCAGTACCAGGCCATGAGCCGGCAAACAATTGCTGAACTCGGCATCGGAAAGGTAATGAACATTACAAGCACATACGATCACCGTGTAATTCAGGGAGCTGAATCGGGACTTTTCCTTCAGCTGATTGACAATCTGCTATTAGGGAAAGAAAATTTCTATGAAGAGATATTTCAGGACCTCCTGATCCCGCAGAAACCTGTCAGCTACAGGGAGGATATCCCCCCCACGGTTAAAGCTGCAGCACCCGGAATGGAAAACATTGAAAAACAGGCAAGAATACTTCAGCTGATAAATATTTACAGGGTAAGAGGGCACCTGATTGCAAACCTTAACCCTCTGGGGGTAAATTCAATCTATCACCCGGAACTGGATCCGGCAAACCTGGGCTTTACAATATGGGACTATGACAGGAAGTTCATTACAGGTGGCTTGGGCGAAAAGGAAACCGGAACCTTAAGGGAAATTCTCGACATACTTCAGCAGACATACTGCGATAAAATCGGCATAGAGTACATGCACATTCAGCATCCCGAGGAAAAACAGTGGCTGCAGAGTAAAATGGAACCTATTAGAAACCATTATACATTCAGCGCCGAAGAGAAAAAGAGAATCCTCTGGGAGCTCGTAATAGCCGAGGAATTTGAACATTTCCTGCACACTAAGTATGTCGGCCACAAGAGATTTTCCCTGGAGGGCTCGGAGACCGTAATTCCCCTTCTGGATTACTTT
The DNA here is from genome assembly GCA_036261625.1 of Ignavibacteriales bacterium. Lineage (GTDB taxonomy): Bacteria > Bacteroidota > Ignavibacteria > Ignavibacteriales > SURF-24 > JAAXKN01. Next base: position 151,906 of record DATAKL010000044.1, on the reverse strand, counting down.
ATTAATATGTCTGCTTTGGACGGCGTCAGGGAGATTTTTATGGGAATGGCCCACCGAGGAAGGCTTAATGTGCTGGCAAATATTATCGGGAAATCCTACGAAAAAATATTTACTGAATTTGAAGGTAACATAGACCCTAACTCCGTGCAGGGTTCGGGCGACGTGAAGTACCACCTTGGGGCCTCAGGTGAGGTAAAGGCACTTAACGGTAAAACAATTACAGTCTCTGTTGCCTCAAACCCCAGCCACCTGGAATGGGTAAACCCCGTTGTGGAGGGCATTGTAAGAGCAAAGCAGAAAAGGGCAAATGACACCGATCGCAGAACGATCCTTCCCCTCTTAATCCATGGGGATGCGGCATTTGCCGGACAGGGCGTGGTGGCCGAGACGATTAACCTTTCACAGTTAAAAGGCTACCGCACAGGAGGAACAATTCATCTGATTATAAATAACCAGATCGGATTTACTACAGACCCGGCAGAAGCCCGAAGCTCCATTTATGCCACAGATGTAGCTAAAATGGTTCAGGCCCCAATTTTTCACGTAAACGGGGATGATCCTGAGGCTTCTCTCTGGGTAACTCGCCTGGCTTATGAATACCGCCAGAAGTTCAATAAGGATGTTGTTATTGATCTTTTCGGCTACCGCCGCCATGGACATAACGAGGGTGACGATCCGGCTTATACACAGCCTCTCATGTACAGGAATATCAAAGAGCACCCATCGGTAAAAGAACTCTACAAACAGAAGCTTATAGCTGAAAAGCTCCTCTCCCCTGATGAGGAAATCAGTAAAAGATCGAATGTCAATGAGTGCCTTACTGAGTCTTTCGATAAATCTGCAAATGATACCTTCGACTTTTATTCAGATCTTCCGCTTGCAGTTCCTGAGGATAAGCTGAATGCCTCAAAGGAAATGGAACCGACTGCAGTCCCTTTAGATGAGCTCGAGAGGGTTATTGACGGCATTACCACGCTTCCCAAGGGTTTTACGGCAAACCCAAAGCTTGCCAGAATGCTGAGCAGAAGAAGAGAACTTATGGGAAACCCGCAGATCCCCATGGACTGGGCTTATGCAGAGGCTCTTGCCTTCGGAACGCTTCTTCTGGAAGGAACCCCTATCCGCTTAAGCGGGCAGGATAGCGCCAGAGGCACTTTCAGCCAAAGACACCTGATCTTATCAGACATAAATACGGGTGAGGAAGTCCTTCTCTTAAACAAAATAAACCCAAATCAGCCGGCATTGATGGAAGCCCTGGACAGCCTGCTTTCAGAGGCTGCTGTTTTAGGTTTTGAACTGGGCTACAGCGTGGCCGACCCGCTCTCGCTTGTACTCTGGGAGGCACAGTTCGGCGACTTTGCCAACAGCGCACAGGTGATTATAGATAATTTCCTAGTAAGCGCCGACAGCAAATGGAAAGTCCCGAACAGTCTCGTGCTCCTATTGCCTCACGGCTATGAGGGACAAGGCCCCGAGCACTCAAGCGCAAGAATTGAAAGATTCCTCTCACTCTCGGCAGATGACAACATGACCATTTGCAACGTCACGACGCCCGCACAGTACTTCCATCTTCTTCGCAGGCAGATAAAGTATAATATGAAAAGGCCGCTCGTCATCTTTACTCCCAAAAGTCTGCTAAGACTTCCTGAGGCCCGTTCTGTCTTAAGCGACCTGAGCAAAGGGAAATTCATGAAGGTAATTGACGACAGCTCTGTCCAGGATAAAAATAAAGTAAAACGCCTTCTTATGGTAAGCGGAAAGCTTTATTATGAACTCATAGCTTACAAAAATAAAAATAACCTCAACGACACGGCAATAATACGTCTTGAGGAACTATATCCGTTTCCTCTGAAGGAAGTTCAGGACATTTTCAGCGCTTATACAAAGGCAGAAAAGGTTGTCTGGACGCAGGAGGAGCCCAAAAACATGGGAGCATGGAGCTATATTCTCCAGCGGGCGGAAGATTTAACATCAGGCGGGATAAAACTCTATTTTGCAGGAAGAAATGAAAGCGCAAGCCCGGCTTCCGGCTCCTTAAAAATGCACCAGAAAGAGCAGGATGAACTGATCCATACGGCATTTTCCTTATAGTTTTTTAAGAAATAATAATCGAAGAGCAAGGGACTGCACATTTTTTTTACTGCTCCTTGCTTTTTTTGGACAATTTTCAAGGTTTCTGAAAAAAAATCATTTTTTTTCAAAAATTTTTCCGAATTCGGCCTCTGTAACCATATATATATATAAAGAGATAATTGTTTTTAAGTTACGAGGCAGCAATGAACCTGAAAAACTTTTATGGAAGGCCCTTCAAAGAAAAGGGAAAAGAATTAAATTACGAGGACGTAATTTCGCAGACATCCAGACTTGAATACATTTGCGACTCTAGTGAAACCGAAATATGCCTGGAAGTGGGTGTAAATACAAAATACATCTCAAAAGATGATTTTGTCAGAGAGGTCTGTGATGAGATGAATAACGGAAAACCTCTCAGCTCGGCCATTCATTATGCGGTATACACACTGATGAAAAAAAAATCGTTAGTTCAAAGCTGATCAATACAAATCTCCTGATTGATTGGGCGGTAAGGAGTAACATTCTTACCGCTTTTTTATATTCTTTTCCCAATCTGCCTAAGGTGGGGATATTTATTAAATTGCACTACACGTTAAGTAGTTTTTCTGCCCAAATCTTAAACCTGTTCAACAATTTCCATAATTGATCAATATCTTTTTTCTGGTAAATATCGCCGCTGTATGAAACAGCATTATTATGGGCAATAATTTTTGAAAGCTGCATGAGCCCGCTTTTCTTGTCAGCGCCTGCAGGCAGCAGCGTGTCAATCAGATTTATTACTTCCTGATGATTTTCCCCTTTGCTCTTTACTCCGCCATATTTTATTGTCAGTGCATCTGCACAGGCAATTGCAGAATGTTCAATCAGCACGCCCGAAGCATTCCAGTATTGGTATTCTCCTGCAACTTCAGCACCGTCGTAAAAGTTTTCTGCAACTCTGATGTAATTTACTGCCTGAGATCTTTCAACATTTACTCTCTGTAATCCTTTAACCATTGACTAAGCTGCCAATTGAATTTCCAAATACCATTTCACCTTCTTTCACTATATCCTTTACAGGCTGCTTTTTATCTTTTGCTTTTTCTGAAAATTCTGAAGCTGAAATATAGAAAGGCGATGCATTTACTCCATATTTAATGAAAAGTTCAGATCTCAATTCCTCAAAAGCCTCTTCAACGCCTTCTCTTTGCTCTTCGCTATCATAGATAACACACAGATCGAGATCACTTTCAACTTTCTCTTCCTTCCTGGGCACACTTCCAAATACATAAACACTGTTGCACCTGTCTTTAAGAGATTGCCTTATTTCCAGATAAACCGCATCCCTGAACTTTTCTTCATTTTCCAGCACAGGCAGAACGATTTCTTTGACAAGGAAATGTTCCCTGTTAAGTGAAAACAGATGATCCCGCCCGCCTCTAATTCTAGTTATAACCCCAAGTTCTTCAAGTCCAGACAAAGCCCGGATAGCAGACCTTGGAGTCATTTTAGATAAACGTGCGATCTCCCTTCCGGTTAGTCCTGTGCTGTAGCTTTTCAGAACCCGCATTACAGCTATGTCTGACCACGTGGAGAATAATTCATCCAGGGGTTTGTTTAATATCATGGAATTTTGTCTACTTATGTATACATATGTTTACTTTGGTAAGCATAATAAAAAGTGTCTTTAATGTCAAAATCAAAACTGCTGTAATCAGCCGGAAATAACTTTCCTTCCTTCCCAATGTTTGATACTTTACGCCTTTTTAATAATATTACAAGTGATACACACTGGAAGGGAAATGAAATTGCTTAAGAAGTTTGACCAGAATGTTACCGAGGGAATATTATTTACCGATCAGTATGAACTCGTCATGGCACAGCTTTACTTTCGTATGGGACTCCAGGACAGGAACGTTGTCTTTGATCACTTCTTCAGAAAATACCCCGACTACGGCTCCCATAAGGCCGGCTACTGCATAAATGCCGGACTCGAATGGTTTATAGACTGGATGCAGAATGCGCGTTTCCGGAACGAGGACGTTGAATTCTTAAAAAACCACAGGAATAATAAGGGGGAAAGACTCTTTCATGAGGATTTCCTCGCGTGGCTTAAGGAAAACGGGAACTTTAACCGGCTTACAATCAGATCTATACCCGAAGGCAGATGCGTGCACCCAAATGAACCGCTTACAATTGTCGAAGGCCCGCTCATTATGGCTCAGATCGTTGAAACTGCGCTCCTTAACCAAATAAACTTCCAGACTCTCATTGCAACTAAGGCCTCCAGAATAAAGGAGATCTCAAGAGGCCGGCCGGTTCTGGAATTCGGGGCCAGACGCGGGCAGGACAGGGGCGCTGTTGCTGCCGTCAGAGGCGCCCTCATTGGTGGAGCCGACTTTTCTTCCAACGCCGGAATCTCCTACCTGCTCGGCTATCCTCCCAAGGGCACACACGCACACAGCATGGTGCAGATTTTCCTTTCACTCGGAATGACTGAACTGGAGGCCTTCGAACAATTTGCAGATATGTACCCAGATGACTGCACTCTTCTTGTAGATACCATCAACACTCTTGAAAGCGGCATTCCGAATGCAATAAAGGTATTCGAAAAACTTAAGGCTAAAGGTCACTCACCGCAGGGTGTACGCCTCGACTCCGGAGATCTTGCTTACCTGAGCGTAAAGGCCGCCCGTAGGCTTAACGATGCCGGCATGAAAGACGTCCGGATTGTTCTTTCAAATGAACTCGACGAAATGAATATCTGGCAGATCATTACACAAATTGAAGAGGAAGCCCCCAAGGAGGGCCTGGATGCAGATGAAATAGTTAACAGACTTACCTATGGCGTGGGAACGAGACTTGTAACCTCTGAAGGCGAAGCAGCCTTAGGGGGCGTATACAAGCTTGTTGCCGTTGATAACAACGGATGGACCCCTGTAATGAAGATTTCCGAAACCATTGGAAAAGTGCCTAACCCGGGACAGAAGGAATTATGGCGGATTTATGACAAATCGGGCAAAGCTAATGCTGACCTGATTACACTAAAAGATGAAAACCCCCGCAACTGGGATCAGATTAAACTGATTCACCATTCCGATCAGAGCAAAAGCCGCATCGTAAAAAAAGCGGACTACTCAGAAATGGAAAGCTTGCTGAAGCCGATTATAACAGATGGAAAATTAGTCTACGACTTCCCTTCCATTGAGGAAATAAGACATATAAGGGAAATGGACCTGGACCGGCTGGATACCGGCGTGAAAAGACTCATTAATCCTCACACCTACCATGTTTCAATCTCCCCGAAGATGTTTGAGGAAAAACAGAAACTACAGGATGAGATGAAGTCGGAAATAAAATCACATAAAAATTCTGCTCACGAAAAGCCGGACTAATCCGGCTTCCTAATGGTTATCTTTGGAATTTTTACTCCTGCAATACTGCAGGCCGATTCTGCCATATCCAGGGGGACAATAAAATCGGCTCCTACCTGGTGCCCTTTTATGAAATACCTGGCTCCTTTTTGTATTCCGTGCATCCCGACGAGCTTTGAAAAAATGGCCTGGCTTTCAGTATAGATCTTAATCTGCACACTGCCGTTTTTTTCAAAAAACTTCCACGAGGCGGCTTCCTCCCTGTTTCCCTTTGCAGGCTCTGTCTTTTTCCCGGATGCTGATTTCCCGCATGCAGGTTTTTCCTTTTCAGGCAAAGCCATTACTGCCCCGGGAGCAATCTTTCTTTTTGCCTCAGTCTTCATAGCTTTAACCCTTCTTCCGGCAACCGGTTTCTTCGCTTCTGCTTTCTGAATGCCCGATTTCTTTGGCTCTGTTTTCTTAGATGCAGTTTTTTTTGCTGCAGGCTTCTTTGCTGCAGGCTTCTTTGCTGCAGGCTTCTTCTTCAGCCCGGAGGATGCCTCTTTTTCAGGTTCCTCCTTTTTCCCCTTTTTCCCTTTTATTTTTATTTTATTTTTGCCGTTACTTTTTATGTTATTCTTCTTTGCTGCCATATTTACACCTGCGGATTCTCTTAGACCAGTAAGTTTCTCCTTTCCACACTTTTCAGCCATTTAACAATCTGAAAAGCCGGAAGTAAACCACGCAAATATAGTGAACAATTGCTCACTATGCAATAACATAAAAAAGATACAAAACAGGAAAAAATTAAAGGTTTCTCTTGGGAATAGTAAAAAAGAAAGTTGATCCTTCCCCAGGTTCCGATTCGACCCATATGCGGCCGCCGTGGCGCTCGACGATCTTTTTACAGACTGCCAGACCTATGCCTGTGCCAGGATATTCCTCCCTTTCATGCAGACGCTGAAAAATAATGAATATCCTCTCCTTAAACTGCGGATCCAGCCCGATTCCGTTATCGCTCACCGAAAAGAGCCATTCACTTCCCTTGTCCTCTGCATGAATATTTATCTCAGGCGTCTTATTGCTCTTAAACTTCAAAGAATTGCTCAGTAGGTTCTGGAAAAGCTGCATGAGCTGTATATCGTCTCCTGTGACCCGGGGCAGATTATCGTATGTAATAACCGCATTGTTCTTCTTTATACTGATCTGAAGGTTATTCAGTACTGTTTTAATAATTTCATTAGTATCTACAGGAACAAATTCTTTGCCGCGTGTAGCAACCCTGGAGTATTCCAGAAGGTCGTGTATAAGCTGCTGCATTCTCTTGGCACCGTCCACCGTAAACTCTATGAACTGGTCAGCTTTGGCATCCAGCTGCCCTTTATAGCGTTTGGAAAGAAGCTGCGTGTAGCTTGAAATCATTCTTAAAGGCTCCTGCAGGTCGTGTGAAGCTACATAGGCAAAATTTTCAAGCTCCCTGTTAGATCTTGCAAGGTCATCGAGTGTCTTTTTAAGCTTTTCTTCGGCCAGGCTTCTTTCTTCAATTTCATGCACTTTTTCCTGGTGAAGGCGTGAATTTACAATTGCAATGGCTATTCTGTTTGCCAATTCCTCAAGAAAAGACTTGTCCTTGGCAGTATATGATTTGCCAGGCTTTGTCCTCAGGACTCCCAGAGTACCGATCATTTGCCTGCCTACTTTCAGCGGCGCAATAAGAATTCCATGAAATCCATACTTTTCAAAATATTTTATGCACTCGGGTCTAAGTGAACTTTCAATCTCGCTAAGTTTTACTTCCGGGATCATCAGGCTTTCAGATGTTGAAACTACCCTGCCTGAAATTCCCATCTGAGCTTCCTGAGGCCCGGAAAAAAGAACTTCCTGGATTAAAACCCCGGCACTGCCCTCAGGATGATAAAATGCTGCCGGCTCAAGAAGTTTTCTGTCATCCGAGAGAAGTCTTACGACGGCAGCATCCCCAATCAGTTCCGAGGTAACCTGGGCTGCCCTGTCCAGCACCGCCCTGTAGTTTAGGGAAAGTTCTGCAAATATATTTGAAACTCTTATGAGCATCTGTGCCCTGGAAATTTCCTCTTTCAGCGCATCTTCGGCGTCTTTTCTTTTTGTTATCTCAAGTGCAAGAGCAAGGGCACGTGCTCTTGTTGATGAGAGTGATTTCACAACCGCAGCAAAAAGAAGGCTTATTATTATGCCTGAAAACAGTATGATGGGCGACTTCTGATTATCCACAGTTTTCTCGAAAAGCGGGAGAGTCGAAAACTGAAGTGTCCATGTATGGTCGTTAATATCTATCTGTTCAGACCTGCTAAGCAAGGGAGTTCTAAGTGAATCCTTAGGATCCCCCTTAATGCCGCTGTCGTACATAATATCCTTTTTATTAGGGAGCTCCCCGTCATAGATTCTCAGCCTGATGTCTGAAAGCCCCCGGCCGAAAATACCGTTTATGAGATCTTTGGTTCTAAATGGACTGTAAACAAATCCTATGATTGCCTTTCGCCTTTCTTCTACGGTGCTTAATACCATGTCTCTTTCATAGACAGGGACATACATGAGGAACCCTGCCTGTATGGCCGTAGTGCCTTCCTGAACGAGTATGACCTTACCGGTTAATGAGGTCATGCCCGAATCCATTGCCTGCGCCATGGCTTTTCTTCTGACAGGTTCAGAATACATGTCGTAACCGAAGGCTCTGAGGTTAATTCCAGAGAATGGCTCCAGGTATATAATTGAAGTGTAGAAATCGCGCTTGCCTTCAGGCCAGATATGATAAGAAGGAAACCCTTCGCGTCTTACTTTTTCGACGTTAGCTTTGACTTCCTGCGGCCTGAGCAGAATGGCAAATCCCACCCCCTGGATGCCCGGCGATGTCTCTGTGATTCTGAGCCTTTCGACATAATCGTGCCACATACGGCGTGTAACAGGCTTTGCCACATCAAAAAGTCCGGCTCCACCAAGCAGTACTTTTTCATATTCCTGCATGCGCTGATTTATGGCCTGCCTGATCTCCAATACCCTGAAATCAAATCTTTCCTTTGCATTTTGTTCCGTATCTCGCCTGGAAACCATCCAAAGCCAGAAGGTGAGCCCAAGAAAGAATATCAGTGCAGCAATGGCTGTTGCATTAGAATATTTATATACAGTCTTATTAACAATCATCGTGCCCCTTGGAATAGATTCAGAAAGATCTCACACGCATACCCGGACAAGATACAAAATTGCCCGGAATGCCGATACAACAGAAGAGTGAATCTGTTAAACTTATAATATAAATGAATTTAACTTAATTTGCACCAGGCGGCAAGGCGTAAAGGACAGGAAGGTTTCCTTATTGCCGGAATGTTCTGAATACAGCCCTCCTTCTATGGCGGGGGGAGGGCTGCAATAGAGTTATCTAAAGCGCCACTAAAACTCCCGCAATTATCCCTATAAAGGCGGTACTGCCCGATGAGGTGGTGATACCCCCCGATGTGGTGACGTTACTGCCTGAGGAGGGAATTATATTGTAGCTTAAATTAAAATCCAGATCCACATTTGGCGGCATATGCATCCTTAAGCCCGCCATAGGGGCAAATCCGAACTTTGACTCGGATGAGCTTTCCTCCAGATTACTTCCCAAAATGCTGAAATTGGTTGTAATTTTCGTTGTCATGAAGTGAATTCCCAGGTCAGCTCCCACATACGGGTGCAGATCCCCTTCCGGCATAAAAAGATACTTTGCGCCAACCAGGACCGGTATTGTGGAAAAAGTAAAATCCGCAAGACCAAGCAGATCACTCTTTGCTCCCCAGAGATAATATCCGACTGATGCCATAAGACTGAGATTTTGAGCTGCCATATATTCAAAATTTCCCTGTCCTCCCCAGCCAAGTTTTGCCCTGTCGCTTAAATCTCCTGTCGGTATTGCCGCACCGGCCTGAATTGAAACACCCATCTGAGCAAATGACTGAGATGCCCCCAAAATTAAAAAGACTGCCAGAAAGTATGCAAACATTTTTCTTTTCATATCGTCAGTTCCTTTCAGTTTATAAAGCCTGCACCCAATTAATCATTCCTAACCATTAGCCAACAAATTTATTCTAGTCAATCCTAAAAACAAAATCAAGGGAAGCCTTCCAGGATGTATCTTTTGCTCCCCTCCCGGCAGCTTTCACCGCAGCGGAAACCGGTTTAATGCCTTTACCATGGTTGCGGTTTCTTTGTAAATTACATTGAAAGGTGCCCTTGAATAACAATTATGTGGGAATAAGTAATGGAGATTTATTATGCATAAATCAATAAAAGCTTTTCTGGCTCTGTTTATAATAGCTTCTTTCCTGGCCTCCGGATGCGGATCCAGTAATACCGTAAAAGGAGGCGGCATTGGCGCTGCGGCAGGAGGCGTAATTGGAGGCGTAATTGGAAGTAAAACCGGAAGCACTGCCGTCGGCGCCATCATAGGTGCGGCCGTAGGCGGAGCAGCAGGAGCATTGATCGGGAACTATATGGACCGCCAGGCCGAGGAAATGAGAAAAGATCTTGAAGGCGCCAGGGTTGAAAGAGTGGGCGAGGGCATAAAAATAACTTTTCCATCGGGTATTCTCTTTGCCACAAATAAATTCGACCTGCAGCCTGCGGCCAAGGATGACATACAAAGACTTGCAAAAATCCTGAAAAAGTATTCCGATACAAATGTACTGATCGAAGGACATACAGATTCCGACGGAACGGAAGCCTATAACCAGACACTTTCCGAAAAGCGGGCAGCTTCTGTGGCATCTTATGCAGAAAACCTCGGCGTAAAAAGTTCTAGAGTTACAACAAAAGGTTACGGCGAAACTCAGCCTGTGGCCTCTAATGCAACCCCGGAAGGAAAACAGGCCAACAGGCGCGTGGAAATAGCTGTATATGCCAACGATAAACTCAAAAAAGCCGCCGAAAAAGGGGAACTTCCCCCCGTCAAAGGCTGAAAAAAAATGAGCTCAGGCAGAAAGAAAAAGTCTCACACCCTTTCTTTTTAAGGATGTGAGACTTTTTTTATAACCAAGCTCTACTGCCTGCTATGTACTACTTTCTACTTTCTACTTACTACCTGCTACTTACTGCCTGCTAATTATTATCCCTTCTGATTTTCGCCTCTTCCTTTTCTTTCTGAATAAGAGAAGTTAAATGTTCAAATGCAGCAGCCAGATTTCCTAAAGTACCTGTAAATTTATAGCAGACAATGGCTGCATTGCACAGCTTAAGGAAACTCTTCCCTGTTGTAAGCAAGTAGTCTTCAGATGTACGGCTGTGAGAACTGACGTAGTCCCGTATCAAAGAATAATTTGTAACCTTGTCCATTAGCGATACTCCTTCTCAGGGAAAAGAATAATAAAGACTAAAACCAAACTGCTTACTTAACTCAGGTAAACCTTTTAAGGGTTTACCTGAGCAATTAAAATTAAGGATTAAGACCCGAGTGGCAGTCGGTGCAGTTCATATCCGGTGTAAAACCTACGTCTACAGGATGCTTAAACTCAAGAGAACTGTTGACATTTGAAGCCTCCAGATTCTGAGGTGAACCCTGCGCTACAATTGTGTGGCAGAGATTGCAGTCCTTTGAGATCACCCTGCCGTCGTCACTTGTGTGGTTCCCGTCGTGGCAGCGGAAGCACCCCTGGAAGTTAAGATGCCCGATATTGTTCGGATAAGCGCTCCATTTAACTCTCATTTCAGGGAAAATATTCTGGCTGAACTGTGCCTGAAGCCCTTTAACAGCCCGGTCAACTTTAGCCTTATTGGCATCGTAGTAGCCTGATTCCTTGTAGTGGTTTACTACCTGAGCTCTGATGTAGTTCATCGTGGAATCTGTAGTTGAGAAATCCTTGCTGAAGATCTCCATTGCAAGGGATTTTATTCCGGGAATATCCTTTGAAACATCGCCGGCATTTATTGCATTGTTAACAAATACCGCGGGCGGCAGATAGTTATGAGACGGACGGTTGTGGCAGTCGATACAGTCCATAACCCTAGTTCCGGCAGTCTGCGGATTTGTGTTGTCGTCGGCAACCTTAAAGACAGTTGATTTGCCGGTCTTAAGATCCGTATACCTGACCCATGGAATTGTCTGACGCTGTTCATCCTTGGCAGCATATTCAATTTTTGTGTTTGGGTTTATGTGCCAGTGAATTCCTTCCTGAAGACCAAGAGCACTGAGAGTGGGTCCTATTTTCAGGACAAGATTAATATCCCACTCTGTGTTTGCATCATCAGCCAGGTAATGCCTTTGAAGCGTAAGCTGTCTGGCGTAGAACTTTGAAGGCCAGTGGCAATGCTCGCAGGTCTCGCGTGCAGGGCGCAGGTTCCTGACAGGAGTTGGAATAGGGCGCGGATAGTTGCCGATTGTAACGGCATAAACCTGATAAAGGCCCGACATTTTGGATTTAACATACCAGTTGGCTCCTGTTCCCACGTGGCATTCAACACAGGCTACCCTGGCATGAGGGGAGTGCTGATAAGCTGTATATTCAGGTTTCATAACCGTATGGCATATTGTGCCGCAGAATTCCACAGATTCTGTAAAGTTAAAGGCACCATAACTCCCTATGGCTGATAATAAAAGAAATAATGCCGTTCCAACAGCAAAAAATATGAATCCGTTTCTGTGACGTTCATTATTCAAATCAATCTGCGGCCACCTTGTAGGTTCAGCTTCTTTATGCTTCCTTTCCTTGCGTATCTTAAAGTACATCCCTACAGGGATCAGTATCAGTCCGACAATTAAAAAAGCAGGAAGCAGAATGTAAATGACCAGACCCAGATATGAACTCCCCTGCTGTATAAATGCGGAAATTACAAACAGAAAGATAATCATTATCGCTGCTATGATGGCAATCGTAAGTCCTACAAGAGAAGTCCAGTTGTAAGCCGAAAGAGGATACTTTCTTTGCATTTTTACCTCTTATGTTTCAGAAATTAGAAAAAGTAATTAATTAAGGACATTATGACCAATTTCTCCCAACCCGACACAGTTCACCGTGCAAATGACAATATTTATTAAGAGGAATTCACCTCTCTGTTTCTCTGTGGGGAAAAGCTGCTTTCTCCTGGTTAATAGCACTTTCAGCAGCATGCAAACGCCATAAAGGGACCTGAGAACATTAAATGAACCTTTACTTTGTTTAGAATGGGCTAACAAATTCGGAAATGTCATGGAACAAGAATAATCAGATTCCGTGTCGGAAAACTAAAATTTATTTTGACCAATAGCAACTTTCATTTTTCAAATTTATATATTTTCCGGACATTCCGTCTTTTTCCCCTGCCTAACTTAATTTGAATTGTTTTTTAGCTGAACAAAATAACCAGATTAACCTTTAGATAACGATGAATGAGAGCTTTAAGAATGCTAAGGCATTCAAAACCCTTCTTTTGAGCTTATGAATGTAAAATAATTATTTCTCCAAAATATGCAATGGAATCGTTTTGAGACTGGAAAGAACTTTAACTGACACAGAATCCCCCAGTTCCCCCCCCCTTTCCGGGCCCGTTCCATCTGTTTCACCTTGAATTTGTTTTCAATAATGATATTATACTTATAGTAATTTTTTCAGGGCAGGGTCTTGACAGTTCAGTAAAACGGAACTATTTTTTGAACTCAGATTCAATAATGCAGGTGAACGATGAGATTAAAGGAAGGCAATAAAGGGAATGATATACTTACGGCAGCAATAAAGGTCTTTGCAGAAAACGGGTACCATAATGCAAAGATACACAAGATTGCTGAACTTGCCGGCGTTGCTACTGGAAGCATATATGTATATTACAAGAACAAGGAAACAATACTTCAGAAGATTTTCGAGCAGCTCTGGGAAAGACTTTACAATGAACTGAACGTCATTTCAAAAAGGAGCGACATCAATTCGGTAGAAAAGTTTGATGCCATGCTGGATCTTCTGTTCGATGTTTTTATTCAGGATCCGGCACTTGCAGTTGTTTTTGTAAATGAACAGAATCTTCTCCTGCAGAAAAAACCGAAGGAATTTACCCCCTACTACCAGAAGTTTATCGACCTGGGTGAATGTATCGTTGTAGAGGGAATTAACAACAATGTCTTTCATCCCGATGTTGACGTTAAAATTGTCAGATCTTTTATTTTCGGCGGCCTGCGTTTTCTTCTGCACCAGTGGGCACAGAACCCCGGGGAGTTTCCGATAGACAAGATCAGGCAAAATGTAAAGCAGCTGACAAAGCAGGGATTATTACTATAAAAGCTGAAGGTCATTCCTCCGGCTTATTTTTTGTACTATTTTTGAATAATGATTCATTATACAATAAAGACAATTTTTATCCTTAATTTTGCAGCCGGAACAGCAGGCTGACAATTTCCAATGAAAGAAGCTGCATGCGGCATCATGCATCTTCTAAACTCACAAGACCACAGGAAGCAGTGGATGGTACACTGCTTCCTGTTTTTTTTTGTGTCGCCTGTTGGAAGTATCCGAATACGACGAGAACCTTCTTGTACTTAACGGTTTTATGCCAGGTGCAAAGCCGGCCGATCACCAGGTATTCTCCCCGGGAGTTGACGTGGAAGTCTATACTTTAGATAAGGTCATCTTCTGAAAGGATAAAAAAAGCGGCCTACTGGCCGCTTTTTTGCTGCTAATATTTATATCTTAACCACTGCACCACTTCGGACCATTTGGGTTTCTTGCCTGTCATCAGTATACCCACTCTGTAAATCTTACTGGCCAGCAGAAAAACCAGTACCATTGTAGCTATATTCAATATAAAGGAAGTCAAAACCTCCCACAGCGGAACATCTGTCATGGCCATCCTTGCAGGCATTACTATTATTGAGGCAAAAGGAACAATGGAGGAAACTTTGCCAAGAGGGCTTCCCGGGTTTGTCTGCATCGATATGGCTATAAAAAACGGGACCATTATAAGCATCATTATGGGCCACATGCCCGACTGTGCATCCTGTTCGTTGTCGAATATTGCGCCTACGGCGGCAAAAAGCCCCATGAATATTATCAGTCCTACGAAGTAGTTGACTAAAAAGTACAGCAGATAAACAGGACTCATCGAGAGAACCAGCTCAGGCGGAAGCACAAAGAAGGTCGTGGAAATAAGAATCAGGACCGGGGATATCCAGATTGCCATCTGAAGAAGCGCAGTAACAGAGCTTCCCAGAATCTTTCCCGTCATGAGTTCCCTGCTGTCAACCGAGGACAAAAGTATCTCAACTATCCTGTTATTCTTTTCCTGCACAACGGACCTCTGCATCATGGAGCCCGTAAAAAGAAGGCTGAAATAAAGGAGGAAAGCAAACAAAAATGAGAGGATCTGGTTTCCGTAACCTGCTTCCTGAATCTTGCTTTCTTTGGACACCTTGAAGCCGTTAAAGCCCACGTTATCGCTCGCAAATTTAATGTCGGAGGAAGTAAATCCCTTGCCCGAGAAGTAAATCGATGAAAGCGCTTTATTGATTGCAGGCTTTATCTTATCCTGAACTTTCGGATTATTAGGTGTCTTTGAATAGTATTCCACCTTTTTTTCCTTTAAGGCTTCCAGGGGAATATATACCACCCCGGTCAGCTTTTCGTCAACTATTTCCTGTCTAACTTTATTCAGGTATTCTGAAAGACGCGCCTTCTCCAGAGTTTTGAACTCAATAGTATATGACTTATCCTTTATGAAGTCTTCCCCGTCAAATTCAGACTTTACTTTTTCAGTCATGTCCTCTGAGGCAGAAATCACCTGAAGCGCAACCTTGCCCTCGCCGGAGAATGAAATAAAATATGTCTGTAGCATAAGAATGCCGAACATGAAGACAGGAATAAGGAGCGTCATGAGTATGAAAGATTTGGAAAAAAGCTTTTCCCTTAATTCCCTTTTCATAACGGCCAGAGTTTTATTATTTAACATATGCTTCCTCCTTTTCAATTCCCTCAATTCTGCTGCCGGCAATTTCAACAAATATCTCGTGGAGCGAGATCTCATTTAAGGCATATTTTGTAATTGTAACGTCATTATCCACCAGTGTTTTTAAGAGCTCTCTGGAATCTCTGGCGTCTTTAAGACGTATGCCGGCACTGTTGCCGAAGTCCTCTATTTTTTCTACGATAGGGTTGCTCTTAAGAAATGCCAGGCTTCCTTCGTAATTAATACTTACATTCTTTTGTGCGTAGCGGGTCTTAATGTCGCTTAAGGATCCTTCCAGTATTATTTTTCCCTTTTCGATCATAGCCAGGTGGTCGCACATCTTTTCTGCAAAGTCCATGAGGTGCGTCGAAAGAATAATGACCTTGCCCCGGTTTTTCATCTCAAGGATTATCTCTTTAAGTGTATTTGTATTGACCGGATCGAGCCCTGAGAAAGGTTCATCCAGAATTACAAAATCGGGGTCGTGGAGAACTGTGGTTATGAACTGGATTTTCTGCTGGTTACCCTTTGAGAGATCCTCAATTTTGGAATTCTTCCTCTCCGAAAGCTGAAACTTAGAGAGATACTCAAGGGCTTTTTTTTCAACTGAAGGTCCCGTCTTCCCTTTTATTTCTGCAAAATACATGAGGGTCTCAAGGACTTTCATTTTCTTATACAAGCCTCTTTCCTCGGGCAGGTAGCCTACCAGGTTCTTAAAATCACTTCCAATTTTATTTCCCCGGAGAAGAACCTCACCCTTGTCGGGCAGGTAGATATTCATCATCATTCTGATTGTAGTGGTTTTCCCGGCGCCGTTCCGGCCTATAAGTCCGAAGACAGAACCCTCCGGCACAGCGAACGACACGTCATCCACTGCGCGGATCTCCCCGAAGGATTTGCTTAAATTCCTTACTTCCAAAGTGTTCATAAGCCCTCAAATAATAAGTAATTATATTGATAGTGAGAATAAAAATTATTAGCGATAAAAACAAGCTTATTTGTTATAAAACTGAAAAAGAGTTGAGGCCTAAAAGAATGAACCGGCTATTGAAAAAGAGGCGGCCAGCCTAGGAAAAGAAATTCAGCTGCGTGGGCTTAAAGAGCTCATCGAATGACCGCCCAAGAAGTCCCAGTACCGAATCGGCAATCGGTTTTATCTGTTTATCAATGTAGTGCTGGTAGTCAAAGTCCCTTTGCCCCAGTTCAACAGGAACAGGTCCTCTTTTTGTCATCACGTACTTAATAATTCCTGAAGAAGTATTAGTAAGCCTTGCAGCCTTCACGTGCGGAGGTGTGTTTTTTGTGTACAGGTCGACGTCTTTCCTAAGCCTTTTTCTGTATACCAGTTTCTCGTCATGCAGGCCGCGGGTTACCTCTTCGACAAAACTTCTTATCCAGCCGTCGGCATCCTCACTATTAAAAATCCTGCTGTATAGCTCCTGCTGAAATTCCTTTGCCAGGCGTGTCCAATCGGAGCGCACTATTTCCATACCTGTAAACTCCAGATGACGTCGGCCCCCGGTTTCAATCAAACCTGCGTAACGCTTTTTTGCTCCTGCTTCTCCCCCGCCGCCGCGCGCAGTCGTTAGTATGAAGCGGCTGTAGTGTTTTTCAAATTCAATTTCCAGAAACGATTCGAGGGAAAATTCCTTCAGCAGTCTTTCCTTCCAGTAAAGATTCATCTCCCGGGCAAGCTCTTCGCCAAGAAGGGCGGCCTTTTCAGATTCACCTTTCTTAAGCTTTATAAAGAGTGAATCTGTATCCCCGTAGACAATTTCATATCCCTTTTCTTCTAGGAACCGTTTGCTTTCGAGCAAGATCCACTGCCCGGTACTAGTAATTGAATTGGGAAGATAGGGGTCGAAGAACCTGCAGCCGTAGGCGCCCATGACGCCGTAGAAACTGTTCATCAGAATTTTAATTGCCTGAGCTAAGTGCTTGTTTTTACTTCTTTTAGCCCCGGCTCTTTTATGCATGAGGGAGCCAATGTATTCAGGCAGAATGTGCCTGGTTCTGGAGAATTTATATCCGCCCGGCGTCAGGATCGTATCTTCTTCAGAGGTGATCTTTGAAAGAGGATCGATCTTGAAGGTTTCGATAATTGAAGGATAAAGGCTCTTATAATCCATTACAACTACATTGTCATAAATGCCAGGTCTAGGGTCAATAACGTATCCCCCGGCAAGATTTTCCGTCGTTCTGGTCATGTCGCTCTCCGGAGCCACAAAGCCTGCCCTGTGGAGCCGTGGAAGGTAGAAGTTGTCAAAAGCCTGAGTCATCTTTGAGAGCTGGTCCATAAAAAGTCCCGAGATCTGTGATCTTTTTACGCACAGGTCAATTAGTCCCGTCTTAGCAAAGATCTCGCTTACGAGTACGGCATCCTGAAGGTTGTACTCGGCAAGCTTATGTTTATCCTGGCTGAAGAATTTCTCAATTTCGCCTATTTTGTCCTCATCCGGAGTTATGGTCTTTCCCCTGCCCAAAAGCTCCTGAGAAACGGTCTCAAGCCTGAAATCTTCAAATGAATAAAATGCGCTCCTTAGCGCCGGAGGCCCGTCAAGGACTACCCGGCCCGGGATATAGGCAAAGTAGCCTCCCGATTTTCTTTGTACAAGAGAAGTTCTCCCGCCGCCCCTTGAAATGTCGAATGGAATGTGAAGCTCACGGGCTTTATTTTCCAGAAACATCAGGTCGAAGCCGATCACATGCCAGCCGATGATGAGGTCGGGATCGGCCCACTTAAACCAGTTGAGGAAACTCTGCAGGAGATCCTTTTGAGTTCTGAAGAGCTTTAACTGTCCATCATCCAAAGCATCATCTGCCAGCATGAACACAATTTTTTCTTCTTCACTGTTTCTTCCACTCAGATGTACGGCAATGGAATATAAGGTGCCGTCCTTAATGCCGGTTTCAATATCAATGGAAGCAACCTTAAACTTAGGGTCGAATTCGCACGGCTCAACTTTAGGGTTAATAAACCTGAGGCTATGGCCCAGATTCACGCATTCACCTGTTAAGGTAAGCTGTACATGAATAAAGCGCTCCATAAGAAATCTTCTTACAGGATCTACATCCGACTCATAGGTTGTAATGCCGAGTGAACGCAGGATTTCAGCAGCAGATCTTAAATCCTTCTGTGTCCTGAAGTACAGGGCATCAACATCCCTGAAGTCAAAAGACTTTAGTTTAACCTCTTTGCGCGTGTACTGGATGGGCAGGCTTAGGGAGGTGTTTTCCCTGTTTGTAAAGAATACAGGTCTGACACTGTCTATTATGAATTCCACAGGCATCCCGTCATCCGAAATGCCCCAATATCTCAGGGTATTACCAGTCTTGAGATCCTGGTGTTCGCCTGTCAAAATAAAAACTTTCGCCTGGTCTGCCAAGGTTAAATGTCCGTTCTGCCTGTTAAAAAATTAGCAGACTAAAAATATTTAAGGGACTTCAAAAATAAAATACTGAAATTGCGTAACTCTCTGTTTCCCCGGGCTTACTTTTTTGGAACCTGGACCTTTACCATTATCTCCGGGCTCTGTTCAGGAAGAAGCCTTGTCTTCTTTGGGGGAATAAGCCTGCTTGGAATTGCAGAAGACTCCCTTACGTCTGAAAGATCAATAGGTTCTGTAGAAACGTATTTCGGCACGCTGTAGCTGTTATCGGGAACGCGGAGCATTACAGATGAAGGTTCGGCATTCAGTTTCACAAATCTCACATTTCCGGAGGCACTTCCCATGGTCTGCACCCTTACCGGTACACGCACAAGTTTCATTGCATCGGCCTTTAACTTTAGGACCCTGGGTTCCACCCTGTACAGGTCCACACCGGAGGGGAGTTCCAGGTTGTCGCGTGCCACCATGATCTCATTATCCCCTTTTTCAAGGCGTTCCATGTTAATGGAGATGATGAGATTAGAAGGATTAAAAAGCCTGAATGCCTGTTCAGAACCTGCAAGTGTAACTCTTCCTTCCATCGGGACCGGATCCTCGAGCGCCAGATCGGGCCTCAGATTACGGAATTCAATTGGTACGGTGTAGCTTCTGTAGACCTTATCGGACTGATTTGCAAACAGTGCCCAGAATGTAACCGAAAGAAATACAGCAACAAGAGCCGTCTGCAGGCTTTTGCTTTTCCACCATTTTGCCGCGGTTTCCTGCTTTTTCTGATAATTTCTCTCCCAGAAGCGCTCAATTCTTTCCTTAAGTTCGCTGCTTGAAGTAAGAAGACTCAGTCTGCCGTCTTCAGCCACACTAATGGTTCCCCTTTCTTCAGAAACTGCAATTACAAGTGCGTCGCACTTTTCTGAAAGTCCAAGTGCCGCGGCATGGCGGGTTCCGCCCGGGCCGATCTCCTTAAGATTTGTAGAAAGTGTCAGGTGGGCCCCGAACTTAATAATCCTGTTGTCTTCAACGAGTATTGCGCCGTCGTGCCCGGGAGACTTGGTGTTAAATATGCTGAATATAAGGGGCTGGCTTAATCTTCCGTCTAATTCTATTCCGCCGTTTATGCAGTTATCCCAGATTTCACGCCCCCTTATTGCAATAAGAGCACCTGTATGGTTTTCTGCCATTTTTGTGCAGGCCGATGTGATGACATCAACCGTGGAATTAAGTATGCCCGTTCTCTTTTGTCCCCTTATGCCTCCCCAGGTACCGAAGAGGTCTATCAGGCGCCTGATATCCGACTGGAAGAGCATAATTGCTGCAATCAGTATTACGCCGATAACTATTTTAATGAGCATTTCGGTAAGGTAAAGCCCGAATATTCTTGCCAGAAGATAAACAACTACAAAAATAGTAACTGCAATTAATAGTCTTCTGGAAGCACTTTTCCTGAACCAGTTTATAAACGTATATAAAAAGAAAGAAACGATAGCTATGTCAATAAGATCGGCAAAGCGTATATTTTTAATTAAATCTCCGAAAAACAGAGCAACAGAATCAATCATATTAGCAACCTCGAGAAAGCAAAACAGAATTATTGAATGCTTCTTATACTGAATTTTAACAGTAAATGTTTCTAAAAAAGAATGTATAATAATCAGCAAAAATAACTTAAATCACTCTCAAAGTGAAGCCGTTTTAAAAATAAAAACGGGCGGGCTCTGTCATTACTCAGAGTCCGCCCGTTTTTTTTGTCAGTGCATTAAATTTAAGGAAAAACTACCGTAAAAGTTGCCCCCTGCCCTTTTTCGCTTTCCACCATAATCATTGCGTTATTCAGCTCGGCATATTTTTTCACCATTGCAAGGCCGAGGCCGTTGCCTTCAAACCTTCTTGTGTAGCCCATCTCTTCCTGTGAAAATGCGGTAAAGAGTTTCGGCATATACTCCTTTGAAATTCCAATGCCTGTATCCTTAACTGCCACACAGACCCTTCCCATGGAATTAAGGTGTTGTGTAATTTCAACTTTGCCTGTTCTGGTATACTTAATGGCATTGTCAATGAGCTGTTCGAATATCTGTCTTATTGTACTCTGGTCGCCAACGACCTTTTCGCCCACCACCTGATTATTAAACGAGAAGCTCAGGTTTTTTGCTTTTGCAGAGGCGTAGAAATCCTTCATTACAGGGGCAATGATATCTGTTGAAAGATCCAGTTCCTGGGGCTCTAAGTCCAGGCATTCGCTCTGCAGCTGCGACATATTTAAGATCATATCTATAGTCCTTATTAGTCTTCTGCCACCGCTTTCAATTATGTTAAAGCTTTCCTTTAACTCTTCTTCAAGAATGCCTTCGCATTTTTCCTTCAGAAGCGAAGTAAAGGAAAGTATTGTGTTTATTGGAGTCCTGATTTCATGCGACATCTGTGCCAGAAAAGCGGTCTTCATTCTGTTGGATTCTTCAGCTTTCTCTATAGTAATTGTAAGCTGCTCTTCATACTTTCTTCTTTCCATTATTGCTGAAACCGTTTCCGAAAGGCGCCCTATTACTGAGAGATGGCATTCGTTGAAGGCATTCTTATCCTCGAAGTTGGGAAGGATGATTACTCCTGCATTTTTCCCTTTGATTTTAAGGACTGCTCCCAGTACAACTCTCGGCATTAAATCCTCGTCAGGAAGTTTCTCTTCAAAGAGTTTCTTCAGGTCTTCACCCTTCAGGAGAACCGGTCTCCCGCTGTTAAACGTATATCGGATCAGCTCATCATAAAGCCTGGTATTTCTTTTATCGTTCTCAGCGTCAAAGAGCTCATTTGCTTTATAAAGGTAACTGACGGTATCGCCGCCTTCGTCGCAGAGGGCAGCATAAAAGTTGCAGGCAGGCATGAGCTGTTCAGTTGAAGCATGAACTATTCTGAACATCGACTCGAAAGTATCTGCCACTTCGGCCTCAGAGGGGAGCTTGCCCAGGATCGACTTAACCAGATCATTGTGCTTCTTTTCTGTAACATCCAGAAATGTAGTTATTCTGTAGAGATTGCCTGCTTCATCGTTGATCTTCAGATCGGTAAGCTGTGCAAAGAAGAATTGTCCGCTTTTTCGCCTCAGGAGTACTTCTCTTTTATCGAAGTAGCCGTTTTCCATAAAATCCTGGTGCTGTTTGAGAGAATATTCCCTATTCTCTTCCATGATGATGGTGGAAAAATGCTTGTTCAGCACTTCACTTCTGCTGTAACCGAAGAGCTTTATGAAAGCGTCATTGATTTCGTGAATGATGCCGTTTTTCCCTATTATGCAGATTCCGATTTCGCTTGAGTCAAGAATCGGGAAAACTAAAGTGTCAAGTAATTTGTTTTCGTGAAAAGTATCTCTGAACATTTCTCCACCATTTGTAATATTTAATTGGACTAAAGGAAATCCAAATTGAGTGCCAAAGTAAAACAGCGCGATTTTGTTGATTTAGAGCACATTTTTTTAACGTTTCTTTTTACAGGTGTCTCATAATGATAAAAACAAATGATAGCTATCACATTTTGGCACACTGATAAAGGAGGGTCAAAAATATCCGGAGATTCCTTATTAGGATAGCAGACGAGTTTTGAGGAAAAAGGCACGGTTATTTTTCAGGTTTTAGTCTTCCTTCAGCTCTCTTTATAAAGTAGTCGGTTACCTTAAACCGGGGGTTTAAGGAAGCTGCAAGCTTATAGTCCGAAACAGCACCCGTAATATCGCCTGTTTCTTCCTTAGCCGCCCCCCGGCTGAATGCAATGAGCTCATTAGCGGAATTTAATTCCAGGGCTTCCGAAAAGTCGCTTATTGCTCCTTCAAAATCCTTCATTAGGTATTTTGTGCATCCGCGGCCGAAAATAGCTTCAGCATTATTGGGCTTTAATTTTACTGCAGTATTATAGTCCTTTAAGGCATCCTGGTAATTCTTCATTAGGCATTCTGCAATTGCTCTCTTAAAATATCCCCTGAAGTCATCTTTTTTCTGGAGCAGGGCCTTATTATAGTCCTCAACTGCCCCCTTATAGTCCTCAAGCATTCGTTTTGAGTCGCCCCTTTTGATGTAAGCCTCTGAGAGTGCTGAATCCATCTCGATCGATCTTGAAAACCGGTCAATTGCCCTTTTCAGGTCGCCTTTTTCAAAGAGAACGGTTCCTCTTTGAAGAAACTCTTTGGCGGACTGTGAATATACTGCCGGAGGCTGAAAGACTAAGAAGATCAGGATTAAAATAATCATAGTTACTATTGCCTTAAAAATCGGATCATTTTAGAAAAATGCGGTTTTAGGTGAGTATCTAAGGTATTGATACTAAAAAGGGATATAAGAATCAAATAAACCCTGGTCTTTTCAAAATAAAATTATTCAGCTTTTTAACTGAAGTGATGTAAATCAAACTGCGGGAAGATATACTGCCATGGGAAAGTTTACTGCCATGGGAAAGTTTACTGCCGCCAGTGCAGTATGGCTTCTGCTCTGGTCTCCTTCTGACTTAAGTTATCTTTTATAACTGTCTCAACAAAATAATCCCCCGCTTCATATTCACTCATATCCAGCTGAATGTACATCTTAGGATCTTTATCACCTGTCTGATATCTTGAAGTAAGCGACACCTCTTTCTTTGAGCTCCTGAAGCCTAAGAAACCGGTAACCGCACTAAATATTTTTTTTATTCCCGACTCTTCTTCCGCACTCCTGATAATGATCTTCTGTTCAAAGTCTGTCTTCTGATCTTTATTCAATGCAAGATTATATACCTCATAATAAAGGTAAAGATCTTCCCTGTCTGAAAAAGCATTTAACGGATTTGGAATTATGCTGATGTCCCCTCTTTTTACCGGAGCGCCCGCTGCGTCTCCGGCTGCAGCTTTTGAAGCCAGAAGAAGATCACTCATTGCAAACTGACCGGGATAAAAATGCCTGATCTTAAAGCGTTTATGGTTTGAAGCCACGCCGTTATCTATTTTTCTTAAGACTTCAAGCGCAATCATTCCGGAGTCAGGCCAGGCTGAAAGGCAAACGGCATTTACGTAGCAGATTTCTCCATCCGGGCGCCTGATTTTCCATTCTTCAGGAACATTACTCATGCTGCTTTTTTTCTGGAAGACCGGTTCATAATACTTATCAGTAAAGAAGATGCCGTAGTCGTGACTGCTGGAAAACTTTATATCTTTAACTATACTGTCAGGAAAAGAAAGCCCGTAGCTGATAACAATATCGGTCTTCTCCCCCGTGCTCTTGAATTGCGCTATATAGAAAGGCATGTTAAATGCCGGACCGTCGTACTTCGGAGTATAGTCCTCATACTTTACTTTTCTTAAATAATCCATCAGCCTTTGTGAATCCCCGCCGTACTGAGGCAGGAACATGCCGCCCATTTCAGGCACGCTGAAGCGGTAGTTGCCCGAAAGATATTCATCTGTAAAACCGAATGTAAGTCCGTTGTACATCCAGACGTCGGTCTTAACTTTCATCGTTGCCCTTTCGCCTAAATTCAGATGCGGTCTATAGCGCAGGCGGCTTAATGGTTCACCATAGCGCATTACAACCTCCCCCCTGTCAGTCTTCCAGCCCGGAGTACTGTCCGTCTTTGTCGTAAACCGGAGGTTTGCATAGGCTACGCGGGAATAATGCTCCAGCAGACGTTCATTATATTCAGTAAGATTTAAGGGGTCGTTAGCCCTCCAGTAAAGATCAATAATCTCCTTTAACTCATCCGTGGAATATTTCTTATAGGCATCCCCCAAAAGAGGCTCCAGAAGAGCCTTTACAGAGTTAAATGTAAAGTCGACCTCTTCTTTGTACGACATGAACCTTAAGGCTTTTTTATACTCCGCGTAGGATTTTTTAATCTTTGAGGTTTTATAGTAAACCAGTCCCAGATAGAGGTGTGCATCCTTATTTGAAGAATCAATTTTAATCATCTCCTCCAGGAGCGGTATGGCCTTGTCCGGAAGTCCTGCGTCCTCGTAGAGAAAAGCCATATGAAGCCTTGCCTCCTGGTTCCGGGGATCAAAACGCAGGGCTTTCCTGAAGCAGCCTTCAGCCTCCTGCATATCTTCCATTGCAAATTTTTCGTAACTCAGGAGCGGGTCGCTGTAATTATCCATAAAAACCGAATTATGGTACTCATTAAAATCGGCCTCTTTGATCTTTCCCATATTAAACCATGCCCTGGCACACGTGCTGTCAACTTCAGTAATCTCCTCGTAGATGTCAAAGGCCATCTTAAGGCCGAACTTTTCCATTAAAGATGCCTGGAGCATTCTGTATTCAATATTCTTAGGCTCTTTCCAGATGGCTTTCTGTATAAGGCTTCTTGCGCGGTCGCGCCCCGAGATGGTGTTCTTATCGCGGTAGAGCTTTGCAAGCTCAAACATAGAGGGGGCATCGGAAAACTCTTTTACGGATTCCTTAAACATATGCTCCGCTCCTTCTGAGTCGTGGTGTTTAAGGCACTCCAGTCCTTTTAAGTAAAAAGAGTTTTCTCCTGCAGGCATACTCTGAGCAGCTGCCGAAGCAGATGCCAGGAGCCATATCAGCAATATATTTCTTATTAAATGTCCCACCTCATCCTTTGGATAATCCGGCAGAAAAGAAAGATATTCACCAATAATAACTTACTGATTCCTTAAATACAAGCAATCCACAATTGAATAACCGGCAGTCAGGAGCAGCTTTTGAAAAGTTTATTACAGAAGCCCCCTTTTTCCCTGGGGAAAGGTTAATTTGATACGGAACTAAAACAGAAGTACCCGTAACCTTTACTCTATCCGGAAGTTACTGCACTACTTTGTTTTTATTTACCAGTACAAACAGTATGCCCGAGGCAGTCATAAGGCCGCCCCACCAAATGGCCGGATGTAACTGTCTGAGAACAGTAGTGTTATCTTCAGGATGAAAGATATAGTATATTCCGGCTGCAAGAATAATCAGCCCCATTACCAATAGGAGCAGTCCGACAAAAAACCATATCGGCTTCATAGCATAGTTTCTCCTCTTTTAGCTGAGAATAACATTCAGAACTTAACCTTAAAAAACAGACTCTACTTGCTGATCTGCCCCACTGAATCCTGTTTCTGAATACTTTGCGGGTTTGTGCCGGCAGTGCCTTGTGTTGAGGGCTGGGCGCTGTTGTGTCTTTCTTCCATAAAAAAGATGCTTAATATTAGTATTATGCCGATTATAATGCTGGTCAGCCATGTCCAGAAAAATTTATTTCTGATTTCATTCTGCATTTAAGTCTCCTATAATAAAGGGTAATATTGATGCATAATTATAATATAGCACAAAATTATTTCTAATGAAAAGCCGATTCAGAAGGAGTAATCAGGGATCAGAAGACATCTGGGATCAGGAGACATCTGGGATCAGGAGACATCAGGGATCAGGAGACATCTGGGATCAGGAGACATCTGGGATCAGGAGACATCAGGGATCAGGTTGTCAGGATGCGAGGTAAAAATAATGAGAACTAAAAAAAGCCGGCGCCCTCTGAGGTAACCGGCTTTTTCATGAAAAGTTCTGATTTAATTGATCTCAGAGCGACCAGAAAGCTGAAACTGTGCCTGAGACGTAGTTATATTGGGCGTCGTAGCGGTATGTTCCGCCGGCTGTAAGCCTTCCCATTATGGTCAGCGAGCCGAAGATCTTGTAGTCAGCCGAGGCTGAAATCTCCCTCGTAATAAAATCGCTCATCGGAACGTAGCCCAGTTTTGCGCCGAGCGTTAACTGGAGCTCCGAACTCTTCGCAAGCATCCATTCTCCCCAGAGGCTGTGCGATTCAAAGTTTTTGGGTGAATAGTAATAGTTGCTCTTCCTGGAATAGTTAGAGTAGGCATATTCGTAGCCGACTGTAATATCCTCTTCAAAAGCCTTGCCGAGCCTTAGCTGCAGGTCGTTGGCTGCATTGCCGTCTGAGAGCTTCAGGTAGTCGAACATGCCTGAGAGTTTAAGACCGTTTTTCTTCTTAAAGCTTCCGTTAAAGCGGAATAAATCTGACTGAATCCTGTAATCAATAAGACGCGTTGAAAAAAGTATAATACCGGCATCAGTTCTCTGATAGATTGCGTTAATGTTGATCTGGTTGTCTTTATTCTCCCTGTCGTAACGCAGGCTTGCATCGGAAACAGGTGTATTGCGTGTCCCTTTGTATGTCATATTTCCATAGCCGCCTGACAGAATCATGTAGCGCGAAAGCCTGAAGTAAAGACTTCCCTCGAGAGTCGAATAGTTTCGCGATGCGGTTCTTGAACTGAGGCTTCCGCGGGTAAAAGTCACCCCGGCCGATATAATGCTTGTGAGTCCCAGTTCAAGCCTTGCTCCCGAGTTCTGAAAACTCAGGTTCATATTATCGGAATAGTAGTTAAACTGAGGGGCCAGCCCGATATAGTTCGGGAAAGTTGCAAAAAACGCTCCGAACCCCGAAGAGGGTATCCAGCTGAATCTTGGCTTAAGAAGTGCCACCTGAGCCGAGTCAGTCGTCCTTTCCATCAGACTGTCGTAAACAGCTCTGGCCTCATCATACTGGTGCATTTCCAGATACGAGTCGCCAAGGAGCATATGAACTTCAAAGTTATCTGGGGCCTCCTGGGCAAGTTTCTTAAACTCAATGAGTGCATTCAGAGAGTCTTTTCCCCAGAGGTATGCCTTTGCCCTTCCATAAGCCCCATCAAAGCTGTATTCCTCGTTTAAGGCCTGTGTGTAGAGTTCAATAGCCCTCGGATAGTTTTTAACGCATGCATAAACTTCTGCATATTCCAGGAGGAAAAGCCGGTTTACAGTGGCTTTGGAATAATACTCGTCGTATTTCTGAAGAGCCTGCTCGCAGTCGTGAGTCTCAACGAGAATTTTTCTTCCCTCCTCCAAAATCTCAAATATTTTTCTTTCCTCGGCTCTGGATATCTGACCGGAGAGGTAAGCATCAAGCTGTTCCACATATTTGCTCGTGGAATCGACCTGGCGGGCCAGATCCAGGTATTTCTTTGCCTCGTCAAATTTTTCCTGGTTTGTCCTGAGCGTTCCAAAGGCCAGCAGTGCGTCTATGTTCTCAGGTTCCTTCCGGACCACATTTCCCAGAAGTTTTTCAGCTATATCGTAGTCCTGGCTTGTCCATACGGCAAGCTGTGATCTTAAGAGCTGGTATTTTAGGTTATCAGGATCTTTCCCGAGAAGGAAGTTAACCTGCTCCAGGGATCTTCCGAAATCCCTGTTCCATCCGGCATACTGCGCTATTTTGAACCTGACGTCATTGTTCTCTTCACTGCCTGAGGCAGCAAGATAGTCTTCGAGCACCTTAACTGCGCTGTCATAATCAAAAAGTCCGCTGTAGCTGTCGGCAAGAGCCATTACGGCTGCCTTATCTTTAGGGTTCTTTTCAATACGGGCTTTATAGCTTTCAATTTTGATCTGCATTAGGCTATCCCTGGTGGCAGTAACATTGTCATAAAGCTGCTGGAATTTCTCGTCATCGGTGTGAGTTCTAGAGAGGACCTGGAGCTGCTGGTAAGCTTCCTCATATCTTTTTACCTTAACGAGTTCATCAATCAGCAGGAAGCGGGTTTTTTCATCTGATGGCTTTTTCCTGATGATTCTGTAGTACCTGTCAATTGCATATTCCTTAACGGGCTGATTCCGCCTGTGCCTGGCCGTTGTGTCTGTCCACTCAAAAGTATATGCCTGTCCTTTTGCCTGGTCGAGTCCGTCCTGTGCTTCCTTGAAGAAAGGTTTAATTGCGAGTGCATTTTCAAAGGCTTTAATTGCAATCTTAAACTTGCCGAGCCACATTGTAAAGAATCCGTATCGGCTCCAGAGCCTGTGATCATTCGGATAATGTTCAGTATAGCTTTTGAGGACTTTCTCCCCCTTGACGAGCTGATTGTTATGGGCCAGAATTTCGCTGTATCTAATAATTTCATCCGGAGAAGCAGCCTCTCGTTTGAGGTAGTCATCGTACCAGACTTCGGCATCAGCCCACCTTCCCAGGTCTTTCATACACTTGCCGATCTCAAGGTAGTTTACAGCGTTCTGCGGGTTAATGGCAATTTCCCTTTTATAGCCTTCAATCTTTCTATTTAAGAGAGAATGCCACACAGTTTCTGCCCGCGAGAGATTTTTCTGTATTTCGGAATTATTGGGACTTATCATAAGTGCACGTTTGTAGTCCAGCACGGCATCGCCATACTGTCCTCTTTTTTCAAAGCAGTAGCCGCGCAGATTCAGACCGTCGGACAAGTGTGGATAAGCAGAAATGTATTTGTTCAGCAGGTCTATGGCCTCGCCAAAGCTGCCTGCCTGTATCTGCTTCAACGCTTCGGATTTAAGCGTCGCCTGGCCTGGCTGCGCAGATATAGTGGCTAAAGCTGCAGACAAAAAGAATAAAAGAAGAATAATTTTTTTCATCAGTAATTCGGGTTATACCTGTTAAATGAGTCACTATTTTTATCGCTGCGGAATTCTTCACCAAGAACATACTTCATAATCGATTCTGCATTTTCAACCTGTTCATCAACTTCAACAGATAAAACTGAAATGTACTGCAGTACAGTTTTTATATAATTAGGATCGCTGCTTGGCAAATTGGCCTGAATCTTTGAAACCAGTCCCGCAAGGCTTTTAGCATCACTGCGTATTAAAAGTACGATTACCTTATTATCATAAACGCAGATTTTGTCCTTCCTGTCAGTTGCAAGGCGGACTGCATTCTGGAGCTGATTTATTGTAAGCAGACGCTCGCGCTCGGCCGCAGTATCAAGCTTAAATGAGACAAGGGAAAATATCTGTCCCGTGCTTTTGTATAATGCGATCTGATTATTCAAAAGTAAAAGGAAATCGTTGTACTCGTAAAAATTTGAAAACGAATAGGGCTCCTGGAACGTTTCAATGCTTGAGAGCGACTGGTAGCGGCTCTCAGGAATCTGCTGCTGCTGCTGAGGCGCCCTTAGAAGTTCCGAAGAAGGTGAAGCCTGAGAATCAGCCTGCGGAAACGCGGGCTTAAAATCTGTAACTATCCCCTTATAAGGCTCAATTGAATAGTTAGCAGTAAACTGCCCTTCTGTGTGCCCGATATTTGGGGTAATCGTCATCTTGCCTGTTTGCGGCTTAAAATCGCCGGAAAGAGTCTTTTTCTGAAGGTAAATTGTAGCCGTCACATGCTGAACAAGCTCATCAACAATTGACTGGGCAACCGGCGTTGCAGGCTCTCCGATTGTAAAAAGACTTGTAACATCTCTCTGCTCAATATTTTCCAGGGTCTCAAGGAAAGACTCCCTGAGCAGATTCAGGTTGCTGAAGCCTATATATGGCGTAAGTTCATCAAAAATTATTCTCTTGGGAGCAAACTGCTCAACAACTGTAACAATATCTTTCAGATATTCAATGAGATATTCATCCGGATCACGCAGGTCGTAGAGATCAACCGGCGGGGTCACACGCACGACAACAATCAGATTCTGATTCATGTATGTCTGAATGTCAAAATCTATGCTGGCTGCATGAATCATAAGGTCCTTGGGTCTCATATTTGTAAAATACAAGCAGACCTCCTTCTGCCTTGCAGACTGCATTGCATACTGCAGACCCAGAAGTGTGCGCCCGGACTTTTTAGGTCCTATAAGCAAATATGTGCCCCCCTTGTAAAATCCTCCCCAGGCCTGATCAATCAGGGGCAGTCCCGTTTGTACTAATTGTATATTTCTTTTCATATTCTACCCGTTTTTTAATTTTATGCAATTTTTATGCCGTTAAAAGGCCACTGTTTCTAAACATAATACATCATCGCCAACTCCCGGGCGTCTCATTTTGAGAAATATTTCCCTCCTGTGCCATTCCAATACACTAATGCCTTTGGGCAAAATACCCCATTAAAAACAAGGCGGTGACATTTGTTGAGATCGAAGGCTCATTTGTCACATAATCCTCCTTTAAGTCCTGATAAACCGCTGAATCTGTCTGAAAATCGCGCAATGGGTCCCTGCCGGGGAAACTTACCTTAAAAGTTTCAAGTTTTTTCCTGCTTATCGGGCCTGCCGCCACAGCTCCGGGCAGATATCCATTCCTTAAAAATCCCACCTGTGAATGAAAGTTTTTTGAAAATACACTGCCGATATTATAGATAAAACTTACTCCCCACTGATTTTTTCCAAGTATATAATCCCGCTCAAAAACCATTAAAGAATCAAAACTGCCCGAGCCTGTAAGATTTTTCCATAATATTGCCTGCAGAGCTGCCCCCATAAGCGCCGTATTAGAGCCCCAGGTGTTTTTGGCCGCCTCCCCGAAAACATTTTTATTTTTTATATCATTAAAATTTTTCAGGTTATTCAGTAAATAGTCTTTAAATTCGGGCCTGTGCTTTGCAATTTTGAAATCTGCAATGGAGTTCATATCGCCCCAGCTCCACCAGTAATCAGACTGCGCTTTAGAAGCAAAACTGGCGGCATCTTTTAAGTAGCCTTCATCTTTTGTACTCTCGTAGAGCTCAATTGCACCGAGGGCCATTTTCCCTTCATACTTTGAATCCAGGTACATCCCGGTGCCGCTATGATCGACCTCAGGCATCCTGTCGGCCTCAGAGTAGCATGTCCTGGCCTCCTTCAGGCATCGAAGAGCAAATTCATCATAATGGAGCCTTTCTTTCCAAATCCTGTATGCCAGGGCCATAACGGCGCTGTATATTCCCGCACTATTCTTTCCTCCGCCTGTAAAGGCCGGACGGTCGAAAGTGAGTTTGTCATCCTCAGGAAGACGCCAGCCCTCGTCGTGATCCCTTAGATCCTGCACCTGGATAATAAAACTACCGGCCGCGAGGCGGCTTCTTAAAAGCCAGTCCAGCCCGATTTTTGCTTCCTCCAGTATGTCGGGAACATTGTTGCCGTTAGTATCGAAACTGAACTTCAGGGGATCAAATTCATATGAAAACAGGAGCAAATAAGTTGAAAAAGCCGTCGTATTAAAGAATTTAATGTAATCCCCTGCATCGTGCCATCCCCCTGTAACGTCATGTTTAGCCCTCTGCCCTCGGGGAATTAAAGCCGTTGCATCGGCAATGTGACAGACCTTGTGCAGAAAAGGATCTGTATAGCCGCATCTCTGTACCTTAAAGAACATTAAGAGTGAATCAGCAATGCCGTTATAGATGTCATTTCCTACAGAAAAAGGATGCGACCGGGCACCTCTGCACTCTATTATATATCTGCCCGGCTTTCTTAAGGCTGAAAAATCTATGATGCAGTTGTTCTTAAACTTTCCTTCTCCTCTTAAAGCCGCGGGCAGCCGGCCTGTAAAGACAGTCTTTTTGTCATCTTTTTTAATAAGCCTGAACTCACTGCCTGAGATATCACCCTCAGACATTACAACAGCCGTCTTGATCTCCCCGGGAAGAAAGCCTACCTGGTTTACACGAATATAAACACTTTCAGCTGAATTTATATTAAAAAAAGGGACTGTCAGAAGGATAAAACTTAAATTTATATGGATTTTAACTTTTCTGAGCAGATAAATAAGAATGTTACGGATCATAGAAAGTCTCTAATAAAGATATAAAATGATTTGCATCAATCAAGTGATAAGAGTCAAAATAATGCCAAAATGCAATAAATCGGGGAAATAGCTCCTTTAAACTCTGATTATCCCAAAATTTATACCTGTAATTTCAGTGTAATATAATTGAAAAAAGCCGATAATCATGTAGAAAATAAATTAATATTCGGGAACAGCAGGATAAAAAATGTCAATTAACCCCTTAGAAGATCTTATCAGCAAAGAAACTTTTGAATTATTAAGCAAAGAAGGTCTCTTAAATAAGAAAAAAGTCAGAGAGTATCAGATAATAACCAAGTACCGTCAGCTGAAATCTCTGGAAGTCTCAACCCATGCAGCCCTTGGAATGCTCTTAGAGGAGTTCCCGGATCTTTGTTTTGAGACGATCAAGAAACTGATCTATTACAAATATTAGCTAGATACAAGTGTCAGCTAAAAAACAAATATTAGCTAAAGCAAAGGTTTAGTAAACATCAAGCCCGGCACTTTTAAGAATCTGTCCTGCCCTGAGGCTTTCGGCTTCTGATTCGAAGGCCATCTGAAATGTACCCCCGGATCCTTCCCGAAACTTGAGCAGTTCTATATCCTTAATATTAATAGACTCTTTGAACAGTGCCGTAGAGATCCGGCTGATGGAGCCCGGCTCATCTTTAATAAAGACAGATATATAAAAAAGCGGGGTTATGAATCCCTTGTTTACTTTAGGAATCCTCTCCCTCATCACCCTGGCGGAGTTGAAAGCATCTTCCAGGGCTTTGGAATTACCCTCACTGATCTCCTGTTTCAAACGGCCAAGTTCACCTATAAAAAGATCAAGCGCAGAAATTATCTCATTTTTATTAAGGCTTACTACATCCTTCCATATATTAAAGCTGCTTGAGGCGATGCGCGTCATATCGCGGAAGCCCCCGGCGGCAAAATCCAGATTATCCACTCCGGATGAATTCTTTGCTACAGCATTTACCAGGGCCACTGAGGCAAGCTGCGGCAGATGACTCACGCTGGCTACAACCCTGTCGTGCAGGTATGGATCCAGGTAAACCGCTCTGGCGCCCAATGTGGAAAGTAATTCCAGCAGTTTCTTAATGCCCGGGCTGGTCTTTCCTGTTTGAGAAACTATATAGACGGCATTTTCAAAAAGCAGAGGATCGGAATTCATGAAGCCCCCTTTTTCCTTGCCCGTCATCGGGTGGCCGCCGATGTACATCCCCTGACTTTTATAGGTTTTCCAGAGATCCTCAAACCTTCCCTTCACACCGCATACATCGGTAATTAGAGTGCCGCTTTTAAGCTTCGGGGCAAGCGTTTCAAAGGCTCTTATCGATTCTTCAACAGGAAGGCAGAGGAAAATGACTTCACTTGAAAGTGCATCTTCCAGAGACTTCAGTTTATTGCTTATAACCTTCTCTTCAAGTGCTTTACTAAGTACCTCATCGATATCCCATGCGCTTAAAGTGACCTCAGGAGCGCTTCTGCTAAGGTTTTTTGCAATTGATCCGCCAATTAAACCGAGACCTAAAATTGAAATATTCAGTTTTCTACCACTCTTAAAGTTAATGAATATCTAACGCTGCCTTTTAAGTGCTATATGGTTCTGCCGATGGCCTGAGCAATTGCCTTGCATTCCAGCATCATTCTTTCGTACTGCTCGGGGTATAGCGACTGCGGGCCGTCTGAAAGTGCCTTTTCGGGATCGTTATGAATTTCCACCATCAGAGCGTCAGCCCCGGCAGCCACGGCGGCCCTTGCCATCGGGATTACCTGGTCCCTGTATCCTGTTGCGTGTGAAGGATCGGCAACTACAGGCAGATGGCTTCTTTTATGAACTACAGGAATTGCAGAAAGATCAAACGTATTTCTTGTATATGTCTCAAATGTCCTGATCCCTCTTTCACAAAGGATTACATCCTTATTGCCGCTGGCAAGTATATATTCAGCCGACATCATCCATTCTTCAATGGTTGCAGCAAGACCTCTTTTAAGCATTATCGGCTTGGTGGACTTGCCCAGTTCCTTTAAGAAGGGGTAGTTCTGCATATTACGGGCACCTACCTGAAGAATATCAGCATATTCTTCAATTAAAGCGATCTGCTCGATCTGCATTACTTCTGTTATTACGAGGAGATTATTCTTATCTGCCGCCCGCCTCATCATCTTTAAGCCCTCTTCCCCAAGTCCCTGAAATGAGTACGGGGAAGTTCTCGGCTTAAAGGCGCCGCCTCTTAAGATCCTGCCGCCATTCTTTGCCACAATTTCAGCCAGGCTGAAAATCTGATCCTCATTTTCAACCGAACAGGGACCTGCCATAACAACTATCTCATTGCCGCCTATTTTAACGCCGTTTATATCTATTACCGTATTTTCTTTCTTAAAGCTGCGGCTGGCAAGCTTGAACGGGTCGGTAATTCTATATACTTCATGAACGCCGTCCAGAACCTTTACTTTTCTTATATCAAAATCGGGTTTGACCCCTATTGCACCGAGCACAATCTGTTCAACTCCGGTTGATTTATGAACATCAAAGCCAAAATCCACCAGGTGCCTGATGATCTCTTCTATTTGCTCATCTGATACATTTTTTTCTAAGACTACTACCACTTCTGACTCCCTTAATTATGAAACTTTTTTTCACCGGCCTTTATTCCAATATCCACATAGTCATCTTTTGTCGGAATTGCGCAGCTGTAGTTAGGGCTGTATGCACAATATGGATTATATGCCTGGTTGAAATCAACTGTATAAATATAATCCGGATTATCCACTTTCTCAAAATCCAGATATCTGCCCACGCCGTAGGATTCATTGTTTGTCGTACGGTCTGTAAACCAGATGCTGTAGTATTCCTGACCCGTACGCGTAACGCCTTTGTAGACATTCATTTTTATATTTTTCCCGTCAAAATTAAACTTTACATAGCCGAACCTCACGGCTTTCCTCGGCTCCCCTTTTGTACCATAGACCGTAACGGTATCTTTATTGCCGTACTCAAAGAGCTTCGTCTTAAAGACATAGGATGGATCCACATCAAAATACTTCAAAGGTTCAAAATGGATCTTTCCTTTGAAATTAAACGGGGATTGCGGATCGCTCTGCATCTCGTAATCCTTCTGTTGTCTAAGCTTTTCAATTTCCGCAATATACTGCTTTTCTTCCGCAGTATAATGCCTTGAAAATACTCCACTTAGGAAAATTACAACAATAGCTGCCATTACCACAGCTGCTATAATAAGGTACTTTGGCTTAGAATTATTTGCCATCTAATTTTCTTTTTTTATTGTCTTACTTTTTAATTTTTAATTTTTAATTTTTAATTTTCATTCCCCTGGACTTTCCTTTTCAGCTCATTAAGCTTATTGAGGGCCTCGATGGGAGTGATGTTATCAATCTGCATTTCTGAAATGGCCTGACGAATGGAATCGTCTTTAACTTCAAACAAGCTGAACTGCATCTCATCCTTAGCCTTCATTTTGGCCATGCGTGCCTTCTTAACTTCCATCGGGGTGAGTTCTTTGCCCTCCAGGTTCTGAAGTATCTCCTTGGCCCTTTTGGTTACAAACTCCGGAAGTCCTGCCATCTGAGCCACCTGAATGCCGTAGCTGTGGTCGGCCCCGCCGGGAGTAACCTTGTGAAGGAAGATAACCTTGTCGCCATATTCCCTTACCTCCACCTTGAAATTTTTAATTCTTGGGAATATTGAAGCCATTTCATTCAGCTCATGATAATGCGTTGCAAAGAGCGTTTTAGCCGACAGGTCCGGATTTTCATGAAGATATTCTGTAATTGCCCATGCAATTGAAATTCCGTCAAATGTGCTCGTGCCTCGCCCGATCTCATCTAAGAGAATAAGGCTTTTGCTGGTTGCATTGTTAAGTATGTTTGCAGCCTCCTGCATTTCAACAAGGAATGTGCTCTCGCCGGCCGATATGTTGTCGCTAGCCCCGACGCGAGTATATATTTTATCCACAAGGCCGATTGAAGCTTCCTTAGCCGGCACAAAAGAGCCCACCTGGGCTAAAAGAACAATAAGCCCAAGCTGCCTTAAGTATACGGATTTGCCTGCCATATTGGGACCGGTCAGAACAATTATCTGTGTGTCCTCGTTATCCAGGTGGTAGCTGTTAGGGGTAAACTTTTCTCCCGGCTTAAGTATTCTTTCCACCACCGGATGACGCCCCTCTAAAATACTGATACCCTCGGAATCGTTTACCATGGGCTTTACATAATTATACTGAACGGCACACTCGGCAAAAGACAAGTAGCAGTCGAGCATGGCAATCATCTGCGCATTCATCTGAATGGCTTCGGCCTGAAATGAAACCGACTGCCTGATTTCGTTAAAAAGCTGATACTCCAGGTCGGCTATCTTCTCCTCAGCGTTTAATATCTTGTCCTCATAAGTCTTAAGTTCAGGCGTAATAAACCTCTCCCCGTTTACAAGCGTCTGTTTGCGGATGTAGTCATCGGGAATTTTGCTTAAGTTGGCATTACTGATTTCAATGTAATAGCCGAAGACCTTATTGTAGCTAACCTTTAGTGATGAGATCCCGGTTCTCTCCCTTTCACTTTTCTGCAGGTTAGCAATCCAGCTCTTTGCGTTTTTGGACAAGTCCCGCAGTTCATCTAACTCGGGATTAAACCCGTATGCAATTACGCCCCCGTCGCTTAGAGCTAAAGGAGGATATTCTGAAATTGCCTCTTCCACCAGGGAAACTGTTTTCTCCAGGCTTTCAAGGCGGGAGGATATTTTACTTAAGACAGGAGAAGCTGCCACAGAAAGAAGATCCTTTATAAGAGGAATTTTCTTCAGCGAGTTCTTAAGTGCAACAATTTCTCTCGGGTTGGCTTTCCCGGTGCAGACTTTTGAAATGAGGCGCTCCAGGTCCCCCACTTCTTTTAGTTCAGATGTTAAACTGTTTCTTAAGTTTTTATTCTGGAAGAATTCCTCTATGCATTCCTGGCGCTGAAGAATGGGTTCAAGCTTCCTTAATGGGGCCGATATCCATTTCTTCAGCATGCGGCCGCCCATTGCGGTCTCAGTCTTATCCATTATGGATATTAAGGATCCCTCGCGGGCCCCGTCATTCATGGTATATGTGATCTCAAGATTCCTCTTAGTTGCCGAATCGAGCATCATATATTCTGAAGGGTTGTACCTGGCGATTTTGCTTAAGTGTGTAAGATTAACCTTCTGCGTATCCTGCAGGTACTGCAGTATCACGCCGGCTGCAATTATGCCTGTGGTAAGGTGGTCTATTCCAAAGCCCTTCAGGCTTACGGTCTTAAAATGTCCTAAGAGGTTATCGCGGCAGTACTCAAAGTTAAAGATCCAGTCGTCCATCTTTGTAAACCTTACAGACTGGTTCCAGCGTTCGGTTAGCCTCTGGACCTCCTCTTTATCTTTCTTCTGAACGAGTATTTCCGCTGGACTTATCAGCTCCAGCTGGCTTAGTATGCTGTCTGAGGAAACTTCATATGTAAAGAACTCACCCGTCGATATGTCGCAGAATGATATGCCTGCCATTCCATCCTTAAGGCATAAGGAGGCAAGATAGTTATTTTTCTTATGATCCAGAAGTTTATCCGAGAGCGCCACGCCGGGCGTAACAACTTCAATTACTTCCCTTTTTACAATTCCCTTTGCAAACTTCGGGTTTTCAATCTGTTCGCATACAGCAACCCTGTAGCCGCTTCTAACCAGTTTGGGCAGGTAGGCGTCCAATGCATGAAAAGGGAAACCCGCAAGCGGCGTATCTCCGGAAGAGCCGTTAGACCTTTTAGTCAGGGTAATTCCAAGCACTTTTGAAGCAATTTTTGCGTCTTCTTCAAATGTTTCAAAAAAATCACCTACCCTGAAGAGGAGTATCGTATCGGGATGACTTTCCTTTATCTTATGGTATTGCGACATTAAGGGGGTTGACATAAAACCTTTATTTTTTATTCAAAAATATACTTTAATATGCAAATAATATCAATTTTTAGCCCGTTTATTCTGGATATATTCTCCATTGACCGGAATATCTTTTCACTCCCCTTTTTCATGAATAATTAACAATAGACAGTTTAGCCGGAATTTGGTAATTTATTGTTAATTGATTTTCATTTTAGGGTTGCTTAATTGAAATATTAGCAGTTGTGCGGTTTTCCCGCAGTCTGCCCGTTTTACTTGTTTGTCATCGAAAGATATCTTTAGTTTTTTCTTCTAATTATAAGGGACAGGAAGATTTATGCATAAAAAAAATGGGAATTTGAATATTCCTGTACGGCTGACTGATAAGCAGGATGAAATCCAGGGTTTACGCCGGGGCTTTGAATTTCATATTTCAGCAAGAGTCAGGGAAAAATACAATTTTGATGAATCAATTTTCTCTTTTAACGGGAATGTTGTTTTTGCCAACTTTCACGCCTCGCGCCTGTTCGCACAGAAATTAAATGAATTGAGAACGCCGGAAAATTCTGTCAAGGCCGGCCAGATAAACGCCATGGGGCTGATAGATGAAATTTACCACTACATATTACGGGAATATGAAAACAAGGCTAACCCGGAGGTCTTCAGGCGTGCCCTTGAGCACGTAAAGAGGTATTCCGGAGAAGAAGAGCTAAGACGCACTCTCCTCAGCTTTGTAAGACAGTTCCCCCCGATGGAAGTCTATAAAAACAAACAGGACCCGGAAGAGTACTTAAGAGACTATCATGAAGGCAAACCCAATACTGAAGTGGCCCTGGAGGAACTAATTCTCCTTTTCTTTGCCAATTATAACCCTGCAAACCGCGACTTTAAGGAGCTCTTTAACGACGAGGAGCTCACGGTGCTGACTTCATACAGTAAAATTATAAATCAGCTTGAGGACTTCTTCTTAAATGAAAAGAAGTACGGCCCGGATGACCAGCCGATATTTGATCTGTTAAGGACACCAATTATTGCAAACCCCGAAAGCCTGGAAGATCAGCTGAAGTTTATTGCAAACCGCTGGTCGATTATACTCGACTTAAGGTATCTGGATAAGATCCTCCGCGGCGTGGACATGATTAAGGAAGACTACCGCCTTGGCGCCTGGGGTATGGGAGGCGGTGCCCCTACGGCTGTCCCCCGCTACAAGGCAGGAGCCGGCGATCTGGATTATCTTACGCTCGGCAAATCGGGCTACAGATACGGACGCGACGCTCACCTGGACTTTCTTGAAGGCGAACGATTTACGCCCGACGTGCACTGGATGCCCCAGGTGGTCCTGCTGGCTAAAAACGTCTACGTATGGCTCGACCAGCTTTCAAGAAAATACTCCAGGCATATAGCCCACCTGGATCAGATACCGGACGAAGAGCTGGATATGATTGCTGGCTTTAACTTTACAGGGCTCTGGCTTATAGGTCTTTGGGAGAGGAGCCGCGCTTCACAGAGAATTAAACAGATGACCGGAAACCCCGAGGCCGTTCCTTCGGCTTATTCGGTCTACGACTACGTAATTGCATACGACTTAGGGGGTGAGCACGCATTCCAGAACCTGAACTACCGCTGCCGCCAAAGAGGAATAAGGCTTGCAAGCGATATGGTCCCCAACCATATGGGTATCTATTCCAAATGGGTAATTGAGCACCCGGACTATTTTATACAGAGCCCATACAGCCCCTTCCCTAACTACAGATTTACGGGACCCGACTTGTCGGAAGACCCAAGCGTTCAGCTAAGGATTGAAGACGGATACTGGTCAAAAACCGATGCCGCTGTTGTGTTCCAGAGAATAGACAATAATTCTGGTGAGGTGCGCTACATTTATCACGGCAACGACGGCACCAACATGCCGTGGAACGATACGGCTCAGCTGGACCTGTTAAAGGATTATGTGCGCGAGGCCGTAATCCAGACTATATTCCACGTTGCAAGGAAAACTTCCATTATACGCTTTGATGCCGCAATGACTTTGGCCAAACGTCACTTCCACCGCCTTTGGTACCCGCAGCCGGGATCCGGTGGCGACATACCTTCAAGAAGCGATTACGGCTTAAGAGTAGAAGAATTCGATCAGCTCTTCCCTAAGGAATTCTGGAGGGAAGTTGTAGACAGGATTAACGAGGAGATGCCGGATACACTCCTCCTGGCAGAAGCCTTCTGGCTCATGGAAGGCTACTTCGTGCGCACGCTCGGCATGCACAGGGTTTATAACAGCGCCTTCATGCACATGATGATGAAGGAGGAAAACGAGAAGTACCGCAAGGTCATCTCCAGCACGCTGGAGTTTAACCCCGAGATATTAAAGCGCTACGTCAACTTCATGAGTAATCCCGACGAGGAGACTGCAATAAGGCAGTTCGGAACAGACGACAAGTACTTCGGAGTTGCTACTCTAATGGTTACATTGCCCGGACTCCCGATGTTTGCGCACGGGCAGGTTGAAGGCTATTCCGAGAAGTACGGCATGGAATACAAGAGAGCATACTACAACGAGTTTGTAAATGAGTATCTCGTCGATCGCCACAGAAGAGAAATATTCCCCCTCATGAAAAAAAGATACATGTTCAGTCAGGTGGATAACTTCTGGTTCTACGACTTCTATACCAACGACGGCAATGTGAACCAGAATGTCTTTGCATATACCAATAAATTCGGCGACGAAAGAGCAATTGTAGTTTACAACAATAAATTCGCTGAGACTACGGGCTGGATTAACCGCACGACCGGAAAATCAATCCCGACAGGAGTGGGTGAGGAAAGGACAACAATTTATTCCAGCCTTGTGCCTGCCCTGGGTTTAAGGACAGAGGACAAATATTTCTACATCTACCGCGATCTTGTAAATAACCTGGAATACATAAGGCTCGGGCGTGAGCTGGGTGAAAAGGGTTTGTTTATTCATCTGAAGCCGTTTAAGTATCATGTATTTCTGGATTTCAGGGAGGTCTATGACGTAAACGGAGAGTATGAAGAGATCTGGAGATCTCTTAACGGCTCCGGTGTTCCAAGCATCGAACAGGCTTTAGTTGAACAGAGGCTTTCTTCAGTGCATGAAGCGCTCTTAAATCTTTTTGACAACAGGTCAATTGAACTGGTAACAGACCTCTTTGTAAAAGACAAAGAAATTAAGAATACAGAAAGCACGCTGAAGTCTATAATCAGCCGCTACGAGTATTTCATCAATCAGGTAAAAGACCATATTCAGGCAGACGGCAGCATGCCCGTTCTGATAAGCAATTTTACAAACGGACTGGATGCAATTAAATCGATTAACGATCTTCTTACAGATAACGAAGTAGTTGTAGAAAATGAATCCGTTACAGACGACTTCAGAAGGTCTTTCCTCTTAAGCCGTGAATCCAACTATCCCAGGAACCTGCTCATCTATGCACTGTGGTTAAGTATTAAGGACATAGGCATTTTAAGGCAGAAAGACGACACAGGTGCGCGCACGATTGAACTTTTTGATGAGTTATATCTCACAAAACCTTTGCAGCAGGTGCTGCACCGCCTGGGAGGAAGTGCCTACGAAGTGGATCAGGTTATAAAGCTTGTAAGGGTTCTTCTAAAGAACAAGTCCACGCTTTCAAGAAAGCCAGCCGCTGTTACGGAAGAAAAGAAAACAGCTAAGGGAAAAGTAAAATCCAGTGCTGCAGCTGATACGAATGTTACAACTGGTGTAAAGAGTCAGCTTGAAAAAGAAGAAAAAGAGATGATCGAGAAGCTCCTTAGTGATGAAGAAGTAAAGTCCTTTATTGGGGCCAATTACTATGAAGGCGAATGGTATTACAGCAAAGAAAACCTTGAAGAGCTTGGCAACTGGCGCCTAACGCTTAGGATTATGAATTACCTGTGCGGCCTGGAGGATATAACGGAAAAGAACACCGCCCTTTTCAATTATATCAGGGACAGCTACTACATGAACCGTTACCTGAAAGAGGTTTCCGACATGTCAGAATACAAACTGAACAATCTGAAAGCTAACCTTACGGCCGCAACCGTTTAACATTCAGGCGGCTTAAGAATAGTCCGGAACCACGGAGTGGTTCCATGTCTGTAGCCCAGGGTTACACTCCCCCGTAGGGGGTGATGTAACCCTGGGTATGGAATCCCCTCCCTAAAAAACCACGTCAGTGGTTTTATGTCTGTTACACAAATCAATACTTACTTGGATTAAATTAATTTATTATGCCGCCACCTGCGGGGCTCTGATGTATGGGGGGATTCTTTTCCCGGGGTTCCGGCATCCGCAAGGCGGATTTGTCACCCTGGGCTACAAACATTTCGTCCGTGAGAGCGGACTCAATGAATATCTGACAAATCCTCGAATAATAACTCATCCATTATTAACTTCATGCATGAAACTTAGTCATATTTCATTTAGTTTATTTCTAGCAATATAAAACCATCTTGAGTTGATCCAGAGATAAGTAAATCTTTTCATCTCAATAGCCCAGAATTCACCGTTGAGTTCTTTGGATTCCTCAGAGTCGTTTAAATAATAAATCTGAAAATGACCTTTAACTTTCCTTTTCTCAGAATAAAATATAAATTGTTCTTTGTCGAATTTAAGATTCAGGCGATTTGTCCATTTTTCATTAATGTCAGATTCAAATATCGATTTGAGAAAGTAACTGTCGTTTACCTTTACTGAGTATTCTCTTCCTGATTTCAGAAGATTATAGTATATAGAATAATCCTCGTGATATTTAACACCTTTAATGCTGTCGTATTTGGGAATAAAAGTCTTTGTTATATGAGAATATATAGTACTTATTTGAGTTAAGCTTGGTACTATCTTTGAATCCGCTGCACAAAAGATGCTTGTAAAACGCATCTTCACACCTGAACTTCCTCCTCTGCGGAACTCCACTTTCAGAAAACTTCGCTGTGACTCAGTAATATTCGTAATGTACTTGACATATGGGACCTGAAGGCTATCGATGACTTTTTTCTTTTCATAAAGAACTAGTTTCATTACCTCATCAACTAAGTCTTCCTCGATGGTAAGAGTAAATTTCCTTGTGTTTCTGATATCGGTTAACGCGTAGCTCTTTTTTTCTGCTGAAACTATAGTGTTAACGAATAAAAATATTATTAGAACATATCTCATGCCTATTTTCTCCAATAGGGATATTCTGAAATATCTTAAACATTTTTCATTTATATTTTCTCCGCAAGCAAAAGCATAAATAAAATGCCATGTATTAGCCAAAATGATATATTAAATACTGTATCTGCCCAGATCCCTTCCCAGGTGTGCATTACCCAGAAGGTGTCTTTCGGTTCGCGATCATTCATTTTCCTGAAGAAAGCTCTTAAGATTCTATAAAGAAACAATGCTAAAATAGGCAACTTAAGAATGTTTACCGGTTTATTTTTGAAAGCATCAAATACAGGAAGAACATAAGCCATAATAAACAATACTATGCTTATTATAAGAATTAACTTAAAAGATTTTGGTCTAATAAATAGCTCTCGCTTAATCCCAAAAATCCAAAGTCCAAACGTTCCAAGAAGGACAATGAACAAAGTCAAATCTAATGGCATTTTATATCCCTTAATTAGTAATTAAACCCTACATGGGAAACAATGGCAAGAGTAATAATTGGGAAAATTATATTTATTGTCAAACATATAATTCTCTATTCTTTGAAAATATTTGATAGCAGGAACGTTTTCGGAATTATCTTTAACACACGGGGTCCCGCAGGCGGCTGCATATTTTATAGGCGGAAATTCATTGGGGAAACCCCATGCCCCATAAAACATAACCAAATTCACTAAAATTTGGGCGCCATGGGATCGGAGCATGTCGCGGCTGCTGCGGCTCGGGGGGTGTGGTGGGGGATCCTATCCCTGGGGTTCCTGCATCCGTCAAAGACGGATTTGTCACCCCAGGCTATCAATACCATGCCGCTGACCGCGGCATTTGAATACATCCGTAATAAACAAAAAGCCCTTATTGCTAAGGGCTTTTGTAATTCAATTCTGTCTTTTTATCAGCTTGCTTTCTTTACGTTCTTTGGAGACCACTCTTTAAGGAAGTTTAATACCTTTTCCGGATCGTGACCTTTGCCTGACTCTAGGACTCCGGTATCCTGTGAGTGCAGGAGCTTTCCTTCACTGTCGAGGACAAAGAGATGAGGATATCCGGGGATCTTGGGATATTTTGAAAGCACTGCCTCGTTCTTGTTTTCCTTGCTGAAATTTACTTTTACAACTACATAGTTTGCTTTCATGTAATCGGCTATTTCTTTGTTCTCCGCCATAAGCTTGCTTAAGGCACGGCACCAGGGGCACCACTCGCCTCCTACGTCAAGAAGAATGTTCTTCCCGGATTTCTTTGCTTCAACTACCGCGTTTTCAATGTCCTTTGCCGCATCCCTCTTGGGATCGAACTTTTCTATGTTTGAAGCATTCTTCTCAACCTTCTCTGTTTTGGCTTCCTGGGCATAACCCGTTGCGTAAAGAGCAAAGAGTACAAAGGCAAATAAAATTATTTTAATGTTTTTCAAGGCAACTCCTCTATTTTAAGAATTAATTCCCAACCC
Source organism: Ignavibacteriales bacterium (assembly GCA_036261625.1). Taxonomy (GTDB): domain Bacteria; phylum Bacteroidota; class Ignavibacteria; order Ignavibacteriales; family SURF-24; genus JAAXKN01. The sequence continues at coordinate 107,173 of DATAKL010000044.1, read as the reverse complement.
ATTAACATTACAAAAATAAGCGATTTAATAATTCAGGACAAACTATATCTTTATATATTTTGCCGCGGCTTCGGCACAGTTCTCCCCGTCCATTGCAGCCGAAACAATGCCACCGGCATACCCTGCCCCTTCTCCGCTCGGGAAAAGTCCTTGAAGATTAATATGCATAAATGTCTCATTGTCCCTCGGGACCCTTACAGGCGAGCTCGTTCTGGTCTCGGCTGCCAGCATCTGGGCTTCTTCGGTAAAGTAGCCTCTCATCTTCTTCCCGAATTCCAGAAGGGCCCCTTTAAGACGCTTCGAGATCTCCAGGGGAAGCACTTCGTGAAGCGGAGAGGATGTAATTCCCGGTATATAAGACGTCTCGGGAAGTGTGGCTGAAACCTTTCCATTCACAAAATCTGTCACCCTCTGCGCCGGCGCCCTCTGAGTTCTGCCGCCTGCCTCATATGCGATTTTTTCTACTTCCTTCTGATATTCCAGACCCGCAAAAGGACCGTGTGAGGAATACTTTGCCCAGTCCTCTTCATTAACCGTTACTACAAAGCCAGAATTGGCAAACTTTGAGTCGCGTCTTGAAACCGACATGCCGTTTAATACAAGCTCATCCTGACTTGTTGAGGCTGGAATTATTATTCCTCCAGGACACATGCAGAATGAGAATACCCCCCTTTCCTCTACCTGGCATGTAAGGCTGTAGCTTGCAGCCGGAAGCGCTGCGCTTCTTTCTTTTGAGTGATACTGAATCTCATCAATGATCCTCTGCGGGTGCTCGATCCTGACACCCATGGCAAAAGGCTTGGCCTCAATTGTAAGTTTGTGCCTGTCCAGGAGATAGAATATGTCCCTTGCCGAATGCCCCGTAGCCAGGATTACGGCATCGGCCATAAACTCCGCGCCTCCGTTTACAATTACTCCCAGAATTCTGCCATCTTTAATAATAAAATCTGTAACCCTCGAGTTAAAATAGACCTCCCCGCCGGAACTGATTACAGTCTCTCTTATGGCCTGAACAATTTTGGGGAGTTTGTTGCTTCCGATGTGCGGATGTGCCTCAATCATTATGCTTTCATCTGCCCCGTGCTGCACCAGGACTCCCAGAATCTTTTTTATGTCGCCTCTTTTGTTGCTTCTGGTGTAAAGCTTGCCGTCGCTGTAGGTTCCGGCGCCCCCTTCCCCGAAACAGTAATTGGAATCGGGATCAACCTCGCTGAACTGCTGAATTGCACGAAGATCGCGCCTTCTTGACTGCACGTCCTTGCCCCTTTCAAAAACTATTGGCTTAATGCCGAGTTCAATTAGCTTAAGTGATGCAAACATTCCGGCAGGGCCGAATCCTACTATTATTACCTTCTTCTTTCCTTTTACCTTTTGGTAATCTATGTGAGGGTAGATTTCAGGCGGGGTTTCATTTATGAACACACTGGCAGTCACCCTGTATACGGGCCTTCTGCTTCGGGCATCAATGGAACGCCTTTCCTGAATGACCGTGGTAATATCCTGGAGGCTGACGTGAAGTTTCTCTGAGGCAGCTTTTTTTATGTAGTCATTATCTAAAATCTTTTCCGGTTCAACCGCAAGTTCAAGCTTTTTTATCATTTTGTTCGTTTTTAATAAAAGAAAGTCAAATGTACTAATAATTCATAAAAGAATCATTCCGTTCAAACCTTTTACACTACGTACATATGACTTTCTTTCCAAGACCTTTCCTAGTAAACCCCTTTATATAAGCCTCCGTCGACCTGGATCGTATTGCCTGTTATATAGCCGGCCTGTTCACTTGCCAGGTATACAACTGCCGAGGCAATTTCGTCAGGCCTGGCCAGGCGCGAAAGAGGCACTTCCTTTGCCATCTCAGCCAGTGTATGCTCGTGGCTTTCTCCTGTTAGCTTTGCCCTGTTAATGGAAAGCTCATAAAGTCTTTTTGTAAGCGTGTAGCCGGGGGCTACGCTGTTTACCGTTACATTGTACTTACCGGCTTCATTGCTGAGGGTTTTGGTAAATCCGATTACCGCATTCCTAAGGCTGTTTGAAAGCATGAGGTTCTCCAGGGGCTGCTTGACCGCAATTGAAGTTAAATTAATGATCCTGCCCCACCTGCGTTCCTTCATCATCGGAAGGACAGCCCGGCTGAACCTTACAACGCTCAGAAGAACCTGTTCGAATGCCGACTGCCACTCCTCATCATTCAGATTTTCAAAAATGCCCGGCACCGGTCCACCGCAGTTATTGACCAGTATATCAATATGCCCGAAGTTCTTATTTACCACATCGATTGTCGTACTGATATCCTTTGCAGCATTTATATCGCATACACACCATAAAGGCTCAACTCCGTAGGCTTTCTTTATCTCATCTGCAGCTTTAATTAAGCTCTCTTTTGTACGCGCGCAGATAGCCACATTGCAGCCCTCCTGCACAAAAATCTCTGCCACTGCACGCCCTATACCTGAACTGGAAGCTGTTACAAGTACTGTCTTGTCTTTCAACTGAAAATCCATATAATTCTCTCTTTTTATTTTCAATAATTAAACAGGAACTCTATTGCAAAACCGATTGCATCAGAATAATTATAATAAATTTTAAGATTATAGAAAATATTAAAGGAAGTCAAATTGTTCTTCAGGCTAAAAGCCTTTTCGTGAGCAATCGTAAGCCCTTATGGTTAAGATATGAGGTATGTAAGCCCCCAAAGCACTCGGCCCCTGCTTTTTAATTTTTAATTTTTAATTCCTTCTTCTGTCAGCACTTTCCCTATCTCGCACTCGCGGCACTTATCCCTGGAGCAGAAATTCCTGAAGAGCTCAATCATCCCCTGCGAGAGTACGCTCCTTTTCCATGAGTCTTCAACCTGGAGAGAACTGGCTACGGTTTTTACGATGTTGTTGTTGTCGGGCTGAACGTACGAGGAGAATATCTGCAGAACGTTCCTTGAAAGATCCCTGTTCCCGTGAATTTCGGAATATATGGATACAAACGGCAGAACAATATTTATGATAATATCATCTATTCTGGAGCCCCCGATAAAGTACTTTATTTCATCTTCGGCCGTCTTGTCCAGCACATAGTGGCTTTTCCAGAAGCCGTCTGAAGGAACTATAAAAAGGGATTTTACCGAACGGAGGAGAACTTCCCTGTTTTTTATCTCCTCAAATTTCTTGATCATTCTTCCCAGCATATCCTCAAACATGATCCTGTGCAGCAGCACTGCGCCGCCGGCAAGACGGATCGTCGGAAAGTTCTGAGGTCTTAATTTGAAGAAGTGCCAGCTGACGTCACTGTAGATCTTTCCGTCGTAGCGGTCTTTTATTGTATTCCAGATCTTAACTGTTTTGTCTGCATATTCTGAAACTTCAGGATTGCTGTAGGTTTTCTCCGGGGAAATGAGCCCCGAAATGTAAAATAGGCAGGCTCTTATTGTATCAAGTGAATTTGCTTCATAGACGGCTGAGCGTAAGAAGCGGATATTAGCCGACTGAGAGAGCTTAAGCATGATAGCCTTGTTGTTTGAGTAGCCAAGGGCCTCGAAGAGAAATTCATAGAAAAGCTGCTGCCAGAGATCCTTATTCTTAAAATCCTTAAATGAAAACTCCCTCGCCTGAAACTCTTCCGTCAGATCGTAGCCTATTACGGGCTCCTTCATGTCAAGTTCCTTAATATAAGCCAGTTCCTTGAGCCTGGCATATATCTTATCGCATCTTTTACGGAAACGTTGAATGCCCAGATTATAAAGAAAATCGATCTTTAATTTGTTTTCTATCTTCTGGCTTTTCTGTGTGCATCTTAAATGGTTGATTCCTGAGCCGGCTTCATTTGAAGCTTCCTCTAAGGCTTCGATGGAAAGGCTGCTGTCTATGAAATCTGTAATGCAGAGAACCGGGATTTTTCTTTTATCTGAGCTGTAAACAAACGGATGGCGGTGTTTATTATTGAGAACTACATGAAGAATGACACTGGTATACTTTTGGTCCTGATAGTGCCCGTGGCTGCGCCAGTCACTGACGTCAACATCAATCTCAACATCCCCCACATAGGTCAGATTGCCTATTCGAATCCTGGCATTCTTAAAATCTGGACCCGAGGTGTCTGTATTGTGGAACCCGGCATCCATAATGGATACCGACTCACCGTCGATTGTGCTTATCAGCTTTTTTAAGTCCTCTGATTTCCAGACTTCGTAGAGGGCTTTTTCAGTGACTTTAGTAACACGGTTCATATGATATCCTCAATTTTATGGTCAATACGGATGATATATGAGAACCTGAGACTATATAATATATAAATTTATTTCTTAAAATCCTGCTTTTCAAATAAAAAATGAGCCGAAGCTCATTTTTTATTAATTGACCGATTTTTAAGCAACCTGAAACCTTTTTCCCTCTTAATTCCAGATCCCGGCAACCTTGATGTTAAGGCTGATGATCTCTTCCTTGGCCGCTCTGCCGAAGGACGGGCTATTGTCCTTATAAATCAGCCCGCGGCTTACATTGATGAGGAATTTTTCCTTTTTGCTTTCCTTAAAGGCCTCTACCACAGCCTCCAGACTTCCCCCCTGGGCACCGATGCCAGGAAGAAGCACAAAGAGATCATCAAATGAACCGACGTTCTCAGAAAGCTCTTTTTCATTTGTAGCGCCGAAAACTATGCCGCAGTTATTCTTACTGTTCCACTTTTTTACCTTCGAGATCACTTCCTGGTAAAGGTAGCGCCCGTCTTTAAGCTCCAGCTTTTCAAAATCCTTCGATCCGGGGTTGGATGTAAGGGCGAGCATGAAACTCAGCCTCTCCTCGTACTGAAGGAAGGGCTCCACTGAGTCAAAACCCATATACGGGTGAAGGGTCACGGAATCAAACTTAAAGTGCTCGAATATGCTTTGGGCATACATCTGGCTGGTATTACCAATGTCCCCTCTTTTTGCGTCTCCAATGGTAAGAATGTCCTTAGGGATAAGTTCCAGTGTCTTCTGGAGGAGCTCCAGACCCCGGCTTCCCTCTTTTTCATAGAATGCCAGGTTCAGTTTGTAGGATGAGGCAAATTGGCTGGTATTTTCAATTATGATCTCGTTGAACTTCAGAACGGGATCTTTTTCACTTAAAAGATGCTTTGGGATTTTCTTTATATCGGTATCCAGACCGACGGTTATGTGCTTTCCCTCATTCAGCTTTTTTTGAAGTTTTTCCTGTGAAGTCATGTTAAACCGGTTTTTAAGTTATCAGGTATACTGCTTTCTGTTTTTGTAAATATTGGCTACAATTCCAACGAGGAACATATTTGCCATAAGCGAGCTTCCGCCATAGCTTAGGAAAGGAAGCGGAACGCCTATAATCGGCATAAGGCCGACTGTCATGCCGATATTAATTGCAAAGTGGGTAAAAAGCACGGCCAGAGTGCCTATGACAACAAAGCTGTTAAACTCGTTTCTCTCCCGTACCTGAGAGGCTATTTTAAGAAGCCTGAAGAAAAGGAAAAAGAAGAGACTGACTACAATAAGGCTTCCAATCAGGCCGAATTCCTCCCCGATAACGCAGAAAATAAAGTCTGTCCACTGCTCCGGTATAAACCTCAGCTGAGTCTGGTTTCCCATCAGGTATCCCTTGCCCAACAGTCCGCCTGAACCGATTGCGACTTTAGCCTGAATTGCGTTATAGCCGGCGCCAAGAGGATCACTGTTCGGGTCGACAAAGGTTTCAATCAGCTGTTTCTGGTGCGGACTTAAGTACTTAAATACAAAGTTAAAGATAAATCCGGCACCAAGGTTCATGGCAAAGATTGCGCCGCTTATGATCAGTTTCTTTTTGAAAAAGAAAAGCCCGGCAGCAACTGCAGCAAGGCAAATTATAAAAGGTACAGTCCCGAACATTGATGAAAAAACAGCAAGCCCGGGCGAAATCATCGTAAACAGGCCGAAAAGGCTGATCCCCTTCCAGAAAACAAGTACAACTGTCAGAGAAAGGAATACCAGCGCCGTGCCCATATCAGGCTCCAAAAGAATCAGTATGACGGGTATGAAGCCGATAGCAAAACCAGTAATTATGCTCCAGATAGATTCAATGTTTGTTTTCTCACGGCTTAAGAACATAGAAAGGAAAAGTACCGTACCGACCTTTGCAAACTCGGATGGCTGCATGCTGAAAGGCCCGATATCAATCCAGCACTTCTGACCGTAGACCCTTTTTCCAATAACAAGCACCGCAACAAGAAGAAGTATGGTAAAGATATAGGACGGCACGGAAACCAAATTAAAGCTCCTTGGGGAGGCAAAATAGGTAATAAAAAATATAGTCGTAGAAACACCAACCCAAAAGAGCTGCTTTGTGAAGTTTCCGCTCGCAGAGGGATTATGCAGCGTTGCGCTGTAGATTGCAACTAGGCCTATTCCTGTCAGTAAAAATACCGAGAGAAACAGTACTACATCAAATTTGTCTTCTAACTGATAATCAATTCTTGATCGAGGCCGCAACTATCTTCTCCTCACCTTTAGGTCTGTTTTGTTCTTTAGATCCATTCTGCACTTTAGGCACATTCTGATCTTTTAATGCATTCTGATTTTTAAGTCCATTGGAATCTTTTGAAACGGTCTGGTTCTGCGGCAGACTTGATTTATTCAGGTAAGCCATCATTACGCTCTTAGCAATCGGGGCGGCCCAGGTGGCGCCGAAACCAGCGTTCTCGACCAATACGGCTACTGCTATCTTCGGGTCCTCATATGGTGCGAACCCCATAAACCAGGCATGATCCTTTCCACGCGGGTTCTGCGCGGTTCCTGTTTTTCCGGCAACGGTAATTCCGGGAATCTTTGCGTTGCCTGCCGTACCGGCGCCGTTGACCACAAGGTACATGCCGTGCTTTACAATTTCCATTGTTTTTTTGCTTACCTTGGTGTCTATCGGGTCAAACTTGAATGGAACCAGCTTCTTCGTCTCAGGATCCATATAACCTCTTACCAGGTGAGGCTTAACCGACTTGCCGTCGTTAGCAATTAAGGAGACATACTTCGCCAGCTGCATCGGGGTTACGCTGAGTTCCCCCTGTCCTATACCTAAAGAAACTATGAAACCTTTTGTCCAGCCGTTAGGACCGTATCTTTTATTGTAATATTCCGTTGAAGGAACAATACCTCTGTTCTCCTCGCTGATGTCCACGCCTGTTTTGTGACCGAAGCCGAACCTCTTTGCATAATCTGACCACTTGTCCAGACCTATCCTAAGAATCAGCTGATAGAAGAAAGTATTGCACGATTTCTCAAGTGCATGCTCAACTGTCATTGGACCATGGGGGCCTCCGTGGCACTTGAAGAAGCGTCCGAAATAAAACCCTCCCGGGCAGTTAATTACAGTCTGCGGAGTAATAACTCCCTCTTCCAGGGCTGCAATTGCAGCCAAAGGCTTGAATGTCGACCCGGGAGGCAGAACTGAAAGTGTGGCACGGTTGTAAAGAGGCTTATCGGGGTCGCTGTTTAAGTTTCTCCAGATCTCCTTTGGCGTTACGGTTGTAAAATTATTCAGGTCGTACTCCGGAGAGCTCACAAATGCAATAATCTCACCCGTTTTGGGTTCAATTGCAACGAGAGCCCCTTTGAGCCCCTTAAAGCCCCGTTCGGCTGCTTTCTGTGCATCTGCATCAATTGTGAGGACCAGGTCGTCACCCTTAATGGATTCCTTGTCGTTAAGGCCGTCCTTAAAGCGCCCGATTTCCCTTCTCCTGGAATCAACGAGCATATACTTTACGCCTTTTACTCCCCTCAGGTATTTTTCATAGGTCTTTTCAATGCCGTTATTGCCTATGAAATCCCCCATGTCGTAATAGCCTTTATCGGCTTCTAGCTGCTTTCGGGAAATCTCCTTGGTATAACCGAACATGTGGGAAGCCATGATGCTGTCGGGGTACTCCCTTTCCATGTCCACTATATAGCTTACGCCCGGGAGCTGTTCCTTGTTCTCCTCGATCCAGCTTATGACCTGGAAGCTGACATCCCTCTGAACGCGGATCGGGATATATTTGGAATACTGGATATTGTCCTCAAGGATCTCATCGATGTATCCCGGTTCGGCGCCGATAACAGTTTCAATTACATTGTTGAGTTTCCTGTTGTAGGAAGAAGGCGTAATAAGAAGAGTATAGGACGGCTTATTGTTTACAACAATCTTATAATTTCTGTCGTAAAACACTCCCCTTAAGGGGGTCTGTACTATTCCTTTAATGCTGTTATCAGCTGATTTCTCGTCGAAAAACTCATGCTTAATAACCTGCATGTTAAACAGCTGAAATACTAAAACGGCACAAAAGGAAACAAGGATGTAGTATAAAATACTTTTCCTTACATCAGTTCCAAATTTTCTGCTGTTGGTCATGCGAATATCTTTCTTGAATGAAATATAACCATAGGTAACGATAAAACTGACGAATACATGGCAGGGAAAAGTCCCTGTACCAGAATAAGTGTCAACATATTTGAACTGGTATCAGCCGAACCGAAGAATGAATATGTTACAGAATCGACGGTCCCGATTACAAGAACAATAAAAAGAAACATAAAAGTATGAAGATTAAGCTCTACTTTATTTTCATTATAAAAATATCCAGCAAGAAATCCGCTCAATGTTTTTGAAAACATGGCGCTTCCAAGTATACCGCCGGAAACCAGGTCAAAGAAAAGCCCGAAAATAAAGCCCAGAATAGTCCCGTGCATCTGTCCCATTCTTAAAGTATAATAGACTAAAAGTATCAGTACAAGATCAGGTGCTATCTGATTGTATGAAAACAGGGGAATTACCGTCAGCTGAATAATAGTCAGCGGTATCAGCAATAAAATTGCAATTAAATAGTCGGCACGCATCAGTTATTTTTAATTAAATTTAACTCTAAATTGTTCTTCTGAACGCTGGGAACAAAAGCAATCACAAAGACATGCTCAACACGCACAAAATCAGCATAGGGACTGACAACTATATTATTGAAAATTCCTGTCTTATCCCTGTTGCCGCCTGCAACGACGCCGACCGGAATAGAGGGAGGAAATTTCGTGCTGAAATCTGAGGTTACTATTCTGTCCCCTACTTCCATATCATATGTCTTAGGCACATTCTTAATGGTCAGTTCTTTTCCATTCCATTCCAAAACCCCGTCAAAGCGGCTTCTCTGGTTTTTTACAGCGAATTTCAGCTCCCGGTTCCTGAGTGTCCTTACGATCGAGTAATCTTTTGAGACAGTTGTAACAACACCTAAGAGTCCCTGGCTGTTAATGACAGGCATTCCGGTTTTAATATTCCGGTCATCGCCTGCATTAATGATAAAGTTTCCCTGTGAAGCAGATACAAACTTTGAGACAACCCTGGCTGAGACCAAAGGATACTGGGAGGAGTCCTTAAGAGCGAGCTGTTTTTTCAGTTCCTCGTTCTGAAGGCCGTACTCTCTTAAGCGGTTTACCTGCAGCATAAGCCGGGCGTTTTCCTCCCTTAAGGATTCAACTTCAAAGGCGGTACTGAAAGGTTCCAGTATCTTAGAAACACCGGAAGTACAAACAGCAAACCCTCCAAAAGCATAGGCTTTCACCTTCTTTATTCCCGGTTTGCTGTTCAGAGAAAGTACAGAAAGGCTTATGACAAGTAGTAATACTACTATAATATATTCTTTATACCCAAACCAGAATCTGGAAAAAAAAACCTTCATCAATATCTTCTATTGCGAATAAATACTTTTGAATATTTATTTAAATTATCGATAGTCTTTCCAGCGCCTCTGGCTACAGCTGTCAAAGGGTCCTCGGCCACGTGAACCGGCAGATTGGTTTCCATGCGGATTCTTTCGTCTATGCCTTTAAGAAGGGCACCGCCGCCTGTAATCATAACACCGCGGTCGAGTATGTCAGCAGAAAGTTCAGGCGGAGTACGCTCTAAGGACTGCTTTACAGCTTCAACTATCTGCGAAACATTCTCATTGAGGGCTTCCCTGATTTCAACCGAACTAACCTCGGCTGTCTTGGGAACGCCGCCCACCAGATCGCGTCCTTTAACCTGGACTGTAATTTCTTCCTTAAGAGGAACTGCGCTGCCCACCTCGCATTTAATTGCCTCAGCAGTTCTTTCACCGATGAGGAGGTTGTGGTTTTTCTTGAAAAACTGCATTATAGCGTTATTCATTTCATCGCCGGCAATCCTGATCGATTCTTCATTGACAATACCTGAAAGAGCAATTACTGCAATTTCAGTCGTACCGCCGCCGATATCAATAATCATGCTTCCAACAGGAGCCTCCACGTCAATTCCTATTCCAATGGCTGCAGCCATCGGCTCAGCAATCAGATGAACTTCCTTTGCGCCAGCATGCTCAGCACTGTCGCGTACAGCTCTTTTTTCAACTTCTGTTACACCGCTCGGTACAGCGATAATAATTCTTCTGCTGGAGATAGGACCGTTGCTGACCTTCTTAATAAAAGCCTTAATCATCCCTTCGGCAATTTCAAAATCGGCAATAACACCATCGCGCATCGGACGGGTTACGCGGATTTCCTTGTGCTCCCTGCCCTGCATCTCCTTTGCCTTGTTGCCAAGAGCGATAATTTTCTTGGTGTTTCTGTCATAGGCAACGATAGACGGCTCATTTAAGACAATACCCTTGCCTTTGAGATAAATTAAGGTATTTGCAGTTCCTAAATCAATTGCGATGTCTGTTGAAAAAAAATCGAATATTCCCATATAACCTCTTAGTGCTTAAAATTTCTTATTCCGGTAAATACCATTGCTATATTATTTTCATCTGCTGCTTTTATAACTTCATCATCTCTGACAGAGCCACCCGGTTGAATGACAACATTTATACCGTTTTGTGCTATTTCGATAACTCCATCTGCAAATGGGAAAAATGCATCTGAAGCAGCCACTGCATTTTCCAAATTGTGCCCATTTTCCTTAGCCTTTAAGACCGCCAGCCTTGCCGAGTCTACCCTCGACATCTGTCCGGCTCCGACACCTAGAATCTTACGGTCCTTTGCAAAGACAATTGCATTGCTTTTTGTGTGCTTGCAGACAACCCAGGCAAGCTTAAGATCGGTCCACTCATCTGAAGAAACCTGGCGCCTGGTAACTGTCCTGGTCTGCTCAACGTCGAGAATGGAATTGTCCTTTGCCTGTGCTATAAGTCCTCCCGGAACGCTCTTATAAAGCATTGTCTCATCTGAGAGTGACCTTAGAACTCTTACAATCCTTCTGTTCTTTTTTTTAACCAGGATTTCCATGGCTTCTTCCGTAAAAGAAGGAGCACAAACTATCTCTAAAAATATTTCATTTAACTTCCCGGCTGTTTCCTTGTCAACCTCCTTATTGAAGGAAACAATGCCTCCAAAGGCTGAAACAGGATCGGAAGATAAAGCTCTTTCGTAGGCATCCAGAACGCTACTTCCCACGGCTGCCCCGCACGGGTTTGTATGCTTTACTACGGCACATGCCGTGCCTTCAAGCTCCTGGACCAGTTCGACGGCAGCAACAAGGTCTATAATATTGTTATAGGATATCTCCTTGCCGTGCACAATTTCAAAATAGCGGCTGAAGTTTCCGTATAAGGCTGCTTCCTGGTGCGGATTCTCTCCGTAACGGAGTGACTGCGAAACGGGATAATTAAGGCGCAGGTTTGTCTTTGGGACCTGAAAAGCCTTTTCGAGAAAATTTGCAATAAGCGTATCGTAAAAAGATGTGTAGGAAAAGGCCGCAGCTGCAAGACGCTGCCTGGTCTGAAGCGATATCTGTCCTTTTTTTAATTCCCCCAGAAACTCTTCATACTGGTCAGGGTCGGTAAGTACAGAAACGTACTCGTAATTCTTGGAAGCTGCCCTTATAAGGCTCGGTCCCCCGATGTCGATGTTTTCAATCTTGACTTCAAGCTCTACATCCTGCTCCACAATTTTTGGGAAGGGATATAAATTCACACAAACGATATCAATCGGAAGCACATTATTTTTTTCAGCCTCTGAGATATCCGACTTGTTATCGCGCCTCATCAGTATTCCCCCGAATATTCGGGGCTGAAGGGTTTTTACCCTGCCTGAGAATATCTCAGGAAACTTTGTAAAATCGCTGATCTCAGTACACTTTATCTCATTCTGATGAAGAAGCTTTGCAGTATTGCCTGTGGCCAGAATTTCGTAATCCAGGCTGGAAAGTTCACGCGCAAACTCAACAATGTTGGATTTATCTGATACACTAATTAAAGCGAGTTTTTTCAACGTTCTACCAAAATGTTATTAAAAAACAACAACACGTTCATTTATAATTTTAATTTTGCCTTCCTCAAATTTCCTGATGACGAAAGGCAGAATTTCATGTTCAACTTTAAGAACTCTCTCAGCAATTTCCTCCGGGGAGGCAGCATCTGAAATGTCGACACCCCTCTGGGCTATGATCTTTCCATTGTCATAAATCTTATCTACAAAATGGACCGTCGGACCTGAAATCTTAGCTGAGGAGTTAAACACTGCCCTATGGACATTCATTCCGTACATTCCTTTACCCCCGAAGGATGGAAGAAGTGCAGGATGAATATTTACGATCTTATTTGGGAAAAGGTCAATAACGGCTTCAGGTATAAGCTTCAGAAATCCAGCCAGAACAATCAGATCCAAATTTAACTTTTCAAGCAGACCGGCTAAATCTTCATAGGAAACTTCATTTGAAACCGGCTGGTTCTTCTTTTCCCTGCATAAGAACCATACCGGGATCCCATAGCCTCTTGCCCTTTCGGCTGCACCGCTGTCGGGCCTGTCTGTAAAAACAGCTGCAACCTCAGCCTTAAGGTCTCCGCCTGACTTTGCATCAAGAATTGCCTGTAAATTTGAGCCTCTTCCTGAGACAAATACCGCTATTTTAAACATTGCCTTCTTTTTTAACGATTGGAAAGTTAGTCATTTAAATAAAAATAATCAATGTAATCTAAAGGGTAAAAACAATAAAAGTTTGTCCCATTTGCAGTCTCTTTAAATGCCGGCGCAGCCAGCAGGGCCTCTGCCCTGCCGTCACTGCTTTATTCAGAGCCTGGAGCGGAGTGCTTTTACAAACCCCTCAAGCTTTGCCTCATAATCAAATTCCCCGAAGGATTCTGCCTTATCCAGGAATTTTGAGGCCATCTGCTTGTTGCCGCTCTTCAGATAAGCCCTTGCCCCGTAATAGCAGGCAAAAGGCTTGATCCACTTCTCCTCTCTGGTATCCATACGAAGCGCCTTACTGGCAAAGTCTATTGCCTCGTCTGTTTTCCCCATTTCATAGCATGCGTCGCTTAAGTACTGGTAGGCCTCCCCCTTCAGCCTGTCGTTTTCAAGTCTTGGGAGTACACCTTTAAGCACTTCACAGGCCTCGTTGAATCTGCCGTCTTCAATGGCATTAGAGGCTTTGATAATTGTAATCTCATTCTGCAAAGGAGGCTTGTCGTAATAGGCTTCCCCCTTTCTTTTTGCATACAGGTCGTCCGGAATATCCAGATTGCCGTTTCTGGCCAGGATGTAATTCCTCATGGCCTCCTGTCTGTTTTTCATTATTTCATAGCAGAGGGCCGTTCTGAAATAAGCGATACCCGAATAATCAAAATCCCTCGTTGATGTGAGGAATTTCTGATAATAGCCTACGGCGTGCTGAAAATCGTTCCTGTGAAAACATACGTCGCCAAGGAGGAAATTGGAATAGGCAATAATCTGCTGAAATCTCTCATTATTGTTTCTTATGATGTCCTTTAAGGTTTTCTCTGCCTCCTTAGGCTTTCTATCCTTCATCAGAACCACGGCATAGGAATACTGAAAAAGTGAATTCCTGGGATACTGCCTGATCAGCTGCTTAAGGTAAGAGGCCGCAGCCTCATAATCTCCGTAGCTTTCAGAATAGATCTGCGAAAGGAAGAATGCCGCCTCGGGTTTGGAGTACTTTCCGTACTTGAAAGCCTTTTTAAGGTAATAAAGCCCTTCTTCCTTGCTTCCTGAAAACCCTGCAATCTTTAATGCCCAGCGGAAGACTCCCGGCACAAAGCTCACGGCATAGCTGAAAAGCCCCTTGCCCAGGTAGATATCGTTGTTATAGGGATAGAGTTCCTGAACCCTGTTTAAGTACTTGCTCGAATTCTTAGCAGCCCAGACGGCATCCAGCGAATTGTTGTTCTTCGTATATGCCATTGCCCTCAGACCGTAATTTGCCCCAAGAACATAAAGGGCATCCTCACTCTCGTCCTGACGGTCCAGAAGATTCTTAGCCTTGTCCAGGGCAATGTCGGACAGGTGCATAAACCTGTTAAAGTCTGCCTGATCCTTATTGCCCATAAATGCCCAGAGATAAAGAGCCGACTTGTAATGATAACCCCTCGGGTCATCCGGATACTTACTGATAATTTTCTGAAACTCCGATTCCGCTTCCTGCATCTGAAAATTATAGGAATACCCCAGACCTCTATAAATTGAAGCTATAACCTCATTCTGCGCCGATACTTTTACCGATAAGGTCAGAAGAAGCAAAAGGGAGAGTCTTTTAAGCATTTTTTTTGTCTGAGAGACTCTTTGAATACTCCAGCGAAGCCTTTACAAATTCCCGGAAAAGAGGATGAGCTTTCGTTGCCCTGGACTTCAGTTCGGGATGGAACTGGCAGCCTAAGAACCACCTGTGACCGGGCAGTTCAACCATCTCAACCAGATTTTCATCGGGCGAAAGGCCGCTAAAAATCATTCCCTTTTCCTCAAGACATCCTCTGAAAGTGTTATTTACCTCGTAGCGGTGGCGGTGACGCTCGGAGATTTCAGGCATCTTGTAGGCTTCCATGGCTTTTGTGCCTTCTTTTATCTTACAAGGGAATGCACCCAGGCGCATCGTGGCCCCAAGATTCTTTACCTTCTTCTGTTCAGGCATAAGGTCAATTACGTTGAACTGGTTTTTAACAAATTCAGAGCTGTTTGCCTTTTTCATCCCGCAAACGTTTCTTGCATATTCAATTACAGCGCACTGCATTCCAAGACAGATACCGAAGAAAGGAATGTTGTTTTCCCTGGCAAACTGAATTGCCCTGATCTTCCCCTCAATGCCCCTTTCTCCAAAGCCTCCGGGGATGAGAAGACCGCTTATGCCGTTCAGGAGCTTTGAAGTACCTTCCTGTTCAACATCCTCGGCACTGATGTATCTTAACCTGACCTTTACATCGTTCTCGGCGCCTGCATGAACAAATGCCTCGCTTATACTCTTATAGGCATCCAGATAATCTGTATATTTTCCGGTAATTGCAATTTCAATTTCACCTGAGGGATTCTTTACCTTGTCAACAAAACCCTCCCAGTCCTCAAGCTTGGTTTTTATATCCGGCAGCTTCAGGCGGTCTAAGACTACCTGGTCGAGTTTCTGCCTGTGAAGAACGAGCGGGACCTCATAGATGGTAGAACAGTCGTAGGCCGAGAAAACGCTCTTGGAATCGACGTTGCAGAACAGGGCAATCTTTTCCCTTATATCTTTTCCCAGTTTCTCTTCAGAACGGCAGACCAGTATGTTTGGCTGTATACCGAGCTCCAGGAGGTTTTTAACGCTGTGCTGCGTAGGCTTAGTCTTTACCTCGCCGGCTGAGGCAATGTAGGGGACGAGCGTTACATGAATGCTAATGGCATTCTTACGCCCTACTTCCATCATGAGCTGCCTCATGGCTTCAATAAAAGGAAGGCTTTCAATATCGCCCACCGTGCCGCCGATCTCTGTAATTACTATGTCATATTCACCGGTTTCCCCCAGGCGGCGCATGCGGCTTTTAATTTCATCTGTAATGTGAGGAATAACCTGTACAGTTGCCCCCAGGTAGTCTCCCCTTCTTTCCTTTGTGATCACATCAAAATAGACCTGCCCGGTTGTGGTGTTGTTATAACGGCTCATGCTGACGTCCAGGAAGCGCTCGTAATGCCCCAGATCAAGGTCTGTTTCTGCGCCGTCGTCAGTTACATACACCTCCCCGTGCTGAAAGGGGTTCATTGTGCCGGGATCCACATTGATGTACGGATCAAATTTCTGTACTGTTACACTAAATCCCCTTTGCTTTAAGAGCAGCCCCAGAGATGAAGCGGTAATTCCTTTGCCAAGTGATGAAACTACACCTCCGGTTACAAAGATGTATTTTACTTTCTTCTTATTGCTCATATCAATTTCTATCTTTTTTGTTATACAATCAAATATTATCGAACACTCAGACCACCTAAAAGAGTTCTAATAAAGAATGCATAATTTTACTACATTCCTTTACTATATAAAATGAAATAATCCCAGGGATTTAACAGAGAACTGTACGTGCTGAATGATAATTAATGTTGGACTCAAATTTATCTAAAAAAATGATAAACTTCTACCTTAAAGCGCCTGCAGGGAAAAAAAATGGACAATTATTGCAAATTACCTGCTTAAGGACTCCCGTCTAAGGGCATTCCTTTGGGAAATAAGGCCGGAAAAGTGAATTAAAACTGCAAAGAGGAGCCCCATAATCATAGGTTCAACTTCATTTAGTACAAGGAGACTGGAGAATTCTGCCCTCAATATGTACCAGAGGAGGCTTATAAGGCAGGATAAAGTAACCTCTATGAGCGCAATTGTAGGACTAACCCTCAGTTTTGGATAGTAAGCTGATATTACAGGCATTATTATGCCCGGTATACAGATGGTGCCTATGGTGTACCATAAATCGATTACCGAAGGGATTATATAGGCCAAAAGTATTGAAATTATTCCTGAAACGATTAAGCCCGCAATGGTATATTTTTTCAGCACCGACTCATCTTCAGTTTTTTTGCCTCTAAAAAGGAAGTCACGCCCGAATGTCGTTGCGCTAAGGAAGAAAAAGCTGTTTGAAGTGCTTAATATAGTGGCGAACATGGCTGAATAAAATAAGCCTTTCAAGCCGGGACCCAGAAGCCTTTCGGCCAGTAAGGGGAAAGACAGTACAGGAGTGGACATTTTGGGCAGGGCTGCGCGTGAATAAAGCCCCGTAAAGGTAGTCAGAAAGTCAAACAGAGCCCAGAAGAATATGGATATTATAATCCCTTTAACGGCAGTCTTTCCGTCTTTTGCAGCGTAGCACCTCTGATGGAATCCGGGATCGGTAAACGTCCATAGCGCTATTAAAAACCACACAAGTATGTATGCAGGAGACGCCCCTCCGCTCAGGCTTAAGTGCCCTTCGGGCAGATTAGCCTTCAGATATGTAAAATTTCCAAGGGAATTATAAGCAGCAAACATTATTACAATAAAGCCCGCAAACATTACAAAAAACTCAAATGCATCGGTCAGAAGATCCGAACGGTAGCCACCTTTTAAGAGGTACATTGCTGAAAGCAGTGTTGCCAGGACAAGGCTCCAGAAAAGACTGATCTTGAAGATAAGGCTGATAAGACTTCCTATCATAAGCAGGTAAGGTGCCGGAGAAACAAGCACAAAGAGCAGTATTGCACTCGAGGTGGCAACCTTGCCGCCGTAGACGCTTCTGAGCTTATCAGGTATTGTGAACAAAGAGGCACTGCGGATCTTCTTTGCAAAGAAAAGTGCAAATAAGAAAGCAAAAACGTAGTAAGGAAGTCCCTGGGTAAACCAGCTCGAGATGCCGTAGCGGTAGGTAAACTCCCCTACACCTAAGATTCCGCCGTACCAGGTGGAAACATTGGTCAGTATGAAAAGAAAAAGCCCGACCTTTCTTCCGGAGAGGAGGTATCCCTCGGCTGAATCGGTATCTTTTTTTTCCGGCAGGAATCCTATAATTATAACTACAAGAAAGAAAGCCAGTATTATGAATATGTCCCAAAAGTTAAAAGAGATCATGAGTCCTTACAAGATTAAAATCACGTATAATAAAAACACGCCCTCCTTTTACCTTGAGGTGCACTTCACTCTGCAGAGCCTCGTTGCTTGTACTTTCTCTTAAGCCATAGGGCAAAGTGTCGTTCTGAAGCTCATATTTAAGTCCCGTTGAGCTTATTTTAGTCTTTTTGTCAAATGCATAAATTGAGAGTGTCTCACCCGGAACAGTCCTGAGGCAGAAATTTCCTTTATGAACCGTAAGGAAAGATCTGTCACTTATTACCTTAAGAGAAATCAGCCTTGAATACCTCAGGACAATTCCAAGATTGCTGAATGAATGGTCCAGACGGTCGCCAATGACGCCTGTAAGGACACATTCACTATAGCGGTTATTAATGGCAAACTTGAGGCATTTCTCTACATCGGTATCATCCTGTCTTTTAATTCTTTTGACCTTAACCTTATCCTCATAGAACTTAAGTGTGTCGGGATGTATGGAGTCCAGGTCGCCTAAAATAAAGTCAGGAATCAATTTAAGGCGCCTTGCGCTGTTTGCTCCGCCGTCGGCACAGATCAAGGTTGTATATCCCTGCTTTTTAAGAAAAGGAAAGATACTTTTCTTAGGAGCCTTTCCGTTTGCAATTATCACGCATTTTTTCATGTATAGTCTAAAATATTTTTTATAATCCCAGCTGAAGTCCCACAACAAAATTGCGTTCTGCAGCCGGGAAGAATTCACCCCCTATTGCATAAGAGGCATAAAGGCTGTCAAAAATATTGTTTACCCTGGCCGAGACCTTCAGAGTCTTTGAGATTTCAGGAAGCTGGAGTTCATAGCTTGCAAAAATGTCTGCCGTAAAATAAGCGTCAACAACGTTGTCTGTATAATCGTTAAATCCGGGGTAAGATGCCAGATACGACTGAAGATTTTTATCGTAATTGTCGGAATAAAATTTACCTACGTACCTTGCTGTCAGAATAGAAGTCATTCCTCCCAGTTTCATTTTCAGAGAGGTGTTAAGAAGGAAGTCGGGAAATCCGCTGATCCTGTTTCCATCCAGTTTGAGTGCGCCTACTTTGTCTTCGCCTGTCACAGGGTCTGTGTAAGAGACAAAAGTTTTTCCGTTCAGTATGTAATTCCTGCTGTAGGTTCCGTTTAATGCCAGTTCGAAGTTCTCATTAAGCTTAAGAAGTCCGTTTAGTTCGATTCCTGAGTGCACGGTTTTATCCATATTGCCCGTTACGGGCTGGCCGAAGCGGTCGACCTTGCCGTTTTTTACGATCTCATCGCTAAAGAGCATATAGAACAGGTTCACTCCGGCTGAATATCCATCTGCCAAGAATGAGGTTCCGGCCTCCAGGTCATTCATGGATTCAGGTTTAACCAAAGGATTCGTAAAATCGTAGGCTCCGTTTTCATTTCTTGCAAACTGCGGCTCAGCTCCCCCGCCCGATTCTGCGGCATCGTAGTAGTTTACAAGCCTCGGCTCTCGGGAGACTCTTGCGGCAGTAAGATAGACATTCGATTTGGTGCTTAATTTGTAATTGAGGCCCAGACGGGGATTTAAGAACACGCTGCCGACCTTAAAATCTGTCCCCAGGTATTTTTCATCATAAAGCCTGTACTTAAAGTATGCCAGCTGAAGCTCTGCCAGAAGATTCATTACGGGTGAAATGTTATAGCTTTCATGTGCAAAGACATTGAAGATATCTTTTCCCCCGCGGTACTGGTAATACCTGTAGTTTTTGTCCACACCTTCAGGAAGGTTGTCTGCGTAGTTGATCGAACCCCAGTGCAGCGAGCGGTGCAGACGGAATTCGGCACCAAGGATAAGCTCACCTGTGCCATGATCTATTCTAAGGCGCGGTATCCAGCCGTACTGCCTGTTTTCCACCTGTGCGCGAATAAGAGCATTTGAGGGGTTTGCCTGGGCGTTGAAGCCGTTGTCTTTTGTAAGCCTGAAGTATGAAGTATCGGCCCATGAGCCGTCATAATCAAAAAAACCGTTGCCGAGGACTAAAAACAAAGCTGAGTTAAATGAAATGCGGCTGTTTATGTTGTATTCATTCAAGAGTTCAAAATGAGGCTGAGAGAAGTTTTCTATCTCCTCAGGCCTGCGCTCTAAAGTGTAGTCGAATTTCCCATTGGAGGCTTCCCAGTATGAATAGTTCATCCTCCTTAAGGTCTTATCCTTAATTGTAAACTTCGGCAGCCCCGTATAGGCCAGGCCGTCTGAAATCGGGCCGCCATAGAAATTGACCTGTGTAGTCAGATTTTTGTCGTAGCGGACTGCTGAGACATAGTATGCATTATAGTCTGCCCATGCAGAGTTCCTGTAGCCCGAACTGAGCGTTTTGGAGAGCATGGTATGGATGGAATAGGTATTGTCAATCAGCCCGCTTGAGAAGTTCGCGCTGTATTTCCTTGTATTAAAGCTTCCCGTGAAGGCACCGAATTCATACTGGGCCTTATTGCTGAAGGAAGAGGTAATAATGTTGATCGACCCGCCGATTGAAGGATAGCCGATTATTCCCGAACCGGCTCCTCTTTGGACCTGAACGAGTTCAGAGCTTGAGAGTATATCCGGGAAATCGAGCCAGTAGACGTTATGGTCCTCAGGATCGTTCTGCGGCACTCCATTTATTGAAACCGAGATCCTGCGCTGGTCGAAACCTCTTATGCTTAAATAGTTGTAACCTATGCTGCCGCCCGATTCGGAGTAAAAAGTAGTTGAAGGAAGCGAGGAGAGAAATTCAGGCACATCCTGTTCCATATATTTCTCCTCAATTTTACTCCTGCTTACCTTGGAAAATGCAAGCGGGGTTATGCCTTCCTTACCTATACTGCCTGTGACAAGAATGGTTTGCGAAGAGATGATCTGGGGCTCAAGACTGACTGTAATGCTCCCGCCGGAGGATACAAGGGTATCTATTCTGACCCGTTTTGCGCTGTAGCCTATATAGCTGATAATCAGATCGCCTGAAGAAGGAAGTTGGCCTGAGAGCCTGAAGGCACCTTTTTCATCGGTTAAGGTTTTTATATCAGAGCCTTCTACTGTAACGCTGGCCTGTCCAAGAGGCTTTAAGGTTTCCCGGTCGACTACCCTACCTGAAAGACTGCCTTCCTGAGGCCGGATGATTCCGTTTAAAAATAAAAAAAGAATAATTATATACTTCATGGTTTCTCCTTTTTAAAAAAAGAAAGCCGTTTTCTTGAAAACGGCTAAAAGTAACAATTACTCTTATATCTTTAGTCGTTTCCCTACGCTGGCATTATCCAGATCAGGTTTAAGGGTATAATCTCAGCCGCCGGAAAATAATCCCGCGACACCCCTAACGTCGGCTTTCGTGTTAGTTCAAAATAATACTATAAAAATAAGAACAATTTTTCAATTAAACTAGTCGTCAATCTTTAATTTTTGACCTACAACCAGTTTATTTCCTCTGATATTGTTCAGTCTCTTCAGATCCTGCACATCCATGTCATACTTCTGTGCAATTTCATATAAAGTCTCACCCCTTTTTACCCTGTGGGTCTGGGCTTTTTTGACTTTGCTCTTTTTGGTCTGGACCAGCTCCTCCTTGCGGGAAGACCTTTTCTCCAGCTTCGCTCCCTTTCTTCCGCTGCTGACTATTAATCTGTCGCCAACAACAATTTTATTGCCGGAGATATGATTCCACTTTCTTAAGTCGGAGGCTCTCACGCCATAGAGTTCAGCAATATGGCCAAGTGTCTCGCCGCTTTTAACAACATGTTCACCTGCATTAGAAATATTGGCAGATTCATTTGAAGCATTTTTTTCTACTGACAGTTTAGATCTTCTTAAAGGCTTTGTATCTGTTGAAGCATACTGCTCACCTTCATCTGAATAGATCTTAAGCGTTCTGCCCGCAGTGATCCTGTTGCTGTTGAGCTTGTTCCATTTCTTCAGATTTGCAACCGAAACGTGGTACCTGTCGGCAATGTTGCTGATGGCATCGCCCGGCTTTATCTTATAGTAGTTCAAGGTAGCCGAAGCCTTGCTGAGATTGTCGCCCAGTGATGCTGTAGTTTCATTGCCAAAGATCTTAAGGCTTTTGCCTGCGGCAATCCTGTTTGAAGGAAGCCTGTTCCATCTTTTTAACTGCTGGACTGTAACTCCGAACCTGTCGGCAATTTCACCAATCGTATCGCCGCGCCTGACTTTATATCTTGTAAGGCCGCTCCTCTTATAGTTGCTCTTCTGATTCTGTGCAAGATAAGAGCTGCCGCTTTCGGCAAGAATTTTAAGTCTTGTTCCGCCAATTATTCTGTTCTTATGCAGGCCGTTCCACTTCTTGATCTGCGAAATGGTGACATTATACTTTGAAGAAATTGAGGCAAGAGTCTCACCCCGCCTTACCCTGTGAGTTACCCATTTGGCATTATTCTTAATCTGGGTATTCTTAAGAGATCTTTTCTCCACCTGTGTCTGGTTGTCCAGACTGGCGTAATAGTCTTTCTTTTCTTCAGGAACATAAACGTTCAGCGCCTGCCCGACATGAATTGCATCGGTGTAGGATATATTGTTCCAGTTTCTTAAGTCGGAAACCCTGACATTAAAAAGGTCGGCAATTTCAGTAAGATTATCGTTTTTCTTAACGCTGTACTGAACGAGGGCTTTCCCCTCGGGGCGGATGACAACGTTAGACTGGTCCAGAGTGTCGCTGCTGGAATTCTGGTTTTCGTCTGTTGTCGGCTCATCTTCTGTTGACTGGTTGTCTGCCAGAAGCTGGCCTTCTGAGCTAGACTGGCTGTCGGCCGGAGCCTGGCTATCAGAGGTAAGATGGCTGCCAGTCTTGCTGCTGTTAGCTGCCAGTTCCGTATTCTGTTCTGCACCGGGGTGCTGGCTTTGAACTGTGTAAGGTGCCTCCAGGCTCTTTGCATTACTCTTATCCACAGCAGGAGCCATATCTGTATTGACAACGAAATCAGCATCATTAAATCCGGAGACAGGGATCTTTAAGGTAACGCCCCTTGGAAGTCTTGTTCTTGTGGAGATGCCGTTAACCCTGGCAAGTTCAACTGCAGAAATTCCATATTTTCTGGCGACCTTAGTAACAGTTTCCCCTCTTTTGACATAGTGCAGTGTAAACTGGACCTTTGCCTCGTCGGGAATATTCTTGAAGTTGGCAGCAAACATTTCGTTAGTGCCCTTTGGAATTCTGAGCAGGTAGCCTCCCGGGTAATCCGGCGGGGTCGATCGCTGTGTAAGTTCCGGATTAAGATCCTCCAGCTGATCGAGCGTCGTGTTGGCGCACTTTGCCAGAACCTTTAAGTCGATACCTTCAGTGACCTTAAAGGTGTCATAATCCAGCGGTTTTTCGAACATAACGTTTCCGAAACCGTACTTGGCCGGGTTGCTGGCAATAAGGGAAACGGCAATAAACTGGGGCACATAGTCGCGTGTTTCGCGCGGCAGATAGTCCCTGATTTCCCAGAAAGTGTTCAGCCCGGTTCTGGTTACAACTCTTTTTACATTACCTTCGCCGCAGTTATATGAGGCAAGTGAAAGGTACCAGTCGCCGAACATGTTATAAAGATTTCTTAAATATCTGGCAGCAGCCCTGGTGGCTTTTTCAGGATTTCTTCTTTCATCGTAGTAAATATCCGAGTTAAGCCCGTAGAGTTTTCCTGTTGAGCTCATAAACTGCCAAAGGCCCACAGCTTTTGCCCTGGACTTTGCAATCGGGTTAACACCGCTTTCAACCATGCTTAAGAAGATGAGCTGTGTGGGCACCTTCTCTTCCTGGAAGATTTTGGCCATCATCGGGAAGTATTTTCCTGAGCGTGAAAGCCAGAGTTCCATGTACTTGCGCCATTTCCCCTGGAAAATTTCAATATACTGGTCAACATAGCTGTTGACTTCCAGCGGAAAATCTGCAACAATGACAACCTGGTTGGGCTTCTGAATTGTCTCTTGTTTGACTTTGATTTCCGGCATGCTCTTTTTCATCCACTCTTCCAAAGCCGCAAAAGAGACACCTTCAGGTAATTCCGATAAACCGTCAACGAACTTCTGATAATCATCGGTTATGGATTTTTCCAGCTGTGTGTAAGCTTCATTATCGTCGATTTCAGGATAATAGCTTAAATTATTAAGAATGCGAAGGGCTGCTTCATAATAATTTATAGCCTCAGTTGTACTGTTGATCTCCTGCTTTGCCAGAGCGCTGACGTAGTTCTGCCTGGCTTCTTCTAAGAGTTCGCTTACTATTACAGTCGGCTTAACCTTGATTTTTGTGTTGGTTGTTGAAGGTTTATCGTCGCTACCTACTTTTGACAAGCTGCAAGATGAAACAAAAAAGGATACACTTATCAAAAACAGAAATAGGACAACTTTTTTCATTCGTACTCCTTATCTAATGAATTTGGGAACCAATTTAAATTCAAAGGCCTTTATTGTCAAGCTAAATGTTGACCGGCTCCTTTCTTTTTAAGTTAAAAATTTTATTTTAAATTCAAATATCTTTTTACAAAGGGATGTTTGAATGCTTTTTCTTAGGATTTGCATCCACCTTCGTCTTTAAGAGCTGAAAAGCATTTATCAGCTTTATTTTTGTATCCGAGGGAATTATTACGTCATCGACATATCCCCTTTCGGCAGCTGCATAAGGGTTCGCAAACTTTTCAATGTACTCCGAGAGCTTCTGCGAGGCTTTCAAAGCCGGATCTTCCGCCTCCTGGATCTCCTTCTTAAATATGATTTCCACTGCCCCTTTGGGCCCCATGACCGCAATTTCAGCCGAGGGCCATGCAAAGTTAAAATCGCCCCTTACGTGCTTTGAGTTCATTACATCGTAAGCCCCGCCATAGGCTTTTCTTGTAATTACGGTAACCTTGGGAACCGTAGCCTCGCAGAATGCAAAAAGCAGCTTTGCACCGTGCTTAATGATACCGTTCCACTCCTGCTCTGTGCCCGGAAGAAAACCCGGAACATCCTCAAGGACCAGAAGAGGAATGTTAAATGCATCACAAAATCTTACAAATCTTGCCCCTTTTACCGAGGCTGCAATGTCAAGCACGCCTGCAAGAAACCTGGGCTGGTTGGCTACGATACCTACTGCCATACCGCCTATGCGCCCGAAGCCTACAATCAGGTTTTCAGCATAATTTCTATGAACCTCAAAAAAGTCGCCGTTATCCACAAGAAGGTGGATTATCTCCTTCATGTCATAGGGCTTGTTCGGGCTGTCCGGAACAATTTCATTCAATTTGGGTATCGCCAGATCCTGCTTAAAGTCAAACTCAAGTTCCGGAGCGCTGTCCCTGTAATTTAAAGGTAAAAAGCTCATCAGTTTTCTTATACCCTCAAAAATTTCCACTTCATTTTCGAAGGCAAAGTGGGCAACCCCGCTTTTTGCGGCATGAGTTTCAGCTCCGCCAAGATCTTCAAAGCTGACCTCCTCGTGCGTAACCGTCTTTACCACACTGGGCCCGGTAACAAACATATGACTGGTATGCTTGACCATGAAGATAAAGTCCGTAATGGCAGGCGAATAAACCGCACCTCCTGCACATGGACCCAGAATGGCCGAAATCTGCGGTATTACACCTGAGGAAAGCGTATTCTTTAGGAATATCTCGGCGTAACCGCCAAGACTAACCACACCTTCCTGGATTCTGGCGCCTCCTGAATCGTTAAGGCCGATTACAGGAATTCCGACCTTTAAGGCCATATCCATAATTTTGCAGATTTTTTCGGCATGAGCTTCCGAAAGCGAACCCCCGAAGACCGTAAAGTCCTGGCTGAACAGGGCCACCGGGCGGCCTTCTATCTTAGCAAATCCCGTTACAACGCCGTCACCCGGGTACTGCAGCTTGTCGATGCCGAATTCCTTCGAACGGTGTTTGACAAACATGTCAATTTCTTCAAAGCTCCCTTCGTCGACAAGGAGTTCAATCCTTTCTCTTGCTGTCAGTTTTCCCTTGTCGTGCTGTGTCTGAATCTTGTCTAAACCCCCTCCTGAGAGGGCGGCTGTCTTTAATTCCTTTAGTTTTTCAATTTTACCGTTCATTGCGCTCTTTCGGATTATCGTAAATAAAAATATTAATTTAATATAATACTGTTTTTTTACCCTAAAACTCCGGATGGCAGAAATAGCCCGGGTATGTGTGCCGAAATACTGTATTAAGCCGGGGTTATGAATAAAGAGACTGTTCAATGCTATGCCTGATTTCAGCATATTCTTTAGATGCCAGAAGTGAAACTGCGGGCATTCTCCCCTTTTCAAGCCGGAACTCCTTTACTATTGCTCCCGGTGTTCCCCCCGGCTCTTTTGCCAGAAGAAGTATCCTGTCGGATATTAGGAGTGCTTCAGTTATGTCAGCCGTAGCCCATAGAATACTAAAATCCATTTTAGCTGAAACTTCCCTGATGAGCCTGTAGTAATTCATTTTCCTTTCAGGAAGAAGATCCCGGAACGGGTCATCAATTAAGATTACCTTCGCCTCCGATGCCAGGGCACGGGCGAGTGCTATCCTGAACCTGAAGCCGGCGCTTTTATTTGCCGGGATGTGGTTTTCATACCCGTTTAGACCAACAGCCTCTATTACTTCCTTTATCCTGCTGTTGACCTGATCGGGATCCTTTTCACCTTTGACTGCGAACCTGATGTTATCGCTGACGCTTAACCATGGAAGTGAAGACGGCTCAGTAGGTATAAATGCAGCATCGGTTCTTAAGTCCTTATACTGAGCGAAGGTGACTGTGCCTGCCGTAGGCTTTTCAATTCCAGCAATGATTCTTAAAAGAGCACTTTTGCCTGAAGATGCGGCACCCAGTATTGTAACTACTTCCCCCTCCTGAACTTCAAAAGAGGTCCCTTGAATTAGGCTCAAGGAGGCGCCGGCCTCGTTTAGATAAGTCTGGGAGATACACTCTGCCTTAAGTATAAAGCTGCTTTCTTTTATTTTACTGTCTTCCAAAATCAGCTCTCCCAGGTTATAAGTTTTCTGTTTAAGAGCTTAATGATTAGTTCACCAAGCGCAATCATTACGGCAACAAGCACTGAGGCTGCCAAAAGCGCCGAGAGATCCTTAAAGGAAAGTGCAAGTCTGTAAATGTTGCCGAGCCCCATATAGCCTTTTACAAATTCAAAGAAAAGTACAATTGACCAGAGATAAAGGTTCAGCCTTTCGAAGGAGGCAAATAAACCAGGCTTTATACCTTTCCAGTAAACATTTCCATACAGGAATGAATCTTCTGCCTTAAGGGCAATGAAGGGTTCAATGTATGAGCGTTTTACACCCGCTGCCGAAAGCGAAACTGTGTTTATAAGAAAGATCAAACAAACTAAAAACGTAAATAAGATTTCAGACAGGTTCGAAACAGGGAACCAATAGACATAAAGAGTAATAAAGGAGATGGCTGTAAAGTACTTAAAGAGCCCAAGTGAGTCAAGAAAATCCCTTCTCTTCAAAAGAAGTCCAAGCAGGGGCACCCTGAGAAGAAAAATAATCCCATAGGCCAGGACCATGGAAAGGTAAATCCCTGAAACAGTATAAAGGGCGTTTACAAGAAAGCCGTAATGTACCTGTAAAGATGAAAAAGACTCCAGGACCAGGGACGGTTTCGGCAGGAAACTGCCTGCAGGAATTATAAATTCAAAAAGAAGGATGTAAATCAGAACATATCCTGAAAACAAGGCATACTTTCTAAAGTTTCTCTTTTCTGAAAAGTACTCACTCATTAAGTCCCGGTCTCCGCTTTATTGTGTGAATTCCTGAGATTCTTTTTCGGAATATATTGAAACGAGGTTTCTATGTCAAATAAAATTACGTTAAAAAGGGATTATGTGTCTTTTCATACCCTATCGTACTTTTCTCTCCGTGCCCGGGATAAATTACCACATCATCAGGAAGCCTGAAGAGTTTTTCCTCAATTGAGCTGATGAGGCTGTCGTAATTTCCTCCCCAGAGGTCGGTTCTCCCGATTCCTCCATGGAAGAGGACGTCTCCCGTAAGGCAGATACCATCCTCCCTGAAGTAGAGGCAATAGCCTCCTGGTGAATGCCCCGGTGTAAAGAGGAAATTTACCTCACGGCCGCCAAGCTCAAAATAGAGATCTTCCTTTATAATGACATCCGGTTCAGGCGAAGGCTCCATAAGAAAGCCGAACTTCCCTGCCTCCGAAAGCATCAGTTCAAGTAAAAACAGGTCCTCTTCTGCCGCAAGGAACCGGGCGTCGTAAGTTTCCTTTAAGAAGCGGTTGCCCAGAATGTGATCTATGTGGCAGTGTGTATTTATAAATGCCTTAAGCCTGAGCCCCTGTGCTTCAAGAAAAGAGCTGATTGCTTCTTTTTCAAAACTGCTGCTCATTCCGGGATCAACGATAATTGATTCTTTTGAAACTTCATCAGAAACAATATAGGTGTTCTCAGCAAAAGCATTAAAAATAAAGCGGTCTACCTTCAGCATAAAGACTCACGGGTCTCAATTTATTTTGAAAAATTTTCTTTTGTTCTCAAAAAATTCCTGTTCCTGTAATTCTCAAAGTTTTCTTTTGTTTCTTCCAATGAATCCCCGCCGAACTTCTCCAGGAAGAATTTCGCCAGCGACCATGCCATCATGGATTCAGCAATAACAGCACAGGCCGGCACAGCTGTAAAGTCGCTTCTTTCGCGCCTTGCCTCAACTGCCTGCATGGTCGAAAGATCCACGGTTCCGATGGGTGACATCAGTGTGGCAATCGGCTTCATTGCTCCTCTTAGAATTATCGGAAGCCCGGTCGAGATGCCGCCTTCAATTCCTCCCGCCCTGTTGGTTTTCCTGGAAAACTGGTCACCTGAAAAGGTAATCTCGTCATGGAATTCGGAGCCGAAGACTTCTGCGCTCCTGAACCCGTCGCCGACCTCAATGGCCTTGACAGCGTTAATCGACATAATGGACTGCGAGAGCTCCGTGCTGAGTTTTCTGTCGTAATGCACAAAGCTTCCCAGGCCGGAAGGTACCCCTGTGGCAACGACAAGGAAAGTGCCACCTAAGGTATCCCCCTTTTTCTTCGTTTCCTGAATTCTTGTTTTTATTTTTTCTTCCTGTTCCAGTTCCAGCACACGCACTTCGCTTTTATCGGAGGCAAGCGAGAGATTCCAGCCGTCGAAATCCTCCGGCAGGTCATTTAAGAAGAGTTTCTCCTTGAAGGGGTCTTTGGGGAAGATGCCGCCGATGCTCTCGACATAGCTTCCGATTTTTATACCGAACTCCTCAAGGAATTTTCTAGCCACAGAGCAGGCCGCAACGCGGGAAGCTGTTTCCCTTGCGCTCGAGCGTTCGATGGAATTCCTGATGTCGTTAAATCCGTACTTCTGTGTCCCGACCAGGTCAGCGTGGCCCGGACGGGGAACACTTATCCTCTCTGTCTCAGTCTCCGTCTTAGCCGAAGACATCTTTTCAGTCCAGTTCTTCCAGTCCCGGTTTGAAATCATAATTGCAACGGGGCTTCCCATGGTTTTCCCGAATCTAATACCGGAGAGTATTTCAGCCTCATCGGTTTCAATCTTCATGCGCCCGCCTCTGCCGTAGCCCATCATGCGGCGCTTCAGGTGATAGTTTATGTATTCAATTTCAATTTCAAGGTTTGAGGGAAAGCCTTCAACTATAGTGGTTAAAGCTTTGCCGTGAGACTCGCCGGAAGTTAAAAACCTGATCATTACAAAATCCTTTATTCTTTGACCTTTAAATATAAAAAAAGCGCCCCACATTCGGGACGCTTTATCGCATTTTTTTTATTTATTTTCAAGGAATTGAAAGGCCCACGTATCGTGCATTGCCCTGCCCGTCGATTACCTTCATGAGCACTGCCTTCCCTTTTTTATCCTTAATTGCCTTTTCAAAGTCGCTTACAGAATTTATGTTCTTCTTGTCGACCTGTGTTATAACCAGCCCTTTTCCAAGGTTCTGGTTGTATGCAGGGCTGAGTTCCTTGACGTCCTGTATCATTACACCTGTATTTGTCTTGTAAGCATCTCTTTCATCAGATGTCATATCCCTTACAGTCAGGCCTATATTGTCAAAGGTCATGCTGCTGGCAGGTCCTTTCCTTGGATTTTCCGAGGTACTCCCTTCGGAAGCGGGTTCAACCTTGCCGCTGACATCCCTTGACTTGAGTGTAACGGTACGTTCGATCTGTTTGCCGTCGCGCCAGATGGTAAGCGTAACCTTGTCGCCTGCGCTCTTGGAGGCAACGTAGCTCTGAAGTTCACCTGGCTCATTTACATCGCGGCCGTCAACTTTAAGTATCACGTCCTGCTCTTTTATGTCTGCCTTCTCGGCAGCTCCGCCCTTTGTCAGAGCCTGAACCATTATGCCGCGTGCTTTATCGAGACCTACTGCCCTTGCCAGGTCAGGGTCAACCGGGGTTATCTGGACTCCGATGTAGCCGCGGTTAACTTTACCCGTGGCAATAAGTTCTTTGGAGACGTTCTTTGCCAGGTTAATTGGAATAGCAAAGCCGTATCCTATGTAGCTGTTGGTCATGCCCGAGGTGGCAATGGCTGAGTTAATGCCGATCACGCCTCCCGAGAGATCCACAAGAGCCCCGCCGCTGTTGCCCGGGTTAATAACGGCATCAGTCTGCAGAAAATCCTCAATTCCTCCTCCCGAGTTGTCGCGTATAATGCCTATGTTTCTTCCCTTGGCGCTGATGATTCCGGCTGTAACCGTAGAGGCAAGTGAAAGGGGGTTGCCGATTGCCATTACCCACTGGCCGACCTGTACATTATCCGAATTGCCAAGATATGCCGCCGGAAGCCCGGAGGCATCAATTTTAATGACCGCAAGATCTGTCTGAGGGTCTGTTCCTACGACCTTGGCGTCGAAGTTGCGCCTGTCGAAAAGGCTCACCTCAACTTTTGTAGCGTTTTCAACCACGTGATTATTTGTAAGTATATATCCGTCATCAGAAATAATGACACCGCTTCCTGAGCCCATTTCCTTCCTTGGAACATCATCCTTGAACGGGAAGAAAAACGGAAGATCCTCGTGCGGATTTCCTTTTGTTTCTGAAACAACTGTAACTTTTACTATTGAGGGGGTTACCTTATTGGCAACTTCAATGAATGCTTTGCTGAATGCATTAACATCAACGTCTGTAATCGGCGGATTTTTTGCTCCTATCGTTATATCAGCTAAACTTGGTCTTACCCATCCGAACCCCGAAACCAGAACTGCCCCAAAGATCACCCCAATTACCACCAATGCAACAGTACCGAACAAATTTCTGTTTTTCATTTAAAAAACCTCCTGATTGTCCTGTTAATACTATATTTGTATGATCTAAAATTATTGGAACTAAAACAAGTGAATTGATTTTATCCCCTTGAATTCAGGAACGTGGTACTTCAGATATTTTTCCAGAAAATTCAGTATTTTCTCGGCTTCCCCGGAGTCTATTTTATCCTCGTTCCTTATGTCATTTAGACCAGTAATAAATTGAAAAAGTTCCGGCGAAAGAGGAAGTGAACCCGCCACATCATGACTGCATGAGGAGCAGATTATTCCCCTCTCAAAGTTAAAATAGAACTTTTTCTCCTCCGGCCTGATCTCACGGCCGCAGATGCTGCACCGGTCGAACTGTATCTCAAAGCCGCTTTCCTTCAGAAGGAAGACGATAAACCTTATGAGCAGTACTCCCGGTTTTCTGTTGGATGATTCAAAAAGGTTAAGGATTCTAATAACGCCGCGGAAAAGTTTTTCATGCGTCTCTTCCTCAGGCGTCATGGCCTGCATGAGTTCCAAAACGGCAGAAGCGTACTTGAGCTTTAAGAGATCTTCCTTTATCCTGGGGTAGTAAGAGATAATTTCAGCCTGGCTTACGAGCTGAATCTCACGGCCGGTTTTCTTATAGAGGACAATCTGAAGGTGATTAAACAGATCTATTTTATGCCCTATGGGCGATTTCAGGGAGCGTGCGCCCTTGATGATACCTGAAATCCTGCCCAGGTCTTTTGTATAAAAAGAGGCAATTGTACTGCTTTCACGGTAGTTCATTTTACTGAGAACTACCGCTTCAGTTTTGATTATTTCAGACATTAAAAATTGTAAGGAGGTTTATAAAGCTTCTTATCTGTAATTATACCCGAAATCAGTTCCGCAGGGGTCACATCAAAAGCCGGAGAGTAAACCCCGTATTCATCCGAGGTAATCCGGGCATCCTTAAAAACCGTAACTTCACCCTTTGGTCTGAGTTCGATCTTTATCGAGCTGCCACTAAGGCAATTGCGGTCAACTGTAGTCTCGGGAGCAGCTATATAAAAAGGTATATTATGATAAGAACATAGTACAGCCAAATTATAGGTTCCTATTTTGTTGGCTGTATCTCCGTTTAAGGCAATCCTGTCTGCGCCGGTGATGACGAGGTCAATTTTCTTCTGCTGCATAAGAAATGCCGCCGTGGAATCTGTATTAATTGCAAAAGGAATATTGTTTTTGCTTAATTCAAATGCAGTAAGCCTGGATCCCTGGAATAGCGGCCTGGTTTCATCGGAATAGACAAATTTCACAAGGCCATTGTCAAAGCCCGCCTTAATGACATTAAGTGCCGTACCGCTGCCGCCCGTTGCAAGGGCGCCTGCGTTGCAGTGGGTTAAGACTACAGAGCCTGCCTTGAAAACCTGAAGTCCGTTTCGGGCGATGGCGTCGCACTTTTCAATATCATCCTGGTGGATCTCCCGGGCTTTACTGATAAGACATGAATAAACATCACTTCTGCCCTTTATAGACTTAAAGACTTCGTCAATTTCGTTTAGTGCCCAGAAAAGGTTAACCGCTGTGGGCCTGGTGGAGGCAAGCCTTTTTCTTGCCTTTTCAAATGTATCCTCCAGGCCTTCAGTTTTCCCCTTGACACTTAAGGCCAGGGCATATGCTGCAGCAACGCCAATGGCCGGGGCGCCCCTTACTTCAAGGCGTTCGATTGCCCCGGCAACTCTTTCATAGCTGTCGGTTCTGACGTACTCTTCAATAAGCGGCAGTTTCGTCTGATCTAAGAAGATCAGATGGTCATCGCTAAATTCAACTGTCCGGAAGTTCATGCCTGTCATTTTAGTCTTCGTCGTCAACTTTTGAAAGTTTAAGGAATTCTCTGAACCTGTCGTGTACCTGAAGGTATGTCAGATTTTCCAGGCCCTTTGTAGAGAATTTTTCAACACAGAAAGATGCCATTGCGCTTCCAAAGACAACCGCACGCTTGAGGTTTTCAATTCCAATGTCCTGTGTCTTGTGCAGGTAGCCAACGAAACCGCCGGCAAAGGAATCGCCTGCACCTGTCGGGTCGTAAATGTTCTCGAGCGGATAAGCAGGGGCTGAGAATACGGTATCATCAGAAAACAGGAGTGCACCGTGCTCCCCTTTTTTGATTATCAGGTACTCCGGACCCATGGCTCTGATCATGCGGGCTGCTTTAATCAGGTTCGGTTCCTGTGCTAGCAGGCGGGCTTCGGAATCATTTATAATGAGGACGTGGACCTTCTTGAGCACTTCCATAAGCTCGGCTTTTTTGCCTTCGATCCAGAAATTCATCGTGTCGCATATGACAAAACCCGGGTTTTCCATCTGGTCCAACACTTTAAGCTGCAATTCAGGATCAATATTACCAAGCAGTACAAACCTGGATTTTCTGTATTTTTCCGGAATTACCGGGTCAAAAGCTGCAAAAACATTCAGCTCTGTCAGAAGTGTGTCGCGCACGTTAAGGTCGTAGTGATACTTCCCGGACCAGCGGAAAGTCTTTCCTCCTTCTACAACCTTAAGACCTTCAAGATCGATGTGGTGATCCTCAAGAAGCCTTATATGCTCCTTATCAAAATCCTCTCCAACCACACCAACCATATAGACAGGTCCGCTAAAGTAGCTGGCTGCCAAGGAAACGTAAACAGCTGAACCTCCAAGTGCATTGTCAATTCTGTCAAAAGGTGTTGCAACTGTATCGAGTGCAATAGATCCGACTATTAATAAACCCACTTACTTACTCCCTGTTTTATATTTTGATATTGTGCAAAACTAAGCTATTCTTTAATGAAATGAAACAAAAAACCGAGCCCCCCTTAAGGGAAACTTTCTTCTGTCGGAACTGATAAGGCATTCTTTATGCTGTGCGTGCGGGGGCAGGAAAGAGGCAAAAGGATTCTTAAAAGTTTGCCCCGGGCTTACTTAAGCCCCGCCTGAGGGGTTCTGTTTGCAGGATGGAAATTCCTGTCTTTAAACCTTTTCATGCTTATCTCCTCGAAGTAGAGAAAGCTGTGGTCTTTGGTAAAATATTCGCAGATAATATCAACAGAAGTCTTCTGCCCCGGCCAGGCCAGAAGCTCAAGCGCCTTTTCCCTCGTTACCCACTGGAATTCAGAATGCTCATGGGATATTCTTACCGGGGTATCGTTCTTTACCATGGCAACAAATACAGGCACCATGCAGATATGGTTCCGCCTCCAGGAATAAAATGAATTTATATAGGGAACGAGCCACAATTTTTCCGGTGTGAGTCCGGTTTCCTCGCTTATTTCCCTGAACGCCGTTTCAAAAGCCTTTTCACCCTGGTCAATAGACCCTGTAACCATCTGCCACAATCCCGGGAATATCTCCATTTCGGAGCGCTTTAAGAGCAGAAACTCCAGTTTATTGTCCACTTCCCTGAAAATGTGGGCTTCGACCATATATGAGAGTACTTTCACCTGACGACTCCGAAATTTTATCATAATATATGCTAAAATTCTGCATTTGGCAAAATAAAGTACAAATAAATCTCTTAAAATTTTCACCCGTTATAGGGCCTTAAGAAAAAACAGTTTTAATATTTAGTTCCGATTTTATTGTGTTTTTTCGGCAAATTCTTCGTATATTTTGGTCTTTCATTTTTGGCGGTTACTTGATATCTTGCTTAAACAGCCGCCATGGGATGAAAAAGCAAGCATTTTCTTTCTTCTTTGCGAGAATGGCGGAATTTGGTAGACGCGCTAGACTTAGGATCTAGTACCTAACCGGTGTCGGGGTTCGAGTCCCCGTTCTCGCACTAAATATTTATAAAATAACATTAGCCCAGAGGATAAATTGGAAACCAAAATCAATGTTGTTTCAGAAAGTGAACATGAACTTGAAGTTGTCTTAAATTATGATGAAATTCAGCCTGACCTGGAAAAAGCCTATCAGGAGGAAAGAAAGAAGATTGAACTGCCGGGCTTCAGAAAAGGCAAGGCTCCAATGGCTATGGTCAAGAGAATGTACGGCGATGCAATCGAATATCAGGCAAGTGAAAAAATTGCAAACAGAGTTTTCTGGGACGTCGTTGAAGATCAGAAACTCAATCCGATAAGCGCTCCTAAAATGGTTGACCTGGACTTCCAAAAGGATTCCAAACTGGCCTTCAAAATCAGGTATGAAGTTAAGCCTGAACTTGATGTTAAAGACTACACGGGGCTTGAGGTTAAGAAGATCCGTTTCGATGTTGAGAATGAACAGGTCCAAAGCGAGGTCAACTACCTCCAGAAAACCAATTCCACGCTTGAAGATGCCGAAAAGGTTGAAGATAAAAATGCAATTATTACAGTCGACCTCCAGAAGCTCGATTCGGAGGGAAAACCTGTAGAAGGCATTAAAAGCCAGGGTATAAAAATTGACCTTACAGACGAAAGAGTAAATCCTCAGCTCACAGAAAATGCCGTAGGAAAGAAAATCGGCGAGAGCTTTACATTCTCATTCCAGGACAGCCGTGAGATTGAAGAAGAAGGCGTAAAGAAAATTGTAAACGAAGAGATTGTTTATTCGGCTGAAGTTAAATCGGTTCAGAAGGTCGTCCTGCCCGAACTTAACGAGGAATTTGTCAAAAAAATTACAAAGGATAAGTTCTCCACCCCCGAGGAATGGAAGGAAAATATTAAAAAAGGGCTCCAGGACTACTACGACAGGCAGTCTGAAGACATGCTCGTAAATACGCTCTTAAATGACGTTGTAAAGAATAACGACTTTACCCCTCCTCACGGATTTGTTCACTCACTCCTTGACAGAATGGTACAGATGGAACAGGAGAGGGCAAAACAGGAAGGCATAAAGAAGTTTGACGCTCATGAAGCACATAACCGTCTGCACGACAGGGCCGAATGGACTGCAAAGTGGCAGATCATCATGGAAAACATTGCAAGAAAAGAAGATATCAAGGTTGGAGAATCTGAACTCAGGGAACTGGCTGAAAAAGATGCAGCTGAGACCGGCATTTCAGTGGATAAACTCCTTAAGTACTATACCGACAGCAACAGAGGCGAAATTCTCTTAGAAGACAAAGTTATTGATTTTCTAAAAAAGAATAACAATATTAAAGAAGTCAGTGCTAAGGACTTAAACAATACTACTGAAGAAGAAAAAAAATAACTTAGAGGGAGAATGAAGACAGAAATTTTCAACCAGCTTGTACCCTATGTAATTGAACAGACAGGGCGCGGGGAACGCGGAATGGACATTTTCTCTAGACTCCTTAGAGAAAGAATTATATTTATAGGTACACCTATAGATGATCACGTGGCAAGCCTTGTCGTTGCCCAGCTCTTGTTCCTGGAGGCAGAGGATCCTGATAAGGACGTAAATCTTTATATAAATTCTCCGGGCGGCAGTGTCTCTGCGGGTCTGGCAATTTACGACACAATGAAGTACATAAAGCCCGATATCGCAACCATATGCGTCGGAATGGCTGCCAGTATGGGCGCAGTGCTCCTGGCCGGCGGAGCAGCAGGAAAACGTTCCTCGCTTCCCCACTCCAGAATCATGATTCATCAGCCCTGGGTCGGCGGTCTGCAGGGACAGACTACAGACATTGAAATCCACGCCCGCGAAATGATAAAGACCCGCCAGGTGCTCTATGAAATTCTGGCCGAGCATACGGGTAAATCTGTCGAACAGATCACAAAAGACTGCGACAGGGATTACTACCTCTCGCCTGAGGAAGCCAGGGACTATAAACTGATCGATACCGTCCTCGAAAGAAGGATTCCCCTTGGCGGCCTAAACAATCAGCCGGAAAAGAAGTAATAATCTTAAATTCCAGTTATTTTACCTGAGGGATTGCTATTTTAGCAATCCCTTTTTTATTTTGTACCCTCGAAAACTTAAATTTATATTTCCCGCCCATGGACTTTTTGGGTACAATTTAATTTCCGGAGACCTCATGAGAAAAGATCATATATCTTTAACGATATTCATTCTTATTTTTACTTCATCTCTTTTTTGCCAGACAAAACTTCTTACAGTTGAAGATGCCGTAACGCAGGGACATGGCAGGTTAAGTTTCAAAAAAATCAGACAGCTCGACTGGATCCCTGGCACTGACAGCTTCTACTACCTGTTGCGTGATAACGGAAAAGAAATACTTTTTGTTGAAGACCTGAAAAGCCGTAAAGCTGCACCTGTAGTCTCACTTGATGAATTGAATGCACAGCTTGCCTTCTCCAAAAGCTCCGCGAAAATGTTCCCGCAGATTCAGTGGGAAGACAGCAAAAGCTTCTTTTTCCGGGAAGGCGACTCTGTTTTCAAATTTGAGCCTGCCGAAAAAAAACTCACACTTAGAAACCTTCTTTCTAATTCCGGCGAGAACGTGGAGTTTTCCCCTAAGGGAGAAAACCTGGCCTTTACGGTTGACAATAACCTGTTTATATCCCGTAAAACGGCACATCCCGAACAGATTACTTTCGATACCTGCAAAGATATTCTAAACGGTCAGGCAGTCCACAGAAACGAGTTCGGCATTACCAAAGGTATATTCTGGTCGCCCATGGGAAACTTTCTGGCATTCTACAGGATGGATCAGACAATGGTGGCAGACTATCCCCTGGTGGATATTTCAAAACACCCGGCAGAAGTTGTAAATACAAAGTACCCGATGGCAGGACAAACGAGCCACCAGGTTACAATTGGCGTCTATAACATCTCCACAGGCAAAACCTTGTGGCTTCAAACCGGAGAACCTAAAGATCAGTATCTTACAAACCTTACCTGGAGCCCTGATGAGAAGAATATATATGTAGCCCACCTCAACCGCGACCAGAACTTCATGCAGCTTATTAAGTACGACGCACAGACCGGTAAAAAGCTTAAGGTGCTCTTTGAGGAAAAAAGCGATAAGTATGTTGAACCACTAAACGGTCCCATATTCCCGGGCAACAATCAGGAGTTCCTCTGGCTTTCAAGAAGGGACGGCTGGAATCATTTGTATCTCTATAATACAGAGGGGAAGCTGATTAAACAGCTGACAAAGGGAGAGTGGGAAATAACTGAATTTAACGGCTTTGACAAAAAGAATGAAAATGTTTTTATCACTTCTACTATGGATGGTGTACTTCAAAGGCATCTCTATAAAGTGAACCTCAGGTCAGGAAAACTTCAGAAGCTTACTTCATCTGAAGGCACACACGAGTTAAAGATAAGCCCTGAGGGAGAGTATTTTATCGATGCCTTCACCAGCATTTCCACACCGCCGGTTGTTTCTTTAATGGATTCTGATGGGAAAATGATAAAGGAAATTTTCAGGTTCGACAACCCATTGAAAGACTATAAACTCGGCCAGACCAGGCTCTTCAGCATCAAGGCAGATGACGGGCAGGACCTTTTCTGCCGGATGATTCTCCCTGTGGATTTTGATTCTACAAAAAAGTATCCCGTTATAGTTTATGTCTACGGGGGTCCTCATTCCCAGCTTGTAACAGACAGCTGGCTTGGGGGAGCAAATCTTTGGCTTAATTATATGGCCGAAA
The DNA here is from genome assembly GCA_036261625.1 of Ignavibacteriales bacterium. Classification (GTDB taxonomy): domain Bacteria; phylum Bacteroidota; class Ignavibacteria; order Ignavibacteriales; family SURF-24; genus JAAXKN01. Next base: position 68,651 of record DATAKL010000044.1, on the reverse strand, counting down.
TGGGCTATATTGTCTTTACACTCGACAACCACGGGACATCCAACCGCGGTCTTCAATTCGAGCAGGCAACATTCCGTCATTTAGGCACCAGGGAAATTGAAGATCAGCTGACCGGCATTAAGTACCTGAAGTCACTTCCCTACTCGGATCCCGGCCGCATTGGGGTATTCGGCTGGAGCTACGGCGGCTTTATGGCAACATCCCTCATGACGAGAGCTTCGGACGTCTTTAAGGTGGGGGTTGCAGGCGGCCCCGTAATCGACTGGAGCTATTATGAAGTAATGTATGGAGAGCGTTACATGGATACCCCAGAGTCAAACCCTGAGGGCTACAAGGAATCAAGCCTTCTTAACTATGTCCAGAACCTTAAAGGCAAACTTCTCTTAATTCACGGCACCATGGATCCCACAGTCGTCTGGCAGAATTCACTCCTTTTTGTTCAGAAAGCTGTAAGTCTGGGTATTCCGCTGGACTACTTCCCCTACCCCGGCCATGAGCACGGCGTAAAAGGCAGTGATGCAATTCACCTTTATGAAAAGATCAGCAGCTATTTTAAGAACAACCTCCAGAGCCTGCCATCTTCAGGGAAGGTCAATACCGTCTCAGGCCGGAATTAACCGGCAGATAAACAAAGGAATTTAAGAACGGATCTGCACGATCCGTTTTTTTTTGCTTTGTTTTGCGTGCATCTGTCAGAAAACAGTTGAATTTTCCTGATATTTTCCTTAACGTAATGCAGCATTAGTTTTCAAAGGGCACTAAAATATCACATTCAACAACAACAGCAGGATGTTTTTGATGGACACAGCATTACTGGCACGTATACAATTCGCATTCACACTTGCGTTTCATTATATATTCCCTCCCATGAGTATAGGCCTCGGACTTATACTTGTAATTATGGAAGGGATGTATCTGAAAACAAAAAATAAAATCTATGAGGAAGTAACCAAGTTCTGGGTTAAGATATTTTCCCTTATGTTTGCCATGGGCGTGGCAACAGGGATTGTAATGGAATTCGAATTCGGCACAAACTGGGCCGCATACTCCCGCTATGTGGGAGACGTTTTCGGAAGCGCCCTGGCCTCGGAGGGTATCTTTGCATTCTTTCTTGAATCAGGCTTTCTGGCAATCTTAGTCTTCGGTTGGGAGAAGGTATCACCAAGGGTGCATTTCTTCTCAACCATCATGGTCGCCCTGGGCTCCATGATGAGCGCCGTATGGATCATAGTTGCCAATTCCTGGCAGCAGACCCCGGCAGGATATCATATTGTAGGGCACGGACTTCTGGCACGGGCTGAGATTACGGACTTCTGGCAGATGGTCTTTAATCCTTCCACATTGCAGAGACTCTCGCACACCTTGTCGGGAGCCTGGCAGGCAGGAGCGTTCCTGGTCATAAGCGTCAGCGCCTATTACCTGCTTAAAAATAAATTTCTTGAGTTTGCAAGGTTTTCTCTTAAGGTGGGTCTTGCTATTGCCGTGTTTGCCTCCCTGTTCCAGCTTTTTACAGGGCATCAGAGCGCGGGGCAGGTAAGCTCCACACAGCCGGCAAAGCTTGCAGCTTTTGAGGCGCATTTCGATTCGCTTGCACCCGCAAACATGCACCTTTTCGGATGGGTCGACGAGAAGAACAAAGAAGTCAAATACGGCATCTCAATTCCCGGGCTTCTGAGTTATCTAGTGCACGGTGACACCAAGGCTCCGGTAAAGGGACTCGGAGCATTCCCGAAAGCGGACCTGCCGCCGGTACAGTTCGTATTCCAGACCTATCACGCCATGGTAGCTATCGGAATGGTGCTTATTTTCATCAGCCTTTTCAGTCTCTACCTGCTCTGGAAAAAGAAGCTCTACGTCAAGAAGTGGTGGCTGAAAGTACTTGTAATTTCTGTCCTCCTTCCCCAGGCGGCCAATCAGTTGGGGTGGTTCTCAGCCGAGGTCGGGCGGCAGCCATGGGTGGTCTATGGACTTTTAAGAACTTCTGATGGACTTTCAAAGGCGGTTTCGTCAGGGCAGATCGTCTTCTCGCTTATACTTTTTATGTTTATTTATGCTCTCCTTTTTGTTCTTTTCATCTACCTGCTCGACCGGAAAATCAAGCACGGTCCTGAACATCCTGAAGAGATGCAGTCTGAGTACGACAGGCAGCATGAACTTTTCACTTAATATTTACTGAATTAAAAATCGCCAAAAAGGGAGTATTATATGGATCTTAATATAGTTTGGTTTCTTTTAATCGGGGCTCTTATTTCGGGCTATGCTGTTCTTGACGGTTTTGATCTGGGCATAGGAGCCCTGCATCTTTTTACCAAAACAGATGAAGAAAGAAGAGTAATGCTCAATTCAATCGGACCCGTCTGGGACGGCAACGAGGTCTGGCTTGTCACCAGCGGGGGTGCCCTCTTTGCAGCTTTCCCCGAGGTTTACGCAACCGTTTTCTCAGGCTTCTATACGGCTTTTATGCTGCTGCTCTTTGCTCTCATATTCCGTGCTGTGGCAATAGAGTTCAGGAGCAAAGAGCCCATGAAGTGGTGGCGGCAAATGTGGGACATTGCATTCAGCGCAGCAAGCATTTTTATTGCCCTGCTCATGGGTGTGGCCCTCGGGAACATTGCCTTCGGCATTCCCCTGGCCGCAACAAAGGAATTTACAGGAACTTTCCTTACGCTCTTAAATCCTTTTGCCGTACTGGTCGGAATTACAACAGTTGCACTCTTTATGATGCACGGGGCGATCTATGGTGTCATGAAAACCGAAGGAGAGATGCACAATAAAATCCGCGGCTGGGTTAATAACACCATAATATTCTTTGTTATCTGCTATGTAACTACAACCATGGCTACGCTCATTTATCTGCCCCATATGGCCGACCATTTCAAGGCATACCCTTACCTTTTCCTGGTAGCCATTTTAAATATGCTCGCCATTGCTAACATTCCGAGGGAAATATACCACGGACGGGATTTTAATGCCTTCCTGTCTTCATCGGTCAGCATACTGCTCCTGCTCATCTTGTTTGCCATTGGAATTTTCCCCCATATGGTAATCTCCAATCCCAATCCGGCAAACAGCCTCGACATTTACAATGCCGCATCATCCGGGAAAACACTCATGATTATGCTTATTGTTGCAATCATAGGGCTGCCTTTCGTCCTGGGATACACTGCAAGCATACACTGGATCTTCAGGGGTAAAGTGAAGCTCGACCGGACCAGCTACTGAGAATTTCCAGGCTCCCCGGCTAAAAAGAGTCAAGGGAGCCTTTTCATTTTAACTGAATTTCCCCACCTGAATTTTTCGCATTTTATTCTGCACTTTTAAAAAAGATTATCTGTACAATTTAATTTTTTCTCCTTATTATTAGGCCGTATTATTACTGTTAGTTGCAAACATGACGGAGGATTGTTTCAATTGAAAGTACTTATCGTTGATGATTCAGATATCATCAGAAAAGTAATGAAGACATTTTTCGAGGATTTCAACATAGAAGTTGTAACCTGCAATAACGGTCTTCTTGGAATTAAAAATACGCTCGAGGAAAAGCCTGATTTTGTGTTCCTGGATCTTAATATGCCGGGGATGAACGGCTACGATACACTCAAGGTTGTAAAAAACATGGAGCAGACAAAACACATACCTGTGATTGTCATTACTTCACTCAACAACCAGAAAGATATTGACGACTTAATGGCAATGGGAGCTTCCAGGGTCCTCTTTAAGCCGCTGAAGAAAAAAGAAATTGTGCAGGCCTTTGAAGATATCTGGGGCAATAAAGTGCTTTCGGAAATGAAAATAAACAAGCTCTACGGCAAGGATAAGGAGGAAAAAGACATTGAAGCCTTATCTGAAAGGTCAGAGACTGAAATCAGAATAGCCATGGTCAAACTTTTCCTCAAGACAGCAGATTTAAGGAAACAGGATCTAAAGAATTTTCTGGAACTTGAAAATTACCTGCAGTTGAAGCATTTGGTCCATGAGCTCCGGGGCATCGGGGGCACAATAGGCTATCCCCGCCTTACGCTTTTAAGCGAGCACGTTGAAAATATGCTGGCAAAACCGCAGGATACTTTTAAGAAAAGTGAGCTTAATGAGTTCTGCGGAAAAATCCTTTCACTTATAGAGCAGATCATAGAGGAAAATTGAGAGTTCACACAGGGAGGTTAAAGCCCCCTTCCGGATGTGAACTCCCCTTTTTTGTTTATAATATTATTTTAAGATCAGCAGTTTTTTAACTGCACTGAACTGACCGGCCTCAAGCCTGTAGAAATACACACCGGTCGGAATGCCTGAAGCATTAAATTCCACCTTATATTCTCCTGCTGTCTTGTCCTGGTTTTCCAGAACTTTTATCTCTTTTCCCAACAGGTCAAAGACTGCAAGCTTTACCCTGCTGTCTTTGGGTAAAAAGTAGCTTATTGTAGTAGTTGGGTTGAATGGATTAGGATAGTTTTGAGAAAGGCTGAACGACTTTACTGCCGCTTTTTCAGCCATAAGACCAGCTATAGTAGAAGTATACTGAATTTCCACTACTGAAGCATTATTAAAAACCTTGTAGCTGTTCCCTTTGTTATAGTACATTGTAATATCGGTCTTTGCAGGGGCCCAGGCACCATTATCCCAGATCAGGTATTCACCATGGGTGGCATTGCCGTTAATGTCAAAGGTGAAGTTCAGCGTGTTGTAATTTGTCCACGTCCCGTTATTGTTTAACTCCCAAAGGCTTTTGAGCATATTCCCATTAACGTCGTATGTATCTGTATTTCTGGCATAAGTAACCCAGGAGGTATCACTCCATAAGTCCCAGATATCGGTCAGCTTATTGCCTCTGGCATCGTAGGTGTATTTATCTCTCGAATAATTCACCCAGGATGTGTCCTGCCACTCCTGTGTAGTTGAGGAGGTCAGGTTGTTCTGAGCGTCATAGGTATATGTATCTCTGCTTGTGCTAACCCATGCGCCGTTCTGATACTCTTCAGTCAGGTACAGCAGCATGTTGTTATTATTATCATAAGTCATCGTAACCCTTTCCACATTAATCCATGTGTTGTTCAGATACTGCTCATAGAGCCATGTCAGCATGTTATTATTGTTATCAAAGGTTGTGGTAATCCGGTCAATATCCATCCAGGCTCCGTTCTGATAATCTTCTTTAAGAGATGATAGCATATTATTGTTGTTGTCGTATGTCATGGTATACCTTTCCACATTTACCCAGGCACCGTTAAGATACTGTTCGTATAGCCATGTCAGCATATTGTTTTTACTATCATAAGTCATTGTATACCTGTCAATATCCATCCACGCGTTATTCTTCCAGTTCTGATAAAGATCTGTAAGCCTGTTGCCGCTGGAATCATAAGTGTAGGTGAGTTTCCAGTAATTTTCCCAGGCATTGTTGTTTGGAATTTCACCCAGCTCTGAAAGAAGGTTGTTTTTATTATCATAAATGTAAGTTTGTCTAAGATAATTACCCCATGTCCCGTTTGACTTAATTGTTGTAATTTTTGTTTTCACATTACCGCTGTCATCGTATGTGTAAGTTCTTCTTATGGAGTCATCAACCGTTACCTGCTGCGGGTGATAGATGGTATCCTTTTGAGCGGTTGTAAGACTATTATTCATCGGCCTCTGCACAAGACGCCCGGAAAGTATATTTGTCAAAACCCCGTGCGGCATTTTCTTAATGATCATTTTTGGAATTTCAGTACGCTGAGGCAATGCAATGCTGCGGGGCAATCCCTGACTGAAGGTCTGCGAAAGAACAATTCCGGAAAAAGAAAAGAAAATTATTAAAGACAGAAAAAGCTTTTTCATAATTCACCTCCTGTTATTTACATTTACTAACTCGTCCTCATGTCGTTATTTATCCGATATAGATCATCTTTCTGGCCTCAGCATATTTGCCTGATGGAAACATGCGGTAACTTCCGGTAAATTCATATTTAGCTAAATTCATATTTAGCGGATTAGAAGGAATTTAATGCTTTGTTCGCGCGCGATTTATCCGGCTGACAGGGACCGGCAGGCTTCCAGCAGCGGTAATACAGATTTGAGAAGTGAAGGATTTGAGGATTATTTTAATTCATGATTATTTTGAGACGGCTTTAAGAGGCATTACTATGACTTTCCATACACTAGCTCTACTAAGGAATTTTCAGCTATTCCTTTCTTACTTTAATACGGCTCCGCCAGTTACCTCACAAAATAGATCAACCATCAGGACTATTTCCGTTCGGGTTTGAATAATTATATATTTTTCCCCGAATGAATGCAAGGGGAAATGTTATATAAATCCTTGTCGTTTACCTGATAAAAAGGAGTTTTCTTACTGCTGTAAATTCACCTGCTTTCAGCCTGTAAAAATATACACCGCTTTGAATGGAGCTTCCGTCAAACACAACTCTTTAAGTTCCAGCCTTTCTGCATCCATTTTCCAGTATCCTGATCTCATTGCCCAGTACATCAAAGAGAGCCAGCTTTACTGTGAATCTGCCGGAATTTTCCCAGGCCTCGTTATTCCAGTTTTCCCAGGTTTCGGTTATAAGGTTTTCATGCTTATCGTAGCTGAAAGTGTGCCTGGAGGAGTTCTCCCAGGTCCCGCGGAAGGGATTTGCAAATGGTTTTTTGATACTGCTCCTCTCATAGATTCACCTAAGGAATGCATCAGGTTTTTTAACTGATCTGCCGGAGCCCCAAATATTTACCGGGATATGGGGATACATATAACGAGACAGGAGCCAGGTGAATTCAGAAGTCCTCTTATAAGTAATATAGAATTCTTACAATTTGAAATGATATAATTTATTTACCTTGCCTTTTCAAGAAAAAACAAACAAGCGGATATATTACTCAAGCAGCGGATTATTTATACGGTAAAGGGTGAAGTCCTTAGAAGAATGCTCTTATCTCGGCTCTTGCTGTGTGGACCACCCTGCCTATTCCCTGCTGGCGGCCGTCGTAGCCAATTGTCGACTGCAGGTTGCCCGTAAAACGGTAGTCGAAATTAAAGCGCCAGAAATAATTTTTACCTATAAAATTTCCTTTGGTCATTTCAAAAGGAATATAGTTTTTGTCGGTATTTGCAAGAAGCTCATCCCGTTCAAACTCCAGGCGCAGGCGGCCTGTTCCTGCAAAGGAGAGCGTAAATCTGAGGACCTGCGAATTCTGATCCAATACGGTCGGAATCTCCGGCAGGTCATCCTCTGTTCTGCCGAATGAGAACTTAAAGCCGGCTTCAATGCTTTTTACGGGCCTGTACGAAAAGTCGGTAGAAATACTGCTCCCGGAGAGCATTCTGGAGCGGTTGAAGCTTCCGGCTGAAATTAAATTATCAGCCGAATTTACAACGTCTGTCTCGTTGCTTATTTCTTCAATGAGTCTCATTCTTATTCTGAGGCTTCTCTCCCTGCTGTAGCCCCGTTCGAGGCCGCCGCTGTACTGGTAAAGGTTCTTTGACTGCACGTACCTGAAGCGGAGTGAAAGCTCACTGGAGTTCTCAAATAGAAAGAAATCCTGCTGGAAGAGATTATTCCCGCGTATGGTGGTTGAATCGTTAAGAAAAGAAGAAAAATGCAGCAGATATATTTTCTTGAAATCGGTTTCCGTGCTGTTTTCCTCTATTCTCAGAAAAGTCTCAGTTGAAACAGGAGAAAGGAAAAATCCTGCAAGCGTATTTTTCTTAAACAGGCGGCTTAAGTTGATTTTCCACCTTGAATTCAGCTTCAGATCCACTGTCGGAAAGAGCTCATCGGTCGGAAGCGTAGTTACAATGTAGTCTCCGTCGTAGAGTGTGGCTTCAAATTCGTTCTCATCAGTCACCCCGTTATGATTTAAGTCCCCCAGATATTTGAAGCTTCCTGTGCCCTGCGGAACCTTTACGAACACCCTCTGCAGCCTTGCAGACCTCTGTGTCGAACCCTCATAGAAAAGATCCCCCTGAAGGAGCTGATTCCAAAGATTAAGACGTGACTGGGAACGGACCAGTATGGTCTGGTTGTCTGAGAATCCCTTTGCCTTGAACATTTGCGTATACTTTTTATCCCTGAGAACAAAACTAAGCGAGCTGCTGAATTCCCGCATTCCCTGATAGTTCAGGCTGTAGGACTGTGTGAACGATTTGGATTCATGTTTGAGGCCCCCGTCCAAAGGGCTTAAGTCTGAACGGAAGGAGTACTGAGTCTGAAGGTTCAATCCCCCGGGATTCATAAATTCAAGTGACGGGGTAACTTCCGAATAGTTTGTACTTCCGAATAAAAGGGAATCACCTGCTGAGGCTGAAACTCCGGAACCGGGGAAAGCTATGTTGTCTTTTTTATTTTCCGAAACATAACTTATCGAGGGCTTCAGCCTGTTCCAAAGGACATAGTAAGAGTTTGCGCTCTGACGCAGCCAGCTGCTGCTGGAGACAGGGTTATGGGAATTGACATAATCCATGTGGTATTCCACATTGTAGTTATCTTTTCCGCCAAGTTTTATATTGCTTAAGTACCTGTCGGAGCTGAGCACACTTTCTCTTTTAAGGTGTCCGTACATAAAATCGGCATTCAGGTTATTGCCAGCCTGGTAATTTAATGCCGCTTCACGGAGCTCTTCATCCCGGTTATTTGCAATCTCTGGTATATTATAGTCCCTGTTAAACTCAACCTCATTTATGCGGTCGAGAGTGTTAAATTTTTTCTGGATGAATCTGTCCTTATAATGAAGCCCGAATTTACCGATATTTTCTCCAAAGAGATTAACCTCGCGGGGTTTGACCTGGAACATGATATTCCTGGCTGTGCCGAAATTATCCTTATTGTCAATTGTTGAAAACCGGTTCTGATCCAGAAGGCTTCCTGAGACTTCAAGGCTCAGGCTAATGTCTTTATACGGCATGTATTCCATTACCATGTTACCCATCTGCCGCAGTTCAGGCATCGGGAGGAAAATGACAGGCATATAGCTCCCTTTTCCCACACCCACAAATCTGTACTTACCCAGACTTTCTTTTTCATAGTCCCCCTTGTTTGCGCCTGTAAAGCTGAAATTTACGTTAAAGCGCCCGTTTCCGGGGTTATAGACATAATAAGTATAAGGCTTCCCGTTAAGGAGCGTGTCCACGCCGGAGTATGTGCCGCGGATATTTCCTGCTGAATCTGCCTGGGCCGGCAGGATACCTGATTTGGAGGCTTTTAGCCTGTCACCTCCGGCATCCTCCAGAATTTTCTTGTCCTGATCAGAGAAAGAAAAGTCGATCGGGGCATCCTGGTTATCTCCTTCTCTGAAGAAGCCCAGGCTTAGATTAAGCTTATTATCCAGCTGTTTTGTCTGAAAGCTGGAGCCGAAGAAACTCCTTTGAAAACGCCTGTCGGAATACTCAAAATCAACGGTTATCCGGCTTTCAGAAGTAATAAGACGCTTGGGGGTAAAAGTCAACTGTCCGGTGGTATAGTCTATAGTGTAATCGTTATTCTCCCCGCGTCTCATCTCCTGGCCGTCTACATAGACTCTTTCGCTTCCGGCAATTACAATTATGTCCCTTTCGTTATTTGATCCCGAAAGCTGGTAAGGTCCCTGTACCCCCTCGCCCCCGATAAACTGATTTGAGTTAAATTTTCCCTTTGAGTTTGCAATAGCCATAGTTTCGCTGTATTTAGGAAACGTGAGCTCTGACTTGAGTCCCTGTAGCTTCCTTACGACGGCACCGAATTCCCCCACTTTTCCTGAAAAGTCGAAATCCCCGAAGGTTCCCGTGGCATTTGGGTGTCTGAGTTCTATGAACACCTTATCGAGTTCATCCAGTCTTTCAGTATTGCCTTCGGGCTGTATCGGAATGTTCTCGTCTGAGAGTGCGGCCACAATTTCAATGTTCTCAGAGATCTTTCCCGACATCTGAAGCCTCAGGCCGCTGTTTAAGGTAAGGTCACGCGTCGTGCCGACCGTAAAGCCCCTTACCAAAGTACCGTTTTTCTGCAGGTCTTTGCCGAATATGGATTCCGGAGTAAACATTGCGTTTTCTGCCCTGAGTACCCTGAGCGTATCCCGGGAATCCTTTTCAATTCTTGTCTCCAGAGTCCTTCTTTTATACTCCCTTTTAAGCGTTGTTCTGTAGCTTTTGTAGGTAACAATCAGGGTATCCAGAATGGAGGTATGCAGGGAATCGGACAAAATAAGGCAGGCCTTCGGATAGGAGACCTTATATTCTGCCGGCTTAAGAATTCTTCCCTTTAATTTTACAGTCTCACTAAAGGGAACAATACTTAACGAGGAAAACGGGTATATATTCTCCAGGTTGCCCTGAATGGTGTCAGTAACAACAAAAGTAGAATAGTTTTCCTGCTGCGCGGAAAGCCTGCTGCCTGTTGCGATAACAAAAAGAAGGAAACAGAGATATTTAACGAAAAGCTTCAATATAAACTTGGTTTTTTGATGCCTAAATCTAAGGAGCCCTTTTGGAAAAGTCAAAAGTGAAAGCTTTACCCTTGGAGTCAAAAATTTGGTCTGAATTCCACAAAAAAGTGGAATTCAGGCCTTTTCCAATGGATTTCGGGCTTTAGATCTCCAGGCTTATGCCAATTGAGGGGACGATGCCGAGAATTGGATCGTTGGCTATCCTGTTTTCACTTCTCTCCCAGCGGATCATCGTCCTTACCTTATGGTTATACAGGTTCTGCACGTCGAGGTAAGTCCTTAATTTCCAGCTTCCGAAGTTCCACCTCCTGTCGAGCCTCATATCCAGGCTGTGCTGTTCTTCCAGGCGAGCCGAATTAAATAAAGAAGGCAGTTGCTTTCCGTTATTGTCGAATGGAGTGTATGGAATGCCGCTTGCATAACGGAACTTAAAATCTATTTCCCACTTTTCATCAAAAACATATCCCACAGCCAGGTGCATGATCCAGTTCTGGTCGTAGCTTCCGGCACGTTCAACCTGGTCGACGCCCTCGAAAGTAGCCTTGCTGTAGGTGAGGTTCAGGGCCCCCCAGAAAGGGCTTTCGGAAAACTTTTTCTGAATTGAAAATTCAATTCCTTTTACCCAGCCTTTGCCCGCGTTGACCAGAGTGTCCAGCCCGAAGGATGAAAAATTGTCATCCACGCCTGTAAATCCCGCTCCTGTATTTGACATGATAAGATATGGCCTCTGAAGGCTGGCGGGATAGTCGCGGTAGACTTTGTAAAACCCTTCAACCGATATTCTGACCTCATCACTGAGTCTGTGGTCAATTCCTGCCGTCAGCTGGTCGCTTCTGATGCTCCTGAGCTTTTCATTTGCCGGATTAAGTGAATTCCAGAGGTCGTTCGGGGTCTGTCTGTAGACACCCAGGCTGAAGTTCAGATTTGTTGATTTGAGTAGAGCAACCTGCGTAAAAAATCTGGGGGAAATGGTGTTGTCTTCCCTGCCTGAATCATAAAAATCGCCCCTTAGCCCCAGGCCCATTTTTACTGCTTTCCAGAAGCGGTGGCTGTATTGGGCATATATGCCCCCCTTAAAGTATTCCTTTTCAACAAAAAAGCCTTTTGTTGTAAGGGTTTCTTCATAAGGGGTGAAGAAGCTGCTAAGTTTTACGTTAGCCTTAAAATTGACCAGTTTTGCCGTTGTTCCAAAGTCCAGTTCATCGTCCGGGGAGAAGTTCAGTACAAAGTCACCCTTAAAGGCATTCTCTTCCTCCACGGAGTTGTAGTCAAAAATGTTGTTTGGAACGGTTTCATATCCGAAGTGGTTTGAGCTGAAGCTCAGGTTAAAGTAGCCTTTGTTAAAAATACTTCTTAATGTTGCGGCTGCAACATAGTTATTCTGGTTGCTGCCCATGGCGCGGGGATTTTCATCGCGCAGGTTACCACCCATATCAAAGAACTTCACACGGTCCATTACACCGAATAAGAGAAATGAGACCTGAGTGAAATTGTTGAGCTTTGTATTTGTCTTTGCAAACAGGTCGTAGTACTCCGGGGCAAATGAAAACCCGGAGGCACGGAAGACCAGATCCAGGTAACTTCTCCTGGCTGAGAGAATGAACGTAGACTTGCTGCTTAATGGGCCCTCCAGGTTAAGGGCGAACTGTGTTGCAGAGATGACCGCCTTGCCCCCAATTTTATCGTTTCTGCCGTCTCTCAGGTTTATCTGGGTTACAGAGGAGATTTTGTCTCCGAACTGTGCCGGAAAGCCGCCGGAGGAAAACGAGGTTGAACTGACAAAATCCATATTAATAAAGCTCATTACTCCCCCGGAAAACCCCTGATTGCCGAAGTGATTAATGTTCGGCAGAACAATGCCGTCTACGGTGTAGAGGTTTTCAGCCGGGCTGCCTCCCCTTACAATAAGGTCGTTCCTGTAGTTGTCTATCTGGGCCACACCGGGAAGAACTGCCAGGCTCCTTACGATGTCGTCGAAATTGCCTGAGATCCTTTTTACTTCCTCATGATTAAATTTTACCGAACCGACAAACTCATTCATATCCTTCTGAAAGTGTTTCGGTCTTATTGTGACCCCGGGAACAAGGTTTACCTTTTCTGTAAGTTTAATGTCGAGACTCTGATCGGAATTTGTTACAATGAAGTTCTCCCTTATAAATGTTCCGTATCCCGCGGCCGAAACGGTGACTGTATACTTCCCTTTCGGAATATTCAGCAGGGCATACTGCCCGCTTTCACCCGAATAGGCGCTGTAGGTCTCGTTTAATTCAACCGTGGCACCCGAAACCGGCTTTAAGGTAAGTGAGTCCAGTATCAGTCCGGACAGACTTCCCCGCTTCTGAGCATAGGTAAAATTACTGTTAAATAATATTACCAGGCAGAATAAAAGAAATAGTGGGATGCTTTTTTGGACATGGTAACTCTTTGTTTTCACATTTACCCCTCTTTCTCATAATCTCATGAATAGTCATATCTTCAAGACATAATCATACAATACGCAATCATTCAACGCTTGTTACTGTCCCTATATACTATTCATATAAAGAGTATAAAAAAAAAGGTAGGCACAAAACAATGCCCTAAGGCACTTTGTGACGTGCGTTAGGGCATCTAAGAAGTAGTTTGGAAAGTACTTATGTTTTTTTTCTATTCGTATCTGAGAGCTTCAATCGGATCCAGATTCGAGGCCTTTACAGCCGGGTAAACCCCGAAGATGAGGCCTACGGCGGAAGTGACTATGAGTCCAACAACAATCCAGAATACAGGCACCACAACCGTTGCCTTTAGAAGTACAGCAATTATATTGCCTCCAATGAGCCCGAGTATAATTCCGGAAATTCCCCCCAGAAGGCTTAAAACCGTAGCCTCAGCCAGGAACTGGAAACGGATTGTATTTTTCTGGGCCCCTATGGCCTTGCGTATGCCTATTTCCCTGGTCCTTTCTGTCACGCTGACTAACATAATATTCATGATCCCGACTCCAGCGGCAATAAGCGCAATAAAGGCCACAACACCGGCGCCTATCCTGAAATACTTGGTTATATCATTAAACTGTGAAAGCAGCTGGCTGTTGGTCACGACTTCAAAATCGTTGTCTGCCCCCGGGGCTACCTTACGGATCGTTCTTAAGGCACCGATCACCTGGTCCATGGTTGCCTGATACTGATTGTTATCGGGAGCCTGTATGTTGTACTGTGCTGAGGATTCATCGCCGTAATATTTTGTAAAAACAGAAATGGGAATAATTATGAAGTTATCCTGGCTCTGCCCCAGGATGCTTCCTTTTTCCTTAAAGCGCCCAATTACCTCGAGCCTCATGTTGTCGACAGTAACTTTCTGCCCAATCGGGTCAACCGTTTTGAAGAGTTTGTTTACTATGTCATTGCCTATGACACAGACATTCCTGCTGTACAGCATATCCTGCCTTGCAAAACCCCTTCCGTCCTCAATAACATAGCTTGAGGTCACAAATTCATCATTATTAACACCGACCAGATAAACGTTCGGATTTGTGGCCTCTTTGTTATACTTTACCATACGGCTTCCCTGCCCGAGAGAAATTCCAACTGCTACAGGAAGAGTAGTCATTTCCTTCAGCTTTTCTCCCTGCGCTACACTGAGATCCTTCCTGTTGCGGTATTTCATCCAGGCTCCGTGCCCTGTCTGTATGGCCGGGTATTTCTGTATGATAATGTTATTTGTTCCTATCTCATTAAAGGCATTCTCAACACTCCCCTGTATGGCAGAAATTGCAGTCATAACAATAATAATTGAAAAAAGTCCAATGGCTATTCCAACCAGTGTAAGTATGGACCTGGTCTTATTGCTCTTTAGAGAGTTCAAAGCCATTATTATGCTTTCATATATCTGTACCAACTTTCCCCTCTTTATTCATATCTTAAAGCTTCAACCGGATTCATTTTGGATGCCTTATAAGCAGGCAGGAACCCTGAGATTATACCGACCATTGCGGCGATGAAAAACGAAATGAGCACTACGTTCAAAGGCATGGAAGTGGGAATAAACTGATTAATTATAAGGCTTACGGGAAAAGCCAGAATAATTCCTATTGCTCCTCCGATCATGCAGATAATGGCCGCCTCGGAGAGAAACTGCAGCATAATGGACCAGGTCTTGGCTCCTATTGCCTTCCTTATTCCAATCTCCTTGGTCCTTTCCTTTACAGAAACGAACATGATGTTCATGATGCCGATTGCGCCCACAAAAAGCGAAAGAGCAGTAATTACAAGCCCTGCAATTGCAACCGTGCCGATTATCTTGTCGTACATCTGCTGAAAAGCTTCCTGCTGGTTGATCGCAAAGTCATCCGGCTTATCTGAAGGGACTTTTCTTATGGCTCTCATAATATCCCTGACCTCTTCCTTGACCTCGAACATTTTATTTATGTCTTTTACCTTAATGTTTATCCTGAATGAATTTCTCCTCGGTCCGAAAGCCTTCTTGAAAACCCCGATCGGCATAATTACCTGCCCGTCAAGGCTGAAGGCTCCAAGGAATCCGCTTCCCTGCTTTTCCAGAACGCCAATTACTTTAAGAGGAACACCATTCAGCTTTATTGTTTTATTTATGGGGTCCTCATTCGGGAAGAGGTTATCCACAATATCCTGCCCTATGATGCAGACCTCGTGGTTAGCCTTTTCTTCAAAGTCTGTCATAAACCTTCCCGTTGAGGGAAAGGTTCCGGTAGTTTTAATATAATCGGCCGTAGTACCCCAGATCTGGGTTGTTGTTGCACTTTTCTCCTTATACTTGGCCACGGCTCCGAAGCTCCTCAGGTTTGGAACGACCACCTCCACATTAGGTACCGAAGCAAGCTGCGCTTTAAGCTTTTCATATTGATCCATCGTAATATCGCGCCTGTTACGCTGCGTGTGCCAGTCCTGGCCGCTGAACCACTCGAACTTCTCGACAAAAAGCACATCACTTCCAATTGAAGCAATGGACTTTATAAATGAATTCTTCAGGCCTGTAATTGCCGTTGACATGGTAGTTACGGCAAAAATTCCGATTACAATTCCAAGCGTGGTAAGAATTGCCCGCATCTTGTTGGCCTTTATGGCTCTGAGGGATATTATTATTCCCTCTTTTACATCCACCAGAAAATGCTGAAACATATAGAGATCTGCTTGTTTTTATGTTTAATAATATTAGGTCTTAAAATATATTTTTTAACCGGGAAAAACAATATTACACAAAACAAGCCAAAGCATCCCGGAAATGCTTTGGCTAATGAAATTATACAAGAGTAAAACTTCAGGCAGGCATTATTCGTATCTTAAAGCCTCAATAGGATCTAAATTGGCAGCTTTATAGGCCGGATAGGTCCCGAATGTAATTCCAATGCCGATGCATACTGCAACACCCGCCAGTACAGACATAAAGGGAAATGTCGGCGATGCCTTTAAGAGCAGTCCGGCAAGGTTGCCGATGCCTATTCCAAAGAGAATCCCTATTATGCCCCCGGATATAGACAAGACTATGGCTTCAAAGAGGAACTGGATAAGTATATTATTTTTTCTGGCGCCTATTGCTTTGCGTATGCCAATTTCCCTGGTCCTTTCAGTTACACTGACCAGCATAATATTCATGATCCCCACGCCTGCGGCCAACAGGGCAATTGCTGCAATGACCAGGGCTCCGATTTCGGCTCCCTGCTTTATGCCGTTTATTGTCTGCAGGACCGATTCATTGGAGAAGATTTCAAAGTCGTTATCCATTCCTGCCTTTACCTTCCTGATTGTGCGCATATAGCCAATGGCTGATTCAATGGTCTGGTCGTAGGTGTCTTTGCCGCGCGACATTACGGTAATATTAATGCTGTTATTTGTTTTGCCGTAAAAGTTCTGATAAGCCGTAATCGGCATTACAACAAAGTTATCGCGGCTTTGTCCGAACATCTCTCCCTGCGACTCATAGACTCCGATCACCTGGAGCTTTTTACCGTCGACCCTTATATACTGCCCAACAGGATCCACACTGGTGAATATCTTTTTTGCAACGTCTTTACCCAGTACGCAGACGCGGCTGTAGTGCCCGACGTCGGAGTTGTTTATAGCCCTTCCATCCTCAACGATCCATTTGTTGTTAGGCTGTGCATCAGGGGTGATTCCCGTTACCTGTACGTTAGGGTTTGTCTCAGTGTTACCGTATTTGACAACCTTCCCGAAGGTCCACTGCTCCGCCCCCACGAATTCTGCCGTGGTAAGTAACTCCTTTAGCCTGTAATACTCGTCCAAAGTAATATCTTTTCTGTTCCTGTACTTATCGCGCGATCCCGGGCCCCCTTCCTGCATTGCAGGAAACTTCTGGATCTGGAAGGTGTTCTGCCCAAGCATCGAAGTGCCTTCTTCAATACTGTTCTGCAGCATGGTGATGACCGTACTTATGGAAATTATGGAGAAGATCCCCACCACGATGCCTAGTATCGTTAAAAATGACCTTAACTTATTGATTCTTAAGGCATTAAACGCAACCAGAAAGATTTCCATGGTCTTCATTATTCGTACCTCAATGCTTCCACAGGATCCATCTTTGCAGCAGTATATGCAGGAGCAAATCCGGATATTATTCCTGTAATTAGTGAAATTCCTATTGCCAGGATTACAGCATCAGCCTGAAACGAAGTGGGCAGAAACTGGTTTACTATTTTACTTAATATGACCGCTCCTATTAGTCCTATAAAGCCGCCCAAAAGGCAGATGACCACGGCTTCAGTGATAAACTGCCCGAGTATAGTCCTTTTTTTGGCTCCTATTGCCTTCCTTATACCAATCTCCTTGGTCCTTTCTTTTACGGAAACGAACATGATGTTCATGATGCCAATGGCTCCAACAAAAAGTGCCAGTCCTGTAATGATGAGCCCCACGATCTGAATTACACCCACAGTGGAATCGTAAATTTTTGTAAGTCCCGACTGCTGATTAATTGAAAAATCGTCTTCCTCATGGTAGCTTAAGCCCCTGACTCTTCTCATAATGCTCTGGGCTTCCTCGACTGTCTTTTCTACCATTGCCGTATTAGCCACGCGTGCCACAATGGTTACGCTTCTGAAGTGCTCACTCTGGAAATATTTGAAAACATTTCCGATCGGAAGATAAACCTGCTTATCGGGGTTCATGCTTCCCAGCATGAAACTCCCCTGTTCTGCAAGCACACCCACGACACGGAAATCCTGTCCTTTAATTTTTATGCTCTGCCCTACGGCATTATCCCTGGGGAAAAGGATCTTAGCCACATCGCTTCCGAGGACCACAACGTTTCTTGCCCCGCGGCTTTCAACTTCACTAAAGAAGCGCCCCTGGCTGAATGTAAAATTTGTGGTTCCCAGATAATCGCTCGTAGTTCCGGTCAGAATGGTGGATTCAGTGGTAATGTTTCCGTTCTTAAGAGTCTGTACAGTCCAGACCGACGGCGCTACAGCCACCGGCAGTCTGGCCGCTTCCTTATACTTCTCATAGTCTTCCATGGTAAGATTTTTTCTGTTCCTTGTTCTCCACCATTCCTCATCCTGGAACCATTTCCATTTGTCGATATAAAGGTTATCAGAACCAAGAGCGCTGATGCCGTTCTGGAATGAGTTATCAATTCCCTTAATGGCAGTAGACATCAGGACAACCGAGGTCACGCCGATAAAGATCCCTATTGCCGTCAAGGCACTACGGATCTTGTTGGCCTTAATTGCCCTGTATGAAATTGAAAGCCCCTCTTTGAGTTCAAAAAGAAAATTCTTCATATCGCTGCTTTCTTTTGTTGACAGTTACTGATTAACCGTAAATTTGCGTCCGTTAGGTATATACCTGTTTTTAACAGGTTCATCCCTTTCAATTAAGCCGTCTTTAATCCTGATGATTCTTGCGGCATGTTCGGCAATGTACTCCTCATGCGTAACAAGAATTATCGTATTGCCCTGCAGATAGATCTCATTAAAGAGTGTCATAATATCCTCGCCGGTCTTTGAATCCAGGTTGCCCGTAGGCTCATCTGCAAGTATAATTGCAGGCCTGGTGACCAGTGCGCGTGCAACAGCCACTCTCTGGCGCTGTCCGCCGGAGAGTTCATTCGGCTTATGGTGTATTCTGTCCTCGAGTCCCACGTTAACTAAAGCCTCCCTGGCTCTTTCCTTCCTTTCCTGCGAAGGGACGCCTGCATAGATAAGCGGAAGTTCCACGTTATGCAGGGCATCGGAGCGCGGAAGGAGGTTGAAGGTCTGGAAGACAAAGCCGATCTCTTTGTTCCTGACCTTTGCCAGGTCATTGTCCGACATCTGGCTTACGTTGACTCCCTTGAAGTCGTATATACCGCTCGTCGGGGTATCCAGGCACCCGAGCATATTCATCAGTGTCGACTTGCCCGAACCCGAAGGGCCCATTATGGCCACATATTCATTCTTATCTATCCTCAGTGATATATCTCTGATTGCATGTACTTCTTCTGTACCGACCTGATATACTTTGCTGATATGTTCGATATTAATAATATTCATATTACATCCAGTTTCTTTATTTGCTTGTTTCTTTGGATCCCTTGCGCTCGCCGCCTTCAACTCTGACGTTGGAATTTTCAGCCAGTTCACGTGAAATTGCCCTGTAGGAGCCAGAGACAACCTTTTCATTACCATTTAATCCGCTGATTACTTCGATGTAGCTGTCGTCGCTGATACCGGTTTTCACTTCCTTCATCTTTGCCTTGTTGTTTTCAACTACAAAGACAACTTCCTTGGGTTTTTTATCCTTCATCTTGTCGGTCTTAACCTGCGCTGCAGCCTCCTCTCCTTCCTTCTTTTCTTCAGGGGGCTTTATGCCTCTGGCCGTAACGCTCTGAATCGGGACTGAAAGAACATTGTTTCTGGTTTCTGTTTCAATGTCTGCGTTGCAGGACATGCCCGGACGGATATTGTCCTTGGTGTTGGCAAGCCTGATCTTAATTTCGAAATTTACAACTTCCTGCTGTGTGCCTTCAGCTGTTGTCTTGGCGCTGTTGCCGATCTGCGAAACAACTCCCTGGAATTCTTTGTTTCCATATGCATCTATCTGAATTTTTGCAGTATCACCCAGTGAAACGAGCACCACGTCGTTTTCATCAACGTCAACCGTAGCCTCCATCTGCGACAGGTCGGCAACGGTCATAATGTTTGTTCCCTGGCTGAAGCCCGAGCCGAGCACTCTTTCACCGAGCTCAACATTAAGCTGGCTTATGGTGCCGTTCATCGGGGAGTAGATGGTTGTTTTGTAAAGGTTCTCCTGTGCTTCCTTAAGTGCTGCCTGGAACTGTGCTACAGATGACTTCTGTGCGTCGAGGTCGCTCTTTGAGCTTAAGTAATTTGACTTTGCCTGCTCAAGTTCTGCTTCACTGGAGAGCTTCTTCTTGTAGAGCTCCTGTATTCTTGCGTAATCGGCCTCAACTTTATCCAGGACCGCCTTGCTTCTCTGAAGCCCGGCCTTTGCGCTTTCCAGGGATGCAGCTGCCCTGTCGCGGGATGCAATATATGTATCCGGTTTAATCCTAATTAAAAGCTGTCCTTTTTTTACAACATCCCCTTCCTTTACAGGCAGCTCAACAATTTCTCCTGTTACCTCGGGAGTTATGACCACCTGGTACTCCGGGTTAATTTTACCTGTAGCAGAAACCTTCTGTGTAATGTTTCTTTTCTGCACCCCTTCTACCTGCACAGCAATAATCTGCTCCTTGTTGCCGCTGAAGACGAGAAGTAAAACCAGTACAGTCACCATAAGTCCTATTCCGCTGAAGATAAAGATTTTCTTCTTGGATTTCTTTTTGTTTCCGTTTGCCATTGAATTATCTCCCTTGCAATAATTTATTCAAATTTTTTGTAGTCTAATATACCCAAATAATACTCGAGCTGGGATTTCAGCCTGTAAAAATCAAATCTGTTGTTGATGTTAGTCTGCAGAGCAAGCGTATAGTTTGAACTTGCCAGAAGAAGGTTTACAAATGTGCCTGAACCTATGTTGTATTTTTCCTGCTCTATCCGGCGGTTCTGCTGAGCCGAGAGCACATTCTTTGCGCTTACTTCCAGTCTTTTCTGTGCCGCCTGAAAATCGAGGTATGTTTTCTTAAGATCGATTTTAATCTGGCGCTCGAGTTCGGTCAGGGCAATTTTATTTGTCTTTTCCTGCACCTTGGCAAATTCCACGTTGTTTTCAGTAGACCAGCCCGTAAATATCGGGATACTTAGCGAAAGGCCTACAGAATATCCCCTGCTTTTGAAAAGTTCACTGATTGATCCGGCAGTTGAGCCGAAAGAGTTGGAATTTGTAAGCCGTGGAAAATAATCTCCCTTAGCAATTGTAACCCCGTTCTGTGCACTTTCCAATTTATACTGTGCGCTCTTATAATCCAGTCTATTATTAAGCGCCTCATCAACTGCGGCCCTCAGGTTTTCATACTGCTTTAAGAACAGTTCCCCTTCCAGAACTTTCGTCGTGTCATTTTCAATCGGGTCTGATATATTAACATCAGTCATTACATCCATGCCCAAATATGTCAGAAGCTGGCTCTGATAGGTATCCAGATCGTTCCTGGCCTGAATTAGAGCCAGTTCAGAATTTCCAACGTTAACCTGCTGGGCATATACGTCGGCAAGTGTAACAGCCCCAAGCTTGTTTCTTTCTGTAAAGATCGCAAGATTTTGCTTATTGTATGCCAGGTCATCCTCCCTTACCTTCAGGACCTGACGTGCGTTAAGAACCAGGTAGTAGTCGGCAATTGTATTGAAAACTATATCCTGTTTTACCCTACCCAGAGACATGCGGGCAGCTTCCAGGTCGTTTTTGTTTTGATCAATTCTGGCAAAGTTTGCCAGTCCGTCAAATAAGGTCCACTGTGTGGAAGCCCCGGCCGTAAAGGTACGGCTTTCCTGGTTGCCTGACCTGAAGACCAGTGTGCCTCCCTGTACAAATGTTCCCCCGGGACCTTCTGAGCGGTCCCATCTCCAGCTTCCCGAGGCACCCAGGCTTGGCAAAAGATTGCCGTATGCAGCCTTAAGGCTCGACTCATTTGCTTTCAGCTGGACAGCATTTCTCTCCAGTGTGGTGTTCTGCTGCAGCGCTATTTTAATGGCATCATTTAAGCTCAGTGTCTCCTGTGCCATTGAAGTAACAGAAAAAAGAAATATCATCAATAATGAGATATAAAAGCGCATTATTTACTCCTAATTATGTATCGGCGTGAAATTTTTAATCCCTAGAAAAATTAATCCCTGAAAAATAACGAATCCTTGCGGAAGCAGCTAACTATTTTTGTGATCCTCGTACATTTTGACGCTTTGAAAAGTTGAAAAGTTACATGGGATTTTAAAAAAAAGTAAAACTCTCTTAAAAAGGTAAAGAACACCGGGGATAATGAAATCGCGGAGTGGTTAAAACCTCAGGATTTCAGGTACTCATCCTTAATTTTCATTAAATAGTCGTAGGCCTCCTCGTATGTATTTCCGATCTTTCCGTCAAGAATGGCATCTTCAATTGCTTTTTTTATCTCTCCAACCCTCTTTGAAGGCCTGAGATTGCATATCTGCATTATCTCCTCCCCTCTTACAGGCGACTGGAATGCCCTTAATCTGTCCTTTTCCCTGACATCACGCACCTTATTCATAACTTTTTCATAGTTTGACAGGTACCTGGAAACCTTCTTTATATTCTTGCTCGTAATATCAGCGCGGCAGAGTGTAATCAGGTCCTCAAGATCCTCCCCGGAGGCAACAATAAGCCTTCTAATAGCTGAATCTGTAACTTCCTCATCCACAAGTGCAATGGGCCTTAAGTGAAGTCTTATGAGTTTGGTCACATATTCTAGCCTTGTCAATGGCAGTCTCATGCGGTGAAAGATCTCCTCCATCATTCTGGCTCCGGCCTCCTCGTGGCCGTGGAATGTCCATCCTGTGCCTTCAATAAACTTTTTCGTCTGCGGCTTTGCGATGTCATGCATGAGAGCCGCAAAGCGGAGCCAGAGGTTATCAGTCATCTCAGCAATATTATCGACTACCATGCAAGTATGCAGGAAAACATCCTTGTGATGAAAATCCTTTCTCTGGTCTATTCCTGCAAGGTTTGCAATTTCAGGGAAAATAACTCGCATAATCCCTGTTTCATAAAGGAGTTTAAGTCCTACTGAGGGCTTATCGGACATTAAGATCTTCATGAATTCATCGGTTATCCTCTCCTGGGATATGATCTGGAGCCTCAAGGCCATTTCTGCGGCTGCCTTAAAGACGGTTTCCTCCAGATGGAAATTGAGCTGCGAGGCAAACCTTACGGCCCGCATTATTCTAAGAGGATCATCGTTGAATGTCACAAAAGGGTCCAGCGGCGTTCTGATTATTCTGTTTTCAATATCCTCAAGGCCGTTAAATGTGTCTAAGAGCTCCCCGAAGTTTTCACCGTTAAGTGAAATGACAAGTGTATTGATTGTAAAATCCCTGCGCTTAATGTCATCCTCAAAGGTCCCCTCTTCCACAACAGGCTTGCGGCTGTTGCGGTTATAAGACTCCCTGCGGGCTCCAACAAACTCCAGGTCGATGTCACCATGCCTGAAATGCGCGGTTCCGAAATTTTTGTAGACAGCTATCCTGCTTACATTTAACTCCCTGGCAAGTGCCGAGGCATACTCGGTACCGCTGCCGATGACAAGGAAATCTATTTCATCTCTATTCCTCTGAAGAAGCAGATCCCGTACGTATCCGCCGACAATGTAAAGCTTATAGCCCAAGGCTTCAGAAACCTTTGAAGCCGTAGCAAAGAGAGGATTTTCTATTAAATGCGACTTAAATTCCATAACAAAAGGACCATTCTTAAAAATATAAAGTTAACGAAAAAAAGATTGCCCCGACAGCCTGATTTTCAAAATCACTGCCATTTTACGCCCGAAAGTGTCATTTCACCAAAATTCAGGAACCAGTTTATCCTCTTAAGCTGAAGCCTTAGGACCTCACTGAAGTCGCTGTCTGATTTATAGCTTAAGGCACTGGTTAAAAAAACTCTGGAATCCTGAAAAGCCAGATTTCTTAAAGCATAGTCAGAAAGCCTAAAGGCGGCATAGGAGGACGGGAAACTGCTTACTTTCAGCTTCCCAATCCAGCTTTTCATAAATTCCGGATAACTTTCCTCCAGCTTTTCAGAAAGACCTATAAGCACGGGAATCGTAGAATAGCTGATAGAATCTGAATTCATGGCTTTAAGAATTGTATACTTATCAAAATCACTGCCTTTTAAGTACTTCCTGATTAAAGACGTATCGCGGACCAGCTCCATTCTGATTTGGGAAAGATAGTCAAATTCCCTTGAAACCCTCTGAAGTGAAATCCTCCTGTAAATTGAATCTGCCGCAAGGTAATTCTTATTTAATGCAGATAAGTCTGCCGTCAAAAGTTCAAGATTATAATAGTAGGAAGTTTTAGTGTACTTATCCAGGTTTTCCCTCAGCACTTTGAGAGCCTCATGAGTCTTATCGGTTTTCCTCAGGCTAGTCACGTAGCCCAGGAGTGCCTGGTACGATTCCGAGTAATTAAGCAGTCTCCTGAAAAGGACCTCGGAATCCTGATACTTTCCCGAATTGTACAGGTTCCAGGCGCGGTCAATATTTTCAGCCAGAAATCTCGCGCAGACTTTTTTGAATATCGGTTTTCTCCCATAGTAATATATTGCCTCATCCGGGCTGCCCAAAGGCTTGTATGAAGCGATAAAGCTGTAGTACTCACCAACAAGTGCGCCCAGGGGTTTTCCGTAAGCCGTGCTGAAGTCACCTCCCCGGTAGACTTCCTTAAGTTTTTCCACGCCGTAGTTTTCGATAAGAAATTTTATAAAAGACCCGGCGTATACGTATGAAAGCGAGGAGAGTTCTCCAAAAAAGTTAAGTCCCTGAAAAAGTCTTTCAATTGGAAACCTAAAGCCGTTATTGTAGGCAAGGGAAGCCATATAGTGAACCGTATGCTCACCAAAATTATCTTCCATTGCAACAGCCAGCCCCTCAAGCAAGGAGGGATTAAATCCTGCTGAGATCTTAAAGGGTGTCACTCCGAACTCTTTAGACAAGAGGTGGACTATTTCATGCTGAAGAGTCTGTTCATAATTGCCGTAATTTATATAAAGCTCATATCGCCACGGCTTTGCAACATCAGCATTTGCCGAGCCAAGAAGCTTCTTTTTCTCTTTCGAATCAAAGAAAAGAAACGTAGTCAGCTTTTCTGAGGGACTTACTTTTAAGGCGGTTGAAACCACTTCATAATAATATTCATTGTGAAGGATAATGCTTTCAATATCCTTCCTCGCAATTCTTGAGTCGTAATAAATCTCAAAATGTTCAGTTGAGACGTGCCCGCCAAGCTCACTTACCATCCTTGACCTGGAGGTTGAATAGCCTAAAGTGTCCCCCAAAAGTATAAATATGACGGCCGCAGCCAGCAAAGCCGCAAGGAAAATAGCCTTTGGAGCAAACTTACTTTGTCTTATTATCCTGAGGGCAAAATAAGCTGAGGAGGCAAAATACAAGATATTTAATAACCTGTAGCTTATAAGCTTGAAATCTATTTCAACTGCCTCATCGTAGATGGTGCCCGGAAAGTATCCTATAACAGGGTTAAAGAAGTAGATCTGCGGATTAAAATAAATGTACAACAGCGGTAAAAAAAGGGCTAAAAGAAAAGCCACCGTAAATAAGAGATAACTGAACCTTGAAGAAATAAGAAAACCGGTTATGGCAAGGCAGGCTCCCACTATAAGCGACGGCACGGAGAGAACCAGGTAATAGAGCACGCCCTCAGTTAAAGAGCAGTTCCTGACAAAAAGTGAGGCAGCAAGTCCCATCAGAAGAGGAAGCACTGCAAGGGGCAGAAGATTCTGAAACAGTTCTTTTAATAATGCCCATGTTTCTTTTTCCGAAGAATTCTTTTTCAGGAAGGACAGCGTATAAATGCCGCCCAAAAGAGTAATGAGTATTCCGTTTATAGCGGAATACTCATACCCTAAAATATTCGTAAGAGGAAGATTCAGCAGTACAACGTTACAAAGTAACAGCAGCGTCAGTTCAAGAGTTAATATTTTATTGTTGAATATGGATTTCATCAATTGAAATTAGTATTCTGCTCCTGCGACCCTTTCTATCTGAGCGCCCATGCTCATCAGTTTTTCTTCAATTCTCTGATAACCGCGGTCGAGGTGATAAATTCTCAAGACTTCGGTCTCCCCTTCGGCCGCAAGGCCTGCAAGCACCAAAGAGGCACTGGCCCTAAGGTCGGTGGACATAACCTTGGCACCCTTAAATCTGGGCACTCCGTGAATTACAACGCTGTTTTCCCTGATCTCAATATTAGCTCCCAGGCGGTTTAATTCGGGAACGTGCTTAAAGCGGTCAAGATAGATCGAATCCGTTACAGTTGAAACACCCCCGGCAAGCGCCATAAGTGACGTCCACTGCGCCTGCATGTCTGTGGGGAATCCCGGATAAATAGAAGTAGAGACGTCAACAGGATTTATGGTCTCCAGGTCCGAAGCATCCAGCATAACGGAGTCCTTATTTATGCTAAGCTTTGCGCCGGAGTCTTCCAGCTTGACCAGAACGGCACTAAGGTGGTCCGGATTGAAATTCCGGAGCTCCACTGTTCCGCGCGTTATTGCCCCGGCAATAAGGAGTGTTCCGGCTTCAATTCTGTCTGGAATATTTGTCGTTTCAGCTGCCTTAAGCTCATCGACGCCTTCAATTTCAAGCACCGAGGTGTTAACACCCTGAATTCTGGCTCCCATCTTCTGAAGGTATTCAGCCAGCACAGTAATCTCCGGTTCAATTGCGGCATTTGTAATGACTGTAGTACCTTTGGCCAGAGTTGCAGCCATCATCAGGTTACCCGTAGCTCCAACCGAGGAGACGTCAAAAGAGATCCTGGCGCCTTTAAGCTTATCGGCTTTGGCTATGATGTATCCCTCTTCAAGTTCAATCTCGGCACCCATCTTCTTTAAGCCTTCCAGGTGCAGGTTAATAGGCCTTGGGCCCCAGGCGCAGCCTCCGGGCAGGGAGACCTTTGCATAACCGAAGCGCGAAAGCAAGGGTCCCAGAACGTAAACCGAAGCTCTCATTTTCTTTACATGCTCATAAGGAGCTACCTGGCTTGTGATGTTAGAGGTGTCAAACTTTAAGGTAAAATCCTTAAAATCGGTCTCAACTCCCAGGTTATTTAATAGCTTAATCATGGTATAGACATCGTTGACTTCAGGAGTATTATATAAGACATTGGCACCTGCATTTAGCAATGCTGCAGGCATTATGGCCAGAGCCGCATTTTTTGCCCCGCTTACCGAAACTTTTCCCTTTAAGGCTTTCCCGCCTGTAATTACAAATTTATCCAATTTATATCCTTTTGCTTTATAGTGTCAAAATATCAAAATTTTACAATAATTCCATTTACGCCTGCGGCATAGAGCTTTTTGCCCATGGTCAGGTTAATTCTGTTTAATGAAGTAAACACGTTTGTTTTGGCCTCATTCCAGCTTTTTCCGGAATCGCTTGTAAGAAGTATTTTACCCTGGCTTCCCACAACAAAACCTATCTTGTCATCAATAAATTCTATTCC
Organism: Ignavibacteriales bacterium; assembly: GCA_036261625.1. GTDB lineage: Bacteria > Bacteroidota > Ignavibacteria > Ignavibacteriales > SURF-24 > JAAXKN01. The sequence goes on along the minus strand of DATAKL010000044.1, from coordinate 41,665 downwards.
GGAAAACCCGGTATTTAAGTCCCCGGTAATCTTTCTCCAGCTCAGGGCGCTATCGTCAGTTCTATAGACCTCGCCGTTTCCGCCCGTAGCAAAACCGGTCTTTGAGTTAATAAACTTGACAGACTTCAGATAATTGGAGCTAAAGCCTGTTCTTTTTTCCCAGCTTAAACCCTTATCTGTCGTTCTGAAAGCCTCCCCGTTCCAGCCGACAATAAAACCTGTCCTGTCGTCCAGGAAATCAATGTCAAACAAGGTATTCTGCGAGCTGAGATCAATCCTCGTCCAGCTCTGCCCCTCGTCAGATGTTCTCAGGATGGTGCCCCGGCTTCCAAGAATGAAGCCGGTTGAACCCGATATAAACTTTATCCTCAGCAGTACATCACTGGACCTGAGCTCCAGACTTCTCCAGCTTAAGCCGTAATCGGTTGACTTGAGGAGGGTGCCGTTTTCTCCAACAGCAAAACCCACTCCCGACTGAGTAAATGTTATATCAAAAAGGTTGCGGACTTCGGGAACGGGCAGTTTATCCCACGAAAGGCCTGAATTCACGGTTTTTAGGATTACACCCTCATCTCCGCAGCAGAAGCCTGTGGAATCATTAAGAAAGAAAACAGAATTAAGATTGCTTTTTACGCTGCTCTTAAGGATGGTCCACCTGAAGTCCTTCAATTTTCCTTCCCTCCATCCCGGTAAAACTGTTTCCTCCTTTTTGCCCGAAAGAGCCGGAACGAGGGGGTTTTTGCCGCTTTTCCAAAGCTCAAGAACCTGCGTAAAGGAAAAATAAACTAAACCCAGAAACGAAACTACGATTAAAAATGAATAAAAAACAGCTTTAAACTTATACCCCTGCGTATTTCTCCCGGATATGGGAGGCCCTGAGGTTCTCTGCCCCGTGGCTTCATCTTCCATTATCTCCAACCCGCGCATAAACTCCTCACATGAGGAAAACCTTCCTGAAGGCTTTTTATTCAAGGCTTTTTTTAATATCTCCGCGATTTTCCCGGGCAGTTCCGGCCTTATGGAAGTCAGCTCGGGCGGCTCTTTCTTAAGGTGCCCTTCCATTATCTCCTCTGCGGATTCAAAATCAAAGGGAGGCACCCCTGTTAGCATCTCAAAGAGCGTTACGCCTATCGAATAGATGTCGCTTTCAATGTTTGCTTCTTCACCTCTGATCTGTTCGGGACTCATATAAAGCAGCGTTCCAACATTTCTTCCCGGATTTGTCAGTGTCTTATCCAGAATAGATTTCGATATGCCGAAATCCATGATCTTTGAAACGCCGTCGCTGTTAATAATAATATTGGAAGGCTTAATATCCCTGTGCACAAAGTTTTTCGAATGAGCATAAGAAGCAGCCGAGAGTACCTGCTTAATGATAAAAATTGCCTCGTTAAGGTCCAGACGTCCACGACTTTCAATGTAGTGTTCAAGCGTCTGGCCTTCAATATATTCCATTATAATTCCGAGTAGGTCCCCCTCTTCAATAAAGCCATAGACCGGAACAATATTCTGGTGGGAAAGCTTAGCCTGGTTTTTAGCCTCTTTTTCGAATCTTTCTTTTAATCGGGACTTCTTTACTATGTGCGATTTCAGGATCTTGACGGCAACGTAGCGGTCCAGTTTGGTATCATAGGCTTTATAGACGATTCCCATACCACCCTGGCCAAGTTCTGAGATGAATTTAAAGTTATTTATTACCTTGCCGATCATTTTAATGAATTTAGATAAATGGAAATATCAAAGGAATGCCGTTTTTTTTGGCAAAAGTAAAAATATAATTATGCAAATACAAATGCATAAATTGAAATTGCTCAAGGGGAAATTCTACAGGGCGAAATTCCAGGGCAAAGTCCAGCCAGAGCTGCACCATGAAAAGTTTTTTATAATGTCTATATGGGTCCTGCAGGGGTGCTTACTAATCTGATTTCTCCTGGCCTGAGGCGCCGCCGGTCACTTCATCAAATTCCAGGTGGAAGCGGTGCAGGAACCTGTGGAAAACCGGGGCGAAAAGGACTCCAACAATAACCAGAAAAACTATACCCGAGAAAAGGGCATAAGCCGAAGCAAAGAGCTTTCCGGCAGTAGTTTTTATCTGATCCACAGGCCCCATGCCCCCTAAAATCATGGATGAGTTAAGAATGGCATCAATCCATCCCAGTCCTTCGAGGAAGTGATAGCCTGCAATGCCAATAAACAGGGCTACAGCTACAATAGCAACAGCTGCCCCAAGATGATTCAGCATTCTAAATATAAATTTTGCCCTCGGCAAAAGAGGCTGATGACGCCTTTCGTACATATAAGTCCCCCCTCAGTTAAAAATGCTAAGCCTTATAGTAAGAGAAAGTTCATGAAAAATCAACGCCGCTCCTCCTGGTTTTCCTTTCCACTATACTATCCAGTGCGTAGCTTCCGCCGCCATAGAGAAAAATTACTATGGATATGACGAGAAGTGTCAGAGGATATTCAAAACCCATCGGAAGGAAAAATCCGTGCGCGCCATGCACCTTGGCAATAGCCACAATCATAATAATTGCAATTCCGCCCGAGCCTACTCTGGTTAAGAGTCCCAGTAAAACGAGTACTCCCCCGATAAATTCCCAGAAGGCATCCATGTAACCCAGTACGGCAGGAATGCCCATGCCCGTAAACATGCCTATAGTTGCCCCCAGCCCCTTTCCGCCGAACAAGCCAAAGAGCTTCTGGCTTCCGTGAGCAATAAAGACAACGCCCAGAATAATTCTTAACAGAAGTATAATCACCGAAACGTTTACCCAGGGCCTGAAGAAAGATTTTTTCATAAGAGCTCCAGTTGTTTACACCTGAATATAATATAGTAAAAATGACTGATCAGTTTCTAACAATTCCGCACGATTTTTCCCCGGGAAAACTAATCAAAGGAATATTTTTCGTATAATTGATTTTATAACAATGTATCTTTATATTTTTGATGAATCTTTCGAATTAATTGGAGGTAAAATGAAAATAGCAGTCTGCGTAAGTCACGTCCCGGATACTGCTACCAAAATTGTAATCGGTTCTGACGGAAAGTCTATTGATCCAAACGGTGTTACCTACATTATCAATCCTTACGACGAGTTTGCAGTTGAAGAAGCCCTGAAGACAAAAGAAAAGCTTGGCGAGGGTTCTGAGGTCGTTATTATAAGCATGGGCAAAGAAGCAAATAAAGAGACTATTCGAAAGGCGCTCGCTATGGGAGCCGACCAGGGGGTTCTTCTTAAGGAAGAAGTTCAAAGGGACCCTGTGGGAGTGGCAAAGGCACTCTACGGGGAGATCAAGGCACAGGGAGCCGAACTGGTCTTCTTCGGCAAACAGTCGGTTGATTTCGACAATTCAATTACAGGACAGCTTACGGCTGAAATGTTAGGATATAACTGTGTTTCTGTTGTAGTTGATCTGAAGATAGAAGGCACAAAGATTACTGCGGAAAGAGAAATTGAAGGCGGGCGCGAGGTAGTTGAAACCAGCCTCCCCTGCGTAATTACAGCTCAAAAAGGCTTAAATGAGCCAAGATATGCTTCACTTAAAGGAATAATGGCAGCCAAGAAAAAAGTAATAGAAGAAAAACCGGCTGCTCCCGCTCAAACGGCGGTAGAAATAATAAAAATGAAAAAGCCGGCATTAAAACAGCCTGGCAGAATTATCGGCACCGATAAGTCTGCTGTTCCGGAATTAGTCCGTTTACTTAAAGAAGAAGCTAAAGTCATTTAAAAGGGAATTGAATTATGGCAAATAAAATCCTAACATTTTTAGAGCAAAGGAACGGTATCCTTAAGAAGTCTTCTCTGGAGACTGCAAAAGAAGCTGCAGAAGCAGCAAAGAAGCTTAACTATGAAGTTGAAGCCGTTAGTGTAGGCAGCACGATTGAAGACCTTGAAAGCCTCGGGAAGTACGGAATTGGTAAAGTAACTTTCTTCAAAAGTGAGGCTCTGGCAAATTATTCTTCAAGTGCATATGCCGAAGTGGTTGCAAATTATGCAAAAGAAACAGATGCAGAGATTTTATTCTTTTCCAATACTTCAATGGGAAAAGATCTCGCACCTTTAGTCTGCATTAAAATCGGCGCGGGAATTCTTATGGACTGCGTCAGCCTGGAAGTCTCTTCAGGCCAGATCACGGCAACCCGTCCGGTATTTGCAGGCAAAGCCCTCGTTGAGGCCAGGATCACCTCGCAGAAAAAGGTCTTTACCTTGCGTCCAAATGTTTTTAACATTGGAAGCCTTGAGGACAAAAAAGCAGAGCTTACAGTTAAGAATGTTGAAAATCCGAATCTCAGTTCAAAAGTAGTTGAAGTAAAGAAATCAGAAGGCAAGCTAGACGTTGCCGAAGCCGAGATTATCGTCTCAGGCGGCCGCGGCCTCAAGGCGCCGGAAAACTTCCACCTGGTCGAGGAGTTAGCTGAGGTGCTTGGCGGCGCTGTCGGGGCTTCTCGTGCCGTGGTCGATGCCGGATGGAGACCTCACAGTGAACAGGTCGGACAGACAGGTAAGACAGTATCGCCTAATCTATACGTTGCAGTAGGCATATCAGGGGCAATTCAGCATCTGGCGGGAATGTCTTCTTCCAAGTATATTGTTGCAATCAATAAGGATAAGGATGCTCCTATCTTCGGCATTGCCGATTACGGAATAGCAGGAGATATTTTTGAAGTCCTGCCTGCTTTGACCGAAGAAATAAAGAAAATTAAGGCTTAAGCCGAAAGCTTAAGCTGAAAAGTGAATGGGCCTTTTTTCTTGTAATCCCTTTTCACGGATTTGTGGAATTGAAAAAAAAGCATATTTTATAATAAGGCTCAGTAACCTTAAAGAGGTATTAATTGAATAAAGTTCAGGTGGAAATACTTGGTTTATCATCCACTCCTTCTGCGGGTGGTGCGTATGCAATTCTTCTCAAAGAGGTATATGGAGTAAGAAGGCTTCCAATAATAATTGGAGCTTTCGAGGCCCAGGCAATTGCTCTGGAGATCGAAGGCATCAAGCCCCCAAGGCCGCTTACGCATGACCTTCTTAAGAATATTATAGACAATCTGGGCGCGGCGGTTCAGGAAATCCTTATTGATGAACTGAGGGACAATACCTTTTTCGCCAAGATAGTCCTTGAGGTATCCAGTCTTACAAATGACGTCGACTCAAGGCCCAGCGATGCAATTGCACTTGCAGTGAGGACTCAGTCCCCTATTTTTGTCAATGAGGAAGTTATGAAGGCGGCTGCTTTTATCCCCTCGGGCGAAGAAGAGGCTCAGGAAAACCTGGAAGAGAATCTGCCGGATGAGGAGCCTGCTGAAAGGCCTGCTGCTCCTTCGGGGAGCAAGGAATCCAAACTTGCTTCACTCCAGAATCAGCTCCGAGAGGCCCTGGAGAAGGAGGATTACGAAAGGGCGGCAAGAATTAGGGATGAAATCAAAAAAATGACAGATCAGAATTAAAAAAAAAGCCGGTTATGTTTAACCGGCTTTTTTGTTACTTTTTTAGAGCTTCAGAAATTTATTTAACGGCCTGCAAGAGCTGCTCAGCAGTTATCTTCTCTGCAACTATCTTTTCCGTATCGAGCGCAATTACGAGTTCTTCATTGGTCGGGATCTTGTAGATCTTAACCCTGCTGTCACTTTCGGAAATGAGCACTTCCCCCTCAGGCCTGCTGTTACTAAGATTTACATTCAGCTTTAAGCCGAGATAATCCATATTCTCGCAGACAGCTGCCCGGACCATCTCGGAGTTCTCTCCTATTCCGCCCGTAAAGACGAGTGCATCAACACCGCCCATTGCAGCTATGTAGGATCCGATATACTTCTTGATGCGGTATGTGAAAACATCAAAGGCATATTTTGCTTTCTTATTGCCTTCGTTGACGGCAGTTTCAATTTCCCTCATGTCGCTGCTTTCACCGCTTATGCCGATCAGGCCCGAATGCTTATTTAAGAGTGTATTTGCCTCAGAGAGTGAAAGCCCCTCTTTTCCCATTACATAAAGGATCAAAGAAGGATCCATATCACCGCCTCTGGTCCCCATTAAGAGGCCTTCCAAAGGCGTAAATCCCATGGAAGTATCCACCGAACGCCCTTTGTCAACAGCAGCTATGCTGCAGCCGTTGCCGAGGTGTGCTGTAATAATTTTCAGCTCTTCGATAGGCTTGCCAATCAGGTCAGCTGCCCTGTTGGAAACAAAGAGGTGCGAGGTGCCGTGGAAACCGTAACGGCGGATCTTGTACTTTTTATAGAGTTCATACGGAATTCCATAAAGGTAAGCATGCGGGGGCATCTTGCTGTGAAATGCCGTATCGAAAACGCCTACCTGCGGAGTACCTGGTAGATGCTTTGTAACCGCTTCAATGCCCTTAATGTTAGGCGGATTATGCAGAGGTGCAAGTTCAATGTTGTCTTTTAAGGCCTGCATGACCTCATCGGTAATTAAAACCGAGCCCGAGAAAGTCTCGCCACCGTGAACAACCCTGTGTCCTACGGCATCAATTTCGCTTTTGTCTTTAATCACGCCGTGATTCTTGCTTAACATAACCGCAATGACATATTCAATTGCAATTGAGTGGTCCAGAATTTCACCTACAATCTTAATCTTTTCCTTGCCGATGGGTGAATGTGTAAGAATAGCGCTGCTCATGCCGATTCTTTCGACCAGGCCCTTTGCCAAAACCAGCTTCTCTTCAGTATCAAAAAACTGGTACTTAATCGAGGAGCTGCCGCTGTTTAGTACTAATACTTTCATCTATTTATTTAATCTCCTGTTATTTGCCGTCAGTGTTATATTTATAAAAACCTTCCCCTGTCTTGCGGCCGAGCTTCTTCTCGCGCACGAGCTTGCGCAGAATCGGGCAGGCTCTGTAGCGTGGCTCGCCCAGAGTCTTCCAGAGGGTTTCCATCCAGGCTAAAACCTCATCAAGCCCCATAGCATCTGCCATTTCAAGCGGTCCCATCGGAAAATTGTATCCAAGCTTCATTGCGGTATCTATGCCTTCAGCCGTGGCAACTCCTTCCATGAGAATATACATTGCCTCATTAAGAAGAGGCACAATTGCTCTTGTGGTTACAAAACCGGGGTACTCATAGACTTCAACGGCTGTCTTGCCGATTTTCTTAGCGAACTCCTTTACCCTTTCAAGTGTCTCCTCAGAAGTATCGAATGCCTTTACCAGTTCAACAAGGGGCACTTTGGGAACAGGATTTAAGAAGTGCATGCCAACGATTTTATCTGTTCTTTTGGTTACTTCGGCAATTTTTGTCAGGCTCAGAGTAGATGTATTTGAAACCAGGATTGTTTCCGGATGTGCAATTGCATCGATCTTTTTGAAAACTGCCTTCTTCAGTTCCAGATCCTCGTCAACTGCTTCAATTACAAGGTCACAGTCCCCGATGTCGTTTATGTCTGTTGTCCATTTAATTCGGCTGAGAATTGACTTCTTCTCGCTTTTTGTCATAGCCCAGCGGTTTATTTCCCTGTCCATAGCCTCAGACAAGCTGAGTTTAGCACCGCCAAGATGTTCTTCGTCCTTCTCAACAATCAGAACATCCACCCCGGCAGCAGAAACAGTCTGGGCAATTCCCTGCCCCATAACGCCCGCCCCGATAATAGCAACGTAATCAATTCTTTCGTTTTCTTCCTTCTGCGGAGCTACACCGAGGAGATCTTCTAATTTTAATTTTTCTTCATCCATATTTGGTTTATACCTATATATATTATTTTAATCTATTGCCGTTAATCTTGTCCCGGCAGATGCTTAAAAAGAGCAATTTTTGTTCCAGAAAATACGCCCAAATTAAGGTCAAATTCAATATAATTTATTTATCCTTTACTACAAATAATAATTTACCGGCGTCAAAATGAGAAGAAAACCTGAAATTCACCTATACATGAAACCATACCGGGAGGCAATAAATTCCTTAAAACAGGAATTTTTATTTTATTCAAACGATTAATTTTATTATATATAGAAAGTTAATTAAGTGAGCTCCTTTTCTCCAAAGAAGAAAGGGCGGTTGCTGCCGTTCAGTTATATTTATCAATATAAATTCTGTATATAATGACCCCTGAAGATATTCTTCTTAAATACTTCGGGCATGAGAGTTTCCGCCCGGGACAGAAAGAAATAGTTAATTCGATACTCGAAGGAGACAACGTCGTTGCAATACTCCCTACAGGAGGCGGCAAGTCGGTCTGCTTTCAAGTGCCGGCTCTAATGAATGAAAGCTTTTCAATTGTTATATCCCCTCTTATTGCTCTTATGAAGGACCAGGTGGATTCGCTGAACGCAGAAGGCACCGTTGCGGCTTTTATAAACAGCACAGTCGGATACCTGGAAACAGAAGAAATCTTCCGCAGCATTGCTCAGGGTAAAATAAAACTCCTCTATCTTGCCCCTGAAAAGCTTGAGGCAGACCAGTTTGCAGACAGAATTAAATCTCTATGTCCCCGGTACCTCTTTGTTGATGAGGCGCACTGCATAAGCGAATGGGGCCATAACTTCCGCCCCAGTTTCAGGAAGATCAGAAGCTTTTCCGATTATACCGGAATAAAACATATTTCGGCCTTTACAGCTACGGCAACTCCTGAGGTCCTTTTAGACATCCAGAATGAGCTCGGCATGAAGAGCCCCAGAATCTTTATCAGGGGTTTTGAACGGGAAAACCTTTCCCTGAGTGTCATCAAAACGACAAAGAAAAAAACAGAATGTTTTGATTTAATTACGAGCCTCGGCACACCGGCCATTGTCTATGCGGCCTCAAGAAAAAAGTGCGAACAGATTGCAGACTTCCTCAACCTTTATAACCTTAATGCATCCTGCTATCACGCCGGCCTCGCAGCTGAAAGAAGAAAACATATACAGGAGGATTTCCTTTCGGGCAAAACAGACATCATAGTTGCCACCAACGCTTTCGGAATGGGAATAGATAAAAAAGACATCCGCCTGGTCATTCATTATAATATGCCGGGCACAATTGAAAACTATTACCAGGAGATAGGACGCGCCGGACGCGATGGGAAACAGTCACATGCAGTTTTGCTCTTTGATGAAAACGACAAACGCATTCACGAATATTTCATTCAGAATTCATACCCCGACCGGGACCTCATTAAAGGCGTATATAATGCCATCTGCGACTTCGGGAAGATTGCCCTGGGCAGCCGCTCCGACAAGCCGGTTGCAATAAACGGAACCTATATTGCGAGCTACATTAAAAAGGATATTTCAAAACAGCTCCTTAGTTCCGTGCTTTCTTCACTTGAAGAGGCAGGATATATAAAACCGGTATCACCATTTGCTAATAAGTACATGGTGCAGTTTACCCTTGAACTCGAGCGCCTGAAAGAATACACTAAGGCTGTTTCCAACAACACCATCCGCGATATTGTTGTTATTCTGCTTAAGAAGTACGGATCGGCCATCATTAACAGCATGACAGCAATATCTCCGGAGGAACTGGCTGCAAATTACAGCATTTCACCTGAATATATCTATGAATCGCTTGAGCTCTTACACAGCCTCGGGATAATTGATCTTCTAAGGCCCAGCGCTGAAGACAAAGTGACAGTTCCGAAGACAAGAGTAAAAGATGAATACCTTTTCCTTGAGTACGGGAAAATTAGCAGAAACTTCCTAAATGCACAGAAGAAACTTGAGGAGATGATTAGCTTTGCCTACAGCAATGAATGCCGGATGAAGTTCATAATGGGCTATTTCGGGCAGAAGGAGGAAGGCTTTAGCTGCGGCAAATGCGACAACTGTACGCAAAAGCCTGAACGGGAATCCTCAATTTCTGAATATCTCTCGGAGCTTATACTGCGCGCGGTTCTGGAATTTACCGGCGGCATATCCGAAACAAAACTCATTTCTTTTCTGCAGGGAAAATCCTCTGTAGCCCAAACGGGCTCTTCCCCCACTTTCGGCAGCTGCTCTCAGTACTCCCTTCAGGAGCTTAAATCCGTAATAGAAACCCTTTATGCAAAGTGCATGCTTGAAAAAGAAGGGTCCTACAGGAAAAAGATCGTCGTATCCGGCAAAGGAGTGAAATTTCTGGATGGAAGGGACTTTGCTCCGATTCTGAGGCCTGAGGTTGAGAATACTGAAAAAGAGGATGAAAGCCTTGAGCTGTTTAATAAACTCCGTGAATTAAGAGGACATGCGGCACAGAAGTTCCAGCAGACACAGGAACTCATCTGCCCCGATGAAGTCCTAAGAGAAGTTGCCAGGCTTAAGCCTTCGACCTACAGCGCTATGCTTGGAATAAAAGGTTTCAACCAGCGCATGTTCAACAAGGTGGGACACGATTTTCTTGAAGTCATAAGAGATCACATAGAAAGCAGGCCTTCTGAAGGCCCGGATGAAAGTCCGACCCGGCAGGTGCCGCAGGTATTAGCAGAGACTTACAGTCTCCTAAAAGAACGCTACCCTCTTAAGGATATAGCATCCTTAAGAAAACTAAGCGAGACGGTAGTCTCAATGCAGATTGAAACAATTCTGGAAATGTTCCCCTCTGCAGATGTGTCTTATCTGTTTTCAGAAGATGACTATAGTAAGATCTCAGAGGAAATCGGTAAAGGCTTTACCGACCTTAAGGATCTTAAAAGCCGCCTGCCTGAGAGAATAAACTTTCCCCTTTTAAGAATTGCCGCAGCAAAAATGAAAAAAAGTAAAAATGGGTGATATCTCCTGAGGCCGGATCTGCTCCATAGGCTCCAGGCCTGAAAACAGAGCGCTCTGTTTTTCAGGCTAAACCTTGTTGTTTTTCCTCAGCATGGCAAGGCGCGCATTCACACGGTCGAAAAATTCCTTCCAGCGTTCCGGCTTTTCTGAATAGTAGTTAAGCGTGGCTTTATATTCCTCCATTGAAATGTCATACCTGGCAAATATTTTCTGCCTTTCCGATCTGACCATATTGATATCGCCGCTGTTTTTTTCAGAAGACAGGAGCAGGTCCACATAGAATGCGGCAAACTTCTCATCATCTTTAATTACCTTCTGGTCGGAGCAGGAATTAAGTGCAAAGGCAAACAGAATAATTCCCAGGTATTTTAAGAATTTCACTTTTCAGGTTCTCTTTATTAGCTTCTTTTGCTGGCTTCAAACAATATCTTCTTCTCGCGCTCTGTAAGATTCTGATATCCGCTCTGGCTTATTTTATCGAGTATGCGGTCTATCTCTTCCTGAGTAATTGGAGATTCTTCTTTCTTATTGATTTCATAGTAGTCGGCATCAACAACCTTATCCTCATCCCTGAAAGGCCTTCTCTTAAACTGCGGCGGCCTTGAAGAATATGGTTTCTTAAAGGAGGAAAAGACACTCCTGAGGCTGAAGCCGCTCCGGGAGTCGAGTATAATAAACAGGAATCCGACAACAGCTCCTCCAATATGAGCCAGGTGCGCTACAAGCGACATATCGCCGGCCGAGAGGAACTCGAGCACTACAAGAAAAGCGATCAGGTATTTGGCTTTTACGGGTATCAGGAAATAAATAAAAATATACCTGTCGGGAAACATCATCGCAAAGGCAATCATAACGCCGTATATTGCGCCCGAGGCGCCGATGGTCGGGGCAAGCATCTCAGACATTACGGGCGAGAGCAAAATGTGGGTTAAACCTCCGCCAACTCCGCAAACGAGATAAAAAATAAGGAATTTCTTGGAGCCCCACAGATTTTCAATTTCCATTCCAAACATCCAGAGGGCAAACATATTAAAGAAGATATGAGAAAAGCTGCCATGGAGGAACTGGTATGTTATGAGCTGCCAGATATAAAACCCGTGGCCCAGAGGCATGAGGGCAAAATACTGGTTGATCTTTTCGCTGGCAATAACACCGTCTACGGTGATGCTGGAAAGAATAAGATTATTGACCAGAAAGACCACAACATTTATGATCAGAAGGTTTTTGATCACTGGTGGAAAAAAACTGAAACCGCCGAAACCGGTCGGCCTGTAATAATCACGATCGGAATACATTAAACTCCCTTTTTCTTTTATCTTCTTTAAAATAAAACATGTTAAAGAATAAAATAATTCACTTTACCATCTGATACATCCCCTTTCGGGAAACGGTTTCCGGTAATTTTCACAAACCATGGGTGCGCGCCAGAGTCGCGCACCCATAAGTTATTTTGAGAAATCAGTTTACGTCAGATTTTTCAGTAAAAGTTATTTTGCATCATTTAATGCGGCTACTCCGGGAAGTGTCTTGCCTTCCAGGAATTCCAGGCTTGCTCCGCCGCCGGTTGAAACGTGTGAAACCTTATCCTCAAGGCCTGCTTTCTTAATTGCCGCGGCCGAATCCCCGCCGCCTATAATGGTTGTTGCACCCTTCACGGTCGCCTCAACCAGGGCTTCCGCAATCGCATTGGTGCCCTTTGCAAAATTGTCAAATTCAAAAACGCCCATCGGACCGTTCCAGATGACTGTCTTGCTCTTTAAGACCTCTTTCTTGAAAAGTTCTATGGTCTTTGGACCTATATCCATTCCCATCTTGTCCGAAGGAATGTTCTCTATCGACACTACTTCCGAAGGAGAGTCGTTGCTGAAGTCGCTCGTTACAACCACGTCAACAGGAAGCAGGAAGTTAACCTTTGAGTTCTTTGCCTTTTCGAGTATTTCCTTTGCAAGGCCTACCTTCTCTTCTTCTAAAAGAGATTTGCCGATTTCATAGCCCATGGCCTTATAGAAAGTATAAGCCATGCCGCCGCCGATAATCAGTGTATCAACCTTGGGGAAAAGGTTCTGAATGACATCAATTTTGCCTGAAATTTTGGCGCCGCCAAGAATTGCGCAGTATGGCCTTTCAGGTTCCGAAATTGCCTTGCCCAGGTAATCGAGCTCTTTCTGCATTAAGTATCCGGCAGCATTGACCGATATATACTTTGTAACGCCTTCTGTAGAGGCATGCGCGCGGTGAGCGCTTCCGAAGGCATCGTTGATATAAACATCGCCAAGTTCAGAAAGCTGTTTTGCAAATTCAGGATTGTTCTTTTCCTCTTCTGCATGGAATCTTAAATTTTCAAGAAGAAGAACGTCCCCGTTTTTCATCGAACCAACTAGTTTCTTTACATCTTCACCCACACAATCCGGAGCCATAACAACTTCTTTTCCGAGCAGTTCAGAAAGTCTTTCTGCAGCCGGCTTCAGGCTGTACTTCGGGTTAGGCTGCCCCTTGGGTCTTCCAAGATGGCTCATTAAAATAACCTTTCCGCCTTCATTAATGATCTTCTTAATTGTTGGCAATGATGAGGTTATTCTGATATCATCTGTAATATTCAGGTTTTCATCCAATGGCACGTTAAAATCCACTCTGACGAGAACTTTTTTGCCTTTGAGGTCCACCTGGTCGATTGACAATTTATTCATTTTTTCCTCCGCATAAAAATAATTTATGAAAAAATAAGTAAAAGAGCTACATGCCGAATCTCCCCCGGAGCTCTTATTTACTTTGTGGCCATTCAGAGGCGCCTTCTCCTGCGAAAGCGCCTGATGAAGCCAATTTTATAAAAGTATAAAAAAAAGACGCAGAGCCTATTGTAATAGGGAAACTGCGTCCTTAAAAAAGATAGTATCTTAATTCTTAAAAGATTACTTGCTAATCTTGAAAAGAAGGTCAGCTACTCTGCAGGAGTATCCCCATTCGTTATCATACCATCCGACAACCTTTACCATCTTGCCCATGGACATGGTTGAAAGTGCGTCGAAAATACATGAATGTGAATCGTGAATGATATCTGCTGAAACAATAGGATCTTCTGTGTAAGCGAGAATACCCTTCATCGGACCCTCGGCAGCTTTCTTCATTGCTGCATTGATTTCGTCAACTGTAGCTTCTTTCTTCAGTTCAGCAACGAAATCTGTGATCGATCCGTCAGGAGTAGGAACTCTGAGTGAAAATCCGTCAAGTTTGCCCTTTAATTCAGGGATAACCTTACCGACAGTCTTTGCAGCGCCTGTGGTAGTAGGAATAATCGAAACGGCTGCGCTTCTTGCTCTTCTTAAATCCTTGTGAGGAAGGTCAAGAATTCTCTGATCATTTGTATAAGAGTGAACTGTGGTCATGAAGCCCTGTTCCACACCAAAGGTGTCGTTGAGGACCTTTACCATCGGGGCCAGACAGTTTGTGGTGCAGGAAGCGTTTGAAACAACCTGTTCATTGCCTGTCAGTACGTTGTCGTTAACGCCGAGAACAACCGTAGCATCAATTTCGCCTTTTGAAGGAACTGTTAAAATTACCTTCTTTGCTCCGGCATTGATGTGTGCCATGCACTGTTCCTTGGAAGCAAATACGCCTGTTGACTCGATTACAACGTCAACGCCCTTCCAGTCCAGCTTTGAAGGATCCTTCTCTGCTGTAATTCTTATTTTATCTCCGTTGACAATCATATAGTTTCCGTCAACTTCAACGGTGCCGTTAAATTTGCCATGTACTGAATCATACTTAAGCAGGTGAGCTAAAGTCTTTGCATCAGTCAGATCATTGATACCAACAAAATCAACGTTGCCAAGTTCCATACATCTTCTGAATACAAGTCTTCCAATACGGCCAAAACCATTGATACCAACTTTTACTGCCATTTTATTTCCTCCATTTCAGTTTTTTTTAATGTGGTAATAATATACTTATTTATCCTATTATTTTCAATTTTAAGATATTGATTTAATCTGGTTATTGTGCAATTTCATGCAATAAAACTACAATTTATCACAATAAACCCCGGCTTTTTCCTTAGCCGGCTTAAAATCAAACAGGATAATATAAGCAATAAGTAATTAAAAATAATAACAAAAAAATAGAAATTAATTTAAAAAGTGTTATATTAGCTAGAAGTAAGTTCCTAAAAATATTGCTGACTTTCCGTCAGAATAGCAAGAATACACATAATTTAAAAGAGGGGTTAATTATGTCTTCTTTATCGGAATTTCTGTTAAATGTTCCTATCTTTACTGACCTGGAGCACGAAGCTCTTGACATGATTGCCAACGTCGGCAAGCGCAAGTTCTATGAGAAGGATAGTATAATTTTGATGGAAGAAGATGCCGGAAGTGCACTCTTTGTAATCATTAGCGGGAAAGTCAAAGTCTCCAGAACCAGCAACGACGGGCGCGAAGTCATACTGACCATACTGGGTGAAAGCGATTTCTTCGGCGAGATGGCAATCCTGGACGGGCTGAAACGTTCGGCATCAGTCATTGCAATCGAAGACTCGGAACTTTTCATAGTCCAGAGGAACGATTTTCTGAATCTCCTGAGAATTCATCCCGAGGTCTCCATCTCCCTTCTGCAGGAGTTAACCAGCCGCCTCAGAAGCGCCGACATGAAAATCAAGAGCCTTTCGCTAAAGGATGCCGAGGGCAAAGTAGCTTCGGTAATACTCCAGATTGCAGACGAAATCGGAAAAATAAGGCAGGGCATTGTGGAAATTGAAAGACTCCCCCTGCAGCAGGACCTTGCTAATATGGCCGGAACTTCCAGAGAAACCATTTCAAGAACCATACACTCCTTTGCTAAAAAAGGACTTGTGGAGCTTGATGGCGCAAGGCTTAGAATACTTAATTACGAGAAATTTAAAGAGAATTTCGGCTGAGGACACCTCAGCCGTAGAAACCGGTTTTACTGATGAGCGCTAAAATAGATCTGCACATGCATACTACCTGTTCTGATGGGGTCTCATCCCCGCTTGAAATTGTATATAAGGCAAAAAAAGCAGGACTCGATGTAATAAGCATAACGGACCACGACAACCTGGCCGGAATTGAGGCCGCAACGGAATTTGGCAAACAGATGGGAGTTGAGGTTATTCCCGGAGTGGAAATCTCGACAGATATAGAAGATAAGGAAGTTCACCTTTTGGGCTACTTTATCGATATCTATCACGATGAATTCCAGAAATACCTGAGCTTCTTCCGCCAGGAAAGATACAACCGCGCGCTCAGAATCGTTAAAAAACTGAACAGCCAGGGGG
The DNA here is from genome assembly GCA_036261625.1 of Ignavibacteriales bacterium. Taxonomy (GTDB): domain Bacteria; phylum Bacteroidota; class Ignavibacteria; order Ignavibacteriales; family SURF-24; genus JAAXKN01. Next base: position 25,707 of record DATAKL010000044.1, on the reverse strand, counting down.
TCCATATCTCAATTGAAAGCGTGCTCCAGAAGGCAAAAAGCGGAGCCGTAGGACGCCCCCATATAGCACAGACCTTAATTGAAGCCGGTTACGTAAACAATTTCTACGAGGCTTTCGACAAGTTTATCGGCAATCACTGCCCGGCCTATGAACGGAAGATTCACCTTTCACCCCAAAGCGCGCTGAAGCTTATCAGCGACGCCGGGGGCCTTTCTTTTGTTGCCCATCCGGGCTACATCAGCGAAAAGATTCTCCTGAGCCTCATTCAGGCCGGAATAGACGGCATTGAGGTCATTCACCCGTCGCATAACCAAAACCAGGTTAAATATTACAGGGGTATTGTAAATGAATACTGCCTTTTAGCCTCGGGCGGCTCCGACTACCACGGCGGCAAGCGAGAGGACGAGCAGAATCTGGGTAAATTCTTTATTACACAGGCTAACCTGCAGGCCATGCGCAAGATGCTCATTAAAAACAGCGCCTGAAGAATTAATGTCATAAAAATTTCAGCCCGGAAAAATTAAGCCCGGAAAAATTAAGCGCCCGGAGCTTTCAAGAGAAAGATTTTAAGTTTATATTTCTACCATTCATTGAACAAATCTAGGAATGTCAAAAAATGTCCAGAGTAATTGAAGGAAAACTCTCAGCCAGGGATTACAGGTTCGCCGTGGTCGTAAGCAGATTCAACGATTTCATCAGTCAGAAACTGCTCGAAGGCGCCCTGGACTGCCTCAACAGGCACCACGCTGAGGATGAGAACATCGATATCGTAAGGGTCCCGGGCTCATTTGAAATACCGCTTGCCGCCCAAAGACTTGCAGATTCAAAGAAATATAACGCCATCATCTGCCTCGGAGCCGTCATCAGAGGCGCCACACCGCATTTCGACTATGTTGCTGCCGAGGTAACAAAGGGTATTGCACAGACATCCCTTAAGGCGGGTATTCCAGTGGCTTTCGGAGTGCTTACCACAGATACAATAGAACAGGCAATCGAACGCGCCGGTACAAAGTCGGGCAATAAGGGCTGGGATGCCGCTCTTACGGCAATTGAAATGGCCGACCTGATGAAAAACCTGGAAGCTTAAGAATAGAGGCTTAAGAGTAGAATCCTGAGCAGTAATGAAAACTGAAGTAAAAGTTTTTCCCTGTGGGATAAGCCTTAAAAAGCTTATCCCTTTTTTATTTACTCCGCGCCTTCTTAAATTCCCTGCCGTCAAAGTAAAGCTGCGGCACTGCTGAAGGCTTCTTAAAATAAACCCCCGCAATGGACTGCGGCTTGAGGCTTTCATCCAGAAAAGTTTTAATCCTTATCTTTATTCCTTCAGCTTCTGTTTCAATTGATTCATTTTTAACAACAGCCCTCGATTCTCCGCCATAGGGCAGAAACCGGCCATCCGAAATGTGAAAGACGAATGAGGTATCGGTCTTTTCCACAAGATCTATTCTGCTGTCGGAACCCGCCATTTCACTCCTCAAAGGGGAAATTACGGTAACCTTATTATTCCTCAGCCCCCGCTGAACGGATTCCTGCGTGCCCAGCTTCATCATCGGTATCCTCCGGGACTTGTCGGGTGTAGCCCAAACGTAGACGGAATCGGCCTTCAGCTCCCTGCCTTCGGCATTCAGGCTTAAAAGAGCTTCATTTAGATCCCTGCCCACACTGCCCCAGCGGGTCATGAGGCTGATATCATAAACTGCAGAGACAAGAATTAAAACTGCAAGTATTGAAAAAGAAGCTTTCCTGGTAAAAATACTTCTTATATTTTCACCTATAACCGAAAGGCTCCAGATGAGCCCTACAGAAGCGGTAAACACGTACCAGCGCATAAGGGTCGGGAGCCCCGGAATTATAAAAATAACAAACCAGGAGAACGCAGCGGCAAGTTTATATTTCTCAGGCTTTTCCAGCTTTACGGGTCTTCTATGTATAAAAAGAAAATACAGCGCCAAAGCGGCTGCTAAAGCAGCAGCTGACAAAAGCATAAGCGGGGTGCCTTTTGCGGCAATTTCAAGTGACTCGGGCGAAAAGAATCCGAGCGGGATATATATAAAGAAATTCAGCAGCCACCTCAAGAGGCCTGAATGCGCAAAATGATTTGAACTGAACGGCGTGCCCCCGATAAAGTACCATCTGTAGAGAAGTATTAACACTATCAGAGCAAAGCTCACAAAGACATCCCTGATGACTGAGGGAATTCTTTTCCTGCTGAAATCCCCATAAGCCAAAAGGGCTGAAAAAGGAATTAAAACGCCTGCAAAGGCCGACTCTTTGACAAGAGCTGCCGCAAAAAGAAGCAGAAAATAAGCTAAAAGGTTTTTCCCTGCATTCCTGAGAATTGAAAAAGAATTTATATAGAAGTAAAAAGCTCCGAGCAGCATAATTGTTACAAGTGACTCCCCCTCATCGGCAATCCAGGCCACCTGATATTCATGCGAAGGAAGCACTGCAAACAAAACGGCCCCCAAGGCAGAAACACTTCTGGATAAGCCTATTTTCTCCCCCGTTTTTGCAATTAAAACACAGCACAGGCCGTAGAGCATTAGACTTACTATTCTGAATCCTAAGGGGTGAAATCCCGTTAAAAGCAGTATAAGCGGGTGCAATACATTTCCCAGAGGCCTCCAGTAAAAATTTGAAACGTCAGGAGTATAGAAAGGCCTGATGAGTGAAATCCACCCTTTGCCGGCGTGATAGCCCAGTATCTGGTAGTCGTCATTTATAAAGGGTATAAAAACCACAGGCAGCCAGGAAATTAAGGCAGCCATAAAAACCGTCAGATATGGATGTTTCCAAAGAATTTTTTTTATCAGTTCAGGCATTTAATTCTTTTTGAGCACGGAATATTATTAAAAAATAAGTTATATTTTTGAATTCAGGCACCAGCGGAAAAGTCAGGCAGTAATCTAAGTAAAGAATTGTCCTTATTCAAATGTTTTACAAAAGCATTTTGCGGGAAGTAAATAGACCGCAAATTGTACTTCCTGATTTAGTTAAAAATATTATATTTGTAATTTAATTTGGCATATATTAGCAGACCGGAACTGAATATAAAATCTTTATCTTGAAATACACGGGAAAATTACATGAAGTCAAGAATGATCCTTGCAGTCGTTACATTGCTGCTCTCATCTTTAGCAGTCTACGCGCAGCAGATTGGAGTATGGAGAAATTATTCCAACATGCAGAACGTCAGAAGCGCACAGGCCTCATCTGATGGCATATGGGCCGCTACTGCTGGAGGGGCGTTTTTCTACAGCTTCAGCGACAGCTCCTACCAAAAACTTGAAAAGGCCGAGGGGCTCAGCAGCAACTCGCTTACCTCGCTTGCAGTAGACAGGAACGGAAAAGTATGGCTTGGCGGCGAAGGAGGAAGCATTGACGTCTATGACCCTGTAAAGAAGGTTTTTGATAAAAAGATTTTGGATATCTCCTCGCTTGACAAGGGCCAGAAGAAAATCAACTCCTTCAGTCTAACGGGCGATTCGGTTTATGCCGCCACAGATTTCGGTATTTCACTTTTAAGTTCAGGAGACTTTACATTCAAGGATACTTACCTCAAGCTGGGCAGTTTCCCATCAGACACAAAAGTAAATTCGGTTTACTATAAAGACCTTCTTTACGCCGCAACTGAAAACGGCATTGCGGCTCAAAAGCCGGGGACCACCAATCTCTCGGCCCCCGAATCGTGGAATAACTTCACCACAGCGCAGGGACTGCCTGCAAATTCAGTGAGTAGAATTGCGGGATTTAAGGATACAATTATTACAGCAACAGCCCTTGGACTTGCTTACCTTAACGGGAATTACTGGTACAACTACCTGCCTCAGTTCTTCGGAGGCTTAACAGTAGTTGACATTCTGGTAAAGGCTGACTCGCTCTATATTGCTACTCCGGAAAGCATAAGTCTTTATTATAACGGGAAAGTCTCTCAGCTTGCCCAGGCTCCTCCAAACGCACAGTTTACAGGAATTATTTCAGCCAATTCTCACGGGATTTTTACTTCTACCACCAAAGGACTCATTGTGCCGGCTCCAAATCCTAATCCGGCTTTTTATTATCCTGAGGGCCCCTCTTCCAACCTCTTCAACGGAATGTCTGTCGACAAGGACGGCAATCTCTGGTCAGGCAGCGGTTCGGGAGAAGGCGCAACTGGCTTTTACGTATATAACGGCCAGAAGTGGACAAACTACGACGCCGCAAATGTGCCGGCCCCGAATAACTTAAATCAGTTTTTCAAGACCTATATATCGCCCGACAATACCCCTTACGTAATGAGCTGGGGGGAAGGATTCTTAAGATTCCAAAACGGGCATTTTCAGCTTTTCAACAGTTCCAATTCACCCATGGGCGGAGTCCCTGAAAATCCTGCCTTCGTTGTAGTTCACGGGCTTTCGACCGACTCCAGGGGGAACCTCTGGGCACTGACCTATAAGTCGGCAAACAAAACACCTTTATACGAACTTAAGGCCGACAGCACATGGCAGAGCTTTACAAGTACAAAATTCTTCAGTAAAGTAATGCTGGGCTTCGAGCTTCTGGTCGACCAGTACGACACAAAATGGATGATAATAAGCGAAACCGGCCAGTCCACCGGCAATGCCGTATACTACTTCAACCAGGAGAACCCCCTAAATCCTGACGGAGATTATGACGAAAACGGACTCGGTGTAATCTCAAGCAGCAACAGCCCGCTGAATTCTTCTAGCATTAATGCTTTAGCCCTGGACCGACGCGGCGAGCTCTGGATCGGCACCAGTGCCGGAATAAATGTCATCCCCGACACGCAGAACCCAAGAAACAATATCGGAACTGTTGAGCCTTTGCGCTCACGAGTGGTTAACTGCATTACCGTAGACGCTTTGAACCAGAAATGGGTAGGCACACAGCAGGGCGTCTTTGTGGTATCCTCCGACGGAACAAAGCTCATCAGCAACTATACGTCTTCCAACAGTCCCCTTCCCAGCGATGTTGTAAACAGCATTGCAATAGACAACAATACAGGCACGGTTTATATGGGAACTGATTACGGCCTGACCTCTGTTACAACTACAGCGGTTAAACCCCAGGAAAGTTTTACCGGAATGTTTGTTTATCCTAATCCCGTTGTTATTCAGAACGGTTCACCTGTAAACATTACAATCGAGGGCCTGGTTAGGGATTCCGATATTAAGATACTTTCCATCTCCGGCAAGGTGCTCAATACGTTCACTTCCCCGGGCGCCGGGGTTGCAGTCTGGAACGGCAAGGACATGGACGGCAACTATGTTGCAAGCGGTGTTTATATCATTGTTGCTTACGACAGGGACGGAACAAACGTTGCCTCGGCCAAGGTGGCCATTTTAAGAAAAAATTAACATTATTTTGACGCTGCTCCCCTCTCTGGGGAGCTTTAATTTTCAGCAGTAGAAAAAAGAAAAGCAGAAATGATCGATTTATTAAATTTATCTGTCCAGTTCTCAGGCGAATATCTCTTTAAGGATGTAAATCTAAAAATAAATTCTTCCGACAAAATTGCTCTCGTAGGGGCTAACGGCGCCGGGAAGACGACGCTCTTCAGGATCATTTCCGGCATGCAGCAGCCCGAGACGGGCAAGGTCCTCATGCAGAAAGGAATCAGCATCGGATACCTGCCTCAGGAAATAGTTATACACTCAGGCAAACCCCTCTTTCAGGAGGTCAAAACATCCCTCAGACAGATTAATACTCTTGGAACCGAAGAGCACGAAATCACTCTACGCCTTGAGGACAATTCCCTGCCTGAGGAGGAAAGGGATCTTCTTGTTCATAAGCTCGGGGAGATCCACCACAGAATGGAAGAGGTTGGCTATTACGGCATTAATTCGGAAATTGAAAAGGTCTTAATCGGCCTGGGCTTTGAAGAGAAGGATTTCATGAAACTCACCAGTGCCTTCTCAGGCGGCTGGCAGATGCGTATTGCTCTGGCAAAACTGCTCTTGTCAAATCATGAAATACTTCTGCTTGATGAACCGACAAACCATCTCGATCTGGATTCACTGGAGTGGCTTATAAGCTTCCTCAAGGGCTATAAGGGCGCACTGCTCATAATTTCGCACGATAAGCACTTTGTAAATGAGGTTACTGCAAAAACCCTCGAAATATTCCTCAATAAAATTTCCTTCTTTAACGGCAATTTCGATCAATACCTGAAATTCAAGGAGGAAAGGGATTCCCAGCTTGAAGCCCGGTATATCCTTCAGCAGAAAAAGATAAAGGAAACTGAAAAGTTTATTGAACGCTTCAGGTATAAGGCTACAAAAGCCAAGCAGGTACAGAGCAGAATCAAACAGCTCGAGAAGGTTGAACAAATAGATCTTCCTGAATTTGAAGAGGAAATATATATCCGGTTCCCCGATCCCCCGCAGAGCGGAGTTGTACCCATGGAACTTGTGAAAATAAATAAGTCCTATGAAGACAACCACGTCCTTAAGGACGTCGATTTCAGGCTCGACCGCGGCGATAAAGTTGCCTTTGTAGGTCCTAACGGCGCCGGTAAAACCACACTTTCCAAGATCATCTCCGGCAGAATAGATTTTGACGGCGGCGAGAGGATCATTGGACATAATACAATAATTTCCTACTACGCTCAGGACGTTGCAGACAACCTGGAGCCCTCGTTTGATATTCTTCAGACGGTTGAAGGCATTGGCGAAAATAAGACCATTGGGCAGCTGCGCTCCATTCTCGGATCTTTTCTCTTTACGGGCGATGACGTTTTTAAGAAAGTTCAGGTCCTCTCCGGAGGTGAAAAAAGCCGCGTGGCACTGGCAAAGATACTTCTTACAAAAGCTAACCTTATTGTGCTTGATGAACCTACAAACCACCTGGACATTTCTTCAAAGCAGGTGCTTCAGAAGGCCTTAATGGATTTTAAGGGCTCGCTCATACTGGTCTCGCACGACGTGGATTTCCTGAAGCCGGTTGTTAACAAGGTATGCGAAATACGCAATCACTCCGTTAAAGTTTATTATGGCGGAATAGATTACTACCTCGAAAAGAAAAATGAAGCGGCTTCGCCTGAAAATCCACAGTCAAAACAAAATGAGCAGAATAACGGACAGCCCGGGGGCAATAGAAAGGACCAGAAGAGACTTGAGGCTGAATTAAGGCAGAAGAAGTATGCCGCAACCAAAGACATAGTAAAAGAGATTGCCTCACTGGAAGTTAAAATAGAAGCCCTGGAGGAAAAGAAAAAACAGCTTGAAAGTGATCTGGCTGATCCATCGGTCTACTCCAATTCACAGATGGCAAAGGAGAAGACCGCTGACTACAGCAGTACAAAGGAAAATCTGGAAAAGTGTTTTGAAAAGTGGACCGAACTTACAGAGAGCCTGGAGAAGATTGAAAGCCAGTTCAATTAAAAGTAAAAATTAAAAAGTGAGGACAATAGGAATAGCACAGGAGACTATCCGGCAGGCGCTGAAATATCTTTTTTGGCCTGCCGTTTGCCACAGACCAAAACTTTACTTCCTGCTACTTACTTTCTACTTCCTGCTTCCCATTCATCTCCTCTGCCAGAACTATGCCGCCGTAGAGGGCTGCATCGTCACCCAGCTTTGTTGCAACAATCTTTACCTTGCGCCCCGCATCAGTTAAAACCGTTTTCTTAAACGACTCCTTTATTTTAGGAACCATAAATTTATCGAGCGATTCTATTACGCCGCCGCCCAACACAATCATGTCGAGATTCAGAAGATTTGTAACATTGGCCAGAGCCGTCCCCAGGACGTTTGAAGCCTTGGTTAATTCCTTAATTACAATCGGGTCCTTTTTCTTTACTGCAAGTGCCAGCCCCTTGCTTTTAATCGGCTTATTCTTTGGAAGGATTTCAATGAGTTTACTGCTCTTTTTATTCTTAAGCTCTTTTTTTATGTCCCTTACAATTGCTGTTCTGCTTGCAATTGCCTCCAGGCAGCCTTTGTTGCCGCATCCGCATTTGGGCCCGTTTTTCTCAATTATCATATGGCCTATTTCCCCGGCAAAAAAATCGCTTCCGCGGTAGAGTTTATTGTCGAATATGAGAGCTCCGCCCACTCCTGTGCCAACAAAGACCACGAGAATGTTCCGCCCTTTACCCTTAAGCTCAAAATTCTTAATTCCGAGGGCTGCAAGATTAACGTCATTTTCAATCAGTATCGGAATATCAATAAGTTTGGCAAGCTCCTGTTTCATATTGAAATTTGTAATGTTCAGATTGGGAGCCACGCCGATTCTGCCCGAAAAAGGATTTACAGAACCCGGAACCCCGAGGCTTACAGCCTTAATGTCATCTGAATTCATTTCGGCCTTTTCAATTACATCCTTAATTGCCTCAGAGAGACCTTCAACAAGTCCTTTCTTCCCGTTTTCATGACTGGTCGCAACTTTTGTCTTTGCAATAATTTCACCTTCCATGCTCATTAAAGCGGCAAGGATTTTTGTACCTCCGAAGTCAACACTTACAATATATTCTTTTTTCAATTGGGGCCTCAATATAAATATGCCGGGCATGGCAGACTCCCGAAACCCGGCCAAATTTTATTCAAATAAACTATTAAATTATTTGCGCCTAAATTATTTCCACCAGCGCACTGGTAATGGTGTTTTTATCGGGATCGAGCAGGAATACCCTGTAGATTCCCTTATCTTTGAATTCAACATTGTTAAAGTAAATATAATCCATATCCTTGTCTGTATCAAATTCATAATCCTTATAATATTCAAATTTACCTTCGCGGGGATTATACTTGTCGGCCTGAATAAACACCTTTGTGAAGAAAATTGCTTTGGAAAGCTTTGCCATAACGGTAATCTTTCCTGCTGTAAATCTGTCGGCACAGTCAACTTCCTTTCCGTCGTACTTTACGCAGAAATAGAGCATGTCGCAGCTCTGTGCTTTTATGGTGTTGTTAAAAGAAAGGATAATAAAACCGAGCATGAATACAGTAAATAACTTTTTCATGATTCCCCCACAGGTTGGTTTATTATTATTTATGGTTATATTTGACGGAAGAATATAGTTTAAATAGTTTTTTTTAGCAATCACTTTTTGTAAAATACTGCTTTAAGGCAATAATTAAAATTTATGGATAAAATAAGACCTCTAAAAAAATTCGGGCAGAATTATCTGCAGGACAGGAATATACTGCTTAAAATTGTTGATGAAATCTCTCCCAGGGAAGATGACGCCATGGTTGAGATAGGCCCCGGCATGGGAATGCTTACTCAGGAACTCTACAGCCGTGTAAGGGACCTGACTGCCGTGGAGATAGATAGAAGAGTAATTGAAGATCTGAAGATGGAATTTCCCACTCTGAGTCTCATAAATCAGGATTTTCTAAAAGTTGACCTGAATGAAATATATGAGAAAAAAAAGAAGCCCCTGAGAATTGCGGGAAATATTCCGTATAATATAACTTCCCCTATCATTTTTAAGCTTATTGAAAATGTGCCTATAGTGGAGGATGCCGTATTTATGGTGCAGTATGAGGTTGCCCGCAGGCTTTCAGCCCATCAGGGTTCTGAGGATTACGGCATCCTGGCCGTAATACTGAAATATTTCGGCAATGCAAGACTCTGCTTTAAGGTTTCGCCGAATGTATTTTACCCCAGACCCAAGGTGTTTTCTGCCGTGGTTCATATACGCTTTGATAAGAGGCGTGAGAAGGAGATTAACAAATTGTTCATAAATATTGTCAAAGCATCCTTTGGGAACCGAAGAAAAACCTTAAAGAATTCGCTAAATAATAGTATATTTAGCGGAATAAATTTTGAAGAGTCCGGAATCGACATTTCCAAAAGAGCCGAACAGCTCCAAATGGAGGATTTTATTAAGCTTGCGGACTTTGTAAAAGGAAAACAATCATAAGAACCATTTATGCATCAGAACCCGGATACCATTAAGAACCTTAAAAATAAGCAGGGAGCTTCAGACGAGGCTTCTTTAAATGGAAACGGCTTTAGGAAGGGCCATTCAGGCAGATTCCACGGTTTTTTGCTGAAGTTGAACGCAACCGACCTGATTGTAATTACCTTTTACCTTTTTTTAACCGCTCTTAACCTGGTCTATTATTCAAGAGTGCACCAGTGGCCGCTGCTGATACTGATAAATTTCGGCGTGATTTCATTTGTTTCTTCTGTTGCCATTCTGGATGATTCAGGCAGAAGAAAATTCTGGTATCAGGTTCACTACTGGTATCTGGCTCCTATGATATTTCTTACATTCAAGGAGCTTTATGTTATGATAAAGCCGATCAGGCTGATGGATTACGATTATCTTTTAATAAATGCCGACCGCTTCTTATTCGGAGGCGATCCGACGCATTTTTTAATGAAGATTGCCAACCCCTTCTTAACCGAGATACTGCAGATAGCCTACGGGTCGTTCTATCTTCTGCCCATAATTCTCGGTGTCAATCTTATGATGCAGAAAAGACTTACGGCGCTCGATTTCAGCGTATTTTCAGTTGTTTACGGTTTTTTCCTTTCCTATTACGGCTATTTTCTGCTGCCTGCAATAGGCCCCCGTTTTACGCTGCACGACTTTAGCAGCCTGAATAAGGAACTCCCGGGCTTATATATTACAAACTTCCTGCGCGAGGTTGTAAATGCGGGAGAATCGATTCCAGCAGGAACGCCGAACCCGGCAGCAGTTGTCCAGAGGGACGTTTTCCCCAGCGGACACACCGAAATGACGCTCATTGTAATGTACCTGTCGTACAAGTTCAGGGTAAAATCGCGTTATTTCCTGATTCCCATTGGAACGCTTTTAATAATAGCCACAGTCTACATGCGCTATCATTACCTTATCGACTTAGTAGGCGGGGCGGCCTTCATGATATTTACCATGTGGAGCGGCAAATTCATTTATAACTACTGGCAGAAATTTAAGGGAAAAAGTGAATTTGAATACAGCAAGTTCTAGATCACTCATCTGCCTTTTGGATCGACTCGACTATGAGGGGAAAATACCTGTCCAATGAGCAGTTTACGTCCTCTCGTAAATAGCAGTAGCCGTCTTTTTCCTGAGTACGGCATTCAGAGCATACTTCCTTCCGCAGGGCGTCTATATAGTCCTGCAAATTCTGACTGTCAATTGAATGAACAATTTCAACAATCTGCGGGAGATAGACTTCAAGGGCGCAGATCTCATCGTCAGTCAGGCTGCACCGTCCAAGATCGTTCGAGTCGGCACATATTGAGCAGATATTCTGTCGAATGGCACTTAAATACTTATCCATCTGGCGGCTCCAATTGTTAAGTAAAAAATTAATAATATTGTATTCTACTTTCAACACAATTTAAGAACTATGAATAAAAAAACTCAGGTTAGAAACATGTTCGATTCCATCGCCTACAGGTATGATCTCCTGAATCACCTGCTTAGCGCCGGGATTGACGTATACTGGAGGAAACGCTCCCTTAAAATGACCGGCATAACCAGTGAGGCCGTTCTTTTAGACGTTGCCTGCGGGACGGGCGACTATGCCATTACGGCAAGAAAGATGGGAGTTAAGAAGATCTTCGGAGCCGACTTATCTTTCCAGATGCTGAAGTTCTTCAACACAAAAACCCACTGGAGCCGGGGCAATACGATGGAGATGGTTGCCGAGATGCCCCCGATAAAAGATGAGTCAATTACAAATATAACTGTAGGCTTCGGTGTCCGGAATTTTTATGACATACAGAAATCCTTCGATTCCTTTTACAGGATCTTAAAGCCCGGCGGGAAGGCTACAATTCTCGAATTCCGGCTTCCCTCAAATCCTTTGATTAAAATGGTTTACCAGTTTTACTTCAGGAAGATTTTACCCTTCATAGGGGGTCTGATATCCAAAGACAAGGCGGCCTATACGTATCTGCCCGAATCGGTGCAGGAGTTCGACAAGAAGGTAAATTTACCGGAGCTCTTCAGGAACTCCGGCTTCAGAAAAGTTGAAAAGCATTCTCTTACATTCGGCATAGTGCAGGTTGTAATAGCCGCAAAATAATTTTACTTAAGTGTGTATGAAGTGAGGTTCTCAGAAACAGTTTTCGTAGTATCGGCAAATGAAATTCCCTTTCCGCTGAGCGCTCCGAGAATTGTTCCGTTACCCTGAAACTTTACAATCCCTACATCCCTGACAAACCAGGCATCGGCAGTAAAGGTTCTTTGAGAAGGGTTAGTCGGGTTATTAAGGTCAGGTATTGTAAGCTTAAAGACGTATCTGACTTTCTCAGCCTGTTTTGTCTCTTGCCCGGAGGAAAGGTTCAATGTCAGGTTTTCACTCCCCTCATAGTAAGCCGTAAGGTCTATTATGTTGAATGTTATGAGTGAACCGTACTTTACGTTCATCTTGAAAGCCGGCCAGGGGAAATTCTTATCGAGGTTAAGGTTAAAGGCCTGGAGCTCGTTGTCGATCTGGAGTGTAAGCTGAGATTTTAAGGAATCGGGGAAAAATTTGGCAAGTCCCGAAGTATCGATGTAGAAATAGACTCCTGTATCAGAACGCCTGAAGTACATTGTGTTGACTACGGAATCCTTCCCTGTTTTAATGGTGCTTACCTGTGAAATATATTCTGTTCCATTGATTGTCTTAGTGCCCGTAAAAACGGAGGTTCTTGTGCCCAGGGCCGCTCCCAGGCCCGTGGTATCGACATTATACACAAATCTTGAGCCGACACCTCCCGGGTAGTAATTCTGGGCTGTAACCGCTCCCTGGGGGGCTGTAGGTTCAGTAGAACTTTTCTTGCATGCATTAAAAAGAAACCCGAATGAAAAAGCCAAAAGAACCAATAACTTAAGTTTCATATTTTCCTTCCCTTCTCATTATATCATTCAGTAAATTAAAAGCCTTAGCACGGTGACTGATTTTATTTTTCTCATCGAGACCTACTTCCGCCATAGTTTTTTCGTATCCATCAGGTAAAAAAAGAGGGTCATAACCAAAGCCATTTTCTCCCCTGGGCTGAAGGATAATTCTGCCGGGGATTTCGCCGAAAGCCTTAAGGTAACTAACGCCATCGTAGTAGACTGCGCAGCAGAGAAACCTTGCCGAGTGGGGTTCTGGAAATTTTTTTATTTCTTCGAGTAGCTTCATATTGTTGTCATGATCACTTGCATTTTCGCCTGCATAGCGGGCCGAACGGACGCCGGGCTCCCCGTGGAGCTGATCGACCGAGAGGCCAGAGTCGTCTGCAATTACGGGAATTCTGAACAGGTCGTAGATAGTAACGGCTTTAATCCGGGCATTTTCCTCGAAAGTTACGCCGTCTTCAATTATTTCAGGAACGCCGGTTAACTCATTTAATCCTTTGATTTTATGGGTTGTGTCCTGAAAGATTGCTTTAACTTCCTTTAGCTTGCCCTTATTGCCTGTTGCGAATATTATATCCATAGTGAATGCTTGCCTGTTAAAACGGGAAGAACCGTTAAGTAAATTTGATTAATAGAAAAATGCCGTTCATATAATAAATATTATACAAACGGCACAATTAACTAAATGTTAAAATTTTGCTCGAGCAAAAGGCTTAAGGAGGCTACCTGGATTCCTCTTTTTTTGTCTCTTCACTTCCCTCTTCCAGGAGGAGCTCGTCGAGAATTTCCATAGCGTATCTGAGGTGCGGTATAACTATAGACCCTCCGATAATGAGGCCGATATTGAAAGCTTCATAGATTTCCTGGCGGGTGGCGCCTTCGGACACACAGCGGTCGACGTGGTAGAAGATGCAGTCGTTGCATCTGAGGACCATAGATCCCACGAGTCCCATAAGTTCCTTCATTTTAGCCGGGAGTGCGCCGTCGATATATGCTTTATTATCGAGGGCGAAGAATTTATTAAAGTCCCTGAAGCCCGAGTTCAGGATCTTATCGTTCATATCGGTGCGGTACTTGCGGGTTTCCGAGATAGATTTTTTCATATTAGACCTTCATAGTTTAAATAATTTATGACAGAAAAATATGCAAGCCTGAAGTAAGATCAAAATTCTTATATTGGTCAATCCGGAATATCAAGGTTAATACAAGGTGAGTATTTTGAAAACAGGTTAAAAACCTATTCCGAACCACGAAGTGGTTCCCTGTCTGTAGCCCAGGGTTCTCGAAGAGAACCCTGGGCAGAATGCGCCCCCATCTAAAAACCACGTAGTGGTTTTATATCTGTTGCCGGCATGTCCGCACCGAAAGGTTTGGATAAAAAACGGGAAAAGGGTCAACAAAGGCAAAAAAACATTTTATTATTTGACGAGTTATGCTTATATTAGTAATTCAAAACAATGAAATTCAGTTACCACACGGAGAGATGGGTGAGTGGCTGAAACCAACGGTTTGCTAAACCGTCGTAGGGGGTAAACCTCTACCCCGGGTTCGAATCCCGGTCTCTCCGCCAACTGTTATTGAAAACCTTAAAAATTGCGATATTTCACAGTTTTTGAGGTTTTTTTATGCCCTGAAAGTCACATACTTCAATCATCAGCTTATTTCCAGAGTCACTTAAATTAGTCACAAATAGTGAAAATACGTGAAAATTGGTAACCGTTTTGGTAACCGTTTTTGTAACTGATTGCCGACAACGTTTAGCATCATTTTACAGTGATTTAAAGAACTTATATACTGATAACTCTAAATTAAGAGAGAAACGAGGTAAACCACGACCTACAGACTTAATCGAATTAATCAAGATTGATGTTTTTTAGTTTTATGGCTTTTTCGTCTCTTTTATAACTGGAAAGTAAAGATTTAATATTTCAACCTCAAGCGGTTATCTTGTCAGTATAAATTGTGCGGTTTTTAGGTGTGTTATATAAAGAAAAAGGGGCAAAGACTTGCCCCTTTTTACTATCTCTTTTAAGTGTTTAATTATCTTCTAAAATAAGTGATAAGTCTAAGTACTCTTTATAAGTAAGTTTTATGTCATTTGGCATTTCTGATGCTTTAATTTTATCTACATCAAGTTCAATTTCTGACATTAACATTTCGTCAATTTCTTCTTTAAATTAAACTTCATCATCTTTTAATCTTTCTGAAACTTTTGTTCTCTGTTCATCAAAAGTTTTAACTTCAAACATTATTTTATCAAGTATCTTTTTAATCTTGCTTACAGTCGTAAACGGCATTTTCTGATTTAAGAGACTCTGTAAACTGCTGTTTTCTTCATTAGCTGAAATATAAAAATTTTGTTACTACTCAATAGGAAATTAGATATTTAGAAGGGGTTTGCCCTTAAAAGCGGATAAGAGTGCATCAAAGACATTAAAGCCCTGCTTCCTGGCTGAGGAGATGTAGCCTCTGATGCGGCAGAAAAAGTCTGCTCCTTCTTTTGATCGAAAACAGCCTGAGACTTTCTGTTTTAATTTCATCATCCTCAGGTCACGTTCAGCAAGGTTGTTGTCGAAGGGGATCTTGAAATCATGAATGAAGCCCAGGATCATCTTTTTACAGTCTCTGAAACGCTCGGCAAGAAGCCTTGAGACTGTCTGTTTTATTCGGCCTCTTTTTGTCGTTCTTTCTTTGTTGGGCGGATTGCCCCTTATGGCTTTAGAGATAATTCCGTCATAAAGACTTTCATATTTATTTATCAGATACGGGCTCAGGCTCATTTTCCCGTTTAGTTTGGCCCTGTAAACCAGTTCTTTGGCTTTTTTAAGGAGTTTCCGCATTTCAAGGGCCCATTTCTGATGCGCGAATTCTTCATGGATGAACTTCAGTTCCCTTAAGTGATGGGCATTGCAGAGATAGTGAGAACAATCAGTGTAGCCTAAGTATGGCTTCCAGTAATCATGAATTAAAATGCCATGGAACTCAGGGATGATGCCTATTTCATCGAAAGCCTTCTGTCCACGGCTTTCATGGCTGTAGTAATAGGTCATCTGAGGGGTTGAAGATGCATGAAGCCACTGCCTGTCACCCGAGATGTAAATACCTGTTTCGTCCTGGTTTATTACATCGGACTTTGTTATGGATTCTTTGATCTTTTGTTCTGTTTCTTCCAGAGTGTTATAAAGACGCTCATTTATGTTCTTTATTGTTCCTTCACTTATGGTGTGGCCGAAGAGATAACTGAAGAATTCAGAGGTCCTTTCGTACGGCAGCATAAGAAGGTTCTGACAGGCTGCTATGAATGAATATACTCCTTTGCCGTACTGGACTGTTCTGGAAAGTTCTTTGGGAAACTCTCCCTTTATTACTTTATTGCAGACTGGACAAACCTTTACTTCAGCCTGATGTTCTTCTATTCTGATTTTTATTTCGGGCAGTTCAAGCATTTGTCTTCTTTCCAGCTCAGTTACAGGAACATTTTGCAGGGAAATATTACAGTTATGACAAATGTCAGCTTCATATACAACGATGATACGCTCCGGACTGTCGCTAAAGTTCAAGTCTGTGAGGCTTGTGTCCTGGCTGTCCGCCAGGTTTTTTGCCTGATTTCTCCCTTGAGTTATTTGTCTTTCTGAACATGTCAGTACTGGGAGGCTTGCTGCTGTTATTTGAATCCTTGGTTATTATAGATTCAAGTGCCTGAACTCTTTTTTCGAGCCGGTCGATTTTTTGAAGTAATTCTTTGATAAATATGAATGTGACTTCAGGTCCCTGATCTATTATTTTTCGTATTTCATTGTCAGTCAGCATTTTTTATGATTTTGTTTATCCCTCTATTTATACCTTACAATAAGGAACTTACAATTTCAACCGATATTTTCGGTATTAATTAACTTTTTGCTGAGTAGTAACGAATTATAAAAGATTTTTTCACCTTAAGTCTCCGGAATAATTTAATATAGGACATTCTTAAAATACCAAGCCATTTCTGAAAAAGACAGGATCTATAAATATATATATATATGGTGACGAGGAGTGTTTTTGGAAAATTTAAAAAAAACACGGGAATAGTTCGAAAAATTTAATTGATTCCCAAAGCAATGAAATGTTAAAGATGAGGGATAATTGAGTAAATCCGGGCGGGCTTCAGAATACAAAAAGCCCGGAATCAGCATAAAGGAGCTGTTCCCGGGCTTTAGTCTTTCTTTTGCGGAAAGAGTGGGATTTTCCGCACCCTGTCCCAAATGCTGGATTTCAGGCTATATTAAGCATATTTTGAAAGCCGATGCCATAAAAGTGTCATGAATATTTTGCTACAAAAAGCCTTCAAGGAATAAATCTTCAAGGGTTTTGAGCGGATCAGTACCTAAAGTTGTTTAATCAGGAGGGGTTTCTTCGAAGCACTGAATCCTCCGCCCTGTATTGGATATATCCATTCCGCTGAGGAAGGAATATCTGTCAAATATTATTTCGTATTCCCCTACACGCCGTTTTTTGTTTATTAGAGGACTTGCTGCTTTAAGGAATCTGTCCAAGTTCAATATGAATTCTAAAGCACCTAATATTGAAGAATTGTTTAATTTCCCGCATTAAAATTGGCATTAAATTCTGCTTTATATTCTTCCCATTCTGCCGATTGGGTAAGTTCAAGAATTTTATTTAAGTAACCGGTATGCCGGGTATTATTGCAATCATAAATATAATACAACAGAAACCCGGCTTCTTGCTCATCTAAATCACCTTCATCAGAAAGAACTATTCCACTCCCTTCAGGAATCCTTCCCAGTTTTTCAATGATTAACTGCTTTGTGTAATTGCAAGCTAAGTTTCTTTTCTTGAAATCGTGCAGATCCGAACCATCCTCAAATCCAAAATCCTTTATTACCTCTATTCGTGTGAAAGCACTTCCGCTAAATGGAACCTCAAAATACATTTTACTTGTCCTTTTAATTGTTAAACCTATAATCTAACATAGATGTTAATCTGTATTTTCAGAATTAATTTTAATTGCCAGACACTCCATAATAACCCTGCCCAGCTGATAGTTTGTCCCGATTCTTTTAATGACTCTCCATCCGTTTTTTTCGTAAATACCTTTATTTGTAATAGCCTCTGCGAAGTCGGCTGACCCATCCAGGAGTTCTGTCAGCTCTTTGTTCTGTGAGAAAGTCATTTGCTTTGCATTGTGCTCACCAGCTATAATCAAAGGTTCTATTATCAGGTTAGACAGGCTTTTTATTTCAGCAGACTGAATTGCTGCCGAACGGCTCTCCAGCTGTATCATTCTTGCCCTTGTCTCCGAACCTGTAAGACTCTTAGAGGAACTGACCAGATCAAGGAGATAATTCCTGACTGTGTCAAGGTCCTTTATCCGGCTTAGGCTTTCTGTATCAGAATTTATACTCATCAGCGCTTTGGCCAAGGTTGAGACTTCCTTCAGATAATGGTTCCTCTGGTTTTCAGGAACAAGATACATAATAACAATATGAACCGGTTTATTATCCGGGGCCCCATAATCAATCCCTGAAGGGCTCCATCCTATTGAACAGATAAGATCATCGTCAAACTGCACACGGGCGTGCGGGCAGGCAAATCCCCTGCCTACTGCTGTTACTGCGCTTTTTTCTCGGGCAAGCACAAGGCCCGATACATCTGTCCCGTTAGGAACTGATGGTATGGCCTCAATAATATGGGAAAGAAACTGCAGCGAATGAAATTTATCGTTATCAGGCAGTTCTATCAGTCTGCCTTCCTGTAGAGCATCAAGCATGCTATCCATTAATTACCTCCGAATTTTTTTAGAAACCACGTTTTAACCAGATGGGTTAAAACAGTATATGTTATGAGAAACCCGGCAATCCAAAGCCAGTATATAGCCGGAAGCGGAACCAGACCCAGTGACGAGGCAAATGATGAATAAGGAAGCCATGCCCCGACAGCCATTATAAGTAAAGTAGTTAAAGTCATAGGCATTGACGCCATGCTTTGGAGAAACGGAATCTTCCTTGTACGTATTATATGAACGATTAAGGTCTGCGTCAATAGCGACTCAACAAACCACCCTGTCTGGAACAACTGTTCAAGATATGTTTTATGTCCTGCACTTATCGATGGATTAAGGAACTCTCTGCTTCCGAAGAAAAACCACATAAGTGCAAAGGTTGCATAATCAAAGATTGAGCTTATCGGTCCTATATATATCATAAACTTCTTGATATTGCCGATGTTCCACTTGAGCGGCTTTTCCGTGAGTTCACCATCGACGTTATCGGTCGGAATGCCTGTCTGTGAAAAATCATACAGAAGGTTATTTGTAAGGATCTGTACCGGGGCCATAGGCAAAAAGGGCAAAAGATAACTTGCTCCCACAACGCTGAACATATTCCCGAAGTTTGAGCTTGCACCCATTCTGATATATTTAATTATATTGGCGAATACCTTGCGCCCCTCCTTGATCCCTTCTTCAAGTACCATAAGGCTCTTTTCCAGCAATACTATATCTGCTGCTTCCTTTGCAACGTCTACTCCGCTATCAACCGAGATGCCGACATCGGCAGCCCGAAGCGAGGGGGAATCGTTAATCCCGTCACCCATATAGCCCACTACGTGCCCCATTTCTTTAAGACCATGTATAACCTGCTCTTTCTGTGATGGGGACAGTTTGGCAAACACATCGACTTCTTCCAATACCCTGATAAATTCCTCTTTTGGCATGCGGCTTAATTCTTCACCCGTACAAATTCTGTCTATTTCTAGTCCCACATCACGGCAGACCTTTTTTGTGACCAGTGCATTATCGCCGGTTAGAATTTTGACCTTTACCCCGGCCTTCTTAAGGCTTGATAATGCCTGATGAGTTGAATCCTTAGGAGGATCGAAAAATGCAATGTAGCCGAGTAACGTCAGATCCTTTTCATCATCTAACGTGAATGTCTCTTTATCTGAAGGAAATTCCCGATATGCTATGCCAAGGACACGGTAGCCGTCGTTATTTAATCTTTCAACCTCTTCGTAAAGGTCGTACTGTAAAAAATCAATTAAGGGATATACTTCGTCTTCCACCTGATAGCGGCTGCAGACTGAATATATCTCCTCAACTGCCCCCTTGCATATAAGAACATGATCGCCTTCATATTCGATAACAACTGACATTCTGCGCCTTTGGAAATCAAACGGAAGTTCATCAACAGGCCTGCACTTACCTTCAACGTTAAGATCGATATGTGAAAGTACTGCACGGTCAATCAGATTTCTAAGTCCCGTCTGATAAAAGCTGTTAAGATAGGCATACTGCAGCACTTCAGGACTTGTATTGCCGGTAATATCAACGTGACGTTCAAGCACAACGTGATCCTGTGTTAGAGTTCCGGTTTTGTCTGTGCAGAGTATATCTATTGCACCGAAATTTTGAATTGAGGAAAGCTGCTTTACAATTACCTTCTTTTTTGACATTGTAAGCGCACCTTTTGCAAGGTTTACAGTTACTATCATAGGAAGCATCTCGGGTGTAAGCCCCACGGCAATTGAAAGCCCAAAAAGCAGGGCTTCAATCCAGTTGCCTTTTGTAAGCCCTACAATCATAAACACCGCAAAAACCATAAGCACCATGAAGCGGATCATAAGCCAGGTAAAAGACTTAACTCCCTTATCGAAGCTTGTCTCGGGTCGTTTTTCAGTAAGCCTCTCAGAGATAGATCCGAAGTATGTTCTTGTCGACGTATTTACTACCACTCCCCGTGCTGTGCCGCTAAGAACATTACTCCCTTGAAAACATGCATTTGCCAGCTCAAAAACGAATCCGCTCGTTAACTTGCAGGCTTCTGCCTTCTTTTCAAGAGGCATTGATTCACCTGAAAGAACAGACTGGCTTACGAAGAAATCTTTTGATGATATTAGTCTTAGGTCAGCCGGAATAATAGATCCGGCATGGAGAAGGACAATATCACCGGGCACAACCTCTGAGATAGGAATCTCAGCTTCCTGCCCATTCCTTAAAACAACTGCATGTGATTGCACCCTCTTACCCAGTGCCTCAACGGCACGTGATGAACGCCTGTCAAGGATAAAGGATAATCCAACACTCAGTAAAACCATTATGCTAACAATTACAGCAGATTTTGCTTCTCCTATAAATCCTGAAATAACTGCTATAAGCAGAAGTTGAATTACCAGCGGGCTGCGAAATCTGTTTAGAATATCAACCCAGATGCTGATCGTTTTCGTATGCGCCAATTCATTTCGGCCAAATTCTTTAAGCCTTTCAAGCACCTCATCTTGTGTTAAACCATTAATATTGCTATGGAGGCGCTTAACAGCATCGTCAACATTTAGTCCGCACACTTCCACCAGGATCTGTTCATCTATAGATTTCTGATGTGGGGTTTTTGCTTCCTTTGTAAATAAAACCGGCGATATTTTAGAAAATATGGAACGCACCATTTATATTTTCCTTATCAAAAATTCATGAATAATGTGTAACGGACAATTATGCCCGGTGCCAATGTTACACGACATGGCAATATTATTCAAAAAAGAGCTTATAAAGGTACAAGGATAGCCAAATAATTTTGGTCTCATTGAACACCTCTCTAAATGGAATTCCTCCTTTTTTGAGATGATCAATGAATCAGGGTGGTCAGATCTTCAAAGGAGAAGGATTAATAAATACTATTTTTAACCTATTGTTAGCGCCAGGCTCGTCAGAGTCTTGCATTTTCATTACCTTATATTTTTTAATGCCCAAATTTAGTTTTAATTGAGAATATTTCAAAGGACAAAGTTTATTTTACATCACTCAAATTCTAGTGACCAACTTTTACTAATAATAATGCAACATTACTTCAATTTACAATTCTTAAATATGTTAATTTTGATGAAATACGTTTTCGGAGCCTTTTTGCGATTAAAAAGAAATGGTATTATCAAACACGCCATCAGGAATGCTATCCACCAAGAAAGACAGTGAGGTGCCGAAATGCAAAAAGCTCAAAAACGTTTAATCCGTCTTTGAGCTTTTACAAGCGGAAAGAGTGGGATTTTCCGCACTCCGTCCAAATTGCTGAATTTCAGGCTGTATTTAGCATTTTTTGAAAACCGATGTCATAATAGTGTCATAAATTAATTTTGTAAAATTACATTTCAGATGGTATTGTGAAATAAAATGTGGATCCTTTACCTTCCTCAGATTCCACCCATATTCTGCCACCGTGATTCTCTACAATTCTCCTGCATATGGCGAGTCCTATTCCGGTGCCCGAGTACTTTTCCCTTCCATGGAGCCTCTGAAAGATTATAAATATCCTCTCATAGAACTGTGGATCGATGCCCATTCCGTTGTCTTTTACTTTTATCACCCATTGAGATTCAGCTCTTTCTGAACTTATGTCCACTTTTACGCCTTCACTTTTCCTGAACTTAAGGGCATTCTGTATAAGGTTTTGGAAAAGCTGTTTCATCTGTAAAACATCCGCATTTATCGTGGGAAGTTCATTATATGTAACTACTGCTTTACTTTCAATTATCAGCACTTCCAGGTCACCCAGCACATCTTCTACCACCTCTGAAAGGTCAACCGAAGTAAACTCCCTTTTCTTTGAAGATACCCTTGAATATGCCAGAAGGTCATTTATCAGTGCGCTCATTCTGAGAGCCCCGTCAACAGCGTAGCCGATATAATCCCTGGCGTTTTCATCCAGTTTGTCACTGTAGTTTTTTGAAAGCAGCTGCAGATAGCTCGAAATCATCCTTAAGGGCTCCTTCATATCGTGGCTGGATACATATGCAAACTGCTCAAGCTCCTTATTTGATCTTTCTAGTTCCTTCATTACCTCCTGAAGCCTTGCTTCGGTCTCCTTCTGCTCATGTATGTCCGTGGAAGTGCCAAACCATTTTATTATCTTCCCATAGGTGTCCTTAAGCGGTACAGCACGTGTCAAAAACCAGCGGTAAAGCCCGTCATGGCGTCTGAAGAGTGAGGTATCCTCAAATACATTACCCGTACTGACGGATGCCTTCCATTTTTCTTCTGCATGCTGAAGATCCCCGGGGTGCAGCATCTTAATCCATCCCCAGCCTTTAACCTCTTCCAGTCTCATACCTGTAAAATCCAGACCCCACTGGTTTGCATAATCAATTTCACCTGCTGCCCCGGCAGTCCAGACAATAAGCGGCATGGTTTCGGTAATCGTGCGGAATTTCTCTTCACTTAGTCTCAGCTCACTTTCAACTTTCTTCAGTTCTGTAATATCCTGGTTTACACAAATTGCTCCGATTACATTCCCGTCTTCACTTTTAAGAGGCATGGCCGAGTTCAGTATTGTCTTAAACTCTCCATTAAAGTTTTCTATGTTTATAAGCTCATCTGTTATTGTCACGCCCTTTTCAATTGCCCTTGCTGTAGTCCAATCGTGGGCCTCTATTGCCAGACCCGAATCAGCCCAGTATCCTTTGTATTCTCCGTACTCTTCGATCCCGACACGTCTTTCCTCTCCCCAGATCTCCTTGGCTTTTGCATTGGATCTTTGTACCTCGCCTTTTTCATCTAAGAACCAGATGCCTACAGGCAAAAGCTCCAAGGTTTGATCCAGGAGGGCTTCGCTCTTTCTGACCCTTGCCTCCTCCTTTTTCGTGTTGGTAATGTCTTCAATCACACCCACAAAGAATACTCTGCCTGTTGTTGCCTCCTGCATAAGGGTACATGAGAAGAGTGTCCAGACAGTAGATGAATCACCTTTTAGATAGCGCTTTTCCATTTTGAAATCTGTTATTTCCCCCTGCAGAAGCTTTTTTCTGAATGCAAGGTCTTTTTTGAGGTCTTCAGGATGTACTATATCCTGGAGTGTCATCTGCATGAGCTCCTGGCGTGGACGTCCAAGGATCTCGCAGTACTTCTCGTTCATTCTCATAAAGCGGTCTTCAAGGTCCATGTGGACTATGCCGGCCCCGGCCTGTTCAAAAGTGCTCCTGAACAGGTTCTCACTTTCAATGAGTTTGTTTTCAAGTGACTTCTTGTAATTCAGGATGTATGTCACAAAAATGAAGCAGGATATTCCGATTACTGAATTAAAGATTTCTGTATTAAAGCTTCCTCCGGACCGGCTTAAAAATAGTTCGGCTATAATGAGCAATATACAAGACATGAGTACCAGGTTTGTGTACGATATTTTTTTGAGTCTTATTGATATAAATATTATAGGGACTAAATATAACAGCCAAGTAGCGTATCCAAGAGGGAGATACAAGTCAGCAATAAAAATGACGGCAATTAGAATTACTGAAACAGCCAGGACGGCTATAAAATTACCGTCTTTGTTGTAGCCTGTTTTGGGTTGAAAGTAATGGTCCATCCGGTATTTTAACTCCTATTAAACTGGGGCCCATCCTGATTCCCGGGGCATGCAATGTTAGAAAAAGGAAGCCCTTTATTTAGTTAAATAGTTTAGAAAAGCTTAATTTAGTATCTCTATTAATCTAAAAATATCATTACGGAATTAAAATGTCTTAATTGGGCTAATAATTGGGACTGCCTGCACCTCTGCTTTATAACTCTTAGAGTTCCTGTCCAGCGGTCTAACATACTGTGACTAGTTGAAAAGTCTTTATTTGGTCCATGGACGGTATATTACAGAGATGCCACTATAATGGCTTTTAATTGGGACAATTTAAGTTTCCTAACTGGAAATTACTTCTTTCAAGCTCTGAACCCCCGGTCTGGATGAAGTATTTTTACCTCTCGCAGCGAAGGGAAAGGCGGAATTAATTCTTCTTCCGAAGTATTTCTTAATCTTACTCAAAATTCTATAGAAACTTTATTGTATATTTTTTACATTCGTCTATTCAATCAATTCACCATCCGGACTAATAGCTCATAATCCCCTTTTATCTATTAGGCTGGATATTCGGATTAAGCCTTAGTACGGCATATAATCTGATTTTGTAACCTTTTGCTCAGGACGAAGCTTTTAATGGATAATATTGGTAAACCCCTACAAATATTTTTATGTCTTATTTATTTAATCTTCTTTCCAGGGATTTTTCACCCACAGGATAAATCTCAGGCGGTAGATAAGCTTCTTACAGAGTTATATAATGCCGGGAAATTCCAGGGCTCAGTCCTCATCGGCAATGATTCCGGAATATTCTATGAGAAGGGCTTCGGATATGCAAACCTTGAATTCGATATACCGAATACCCCTGAGACGAAATTTCGCATAGCATCAATTACAAAGTCTTTTACTTCCATGCTTGTGATGCAGTTTGTTCAGGAGGGAAAACTTAAACTGGATGCAATAATTAAGAATTACCTGCCAGAATATCCTGCAAAAACAGGTAGCATAATCACAATACACCAACTCCTTTCCCATACATCCGGTCTGGGTCATTATGAAGTTGTTCCGGATTTCTTCAGGCTGCACAGTTACCTCCCGTACATTCATAATGATTTTATTAAGCTGTTTCAGGATGCGCCACTGCTCTTTGAGCCTGGGGCCAGGTACTCATACAGCAGTTTTGGGTATTATCTTCTTGGTGTAATTCTGGAGAAAGTATCGGGCAAATCTTATGAGGAACTTCTTAATGGAAGAATTCTGAACATGCTCGGCATGAAAAATACAAGTGTTGACAATAGCAGAAGAATAGAAACAAACAGGGCCAACGGTTATGAGAAAACGGTTAGCGGCCTTCAGAATGCCGGTTACAGAAGCATGTCTACTGCTCTTGCAGCCGGAGATATGCTTTCGACCGTGAGGGATCTTTACCTGTGGGACAGGGCATTATACAACGACAAACTTCTTTCGGCCAGATTCAGAGAAATAATGTTCAGGCCAAATACCGGCGGATACGGTTATGGCTGGTCTGTTAACAAAATTAAACTTTCAAACGGCAGGATTTTAAGAACCGTATCCCACACCGGG
>DATAKL010000029.1:0-24555 GCA_036261625.1 Ignavibacteriales bacterium | reverse complement strand
CCGGAGCCCCGATGAGGGGCGAATTGTCAATAGCCCGGGGTGACAAACCCGCCTCTGGCGGGTGCCGGAACCCCCGGGTAAATGATTCCAACCAATCCCCCGGAGCCCCGATGAGGGGCGGCTTGTCAATAGCCCGGGGTGACAAACCCGCCTCTGGCGGGTGCCGGAACCCCCGGGTAAATGATTCCAACCAATCCCCCGGAGCCCCGATGAGGGGCGAATTGTCAATAGCCCGGGGTGACAAACCCGCCTCTGGCGGGTGCCGGAACCCCCGGGTAAATGATTCCAACCAATCCCCCGGAGCCCCGATGAGGGGCGAATTGTAAGATGTCCCCAAAAAGGCTCATTCTCTCTGAATTAATGGTCTCCGGTTATTCCTCTTTTTTCTCCTCTTCCATAATCCATCTGAAGAGATATTTACCTTCATATTCAACATCAAAATCCTTCAGGATCTTAATGTATTCTTCCTTGAAGGACTTATGCCTGTGGTGTTCTTCCTGATTCTGAATGTATGAGATAACCTGACTTACGTGGCTCCTGGAATATGAGAACACACCATATCCTTCCTGCCACTTAAAGCCTTTTGACCATCCTTTTCTTTCAATGAACTCTGTCGAATAGGCTTTTACCTCTTTGACCATCTCTGAAATCGAAGAGCTGGGTGTGTGAGAAATGAAGATATGTACATGGTCAGGCATGGCTTTTATGGCAAGCATCTTATTTCCCTTCTTTTGTACAATTCCTGTCATATACTTCTGAAGTTCTTCTGAAAAAGAGGGTCTGATCATCTGTTCCCTGTGTTTTACTGCAAATACCAGGTGAAGATAGACCTGGTGAAATGTGTCGGATCTGTAGCGTATGGCTTCATCCATAACTTAGCCCTCCTTCAAGTTGTACTGGATAATATAATTCAGAGGAAGGGATCATTGACATGAATAACATCACAAAATGGGAATTATATCCCTTACAAATCTATCTCTTACAAGTCGCCCCTCATCGGGGCTCTTTTAGGTGTGTGGGGGGATTCATGTCCCGGGGGTTCCCGCATCCCTCCGGGATTTGGTCACCCCGGGCTATAGACAAGTCGCCCCTCATCGGGGCTCTGGGATTGTGGGGGATTTCGTTACCCGGGGGTTCCGGCACCCGCCAGAGGCGGGTTTGTCACCCCGGGCTAAAGACAAAGCGCCCCTCTTCGGGGCTTGCCAATTGCATTATTCCCGATGCTCTGTTTGCACAGACATATCCCCATGCAATATGTGGGGAAATTATGAATTAGTTTGACGCCTAAGCGGATTTGCTGCCCCGGGCTGCAGACATGAAACGGCTGCACCGCTTCCAATTATAAACTGTACAATATAGAATCTATCTTCTTTATTTCCTCTTCACTGAACGACGCATTCTTCAGAAGTCCCGCGGCGTCATCAATATGCTCAACACGGCTTGCGCCTATAAGCGTTGAAGTTACACCCTTAAGCCTCAGCGTCCATGCCAGTGCCATCTGCGCCAGCGTCTGATTACGCTCCTTTGCCATATCGTTCAGATCGTTCAGCTTTCTTAGCTTGTCATCGGTTATCTGATCCTTAAGCGCGCTGTAGCTTTTCGATGCGCGCGAGCCTTCGGGTATACCCTTGAGGTATTTATCCGTAAGAAGTCCCTGCGCAAGAGGGGAGAATACGATGCATCCCATTCCGCTTTTATCCAGCACATCCAGCAGTCCGTCTTCAATCCAGCGGTTAAACATATTGTACTTTGCCTGATGAATTATAAACGGCGTACCCAGCTCTTTCATAATCTTAACTGCCTTCTGGGTCTGCTCGGCGCTGTAATTTGAAATGCCGGCATAAAGAGCCTTGCCCGAGCGCACTATCTGATCTAAGGCCATCATCGATTCCTCCACCGGAGTCTCGGGATCGGGCCTGTGATGATAGAAAATATCCACATAATCGAGCTTCATTCTCTTAAGGCTCTGGTCCAGACTTGAAATAAGATATTTCCTCGATCCCCAGTTGCCGTAGGGACCCGGCCACATATCGTAGCCCGCTTTGGTCGAAATCACCATCTCATCGCGGTAGGGCCTCAGGTCGCTTTCCATTACGCGGCCGAAAGTTTCCTCGGCGCTGCCGTAGGGCGGACCGTAGTTATTTGCCAGGTCGAAATGTGTAATGCCCAGGTCGAACGCCCTGAAGAGCATATTGCGGCTGTTCTCATAAACATTCACGCCGCCGAAATTCATCCAGAGCCCAAGTGATATCAAAGGCAGCTTAAGCCCCGTCCTGCCGCATCTTTTATACGGCATCGCCTCATATCTGGAGGCAGATGGTAAGTAACTCATTTATTTATTCCTGTATTTAATAAAAAATTCCGTATTGAAACATTAATATAAAAAATAATACCCCCGGAAAATCAATTAAAAATTAAAAATTAAAAAGTGAGGGCAGGGAAGAGCGCAATTCTTTGAAACCGGCTTTAGCCGGCTTTTCTCAAATTGACTAGCCACGGCCTTCAGGCCGTGGGACAATGCCCCAATAAACCGCGGGCTTTAGCCCCGGATCCTCTCCATCCGGCCCCCCCGGAAATTTTCAAGATTAATAATGACAATAAAAATATTTTTCATTAAGTTGAATCAGGATATTTACGATACATATATAATTGCCCTCTGTAAATATTTATTAAGCCGGATACGATGTATCATTCTTAGACTATTTGCGAATTTTCGACCGTAAAGCCGATTCTGATCGTCACTTTCTTTCAGGATTTTATGAAACAGGAAATTCAAAAAATTAAAAATAAAAAAGAAAAGCTCAGCCCGGCCCGGCTTACTCTCAGAATTTCTGTCACTGTAATTCTTTTCGGACTTTATATCCTTGTTTTCCCCCGCCTCTACTTCTGGATTGGCGAAGCGGCTACAATGCTGGCGCTCCTGCCTGTGAGCGTCTCGGCCTGGATCTGGAAATTTAAGATGGGTACGGCACTCTCTCTCCTCGTTATTCCGATACACGGCTACCTTTTCAGCAGTTTGGGACTACTTGAAAAGGGGAGTTTTATACACGGCCTTCCTCCCATCATAACAACAGTAATGCTTGCCGGAACTATAGGATGGCTTTCAGAAATTTCAGGACTCTACAGAAAACTTGCCCTCGATTACCGCAATAAACACAGCGACCTTGAAGCTGAAATTGAAAGACGAAAGAGTGCTGAGGAAGAACTGTCGCTGCTCAACTCAAACCTTCAGTGCATGGTTGACGAAAGGACAAAGGAACTTCTCGATGCTAAGAACAGGGCGGAGGAATCCGACCGCCTTAAAAGCGATTTCCTCACACAGGTATCTCACGAAATCAGAACCCCGTTAAGCAACATCCTCAACTATACCTCCCTCGTAAAGGAAATTACCAGTGATAAGAACGACGAGGCACTCGGCATCTGTTTTACTTCCATAGAAAGCAGCTCTAACCGCCTCATCAGAACAATTGAAATGATTATAAATATCTCTCAGATTCAGCAGAATAAATTTGTTTTGCGCCCCGAACCTCTGGATATTGAACGGGATATACTTGACCCGCTCGTAAAGGAAATTTACCCCGCGGCTTTAAACAAGGGACTTGAACTTTTATATGTGCCTGCCGGCATTTCAGGAAAAATTCTGGCCGATCAGTATGCCCTTACGCAGATATTTGATAACCTGCTGGATAATGCCATTAAATTTACAAACCAGGGACACGTTGAATTAAAAACAGTTGCTTATGAAAATGAGCTTGCTGTTGTTGTTTCAGATACCGGAATAGGCATTTCTGAGGAATACCAGAAAATTTTATTCGAGCCTTTTTCGCAGGAAGATACAGGCTATACAAGACGCTACGAGGGAAACGGCCTCGGCCTTGCCCTTGCAAAAAAATACTGCGAGCTTAATAATGCCCGTATTCACGTTAAAAGCCGGAAAGGCCAGGGCTCCGAATTTAAGGTGGTGTTCAAGAATTATAAGTAATTTATACGGGACTCTTATGCTGGACGGAAATTTCCATTTTTAACATATAGATTTTTTATGATGAACTACTCAAAAAAACTGAAGTCGCTTTCTTTGCCCGAAAGAAGAATCCTTTACCTTAAATCGGCACTCACTCTTGTTGCTGCACTAACCCTCGGCAGCGCTTTATTTATGGCGGCTTTTATGCCTGCAGCACAGGAAATGCAGCCCGTGGACATTAATATGTTCAATACCGGTCAGTGGAATCAGACGATTCCTTTCGAACCTTACTACGACGGACCTGTTCCCCTCAGAGCGGAAATTCTGAAGGATTCCTCGGGTGCCAAATTCTTCCGCGTTAAAGCCCAAAACGACTCCGCCGCCTATTCCGGCGTTTCTTTCCATATAGACAGGCCTGTTCCCGAAAACGCTGAGCTTTCAATTACGTGGCGCGGAAGGGGATTTGCTTCGCTCCTCATAATTGACGTCATGGACGGCTCCGTTGTTCTGACTGAAGGACAGGGCGATACCGCTACTGTTACAGGAGAAAACTTCTTTACCGAAAGCTCCGACCCCGGCGAAAAATGGACTTCCTTTAATGTGCCCCTCCGCTCGCTTCTGCTCAACCCGGCTCAACCCTCCGGAAGAACTATTAACGGAGTATTCGACTTCAGCAGCGTGCGCCAGGTAAGCATCAGCATCTGCCCGAACTCAAACTATACTCTGGATGTTAAGGACCTGCGCTTCTCCTGGAGCATTAGCAAATGGGCTATGGTATCGGTACTCTTCTTTACCGGACTTGTTGGACTTCTTCTTATACTTAGAACAAAACCTCAAAGGATCTTTCCCGAAGGCGGCAAAGCCTTCAATGTTAATGCCATTATCCCCCGCATTGTATTCTGCCTGACGGGACTTTCAGCGTTTCTCTCAGCCCTTATGAATGTATCCTCTTTCGACGATACCGTGAACCTTGCCATCTACGGCACTATAATTGCCTTGATTGTAACCGATGAGTTCCTGGTTTTCCTAAAACCTGATCCCGTCTGGTCGCTGCGCTACGTAATAGTGCTTTTTACAGGGTACTTTATGGGCTGCAGCTGCGGAATACTGGCATACTGCCTTCTGCTGCTGGCTTCCTGCATGCCCCTGATTACCGAAAGAATTAAGGCGATATTCTGGGCAGTAATAATTCTGGCAATCCTCGTTTATATCCGGAAGCCGCTTCAGGATGCTGACTTTCCATTTCTAACCGGACTTATAATGGTTGCCGGCACATGCGCAATTCTGATCCTGATCAGGGAATACCTGCTGCAGCAGCATAAGGATTTCATACTGGGACAGGCAATACGGCAGTATGAAGCCCTCTTTAAGGAAACTTCCGACGCCATTTATGTGCTGAATGCAAAAGGCGAAATTGTTACTGCAAACCAGAGCTTTGAACGCCTTACAGGCTGCAGGCTCCAGGAGCTTACGGGTCAGCACATTACCAGCTTTGTAGACCCCGAAAGCGAAAATACTGTAAGGGAAATGTTGAAGGCTACAGCTGAGAGTGAAACGGCTCAGTACGACATTCATTTTGCAAACAGAAACGGAGGCATTAGAACGGCACTCGTAAGATGCACTGCAATTTACAGGGATAAACATATTGCCGGCTATCAGACCCTTGCTACCGATATTACAGAAAGAAAACTGGCCGAAGAAAAACTGGCCGATACCGTAAAACTCCTTGAAACTAAGGCAGGCGAACTGCAGGTCCTGAACGCACAGCTCAGGGACCTGAATATAAGCAAGGATAAGTTCTTCTCCATTATTTCACACGACCTTAAAAATCCCTTTACTTCCATTATGGGATTTTCCGACCTGCTCATTAAGGATTATAACAGCCTCGATAAAGATGAGATCAAAATGTTCGCCGAAAATATTAACGGCGGAATAAAGAAAGTTTATAACCTGCTTAACAATCTGCTCCAGTGGGCAAGCATACAAAGCGGAAAAATGACTTATGAAGCCCGCATACTCCGGCTGCATAAAATGGCCGGCGATGCGGCAGATATGCTTCAGGATAATGCTTCGGCAAAAGGCATTACCATCCTGAACAAGGTCGAAAAGGATATATTGGTCTACGCCGATCAGAATTCCATCAGCTCTGTTATACAGAACCTGGTTACAAACGCCATTAAATTTACCAATCCGGGCGGCACCGTTGAGATTACTTCACTCAAAAGCGGCAGAATGGTTTACTTCAGTGTTAGCGATACCGGAATAGGCATGACGAAAGAGCAGATTGAAAAACTCTTCAGAATCGACGTTCAGCAGACAACAGCCGGAACGGCAAAGGAAACCGGTACGGGACTTGGGCTCATATTATGCAAAGAAATGGTTGAGCGCAACGGCGGCAAATTAACCGTGGAAAGCCAGCCCGGCCTGGGCAGCCGTTTCACCTTCACCCTAACGGTTTTCGAATCCCAGGAAGTCCAACGTCCAACGTCCGACGTCCGACGTCCAACGTTAAAATTCGTAGGGGCGAGCGGCGCTCGCCCGGAAAGTCCCTAAACAATGAAATTCGAATTGCATGGATGTCAGGAACCATTTCCTGACATCCATCGCGAGCCCTTTTGGGCGAGCGGATCCCCCACATACCGCAACTTCCCGCAAATTTTATTAAATTTACCCAATCTCATTTGCATATTTACGGAACATATATGAAAAAAATCCTAACCCTCATTTTATTATTCTCCGCCGTTCTTTCTGCCGCGCAGAACGGCGCAAAAAAGAAAAATTTTGCCGGTTACGTTAACCCCCTCGTCGGCACCGACTCGGATTATAAACTATCCAACGGCAACACCTACCCCGCCATCGCGCTTCCCTGGGCTATGAACTTCTGGTCGCCCCAGACGGGCAAAATGGGCAGCGGCTGGATGTACACTTACGACGAAACTAAAATACGCGGCTTCCGACAGACTCACCAGCCTTCCCCATGGATTGGCGACTACGGTGCATTCGCAATCCTCCCCGAAACAGGCACACTCAAATTTAATGAGGATGAGCGCGCATCATGGTTCAGCCATAAAAGGGAAATTGCAAAACCGTATTACTACAGCGTCTACCTGGGCGACTATAACGTCTCGGTTGAACTGACCCCCACAGAACGCGCGGCGCAGTTTCAGGTGAAATATCCTAAAACGGATAACTCCTACATCCTTATCGACGCGTTCAACAAGGGCTCATATATTAAGATCTTCCCCAAAGAAAAGAAACTTATCGGTTACTGCCGCAATAACAGGGGAGGCGTTCCGGCAAATTTCCATAACTACTTCGTAATATATTTCGATAAGGAAATAGATTCATCATTCATCTGGAGCGAAAAGGGAATATCCGGTAATAAATTAGAAGAAGAGGCAGACCACGTAATGGCTGCAGTAAAGTTCAAAACTAATAACAATGAAGTTGTTAACATAAAGACGGCCTCATCATTCATAAGCTTCGAACAGGCAGAACTTAACCTCAAAAGGGAAGTGGGAGGCGATTCCTTTAATGAGACTATGAAGAAAGCTCAGAAAGTCTGGAACGACGGCCTTTCCCGCATTGAAACAGAAGGCGGCACAGAACGCCAGATGAGAACTTTCTACACCGCTCTTTACAGAACAATGCTTTTTCCCCGCGGACTTCATGAACTGGAT
This sequence comes from Ignavibacteriales bacterium, assembly GCA_036261625.1. Classification (GTDB taxonomy): domain Bacteria; phylum Bacteroidota; class Ignavibacteria; order Ignavibacteriales; family SURF-24; genus JAAXKN01. Next base: position 16,914 of record DATAKL010000029.1, on the reverse strand, counting down.
AAGGATAATAAAATCGTCCACTACAGTCCCTACGACGGACAGGTACATCCGGGCTACATGTTTACAGATAACGGATTCTGGGATACCTTCCGCGCTGCCTTCCCGCTTCTTACAATTATGCAGCCTAAGCTCTGCAGCCGTATTATGGAAGGACTCGTAAACACTTATAACGAAAGCGGTTGGCTCCCCGAATGGGCCAGCCCCGGTCACCGCGACTGCATGATAGGCTCCAACTCGGCATCCGTAATCGCCGGCACGTATCTTAACGGCATCAGGGGATACGATATAAATAAACTTTATGAAGCCATTCTGAAGAACTCCGAAAACGAGGGGCCTCTTAGCTCAGTCGGCCGCCTGGGCGTGAAATATTATAACACATTGGGCTACATTCCTTACGATGTCCATATAGATGAAAACGCCGCAAGAACTCTCGAGTACAGCTACGACGATTTTGCAATATGGAAACTTGCGCAGGCTCTCAATCGTCCCCAGGATGAAACTGACCGCTTCAGAAAACGCTCCATGAATTATAAAAATGTCTTCGACGCCTCAACCGGTTTCATGCGCGGACGCGACAGCAATGGAACCTTCCAGAGCCCCTTCAGCCCCGACAAGTGGGGCGACGCATTTACAGAAGGCTGTGCATGGCATTATACGTGGGCCGTTTTCCACGATCCCGCGGGACTAATGCACCTGATGGGCGGAAGGGAAAAATTTGTTCAGAGGCTCGATTCAGTATTTACTGCAGCCCCCACATTCGATTATTCATACTACGGGACGCAGATCCACGAGATTACCGAAATGGTTATTGCGGGCATGGGGCAGTATGCGCACGGCAATCAGCCGATACAGCATGCAATTTATCTATACGATTATGCAGGCGAGCCCTGGAAAGCACAGCTTCACGCGCGCGAGGCAATGGATATATTATATACACCCGAGCCCGACGGACTATGCGGCGATGAAGACAACGGGCAGACATCGGCGTGGTATGTATTCTCCGCAATGGGAATGTACTCCGTATGTCCCGCCTCAGGCGAATATGCATTCGCCTCCCCGTTATTCAGCAAAATAACGCTGCATTTAGAAAACGGCAAAACATTCACAATAGAAGCCAAAGACAATTCCAAAGAGAACATTTATATAGATAAGGCAAGTCTAAACGGAAAAGTCTACACAAAGAATTACATAATGCATAATGAATTAATGAAAGGGGGCCGTCTGGATTTCCGGATGACAAATAAGCCGAACAAAAACCGTGGCACAGGAGCCGGAGATATGCCGTATTCGTTTTCGGAATACAAATAACTGATCCGACGTTTTTGCCCGCCAAAGGCTTTACGCGTCAACTTAATTATTAATTACAATGTGGTTTTAGGCCGCGGTCAGCGGCCTCATGTTGATAGCCCAGGGTGATTGAGCCCGCCTCTGGCGGGCGATTGAACCCCGGGACCATGAAATCCCCCACAATCCCATGCGCCGCGGTCAGCCTGCCCGTCTCTGACGTGGCCGCGCCATTTTTGGGAATGGGGTGAATCCCCGCAATGGGAATCCCAAAGCCATCACAAATTATAACCTGATTTCATTAAAATTACCCCGTATTCAGACGGAATATGGCGCAGCTGACCGCAGCGCCGGGATTATTTTGGGATCATATGCCCCCCCGGGCTTTGCCCGGGGGCTATCAACATGATGCCGCTGACCGCGGCATCTAAATAAAATCGACAAAGATTTTGTTGGGATGTCAGGAACCATTTCCTGACATCATTCCTGCCCGCGTCTACATGCTTCCCGTAATATTTGCCACAAACCTGTTTTTCTCTTCGCAAAGACTTTTAACTATCTTTGCTGCCTCAGTCGTATTAAATCTGTTACAGACCTCAAAATTCGCTATATTGCAATATGTAATACAGCGGGCATTCGTATGCCGGTGATCTGTTAAACTATAAATCAGAAGGAAATATAAAATGAAGAATATCGATCCGCATAGCAAAATAAAGCAGAGCAGCAGGTGGGCTGAAAAAGGTTCTGGAAAAACAGAAACCGCCGAATCCCGTCAGAAAAAAATCCTTGAAAAAGCCAAAGAAATAGCCAAAAACAAAAATTCCAAAAAAGACTGATATCAAAAGGGCGAGCGCTGTGCCTGCCTATGGCATGGCCGCTCGCCCCTACGGATTTTGACGTCGGACGTCGGACCTTTCCTCACTTTTTAATTTTTAATTGACCTCTTTACCCTGTGGATTTCCCTGAGCAGCTCTCCATGCTCCTTTTGCCAGTCCTTCCGGCTTACATGCAAAGCAAATATTACAAGCAGAACAAAGAAAATTACCCAAATTACAAGCAGCAGACTGAAATTCGCCGTGTATCTTGAGAGCCTGACTATGAATACTATTCCGCCACCGGTACCAAGCACCAGCAGCAGAGGAATTACTATCAGCCAGTCGGTGAACTTCATAAACTTCAGCTTATTCTCGGCTTTATTCAGAAAATCCGCCATCGGAAGGGAATAAATGCTCCCCGGCAGCGGCTTATATGCAAGATATAAGTAAACGGCTCCCAGCAAAAATCCCGCTATTATCAGTCCGTAGCCTATGCTCATAATGTCGTTTTGCCTGACAAAAATCGGTGTGTAAATTATGCCCAGGGCAATAAGAGCCGTAACAATATAAAGGACTTTTCTTCTTTGTTTGTTTTCATGAGATCTGAAAGATTCAATAATTCCCCCGGCCTCTGAATTTCCCCCCGGCCCTGACGTGCCTCCGGAGGGAGTATCCGGCTGCCTGCCTTTCTTAAAATCATCGAGTTCCATATTCCACCTCCCATTGTTTTTTAATTTCACTCTTTATCCTGTGAATCCTTACCCTGACATTGCTCTCTGAAAGACCTGTAATACGCGACATTTCCCTGGTATCAAGATCTTCCAGGTAAAGGCTTACAAGAGCTTTATCCGCTCCGCTGAGTTCATCCATGAACTTCCGGAAGAAAAGAAGCTTATTTTCCTCATCCTCAAGCAGTTTCTCTTCATCAGGCACTCTGTAGGCCGGCTCGGAGAAGGGGACAAAAAGTGAAGATTTCCTTTTGTTCTTCGACCTGAAAGTAATGCATACATTAACGGATATTCTGTAAATCCATGTTTTCAGCTGGCATTCCCCGCGGAAGCCTTCAATATTCATCCATATTTTCAGCAGAATATCCTGGTATGCATCCTTTGCGTTTTCCCCGGGTCCGAAGAAACGGCAGCAGACGCGGAAGATCATCTTCTGATTCTCCTCCAGAGCCTCCCGGAATAATTCATCGCGTTTCATGCACTTTGTCTCCATACATTAATAATAGACTCGGGGTTTAATAAATTGTTACATTTTGTTAAATGCTTATGCCTGGTGAAAAATATAAAATTTAAGAGAGTATTGCCAAACTGACTAGCCCGGACCTTTAGGTCCGGGGGGACGGAATCAAAAATTTCGGGCTTTAGCCCCCGATCATCCCGGACAAATTTCGCGTTATGGCGGGAATCTGGGGCTAAAGCCCCGGGAGGTGTTTGGGATCGTTCGACCCGGACCTAAAGGTCCGGGCTAGTCATAGGGGAACGATTTATATACCGCGGTTACATGGATGTCAGGAACCACTTCCTGACATCCATCGTCCGGAAGGGCGGCTCTCCCTAAAATCCCGTTTGTACAAAACCTCCGCATTCCCTATTTTACTCCCCATCAATTTAACCTGAAACCATTAACCGGGAACGACATGAATAAAATATTCTCCCTGCTTCTGTCAATAACTGTTTTACTTTCCCTCTCCTGCACCGCACACGCGCAGGGCAGCACGTCGGGGGATAAATCCAATATCTACCACTCGGGCTGGATAGACCTTAATAAAAACGGCGTAATGGACCCGTACGAAAACTCTAAACTTCCGATTGAGGAAAGGGTTAAGGACCTCCTCGGCCGCATGACACTCGAGGAAAAAACCTGCCAGATGGCTACACTCTACGGATACGGACGCGTCCTGAAGGACGAGCTCCCCAACCCGTCCTGGCTTACAAGCATCTGGAAAGACGGCATTGCAAACATAGACGAGCACCTCAACGGCTACGACGGTCACCACGAGGGCAAAAACGCCGATACCGAACTGGCCTGGCCCCCGTCCAGACATGCCGAAGCAATCAATACCGTGCAGAAATTCTTTATAGAACAGACGCGTCTCGGCATCCCGGTCGATTTTACCAATGAAGGCATACGCGGCGTCTGCCACACGGGCGGAACCCTTTTCCCCGCCGATATCGCAACCGGCAGCTCATGGGATGTCAGCCTCGTCTCAAAAATCGGTCACATTACAGGAAAGGAGGCGCGCATTCTGGGCTACACAAACATCTATTCGCCCATACTCGACCTCGCGCGCGACCCCCGATGGGGCCGCACGGTTGAAACTTACGGCGAGGACCCGTACCTCGTCTCCCGCATCGGAGTGGCCCAGGTTGAAGGGCTTCAGAAAGAAGGCGTTGTATCAACTGCCAAGCACTTCGCCGTCTACAGCGTGCCTAAAGGCGGCCGCGACGGCGCATCCCGCACCGATCCCCACGTAACCCAAAGGGAAGTTGAGGATATCTATCTCGCCCCCTTCAAAGCAGCCTTCACAGAAGGCCATGCAATGGGCACAATGAGCTCCTATAACGACTATAACGGCGTTCCCGTTACCGGCAGCAGCGAATTCCTTACCAAAAAGCTCCGCCAGGAATACGGCTTCAAAGGCTATGTGGTATCCGACAGCCGCGCGGTGGAGTATATCTTCAATAAGCACCACGTCGCAAAGGATGCCAAAGACGCCGTGTGCCAGTCCGTAATGGCGGGACTTAATGTAAGAACCGACTTTACTCCCCCCGAGGATTTCATACTCCCCCTGCGCGAGCTCGTAAAAGAAGGCTCCGTGCCCGACAGCGTGCTGAACGCAAGAGTTAGCGACGTTCTGAGAGTTAAATTCTGGCTCGGCTTGTTCGATCACCCTTACGTCGAAAATCCCGCCCTGGCCGATAAGATAGTAGGATCGGAAGTGCATCTTAAAGCCGCAAAGGATGCATCCTACGAATCGATGGTGCTCCTTAAAAACGCAAATAACTTTCTTCCATTAAAAAAGAACATAAAATCCATCCTTGTAACAGGACCAATGGCCGATGTCGTAAAGCCTAACATAAGCCGTTACGGACCGAACAGAGTTGATGTGGTATCGGTGCTTAGAGGCTTAAAAGAAAAGCTGCCCAATGTTGAAGTAAGATATACCAAAGGCTGCGATGTGGTGGATTCGGCATGGCCCGAAAGCGAAATAATGCCGCGCGAGCTGAAGGGAAAGGACAGGGAGGAAATTGATAAAGCCGCAGAGATGGCCAAAGGAGTTGATGCGGCTGTGGTTGTACTTGGCGAGGATGAAAAGCTTACGGGTGAATTCCATTCAAGAACGAGCCTCGATCTGCCCGGCTATCAGCTGGATCTTGTAAAGGCAATATATGAGACGGGCACGCCGGTAATAGTGGTTCTAATGAACGGACGTCCTTTATCTATAAACTGGGTTAACAGATACGTGCCCGCGATAATTGAAACATGGTACCCAGGCAGGTTCGGCGGAAATGCCGTTGCCGATATAATCTTCGGCGATTACAATCCCGGCGGAAAGCTCCCCATTACATTTCCAAAAACAGTGGGACAGCTCCCCCTGGATTTCCCCTACAAACCCGCATCGGATATAAGTGACCCAACCGGGATACAGGGAGTATTATATCCATTCGGACACGGCTTAAGCTTTACCACATTCAAATACAGCAATTTGAAAGTAACTCCCGAAGAGCAGACTGCCGATGACGAAGTAAAAGTTTCATTCGAAGTAGAAAACACAGGCCCTATGGCAGGCGATGAAGTGCCGCAGTTATACATAAATGATGAAACAGCCAGTGTAACGACGTACGTAAAAAACCTGAGGGGATTCCAGAGAATAAATTTGAAGCCCGGCGAAAAGAAGCTGGTGGAATTCACATTAAAGCCCGAGGACCTAACCATAACGGATAGAAACATGAAACGCGTTGTAGAACCGGGCAAATTCAATATAATGGTAGGCTCCTCCTCAGAGGATATAAGACTGAACGGGAGCTTCGAAATCAAATAGTATTTGTTTTTTATCCATTGAATAGCCACGGCCTTCAGGTCGTGGATCCATGATCAAAAAATATCCCGGCTTTAGCCACAGATTCTCCCCGGACAATCTGGAGCTAAAGCCCAAACGGGGAATGGTGGTTCTCCGGTACCCCGAGCTAAAGCACGGGGCTAGTCATAAGAAAAATATCCTTATCTTAAAATTCATAATTCATAATTCATAATTCATAACTCAAAACTTAAAACTCCTCACTGCACAATCCTCTCAAACAACTTGCTCCTCTTCACCTCCCCGGCTCTTTCAAACAATTCAAAATCAAACTCTCCGCCCGGCATAATATAATCTTCATCCACCTCAGCCAGACCGAACCACTCGCAGAACCTCCAGAAAAACCTGGCTTCAAAGCAGTACAGCCTGTCCTCCTCCTGCTTATCCTCCTTATCCTCCCCGGAATCCTCATCCACTTCTGAATCCTCATCCTCTTCGAAATCCTCATCCGTATCCGGTTCATCCTTTAGCAGCGATTCCTTATCCAGATTATCCTCCTCCGCATCATCCTCATCATCCTCATCCCAATCATCATCATCTTCCTCATCCTCATCCAAATCATCATCTGCCACATAGAGGGTAGGGAAGGCCTGAAAATACTTTTTGCTGTAGAACCTCGCCTCGCGGGGAGTGCCGCCGTATTTTTTAAGAAGGTAAATTACGTACATAAAACCAACCTGGGCAATTTCCTCGCTTTCAAAGCTGTCGTTGCTGGCCCAGCTATAGCCGAGGCAGAAAGCCTTAAGCAGGTCCATATAGACTACAAAGTCTGATTTCTTAGTAAACAGCTCCCTGCCTCTTTCAGTAAACGTGAGTACATTGTTCTTATTTTCAGCTATTTCCGTTAAAAGGAGGAGCTGTTTAACAACAAAGAGGAGCAGCCAGTCATATTCAGAGCGCAGTTCAATTTCGCCCGTTTCGATATCATCATCGGGGAAATAGCCCTTATCATAGATCGATTTAACGAGTTTAAGGGGAAGATAGCCCTTGGAAGTAAGCTTAATGCCGCCGCTTTCGGAAATGGTATTAAGGAGTTCCCAGGCTATAATAAAGAGGGGCGATTCCACAAAAATGCCGAATTTAGCCTTAGCGGCAAACTTAACCACCGTATCGCCCTCGAAGGGGTGATAGAGGAGCTGTTCCATCTGGTTAGCCGAAAGGCCGTCGAAGTCATCAACAGGCATATTATTCTGCTTATTGATTGCGTCTTCCACCTGCTTATTGATGTCATGTGTTTTCATGTTAAAACTTTCTTTGTTCAATTAAAAATTAAAAATTAAAAATCAAAAAGTGAAGGCAGAAAAATAAACAAACTGGCCTGCCAAAGCCAATGAAAGCAGAGCATCCTAAATTACGCATATAGCAAGCCCCGGCAAGGGGCGCTTTGTCTTTAGCCCGGGGTGAGGAAGCCCGCCTGAGGCGGGCGACTGAACCCCTGGGATACGGATCCCCCCACAATTTCAGAGCCCCGATGAGGGGCGACTTGTTGGACCCATCCATATACAAATCACCCCTCATCGGGGCTCCGGGAAGATTTTGGGGATCGGCTACCCGGGAGTTCCCGCACCCGCCCAAGGCTTTGCGCGGCTATTTTACAAGCCTCAGCTCATCCTGCAGGGCTCTTCTGTTCGGATATGTTTCCCGTATTTTTTCAATTAGTTTGTTCACCCTCTCGCGCGCGCCCAGTTTAAGCATTCTTTTTAAGTACCTGCAGCCGACCCGGTAATCCTTTCTGTCCCTGGCTTCTTTCAGGAATTCTATAATAAGCGGTTCATAAAGCTCAGCCAGTTGGGCGGAATACTTTTCGGCAAGATACTGTTCCATGTGCTCAACTCTGCTTAAAGCCGGCGCTTCAGCAAGCAGGCCGAAGAGCCTGTCCCACAGCTTTTCCGTGATATAAACATTTGCAATATGATCAAAGTCCAGTCCCGGACCTTTACCGCGTATATCCGAAACGAGGTTTTCAACAAAGCTGTTCCATTCTTTTTTGGGGACGTATTTTTTCAATACTTCGTAATATTCCTGCCTGTTGTAAAAAGAATGAATAAAAAGATGCCTTGCATGACTTATAATTTCCGGTTTGTCGTTCTGCAGAATTGATATCTGCAGAAGCCAGTCGTACCATTCAAGTGCGCGGCCGGGCCAGCTTTTGGCGTCAATTTCAATGCCTTCAAGGGACAGTTGGGAGGCTCTCTTAAAATTTTCAGAAGCAATGGAATCCTGAATGGCAATTTTTCTTAGCATTGGGTTCTGAAGATTCTCTTCAAGAAAATCTTCTGCTTTTTTTATGTCTTTCCCGTTTCTCAGTGTAAAATATTTAATTTTCTGTGCCTCGTTGAGCGAATAGCCTTTTTTATCGGATACAATAAATTGATCGAGCAGGGAAATAACCTTATCGGCCTCACCCTCATTTTTTACCAGTGTGGATGCGGTTCCGAGCATACCCAGGTGCCAGTTCCAGCCTTCGAAAGAATTATCCCGGAAATGTTTAAGGCATTCGTCAAAAAGGAAGCTGCGTATATCTTCGGGCGGGTTGGACTTGGAAATGTCAGTCAGGAGGCTGAAAGCGCTGTCGATATTTCCTCCTATATCGCCGCCGCTATCGTCTGCAAACTGGAGGGCCTTAACCATTTCCTCCATTACTGCGAAGCATATAAAAGCGGCGCTTTTGACATTTCCGTCCTGTACCTGTTTATAAGCTGTATTTACAATATTTCCCACAGCGCTGCCTACGAAGCGAGCAGCGGACCAGTTAATAAAGCCGCCTCTGTCCTTAGCGGCATTTAATACCGACTTAATCTGTTTATTGTATATTTTCTGCGGCTGCCCGGAATTGAGGTGAGCGAAATTAGTTAAGAAAGTTTGTTTCAGCAGCTCGTTATTATCCATTTGTTCCTTAAGAAATCCTTTCAGGTCCTCATTGGATATTTTTTCCAGCAGGCTGTCTATTGTTTCTTCTGTATTTTGTTTCTTTGCCATTTTATACGCCCTTTTACTGATTTACAGGAATAATATACTAAAAATTTGATTCATCACGGTGCACAGGCAGGTAACGAAGCTGGTAACCAAGTTAGTGACCAACCTGGTAACCAAGTTAGTGACCAACCTGGTGACCAAGTTAGTGACCAAGCTAGCGACTAAGCTAACGACTAAGTCAGCGACCAAGTAAAAGACATAAAATAACAGAATCCGGGACCAGACTCTTAAATTTACTTGAAAAAACAAACAGAATATGACCGGAAATGGGATTTATAAATTAAAGATATAAGTAAGCCTCCCAAATTCAGAAAAAGTCATCATATTATTATTCTCTCAAACAGCGGGCTTCTCTTAACTTTTATTTTCCTGTTATATCTCTCATAAAACTCTTCCTCAATATCAGCCAGGCCGAACCACCCGCAGAACCTGTCAAAGAACCTGATTTCAAGGCACTTCATTCTGTGTGTTTCGGGATCTGAATAAGAAGGCGTTGAATTCGTTTGAATCATCGGGAAGGCGCGGAAGTACATCTTTTCGTAAAAGGGAGCCTCGCGGAAGTTTTTGCCGTATTTTTTCAGAAGGTAGAGCAGATACATATACCCCACCTGGCCTACTTCATCGCTGGTATATCCGTCGTTATAACCCCATCTGAATTTAAGGCAGTAGGCCCGAATGAGTTCATAAAAAAGCTTATACTCAGAATTATCCGCCAGGAATTTAGAAGCCTTCTTTGTAATCAGGAATTTGCCGCCCGATTTTCTTGCAAGTCCCGCAATAGTCAGAAGGAGTTTTACAACGTGGAGTATCCACCAGTCGCTTTCCGATCGCAGTTTAGCATACCCCTTATCTATAAACTCATTGGGGAAGCGGCCTTTGTCATAAATCTCTTTTACGAGTTTAAGAGGCAGATTTCCAGTTGCAGTAAGCCTTACGCCGTTATTTTCCGAGAGGTAAGTAAGAATATCGCGTGCAATTAAAAACACTGGGGAGCCTTCAAAAATGCCGTTCTCAGCGTCCTGTGTAAAATTAATGACGGCGCCGCCTTCAAAAGGTGAATAGAGCAGATGGTCCATCTGGATTGGGGAGAGTCCGTCGAAGTCATCCAGCGGAGTATTATTCAGGCTGTCGGTATATTCCATAGCGTACCTGTTTAATTCGTCTAAATCCATTTTCAAATCCTCTTTGTTCAATATTCATTACCGGAACCCTGAATGGGGGCGACTTTTACACCATCGGGTTACGTGGAAAATTACAGGTTGCCCATCTTCAAACTATAACCATATTTCTGATAACTGATTTTATTCTGGAGCTCATTTTCTTCAATCCATCCGGACTCATTATGGCTCATATTGACAACTTCTTTAGTACTCAGTCCGCCAAGTTTTTCTTTGACTATTTTAATTGTTTGTAACTCTTCGGAGCTGAAAAGATCTGTATCGGGAGTTTTTACACATACAAATTTGTCCACTATTTCGTTTTTTATCTCTACAGGCACAGCTCTTATATAGTTGTTCTGCAGCAGCAAATCAAAGTTCCAGTCATACCTGAACGGCACTGGTCCCAATTGAATTGCCTGATACTGCGATCCGGAAATCGAACGGCCGTTTAGCTTGAAATTCAGAAAGTCAGAATAAAACAGAAGTTTATTAAGCTTTACTTTGAATGGTGCAGCATCTAAAAGGATAGCGGCCATATTTGCAAATTTAACAAAAGAGGGCAGAGCATAACCGGTATATTGGTTTGGAATTATATTCTTTTTCCATAAATAGTCGCATTCATCCCAGGGGGCGTCTTTCTTAGAAATAAGCTTATCGATATGACCTGTTATTCTTTTATAATCTCCCTCATGCAGCTGATCCCTGGCGGCAACAACTAATTTTCTGAACTCTTCCGGTTCAGTTATCAAGCTTAGGTACCGTGCATGGCTTACGCTTGGTATTTCACCCTTTTCATAGTTGCCGTATACATTGGCGCCGAATCCCAATATCCTGCCCATTTTGGCAGCAGGCAAATTATACTTTTCTCTTAAAGCAGAGATCTGTTCCGGAAAAAGTATATTATGCTTTTCCCTGTATTGGTTAAGTATTTGAGAAACATTCGAATTATCTGTTTCGGTGGTAGTGAATTCTTCCTGGCAGGACTCGCATTTGTAGTAATGTTCAAATGTTATGAATGTTTCTTTTCTAAAAACTCTTTCTTTCTGTTCGGCTTTAAGATAAGCCTTACCGTCGCAGAAAGCGCATTCAATAACACGCTCCATATTTAACCCCTTTCCTCTTTATTAAAACAGTAATGTATTTCTCTTTCAGCAATATGAAAGGAAATACAAATTACCCGTTTGCCGGCATGTCCCATGTTTATCTTTATATATACTTCTTTCCCTTTAATCATCATTCCAAACTCCCAATAGTCTGGCCGGGAAGTATCATTAGTATCTTTTGTGGGACCGGCAAAGTAGTTTTCAACTTTTAACTTCTTAACGTATTCTAAGCGTTCTGTACCTGTGATTTCCAAATCGAGAAGAGCCTGAATGTTTTTCTCCCGATTCTCGAACGCAACGCCAAAAACACCAATTTTAGCATGTAAACCGTCAAGAAACTGTTGAACCTCCTTTTTGTCAGCCATTATGTACTCAAAAAATAGGATAATAGGTTAATAATGTCAACTGAAAAGTGGGTATAGGACGCAAATTTACCCTAAAACATCACTTTATAGTGAAATATTGAAATTTTTGTGATTAATATCAATAATTGTCCAAAAATTACAAGCACAAAGATATCAGGATAGGTAATTAATCCATAATAAATGGTCAGACAGGTTCCTTTATCTTCGCGGTATAAGCACATGAATAAGCTGTACTAAAAAATAAAAATTATTTTCATTAATTTTTCCGAAAACGCCTCTCGTCACCATATTATATACGTATAGGAATAACTTCTTAAATGGTTATTCCTGCCTGTTCCGGTCTAAATTTACTTAAAATTAAATAAATTCAGGGGATAGTAACATGGCAAATCAGTTGATCCTCACAATCAGGCCCGGTTACCAGGGAACCGGAATTTATTCCGGTAAAAATGAAGTGGTAACTTACGCAGAGCTCGCTCTTCCGGATGAAATAAAATCTGCTTTAGAAATCTGGATTAGCTGGCACCGGGATTCTTTTTATCACCCTGAAGATTTTGTTTCAGATGCGTTTGAGGCTCAAGGCCGCGAAATATCCCGTCATTTGAAACTGTTCTTAAAAGACTCAGCAGATGTGACCTATAGGGGGATAAAGATCGATTCGGGTGAAAATAACTTACCGGAAGCTGAAAACAATGAAATAACGGATTTGCTGCAAAAAAATGACGCAGCGGCTAAACATCTCTCAGAACATCTTTCGCCCGTGGAAAAAGTAAAGAAGGCGGAAGAAATTGCAGTCAGGGCGCATTACAATCAGCCATACGGCGATCACAAAGAAAATGGCGATTATTACAGGTATCACCTGGACATAGTAAGAAACCTTTCAGCCAGGCTGGCCGAAAAACATTCAGATCAGCACCCCTATAAATTTGAAATAGCGGCCCTGCTTCACGATTATCTGGAAGACGCCGGTCCGGCAGATGAAGACATCTTAAACCTGGTGCGGCTATTCGGTAAACAAACGCTGCAGTCGATTGAAAAGCTTACATACAGGCCTGACAAAGGGCATGAGGGATATTTTAGAGCCATAGCTGAAGACGAGGTTGCAAAAATTGTAAAGACCGCCGACAGGATTGCCAATATCACGGCCTTAAGGGAGATTAAGGATTTAAAAAGGAGAAAAGAGCTATTTCAAAAATATGCCCTTCAGCTAGAATATTTCGAGAGGTATGAAATTTTCCCGGATGAAATAGAAGAAGCCATTGAAGCCTTACTTTTATAAGTATAAATAAAGAAGGGAATTTCTTGCAACTTTATAATAATTACCGCAATTTGAGCCTTTAATTGATACAATTTAACAGAAACTAAGATAAGAAAACTTAAAACGGAAATATGGCAAAGAATAACGGAAAAGAAGAACCGATTGAAAAGCAGCTCTGGAAGGCTGCAGATAAATTAAGAAAAAACATCGATGCTGCTGAATACAAACATGTAGTATTGGGACTCATATTCCTCAAATACATTTCAGATGCCTTCGAAGAACACCATGAAATCCTGCAGAAAGGAGAAGGTGAATATGCCGGAGCAGACCCTGAGGACCGAGACGAGTATAAGGCTGTAAACATATTTTTCGTACCGCCTTCAGCAAGATGGTCATACCTGGTCACAAGAGCCAAACTGCCAGAGATAGGCAAGGACATGGACGCGGCAATGGACGCAATAGAAAGGGACAACCCTTCACTGAAAGACGTTCTTCCGAAGGTGTTTGCCCGGGGCAACCTCGATCCAACAAACCTTGGCGGACTTATAGATCTGATAAGCAACGTTTCTCTCAGAAACGGTTCAGGCGACTTCCTCGGTAAAGTGTTTGAATATTTCCTCGGTGAATTTGCTCTTACCGAAGGCAAAAAGGGAGGCCAGTTCTATACGCCAAGAAGTGTAGTTGAACTGCTGGTTGAAATGCTTGAGCCATACAAGGGAAGAGTATTTGATCCCTGCTGTGGTTCCGGAGGCATGTTTGTCCAGTCTGAAAAGTTTGTTGAGCATCATCAGGGAAATGTAAATGATATTTCCATTTATGGACAGGAAAGCAATCAGACAACATGGCGCCTGTGCAAAATGAACCTGGCAATAAGGGGGATAGACAGCTCACAGGTAAGATGGAACAACGAAGGATCATTTCTTAATGACTCCCACAAGGATCTAAAAGCTGATTTTGTCATAGCCAATCCTCCATTTAATGACAGCGACTGGAGCGGCGATCTTCTGAGAACCGACGGCAGATGGGCGCATGGCACACCGCCAGCTGGCAACGCCAATTTTGCGTGGATACAGCATTTCGTTTATCATCTGAATCCAAACGGGCAGGCGGGTTTTGTACTTGCAAAAGGTTCTCTTACATCGAAAACTTCAGGAGAAGGGGAGATACGAAAGGCGCTTGTTGAAGCACGTATTATAGACTGCATAGTAAACCTTCCTGCAAAGCTGTTCCTGAATACACAGATACCAGCAAGCCTCTGGTTTTTGAGCAGGAATAAGGAGAATGGCAAATTCCGCAACCGTAAAAACGAAATACTTTTTATAGATGCCCGCAACATGGGATTCCTGGTTAACCGCAGGACTCGCGAGCTCTCCGAGGAAGACATAGAAAAGATTGCCGGCACATACCACAACTGGCGTAACCCAAACGGGAATTATGAGGATATAAAGGGTTTTTGCAATTCCGCATCAATTGAAAGGGTAAACGAGCTTGATTATGTTCTTACACCTGGCCGTTATGTTGGCTTGCCGGATGATGAGGATGATTTTGATTTTAAGGAACGCTTTGAAAAGCTTAAGGCTGAGTTCGAAGCACAGCTGAAAGAGGAGGAAAGGCTGAATAAATTGATAAAAGAAAATCTGCTTAGGATAAAAACTGATGAATGAGTGGAAAGAATATAAATTAGGTGAAGTTATTGAGATAGTTGGAGGGGGGACGCCAAAAACATCTATCCCCGAATATTGGGATGGTGAAATTCCATGGCTTTCAATTGTGGATTTTAATAACGGAAAGAAATTTGTTTATAAGACCGAAAAAACAATAACTGAAGAAGGATTAGAAAATAGTAGTACAAAAATACTAAATGCCGGGGATATAATTATTTCAGCAAGAGGGACGGTTGGTGCTATGGCTGTGTTAGGCAGAGATATGGCGTTTAATCAATCATGCTATGGTATTAAAAACATTCCTGGTCTGACTGACAAAAATTATATTTATTATTTGATAAAAGATTCAATAGTAGGATTTCTTCAGATTGTTCATGGCGGAGTTTTCGATACTATTACAAGAGAAACGTTTAATGCAATTGATATTATGCTTCCTCCGCTCAATGAGCAAAGTGAAATTGCATCAGTACTCGGCAGTTTGGATGATAAAATTGATTTACTCCACCGACAAAACAAAACCCTTGAAGCGATGGTGCAAACACTTTTTAGGCAGTGGTTTATAGAAGAATCGAATGAGAAATGGGAAATCGTAAAAATTGGAGATTTTGTTAAAACCAATGTTTTAAATATTGATAAAGATTATAAAATAAATAGAATTAGATACTTAGATACAGGTTCATTAACAGAAGGAAAGATTGAAAATTATCAGATATTTAATATCTCTGATGCCCCTAGTAGAGCTCGAAGAATTGTAAAACATAATGATATTTTGATTTCAACAGTAAGACCAAATCAAAAACATTATGGTATTTTAAAACATCCAGATGAAGATGTTATTGTATCTACAGGATTTTGTGTCATAACTTGTAATAAAATAGATCCTCATTTTATTTACACTCTATTATCTACAGAGGAAATGACGGAATATCTTCACTCAATTGCAGAAGGATCTACATCAACATATCCTTCTCTGAAGTCTTCGGATATTGAGAATTTGGAAATTCAATTACCACCGGTGCATAAGTTGAAAACTTTTTCTGAATTTGCAGAAAGTATATGGAATAAGATTGAGTATAATTTTACCCAAGTTTGCATGCTTGAAAACCTCCGTGATTCATTATTGCAAAAGTTAATTAAGGGAGATGAATTTTTAACGAGTAATATTGGAGTTAATAATGAACAGTTCTTTTAAGAGAGGTGCTGAATGGCGTAAATGGGATTTGCACATTCATACAATAGAATCTGGATTTGGAACTGAAGATGACTATCCTTGCTTTATTGAAAATTTAAAGCTTTCCGATGCATCGGTGTTAGGGATTAATGACTACTCATCAATTGGCGGGTATGAAAAAATTGTAAAAATGGGGGGAGTCCCAAATAAGGTTCTTTTCCCAATTGTTGAGTTACGTATGAACAATAAAATTAATCACAAAAATGGTACAGCGGTTAATGGTGGTGTTAATATTAACTTTCACATTATTTTCGACAATTCTCTCGAAATTGATCAAATTAAAACAGAATTACATTCGTTAGAATGTTTTTATGAAGGCGGAACGAAACTGAAATTGGGGCATGTAAAAAAGGAGGAGTTAAATACTATTACATTTGATTACTTTAAAGTAATAGAACAATTGTCTTCTTCAGCCATATTAAAAGAGCGTTATTTAATTTGGGTCCCATATGATGAATATGGAGGAATAGATAATATAGACCCAATTAATGATGGCTATTTTAAGCTGGGAATAATTAATAAAGCACATTTTCTCGGATCCGCAAATTTAAAGCAAATTAATTATTTCTTAAGTGAAGATTGTAAAAATATTATTGGAAGAAATATTCCTTGTATAAAAGGGAGTGATGCTCATTCAATAAATTATCCATTCGGAAAACTAAAAGATAAAAATTCAAATCCAACTGATAAATATTGTTGGATTAAAGCTGATACAACATTTGAAGGATTAAAACAAGTAACAAATGAACCATCAAGTAGATTATTTATCGGTGAAAATCCAGATTTATTTTCAAAAGTGAGCTTAAATAAAACCAAATATTTAAAAAAAATAGTTACTACTCAGCAAAAAGTTAATTAATACCAAAAAAATCGGTTGAAATTGTAAGTTCCTTGTTTTATGGTATAAACAGAGGAACAATTTCTAAGATAACCAATGAGAATGACAGAAAAAGAAATCCTGACTGTTTATG
>DATAKL010000026.1:0-36794 GCA_036261625.1 Ignavibacteriales bacterium | reverse complement strand
GTCAGTCTTCTTTGTGAGGGATAATCTAATACATTTTAAGTTCCGTGTCAATCAGTAGAAATACTGATTTTTCAGAGGCCCGACTCAGTATTTTTACTGAGTTTAAAAGTATACACTTGTATCAAAATGAGAATTATTCTTCTTTTTCAGCTCATTTTCGCGGTTTTTGATGGAACTCAGTATTTTTACTGAGTCCCCCCCCTCCGGAAAATATTTTTTCACTTTTTTTCGGCATTTTTTGTGAAAAGAGAGATTTTTGTTGAGGGCGGGATAATTTCTGATCGGGAATTTAAAGATCCCACAAAAAATGAGGCTTCAGCCCCCGATGTTCCCGGAATGTAAGATTTTTTCCGAAGGATCGGGGGCTAAAGCCCAAATATTTTTTTGCTCCTATTCCACGACCTGAAGGTCGTGGCTAGTCAGGGAAATAAAATTAATTTATAAATGAACGTTGGACTTATTTGAGCATTTTCTTTAATCTGTCGATTTCGTCGCGGATGGCGGCGGCACGCTCGAATTCCAGATCCTTGGCGGCTTCTATCATCTGCGTCGTTAACTGCTCTACAAGGTCCTGCTTCTGATCGGGCGTCATGTACTTTATTACAGGCTCGGCTACCTTGCTGAATGAGAAATCGTTCTTTTCCGGCTCTTTCTTTCTTACATCGGCAATGGATGTGGAGTTCATAATCTCTTCCACACTCTTGAATACCGTCTTGGGCGTAATATTATGTTCTTTATTATACGCCATCTGTATCTTGCGGCGGCGGTTCGTCTCGTTTATCGTCTTGCGCATGGATGCCGTTATTACGTCGGCATACATTATAACTTTTCCGTTCGCATTACGCGCCGTGCGGCCTGCCGTCTGCATCAAGGAACGCTCGCTCCTTAAGAATCCTTCCTTGTCGGCGTCAATTATTGCTACAAGAGATACTTCGGGAAGATCGAGCCCCTCCCTCAGGAGGTTTACTCCCACCAGGACGTCGAAATCGCCCAAGCGAAGGTCGCGCACAATCTCCACCCTTTCCAGCGCATCTATATCGCTGTGGATGTAGCGCACCAGTATGCCTATGCGGTCGAGGTAATCGGTCAGGTCCTCCGCCATCTTTTTTGTAAGGGTGGTAACAAGGACCCTTTCCTTTCTTTCCACTCTCAGACGGATCTCGCCTATCAAGTCGTCAATCTGATTTTTAACCGGACGCACCTCAATCTCAGGATCCAGGAGTCCCGTAGGACGGATAATCTGTTCCACAAATGAGCCGCCGGTGCGTTCGAGCTCATAGTCGGCCGGTGTTGCGCTGACGTAGATGACCTGGTTTGTGAGCTGGAGGAACTCGTCAAATTTCAAGGGACGGTTATCGAGCGCCGAGGGGAGGCGGAAGCCGTACTCTACCAGGACCTCCTTGCGCGCGCGGTCGCCGTTGTACATGCCGCGGATCTGGGGGATTGTAACGTGCGATTCGTCGATTACGAGGAGGAAATCCTTCGGGAAATAATCGAACAGGCAGTATGGCCTGGATCCCTCGGGACGTCCGTCCATGTGGCGCGAATAGTTTTCGATGCCTGAGCAGTAGCCTATTTCCTTAATCATTTCCAGGTCGAAGCGCGTGCGCTGTTCGAGGCGCTGGGCTTCCAAATATTTTTCCTGCGAGTTGAAGTATTTAAGACGTTCGCGGAGCTCTTCATCTATAGTTATTATTGCGCGGCTTACCTGCTCCTTGGTGGATACGAAGTGCTTGGCAGGATAGACGGCAGCGGAATCGACCTCGCGTTTAGTGTCGCCTGTAAGGGGATCCACAATAGATATCTTTTCGATGTCGTCGCCCCAGTATTCTACGCGTATAGCCTCTTCGGTCTCGTATGCGGGGATGATCTCCACCACGTCGCCCCGGGCGCGGAATGTGCCGCGTGTAAAATCGGCGTCGTTGCGTTCGTAATAGATATCGATAAGTTTGCGCATGAGTTTTTTGCGGGGCAGTTCCTTATCCTTATCTATAAATATCATCTGGTTGGCGTATTCCTGCGGGGCGCCGATGCCGTAGATGCAGCTGACGCTGGCGACTATAATGACGTCCTGCCGGCCTTCGATGAGTGCCGTTGTAGCCTTGAGGCGCAGGCGGTCAATTTCCTCGTTGATGGAGAAGTCCTTTTCTATATATAAGTCGCTTTTAACTACGTAAGCCTCGGGCTGGTAATAGTCGTAGTAGCTTATAAAGAATTCGACGGCGTTATTGGGGAAGAAGGATTTGAATTCCGAATAGAGCTGAGCGGCGAGGGTTTTGTTATGTGAAATTATGAGTGTCGGTTTATTAATTTCCTTAATGACGTTAGAGATAGAGAATGTTTTGCCGCTTCCGGTAACGCCGAGGAGGATCTGGTCCTTTTCGCCGCGGCGTATGCCTTCAGTGAGCTGGCGGATAGCCTCGGGCTGGTCGCCTGAGGGCTGATAACTGGAAACGAGTTCAAATTTTTTCATAATAAAGCTTAAAATTATAGTAAAAAGTCTGCAATATGGGCTGAAAAATGTCTTTTAAGATAAGAAAGTGAAGGGAGAATAGAAAGGCAGAAGGAGAGTTCAAAGTTCGATGTGCGAGGTCAAAATCGCAGAAAAAGAATGTAAATCGATGTAGGGGCGCGCGGCGGCGCGCCCGGACGGATTGGTATTATGAATATACCAATGAAATGGGATTTCCCATTTCTCACCCGGAAATTTCAAATTTAATTTTATAATTAATTATGTTTAACCGTTTGGGCGCGCCGCCGCGCGCTCCTACAATGACACTCATTATTTCCGTGTTTTCGATGTTGGACGTTGGACGTAGCACCCTTTCCCGAATAAAATTCGGATTTTTAGGTAAAAAGCAAAATTTATTTAATTTTATTTTTCTTTTGGCTTTTTCAGTTTAAGTTTTTAGTTTTACCGGTGATAAAATAATTCATTTTGTAAAGCAAAGATTTTATCCTCTGGAAACTAATGGAACAACTAAAAAAACCGTCCGTCCCCCACGATTCCAAACAGGCCCGGGTGCTCTCCGACCTTACATTCGAGCTTGTTAAGGAATACACTAATATGGAGCTGGATTTTGCCGAGAAAAACGACCTGACTCCCGCGGAATTTAAGCTGCTTTGCTATTTCAGGAATGCTGAGTCGGTCTCAATTAAGGACCTGGTAAGGGAAATGAAGCTGACTCCGGGCAGAATTACCCATATTATTACTTCACTCGAGGAAAAGAAGCTTATTACAAGGAATATTAATCCCGACGACAGGCGCGGCATTAACGTGTTCCTTACGGCAAAGAGCCAGCCTTTAATTAAAGAGCTTAACGCAAAGAGCCTCGATATGCATTCCTGCGTACTGGAGAAGTATGAATCGGACGATGCCGACAGCGTTATGTGCGTTATGAAGGACCTCATAGAACAATTAAAAGTTAGAAACTGAGGCCAGGTCCGACGTCCAACGTCCGAAGTCCAACGTCAAGAATTTCACCCGCCTGTTTGGCGGGTTTTTTATTGATCAGAGGACTAATAACTTCCTGAAGTCTTCGTCTTCTGACGTCGGACTTTGGACCTTCCCTTTCATTTCTTCTTCTTAAACCTTTCCTTTACACTGTTTAACAGGCGTCGGGCCCAGACGAATTCCGTGGCAAGAATGGCTATTCCTGCAGGAATGACAATAAATGCCGGTCCCGGCAATACCAGTAAAGCTATGCCGATTAGAAGTACGGTAAAACCGACTACGGCGACTATAATCTTTTTTATCTTTCGAAACATAAATCAATTAAAGAGCGGGCGAGCCCACGCCTGAAGCGGGCGAGCGCCGCTCGCCCCTACGGAAATGTTTAATGTTTTTCGGTTCTTGACGTTGGACCCTTCCCTACCAGGATGTCTGTTATTCGCTCGGCGGCGTGACCGTCCCATAAAGGGGGTACTGTACCTGTTTTCTTCCTGCCTTCAAGGACTTCCAGGGCCGTCTTTTCTACTTTCTCAAGGTCGGTGCCGATAAGCTGGTTTGTGCCTAGTTCTACTGTTATGGGGCGTTCTGTATTATCTCTTACCGTTATGCACTGGACTCCTAAGTATGTCGACTCCTCCTGTATGCCGCCTGAATCTGTAATTATAAGCTCGGCATTCTTGGTTAGACTAAGGAAATCTATGTAGCCTATGGGGTCTGTCAGGATTACATTTTCACTTAGCATGCCGCTTAAGCCGAACTTCTCCATGTTGTTCTTTGTCCTGGGGTGAATTGGGAATATGAGTTTTCTTTTTTCTGATACTGTATTTAATAGATGAATTAGCTTCTCCAGGTAATCTCTGGAATCCACATTGCTTGGCCTGTGGAGTGTGACCAGTATGTAATTCCCCTTCTCGAGATGGTAGCAGCTTAGGGCATCCGACTCTTCAGCCTTCGGGAGGTAGTTTATAAGGCTGTCTATCATCACATTTCCTGTAAAGAAGACCTTACCTTCAGGCACTCCTTCGTGCATGAGGTTCTCCATACCGCTTTTTTCTGTTACAAAAAGGTAATCCGCTATGGCATCTGTCAGAAGGCGGTTTATCTCCTCCGGCATCTCGCGGTCGTTGCTCCTAAGACCTGCCTCCACGTGGGCAACTTTAATGTGGAGCTTGGAGGCTACAAGGCTGCATGCTATTGTTGAATTCACATCCCCAACAACTATCACCAGATCAGGCTTTTCCTCTAAAAGAACCTTCTCAAATTCCACCATAACGCGCGCAGTCTGTTCGGCATGGCTTCCTGAGCCTACACCTAAGTAGAAGTGAGGCTTCGGGAGCTCAAGGTCCTGAAAGAAGACTTTAGACATCTTTTCATCGTAATGCTGACCCGTATGGCAGATGAGGTGCTCTACGGTACCGTTAAATCTCTTAAATGCTTTATGAAGCGGTGCTACTTTCATGAAATTAGGCCTTGCGCCTACAACCGATATGATCTTCAAAGTTCAATCTCCCTTCTTAATTATTTCCAGGTGTTTTTAAGGAAAAGTTAATGCAAAGGTAAAAAAAAGCAGGCAGAATTAAAATTGCAAAGCAGATGCGCCGATTCCACTGCCTATTATAAATTATACAAAGAAATTGAGCTTCTTTCAAAAATTAATGCCGGTTTTGCGTTGATTGTTTGAATTTCTTTAATTTAGTTTGTTATTTCAGTAAATTTCGATATCTAACAAAGGCTTTGACATGAAAGGTAAGAAAATCTATATTGCAGGCCACCGCGGCATGGTGGGTTCTGCTATCCAAAGGAAGTACGCTTCGGAAGGATTTAATAATATTGTAACCAAATCGTCCCGGGAGCTTGATCTTATTCGTCAGGATAAGGTAGAAGAGTTCTTCGAGAAGGAAAGGCCTCAGGAAGTCATCGTTGCAGCAGCAAAGGTCGGGGGCATTCTGGCCAATAACACTTACCGGGCGCAGTTCATTTATGAAAACCTCATGATCGAAGCCAATATAATTCATGCCGCATACAAGTACGGGGCAGAAAAGCTTTTGTTCTTAGGAAGCTCATGCATTTACCCAAAGATGGCTCCTCAGCCTTTGAAGGAGGAGTATCTTCTTACCGCTCCGCTGGAATATACAAATGAGCCTTACGCAATTGCAAAGATTGCAGGCATAAAGCTATGCGAGAGCTATTACAGACAGTACGGGTCCAATTTCATTTCCGTTATGCCGACGAATCTCTACGGCCCATATGATAATTATGATCTTGAGACCTCGCATGTTCTTCCGGCCTTAATCCGGAAATTCCACGAGGCTAAGATAAACGGAAAAGAAGATGTGGAAGTCTGGGGTACAGGCAAACCAATGCGTGAGTTTCTTTATGTGGATGATCTGGCCGATGCGTGCTTTTATGTAATGCAGAACATAAATGCGCCAGATTTATATGAAAAAGGGCTTTCCCATATCAATATCGGTACGGGAGAGGATCTGACGATTGCCGAGCTGGTAAGTACAATTGCAGATGTGGTAGGTTTTAAGGGAAAGATTAAGTACGACGCAACGAAGCCGGACGGCACGCCGAGGAAACTCATGGATATTTCCAGGCTGCACGGAATGGGATGGCATCACAGGACGGGATTGAAGGAAGGGATCGGCAAGGCGTATAATTGGTTTTTGGAGAATGTGTCCGACGTCAAAAGACATTGATTCATCCGGGCGCACCGCCGTGCGCCCCTACAAAAATAAAATTTATAGGATTTGTAATCGACCATGAAAAAAGCATTAATTACAGGCATTACGGGACAGGACGGGTCCTATTTGACAGAAATACTCCTGGAAAAGGGGTATGAGGTCCATGGTATTATTAGACGCTCCAGCTCTTTTAATACCGGACGGATTGACCATCTTTATAATAATCCCGATATCAGCGGGAAAACTCTTTTTCTGCACTATGGCGACCTGGTGGACACCAGCAATATGAACCGCCTATTGGAGAAAATTTGCCCCAATGAGATCTATAACCTGGCCGCACAAAGCCATGTTAAGGTCTCATTTGAACTTCCGGACTATACAGCCCAGGTAGATGCATTGGGTACTCTGAGGTTCCTGGATGCCATTCGGGAAGTGGGCCTGGGGCGTGAGGTTAAGTTTTATCAGGCCTCCACGAGCGAACTCTTCGGGAAGGTGCAGGAAGTGCCCCAAACAGAAAAGACTCCCTTTTATCCCCGTTCCCCTTACGGTGTAGCAAAGCTCTACGGCTACTGGATAATTGTAAATTACCGCGAGGCTTATAACCTTTTTGCATGCAACGGTATTTTATTCAATCATGAATCCCCCAGACGAGGCGAAACTTTTGTTACACGCAAGATTACGCGTGCTGTAGCCAGAATTGCTCTTGGAATCCAGGATAAGCTCATTTTGGGTAACTTAAATGCCAAGCGCGACTGGGGTTTTGCTCCCGAGTACTGCGAAGGCATGTGGCGGATTCTGCAGCATAAGACTGCGGAGGATTTCGTTTTGGCTACGGGTGAAACCCATACGGTACGTGAATTTACAGATCTTTCCTTCCGTGAGCTTGGAATTGAGATAGACTGGCAGGGTGAGGAGGATCAGGAAAGAGGCGTTATAAAGAAGGTGGATACCTCTCTTGTGGAGCATCAGCTTAAGCACCAGGCCTCAAGAATTAAGACTGACATGCTGAAGCCGGGTACGTGCGTTGTGGAGGTCTCGCCCGGATATTACAGGCCAACAGAAGTTGAACTCCTCATTGGCGATGCCTCAAAAGCGAAGAATGTGCTCGGCTGGAGCCCCAAAACGAAGTTTGAGGAGCTGGTGAAGCTCATGATTCATTCGGATTTTGAGAAGGTTGTCAGAAAAGGATATTAGCGCCGGAGGCGCGTTCGACGTTCAACGTTCGACGTTCAACGGTAGGGGCGAGCGGCGGCGTGTCCGCCTCTGGCGTGGCTCGCCCAGAACGGAAAAACAATAAACAAATCATAATTTTTGTATAATCCCCCAAGCGGGGATTTTTTATTCCAGGAATTTCATTTTTTCTGCGTTTTTGACGTCGAACGTCGAACGTTGAACGTCGAACCTTTCTGACCCGTGGGTCTAATTTTCAGTTGCGTATGTTGGAAACAATTATTATTTTTGAACCCATCAGTCACTTTTATTAGAAAAGCATATGTATTCTGCAGTAAAGATACTTAATTTTCTTCTGCCTGTACTCTACGGCCTTACATTTCTTGTGTATCTGTATGACTTTGTTAAGGAAAAAAACCGGTTTTCCAACTCCAAAAGAATTTTCCTCTTCGTAACCCTTATTTTTCATACTTTCTACCTTTTGGCAAGGACAATCGACTTTAACCACCCCCCTATTACCAATGTTTTTGAAATTTTTACCGTTTTGGCTTTTGCAATAAGCTGCAGCTACTTTATTCTTGAGCTGCTGACGGACATCAGGGGCACGGGTCTTTTTATTATAGTATTTTCCTTAATTTTCCAGCTCATTTCCTCCTGCTTTATTCAGGATCTGACCGAGGTACGCGAGGTTCTGCGTAACCGCATGCTGGGCCTGCACGTTATAAGCGCCCTTCTGGGATATTCGGGTATTACGATTTCTGCTGTTTATGGACTGCTTTTCTGGATATTATATAAAGAAATTAAACTGAATAAATTCGGGCTTATTTTTGAACGCCTGCCCAGCCTGGAAAAGCTTGAACAGTTAAGCTATTACTCGGTTGTTATAGGCTTTGTGCTCCTTACTATAGCAATTGTTATCGGGGCCGTGTGGCTTCCACAGGCTTTCCCGAATTTCAACTATTTCGACCCGAAACTCATTGTAACAGGATTTGTCTGGCTCTTATACGGTCTCGGCATCCTTAGCAAAACCGTGGGCGGATGGAGCGGTAAAAAGGTAATTGTTTTTTCCATAGCAGGATTCTGCCTGGCTATTTTTTCTATCCTGCTTACAAATTTCCTGGCAAAAAGTTTTCATTCATTCTATTAAAATGCCGGAATTTAATGCAGAATTCAAATATTCTTACTTATGAACTTATTAGCTGTTAGCATAAATCACAGGACGGCGCCCGTAGAATTAAGGGAAAGCCTTCACCTGAGCACCGAGGAGATAAAAATTTTCCTTAAGGAACTTAAGGGGAGTATCTTCAGCGAAGGATTTATTATATCCACATGCAACCGTACGGAAATATACGGCTTCCCGGTAAATCCACGCACAAATTTTAAGGACCTGCAGAAGTTTCTTATTGAAATGAAGCCCGTGGGCAGTATTACGCCCGAGAACTTCCAGAATTACTTCTCCTGCGGCGCCGTAAATCACCTTTTCAGGGTCTCGGCCGGAATTGATTCACTCCTGATCGGCGATAACCAGATCTTAGGACAGGTAAAGGAATCGTTCCAGATCTCAGAGGAGTTCGATTTTGCCGGTTTCCTGATGAAAAGGATCTTCGATTCGGCTATTAAAGTGGGCAAACGCGCAAAAACCGAGACGGTCATTAGCGACGGTGCAATTACGGTAAGCTACGCCGCGGTGCAGCTTATTGAAAAGATTTTCTCTAACCTTAACCGCAAGTCGGCCCTCGTTATTGGCACCGGCGAGACCGGTGAAATTGCAGCCAAGCACCTGAGGGATAAAGGAATAGGCAGGCTTTCTGTTACAAACAGAACCATGGAAAAAGCCGAAAAACTGGCCGGCACAATCCATGCAACTACTGTCCCCTTCCAGAACTTCAGGGAATATCTGCAGGACTATGACATTATTATAAGCGCTACGAGCGCGCCGGACCTTATTCTTACTTACGACGACGTGAAAAAAGCGATGAAGAAAAGAGGCGGAGCTTCAACTATCCTTATGGATATTGCTATCCCGAGGGATATAGACCCCAGCGTGCGCTCAATAGATAACGTGTTCTATCACGATATAGATTCGCTTAAGATAATTGTGGACCAGAACGTAAGGAAACGCCAGAGCGAACTGCCGAAGGTGCAGTCCATAATTATGGAAGAGATGGTAAACCTCTTCGGGTGGTACAACTCGCTTGAAGTTACTCCTACTATAAAATCCTTAAGACAGCTTTTTGAGGATATAAGGATGGAGGAAGTGGAAAAGATTAAAAACAAGCTGAGCCCCGAGGACATTGAAAAGCTGGAGCTGGTTACAAAGCGCATTGTAAACAAGCTCCTGCACCAGCCGACCGTGGAACTTAAGAAGATTTCCGAAAACGGGGTCAACACTCAGGAATCGGCCATGAAGGTTAATGTTATCAGGAGCATCTTCGGCCTCGACCACGAGAGTTAATATTATAACTGAATTTTTATCAGAGGGAATAATTGAAAAAACAAACTATTATTATAGGATCGCGCGGAAGCGAACTTGCTCTGTGGCAGTCAAATTTTATAAAGAAAGAAATTGAAAAGAAAAATAAGTCGGTTAAGGTTGAAATAAGACTTATTCATACCAAGGGCGACAAGATCCTTGACGTTGCCCTTTCAAAGATCGGCGACAAGGGTCTCTTTACCAAGGAACTCGAGGTTGCGCTCCTTAACCGCGAGGTGGATCTTGCAGTGCACAGTCTTAAGGATCTGCAGACGGATATACCCGAAGGTCTTAGCCTGGCAGCCGTTACAAAGCGTCACCCCGTGGAAGACGCGCTAATTGCAGGAAAGAAAGGAATGACCGTCAGCGACTTAAAAGAAGGCGCCGTTGTTGCAACGGGATCTCTTAGAAGACGCTCGCAGCTCTTGCACATGAGGCCCGATCTTAAGATTGTAGAGCTGAGGGGAAACGTTCCTACACGAATTAAGAAATTTGAAGAATCCGAGTGGGATGCAATTATTCTCGCCCGCGCTGGCGTTGAACGCCTGGGCCTGAAGAAATATATTTCGTCTATTATCCCGACCGAAGAGATCCTGCCTGCCGTAGGCCAGGGGGCTCTTGGGCTTGAGATCTTTGAGGATAACGGCATGGTTAACGAAATTCTGCAGTCGGTGCACGATGAGGAAACATACATTGCTGCAATGGCCGAGCGCGCATTCCTGAAGGCTCTTGAAGGAGGCTGCCAGGTTCCTATAGGCGCATACGCACAGGTTAAGCCGAACGGGCTTTACTTAGACGGCATTGTTGGCGCAATTGACGGATCGGTTACATTCAGAAAGAAGATACGCGGAAGCAAAAAAGACAGCGCAAAATTAGGAAAGGCACTGGCAAAGGACCTCGTTAAGGCCGGCGCCGGTGAAATTCTTAATGAGATATATAAGACGGTAAGATTGAAATAAGTGAAGACAATTATAAGAGACTAAAAGTTTTGGCTGACAAGGGAAAAATAGCGGATAAGAAAAATCACAAGCGCGAAAGAATTATTGAGGCGGCAGCAAAGCTGTTCTCGGAGAAAAGCTTTCACGAGGTGATGATGGAGGACGTGGCCAGAATGGCTTCAATAGCCAAGGGCACACTCTATAATTATTTTGCTTCGAAAGAGGACCTCTATTTTTCCATCATGCTTACAAGAATGACCAGCCTCATCAGTTCCCTTAAAGAAGGAATAAGCCGCGAGGCCCGGGCAGTCGAGTCGCTGCACCTCTATGTAGTTCACAATTACATGTTCATGATAAAGTACTCATGCTTTTTTATCATGTTCCAGAAAGATAACCTTAATGCCGAAAGCTCCACTTCGTGCGCTGAGTTCAGGGAAAGAAAAGCCGGGCTCTTCGATACGCTTAAGGAAATTATAAGCCGGGGCGTAAAGGAAAACGTTTTCTTTACGGATGACCCCGAGTTTGCGGCACAGGTTGTGCTTGGAAGCATTTATGCTGCGGTAAACCGCGCCATAAGCATGAGTTACACAAAAGAAGAAATTACACAGGAAAGGGAAAGACTTTTCGATTTTATACTTAAGGGATTAAGCCTTGGAACCGAAAGGAAACTCCCCCTGGAAAGTAAAACCATAGTCATTACGCGGGCAGAGGAAGATTCAAAGGAATCGGCCTCGCTCTTCAGCTCTTCCGGCGCCGAGGTTCTTCTCTTCCCTACGCTCGAAGTTGTGCCGCCAGAGAGCTGGAACGCGTTCGATCAGGCGGTAAAGGAATTAACTACAACAGACTACCTCATCTTCACTTCCGCAAATGCAGTTAAGATGTTTGTCAAAAGATGCGCGGAGCTCGGTCTTAAACCCGACTATACGAATCTGAAAGTCCTCGCGATAGGAAAGAAAACCTGCTTAGTCTGCGAGAAGCACGGCATTCAGGTAAGCATGGTTCCAAAGGAATTCAGTGCGGCGGGGCTTGCGGCAGGACTTAGTGAGGCCGATATAAAAGGTAACACCGTTTTTATCCCTTCTTCCGCAATTGCAAGAGGGGAACTTCCGGAGGCGTTAAGACAAATGGGAGCAGTGGTCCGTACGGCCGAAGCATATAATATTGCGCTTCCATCCCCCGAAAGCATTTCTATATATAGAGATAAGTTAAAGCGCTCGAAGCCGGACCTTTTCATCTTTACAAGTCCCTCCTCATTCAGAAACTTCCTGGAGATTATGGAAGTTAAAGAAGCCGGTAAGTACTTTGAAAGTTTTCTTGTTGCGGCCATAGGTCCCACTACGGCCTCTGAAATTGAAAAAGCAGGATTAAATGTTGATATACTTCCCAAAGAATATACGATGGAAGGACTCTTAAGAGCGGTAACGGATTATTATTTAATTAGCAAAACAGCATAAGAAAAGCCAGGAGACAATTTATTGGAAATACAGAACGACTTATTTTTAAGAGCCTGCAGAAGGCAGCCGGTTGAAAGAACACCCATTTGGGTTATGCGCCAGGCAGGCAGGTATCTGCCCGAGTACAGGGCTGTAAGGGAAAAAGCCGAC
Organism: Ignavibacteriales bacterium; assembly: GCA_036261625.1. Classification (GTDB taxonomy): domain Bacteria; phylum Bacteroidota; class Ignavibacteria; order Ignavibacteriales; family SURF-24; genus JAAXKN01. The sequence goes on along the minus strand of DATAKL010000026.1, from coordinate 24,471 downwards.
TTTCTGACAATGTGCAAAACGCCTGAACTGGCCAGCGAAGTTACCGTTCAGCCGGTGGATATTATCGGCGTGGATGCGGCAATCATTTTTTCGGATATTCTTGTAATACCCGAGGCAATGGGAATGCATCTTGAGATGCACGAGGGCAAGGGTCCCATATTCCACAACCCCATCCGTACAAAGGAAGACGCTAAAAGCTTAAAGGTATTGGATCCCTATAAGGATCTTAAGTACGTTCTGGATGCAATAAAGGTTACAAAGGATGCTCTTAATGGCCGCGTCCCTCTTATAGGTTTCAGCGGATCGCCCTGGACGCTTCTGACATACATGGTGGAAGGAAGAGGATCGAAGAATTTTTCGCAGATAAAGAAAATGATTTACGATGAGCCGCGCCTTGCGCACGAACTTCTGGAGATGATTTCGAAAGCCGTTGCAGATTACCTTTCGGCCAAAATTGAAGCGGGCGTAAACGCAGTACAGATATTTGATACATGGGGCGGAATTCTTTCACCTGACGATTTCAGGGAATTTTCTTTACAATATATTACCAGGGTTATTTCGGAACTGAAGAAGAAGGATGAACCGGTAATTGTTTTTGCAAAGGGCGTTCATTATAACATAGATGAGCTTGCACAATCAGGCGCTGACGTTCTGGGTTTGGACTGGACGATGGATCTTGGCAATGTGAGAAAACTTGTTGGAGACAAAGTAGCCCTGCAGGGCAATATGGATCCATGTATTCTCTATGCAAATCAGGATGTAATACGCAATAAGGCCCGGGGAGTTCTTGAGTCCTTCGGCAAGGGATCGGGACATGTGTTCAATCTGGGCCACGGAATACTTCCGGATGTTGATCCGGAGAACCTGAAGACTCTTGTAAAGTTTGTTAAAGAAGAAAGCCATTGCTTTCACGAGTAAAAGAATCTGTGGCTAAAGCCACGGGTTATTTGATTCATTTGCCCACGGCCTGAAGGCCGTGGCTATTCATCTGAGAAAAGCCGGCTAAAGCCGGTTTCAATCGAATAGTCGCGAGCTTTAGATCGGGGTTTATAAATTATTTTTATGAATAGCCACGAGCTTTAGCTCGTGGATTGATGATTCCCCCCCAAATCGGGGCTTTAGCCCCAGATTTTTCACGGAGGATCGGGGCTGGTCAAAAAAAAGAATTTTTAAAAACTGGAGAAAAGAAAGATGTTTACGATAGATTTGGATATGATAAAGAAATACGATAAACCGGGTCCCCGCTATACCAGCTACCCAACGGCGCCCCAGTTTAATGAAAGCTTTAAGCACGAGCAGTACCTCGATGAAATAGTTAAAACAAACTACGGATCAAACCTGCCCGACCTGTCGCTTTATTATCACATTCCTTTCTGCGACACACTGTGCTACTTCTGCGGATGCAATATGCTTGTAACACGTAACCGCGACAGGGTTAAAGAGTATGTTAAGTACCTGAAAAAAGAAATCGATATGCTGAGAACTTACATACTTCCCGACAGGAAGGTTTCTCAGCTGCACTGGGGCGGCGGTACACCGACGCACCTCGATCCCGATGAAATTGCAGACCTCATTAAATACATCAGCCAGTCGTTTAATTTCAAAAGCGATATTGAAGCAGGCTGCGAAATTGACCCGAGAGGTCTTACACGTGAGCACGTTGCGGCTCTGAGAGAAGGCGGCTTTAACAGAATCAGCATGGGCGTTCAGGATTTTGATGAGAAGGTGCAGAAGGCCGTAAACAGAATTCAGCCCGAGGATATTACAAGACAGACTGTAGAGTGGGTGCGCGAGCTCGGATTCCACAGCATTAATCTCGATCTCATGTACGGACTTCCCTTCCAGACAATAGACACATTTGCTGCTACAGTGGATAAGGTAATTGATATTTCGCCCGACAGAATTGCAGTATTTAACTATGCCCACCTGCCGTGGCTTAAAAAACATATGGCTTTAATTCATGCAGAGGACCTGCCCCAGGCAGAAGAAAAACTTCAGATACTGAAGATGACGGTTGAAAAGCTTACTTCGGCAGGCTACGTGTTCATAGGCATGGATCACTTTGCAAAGCCCGACGACGAGCTTGCAGTGGCCTTAAGAGAAAAGAAACTCTACAGGAATTTCCAGGGATACTCCACAAACGCAGGTGCCGACCTATACGCAATGGGCATTACGGCTATAAGCCAGCTGCAGAGAGTTTACGCTCAGAACTATAAAACAGAAAAAGAATACTTTGCCGCAATTGACAGTGAAGTTCTGCCCATCATGAAGGGCTACCATTTGACTGACGACGACTATATGCGCCGCGAGGTTATAACAAGACTTATGTGCGACTTTGAGCTCGATATACCTAAAATTGAACAGGAATTTAAGATCAACTTCAGGGAATACTTCCAGTGGGGCCTTAACAACCTGACGGAAATGATCGGCGACGGGCTTGTTTCCGTAAGCGAAAGCAAGGTTCAGGTTACCGATATGGGAAGGCTTCTTATACGCAACATTGCAATGAACTTCGACGGCTATATAGAAAGAAAAGAAGACACCGCTAAATATTCGAGGACTGTATAGTATGAAAACCGCGGTAGTGCTGTTTAATCTCGGCGGACCCGATTCACTCGAGGCTGTTGAACCGTTCCTTAAGAATCTTTTCAGCGACAGAGATATATTCAATCTGCCGTTCCAGGATTTTATGGCAAAGTTTATCGCATCAAGAAGAGCCCCCAAGGTTGTGGAGGAATACAAGCTCATCGGCGGCAAGTCGCCCATAGGTTACTGGACTGAGCTGCAGAGAAAAATGCTGGAAGAGGCCTTAAGGAAAACGGAGCCTCAGACGGATGTCTATACAGCAATGAGGTACTGGCATCCTTTGACTGAAGCTATTGCACTTGAAGTTGCAGAAAAAGGTTACGAAAGGGTGATTCTGCTTCCATTGTATCCTCACTTTTCAAGCTCCACAACGGGATCGTCATTTAATGAATGGGCAAGAACCTTTAAGAACGATAAGGCAAAGGTTATTCCCGTTAATGATTATTTTGATAATGAAAAATATATCAGGGCAATAAACGAAAAGATTGATAAAGCCCTTTTGAAGTTTCCTGAAAGTGTACGTAAAGATGTTGAGCTCGTATTCAGCGCGCACGGAACTCCGGTAAGTTATGTAAAAAAGGGTGATCCTTACAGCCATCAGATTAAGAAGACGGTTGAACTTGTAATGAAAGCCAGAAGTAACCCGCATCCGTTTCACGAATGTTTTCAGAGCAAGGTGGGACCCGTTAAATGGCTGGAGCCTTCGACGGATAAAAAAATTGCAGAACTCGCACAGGCGGGAAAAAAGCATCTGCTTTTAATTCCGGTAAGCTTTGTTTCAGACCACGTTGAAACTCTTTACGAGCTTGGAATTCAGTACAAGGAAACGGCAGACAAGGCAGGAATTGAGAATTACGTTGTAATGGAGGGCCTTAACGATTCCCCCATTTTTATTGATGCCTTGTGTGAAGTGGTGTTAAAGAGCATAAATAATATTGGGAAACAATAGAGAATATTGTTGTTGGTTTAAGACCGCGGTCAGCGGTCTGCTGTTGATAGCCCCGGGTGACAAACCCCGAAGGGGTGCAGGAACCCCGGGAAACGGGAATCCCCCCAATCCCCCGGCGCCGCGGTCAGCCGCGCCATATTTTGGAAACGGGATTAATTAATTTGCGAAATTGCAATTAAATGTATAATTAAAATCCGGAAAACAATGAACAAAAAAGTGGTTATTCTGGGAGCCGGAATCTCCGGTCTGGCAACGGCCTACTGGCTGAAAAAAGACGGAATTGATGTAACCGTAATTGAAAAAGGAAATGACGTCGGCGGTGCTATGACAAGCACCTGGGATAACGGCTTCATGGTAGATTACGGACCGAACAGCGGACTTGAAACAACTCCCCTCATCAGACAGCTTGCTGAGGAAACAGGTATCGCTGATGAGATGATTTATGCCAGTTCGGAAGGAAATAAAAGATATATCCTGAGGGACGGACGCCTGAACGCATTGCCTACGGGCCCGGGAGCTTTCCTCTCCACCAGGCTTTTCTCCGCAAAGGGGAAACTGAGACTCTTAAAGGAACCCTTCATAGGAAAATCCACCGACGGATATTACCAGTCAATTGCAGAATTTGTAAGAAGACGCCTGGGGCAGGAATTCCTGGACTATGCAATCAACCCTTTCGTTGCAGGAGTTTTTGCCGGTAACCCGGATGACCTCAGCGTTAAATCGGCCTTCCCTAAGCTCTACCGCCTGGAAGAGGTATACGGCGGACTTATAAAGGGTATGTTCAAAGGCGCAAAGGAAAGAAAACGCAATGCCGAAAAATCCAAACAGAGCGCAAGAATGTTTTCTTTTAACAGCGGCATGCAGGCTTTCCCGAGAGCAATTGCTTCAACTATGAAGGACAATGTAATCACGGGAGCCGAGGTCTGCAGCATTAATAAAGACGGAAGCGGCTACACGGTAAAATATAAATTAAATGGACAGGAAGAATCGCTTTTGGCAGACGTTGTAATCTCTACAATTCCTGCCCACACGGCCAGCTATCTGTTCCAGGAGATGGACGGCAATCTTTTCAATCACCTGAAATCAATTTATTATCCTCCTGTTATGGTGCTCTATCTGGGCTACAAGGAGGAATCCATAGGCCAGCCTTTGGACGGCTTCGGATACCTTATTCCGCAGAAGGAAAATAAATCCTATCTGGGCGCCATATGGAGTTCAACCATATTCCCGAACCGCGCTCCCGAGGGCTTTGCTTCATTCACTATTTTTATAGGAGGCGCCCGATCACCGCAGCTCTTCGATGAAATGAATAAGGAAGAGCTCATACGCCAGGTGTTAAAAGAGTTCCAGGAAGTTATGCATATTACAGGAATGCCTCTGTACAGAACAGACAGAATGTGGACGAAGGCAATTCCGCAGTACAATATAGGCTACATTGAACATGAGAAATATTTCGAAGAGTTTGAGCGCGCACACAAAGGAATACTCTTAAGCGGAAACTACAGGGGAGGAATCTCCGTGGGCGACTGCATTAAAAACTCGGAAGCGGTTTATAAAAGAGCACTTGAGCTTTTGCAGTAAGAAATTAACTTTAGGGTGGAAATCTTTTTCCCGCCCTCTGAATAGAAATTCAAATTAAATATTGGAGTTACAAAATGGCTGTTTACCCGTCAAAAAGATTAAGACGACTGCGCTATAATCCCCTTTTAAGGGACATGGTGCGCGAAACACACCTAAATAAAAGCGATCTCATTTATCCCCTTTTCGTAGTTCACGGGGAAAACATAAAGCACGAAATTAAATCGATGCCCGGCGTATACCAGATGTCGGTTGACGTGGCTGTAAAGGAATGTCAGGAAGTAGCCCAAATGGGTATTCCCGCCGTACTGCTTTTCGGCATCCCGGAGCATAAGGACGAACAGGGTTCTGAAGCCTATGCCGAGAACGGCATCATTCAGCAGGCAATACGCGCAATTAAGGCAGAGGTTAAAAACCTGCTTGTTATTACAGATGTGTGCCTCTGCGAATATACTTCGCACGGACACTGCGGGCTTCTTCACGGAGAGGAGGTATTAAATGACGAAACCGTTTCTCTTCTTGCAAAGGAAGCCGTTTCACATGCCGAGGCCGGGGCTGACATAATTGCTCCTTCTGACATGATGGACGGAAGAATCATGGCCATCAGGAAAGCGCTCGACTATAAGGGATTTACAAAAATTCCTATTATGAGCTATGCTGCCAAGTATGCATCGGGTTTCTACGGACCTTTCAGGGATGCTGCCGAATCGACACCTGCCTTCGGCGACAGAAGGTCCCACCAGATGGACGTTGCAAACGCAGAGGAAGCTTTAAGAGAAGTGGAATCGGATATTGAAGAAGGCGCCGATATGGTTATGGTTAAACCTGCCGGGGCATACCTTGACATCATTTACCGCGTAAAGGAGAAGTTCGGAATGCCTACGGCCGCCTACCAGGTAAGCGGCGAGTACTCGCTCATCAAGGCCGCTTCCAAGATGGGCTGGGTCGACGAGGAAAGGGTTATGATGGAGTCGCTCATTGCAATTAAAAGAGCAGGCGCCGATATGATCATTACCTACTTCGCAAAAGACGCGGTTAAGGTACTGGAAAGGAATAAATAACTTTCCTGCATAAACTGTTAGATTCAATGGAAGATGACTTTTTTCATCTTCCATTTTTTATTTAATTAATCTGATAGTGCCATTTTAATTATAAAAAGAGAGGAATAAATGAAATACCGCAAAATAGGAAAGAGTAATATTGAAGTATCCGAAATAAGCCTCGGGTGCTGGACTTTAGGCGGACTTAACTGGGTAAACGGAACTCCCAACGGATGGGCAAACGTGGATGAAAAAGATGTAACAGAAGCCGTTAACTACGCGCTTGAGCACGGAGTTAACCATTTCGATAACGCCGACGTGTATGGAAACGGCCGCGCCGAGAGAATGCTTGCAAGAGTCTTAGGCCCAAGAAGAAACGACGTTGTAATTGCAACCAAGGTGGGCTGGTTCCCCGGAACGGCAGAGCATGCCTATGAGCCCAAGCATATAAGGCATCAGTGCGAGCAGTCTCTTATAAACCTTAATAGAGATTTTATTGATATTTATTACTTCCACCATGGGAATTTCGGACAGGACGATATGTACTTAAATGATGCAGTGGACGTAATGAACCGTCTGAAAGAGGAAGGGAAAATTAGGGTAATCGGTCAGTCGGCTTATTCCAACAGCGATTTTGAAAAGCTCGTGCCGAAAGTTAAGCCTGAAGTGCTTCAGTCTTCAGCCAATGCTCTGGATGATCATTTTGTTGCAGACGGCACTCCGGTAAGAAAGCTTCTTGAAGACAATCAGATTTCATTTGTTGCATTCGGTCCCGTTGCGCAGGGATTACTGCTCGGCAAGTACAGCAAAAAGAATCCTCCCAAATTTGAGCCGGGCGATCACCGCGAACATGCGAAGAGGTTTACGGTAGAAAACCTGGAGAAGCTTGAGCCGAAGATGGAGGCATTAAAAGAGAAGTTCGGCTCCAACACAGAAGAGCTCTCGAGGGCAGCACTGCAGTACTTGCTTCATTACAAAGTTGTTGCAGCCGTTATACCGGGATTCAGGAACCTGAAGCAGGTAATGGTAAATCTTGAAGCAGCCGACAAGCCGCTTACGGATGAGGAGTTCAATTTTATACGTGATCTGTTCCACGAAGCGGAGATTGTTTATTAAAGTTCGAAGTTCGAGGTTATAGGTTTGTGAATGAATAGCCACGACTGAATAGCCACGACTGAATAGCCACGACTGAATAGCCACGACTGAATAGCCACGACTGAATAGCCACGACTGAATAGCCACGACCTTTAGGTCGTGGGAAACGGAATCAAAAAACCCGTGGCTTTAGCCACTGATTCTTCGGAGATAATCTGGGGCTAAAGCCCAAATGGGGAGGGGGCTCTGAATCCACGACCTGAAGGTCGTGGCTATTCAATTTGAGAAAAGCCCGCTAAAGCGGGTTTCATAACCAGGAATTTTGGACCTGTCCTGATTTAAAAACTATGAAAGAAGATATTAAAGAAAATACAAAACCCGCGACGCGGAAGAAAGTTAGCGTGAAGCAGACGTTCTCGGCTTTGAGGCACAGGAACTACCGCCTCTGGTTCTGGGGACAGATGACTTCCCTTTTCGGTTCCTGGATGCAGACTACCGCAACGGGATATCTTGTCTATCAGCTTACGCACTCGCCTGTGTACCTGGGTTACGTGGGTTTTGCGGCGGGCATTCCCGCATGGCTTTTTATGATCTACGGCGGCGTTGTGGCCGACCGCGTGCCCAGAAGAACGATACTTGTTGTTACACAGACTGTAATGATGATTCTGGCTTTTATTCTGGCCGCGCTTACATTTATGGGTTTAATACAGGCATGGCATGTGGTTTTACTGGCATTCGGGCTTGGCGTGGCAAACGCGTTCGATTCGCCGGCAAGGCAGTCATTTGTGCTTGAGATGGTGGACCGCGAGGATCTTGTAAATGCCATAGCGCTTAATTCAACAATGTTCAATGCGGCTACGGCCGTAGGTCCCGCTGTAGCCGGAGTTACGTATGCTATTTTCGGTCCCGCGTGGTGTTTTACAATAAACGGCATTTCATTTCTTTTTGTAATTGCGGCACTCATTATGATGAGGCTTAAGCCGATGCCGAAGACAGAATCCAGAAAGTCGGCAATAGCGGATCTGAAGGAAGGGGTAAAGTATCTCAGGACGCAGAGGATGATACTTGTTCTTATTGCGCTTATAATTGTTATAGGGCTTTTCGGAATCTCCTTTGCCACTCTCGTGCCTGCATGGGCGGTAAAGATACTGCATGGCGATGCAACTACGAACGGATTACTGCAGTCGGCGCGCGGTTTAGGCGCGCTTATAGCCGCCTTATACATAGCTTCGGTTTCGCATTACAAGAGCAAAGGGAAGATGGTAAATTTCGGCAATTTTGCTTTCCCGCTGACTCTCATAGCATTTGCATTTATCAGGTGGCTGCCCTTATCGCTTCTTATGCTCGTTGCTGTTGGCGCGGCATCCATACTGGTTATGAATGTTGTAAATGCGCTTGTACAGACTTTGGTGTCAGATGAATTCCGCGGGAGGGTAATGGGAATTTACAGCATATCGTTTTTCGGATTCATGCCGATCGGGGCGTTACTGATAGGATTTTTGGCCGAGCATCTGGGCGAGGCGGAGGCGATAGTAATTAACGGCGCAGTTCTTCTTTTATTCGCTCTGTTTGTTTTCATCCGTTACCCCAACTTGCGTGCGCAGAAATAGAATTTTATTTAATATATTTGTCTAAATAATTTTAACGGTTTTATTAAATCAATTCCAGGAATCAAGAGAATGAACATTCAAAAAAGTGAAAAGCTCTTTGAAGAAGCAAAAAAATATATCCCGGGCGGCGTTAATTCCCCTGTCAGGGCTTTTAAGGGCGTCGGCGGAAGCCCCCTGTTTATTAAAAAGGGATACGGCTCAAAGATTGAGGATGTCGACGGCAATGAGTACGTTGAGTATATTGGGAGCTGGGGGCCGCACCTCTTCGGGCATAACCCCGATTTCATAAAAGACGCCCTGCTTAAGGCTGTTGAAAACGGCACAAGCTTCGGCGCACCCACGGCACTGGAAGTGGATATGGCAAAACTCATTACAGAGCTCGTCCCTTCTATTGAAATGGTAAGGATGGTCAATAGCGGCACCGAGGCTACAATGAGCGCTGTAAGAGCGGCAAGAGGATTTACAAAAAGAGAAAAGATCATTAAGTTTGAAGGATGCTATCACGGTCATGCCGATTACTTTTTAATCAAGGCCGGTTCTGGCGCACTCACCCTCGGCGTTCCAACAAGTCCCGGCGTTACCAAAGGCAACGCAGCCGATACGCTTGTTGCAGACTATAACAATATAGACTCGGTTAAAAATCTCGTTCAGAGCAACAAAGGTGAAATTGCTGCCGTTATAATTGAACCCGTTGCAGGAAATATGGGTGTAGTTGAGATCAACAAGAACTTTCTTGCGGAGCTTCAGTCGCTCTGCAAAGAAGAAGGCATACTGCTCATTTTTGACGAAGTAATGACGGGCTTCCGTGTTGCACGCGGAGGCGCGCAGGAACTGCTTGGTGTTAAGCCCGACCTTTCAACTTTCGGAAAGATTATAGGTTCGGGACTTCCGGTAGGAGCTTTCGGAGGAAGGAAGGACATTATGGAAATGGTAGCCCCTTCGGGCCCCATATATCAGGCAGGCACGCTCAGCGGCAACCCCCTTGCAATGTCGGCAGGTTATGCAACGCTTAACTATATAAAGGATCACCCTGAAGTTTACACAGTGCTCGAGGACAAGTCGAAATATCTTGAAGAAGGGATGCAGAATAACCTCAAATCCTTAGGAAAGAATTTCGCATGGAACCGTGTTGGATCCATGATGTGCATGTTCTTTACCGAAGGAAAGGTGACAGATTTTGCAAGTGCTGTTAAGTCGGATACAGCCATGTACGGAAGATATTTCCACGAGATGTTAAAGCGCGGAATTTATCTTGCCCCGGCGCAGTTTGAGGCCATGTTTGTTTCCACAGCGCACACAAAAGAAGATCTGGACAAGACCATCAAAGCGCATTACGAGGCGGTGAAGGCGGTAATATAATTTGTAATTTTATGACTAGCCCCGATTCTCCCGGGAGGGTCGGGGTTTTGGAGTTTTCCCTTGAATTGCCACGACCTTCAGGTCGTGGATCGCGTAACTCCCTCTCTCATTGTGGCTTTAGCCACAGATTTTTCCGGAGGATCGGGGGCTAAAGCCCAAATATTTTTGGAATCATTAAACCACGACCTGAAGGTCGTGGCTATTCAATCAGCCCATCAAATATTTCTCATCAAAAATGTTTCCGATGCCGAGGATTTTATTTGGGTCTAATTCCATCTTCAGGCGGGCCATTTTCTTTATGTTCTCTTCGCCGTACATCATCAGGAGATATTCTTTTTTGAGCTTGCCTATTCCATGCTCGGCTGAGACCGTTCCTTTTAACTCGACTGCCCTTTTGCAGATATCCATATAGATCTTTTTGGCCAGGCGGAACTCTTCCTCATTTTCCGGCAGCATATTAAGATGCGCGTGAGAGTTTCCGAAGTGTCCGTAAATAATATAATTTAATCCTGCGGCCTCAACTTTATTTTGTATCTCATGATAAAACGCGTTGAAGACTTCACCGGGAACTGCAATGTCGGTGCCTACCTTGGTAATTCCTTTTCTTGCAATGTACTCGCTCACCTTCCACGATATGGCGTGCCTGAAATCCTTAAAGCGCTCCAGGTCCGCTTTATTTGAAGCAAACCAGGCGGTCTCCTCATTTCCGTTAAACTGCATGATGAGTTCCATCCATTTTTCAAAAAGAGTTTCTTCAGTTTCTGCTGTAATCTCCTGCTCGAACCAGATGGCAGCGTGTGCCTTTTCAGGAATCTGCGGGAATTCATCGCGCATAAATTTAAGCGAATGGAAATCGAAATACTCCAGGCCCTGTGCATCCAGACCCTTATTGTCCCCTTCTGCACGGCTTTCGTAGGATTCTTTTCTGGCTTCCGAAATAAAGCCGAGCGCGTCATCTTCCGTGTCGAAGAATATAACGGCCGATAATATGTTTTCCGGCAGGTCCAGAAGTTTAAGCTTAATTTCCGTAATAATGCCAAGCGTACCTTCAGAACCTATAAAAAGATCTATGGCATCCATGCCGGGTTTGCAGTAGTAGCCTGCGGCATGCTTGGTCTCAGGCATTGTATAGTCCGGTATGTCAAGATTTATACGGCTCCCCTCTTCAGTTTTAAGAGAGAGCTTAAGGCCGTCTGCTTTTTCTTTACCGCGTGTGAGGTGAAGGGTTTCGCCGTTTGAAAGCACAACTCTAAGTTCCTGCACATAGCTGCGTGTAGGACCGTATTTGAAAGTTCTTGCCCCTGAGGAATTTGTAGCCGCGGTTGCGCCTATGAAGCAGTTCCTTTCCGTGGGGTCGGGAGGATAGAAAAGTCCCTCACCTTCAACCATTTCCTGGAAATCCTTAAGTATAACAGCCGGCTGAAGGATGGCGTATTTTTCATCTTTATTTATTTCGAGGACCTTATTCATCCTTTCGGTAGAAATTACCACGCCGCCTCTGGGCACGCGGGCACCAGTGAGGCCCGTGCCGTTACCCGAGACGGTAACGGGGGTATTTTTAGAAAGTGCCAGTTTAAGAGCTTCTTTTACGTCGTTTTCATTTTCGGGGAAGTATACCGCCTCGCAGAATCCCTTCACATTGGCGGCATCTGAAAGATAGTTTTCAATCTCATCGGGAGAAGTTTTTATTATCAATTCCTTTTACCTTTTCTTTTAGTCTTCAACTTTGCGTCCGTGGCGCTTCATGACATCTTTCCATGTTTCCACGTCGAGCTGTTCAGATTCCTCTACGAGCATGACCGGAATATCGTCTTCAATTCTGTAGCGCCTGCGTGTAGCCTTATCAACTGAAACAAGATAGTTCCCGTCGAGCACCAGGTCGGCCTTGGTCTCGGGGCAGCAGAGTATGTCCAATAAATCCTTACTGATCATTGTTTTCCTGTTAATTATTATGTTTTACAAATTTAGCAATTAAATGGCGAAAGTTAAAGGTAAAGAGGCTTTGGGGAAATAATTATTCCTGACTTGCATTTATAAATGGGAAAATTAGCTTAAAGAAGAAGTGATCCATCAGGAATAACAAAGGCTCCGTTTTCTTCACATAAATTTCTAAATAACTTCAGTTTTTAACAATTTGATGAGGTATGGTATGGAAATGACGCAAGAGACCAGAATTGGCATTCCTTTGATTGGAGAGAAGTTCCCCGAGCTGGAAGTTCAGACGACACGCGGATTTTTTAAGATCCCGCAGGATTTTCAGGGAAAATGGATCGTTCTGTTCAGCCACCCGGCAGATTTCACGCCCGTGTGCACAACGGAATTCATTGCATTTGCCAGGAAAGACGAGGAATTCAAAAAACTGAACGCCCAGCTGATAGGGCTTTCAATTGACCAGGTGTTCGCACACATAAAGTGGGTTGAATGGATGAAGGAAAAACTGAACACTGAAATTCCGTTCCCGGTAATTGCAGACGACCTGGGTAAAGTTGCAATGAAGCTCGGAATGGTTCATCCTGAAAAAGGAACCAACACCGTAAGGGCAGTTTTCATAATTGAACCGAAGGGCATAATAAGGCTGATGATTTACTACCCGCAGGAAGTAGGCCGACAGGTAAATGAAATACTGAGGGTTCTGAAGGCACTTCAGATTGCCGACGACAAGAAGGTTACAATTCCCGAGAACTGGCCCAATAATGAGCTCATTGGCGACAAGGTTATTAATCCGCCTCCGAAGGATGTAGTTACAGCTGAAGAGAGGATAAAGACAGAGGAGGGATTCGACTGGTGGTTTACTTATAAGAGAATCCCGGAGAACTAAGAATGGGGGTTTCCTTTGACTAGCCACGACCTTTAGGTCGTGGAATAGAGAACCTCCCCCATTTGGGCTTTAGCCCCAGATCATCTCCGGAAAATCTGTGGCTAAAGCCGGGGAGTTTTTGGGATCATGGATCCACGACCTGAAGGCCGTGGCTATTCATCTGAGAAAAGCCGGCTAAAGCCGGTTTCAATTGAATAGCCACGAGCTTCAGCTCGTGATGAATGGTCTTTCCCCTGAATAGCCACGAGCTTTAGCTCGTGGATTACGCGATCCCCTCTCTTTTGGGCTTTAGCCCCAGATCATCCGTCCAGGGATCTGTGGCTAAAGCCACGGTTTTTTGATTCCGTTTCCCACGGCCTGAAGGCCGTGGCTAGTCAGTCGTGAGCTAGTCAGTCGTGAGCTAGTCAGTCGTGGCTATTCATTATTATCTTAATCCTTTATCCTGGAAATTATCTTCTCATTGCTGAGCTCTCTTAAGGCGTCGCGGGCAATCCAGCGCGCGGCTTTGGAATCTATTTTAAGAATTCTTTCCCCGGTTTTTACAGCATGAGGCGTTAGCCTGAGGTTCCTTTTTCCTATCTGGCGCAGGGCCCAGTTAACGGCCTTCTTTACAAAGTTCCGTTCATCCATGGCTTCACGTTCAATTATAGAAAGAAACTCAATGAACATTTCATCGTCAGCTTTCTTGTCGTGCACAGCCATGGCTGCCATTAGAACAAACCCCGCTCTTTTAACAAACTCTTCATCCCTTTCACTCCACTCAAGGGCTTTTTCGTACGCAAAGGGAGTCTTGTCAAAAAGATTGCTGCAGGTCTGGTCGCATACGTCCCAGGACTCGAAGTCCTTCACCCAATGTTCCATCTGGCGCGGAGTTACCTTTTTGGGCTCTCCTGTAAGAGCCGCAAGGATGCGTGCCTCGTGTACGCCGGTTTCCCAGAGTTCCAGTGAAAGCGCCTGGTCCCTTCCTGTCATCTTTGCCATATGACGCAGCACAGGCATGGAAACGCCATATGTATTTTTTGAGCTTATGCCGAAGCGCGCCATACCCTTAACGTTTTCTTCGTTATAATTGCTTTTTATAAAATCCAGAATTTCATCTTTTGTCATTTCCGGGCCTTATAGTTTCAGTTTCAATATCAGGACGTCCTTTAACTTATCTTCAGGGAAGATTTTACCGTTTTCATCGAAGCTAGCCAGCTGGCTGGTGGCTATAAAGTACAATTCGCCGTTCATGATTGTGCCTGTAGTCGGAATGATAAAATCGGGATTATTTGCCTCGAGGACATCCATTTTTGTGACGTGGTTCAGGCTTTTATCCATATAAAACCGTGCAATGCGGTTAAAGTTTGTGTTCTGGACGCCGATAAGTGTGTTTTTATAGAAGTACATGCCGTCGCAGAAATCGAGCGATATATTCCCTTCAGAAGTAAGAGGAGTGTACTTCTTATTTGCAAGGTCCACTTTCAGTATGCCGGCAGAATGGGCTACAAAGAGGTACTTCCCGTCGTCGCTTAGAGCGATTCCGTTGGGGTACTGATATCCTGAAAGGTCGAGATAAAGCTTAAGCGAATCCGTGTCTTTTGAAATAAGGTACACTGCAGGCGACTGGCTGTCGGTAACGTAGACGTCGCCGTCTTTCGTATAGGCGAGGTCGTTAAGGAAGTGGTTATTTCCGGGAGCCATATATTTTTTAATCAGCCGGCCAGAAGAAATGTCGTACTTAAAAATTCCGGCGCGTCCCTGATCTTTTGGATCGGAATTCTTCATAGTATTTGTATGGCTGCTTACTGCATAAAGGATGCCTTTATCCGGGTCGGCTTTCATTCCAACTACGGCCATAAGGCCGTCCTGAGCCTCATTGGTAAAATCTTTAACGCTGCCGTCGGGATTGATCTGAAGAATTTTTCTTTTATAGAGGCTGCTTAAGAAAAATCTGCCTGTTTTTTTGTCCGAGGCAATGCCTTCGGGAATGAGGTCTTTTTCCTTAACGACGAATGCCCTGGTGCTGTTTACTATGGGAGCCTTAAGTTTATTTATCTTCTCCAGTATGTTATTAAACTCCGGTGTATTCCTGACGGCAGTAAAATCGGGATCCTGTGCGGCGTCCAGGCCTCCGCCGGAGGACACCAGTTCATTGAGGAGTTTTAAGGCCTCCTCCTTATTGCCCGAAAGAGAATAGGCGCAGGCGAGGTTATACTTTATTGCCTGGCTATTGGGGGCAAGTTCAAGAGCCTTCTTAAAGTTAGCGGCCGATTCAGGGTAATTTTTGTTCTGGTAACATTCAGTTGCCTTCTGGACAAAGGAGCTTAAGTCGTTTTGGGTTTCCTGGGCTATAATTGTGGAGGCAATAAGGAATAGCGATAAGGTCAGTTTTTTGAGCATAGGGATTCCTCTTAAGTTTAATTGAACGGGATACGCATGAATTGTAAAAAAACGGAATTTGAGCAGGAAATTTAAGAAATTTTATTGTCTTCCGGATTACCATTTTTATTTATCAGAAAATTCTCAATTTCCTCAATTACGCCTACAAATTTGTCCAGTTCCATCGGTTTTGTATAATAGCGTTCAATTCCGAGGCTTTTGCATATCTGCACGTCGCTTTCAGCTTCGGAAGAAGTAAGTATAATAACGGGAAGATTTCTTAGTTCATCATCATTTCTGATATCGAAGAGGACCTCCTTGCCGTTTTTCTTGGGAAGGTTAAGGTCCAGAATTACCAGTTCAGGTCTGGGGGCATCGGGGAAATTTGGGTCTTTTTTAAGAAATGATATTGCATCTACGCCGTTATTGACGACGTTAAGGTTAACGGGGACTTTGCCGTAATTAAAAACCTCTTTAATAAGGCGGATATCGCCCAGGTTGTCTTCAACGAGCAGGATTTGTCTCATGTCTGTAGTTTCCATCACTTATCACGCCTTAATAAGATTAAACGTCAATTTTCCTTTCCCTTGTTAGACTTGGTAAGATAAAAAGTTAAGGTATTTGTTTTACAAATTCAACGTTCCCGAGTGAAATTTATGGAATTTTTCCAGGTGGGCAAAAGTTTTTACAGTGACCGTTAAAACTTAAATAAATGAATATTTTGACAAACATGTATTTTGGGATAGGTTATTTTGGAAAAAATGCGTTAATTGTTGGTTAAATATCATCAATAATTTTTTCTTAAGGAGTAATATATGCCTATAAAACCGAATCAGGTTGTTACAGTTGTCTACAGCCTAAAGGATCAAAACGGCGAAGTACTGGATTCTGCAACTAAAGAACAGCCTTTTTCATTTTTAAGCGGACAAAATCAGATTCTTCCTAAACTGGAAGAGGAAATCGGCAATATGATTATCGGAAGCAGAAAAGAAATTTTCCTTTCTCCTGAAGAAGCTTATGGTGAATATCAGCCTGAATCTGTTCAGGTTGTCGACCGTTCCAATTTCCCCGAAGGCAGCAAACTTGAAGAGGGAATGGAATATGTTGCTAATACACCCGACGGCCAGCAGATGCCTTTTGTTATAGCAAAAATTGAAGGCGATGAGATTACACTCGATTTTAATCATCCCCTGGCAGGCGAGGCTCTTACGTTCGACCTGGAACTCCTCGACGTAAGAGATGCTACGGCTGAAGAGCTTGCACACGGACACGTTCACGGCAATGGCGGGCATCACCACTAAGCCTTTGAGGATAGAAAACAATCTTTATATATTAAGATGACATCTTTCAAAAAGATGTCATCTTTTTTTATGCACAATCCTACATAAGCTCGCTGTAAATCGAAGCATCTATATCTGCAGCGGCACAGTTTTCAGCTACCTGCTCAGGGGTCTTTCCTCCCGGAATTGCTGTACTTACGGCCGGGTGCTGAAGACAGAACCCCAGGCTTATCTGAGCCTTTGTGTATTCAGGATGCAGCATGTATAAAGGCTCGTAGCTTTCAAGTTCACTAAAATACTTTTCAATCTTTTCAGGCGATAGGTTAAACCTCCTGTGGTCCCCCTCTTCAAAACGCGTTTCACGGCGGAACTTACCGGTCAGGAACCCGAAAAGTATCGGTATTCTGGCAATTATGCCTATTCCATACTTCTCTGCCTTTGGGAAAAGCTCTTTTTCGGCATCCCTTTCCAGAAGGTTATACCTTACCTGAAGGCAGTCCAGCAGGTCGTTATGCTCATCGAGCAGGAATGCCTGTTCGGTTTCCTTAAAGGACTGGACGCTCAGGCCCGCGAGTCTTATTTTCCCGTCTTTTTTCAGCTGGTAGAGGGCTTCCCAGGGATCATCCTTCTCCAGGAGGTCGGTCGACGGGCTGTGGAGCTGAAGAAGATCGAGCGTCTCAACATTAAGTCTTTTCAGGCTTTTTTCCGCTGCCGAGATGAGGTAATCTTTTGTATAGTTAGGGGTTATCTTAACCTCCCCTTTTTCGTCCTTATAGTTGTAGAAGTCGCTTCCGGCCTTGGTGGCAACATAAATGCCGTTTTTGCCGCGTTCTTTTAGGACTCTGGCTATGAGTTCCTCGGAATGTCCGAATCCGTATACGTCCGCCGTATCGAGGAAGTTCACGCCATGGTCAAGCGCCTCATTTATAGCTGCAATGGACTCATTGTCGTCGGTTTTACCCCAGTCGCGTCCCCCGATAGCCCATGCACCGAAGCTTACGACGGAGACTTCGGGGCCGTTTTTGCACAATTTCTTATATCTCATTTTCCCTCTGAAATAAAAATTTATAATCACTAAAAAAATATAAACGAATAAAAAGGAAAAGGAAATAGGTTTGGTTTAGAAACAGCCCCTGTGCGATTTTTTTGTAGAGGAGGCAACTTAGAATGCCGCGGTCAGCGGCATAGTGTTGATAGCCCCGGGTGATGGAATTCCCGGAGGGAATGACTGAACCCGGGGTTAGGAATTCCCCCAGTTTTTGGAGCCGCGGCAGCCTGCCGCGGCTCAGGGGGTTGTGGGGGATTCTATCCCTGGGGTTCCTGCATCCGCCAAAGGCGGATTTGTCACCCCAGGCTATCGACACCATGCCGCTGTCCGCGGCATCTGGCTTCATTGAATTTAAAGACAGACTACTAAAAAATTAGTTAGAGGATTAAAAAAATCGTTGGCTAACTAATAGTTTAGTTATATATTTCCTTTGAGATTAAAATACGAGAGGTTAAAATTGAAAACCAAGGAAATGACCCGGGCCGAGGAACAGATTATGCAGATCCTCTGGAAACTCCATAAAGGCTTCGTAAACGATATCATTAAGGAGCTCCCGGAGCCCAGACCGGCTTACACAACGGTATCAACAATTGTACGTATTCTTGAGAAAAAAGGATTCGTTTCACACAAGGCCTACGGCAATACGCACGAGTATTACCCCATTGTAACAAAGGAAAAGTATACTAAGGATCACCTTAAGGGATTCCTTAAAGGCTACTTCTCAAATTCATTTGCAGGCATGGTCTCTTTCTTCAGCAAGGAGGAGGACCTGGACGTGGGTGAAATGGAAGAAATAATGGAAATGCTCCAGAAGGAAATTAAAGCAAAGAAAAACGGGACTAAACAGAAAAATAAATAAAAGGAAATAAAATGAACTCGTTTCAGTTTTATCTTATCCAGTCCTCCGTCAGCTTCATGCTGTTTTACCTGTTCTATATGGCGCGCCTCAAAAAGGAAACCGCGCACAATCTGAACAGGATATATCTTTTATCGGCGGGAATTTTCTCCATAACCGTTCCCCTCTTCAGGTTCAGCCTTCCTGCGGGTGATGCCGGCAGGACATTTACTCTTTACCTGAAGCCTGTTCTTGCAGGCAGCAGCACAAAGGCTGCAGACAGTGGATTTGACCTGAGCATCTTTTTATGGATTACCTACCTCACGGTTTCGGCCGTGCTGCTTGTGAGGTTTTTGTGGAGACTTTACCAGATTTCAAAGCTCGGCGATTATGACCGCCCGGTAATTATTCAGGGACACAAGACAATTCTGCTTGATGAAGGGCATTCACCTTTTTCTTTCTTTAAGACAATTTTTCTTCCGAAGAAAAATCTGGAAGATCCGAATCTATCTACACTGATTATTCACGAAGAGGCGCACATAAAAAGCCTGCACTCGCTGGATATAATTTTATTTGAAGCTATTACAATTCTGCAGTGGTTTAATCCTTTTGTCTATCTGATGAAAAAGGAGCTTCTGGCTCAGCATGAATTTATTGCCGATACGGAAGTTATAAATAACGGCACAGATACTACAGAATATAAAACCACCCTTCTCGCATTCGCCTTCAGGCCGGGCGGAAATTCCATGACGAATAATTTCAATTCACTTATAAAAAGGAGGTTCGAAATGTTAGCTAAAGAAAAATCCCCTAAAACTGCAAAACTTAAATTTCTCCTTTCATTTCCGTTAGTACTTTTGGTCATGGTTTTCTTCGGCATGACTAACGGCGGAAGAGACCTCAGCAGCTTTACAGAAAAATCGCTGCAGGACGAAAAGCCCTACACAGTTGTTGATCAGATGCCTGCATATCCCGGAGGAGCGGATGCGCTTCTTCGTTTCATATCCAGCAATGTAGTATATCCCAAAGCTGCAAAAAAAGCAGGCACACAGGGTAAAGTAATGATCAGCTTTATTATTGAAAAAGACGGAAGCATGAGTAATATTAAAGTTCTTAACGGCATTGGAGATGGCTGCGATGAAGAAGCTGTGAGAGTAACAAAACTTATGGGCAAATGGAATCCCGGCATGCAGAAAGGCAAGCCGGTAAGGGTCCAGATGGTACTCCCCTTCCAGTTCAAGCTTCAGTAATTTTATAAAGGGTCCGGAAGCATAACAGTTCCGGACCCTCAGTTCATTTTACTGTTTCCAGGGAACAGGTCTTTTATAGTAATTAAACAGCTCGGTTTCGAACTCCTTATTTATAATCCTGTCGGGATGGTATTCAGGGCTTTGTTCCACCTCTTTTGCGGTAAGGCTGACAAATACTGCCGATTCACTCCAGTCGATTGCCTCAATCCAAGGAAGTGCAATGAGCACTTTTTTACCCGGAAGGAGCCACTTGCCGGTATCGACCGCCATATATCGGATGCTCCAGAGATCGTCCTCGAGAATGAAATCCTCCACATTGCCGATCTTATCATCATCGGCCTGTATTTTATAGTCGATCACGTCGCGCGCGCTTCTTAAGTGGGGGTCGCCCTCGCGTTTGGGAGCCTCCGAGGCGCTCCGGCCTACTTCGCCCGGGGCGACATCCTGATCGGGAATGTTATAGTTTACCGGCGGCACCGGGGGTATGGCGCCCGGGAATCCGGCGCCGAGGCCCGTCCAGTAATAAGGCCATCCGTAATAGTCGCTCAAATCAGTTTCTTGCTGGCGCGATACGGGGCGGTCCATATCGACCGAAGGGCTGTTTTTTATTTTTTCCTTTGTCAGGTTTACGGGAAAACGCTTTTCTTTCCAGTCGGGTTTTCCGAGTGAATGAGGGGAAATCAGAACCAGTCTTTTCTGAAGCCACGTGCCTGTATCCACCACCAGATAACGGACATTGAACGATACATCATCAAAAAAGAAATCATTTACCTCTCCAATTTCGCCGTCGAGGGCATGTATTTTATAGCCTTCAAGGGCTTTTACGCTTCTTAACATAGTTCCTCCCTTTTATTTTTGGTCCGTTTATAATCCCATTCATCATTAATATATTCATAAAACTGAAATTTCATCAAGGCATTACTGAAGGGCCGGAATGAGTTCACTCGGGGGCAGGAATGACAAAAAATTTTTAAGAATTTGTAACGGGGATCAAGAAATAATTTGCAGTTTTTAATTTTTCCATATATCTTTGTCTTAATGAAAGAAAACAACTACATATTAAACAATGTAAACAACACCTGGCGTTGGTGGTGGAACAGCTGCGTTTCACTATTCTTCGCTTAACTATATAGACTGAAATTTTATATGGCCGTGAATAGTGAAACACTATTCACGGCTTTTCTTTTTTAAACAAAAAAGCCGTGAAACCTCTTCACGGCTTTTTTTTTGGTTAAAACTGACTTGGGAAACAAAAATTTATAAAACAAAAACATTAAAACGGAGACACTGCAATGAAACAGAACAGATTTACACTCAGCGTAAAAGAAATGCCGATCTACTACTACAATATTTTAGCAGATTTGGGCGAACCCTTGGCTTTACCTCTTAACCCGGCCACAAAGCAGCCTGCAGGCCCAGAGGACCTCTCGGCAATTTTTCCGATGGAGCTCATTGAGCAGGAAATGAGTTCAAAGCGCTATATTGAAATTCCCGATGAAGTCCTGGATATGTATTCCATCAGCCGTCCAAGTCCCCTTATAAGGGCTTACCGCCTGGAAAAGTATCTCGATACTCCGGCCAAGATATTCTTTAAGTACGAGGGATCGAGTCCTTCGGGAAGCCACAAGACCAATACGGCAATTGCGCAGGCATACTACAATAAGAAAGCGGGCATCAAGAGGCTGGTAACCGAAACAGGAGCCGGTCAGTGGGGAAGTGCCCTTTCGCAGGCATGCAATCACTTCGGTCTGGAATGCCAGGTGTTTATGGTAAAGGTCAGCTTCCAGCAGAAGCCGTACAGAAAGTCGTTCATGCAGCTCTTTGGTGCAGATGTTATTGCAAGTCCATCGAACCTTACAGAGGCAGGACGCAGGGTTCTTGAGGAGAATCCGAATTCACCGGGCTCACTCGGAATTGCAATCAGCGAGGCAGTTGAAATGGCTGTTCAGAGAGACGACACAAACTACGCCTTAGGCAGCGTTCTTAACCATGTGCTTCTGCACCAGACAATCATTGGCGAAGAAGCAAAGCTTCAGATGGAAAAAGCAGGCGAATACCCCGACGTTGTTATTGCATGCGTGGGCGGAGGAAGCAACTTTGCAGGCCTCAGCTTCAGCTTCCTTAAGGATAAGTTAAATGGAACGAAAAAAGATCTTGAGGTAATTGCCGTTGAACCGGCATCATGCCCCACACTTACAAAAGGTGAATTTACATATGACTTCGGCGACGAGGCAGGAATGACGCCTCTTATGAAGATGTACACTTTGGGCCACAAATACATTCCCCCTTCGATTCATGCAGGAGGACTCCGTTACCACGGCATGTCGCCAATCGTGTCACACCTTTACAACAAGGGACTTATTACAGCTGAGGCTTATCAGCAGAACGATGTATTTGAGGCTGCAAGGACGTTTGCGCAGACCGAAGGTATTCTTCCAGCTCCTGAAAGCTCGCACGCAATAAAGTCTGCAATCGAGCAGGCATTGCTCTGCAAGGAATCGGGCGAAGCCAAGACGATACTCTTCAATCTTTCAGGACACGGGTTCCTGGACCTGGGGGCTTACGAAGCATTCTTAAAAGGCGATCTTGAAAATTTCGAAATGCCGGATTCGACAATAAGCGAGTTCTTAAAGCAGGTTCCGGAAGTAGCATAACAGGATAAATTTACATTTTCGTAGGGGCGCACGGCGGTGCGCCCTAACGGAAACAGACGATCAGATACAAGAGATTTTTGGAATGTTAATAAATAATGTCATTTATTCAGCAGTTCATCAATTTTTACAGAAAGAACATCATTTATGTTGTTTGCCCCGCCAACTTCAAAGTGATGAATTTTTCCTTCAGGGGAAATGATAATAGTTGAAGGAAAGGACCTTACTTTGAACTTGCCTGTTACGTCTGATGCATCCGGGATGACATTAAACCTGAATGGATATTTAGCAAGGAAGCGCTTCAACCTCCCTTTGTCTTCATCCAGAGAAAATGCAAGGAAAACACAATCTTTGTATTTATCCACGAGCTTGTTCAATGCAGGTATCTCATCCTTGCAGGGTGTGCATCCCGTAAACCAGAAGTTTGCCACAATTACTTTACCTTTCAGTTCGGAAAGTTTGAATCTTTTACCGTCAAATGAAGTGACATCAAATTCCGGAGCGGATTCTTTGGGCTTATCTATGGCCAGCTGCTTATTCAGTTCAACAGAACTTTTATTGCCTGTCTTGTCATCAGTCTTTGTCTTCCGTGCAAAGTAGTTTTCGAAATCATCCTTTAATGCTCTTTTAAGATAAATCTTTTTAATTTCCTCTTTAGCTTCCGCTTCCCCGCTATTCCATGCATCAAGATAGGCTTTTTCAGCTTTATCATAGTTTGCAAGCTTCAGCCACAATTCACCTTCCATCATTTTGGCACGTCTTATTGAATAAGGTTCTAAAGGGTCTGAGGCTTTTATTGAGTTAAGAGCAAGGAAATACTGCTTCTGGGCCTTGTATGCTTCGGCTTGTGTAAAGTAACATTCCGTATATAACATATCGGACAGTTTTCCGCTAATGTCATCATACAGTCTTAATTTGCCGCCTGCTATCAGTTCTGCTGCTTTCTCTGTAAGGTTCGGGATAAGATTCAGTTTTGCAGGGTTCTTAAGATATATTTCTGCCAGGGTAAAGTAGGCTTCGGGATTTTCAGGCTCATCGCTAATCCATTTTTTACAGATCTCCTCATAGGAACTGTCGGTAATATGACGTGAGAATGTAAGGAATCTGGTCATTCTGCTGTCGGGGTTCATCTTCATTATTTTATCTTTGATTGTCGTCAGCCTGGTTTTTACTTCATTGTCAGCTTTTGTCCTGAATACTGCATCAACCATTTGTACAGCGCTTAAAGTTACAGGTGAATGAGGATACTTTACGATCAGAGTATCCAGCGTCTTAAGGCAAATTTCCTGTTGTTGCAATAATGCATAAGCGTACGCAGATGCATAGAATTTTTCAGCATTTTCAATTCTTTTGCTTTCTATTATCTTCAGGTCGCTTTTGATAATTTCTTCCAGAGAATCCGACATATCAAATTTAAGTTCACTCCACTTATTGGCATACATCAGAAAGTTATCAGGATAATGTTTAAGCTCGAGCGCCATACTTATGCTGTCGCCGATATCTCTTACTGTCCGGTAAGCATTTCTTACGGGGATATCATCTTTGCCATAAATCATAAAAGAAGATCCGACAAACTTCTTACTGTATAATGTCAGGAACCAGAGTTTTACTCCTGCAGTATTGGAATCAATATAAATGCTGGCTGCAAATCCGCTGTCCGACTTTTCCATCAGTTTCCATTCTGTTTTTACATCTTCATCACAGCTATACTTCCATATAATTACAAACAGGCTGTCTTTAGACGAGAAAGCAGATTTCTTCTGCAATAAATTATAAGAGACGGTTACAGTATCGAATTGAGCCGGATGGAGAGGATTAAATGTGACTGCCTGTGAGAAAAGCGAGGCACAGGAAGTAAGTAAAATAACCATGCTTATGAATAAAGCGCGCATATAAGCTCCGGGGATAATTGGTTTATTTTTTGTTACTACTCAGCAAAAAGTTAATTAATACCAAAAAAATCGGTTGAAATTGTAAGTTCCTTGTTTTATGGTATAAACAGAGGAACAAT
>DATAKL010000008.1:0-5559 GCA_036261625.1 Ignavibacteriales bacterium | reverse complement strand
GACGAAGGGTTGAGGCCCTGGTCCTTTAAGAATGAAGCAGTTATCTTATAAATGCCTTCTGCGGGAGCCTCGAAGCGGAACCACCTGCCTTGGGAAAGGACGCTGTTTACAACCGTTTTACCGAGCCTGAGCGGCCTCTGGGCCACACTCCAGGCCTTGGCCATCTGATAGTTCAGAATGCTTGACTTTAGCAGGTCGTCATCTTTCCGTGTTGCGGCGGCTGTACCGGCAGTCTTCTGAGCGCCGAAGTTAATCCTCACAACAATTTTCTTATAAATTCTGATAGTATTATTTGATGGATCGAACTGCACCGGGCGCACCTCTACGGTCTGCACGGGGAGGTTTCTTGCCATGCCGTATTTGCCGAAAGAAACCAGGCCGCTTGTCTGGTAACTGCTGTACTTATCGCTAAGATAATCCACATATGAAATAAGTCCGTTCTTATAGACTGTTTTTTTGACGGGAGCCACCCTGCCCTGGAGTTCCACGTAGTCTGTGGCCACAACCTGGATTGTATTACCCAGTTCACCGGGCACGCCGATTGAGAATGTTTTAACCTGAATTGCAGGCATTCCGAAATCCTGGGGATTTAAGATTTCACCGCCCGAGAAGCCCAGGCGCTTATAGGCCAGATTATTAATGAATACCGTAGAAGTGTCAGTATACTGAGGAGTGAATTCCAGAGTAAGGGACCTTGTGTCGGATGAGATGACTTTGATATCCTCTGCGGCCAGTAACTTAATACCGGTCAAAAGGATAAAAGTAAATATAAAAAAGTATTTGCTTTTCATGCTTCCCAATAGTAGCCGCTCCGGTTATAAATACCAGCAACCGGCAGACCGCTCAAAATGATTAAATAAATTCCACTTGTGAAAACTTGTTATAAAAGTAGCAAATACTCTCTATATATACTTCCTTTTTTTGGGACAAATTTAGGAACTGCCTCACTCTTTGTCAAGTCAAATTACAATTTTCATTAATTATAATTTTGACGTACATTCCTTCTATTTAATAAAAAGAATGAAGATAAAAGTCAACTGAAATCTTAACTAACTCTGAAAAGTTTTGCCAATTGCGTATGAGCCCAGAATTCTCACGGAACTGGATATTTCTTTCAGATGATTGAGAGCATTTACTACTTTTTTATCTTTCAGGCTTCCTAACAGATCCACATAAAACAGGTACTGGAAGGTTTTTGCCGGTTTGGGGCGCGATTCGATCTTCGTAAGATCGATGTCCCTGAGGGCAAATACGCTTAAAGCCCTGAATAAAGAGCCGGGCGTGCTTTTAAGATCAAAACATATCGACGTCTTGGAATCCTTCACCGGGGCTTCCGCTTTCTTTGGCGAAATGATGAGAAAACGGGTAAAATTTTTCTTCTCGTTCTGTATATTGCCGGAAATCACCTTAAGGTTGTACTTTTCCGCTGCATTTTGGCTTGCAATTGCCGCAATCGGCTCATCCTGCAGGGAAACTATCTTAGCGGCTCCTGCAGTATCGTATTCAGGAATTACCTCTGTTTTCTTCAGCCTGGAGAGAAATCTGGAGCACTGCCCGAGAGCCTGGGGATGAGAGTAAATCTTTTTAATTTGCTGCACACTGTACTTATCTTTGGCCATCAGGTAGTGATGGATCTGGAGGTTCAGTTCCCCGACAATACTAAGTGTATAGCTTAAGAGAAGATCATAAGTCTCAAAAACGCTGCCGTAGAGAGAGTTTTCAATAGGCACCACGCCAAAATGGGCCTCGCCGGAAGAGACTTTCTTAAATACCGAATCAAAGGTAACCGAAGGTGAAAGGCGGATGTTCTTCTGAGAGAAATACTTCATCGAAGCCATCTCGCTGTATGCACCCGGCTCCCCCTGATATGCAATAACTTTCATTTTATACCGTAAAAAGATTTAACAGAGAAATTAAAAAATCGGCTTTTTTCTTTAATTCATCAAGTCCTGCACTATTTTCAAACGTAAAATCGGCCCATTCTTTCTTTTCCTCATCGGGTATCTGGTTTTCGATTCTTTTTCTGATGTCGCCTTCGGTCATTTTACCCTTCCGGAGTACACGCTTCAGCCTTTCCTCAATGGGGGCTGTAATGAGCGCCACATAATCGAACATCCCCTCCATTTCAGCCTCATAGATTAAGGCCGCCTCAACGAAAACAAATTTATTGTTTTTCGAGTATTCTTTTACTTCCTCATCAATTTCTTTTATCACCACGGGATGTACAATGGAGTTAATTGCGGCTACGGCTTCGGGGTCCGAGAAGACCTTCTCCGCCAGAAAAGCCGTATTTACCCCTTTTGGGCCGTAGGACTCCTCTCCAAAGGCTTTAATTACTTTTTTTCTTACAGAATCGTTGCCCTGGAGAATATCCCTGGCTTTTTTATCGGCATTAATGACCGGATAGCCCTTCTCAGCTAAAAAGCCGCAGAATTCAGTTTTTCCTGAACCGATGCCCCCTGTTACAGCTACAGTTAAAGTCTTTCCCATCTTCCCTTAAAAATGTTCATTGCGCTAAGATAATGAATTAAGACGAACAATAAAATATTTAATATCAAAAAATAACGCCGTTTTTGCGCAAAACACAAGGCCTAAAGGAAATCTTCTCCATTTCATCTGATAACGGCAAGTTTGCCCAGCACTTCCTGAGTGCTCTCACCCATAACACTCTTAATAATTATCTTGTAGAGGTAAACGCCGTTAGCCAAAAAATTTCCGTCATTGTCGCGCCCGTCCCAGTCGACCCGTACAAATTTACCGGTAATGCCATAAGATTCAATTTTTCTGATCATTCTTCCGGCCACGGTATATACCTTTATCTCTACATCCACAGGATCATTCATATTTCTCTGAAATGTAAATGTGGTATTGGAGCTGAAGGGGTTCGGATAGTTCATTACATCGCGTACGGCAAGACCATTTCCCCCTGCAACCGTGAAATGCTCCTCCGATTCAGAAGAATTATTAAAAATGTCCCATGCCCTGACCCGTATTTTATAGTCGCCGCTTTCGAGCCCGCTGAAACTGTATTTAATGCTCCCCGATTTTCCACCTGCATTCAGATCGCCTATAAAATAGTTCGAAAGATCTATGGGGCTTGATTCATTATTATTAAGAATGCCGGTTATCTTGTGGCCTATGCCGGTTCCGGTTGTGTTCAGGCCTGAATCGTCCTTGAGCTTTACATTCAGCTTAAACGAAGGCTTTACAAGATAAGCTGAGGTATTTTCTTCATCATCGAAGGTAATATCGATCTCAGGCCCTTTCTTATCGTTTACGGCCGTGGAATCGGTGCCGCCCACTATGATGTTATTTGTATAACCTAAAACATTATCCTGCCCCTTATTGTAAAGATAAGCTACAATCTTTCCGTTCTTGTTCTCGTATGAGATATCCTTCGGGACCTGGAAACTGGTTGAGAATTCTCCATTCGAAACAGATACCATTCCCCTGAAGAGGAGTCCTCCCTGATAGACTGCCGGAACACCGCTAAACTCTTTCATTACCACCTGTTTTTTGGAATCGTAAACTGAAACAATCCCTTCCCCGTTAAAACTGTTATCCACAGAACCGTCCGATTTTTTGACCGATCCCTTAATAGTTGTTTTTGACAAAGCCTTGATCTGTACATTAGCCGAAAGGTTATAATGGTTGACTGAATCTATAGCTGCTGCTTTTACCGGTGCTAAAAGACGGATCGTAGGATCGCCGAAAAGGTGATATTTCAGGTCGTTTGTTTCGTTTCTTATCATCTTCGTGGCAAAGTAGCTTTTCCCAAGCGGCTGAATGTACCCGGTGGAATCTGTTCTCAGGAGGTTTGAATAGAATTGCTTTATCAGTGCAAAGTTGTCACCTGCATAAACGGTTCTTGCAGCTGTAAAGGATCCGATTGAGCCCCCGTCGGGCTTTAAGAGCATGAGCTCGGTTGAGCTTTGTGATGACGGCTCGTCGTAGCGCCCGAAGTCACAGGTGGCTGCAACGAGGAAGAAATACTTGTCGTTTACTAGCTGCGGAATAGTAACACCCTTTTCAAAGACGTATTCATGAGCCCATACGTCGGGGTTTCCGTGACCTATCCAGTTTAATATAAGTGTGCCGTCATTTATCGCCTTTATAATGGCCTGGTTTACCGCTGGTTTCCTCTTGCCTGTTCCTGTTGCAACTGTGGGATAGAACTCCTCATAAATCTTATTCTGATCGAAGCTCTGCGGGATATAAAGCGTTGAAACTGTTTCAGACTGCGCCCCATGCTCTATTTCATCATGGCCATCGCTTGTATAACTGTCATCTGAAACCATTGTGATCAGGTTGCGCCAGAGCCCCAGGTCCGACTGTGTTTCATATTTTATGATCTTATCCACTGCTGCCTTTGCCTCAGATGGCGTTGTCACATTAATGCGGCCTATGGCAAGGTCCAGTATTTTATCGTCACCTGAGACGGTAACATAGAAATCATCCGACACATAAGAATCCATATAATCGTACGACTCATAAGATTCATAAGGAATTACGAAGTTCTTCCCCGCCTTCTCCAGGTCCTTGTAATCGCAGTCGCCGTCGCCCAAAAGGAGCACATATTCAGGTTTAACTGACCAGTTGTCGTATGCATAACGTATGAAGTTACGTATGGCGCTTACATCCTTCATTCCGTTTGAGAACTCGTTGAATATCTGATTCACATCGACTACACTTGTCGATATCTTAAATCTGGCCTCACTTTCCTTAAATGCTTTAAGGCGGAGGGCTTCATCCATGAAGTTCTTATGGGTGATGATAATGAACTTTGCCTCAGGAGTTGCATGGACGTTCGAGTTTCCGATTTCCGTAAACTTACCCGGGGTCATGTATGCCTGGGGGCCTACGGCTATGTACTTTGACATGTAGCCCTTTGCAGTCTGCGCACGGAATGTGCAGTCGCCTCCGCTTACAGGAGCATTAACCAGTTTCAGGTTGGCATAGTCCGTTATATCGAAAACTTTTATGTCGCTACTGCTGAAGCCGTTTAAGCGGAACTCACCGACGCCTGTCGTATCCTGGGAATAGAACTCCAGGGCATCGCCTGTGGCCCTGAGGTTTTTATCGTAATAAATCTCAAAATAGTTCAGGTATCCTGTCGACTGGCTTCCCGGATTAGGCTTATATGTAAACTTCAGGAGACTGCTTTCATTGGAAAGAGCGGATCTGTATGCTGCAGTATATACCTGTGAAATTGCATAGGAGACCCGGGGTTCATCCAGATTCCCCTTACCCACGCCAGAAATATAGGCGCTTAGAACCGGCGTCGAGTTCTCCTGAAGGCTCACTACGGCGCTGTATTCGGAGCGGTTTACAAAGTTAAAGCGGTAGTTGATTGTGCTTCCCGCAACAACTCCCGCCAGACTCGTCATGTATGTCCTGCTGTTATTTGTCTCCGTAAAGTCGTCGCCCACGTAAAGCCTGCCGCTGTTCATGAGCTTGTACTTGTCCTCTTCCCAGGAAGCATAAGCCTTTGTGGTGGTCTGTACAAAGTCGGGATTCTGGCTCATGCTCGGCACTTCCTGCATTTTCTTAGACTCTCCC
>DATAKL010000007.1:0-195559 GCA_036261625.1 Ignavibacteriales bacterium | reverse complement strand
CCTTTATTACTTCAGCCCTTTCTATTACGGGTTTTTTGAATCTCTCGTGTGCCATAGTCTCTTAATCCTTATTCATAGGTCATGAGCATATCATAATCATATTTTACCAGATTTTCTATGCCTATTTTCACACAGTCTCTGAAGCTCGTGGCTATTCATAAAAAAATCCATAAATCCACGGCCTAAAGGCCGTGGCAATTCAGGGCAAATATCATCCACCACAATTCTCCGCGGAGGATTGTGTCTATTCAATCATAAAATGAAAATTTCCTCCATTACTAGCCTGCCGGAACCGGCTCACCCATCAGTATGCTTTTCCTGTTTCTGTCAATAAAATATCCCCACGCAACAAAGAGCCACTGCAGAAGACCAGCATATGCAATCGCTTCAACAGACGGCGGAGGCGGACTGAAGATGCCCGAAATGTAAATTCCTGCCAGAAAGGCCAGCAGCAGCCACAATCCTATGGTTCCTTTTTTATTTAGAGCCCTTGTTGAAAAAATATAAATGATTGCTCCTGCAATAAAAATCAGGCTTTCAACCAGAATGGTCATGTGAACAAAATTCCAGAGCCCAAGCCCCACCTTCATGCTTCCTCCCGGATATAAGGGAAGATCGGGCACATGAGAGATGAGATCAAGCACCCAATGGCTTAAGACCAGTGTTCCCAGTACCACAGAGCTCTTTATGTCTTTCCTTATCAGGAAGTAAAAAGCCCCGAAGAGCAGAGCCCAAATAAAAACAAATAGCAGGCTGTGAGAAAATGGATAGTATGTGAAATCTAGCGGGGTAAATGCAGAATTGCCCGGGTCTATTTTAACCTTTTCAATTCCGGAAATCAGAAGAAACGGCCATAAAAGGTCAATAAACTGCGAGGCCAGAATCATTGTGCCGAGTGACGGCTTACTGTCAAGTTTTTTTGCAGCCAGAGCTGCTCCAAAGTGACCAATAAACATATCGTCCCCCTTTTTATTTTAGTCGAACTGAATTATAACCCCCAGGTGTGCAGTTATAAGGTCCGTGTGAGACTTTGAAGGAGTAAACAGAACCCTTCCCTGCTCTATTCTCATTGAACCTTCCTTCAGGTACTCGGCCTCTGAACCCAGCAGGTATCGGGCCTTTAAGTCTATCCAGATGCTGGAAACCTTCCAGCGGGAGCCTGTTCCATCTTCGTCATTTTTCATATCGTGAACCTTTATCAGAAGTCCGCCCCCTCCGCCGTAGTTCCAGGCCCAGTCGTCGAAGTTTGTGGAGCTGGCCACCTCCTTGTCAACATTGCCCTGGCTGTTAATCTGTGTCTGTGTATAAAGATAGGAGCCTCCCCAGAGCCCTTCAATATAAGGCCTGATGCTTCCTGCCGGCGGCATTATCTGCAGTAGAAGATGAAAGTTGACAATATTATTCGTCCTGCTTACGTCCACTGTAACGTCAGGTATAGTAGTGCTGAAAGGTTCATTTCGTGATTCGCTGCCGTAGGTCATAAAGCTTCCGTCAACGCCCAGAGTAAAAGGGATGGAAGGTTTTACAGTCCATAAAGTCACAAATCCTTCGGCTCCGAAACCCAGACGGTTTATGCTTTTTTTGAAATCTCCCTGCGGAAATCCCATCATAAAGTTAATACCTGCCGACTGGGAAAGGATTTCAGGACTGAGGCCAAGAAAAAAGACCAGCAAGGCCGTAACTGTAAATTTTCTCTTCATTTTTGTTCCCCCCTTGTAAAAGTTCACTTCAATATTAATGAATTTCCTGAATAATTACCATCCCTGTTTTCCGGGAAAACGAGACTTTCACCGACAAAAACGAACTTTTTTAGAAAAAGATAAGTTATAAATAGAACGTCTGAGAATCAAAACGTCAATGGAATCAGTTCCGTTGCAGTTGAATTAAACCGACTAAAATTAAAATTGAAATGAGAGTATTACTTCTTTCCGAAAATAAAAAAGAGCTAACGGGAGTTCTTAAAGGGCTTCAGGAGAGATGCAAAGAGGAGATTGCTGTAAAAGCCCTTCCGGATCCTCATGAGGCAGAAAGCCTGCTGAAAGGTTATGAATTTGACCTTTTTCTTGTGGATCTGGACCTGCAGGCATTGGATGAGAGAGACAAATTGTCCGGTCTTTTAATTTCCTCCTCCGGTATGCCGGCAATTATTACCGGGAGCAGAAATCTTCCGCCTGAAGAAGCCCTTGCCCTTGGAGCCGATGACTACATCCTTAAGAGTGATCTGAGTCCTGCCCTCCTGGAAAATTCCATCAGGCATATCCATAAACACAAGAAAATGGAAAAGAAACTGAGGGATAAAGAGGAGCAGATTGTTTTGACAGCCCGGCACTCCCCGGTCCTTATACTAAAGCAGGATAAAGATCTCCGCTATACGTGGAGCAATAATTCATTCCTTGGATATTCTGCTGAAGAGCTAAAGGGCAAAACCGACATGGAACTTCTGCCCGCAGAGGATGCCCTTATACTGCAGGCAATAAAAAAACAGGTCATGGAATCTTCCATTAAAACACGCAAAATTGTAAAGACAAAAGCCAAAGGCAGGGATTATTATTATGATATCGGAATTGAGCCTGACTATGATAAACACGGCACTACAAAAGGCGTTGTCTCTACGGCACTCGACATAACAGACAAAAAGAGCGTTGAAAGGGAGTTTTTAAGGGCAAAGAGCCTTCTGGAGAAGATGTTCGCAAGCCTGAATGAGGCTGTATTTGTTAGCGAGAGGTCAACGGGCAGGATAATTGCATGCAATCCTGTAGTGGAAAAGATCTTCGGCTACAAACCTAATGAAGTAATAGGAAAATCCCCGGAATTCCTGTTCCATTCATTAGAGCATTATGAAAACCTCAAACGGACAAGAGAACTCCAGCTTGAAAGGAATAATGTGTTCAGGACTGAATACCAGATGAAAAGAAAAGACGGAACCGCAATCGATACCGAACACACTACAAATCTTCTTAAAAAATCAAAAGGCTGGGATGAAGTGCTCATTACAATTGTCAGCGACATTACAGAAAGAAAAAGGAACGAACGTGCTCTTATCAGCGCCAAGGAAAAGGCTGAAAAATCCGACCGCCTGAAAACTGAATTCCTGGCACAGATCTCGCATGAGATACGCACCCCGGTCAACACTATTCTCACCTATTCATCACTGATGAAAGAAGAGTCCGATTTAAGGAATGATGACGAGATGAAGAAATACTTTAAGATCGTTGAAAAGGCGGGAAAAAGACTTTTCAGGACAGTGGATCTAATCGTGAATATGTCTGAAATTCAGACAGGAAATTATGAACTTTACCCGAGGGAGCTTGACCTTTATTATGACGTAATGCTGAGCCTTTTTGTGGAGTTCAGAAAGTATGCCCTCGACAAGGGCATTGAAATCGAGCTGGTAAAAAATACTTCTGAAATGAAAGTAGTTGCCGATGAATATTCTATATCCCAGGTTTTCCGCAGCCTGATAGACAACGCCGTTAAGTATACCGATCGTGGAAAGATCAGCATAAAAATCGGAAAAGACGGCGGTGAACGCCTTGCTGTTTCAGTTGAGGATACAGGGATAGGTATTTCGGAGAGCTATCTTCCAAGATTATTTGAACCTTTTTCACAGGAGGATCAGAGCTATACACGGTCCTACCAGGGAAACGGACTGGGACTGGCACTGGCAAAAAAGTATGCCGAACTGAATAATGCAGCCATTGAAGTAAAAAGCACCAAGGGCTCCGGCACTGTTTTCAGGGTGGTTTTTCAGAAATGATATTATAGGGGTCAATAAGAAAAGCGCCCTGGAGTTTTATACTATGGGCGCTTTTTCTTTATTCAAGCCGTCACTTATTATTTTGTCACTTAATTATCGTGTCACTTAATTATCGTGTCAGCTGCCTGTACTTGATTCTGTGCGGCTGATCGGCCAGCGCACCAAGTCTCTGGCGCTTATTTTCCTCGTAGTCAGAGAAGTTGCCTTCAAACCATACCACCTTGCTTTCACCTTCGAAGGCCAGAATGTGTGTGGCCACGCGGTCTAAGAACCAGCGGTCGTGGCTTATTACAACGGCGCATCCGGCAAAGTTTTCCAGAGCCTCTTCCAAAGCACGCATTGTATTGACATCCAGGTCGTTGGTAGGTTCGTCAAGCAGGAGAACGTTTGCACCGCTCTTGAGCATCATGGCCAGATGCACACGGTTACGCTCACCGCCTGAGAGGAGTCCCACTTTTTTCTGCTGGTCGGCCCCTGAGAAGTTAAACTGAGCCGTATAGGCTCTTGAGTTCACGCTTCTGTTTCCGAGCATAAGGTTGTCCTCGCCGCCCGAGATCATCTCCCAGATGGTCTTTTCAGGATCCAGAGCCTCCCTCGACTGATCCACATAGGCCAGCTTTACGGTTTCGCCTATTTTAATTTCGCCCGAGTCAGCTGTTTCTTTTCCTGTAATCATCTTAAAAAGAGTTGTCTTACCGGCGCCGTTAGGACCTATAATGCCAACAATGCCTCCGGGAGGAAGCGAGAAGTTCATATCCTCCACAAGAAGCTTCTCTCCGTAGGCCTTATTTACACTTACTGCCTCAATTACATTATTGCCCAGGCGGGGACCTGCGGGAATAAAGATCTCAAGTTCCTTCTGAAGTTTTTCAGATTCCTGTTTAAGCAGGTTCTCATAAGAGGTAATTCTTGCCTTGGATTTCGCATGGCGCCCTTTAGGCGACATCCTGATCCATTCGAGTTCGCGCTGAAGAGTCTTCTGGCGCTCCGATTCCTTCTTTTCCTCCAGGCTGAGGCGGTTCTGCTTCTGCTCGAGCCAGGATGAATAGTTCCCTTTCCAGGGTATTCCCTGTCCGCGGTCGAGCTCCAGTATCCAGCCTGCAACGTTATCCAGGAAGTAGCGGTCGTGTGTAACGGCAATGACGGTGCCTTCATACTTCTGGAGGTGGTGCTCCAGCCAGGCAACCGACTCGGCATCCAGATGGTTTGTAGGTTCATCCAGAAGAAGTATGTCCGGCTTTTTAAGGAGCAGCCGGCAGAGGGCAACGCGCCTTTTCTCGCCGCCAGAGAGAACCTTCACGGCTGTTTCACCCGGAGGGCACCTTAGGGCATCCATAGCCATTTCAAGCTTTGAATCCAGTTCCCAGGCATCCATGGCCTCCAGGCGTTCCTGAACTTTGCCCTGACGGTCTAAGAGTTCAGTCATCTCCTCATCCGACATAGGTTCGGCGAACCTCTCGTTTATGGAATCGTATTCCTTCAAGAGGTCCACAATCTCCTGGACCCCTTCCTGAACAATTTCCTTAACTGTTTTACTTTCATCCAGCTGAGGCTCCTGTTCAAGGTAGCCTATTGTATAGCCCGGCGACAAGACGGTTTCCCCGTTAAAATCCTTGTCAACTCCGGCTAAGATTTTAAGGAGTGTACTTTTTCCCGAGCCGTTAAGGCCCAGAACGCCTATCTTTGCGCCGTAGAAGTACGATAAATATATATCCTTAATTACCGGTTTCTGATTATAGAACTTGCTTACCCCGATCATGGAGTAAATAACCTTATTAGGTTCAACTTGCGCCATTCTAAATGGTTCTCCTTTTCTCGTTTTTCATGTATTTTTCAAAAATCTTTAAGTCCGGTATTATAGCCTTAAAAGCCTTAATAGTCAACAAAAATCTGCGTCCCGAAATCAGGCGCATTAATAACTTAACTCTGCAAATCTAAATGGAAATTTCGGTTAAATATCATTATGTTTAGAATTATTTTTCCAAGAGAAACCTTTTATTCAGGATGTAAACTAATGGAACCAAGAAAAGCCTACGACCCGCAGATGCATTCTGCCGAACATATACTGAATCAGACTATGGTCAGGATGTTTGAGTGCGGAAGAAGCTTCAGCGCTCATATTGAAAAGAAAAAATCAAAGTGCGATTACCGCTTTACGCGAAACCTCGGGGAAGATGAAATTCAGACAATTGAGGCTAAAGTAAATGAAATTATAAACTTAGACCTCCCCGTAACCGAAGAATTCTTAAGCCGCGAGGAGGCACAAAGAGACTTTAACCTGGAACGCCTGCCCGAAGATGCCGGCAACAGTGTCAGAATTGTCAGAATTGGAAACTACGATGCCTGCCCGTGCATCGGACCCCACGTAAAGAGTACAAGTGAAATCGGCGGCTTTAAGATAATTTCAACCGACTTTAACGACGGCATATTAAGAGTACGCTTTAAGAACAGCACAAATGAAAGATAAACTCTCCCACTACTGGAAACCCCTTTTTGCAGTTTTGGTCTGGGGTGCTTCATTTGCTGCAACAAAAATTGCGCTTGCCGAGGCAAATCCTTCCCAAATTGTATTTACACGACTTATTCTCGGTATCATATTCCTAGCCTTCGTGGTCCTCTTAAAAGACAGGAACTTTGCCGTGCCGGGCAGGGTGCTTAAAAGCATTGTCCTTCTGGCTTTAATTGCCTCTTTTCACCTTTGGATTCAGGTTACGGGACTTCAGTATACCACAGCAGCAAATACCGGCTGGATAGTAGGCCTGACTCCTGTATTTATGGCAGTAACCGGGGTAATATTTTTCCATGAATCCATGACCATTATCAGGATCGGGGGCATACTTATCTCCCTTTCCGGTCTCGTGCTTTTAATCAGCAAGGGGGATTTTACAAACGTCGGGCTCATTTCAAATAAAGGGGATTTTCTGGTCCTTGCCAGCTCCTTTACCTGGAGCATTTATTCGGCGCTGAATAAAAAAATTTCGCTCCACTTTTCTCCCATCCTTACAATTTTCTATCTTTTCAGCTTCATGGCGCTTATTCTTTCCCCTTTTACAGTTACCCCGGGGTATTTCGCCCTGCTTACTCATATGTCGATTAACGCCTGGATGGCTATAATATTTCTCGGACTTTTCTGTTCAGGCATTGCCTACGTCCTCTGGGCACAGTCACTAAAAGAAATGGAAGCAACAAGCGTGGGGGTATTTCTCTACATTGAGCCTTTTGTTACGGTATTTACCGCCTGGATGATCCTTCAGGAACATATTACAATTCTCACCATTCTTAGCGGACTTATTATTACGCTTGGAGTCTTCTTTGTTAACTGGAAACCGAAGCCTTTCCCGGTAAAGCCATAAATCTGAGGGATAATCCTTAGCCTGAGAGTGAGGCCTTTATCTTGATTTAAAGATTATTTTCGATATTTTAGATTATTGTGCAACAGCTCCGGAGATTGCGGGAAATGAAACTGAGTCTTATCTGGAATGTTATAAAGGAAACCGGCTCGAAATGGAGTGACGACAAGGCGCCCAAGCTTGCAGCCTCGCTTTCATTTTACACCATATTCTCCATTGCACCGCTTCTTCTTTTAATTATTGCAATTGCAGGCTTCGTATTCGGAAACGATGCCGCGCAGGGAAAGATTGTTGAAGAGCTTCAGTCTTTTGTTGGACACGAAAGCGCCGTACTGATCCAAAATGCAATCAAGCAGTCAAGCAATATTCAGTCCGGCATAATAGCAACCGTTATTGGCGTTGTAACACTGCTTTTGGGCGCCTCGGGTGTATTCCTGGAACTTCAGGATTCGCTTAACATGATCTGGAAAGTAAGGCGCAGGCCCGCAAAGGCGCTTGCTGCATTTATAAGAAGCCGCCTGGTTTCCTTCTCGCTCATTATTGCCGTGGGAATTCTCCTCATGGCCTCCCTTATTGTAAGCACTTTAATTACGGCACTCAGCGGCTTTATAGAACACTACATTTCAATTCCGGCATTTGTCTTAAGCCTTACGGACTTTGCAGTCTCGCTCATTATAATGATAGTTCTTTTCTCTTTGATTTATCTTGTCCTTCCGGACGTAAAATTGTCATGGAAAGACGTGAGGATTGGGGGGCTTATTACTTCTCTCCTCTTCATACTGGGGAAATATCTTATAAGCCTGTATCTGGGCAGAAGCAGCATCAGTTCCACCTTCGGGGCCGCCGGATCGCTTGCAATATTTATAGTCTGGATTTACTACACTGCCCAGATACTTTTTCTTGGAGCCGAATTCACCTATGTCTACGCCGTCAGATTCGGTTCAGGCATAGTTCCCAAATAACTTTAGGTCAAAGACGCTA
Organism: Ignavibacteriales bacterium; assembly: GCA_036261625.1. Taxonomy (GTDB): domain Bacteria; phylum Bacteroidota; class Ignavibacteria; order Ignavibacteriales; family SURF-24; genus JAAXKN01. The sequence continues at coordinate 187,471 of DATAKL010000007.1, read as the reverse complement.
AGGCCTGTTTTCTCTTACCCTTACAGGAACTGCCGTATCGTGAGGTTCACCGAGCTTTCCTCCAAAAGCAGCAGCAACTGCACCTAAGATAAGGCCGATAAATGCAAATATAGCGGCCTTGGACATTGCCGCTGCAACTGTGTCGCCCGTCTCCCTGGCCTTCTGTTCAAGAGTATCTTTGGCCTGAGCAAGTTTCTGTTTGGACTGGTTATACGTTTGTATCCAGTTATCTACAATCTGGTTCGCTTCCTCGCGGCTTTTGCCCGTTCTTTTCATAATTACATTTACAGCCGCTTCGCGGTCGGCGGCATCGACTATATTACCGGCACGGTTAAAAAGACGGTCTATAAGGTTACTTGCCTGACTATCGGCAGCCTGCGGATTTTCAGCTGTATTCCTGGCGCTTCCTGTAACCTCCTGCATGGCCTCATTTCCCTGACGCCTCAGGTTTTCTGGCTGAAGTTCAGTTTTACCTGTCTGACGCAAAGTGTTTGCTGCCTCAGCTTTTAAGTCAGCCAGGTCGGCTCCGCTTTTCTGAAGCTCTCCTTTTACGGCTCCTGCCACTTCAGGCGCCGCAGCCCCAACTCCCTGACCTGCCATGGAAAGCGTTTTGCCTACAACACCGCCCACTCCGCTGATGACGCTCCCGATTGCAGTGGTCAGCAGATAGAACGAGACAAGTGTAAAGACGCTGAAGGTCAGTACTCCGTGCAGAACACTGTCGAAAGCCCTCGGGACTCCGGCCAGGCGCGAGGATACCATGCCTCCTAAGAAAAGAGCGATCAGCATGCTCACCACCCACCATATCAAAGCCCCTGTCCCCAGACCGGAAAAAGGATTACTTTGTTTCAAAGGCTCAATGGATCCAAAGCCTATTCCTAAACCTAAGAGGCTCAGGATCAGCTGGACTACAAGGGCAACTACTACACCTGCAATAACCGCCCCCCATGAAATTCTTTTTAATATACCGGGGCGCGTCTCCTCTACAGTTCCACCGGTAGATCTGATTGCATTGGGATCCCTTTCCGGAGGGATATAACCAGGATTAATCTCATCTGCCATAATTTATTCTCCTTCATTGTTACTGATCATTTTCTTTTCCGGAATACATTTTTTGAGGCACTCCGGATAAAGATATTTTTACTTAAAAGCTGAACTCTTCATGGCAATGTTCCCTTTTTTAAGATAACCCGTCTTGTTATCTCATCAATTTAATATATGACTTCATTTATGTTATACAAGACTAAAAGTGGTACGGTCTTTTAGATGCATAGCTTCCCTGGAGACACACAAAAAAAGGCGGATGTTATTCCGCCTTTTTGCAATACCGCACCATTTAAGTTATTTTATTTTAAGAACTTAAATTGCTTAACTTAAATTAATATATCATGCCTTAAACGCCGCTTATTGTCATCTTCTTAACCTTGATGGAAGGACAGTAAACAGATCCTGTTTTGATCGGATCATTGCCTATTAGCTCAATATTATTCAGTATCTCATGCATGGTCGAGGCAATTGTAAACTCATTTACCGGATAGGCAACCTTCCCGTTTTCAATCCAGAGCCCCTGTGCTCCCCTTGAATAATCCCCCGTCTGAAGGATCTCGCCGAAGCCTGAGGTGTAGGTTATGAGTACCCCGTTATCGATTGTCTTAATCATCTCTTCCAGACTGAGATTCCCGCTTTCAAGGTAAAGATTGCTTACGCCGTCGGCATTTCCTGTGGTCTTCATATTGAGTTTCCGGGCAGCATAGGAATCCAAAAGAAAGGTCTTAAGCACCCCTTTTTCAACCACGGTTTTCCTCCGGCTTTTAACTCCTTCGCCGTCAAAAGGACGCGAGGCAAATCTTCCGGGAATCAGAGGATTTTCCACTATTGTTATGTTCTCCCCTGCTATTTTTTCACCCAGTTTGTCTGCAAGGAAAGACTGCTTTGTGTAGATGTTTCCTCCTGTTATTGCCTGAATGAGGAATGACAGGAGCCCCCTTGCAACCGTATTCTCGAAGATTACCGGAACACTCTGCGTCTTCGGCTTTCTGGCTCCCCTCTTCATAATAGTACGCCGGGCAGCCTTCTCGGCAACACTTTCAATTGAATCCAGCTTGTCAAATGAATATGCTGAACTATACCATCCTCCCGACTGCTTCCGCGCAGAATTAAGTCCTTCGACCGCATCCGGAATAGCGCAGGAGCTCTGCAGTCCACAGCCCGACTGCCTGTAGCCTTCGCAGAAGCCTAGTGAATTTGCAAGTACAAAGTGAGCCGTGGTGCTGTCAACTGAAGATCCGTCGGCAATAAGATCCTTATCGTGCTTAAGTGAAAGCCTTTCAAGCTCCTTTGCCATTTCAATGCGCTTTTCAATTGTAAGCGACTCCACCATGGGATCGTACATTTTAAGGTCCTCCTCAGCCATTCCGAGCTCACTTTTTTCAGGAAGAGTGTAAAACTCGTCGGCTCCGGTGTATTTTACAATATTCATGGCATCCTTTACCAGAGTCTTCAGTGCCTCTTCGGAAAGGTCGCTTGTCGAGACAGAGGCTTTTTTCCTGTCCTTGCTTGCTGTTAAGGAAAGCTCCTTTGAAGTAGACTGTGTAAGAGTATCTATTTTCTGGTTGCGGACAGAAACATGCTTATCCGTTCTGTAGCTAATACGGACGACAGCTGTATCGCCTCCTTGTTTTTTAACCAGGTCTATGACTTTCTGAGCCAGTTTTTTATGTTCATCAAGTAACATTTTTTACTCCGAATTTTGTTTTACATGCCGCCGACTGTGATTTCAGATACCTTTACCGTGGGGAGTCCCACTCCAACAGGAACCGACTGCCCTTTGCCGCAGGTCCACATTCCGTCGGAAAACTTAAAGTCATTTCCGACCATTGTAACCTTTGTCAGTACGTCCGGTCCGTTGCCGATGAGAGTAAAATTTTTAACCGGATATGTCATCTTACCATCTTCGATCATAAAGGCCAGCGTGGGATTGAAAACAAAGTCGCCGTTTGAAATGTCCACCTGTCCGCCCGAGAATGTCTTGCAGTAGACGCCTTTCTTAATTGAAGAGATTATCTCCTCGGGGTCGGAACTCCCGTTTTCAAGGTAAGTCACGGTCATTCTTGGAATCGGATAGTATTTATACGATTCCCTTCTGCCGTTTCCAGTCTGCTTTACCTTGTAGTAGCCGGCGCTGATCCTGTCGTGCATGTAATCTTTAAGAATTCCCTTTTCAATGAGTGTAGTCTTGTTTGATGTAACAGCTTCGTCATCAAAGTTAATGCTTCCGCGGTCGTTTGGAATTGTACCGCCGTCGTAAACTGTGCAGAGTTCAGAGGCCACTTTCTGCCCGATGCGGCCTGAATAGGCCGAAGTTCCCTTCCTGTTGAAGTCGGCCTCCAGCGGGTGGCCAATGGCCTCATGGAGCAGGATTCCTGAATCTCCCGGTGAAAGCACCACCGGCATGGGACCAGCCGGGGCATTCTTTGCCCTCAGGAGAAGCAGTGCCTGCTCTACGGCCTCTTCGGCAAGCTTTGCAGAGCTTTTAACCTTCCTGAAATATTCCATGCCTATTCTGCCGCCGCCGCTCATGCGGCCGCTCTGGCGTTTGCCATCTTCCTCGGCAATAACCGACACATTATACCGCATAAGCGGCTGGTAGTCTTCCATTAAGACGTTTTCGCTGTTGGCTACAACAATAAACCTTTCAGAATCCAGCATATTTGCGCTTACCTTTGTAATCCGCTTGTCTTTCCTGAAAGCGGCGCTCTCAGAGTCTTTGAGGAGCCTGATCTTTTCATCCAAGTCAACCTCTGCAATCGGGAGGCTTATTTCATAGTAATTTTTCACCTTCTGATTTGTAACGTTGGCCGTGAAACTTTTTCCTGTTTCATTTGCAATACTGGCCGCAGTAAGAGCGGCATTCTTAAGGCTTTCAAATGTCATGTCTTCAGAATATGCGTAGCCCGTCTGGTCCCCTTTTAAGACCCTGATGCCAATTCCTGCGCTGATATTCCTGGAAGCATTTTTAATTATTCTGTCTTCCAGAAGAATGCTGCTGTTTATGCTGTAATCGGCATAGAGGTCGGCGTAGTCCCCTCCTTTTGAAAGTGCAATGGAGAGAAGTTTATTTATTGTAAGGTTATCAAGACCGCAGAGCGTCTTAAAAAATTCATACGAAGATGCTCTTCCGGTAAGTGCCTCCCGGGCCAGGACCTTATTCAACACCGGATTAGCCAGTGTTGCTCCAACGGCCAGTGTGCCTGTGATCTTTAAGAAATCCCTTCGTGACAGGCCTGAAAAGTTGTCGCTCATAATTAAAGCCTCCAGTTTAAAATGGAATAATAGCTGAAATTCAGATATGCAAGATCATTCATATTTACTGAATAATCAAGGAAAGAAAGTAAAATTGTTACCTGCGGCAGAATAGTCTTAGCTGCGGTTAATCCGTCAGTTAAACGGCCTTTAGCCGCAGCTGTTAAGTTCTTATGTTTTAAGTTCTTATGTTTTAAGTTTTTATGTTCTTATGGCGGAAAAAGTTTATTTGTATTCCACTATTACGTCTTCAACCGGCCAGCGGGCTCTCAGGTTCAGTGTATCGGGGTAGAAGGTAAACCTGTCAGAGGGTTTGAAGGGATACGGTTTTCCCATATTGTAGACTCCGGTGCTGTCGCGGTCCTCAAAGCTCCAGACCTGGTACTTGCCGGGAGTAACCTTGTTAAAATTAAAATCCTTTTTCCTGCCGATGCGTTTTTTATAGACAGGTTTTTCCTTATCCACTCCCTGAAGCACTACGACGAGGTTGCTTTTTGTCATATTTGTGTCTGTCTTTACACTTCCCGAAACCCCTGTAAAGTCCATTCCTGCAGAAGTTGTGAAAGGGAGTGTGAAAACCGAATCGGTTCTGTTTCCTGCCGCATCAGCAATCATTCTGAGGTCAACTTTAATTGAGTAGTTCTGCCTGGCCTTCAGTTCAACCGGTATTTTCACCTTAAATGATGCATCATCCAGAAAGCTCACCTCAACGGGAAGCTTAAGCCCGGCTTTGTCTATAGCTGAAATGCCTGTTTTGGCGCGTGTAGAGTCGAAGCCGTCATCAAAATAAAAATAAAATTCAGCTCCTCTGGTCTCCACACCGCTTTCGCCGCGGGGAGGTTTTGTCTGAAGAAGCTTTGGTGCAGTTGTATCGGGTTTTGTACTTACAGTCAGTTTTACAAAATCGTTGTTTGTGGAGTTGCCGTTTTTATCGGTAATCCTTTTTGCCACAAGATAAACATTATCCTGCTCGCCTGGGTTTTCCTTAAATGAAAGGATCACTTCTGTAGCTTTGGCTCTCCCCCTAAAGGCATAAAGGGGTTTAACTTCCCTTTGAAGAGTTGAGTCGTAAAGGAAAAAGTTTTGTGAACTGATGATTGTGCTGTCGAATTCCTCGCTAACGGCTGTAAGAACATGAAAGCGGTCGGTCATTGCGGCAGAAACGAGTCTCGGCTTTGCGGTATCCTCTTTGGCAAGGAAGTAGTCAAGATTCTTAAAGAGTGAATCCTTTTGAGAAATGCTTATATCCCTGTAGGGAGCCCCGTAGAGGTCTTCACCCACGTTATAGATAAAATCTTTGAGCTCATCTTTTACGGCAAAAATCCTGTATTGGCCGGGGGCCATGCCGGGCATTCTGTAGCTTCCGTCTTTTCCGGCCTGAGAGATATATTCCGGCTTTTCCTTTGTGGGGTTAACTTTAGAGGTATCTTTAATGGGATAGGCATAGATCATGACGCCTGAAGGATCTGAAAGGTAGACCTTCCCTTCAACAACGCCCTTATCGATCCTGCTTCCGGTTGAGAAAGAAAATGAGTAAGCCTGAGCCATGCGGTTCCTGTTATTTATATCCACAAGGTCCGTCCCGAATGTCACAACGTAAGTAACACTGTCCTTGAGTTTTCCCGGGAAGTTCACCCTTAAGGTTTTTCCGCTCCAGTCATATTCCATTTCCCCTTCAATGGCAGGGGAAATAAATATGGCATCCTGAACGGAGCGCCTGTCGACATATTTTGAAAAGGTAACCTCAAAATGGTCGTCCTTAAAGTCGGTGGTGCCGTTTTTTGGATATGCATCCACTATTTCCGGGGGTGTCCTGTCAATTGGACCTCCAGCCGGCGGGAGCTGGTTTGCGCAGCCGGCCATCTGCAGGAGCACGAGAGCCGGTATGAAAAGAAGTCTTACTATTTGCCTGCCTGTTTGTCGCGCCATGCTCTGTATTGTCTCACTAATTTTTGGTGTTCGGAAAATGATGAAGAAAACCTGTGCCCGCCCGTGCCGTCGGCAACAAAGTAAAGATAATTATGCCTTGCCGGATAAAGTGCAGCCATAATGGCAGCCCTGCCCGGGCTGTTTATTGGTCCTGGAGGCAGGCCGTAATATAAGTAAGTATTGTAGCGTGAATCAAGTAAGAGATCCTTATTATAAAGCCTTCGCCAGCGCCCGAGGAGTGCATACTGGACTGTCGGGTCGGCCTGGAGTTTCATACCCGCCTTGAGGCGGTTATAGTAAACTCCTGCAATTACCGGGTATTCGGATATTTTTGCAGATTCTCCTTCAACAATTGAAGCTATGGTAAGTACTTCCCGCAGGTTATATTTCATGATTCTGAGACGACTTTTCAGGCTGTCGGTAAAGAACCTGTTAAACTCTCCCCTCAGACGCATAATTACCTGCCGGGCAGGGGTTTTATCGTAAAAGTAATAGCTGTCGGGCATAAGGTATCCTTCCAGCGACGGGGCGTCAACTCCGAGGGAGTCCAGAAAAGGCCTGCTGGTGCAGAGCTTTACTACCTGAAGGCTGTCCAGGTGCAGTTTTTCTTTTAGTATATGGGCAAACTGGTAAATGCTAAAGCCCTCATAGAAGGTTACGAGCGAGGAGACCTCCCTTTTTCCTGAAATGAAGAGCTCCATTAAGCCCACGTAGCTGAGTCCGTTCGGGATCTTGTACCGCCCGGCCTTAAGATTACGCCCTCCTCCCATGACAACTGCCGCAATCTTCATATTCATTTTGCTCGGAATGATCCCTTTACTGTAGAGTGAATCTATAGTGCTGCTTAGAGTCATTCCATGCCTTATCTCAAAAGTAAAAGGCGAGGGTCGCCTATAGTAATTGGGCGAGAAAAAGGTGTAAATAAGAATTACCAGAGTTATAACAAACACTGCCGAAACGGCAATGAATTCTTTTCTGCTCAGTAAATCTCTTAATGACTTTTTTTTTCCTGAATTGGAAGAATTATTTTGCATTAACTTTTGACGACTCTGCTTTCTGCGTGGATCTGGACTCATCCAGGATTCTTTCATAGATCCTGTCCAAGGATTCCCTGGAAAGCGGCCCCTTATTAGAGCTGTTTATTTTTTCTGAAACATCCCTCTCGCGTTCAGGCGAATAGATCGGCTGCCCCAGGGAAGTTTTAACGTGCCCAATTAAGACAGCCGCCTCTGTACGCTTGTTCAGTATATATACTAAAATTCTGTCAAAAAAATCTATTCTTTTTCTGCACTTTCGAAGGATCTCGAGCTTTTCAGGATCAGAAAGTTTTTCAATATCCCTGTATTTTTTCACTGAGAACATACCTTACCCGGCAAATGTGTTTGAAGATAAACCCGGAAAAGCATTATAGTCCAGGCTGTACTTATTACCATTTAAGAAAAGCCTCATTCCCCGGTAGGCTATCATTGCAGCATTATCGCCGCAGTAGACAAAGTCGGGTATGACGAGTTTTTTCCTGTGTTTCCTGGCCACATCCGCCATAGCCTCTCTCAGGGCCTTATTTGCGGCAACTCCTCCTACTAAAGAAAGAGAGTTGACTTTATACTCTTTGAGTGCCTTTTCCACATTCTGCGTAAGAGCCTTGATTACGGCCCTCTGGAAGGAGGCTGCAATATCCGGCAGATCACCCTCCGGCACCGCCCTGTCATGACCGTAAGTCTGCTGAAGGTATCTGAGGACAGCAGTCTTAAGTCCGGAGAATGAAAAATCATACGGATTCTTAAGGCTGGCTACGGGAAAAGCTATTTTCCCTGCGTCTCCCAGTGAAGCTGATTTTTGAATCTTGGGACCTCCCGGATAGCCGAGCCCCAGCATTTTAGCCACCTTGTCAAAAGCCTCCCCTGCAGCATCATCTACCGTAGTGCCGAGCTTTACTATTTCAGTGTCGCTCTTAACAATCAAAAGGAGCGTGTGCCCTCCCGAGACCACAAGGGCAAGATATGGGAACTCTGGCTTCTCCTCCATGAGGAAGCCTGAGAATATATGCCCTTCTATATGGTTTACAGGTATAAAAGGCTTTTGAATTGAGTATGCCAGCGACTTACCGAATGTAAGTCCAACAAGAAGTGCCCCTATGAGGCCGGGGCCGGCTGTTGCGCAGACGACGTCAATATCCTTCAGGCTTATGCCAGACTGGCCCAAAGCATCCTTAAGCAGAGGGATGATGATCTGTAAATGGGCGCGGCTCGAGAGCTCGGGAACCACGCCTCCATAATTTACATGAAAATCCTGTGAAGAAATTAAATTTGAAGTTAATTTACCGTCACGAATTACCGCTACCGAAGTTTCGTCGCAAGAACTTTCTATTCCTAATACATTCATTTATTTAAACATAAAAATACTTTTTGTAATGTACCATGCAACCTGAGGATTTTCCTTGAGTCTCCTGATCGAATACTTGTACCATTGTTTTCCGAAAGGCACGTAAATCCTGACCTTATGGCCCTGGGCATTGATCTTATCCCTCAGGTCTTCCTTGACGCCGTAGAGCATCTGGAATTCATACTTGTCCTTTGGAATGTTCATCTCTTTAATAAGCTTTTGGGCGCCTTCGACCAGATAGTCGTCATGTGTTGCTATGCCGACATAATTGCCGTCTTTGAACATGGTCTTCAGAATTTCCAGGTAGTTATCCCTTACTTTCTGACGGTCCTTATATGCTATTGCCTCGGGCTCGATATATATACCTTTGCACAGTCTGTAATTTGTCCCCATTTTATCTAACAACATAACGTCGCTCAAGGTTCTTTTCAGGTAAGCCTGAACCACAACGCCAACGTTATCGAATTTCTCCCTTAAACACTTCAGAAGCTCAAAAGTTGCATCCGTATATGGCGAATCCTCCATATCCAGGCGCACAAAATTATTCAGTTCCTTTGCTTTGGCCACGACTTCTGAAGCTTCCTGAAAGCCGAAATCACGGTCCAGCCCAAGTCCGAGCTGTGTAGGTTTAAGGGAAAGGTTTGCCATCAGGTTATTGTCCCTTATGGCCTCAAGAACTTCCATGCATTCTTTTTTTGCCTGGATGGCTTCGCTTTTGGTCTGAATAGCTTCGCCTAAAACGTCCATGGTTGCGTAAATTCCCCTGGAATTTAACTCTTTAACTACCCTGATTGCATCCTGAAGTGTATCGCCGGCTATATATTTCTGAGCGAATATCTTAACAACGGGCTTCGGAAGCATTTCAACAAATTTAACAATGGTATTGTTTAATGTTGACACCTTAGTCTCCAAAAATTTTGTTCAACAAATTTACTCCAAGACTTAGAATTAAGCAAACTCTTCCTTATTGTAAATGGGATCTATTTTTGTTCTTTTTCCCTTCTTAAAACTTAAAGCAATTGCTATTTGTTTTCTTTTTGGTATATTACTTTTGTTTTCAGATTAAGTTGTATTTTATTATAGAGAATCTTAATTTATCAGATATAGTTTATTGTTTATGAATAAACACGCCACGCATGCCTTAAGAAAGTGCCGCAAAGATGAAAAAGTCTGCCACATGTTCTTTTTCTGTTTTCAAAATGTTTTCATAAGAAACCTGAATTTTGGTGTTATTAGTATTTTCAACTTGTTTTAGTGTAATTCTGTTCTTAAAACTGTTTTTGGATTACCTGTTTTTTTTAAGTTTCCTGATTTAATAACAATCACATAATGGGAGGTTCAAATGAAATCTGCTTTTAAGGTACTATCAGCACTTTTAGTTGTATTCATGCTGCTTTCAGTTACAACATCTGCACAGTCAGAAAACCCCTTCAAGAAAAACAGCCAGGTCGGCCAGCTGGGCATTGGCTTCGGAATGGCCGGTATCTCCGGCACCTCAAGCATGCCCCCGATCAGCGCAGGCTTCCAGTACGGAATTGAAGACAAGATATCCGTCGGCGGAGTTCTGGCCTATGCAAGCTCCACATATGACTGGGGATATTTTGGTGATGACTGGTCATGGAAGTATACCTACTTCCTTATCGGTGCAAGAGGTGAATACCACTTCCTGGAGACAGTTAAAAACCTGGACGGATATGCAGGACTTACAGTAGGATATAACATTGTAAGCGTTACAACACCTACAGGTTATAACGGCTATGGATACGAGGCATCAGGCAGTTATGCCGTTTTCGGTATCCACGGCGGTGCCCGCTACTTCTTCAACCCTAACTTTGCCGTTTTCGGTGAAGTCGGCTACGGTCTCGGCATTTTTACAGCAGGTATTGCATATAAGTTCTAATTAATTAGGCATTTATTGTGAAGCCCTTTACAGTCTATGTAAAGGGCTTTTTTATTGTCCTGCCAGAAAAAAAATGCCCCCTGTTCCTAAATTAAGCTCTTTACTTTGCAATTAAACATTTTAGTTTTTAATTAATAGCAAGGAAAAGGAGACAAAATGAAAAAAATTGTAATAGCTTCATTCCTCTTATTACTATGCTCTTCATCTGTTTTTTCACAGGGCAAGAACCTGGAATACGGCTTTGGAGGCGGGCTTACCTACGTTCTGGGGCCCAGTGCATATACAAGTGATATCGATACTACAGGAAATCTGGGGCTCAAATCGGGCTATCATCTCCAGGGGAAAATCAAGCTCGGCCTCCAGCCCATACCGCTCAAACTTACCGGAAGGCTCGCATATACATCAATAAGCGGAAGCAAGAATAACATTATTGTAAATCCGACTACAGCAATTGACCTCGAGTCGTCGACGAGCATTTTTACTTTTGCCCTGGGGGCCGAGTACCTTCTCAACACGGAATCTTCTTTTTCACCTTATGCCGACCTGGAACTCCAGATGAATGCACAGGGGAAAACAAATTTCAGCAGGGTTTTTCCAAATACCACGCGTGAAATATCAACCGACAGCCGCGCCAGGTGGGGCCTTGGCCTCGGTGCGGGAATTGATGTGGGAATTTTAAGCCAGCTGAACCTGGATGCAGGCATAAGGTTTAATTTTGTGAACCTTTTCGGAAAGATGGCCGGTGAAAGCGGCTTTAACACCTTTACGCTTTCAGTAAATCTGCTCTATCAACCGAAATAAGAAGCCCTTTAAAAAGCAGAAAGCCTTTCACTTTTTACAAGTCAAAGGCTTTATTTTTGGTGCGGAAGAGGGGACTTGAACCCCTATGCCAATTAAGGCACTACCCCCTCAAGATAGCGTGTATACCAATTTCACCACTTCCGCATTAGCAAGGTAAAAATATGCTTAAATCTCTAAAAAATCAATACTTTTTTTTCAATCAATCACTTTTTTTTCTTCTTTCCTTAAAAATTATCTCCCTGAGCTCCCTTCTGAAGTTCCTTTCGAATACCATGAGCTTTGCAATCTGCTTCTGGCTGAGAATATCCCTGAGAGAAGTGAAATATTCGTCCCTTGTTTTTGCAATAGTCATGTCTATTGATTTTATATCCTCAACATATTTTCTGTAGAACTGGTCATCTTTGGCTGCCCCGTTCTCACTGTTCAGGGCATTCTGAATCTGATCCAAATCATCGTTCTTCTGCACGTTAAGACCCATCATTCTATTCTGGAACTCCTTCCTGCGGGCAAAGAACTTGACCATTGCAGCTTCATCCAGGTTGAGCGTTTCCATCAGCTTGATTTTTTCCAGTTCATTGATTTTCTCATGTGCCTTTTGCGACATATGATGCCCCTGCTGTGCATTTACAGCAGTAAAAGATGCCGCAAAGAGAATAAGAACAATTACTAACCCTTTCATTTTTTCTCCTAAAGAATCTTTTTATGTAACATATCCTGATAAACGTTATCGGCTTCATCAGCAGAAATTGAATTTATCAGCTCGTCGGTGTCGAGGTACTGCGATTTGTTGTCGCTTCCCTTAAAGAGCTCCTCGCCCATCGTGTTCTCGACAGCTTCAGCCGTATTGTCGGGAAGAACATCCGCCTGTGTGATACTGCTTTCGTTTTCCAAAAGACTTCCCAGCACTTCGCTTCTTGTCTGATCATTCATTTCGCTGACTTCCCTTGTAAACTCGGATGTTGTACTGGTGCCCCTCATGAAGGGGTTAAACCCGAAAGGCTTAAATAAGAACAGGGCCGCGACTAAAGCCGCGGGAACCATGTATGCAATCCCCGGATAAAGCCTGAAGCTTTTCTTCTTCTTATGGGGAAGGAGTCTGCTTCTGAGCGCCGGCAGCAGGTTTTCAAAATAACCGGTATCGGCCTGAAGGCTGCCCAGGGCTTTAAGCTCGCTTAAGTATGCCGAAGTTTTCTCAAGCTCACGTTTGAGAGAATCGGACTTCTGAAGCTTAAGTTCGAATTCCCTCCTCTTCTCTTCCGGGAGCATGCCCGAAAGATACTTTAATATTTCATCATTCGTTTTCATTTTTATCCATCATCTCCGTTACTTTCTTTAAGGCGTGGAAGTAATTGGCCTTCAGCCCGCCGACGCTCCTGCCTGTAATTTCGGATATCTCTTCATATGACAACTCATCAAAATTCCTGAATATAAACACCTCTCTCTGTTTGGCAGGAAGTTCCTTTAAGACCCTGTCGAGCTTGTCCACCTTCTCCCTGTTTTCTATATTGCTGACAATGTCCTCCCTGTCTTTAAGCGTATCATAGTCTGAATCCTCAAGGAACAAAAATCTTTTTACTTTTCTCTTATTAAGCTGGTTGATGCTACGGGTAGCTGTAATTCTGTAAATCCAGGTAAAGAGCGACGACTTAAAGTTAAAACTTTTGAGTTTATTATAAAGAACAATCAGTACTTCCTGCGTTACCTCGTCGGCATCCATATGGTTTCCGAGCATACGTCTGGCATGCCAGTAAATTTTCTGCTGATACTTCCCGGCCAGCAGATTAAAGGCCATTTCGTCTCCATTTATGAAACGCCTGACGTATTCGAAATCCTTGTCTTCTGCCATAATTTACTGTTTGTTCAAATTTTAGACACTTAAAAACGCCTGAAGGTTTAAAGACAACATTCCTGAAGGTTGAAACAACATTACTGCAGGAGTTCACTAAAAAATATTATTATTAAGATGGCCCTCCCATTAAACCCGGCGGGAAGTGGCTCTGTCCAATTAGTGTAAATATTCAAGAATGATATTTATCTGGATCCAGCCTGGTAAAAAAACAAAAAACGTTATCTTAAAATAACAAAGGAGATTTAAAAATGAAAAGGCAGATAAAAAATTTTATTGCCGTAGCTATAGTTGCAATATTACCTCTGGGAACTCTCTTTGCCCAACAGCAGCAGCAAGGAAAAGGACAGGGCAAATTCCCGGGGCGTCAGAAATTCCTTCAGGAACTTAACTTAACACAGGATCAGAAGGATCAGATTCAGAAGCTCAGAACTGAGCACCAGAAACAGATGGTAGACCTTAGATCCGAAATTGCAAAAACAAGAATCGACATAAAGAGCCAATTTACGGGAAATAACCCAGATGAAAGTAAAATACTCGACCTTACAAAGAAAGTAAGCGGCATACAGGCAGACATGAAAGCCTCTGCTATAAAGAACTGGTTCCAGATCTATAACCTTCTGAACGACCAGCAGAAAGCAACTTTTCGCAAAATGGCTCCTATGCTCCATGAAGGAATGGGAAAGGGCATGATGGGACATGGCCGCGCCAGAGGAATGATGGGAAAAGGCATGATGGGAAAAGGCATGATGCAGGGGCGCATGAACAACAGGATGCAGAAAAACAATAACGGATAGTCTTCTTAGCCTAAGTATAGAAAAAAAAAGCCGGCAATATTAAAGCCGGCTTTTTTTTATATGCATAAGATTAATTCACCTTGAACTCTGAATTGAAGTGAAACTTAATCTCAGGGTTATTCTCAATTGCCTTATTTAGTAGCCATTCGCTTTCAGCAAAGTATACCAGGAGGCCGTCCTTATCCTGTGCAATGTTATCAGGCTTATAGCGAATGAAGTCCTCAAGTTTCTTCTCGTTATCTGAGGTAATCCAGCAGGCCTTAAAGAAATTAAGCGGTCTGAAGCGGCAAGATGCCCCATATTCATGGAGAAGTCGGTACTGTATAACATCAAACTGCAGTTCCCCAACTGTTCCCACAATTTTCCTGTTCCCAAGCTGCTGAATAAAAAGCTGTGCAACACCCTCATCCGTAAGCTGCTGAACGCCCTTTTCCAGCTGTTTGGTTTTCATGGGGTCTGTATTTATGAGCTCCTTGAAGATTTCGGGAGAAAAGCTGGGGATTCCCTTAAAGATGAGCTTTTCGCCTTCGGTTAAAGTGTCGCCTATCTTGAAGTTTCCCGTATCATAGAGTCCCACCACGTCGCCGGGGAAAGCCTCCTCGACAAGGCTTTTTTCCTGTGCCATGAATGTAGCAGGACTAGAGAATCTGAAGCTTTTATCGAGCCTTACGTGATGAAAGAACTTATTCCTCTCAAACTTGCCGGAGCAGATCCTGAGGAATGCAATTCTGTCGCGGTGCTTGGGATCGAGATTTGCGTGAATCTTAAAGACAAAGCCGGAGAACTGTTCTTCCTCGGGATCGATCATTCTGCGGTCGGTTTCCCTTCCCCTTGGCGTGGGAGTAACCTCAATGCAGGTATCGAGAAGTTCCTTTACGCCGAAATTGTTAATTGCGCTGCCGAAGAATACCGGGGCAAGATGGCCGTCTAAATACTTCTGACGGTCGAAAGGGTCGTACACACCTTCAATTAAGGCCACATCTTCCCTGAGCTGCGCCAGGGGATCTATCCCCAGGGTTTCTTCCAGTCTGCTGTCGTCAAGATCTTCAACTACAAAAAGATCCTCATCGAGCGTCGTTTTATTCGGGCGGAAAACATTAAAGCTTTTGTCGTAAAGGTTATAGACTCCCTTGAACATAAACCCCTTGCCCACGGGCCAGCTTAAAGGGCGTACTCTGATTGCGAGCTTGTCTTCAAGTTCATCCAGGAGTTCAAAAGGATCGCGCCCCTCGCGGTCGAGTTTATTTATAAAAATAATAACCGGTGTATTTCTCATGCGGCAGACTTCCATGAGCTTTTCAGTCTGAGGCTCCACTCCCTTGACGCAGTCGACAACAAGAATTACGCTGTCTACTGCTGTAAGAGTCCTGTAGGTATCCTCGGCAAAGTCCTTATGGCCGGGCGTATCCAGGAGGTTTACACGGATATCGTTATAATCGAAAGACATGACAGAAGTGGCAACAGAGATGCCCCTCTGGCGTTCGATTTCCATAAAGTCGCTTGTCGCGCTTTTCTTAATTTTGTTTGATTTTACGGCTCCTGCGGTCTGAATGGCGCCTCCAAAGAGGAGGAATTTTTCAGTAAGCGTAGTCTTGCCGGCATCAGGGTGGCTTATAATAGCCAGTGTTCTTCTTTTATTTATTTCCCTTTGAATACTCATATTCTAAAGTTAATTACTCCTTCATAATAACGTAATTTTGTAATGCATTGGAATATAACATCAGTTAAGAGGTTAAAATTCCTTAAGAAAATGGATAATTTTAAAAATGGGACCTGGCCCAAAAAGTGAGGCTTTATCTTTGAGTGTGCTAATAGAATGTGTGAAAAAACTGTTTCATAGTAGGTAAAAATACAAAAAAGCGGGCTTTTATCCTAACGGAGGAGGAAAATTGCAGTACTTCTGAGGGTTTATATTTCAGCGGAGGGAAAAAGCTTAAATTCCCTCACAAAGCTTTAATGGAAAGAATTTTATCTGTTATCTCCTCACGCACTTCATCGAGGTCTCCTGAGGTGTCTATGGACCCCACCCAGCGTTCCAGCGCGGATACATTTTTCCCATCGGCCTTCAGGCTGTCTATTCTGTTAAGGAGTGTGGACATATAGCGCACGTCTGTAATGCCCTGGCGGAAGCCTTCCCACTGGACGGTTGAGATGAGGCCGTTACTGGTTGGATAGGTAAACGTCTCCTCGCGGTAGCGCGGATAATCAAAGTCATTCCACATTGAATTGTAGTTTTTTTGGTAGGCATAATCCATGCAGCCGTCGTAGCCGGCTTTCCAGAGCGCCAGGCCGTAATTGCGGCGGTAGATTTCAGGATTTTCCTGCCCTACCTGTGGATTTGAATACGAATAGATCTCGTTGCCTTTTGAGTGGTAAAGGTGAGCCTGTTCGGCCTTAAGAGGCCCCTGTATTACGGCCAGATCCAGCATGTCGCCCATCATCTGGAAAGTTTCATCGTAGCCGGCCACAAAAATCTTCACTCCCAGTTCATGCGCAAGCTGCCAGCCCGCTCTCTGATTAAGGAGCTTTTGCCCGCGCGCTTCATCCTCACCATAAATATAGAGCTGTTTATAGCCATATTTTTCAACTACAGACTTGAAGTCGAGTATCCTTTTCTTAAGCCGGCCGAGCTCGTCTTTTGTCATGGGAGGTCCCTTAAACCAGTCCAAAAGCGTGCTGTAGAATCTGTCCTTAGGAAGCCCCACGCGGTCTCTTATAGTGAGGTTTTCTTCCAGGTGTTTCAAATCCTGGTAATTATTGGGATAGAGAACCCCGTGCTCCTTCATATCCTTCAGATCAATGTAAAGCTCCTCCGGCGTCTTATCCATGCAGTTAAAAGGCCTCAGTTTCCAGTCCCTTAAGGCCCCGTGGTAGTACAGGGAATATTTAATGCGCGGCTCATCCAGCTTAAAGGGAAGCACTTCAATTTCAAGAGGGAATTCAATGAGCGTTCCCTTTGAAGAGGAGACCCTGAAAGTGGAAGTATACTTGCCCGGCTTGGCATCCTGAGGTATATGCATTGTAAGCCATATCTGCCTGTTTGTTTTCCCGTCCAGGCTGAAAGGCAGAAGTGTTTTACTGTCCTCAATTACGGCATCCTGTGGAAGAGCTGCCTCCGGGGAGCTGATGTCTATATATTTCTTTTTCCCCGAGGAATTTCTTATGAGCAGATAGTTGGTCTTATCCAAATAGTTAACCCTTATAAGGCTGTCATTTTTTACGAGGAGCTCCTGTGTCAAGATCTTCTTGTTTGTTTGAGTGGATTTAACCCCTGCCTGAAACCACACCTTTGCAATCGAGACATCAAGTGCCGAGGCATCAATTGTGGAGGCTCCGTTCTTAAAGGATCCGGCCTTAAAAGAGCTGTTTCTGACCACAAGAGATTTTCCTGAGGTCCTGATGTCTTTTCTGCCGGCATCTTTTCTGCCGGCATCTTTTCTGCCGGAGGTTTTCAGTGAAGAAGACGTAAAGCTGCTCCAGTTCATCTTTACATTTTTAAGTTCACCCTTGGGCTGAAGGAGAAATGTAAGTGAAAGGTATTCATCAGGAGTTCCCCTGGCCGAAAGTTTCTTAAGGCGCGTCAATTCGTCAGGCAGGTTCATTCCGTCAAGCCTGTTGAATTTTGTTGCCGGGAAGGAGAAAAACATAGCCTTTTCTTCCGGCTCCGCGGCATCTGTCTTTAAGAGTTCAACCTTGGAGGGATAATTATTAAGCAGTCTTCCCAGTTCGGACATGCTCTCACTGGATAAGGCCCTGCCGCTTCTGCCGTCATCATAAAGCCGTTCTATTTTATTTCTGTCCTCATAGAGTTCATTCAACACCCTCTGCCCAATGGGAGAGAGCGTCTTTTCCCTCAGGTCGGGTATTGAAGGCAGGTTCCCGGGATCTGAGGCACTTTCTGAAGCAAGGCTGGACCTGGAGAAGTAGCTCATCCACTGTTTTTTAAGATACTTCTGCAGGTCGGAAATATTATATGTCCGCCCTTTGAGTTCAAGTTTTCCCAGGTAGAAGGTCAGCCTGTGCTCCCCTTTTCCCCTGATGAAAATGCCGAAACGCTCAAGTTCATGTCCCGTGCTGTAAGAGGAAGCCAGGAAGGCGGAATTGTAAAAGCTTGATTCACTCAAAAGCTGATCTTCGGTTATTGACCCCGACAGGCTTGCCCAGCGGTTAAACCGGCTGACACGGGAGTTATATCTGGACTGTGCAGGCGGATAAATAAAGCTGAAACCCATACTGAGGAGCTTCTCTGCCGAAGTATCGGCCCAGAGGCTGGCCGAGAACTTCAGGTCGCCGTGGAAGCGGACTTTCAGGGGAATAACCCAGTAGTAATAGCATTCCTTCTGACTGTCGCCGTGGAGTGTGACGTCAAACTTCAGAGTCTTCCTTCCATCAAATTTCTTCTCGCTTGTAATACCCAGGTAATTCACCGTATAGCCGGCATTTGCAATCCAGGGTTTTACAGAAAGTACGCTGCCGTCAAAATTCTCAGCATAGACAAAGTCGTGTGAAAGAATTGAAATATTGGCAAAATAATAAACCAGAAGAATTAAGAGCATAAAGACCCTTAAAAGGTAAGCTTTCATTTGTGTTTCCCGGCCTGTTTACAGATCTGTATTTTTTTGTTTACACAAGCAGCAGCAGCAGTATTGCCGCAAAAGGAAGTGCGAAGGAAGCATAGAAAAGCACGTTTGTAACTTCAGCTTTAATTGATATAATGACCTTGTACCACAGGTAGAAAATAAATGCTTCAAGAAAACTGATGCTGAAATATTCATCGAAGTAGAACTTGATAAAGCTGTTTACAATGAACGTCAGAAGAATAAATACAATTACCGTAAGATCTATTCCGTTAAGAATTATTTTCTTGAACGGAAAAAACTTGTCGCTGGCAATGAGGAACAGTATTATAATAAGAGCAAGTATATAGTAGCTGATCTCGGTCAGCTGTCCCAGGTTTACACTGCTTAGAGAGAGATTGAACATTGCAGGAGTATTAAGATTCGTAATAGTAAAGAAAGCTGCAAGGTTGATAAAAGTATATATGTCGCTTGCATCCTTTTGCTTTCTCTGGTGGCCATAGGCCAGAAAGAACATTATAAGTCCTATTATAAAAAACGTCATCAGTATGCTCGTCTGCAGATTGGTGCTCTGCGGAAACGAGGCTATGATGATAAAAGCGATCATGAGCGAGGAGAGAAAAATAAGCCCCTTTTCAAAGACCACTACCTTCCTCAGAGGCAGTTTCCTGAAGAGCTCGAATTCATAATCGATCTCTATGAATCTTCCGATGAGTTTCATGATCGGTTCAATAAAAACCAGCATGGCAACAAGTATAAAGAAAAGAATGAGCGGCACAAAATGAGATACTTTTATGTAATAAAGCGAAATTATTATAAAAATGACGGTAAGGCTTTCGATAAAGAAGACGGTAAATTTATGTGAAATACTGCTGCCGCTTATAACATGGTGCAGATGCGTTTTATCGGGCAGAAAAGGATTTTGTTTTCTCAGAATTCTCATTATCATTACCCGAACCGTATCGACCAGAGGAATGGCAAGGAGCATAATGGGGAATGTCAGGTCGAGCACTCCCTGACTGAAATTAATGGACGTCAGAAGCGAAGTTACAACCAGAAAGAACCCGAGCGTAAGACTTCCAGTATCGCCCAGGAATATTTTTGCCGGATAGGCATTATACTTCAGAAAGCCTAAAATGCTTCCCATAAGACTTGTTGTAAGTATAAGGAGCAATGTATTGTGCGATATAACTGCAAGAGCCATAATAATTGAAAATACCAGCAGAGAAAAACCGCTTACCAGACCGTCCATTCCATCCAGAAGGTTAATTGCATTAATGCCGCCTATTATAAACAAAAGCAGGAGTATGTAATCCAGAGGATAAGGAACGGTAACTTCAAAGAGTTTAAGCTTTACAAACTTCGGCGCCAGGAAAAACAGCAGGAGCACGGCCGAGGAAAGCTGAAGAAGGAACTTGGCCGAATAATCGAGTCCCAGCATGTCATCAAATATTCCCACAAGAAGGATTATATTGGCTGCTATTATCATCAGCCTTACGGAATTGAGCTCTTCAGTAAAGGAAAGAAGCATAACCGACACGACCAGGAATATCAGCAGTCCGCCCATTCTTGGAACAATATCTGAGTGTATTCTTCTGTTTCCCGGTAAATCAACTACCTTTGTCTTTTTTAAGTATGTTATAAAGTAGGGGGTAAAAAAGATCGTAAAAATCAAGCTGGTAAAAAATATTAGTAGAAAGTTCATATTTAATTCTTTTCAAATACTATTTTGTTGAAGAAAAAATGCTGATTATTTTTGCCTCAATAAAATAAACACAATTTATTTTTTCGGCCTCCCGGAACACAACAAAACCGGAATCCACTGCATTTCTAATCTTAATATTCCTCACATGAAGAACTTTACCTATTCATATTTCCATTTTCACCCGAAGCAGGCTTCCCAAAGATTAAAAATGAACTTGCACAAAATCACTTGCACAAATGAGCCATAGAAAGGAACCTTGGAACTGAGAGAAGGAACTTTGCCCTTATTTATAAGCTAAAGTATCGGGTCATAATGTCAAGGACAGCATTTATGACTTTTATTAATTATGAGACAGGTTTGAGGTAATTCTGCGATTCTTTGCGTGCCCTGAGAGAAGATTTTGCAGCGAGCATTTTTCTTATTATTCCAAGGTACTCAGCAGCCAGTTTTTTTCTGTCGAACTTTTCAATAACAAACCTGAAGCCGTTTTCTCCGTGGAGCTTTCTTTCACTTTCGTTTGAGTAGTAGCGGCATACCTTTTCTGCCAGGTCGTCAGCATTTTCAGGTTCAAAATAAACTCCCCCTTTTGCGCTTTCGATAATTGTTCTGGCTTCGCCGTTTACGCCCATAAGAATCGGCTTTTTCATGATCATCCCTTCAAATATCTTGGAGGGAATAACTGTCCTGAAAAGGGGATCATTTTTCAGGTGAACACAGAAAACGTCCAGTTTTTTTATAATGGAAGCAACTTCGGACTTGCTCTGCAGGGGGAAGATCCTGACGTTCTCAAGACGTTTTTCTTCGATGAGTTTCTCCAGCTTTTCTCTTTCTGCGCCTGAACCGACAATTATAATTTTTATAGGACGGTCTTTAAGACGTTCGGCAGCATCGATGAGCGTTTTAATTGAATGAGCCATTCCAATTGTGCCGATGTAGCCCACGTTAAAGCTGCCGCTTAAGAATTCCCTGATGCCTTTATTAGCAATATCGCGCCCGTTGGTAAATGTTTCCGGCGAGACCCCGTTAAAGACGATTTCAATTTTTGAGGGATCTATCCCCCGCTCAATGAGGTTATCCTTAAAGGAACGCGTGACAGAGACAATTTTGCCGGCAGACTTATAAAGACCCATTTCAAGGCGGTTAAGGATTTTTATTACGGCTTTGTTCTTCACGGCACCCACAGCAATGATCGACTCGGGCCACAAATCCCTCAGCTCCAGAATGAAAGGTCTGCGCCTGAGCTTTGCAATATACTTGCCCGCAAGTCCGCAGAAGAACTGCGGAGTTGTAGCAATCAGTACGTCAAATCTTATTCCGGAGGCCAGGACATAGATAACTGCCATAAGCATATAAACGGCGTAGTTTAGGCTCCTGAGAATAAATCCTTCATTGGGAGTAACAAATGTCCAGAGCCTCACAACATTTATTCCATCTATAACTTCTTTCTGGATGAGCCTGTTTTTATATCCGGGAAACACCTTCCCGTCGGGGTGGTTCGGAACATTTGTAACGACAGTAACATCTACCTCCTTCACCCATTCTCTGGAATGCTCATAGGTCCTGTTTGCAGGAGCATTTACCTCGGGGGGGAAATAATGCGTCAGAAACAATATATGGTCTTTCTTCATTTTCTTCTTTCAGGTAGTTCAGTAATATTTAATTTTGTAAAGAAATACGTTTGCTTTGAAAAGCCCTGCATTAAGGCCTGAATGCAGGCATAACTAGTTTGTATCGACTGCCGTGGCCTGGTAGTCCTTAATGATCCTTCTTGCCTTGCCTCTTCCGGTCTGGATTAAAGAGTCCCTTTTTTCCAGTGAAAACTTTATTGCATGGCCTGCTTTTTTATTAAAAGCATGCAGTATTTTTCTGGCATCCACGTCTGTAAAATCCTTTTTAGTTACAACCACCAGAACCGTCTCGCCGATTTTGGGCTGATAGAACTGCATGGCCAGAACATTTTTGAATATGTCTGAATGCATATTAAGCCCTGTAATGGACACCCTGGTCATATTGCTGCCGTCGAGGAATTCCTGATTCCATCTGCCTTTGATCGGATTTATCTTCAGATCCTTGTAGCTGCTGTATGAGGTCAGGTCATTTGTCCTGTAGCGGATAAGGGGCATTGCGTAGTTATCGAAGCCGGTGCCTACAATTTCGCCTGTAAGCCCGTTTTCAGTAATTACTTCATTATTGTCGCCTATGAGCTCAAAAGCCCCGTAACGCCTGTCGACAGAAAACGTCTTAAGTTCACAGTCGGAAGGAGCAAATATCAGCCTTTCCGAATGCCCGTAGTAAGTGGTTATCCTCCCGTTAAAAAACTTCTGGAGTTCCTCGGCCTGTTCCCGGGTGTAATTCTCTGAGGCCAGGAATACAGCTTCCGGCGAATAGAGAAGTCTTAAGCTGTGTTCCTGTATATATTTCATCAGGAGCATCAGTGCTGAAGGATAGCCATGGTAATATTTAGGCTTTAGTTCATTGAGCTTATCGACATAATAGCTTATGGTGTTAGTATTGATGTGAAAAGGAGAAAAGTTGATTTCATTGTTAATAGGGTTTTCCTTCCAGAAAACATTTTCCGGCAGACTGTAAAATTCCCCTCCGCGGAAGGTTGCTCTCAGGTCGCTGTAGCTGTAGTTAAAATCCTTGTAATAATTTACAATAAAAGCCTGTTCCTTCTTCCAGACATTTTTAGACTGATAGAACTTGTGCTGCATTCCGGAAGTGCCCCCCGTGGTGACATAAAAACGCCTGAATGCCGGGTAATTCCTGACCATGAAATCCTCGGGGCTTTCACGTATTATCTGTTTGTCCAAAAGGGGCAGTTTGCTTAAGTCCTTTTTATCCTTTATATCCCCGGGCAGAATCCCCAGCTGCCGGAACAATCTGTTATAGTACGGCACGTTGTGATAGCTGTATGCAATGGTTTCATTAATTTTGAAGAGTTCATATTCCTCATGGTCCATATTCTGCCTCAGGAACTCAATCCATCTTCTATACTCCTTACCGTTTCTGATTTCAAAAGGAATTGACGAATAAATTTTCTTAATCCACAGTGGCGATCTATAATAAACTTCTTTTAAGAAGTTAAGGTTTAACATAAAATATACCTTTGGTTAATTCAAATGACTTAGAATTCAATCCTGTAGCTTATGAAAGCCGGCAGTGTGTCCTGACTTAATACGATCACCCGGCTTTCCAGTTTTCTGCCGAACTGATCGCAGTACCATCCATCTTCAACTGACGGCATTCCGCTTTCAGGAATAATCTTAATGGTTTTTCCCCCGGTTTTTATTATAAATTTGTTTCCCTCACTTGTAAGGCTCAAAGATGGGTTCAGGTGAATAAAACTCTCTGCAAGATGTCTTCCCTCACCCTTAATTGTGTCTTGTACAGATACGACACCCTTATCTTCATCGGCGTCTATGCGGCGGTGGTGCGTTATGCCATGGCCAATTAGTGAACGGTAGCCTTCGAAGCGCCCCTGGAAAGTGCTTCTGCAGCTTTCGCGGAAAAACCGGACATCCTTTGGAGGGAATCTTTTTGCAAGGCGGAAACTTCCCCAGCACTCTGCCTGATCCAGGTGATCTACAGCAACGGTGTTATGTGCCCTGGTGCTCCTGACATAATTTCTCATCGGGCCTTCCTGGTACTCGTAGACTCCGCTGTCTGTAATTATCTTTTCATTAAACAAGGAAAGCTCGTAGCTGAAGATATCGGCGTGTGAATGTGCCGGCAGGTAGTCGGGCCCCAGAATGCCTCCGTCAATTATAAGGCAGAGATTACTGCCCCTGTGAACAAAATATCCCGTCTCCGGAAACTCCGCCCTGTAGACGGGAGTGTATCCTGTAAGCTCCTTCAGGTAGCGGAGAATCTTTCCTGATGGCGGAGCAATTTCCAAGGTTGAATCGTTGAAAAGGGAAATCTCCCCGCCGGGGTGTGTAAGCGAGTAGAGAAAATCCCCCATTTTGCAGGCCTTTTCCTTCATGCCCGGAATTCTGATATAAGCCTCTTCCATAACATTCAGTATGTCCAGAAAATTTTCAAGCATAAGAGCATGGTACATTGTCGTGCGTTCAAAGTATCCTCCGTCAGGAAGAACCTGTACGGGGAGTTCCTTTTCGATGATCTGAACGCCGCGCCTGAGCCAGCGCATTGCCTCCCCTTCTCCAAAGAAGAACAGGCCCGCAAAGATGAGTGCCCTGGCGTTTTCAAGAAGATGATT
Source organism: Ignavibacteriales bacterium (assembly GCA_036261625.1). Classification (GTDB taxonomy): domain Bacteria; phylum Bacteroidota; class Ignavibacteria; order Ignavibacteriales; family SURF-24; genus JAAXKN01. Next base: position 163,010 of record DATAKL010000007.1, on the reverse strand, counting down.
ACCCGGATGATAAGTCTCCAGGTTCCTGTAAAGAAATGCCGCCTGACTGTAAAGGCTTACGAGAACCTCAGGGCGGCTTAAAGCCTCCTTTGACCAGTTTGTTATTCTTAATGACAAGGGATACGGATGCCACCCGATAGTCTTTCCTTCAGGGTTTTTCCTTATCCAGTCAAGGCAAATTGATTCTTTTTCACCATCCTCAAGAAGGTGGAGATAACCGAAGTAATGCAGGTTAAAGCGCCATAGCATCGGCATATCGGCTGAATTCCAGTCGATCGCCTGTTCATACTTTCTGGTTCTGTTCAAGAAAGTAAACTCCCCTTCCAGAATACTATTTCTCGAGTTCCAGGGATCGTGCCTGAGGAAATTAGTCCTGTGCTTCAGACTGCCGGTGAGCTTTTCGGGGATGCCGGTGGACTGGTAAAGCATAAGTCTCCTCTTAAGTCCGGCAAAGGAACGTCCTATTGTCTGGCGCGGCTTCAGATAGCGGAGAGTATGGTAATATTTCGATATTTTTTCTGCGCTTTCCAACACATTTTCCCTTTCTCAAGGTTTAACTTCTGAAAAATTTCTCCATGTGCGGCATTAGTGGAACAAGTTTGCCATTGAGCTGAAGATATCCACAATTTTTTTTGACAGTAAAAGGAGTGCTATCTGGAAGCCGTTCCTCCAGAGCGGAGATGTCTGAACGTCTGGTTTTCTCTCAGCAGTCTTTTTCTCAGCAGGTTTTCCTGCAGCATCAATTAAAACCTTCTGACTTCCATTTCTCGAATCACCTTCGATTTCATTTATTACAAATTTCATTTTGCCGTTTTTGAGTCTGATCAGTTCATCGGTATACTCCAGAGTGTAGCGGAAGTTTTTACCGAGCCTGTTCTCAATCTCCTCTCTGAGCATTTTTTCCTCTTCTACGGAGTAGTCGGAAGTCTTTACTATATAGAAAGCAGCCTCCCCTTTTTTCTTCTGAATGATCTGTGCGCGTTTGACGTTGACAATTTTTTTGAAGAAGAATCCCGAGCCGGCAATTTTTGTCCCGTCTTCGAGTATGAGGTAATCCTGTTCGCGCCCGATAATCTCCTTTACAACGCGCGACTTTCTGCCGCAACGGCACACATAGTCGTAATCATATAGTTTTACGGTGTCTCCCGTATCGTAGCGGATAAGGGGAAATGCCTTGTTGATATATGTTGTGCCGATGATCTTATAATCGTCGCAGCTGTTTTCAACCCTTTCAAATTCCACGTAGGAAAACGACTCGTCAATGTGAAGTGCCCCCTCCTCGCATTCAAAGATGTTTGCCACGCCTTCAGTCTGCCCGTAGAGCTGGCGGATCCGGCAGCCGAAAACCTCCTGGATGTTTTCCTTCTGGAATTCGAAGAGGGTCTCCGAGCTCGTAGTGATCATCTGCAGGTTCAGGTCCCTGGCAAGGCCCAGAAGCTTTTTCTCCCTTATCAGTCCGGCAAAGTAGTTGAGTGAGGATGGAAAGCCGTGCATCCAGAGGATCCCGCTCTTCTTTATCTTTTTCAAGTAAAGCTCAACAGTATTGATATTCAGATGGGCATTTGAGAACATATACTGCCTGGTTGGATAGCATTTAATCCAGTAAGGGGGTTTCTTCCTTTCGGTGTTCAGAACGTTTCTGCCAATTATGTAAGCACACCAGCTTTTGGTTGTCAGGTTAAAAAGATATCTCGACTTCCAATAAATTGCCCAGTGATTGTTCACAAATTCTTTTGATACGGGATAATTAAGGCCGGAGCCGGTCGTTCCGCTTGTGTGGTTGTATTTGTAAACATACTCAGGGTTTATAATCTTATCATAATTTTCCTTTACCATGCTTTTAGTCATTACCGGAGAATTGTAGAAATCCTTTTCATCCTTAATGGAATAAAACCGCGAGCCTTTGGCTACCTCCACAACCTTTTCTATATCAAGGCCGCAGGCCTGCGTCCGGTCAAGATCCATATACTTCCTGAGAGCTTGGTAAAATTCCTTATTGAACCTCCCATATTTTATTGTAAGCCCGAATAGGTTGGTAACAATAAACTGAATGGGATATGGCAGACTGAAATATAATTTATTCATGGCATCTCTTACAATTAATGATACATTTCTCGTTTCATAAATTTCGCTTAAAAGAAGAATCAGACTAATTGCAAAGGGGAGGTTTACTGGAACTGCTTAAGAAATATTCTTTACTTAAACCAGCACAGCTTCAGAAGAGAGTATCAGTTTTAGTTTTTGCGAGACCATATGATTTATAACCATATGGATATCTTCTATATTTCCATAATTACTGTTTTTTAAATGAATATAATGGCGGGATATTTTCTTCATCTTTCCGCCGTTAAAACCAACTATGGAGAAGGATATTCCCTTGTTATTGTTGCAGTATTCTATGGCTTTTACAACATTTAAGGAATTGCCGGATGCTGAAATGCCGATTACAACATCTCCTTCCTGCATGAAGATCTTTAATTGCTCTACGAAAATGTCTTCATAAGAAATGTCATTTGAAATGGCGCTGATCAGGGCAACATTATCGGTCAGGCTTAGCATCTTCAGTCTTTTCTTTCCACTAACATAGGTCCCCTTTGAGAAGTCACAAGCCCAGTGTGATGCCGCCGAGGCACTGCCGCCATTGCCTACGACAAATATGGTTTTATCATTTTCATATGCATCAAATATTATTTGCTCTAATTTTTCGAGTAAATTATGATCAATTGAATTTAATAGGGCTATTAAGTTATCCATATAATCTTTGTAGTATGACATAATTACTCCGTGTTATAATTAATATTTTCTGTTTTGTTCCCAATTCCAGGAGGATGTAATTATAGTAGAAATATCGCTGAATCCAGGCTTCCAGTTAAAGAATTCACAAACCTTCTTATTTGAGGCAATTAAAACAGCCGGATCTCCTTTCCTTCTGCCCTGGAATCCATATTCAATTCTTTGCCCTGTTACTTTTTCTATTTCATTTATTATTTCCAGATTTGAAAATCCCGAACTGTTACCGACATTAAATTTGAGGTTTACGCCGTTTTCCATTATGTAGCCTAAACACCTGTCATGCAGGTCGGCAATATCCCAGACGTGCACATAGTCTCTTATGCAAGTACCGTCTTTTGTGTTATAGTCGCTGCCGAAAACATGGAAGCATTTATTACTTAAAATTTTCCTCATAATTATGGGAATAATATGATGCGGCGGTTCGAAAGCCTCTCCTATCTCCCCTTCCGGGTCACATCCGGAAGCATTAAAGTATCTTAAAGAAGTATAGTAAATTCCATATGCTGCAGAATAATCTTCCAATATTGTCTCACATACTAATTTACTATTCCCATATGGATTTATTGGCTTTTGGGGATGTTTTTCATCAATTGGAGTATAAACAGGTTCTCCAAATATTGCAGCAGTTGATGAAAAAACAATGTGCTTTATATTCGCATGCACCATCATGTCCAATAACTTGAGAGTTTTAACTACGTTTGTTAAATAATACACGTCAGGATGAATAACAGAATGACCGACATCTGCCAAGGCAGCAAGGTGAACAACTGCATCGATATTATAAGTCTTAAAAATCAGCTCAACCCTGGGATCGGAAAAATCCATATTAAAGAATTTGCCGTATCTTACCGCTTCCTCTTTCCCGAATGAAAGGTCATCAACTACAATGGTATTATGCCCTTTCCGGCTTAAGTATTTGTTAACATGACTTCCGATGTAGCCGGCCCCGCCTGTAATTAAAACATTCATTTTTGTTCTTAAATAAAGTGGTGGTTTCTTCCATTGTTTAATATGATGCGTGTCCCGAATCTTTCAAATTTTATCGGCAGCATTTTATATTCTGATGCTTTTATTGCACGAATGAATTTATCGTGTGCCCCACCCGGGACAAAAAACAGTACAAATCCCCCGCCTCCGGCGCCAAGCAATTTTGCACCAAGAGCTCCGTTTGAAAGCCCCAGATCAACTAAAGATTCAATCTCAGGGGAAGTAATACCCTTTGCCAGTTTTTTTTTCAATTCCCAGTTTATTTTCAGGTATTCCCCCAGCGACTTCAGGTTATCCTTTTCAATTTCTTCTTTCAGCTTAAAGGGCATTTTAGCCAATTCTCTCAGGTGCTCTATATTAAGATTTTGTTTTATGTTTTTACTTTGTTCCGAAAGAATTCCATTTGCCGTCCGGGTTATGTTGGTGTATACCAGAAACAGTTGAGATTCCAGTTCCAGAATGGTTCCTAAGTCTATTTTTAATTCCTCAACTTCAATCTGCCCTGTTTTCTGGAATTTATATAACTTAAAGCCTCCGAAGGATGCGGCATACTGATCCTGTTTGCCAATTGGACTTTTTAACCTGTTTATCTCAAGATCGCATGCTTCCTCAGCTATTTCATAGTTGTTTTTCAATTTTCCCACATACTGGTATAATGAGGTAAACAATCCTACTGATAAAGAACTTGATGAACCAAGCCCGCTTCCGCTTGAGGGGATATCCGCTATAGTTGTAATTTCAACACCTTTTCTTATTCCTACCTTTAACATTGCCTCCTTTATGAGCTGATGCCTGATATCGCAAACGTTTTCAACTACTTCTTTTTCGGAATAGTTAAGGACTATTTTACTGTCATATCTGGACATTACAATAACATAGACATATTTATCTATTGCCGTGCTGAGAACACTCCCCCCGTACTGCAGGTAAAAATCAGGGAAATCGGTTCCACCGCCAACAAAACTGATCCTTAAGGGTGTCTGTGATATTATCATGTTGCGACTCCTAAAATCTTATTTATCCTTTCCAGGTCATGATATGTCCCGATGTCTATATGCAGCCCGTTTATTATATGGAGAGATGTACTGTCAACAAATTTCGGGAGGACACTAAAACCTATATCAAACTCCTCGCCTGATACTCTGGATAAATAAAAATTTCCATTAAAGGCATATATACCGGCATTTGCAAGATTTGATTCCGGGAATTCCGGTTTTTCTACGAATGAAACGACTTCCCCTTTTTCATTAGTATTAAATATTCCGCAGGACTTTGGTTTTTCGGAGCGGAATACTGCAACATGAAATTTTGCCTTATCACTCCTGAATTTTTGATAAAAATCCATCAGACTTATTTCGGAATAGTTATCGGCATAAATAACCAAAGTATCGTTATCCTTTATTTTATTCCTGTTTGCCCACAGTGTACCCGCACTGCCCAGTAACTTTTCCTCATAAAATTCTGTTATTAAAAAGTGGTACTCCTCAGATTTTTCCTGGATAAAAGCTTGCACCTTTTCCTGAAGGTGATGAGTATTGATGATGACTTCATCTACTTCATCAATTTCCTCTAACTTATCTAACCAGTACTCTAATACCGGTTTGCTGCCAATGTTAATTAAGCACTTTGGAACTGTTTCAGTCAGAGGTCTTAAGCGTGTTCCATATCCGGCAGAGAGAATTATAGTTTTCATAAAATCAAACCTGCACTTTAATCCATGAATTACACTTCATACTTTCAAGCGCGGCAAATGAAGCCCTGGTTGTATTTACCAGGCTTTCAAAGGGAATCAGTGCTTTACCTCCCTCATTTATCCTTTTGATAAGGAGCTCAAACTGAGCCTTATGCCCCTTATCCTGTTTGCCTTTTAAGTTCCTAAAGCCCTTTGCACCGTAGCCCGTTACGGAGCGCCAGTTGTCAATTATAAATGTTCTCTCATCGCTGAAAACCTCCACGCGTTCTTTTGCATAGGATTTACTTCCGTTTGAGAAATAGTTTATGACGGCATTGCTGCCGTTTTCATATTTCAGCAGGATTGTCGCGTTATCCGTATTCTCGCGGGCATCAGTGCCAAGAGAGTTCATGCATACTTGTGTAACTTTACTGCCTGTCAGGTAAGAGCACAGGTCAATAAAATGGCAGGCTTCACCAATAATTCTGCCGCCCCCTACCTCCAGGTCGTGCACCCAGCTGTTCTCCGGTATAAAGCCTGCGTTCATTGTGGCAGAAATGTTTACCGGTCCGCCGCTTAAATGTTTCTTAACTGCCCCGGCATACGGCGAAAATCTCCTGTTAAAGCCTACATTTACCGTTTTGTCTGCAGCATTTAGAGCCTCTATTATCTCATCCAGCTCTTTGCTGCTTAAAGCCAGTGGTTTTTCAACGAATACATTTTTACCGCTTAAGAGTGCTTCAATTGTCATTTTAGCGTGCAGATTGTGTCTGGTTGTAATCATGACAAGGCTTACCTCACTGTCCTGAAGCGCGAGATTTATATCCGATCCTGCATTTTCGAAATTCCCCTTCTTTGCCAGAATCTTTGCGCTAAGGCCTTTGGCGCTGATGATATATTTTTTTCTTACCGGAAGCTTTTTTATTGCCGGTATTATGGTCGAGGCGGTAAAATTTCCTGCACCTATAATGGCCAGGGCCACCTGTTGATCTTTCCTGAATTCTGGCTCGCGGAGCTTGACAACTGAATCATTCGGTTTTACCTTTTCCGGATATTTCAGTATGGAGGCAATAATGGCCTCCCTTTTCATGTTCCCGTAGATTTTAAGGTATTCCTCCAGAGGAACAACTTCCGATATAAGAGACTTTACTTCAAGTCTGCCTGAAGAAATTGCATTTAAGACGGCTTCGAAGTTTCTTTTTTCAGTCCAGCGCACATAAGGCAACGGATAATCCTGCCCTTTTTCCTCGTAGGTTTCATCGTAGCGTCCGGGACCGTATGAGCACGAGACCTGGAAGGTAAGCTCCTTTTCGTAGAAATCCGCCCGGCTGAGGTTGAGTCCTATTACCCCAACAAGTACTATGCGCCCTCTTTTTCTGGACATCTGTGCCGATGAGGAAATGATATCATTGCTTTTGCTTGAGGCGGTTATTATTACGCCGTCTGCACCCGCCTGGCGTGTAAAAGATTTAACTATGTTCACCTGTTCCCTTGGGCCGGTAACTGTGAACCCCTTTACTCCGAATGATTCGGCAAGCTTTACCTTATAGGGATCTATATCAAATCCGATAACGCTGCAGCCGTTTGCCAGAAGAAGCTTTGAAGCAATGAGGCCTATAAGTCCCAGGCCTATTACAACAAATGTTTCGCCCAGTGCGGGATTGGAAAGGCGTATTCCCTGGAGCGCTATTGCTCCTACGACTGCAAAGCTTCCCTCCTCATCAGAAACATTATCCGGAAGTTTTGCCGTAAGATTTGCCGGCACAGAAACTATTTCTGCGTGGTTTCCGTTTGAGACAACCCTGTCGCCCGGCTTAAATTCACTTACTCCTTTTCCAACTGCTATAACTCTGCCCACATTAGAGTATCCAAGGGGCAGCGGCTGATCGAGTTTATTTAAGACCGCCTCAAGCGTCGGCATAAGCCCGTCTGTTTTTACTTTATCCAGAACCATCTTAACCTTATCCGGCTGCTGTTTTGCTTTGTCCAGCATGTTTGCCTTTCCGAATTCCACCAGCATTTTTTCAGTACCCAGGGATACCAGTGAGCAGGCAGTCTGAATTAAAACATGGTTTGACTTTACCGTAGGAGCCGGAATTTCTTCTAAAACTGTATTACCTTTTCTTAAATCCTGAATTATCTGCTTCATATTATGCTTTCCCCTCCTGCACTTTTTCGAAAACAACCTCTTTGCCGTTAAACAGCGCCTCATATAATCTCTTAAGGTCCGGATAGCCGCTTATAACCGGGTATTCACTTACGGGCCTTAAGGCCGGTTCAGTTATTTTTCTAATGAGGTCATCTGAATTATTTACTTCACAGAGAATGACCCCCTCGGGTCTTTGAACACAATTTGTGGCAATGACATTTTTCCTTAAGTAAAGCGCCTCCTTTACAGAAAGAGAATCACCATCGGTTGAGGTGTTGCGTATGTAGGTATCCGTAAGCTTCAGTACTTCCACAAAGCTGTGAGGCTCTGAAATAATCAGTATGTTCTTACCCGGCGTTATGTTATTCTTCTCAAAATAATTTTTATATGAGCCTGCCGGATCCGAGAGTATGAGTGCCCTGTCCGAAAGACTGCTGAATACCCTGACAAGTTCACTTATGCCGTATATTTCATGTTTGTTATCGTCATACATAATCCCATAGGCGTTTGTGCAATAGAGCTCCTTAAAATTGACTCTCAGAGCCCCGATTTCCCTTTTTATCTCATCCTTAAGAGGCTCCACGGATGCCGGAGGAATGAACGCCGATATCTTAATGGTTCTTTTGTTGTATCTTATGGCAAAATCTCTTGAATCGTCGTTTAATACAACCGGATAGGCTGAGCAGTAAATGGACACCTTATCAAACATGTTTTTAATTCTTTTCTTACTGCCAAGATTGCCGTGATATGTATTTACATGCTTTTTATTAAGTATAAATGAAGTCAAAGTTAAAAGAGCCCTTACGTATACGCTTGTAATATTAAGATGGATAATCCTGCATCTTAAGTATGCGGGTATAAATTTCCTCAGTGTTGAAAGGCTGAGGCTCATTGACTCGAACGGGATATCATCCTGCCTTAAACTGTAGAGCAGTCTTTCAATATGAACCGACACCCCTCCGATTGGAGGAGGGGTTTTTCCTATAATCAGAATTGAAGATTTATTCATACTCTTATTGCCCTCAAGGCTGTCTAAATAATTCTTCAAGCATTCACCTTCCTTACATTCTTTAAGCCGGCGAACTCCGGTTTTCTCATCAGCGATAAGTAAACTTCCGTATATTTTCTCAGGCATTCCTGCATGCTGTAATCCATCGCCTTGATTCTTGCATTTTCTGAATACTGCTTCCTTTTTTCAGGATTCTTCATAAGACAGTATACTGCCTCGGCAAGCATTTCGGGATTTTCCTTTTCCACCAGGCTCCCGTTTATATTGTTTTCAATAACTTCACTGTTGCTACCGACATCCGTTGCAACAATCGGAATGCCTGAGGCCATGGCCTCCAGCATTGAAAGTGAGAGCCCTTCCCACCTTGAGGACATTATCCAGATGTCGTTTTCGTATAGGAGCTCCGGGATGTCGCTCCTTACTCCAAGGAACTTCGCATAGTCCTGCAGTTCAAGATTCCTGGAAAGCTCCATCAATTCTTCTTTTAAGGCTCCTGTTCCTGCAATATTTAGGACCGGAGGGGTAATACCTTCTTTAAGAAGCCTGTCTTTTAATATCGCAAAAGCCCTTAAGAGCGTGTGGTGGTCTTTCTGCACTGCAAGGCGGCCGATTATAATGAGACTCTTTACTTCCGGGCGGATTACTCTATCCCCCCGCTGGAATTTCTGTACATTTACACCTGTATAAATCTTAGTTATTTTATTTTCGCCGGGATTTATGTGATGTATGATTATATCTTTGCATTTGTCGGAAATTGCAACAAACCTGCTTACAAAAGTCCTGGCAAGAGTTCTTTGAAGGAACGGGTATGTAACAACTGTATTATGCACGGTCTGTGCAATCTTAACCCTGGTGCCTATTTTTGCAAGTGAGGTGTAAAATGTTGCCAGCTCGGAGTGGGTGTTTATCACATCAGGCTTTCTAACCATAATGAGTTTTCTTATCCTTGCAATTGTTCCAAGCCATCCCTTGCCGGGAGTTTTCCCGATTTCTGCATATGCAATATTATGGCTGAAGAGCTCTTTTTTAAACCTGCTTTCAAATTCCTTATCCTCCCCCCTGCCAACTGCCCAGATTTCAACAAGAATATCCTTCCTGGTGTTTATAGCCAGATCCTTAATCAAAAGCTCGGCTCCTCCGGGACCAAAAGACGATATTATATGTACAACTTTCATATTTTTTTCCCAATGTTATTTGTTAATTCGACTTGAAGACTACCTGAAACTTCATAAGGCCTGAAAAACCTTTGGGCATCTTCCCCCTCTCTGCGGCAGCTTCTCCTTTTCACGTTTTAAGTCAGTTTCCTCCGGCTTATTCTGTTGGCCTGAGGATTTTCTTTTATGTCAATGTTTATAATCTTTGAAGCAAAATTCTGTACTTCCCCATCCTCCTCAAGCACCAGCTTTTCAAACGGTTCTGTCCTTAATTGCCTGTGCACATTCATTATTAGAGCAACTGTAAGCCAGAAGAACTTGTTGTATGTTATTCCGATTGTAAAACCCATTAAAACATAGGCCAAAAGCGACATGTAAAGCCAGAAGTACTCGCTTTTTCTTATCTCATTAAAATGTTTTGCCAGCAGATCAATTAGAAAGAGAACGAAACTGATGAAGACAATAATCCCTGATTCAGCGAGCACCTCGATGAACATGTTGTGAGGCGCAACAGAATCTGCACTCAGGAAGGTTTTTGAATACATCGGAGAGTATTCTGCGTACTGCCTCATCCCTACCCCAAGGAGCGGCTTATCTATGAACATATTAATACCAGCCTTCCAGCTGTCGAATCTCGTCTGTGCCGTTCCTGTCTCCTGCGTCCTGCCGAGCATGTTCTGTACTGCTGCGGTATTCTCCAGAGGCTCCTGGAAAACAAGCAAAGTTATCATAAACATCATAAAGCCGAGACCCAAGGCAATAAGGCTCCTGGTAAAAGAAAGACTCATATTTCTTATCAGTACTGCAGGAATTAGAAAACCCAGAGCAAGAAAGCTCGACATGGAACCGGCAAGGAAAATTGCGTAGAGGAAGACCGGAACTGAAAAAGCCATGAATATTATTTTGTAAACAAGTTTTTTGCTTGTCTTAAAAAGATAAACCGCAACCGGTATAACGGCCAGCATCTGGGCTGCAAACTCATTCGGGTCCCCTGTGCCGCCGGTTTTTCTGAAGGTCCACTGCGATATCGGATCGGATATGAATGCATAAAATGCCGACAGAAGAAGAGATATCCAGATCATCAAGAGGATTTCTTTCAGATCATAATTTATAAAATAGACAACAATGGCAAGCATGGAAACCCACAGAAGCGAATTTTCAAAAAGCCTTTCAAAGCCTGAGAAGTTAACGAGCATAACAAAGTAAGTCAGTGTAAGGAATACAAAAAAAGGCTTTATGTAGCTTAACATGCTGACGTTCATAATGTTCCGGTAAAATCTCTTCAGATTGGCAAGAATAAAAACAAGAAATATGGCCTTAAGCGCATTTTCACCGAAACTGTCGACAAGAAGGTTATCGTTGAAAATGCTGAAAATAAAAAGAAATACAATTGAACTTCTTAATATTCTTATGAAGTTAAGCCTGAACATAACTTATTCTTCTTATTAAAATATTTGCGTAAACGTATTCTCCCGTAACCATTACCAGATTTATCAGAATAATTCCCAGAATTAAGTTACTTTCCACCAGAAGGTGTGTAATCAGAACAACCAGCAGAAATCTTATTATGTTCAGCAGCACTTCAAGCTTATTATAGTCGTATGTTTTCGACAAAACCGTGAAAAGTCCCAGGTATACATTAAGAAAAGTGGATGTAAAAAGAATAAAGGAAAATATAACGGTATTGAATGACAGATAGCCGGGTCTTATCAGGTAAACAACATATGAAAGAAGGGCTGAAGTAAATACAATAAGAGCAATAAAGTGCCTGGACATCCTTTTAATATTCTGAATATAGGCTTTTATAAAGTCAGCCTTATCCATGCTGAGCCGTGCAACCAGGTAGTTTCTGAAGGTAGTATGGAAAACAAGAATAATTCCTATAAAGGTCATTGCATAACCCAGATCGGCAACAACCAGGTTATTCTTTCCCGTCATGTAAATAACCAGATATCTTACTGTATAGAGGTAAAGGAAGCCTGAGATGTAGGTTAAAGTTGAAAACCTGAGGAAAGAATAAACCTTGAAGGCGGCTTTTTTTATAATTGAAAAAGAAAAGACATTATACAGGCGCAGGGATTCCAGAATCAGTTTCGAGTTGACCCACAGCAAATGGATAATTACTGCTATGAACGGGAAGAAGAGTGTTTCCAGAAAAAGCTGCCTTATTGAAAAATCCTTCAAATAGTAAAGATGAAGGAGGAAAGCTATCCTGAGAAATAGTATCAGAGTGGAATGAATAAACAGTGTTTTTATTTTATTTATTGCCAGAAGCCAGTTCTTTATAAAGAACCAGGCCAGCTGTGCAATAACAAGAAAATACAGGAATGAGGCTTCCACTGGAAGTTCATCCACATTAAAGAGCCTGTTAAAGAAGCTGCTGAAATAAAGCCCTATAATTATTATTGCAGCAAACAGTATCATCTGCAGATAGCTGTTTATGTACCTGACTGACTTATCGAGCTGGTAAAACCTGAGAAAGCTTATGGAAAATCCCAGCTCGAAAATAAAGGCAAGGACCATGAGTATCTGATTTCCCGAGGAAAAGAAAGCCATGTTATTTGTATCAAGCAGATAAGGAATCAGAAACCCCACCAGATAGGTCGAGGCACTGTATATCATGTTCGAAATAAGGAACCAGGAAGTCTCACCCAAGAACTTTTCTTTCAGTTTATTTTCACGGATAAAATCCAAAAGTAATTTTCCCTGTTTCCAGCGGGAGATTGCACCACCAAGCACTTTGTAAGAACTCCCGGCTACAGAATCAGTTTTATTTATCATGCTTTGACTACCTTTGAATTCTTAATTCCCCTTTTGCCGAATGCGTTTCTTGTGTCCAGAATTAAAGAAGCACTCTGAATGATCATATTGTAGTCGAAGTCTGAATGATCGGTGCTGAGGACTACAAGGTCGTATCCTGCGAGACATTCAGGAGTAAGTTCAACCGAAACCATATCAAAGTTATACTTCCTCGTTCTGGGCAGTTTTGGCATAAAAGGGTCACTGTAATCCACAAGGGCGCCCTTTTCCCTGAAGATTTCTATAAGTTTAAGAGAAGGACTTTCCCTTGTATCGTCTATGTCTTTTTTGTAGGCCGCCCCGAGAATGAGAATTCTGGAGCCGTTGAGCGATTTTTTCTGCATATTCAGGGCTTCAAAAGCCTTCTCGACAACATAGTAAGGCATCGATGTATTGACCTCTCCGGCCAGCTCAATAAATCTTGTGTTGATGTCGTTTTCCCTGGCCTTCCAGGTCAGATAAAAAGGATCTATCGGGATGCAGTGCCCCCCAAGGCCGGGCCCCGGGTAGAAGGGCTGGAAGCCGAAAGGCTTTGTCGAGGCGGCACTGATTACCTCCCAGACGTCGATATTCATTTTGTTAAAGACCAGCTTAAGTTCATTGACAAGGGCAATATTAACCGAGCGGTAAATATTCTCCAGCAGTTTTGCAGCCTCAGCCACACGTGTGGAGCTGACAGGAACTGTTTTTTCTATTACATGCCCGTATAAGGCCTCGGCAGCCTCCAGGCACTTCGGCGTCACGCCCCCAACGACCTTCGGAATTGTGGAAGTTGTGTAGTTTGCATTATTCGGATCCTCCCTTTCGGGTGAAAACGCCAGGAAGAAATCCTCTCCCACCTTCATCGTGAGTTCTCCGGCTGAAAATCCCTCTGCTGAAGATTCCTCTTTTAAAGATTCCTCTTTTGAAGATTCCTCAGATGAAAGACCTGCCACCTCAAGGGCAGGTTTTTTAACTATCCTTTCAAACATCGGCAGAAGTATTTCATCAGTGGTTCCGGGATAGGTTGTGGATTCAAGAACAACCAGCTGCCCCTCTCTTAAGTACCGTGCTACTGTTTCTGCAGTATTTATAACGTAGCTCATGTCAGGCTCGCGGTGCTCATTAAGAGGAGTAGGCACGCAGATAATAATTGCATCCGGCTCCCTGAGGCGCGAAAAGTCTGTAGTTGAAGTAAACCTTCCGGTTGCAGCTGCCTGTTTTATTTTTTCCTCACTGATATGCTTTATGTAGCTTTTTTTCTCTAAAAGTGAAGTAATTTTTTTTGCGTCCAGGTCAAAACCGATAACATTAAATCCTTTTATTGCAAATTCCAGACTAAGCGGCAGTCCTACATATCCCAGGCCAATAACGCCAACAATTGCGCTCTGATTGTTAATCTTATCTATGAGTTTCATAAAATTCCCTTGGTTTTGTACTTTTGAAATTATCTTTTTGCCAAACGGTCGGCAATCAGTATCAGGCTTGTTACAATGGCAACAGGAGTGCCTATAAAGCTGAAGACCTCACCGATTGTAACAGTTGAGCTGTGGTCTATGACAATGGTATCCTCATTGAGTATCTGAAGGTCCGTCTGGCGGACTTTGGAGGGTTCCTCAATATCAACTTCCTTAATGAGCGGTCGGCCTGCTTCGGTTTCCCTGTAGACTTTCACCTCATCCATTAGTGCGTGGTCGCGCGGGCCTCCGGCATAAGCAATTATCTGAATGAGATTAGTGGATGCGGGCACCTCATATCGTCCCGGGTTTTTCACATAGCCCCAGATATTAACTTTTTTCATCAGTTCCCCGCCCTCGCTTTCAATCTTATAATACGCCGTCTGAGCGAAGGCATCAGAACCCAAAACGGCAATAAAAACGACAATAAACATAACAACAGATCTATTCATCTAACCCCTCTTTAATGCTTAATTTTTAATGCTGAATGTTGAATTATGAATTGTCTTCCACTTTTTAATTTTTAATTTTTAATTTTTAATTCCTCCCTCCGAATCTTCTTTTTTTCGGTACGTCTTCATTATATGCGTAATAACCGTAGTGTTTACCGGAGAAAGGGGCCTTCGATGTATCAAAATCGTTAAGGACCACCCCGCTAACGGCAACATTCACCTGCTGCAGGAGCTCGTTAGCCCTTTTAAGCTCTTCGGCCTGTGTCTTTTCTGCCCTGGCGACCAGTATTACCTCGTCCACAAGTTTCGCCAGATGAATTGCATCGGTAACAGGATTTAACGGGGGCGCGTCATAGACAATAAAGTCGTAGCGGCTTGTATCCTCCTCTACAAGGTAGCGCATCTTGGCTGAGGAGAGGATAAGCGATGGATTTAAGAGCTTTCCGCCGCAGGTGATAACATCCAGCCCCTTGACGAGCGTGGGCTGAATTATATCCTCAATCTGCCTTTGTTCCAGGAGGTAATCCGTGAGCCCCGGCGTCATCGATTTACTGAAGTACTTGTGTACTACGGGCCGCCTGATATCAGTATCGATAAGCAGAACCGATTTACCCAGGTTTGCCAGCGTTACGGATACATTTATTGCCGTGGCGCTCTTGCCTGCTCCGGGGCCCGCACTGGTAATTAAAAGCGACTTAAAGCGCCTTTCCATGAGGCTGTAGGCCAGATTAATGCCAAGGCGCAGGTAAGACTCGTAAATTTCGGAGTTCGGGTTTTTAGCCGTAACGAGGCTCGTGGAGGGATGTTTACCCCCTCCTGCGCCGCTGTGCTCCTTAAGGAGCCTTGGGCTCGTCTTAGGCTCAAGCTGAAGTTTTGGTATCGTGGACAGAAGTCTGAAGCCCAGATACTCAATATCTTTAGGGGTATAAATTTTATTATTCGCAAAGTTAAATATGAAGGCAAGTATGAAACCCAGACTGAGCCCTGAAATTGCACCTATGATCAGGTTAAACCTGGCGTTGGGACTTACCGGCTCGAGCGGCACTGAAGCCTTGTCGAGGAGCTGAATTTCCCCGAATGTGGAACGTTCGGCAAGCATAGCCTCCTGGTATTTTGCCTTAAGGTCTTCGGCTACTTTTTCATTAAAAGCACGGTCGCGCTGAAGCTTTGCAAGTGTAATGCTTTCCTTTGGAAGCTGGCTGAGCCTGCCTTTATACTTTCCCAGGTTCTCTGAGAGCATTTTCCTGTTGAGTTCTAAAGTGTTCTGTTTTACCTGCAGCTGCTGGATCTGACCCGAGAGCTCTGAAATGATATTCCCCTGATCTGTTCCTGAGGCTCCGCCGGTAATGGAATAGTTGCTCATCGAGCTTTTAACGTAATCCTTCGTTCTGGCATTTAGAATCGAGCGCAGTGAATCTATTGCACGGCTGGTCTTGTTGAGCTGGCTTTTATATTCAGGCCTTTGTGCCTCAGCTGAGCTAACGACTTTTGAGATGTCGAGCTGGGCTTCTTTTCTTGCTATTTCCTGCTGAAGTTCCTTGATATAGAGGTCATCGCCCGAGACAATCTTCTGCGCCACCTGCGGGCTCAGGCGTGCGAGCTCTTTTTTGTAACTCTCGAGCAGGAGCCTGTTTTTCTGGTATTCTATGTCGGCGGATTCAAGGTCGCTCTGGAGCTGGGCTACCTTGTTATTGGCTATGTTCGACTCGAGGTCAAGAGCCGTTACGTTGTTCGTCTGCATATAGCTCTGCAGGGCAGAGTCGCTTCTGGCCAGGTCCCTGGCTTTAATTGCACTTTGCTTTTCAAGGAATGCCCTGAGCTCCGAGGAATTGGAGCGGATTCTGTTGAGGTCACGATCGTAATATGTATCAATGAACAAGTTGGCAATGAGTGCAGCCTCCTCCGGGCTGTGACTTCTGAAGGAAAGTTTTATGACGTTCATTCCTTTCTTGGTCATGAGTTCCATGGAGTTTCTAAGCTGCTTGATTACTCCTTCAAGCATCCTGGGCGAGGACAGGTCTGTTACATTCTGCAACTTCCTGGCATCGCGTATAATAAGGAGTGTATCATTCGGGTGGTTCGGGTCCAGGTAAACCCTGTCGAGCAGTTTTTCGGCAACGTGAGACATCAGGTCGCGCGACTGAAGGACTTCAGCCTGGATCTGGACTTTGTCTGTTTTCGAATCCGGGTTGCCTAAGCCAAGCGCCATATTGGCCGGGCTCTCATCTACAATAATTGAGGTATTAGCTTCGTAGACTTTTTTCTGTAAGAGCGTAAGGATAAGCGCAAAACTGATGACCGTTAAAAAAGTAGCAATTATTGTCCATTTCTGCCTGTATATAATCTCCAGCAAATGAGTCATTCGCATCGGTTCTTCGCTTTGAGACTTTTGGTGGTTATTCATTACTGTCTTTCCTTTTCTTTATCTTCGTTTCTAATGTTTACAAACCTGTGCTTCTTTAACCCATGTCTGCAAATTCATAGCTCCGCACTGCAAGTCACATTAAGTGACTTTCCCACCAGAGACTGCTTGTTACTTTTGGAAGTATTAATGAATGATTCAGTTGAATTAAATTAAGGCGGGCAAAAAAATGTTTCCGTTCTGGTGCAGAAACACGCCCTCATTTTATTGCCCATGGCTGTTTCCAGCCTTTTTTATTAAAGGAAGAATTTTTCTGGGTTCAACTCTTCCCTTAACGGCCTTAAACCGGCTCTTTAATTCTAAGATAAAGTATTCGGCTATAATGTCAACTGACTAAGTATACCTGTGACTGGAATCACTGCTTATTAATTCGGATGCGGAAGACGTACAAAGGATTCCGGCAGGATAAAAAGAGCTCCCATGGGGCAGCAATGTGCTTAAACATAATTGTAGGTGTTCACAAACCTCTCAGAGAGAACTCCTTTGGGGAGGAAGTATGCAATTTAAGCCTTCACGGAGGATCCTCGGCTGAGGTTCAACAATTCTTAAAACTTTTCCCGTCTGTTTTGTCTTTGCCGGCCTTGGATTTTGTTATTGCTTAGATGCTGCTGCTGCTTTGAGATTCTGACCTCACTTTCGCAGGCATGTTAAACACCGGTTTAATTTCATCAGGGCTTTCTTCATTAAGCCCATTTTCTTCAGCGGCTCTGCGTTTTACAAAATCCCTCAGTATGGAAAGATAGTCAGACAGGCTGAACTTAAAAGTTGAGCGGAGAAACTCACTGTAGTTGCTTTTCCTGTGCTTTTTTATCATTGAAAAAACATTCGAGTAATAGATTTCATTTTCCTCGTCAGTCCCTAATCTTTCATTCAGATAATCAAAGCGGTACTGTCGGGGGACATCCCCTTCTGGTATAATTTTTGGAAAGAAATCTTTGCCAATTTTTACATAGTCATATTTTACAGACAGGCAGTCGCCTGAAAAGTCCAGATTCAGTATTACTGAATGGCAGGCCGGCTCATAGGGCATATTGAAGACAAAATTTCCGATGGAATAAAAAATGTATTTACCGTTATATACTTCATAGCCCTGCAGAACATGAGGGTGCACACCAATAACAATATCAAAGCCCAGGTCAATCAGCCAGTGTGCAAAGCGCCTCTGGTCATTATAGGGTTTGTTGACATATTCATTGCCCCAATGGACATACAGGATCTTAAAACGGGCATCCTCAATTTTCCTGTACTCTGCCTCAATTTCCTTATACTCCGGATTATACCAGTAGCCCGGGTATTTTGAAAACCTTTCCTTTCTCTGAGAAAAAGACGACAGTGCGATTTGTCTTCCCTGATGCTCCAGGAATACGGACTTCCTCTGGTTTGCTCCCACGCAAAGTGATCCTGAGAGGTCAATATAATCGAGCATTTCCTGGTAAGCTTTACTGCCGTGCAGCATAACGTGGTTATTGGCCACACCGTAAATATTAAGGTGCCTGACATGCCCCAGGTGCTGAGGCGCAATTATGAACTGTTTCCTGTAAAAACCCTTTTTATTTGAGTGCGATGCTATAACACATTCCAGGTTTCCGAGCCAAAGATCAGAAGAATTTCTTCTTAAATGAACAAAAGGGTTCTGCGCCTTTCTAACTGAACTGCCGATTCCGAATCCCGTATCGAAGAAGCCATCTGTAAGACTGACATCGCCCACTACCTTCAGCATCTTGCCTTTCTCCCCCTCCTGTCGTTCCGGCAGGTATTACTTAAATTTGTGAATATTATTTTCCCCTGTCTGTCGGCAAATCTTAAATACATTGCAAAACGGAAAAGAAAGAGCCCGGAATGTTCCCCCCGCAACAGATCAAAAAAGACAAAAAAGTGCCTTGCTAAATTCCCTTGATTCGTCTTAGAGCAATTGTTCCCGTATAGTTTTAAAAAAATTAATTCACAGGGAGATAATCAACCGGCGCATAAAAAAGAAGCAGGGCAAAAAAAAGTGACCTTCAGATTTAAGGGGAAATGGAATGGAATACAAAAAGCAGGATCATTAAAATAGATATGCAAAAAGATAATACTATTCTGAGGAATCCTAATGGTCAGTGGATAGGACTGCTGCTGCCATAATAACTGCGGTTTCACTCCTAAGGCGGTTTTCCGTTAGGAAGTAGGAGTTCTCTTCGCTGAACATTGAGAGCTCTTTCTTATCCAGCCCCCCTTCGGGACCGAAAACGAAGTAGTAGTTTTTATTCTCCTGAGGAGTGAACTTTCTGAAACTCAGCTTTGAATCCTGCTCAAAGACTATTTTCTCCCCCGGAAGCTTCATGACCTCTGAGATGGAGCCCAAATGGGAAACCTTCGGAAGAAAACTCCTTAAGGACTGCTTCATCGAGGAAGTGAGCACTTTCTGCCAGCGCTCCACTTTCCCCCCTTTTGGAATGCTCCTTTGGGAATCGAAGATAATAAAATTCGTCACCCCCAACTCCACGCTTTTTTCCAGGGCAAATTCAAAGCGGTCCTGGCTCTTGAGGCGGGCCATGCAGAAGAAAATATTCTTAAGCCTGTTTTCGTAATTCCTTTCAGAGTGTATGCGTGCCCTGACGAGCGATTTTTCAATCCCTGTTATCTCAGACAAAAATATTCTGCCTTCGCCGTCTGTAACATAGAGCTCATCACCCAAAGAGTGCCTCATTACGCGCGTAATGTGCTCCGATTCCTCGCCTTCAATTAAAAGCCCGCCTTCCTTTATCCGGGAGGCAGGAGTATAATATAATTCTACGTTAGAAAGAAAATCCGAAACCAACTAACAGCTCTCCATGTCTTAATTCGTTAATTGCATACTCAAGCCTGAAAATATTATACGGCAGAAGCAGGAACGTGAGTCCCAGTCCGTAACCGGAATAAAAGTCCCCCAGGCCGAGCCCTTCATGTCTTTTCTGGACCGCCCCGGTATCCCCGAAAATGTTTGTAAAAACTTCAATTCTGTAGCTTGTAAGTGAACTGGGAATAAGCGGCACCTTGACGGAAAAATCCCATTCTTTGATAATTGGATACTTCAGTTCGGCCGAAGCCAGATAGAAGTAATTTCCTTCTCTGATGTCATTATAATGCCCGCGCACCCTTTCTCCGGAACCAAGGAGTGAATAATCATAAAATGGAACATTCGGTCCTATTGTAGCTCTAGAGGTAAGCCTCCACTTTGCCGTGAGGTTCCCGATGAGATGGTAGTAGCTCCTTAAGTCAATTCTGGCAACTGAATAGTTAATGTTCCCCAGGCCGAAGCCTTTATGTTCATAGGCTGCATAGGCATAAAAGCCCGAGTCGGGAAACTGTTTTAAGTTCCTGCTGTCGAACGTATAGCTAAGGCCTGCCCTTGGAACACGGTCTATCCTCCCGTTTGAAGCTGATATGCCAGGAATGAACCTGGGGGTTTCAATATAGTCGTAGCCGCCCCAGATGCCTGCCACGTTAAAAAGATCAAAGCGCTTGCCAGCCATGAGAGTTCCGGTATAGATCCTATGATTGAAGCTTTCGCCATAGAGTCTTTCAGCTATCATGCTTTTATTTATGGGGTTCCGGTAGTAAAGATCCAGGGACAGGAATATATTCTTTTCCCTTATAAGCCAGGGCCTGTAGTATGAAATTCCGAAGCTGGGGTCGTAGCCGAAGTTCGCATTAAGGTTCAGCGTCTCGTTTTGGCCGCGGAAGTTCTTAAACTGAAGGTCCAGGCCGTAAGTGGTCCTTTTGATCATGTTATCCCTGATATCCAGAACAGGTATCGGCCAGATGTACCAGCTTTCCTTTAGATTTATGACAATAATGGTAAGACTGTCCCTGAAAACCGGAAACATATTCACGTTGGTGAAAAGCCCCAGGCTGTACACTCTCTCCCTGTTGAAATCGAGTATCTTTTTACTTACGCTGTCGCCTTTTTGGAAAGTCAATTCCTGCAAAATAACATCTGGATCTGTAACCTTGTTGCCGAAGATCTTTATGCTGTCTACTCTTATCTTAACTTCCTGAAGTGTATCTATAGCTGAAAAAGAGCCGGGATTATTTAAAGGAGGGAAATTTGAACGGGCGTTACCGGGATATAATGAAGCACTCACTAGCAGTAGAATAACGGACGCAAGAGCTGCTAATTTCATGGTGTCCCAATTTAATTTCATATGTCCTTGTCTGAAAAGTGGTTAAAGATACTATGTGCAGGTTTTATCTGCAGAAACGGTGTTCAACTAGAATGCATTTATCCTGAATGGTTTCAATTCCTGCATCAATTACCGGTGAGACAGCCTCATCATTCCTGATGCCCAACTGCAGCCAGAGCACCCCGGGCTTTACTTCAAGCACATCCGGAATTATTTCCGGAATAGCCTCAGAGCGCCTGAACACGTCAACAATATCGATCTTAAATGGCACCTCTTTCAAAGATGAATACACCTTAATGCCCGGGAATTCCTTCTGCAGCGGGTTCACGCCGACAACATTATATCCTGCCTCCTTGAGGTATTCTGCTATTCTGCCGCTGTCGCGCCCGGGTTTGTTGGAAATACCCACAACAGCAATATTTTTTGATTCCTTTAAGATATCACACGTCGATCGCATAAAATAAATTCCTTTCTGTTTCTTTAGGTACAAGACCGCCTTTACCGGAATATTATACCCTTAAATATACTATACAGGGTGAAGCTGATGCCTCACCCTGAAAAAAAGCTTCTTATACTTAAGATAACAAAAATTCTTAAGAAGCGGGTTCCTCTAAGTATGCGCTTAAGGGTTCGCACGTACAGACAAGGTTTCTGTCGCCGTAGGCATTGTTGATTCTTCCTACTGCGGGCCAGAACTTGTTTGCCAGTGTCCAATCTGTCGGGAATGCAGCTTTTTCTCTTGAATAAGCGTGCTTCCACTCGTCCATAGTAACGACTCTGGCCGTATGAGGAGCGTTCTTCAGAAGGTTGTCTGCCCTGTCGGCCTGACCAAGCTCAATATCCCTGATCTCATTTCTGATCGAGATCATGGCTTCGCAGAAGCGGTCGAGTTCAGCCTTCGACTCGCTTTCCGTGGGCTCAACCATAAGTGTGTCATGTACAGGGAATGAAACCGTAGGAGCATGGAATCCGTAATCCATGAGGCGTTTTGCAATATCTTCAACTTCAACTCCTGCCGAGGCCTTGAACTGGTGCATATCGAATATTAGCTCATGGGCTACTCTTCCGCTCTTTCCTGTATAAAGCACCTTGTAGTAAGACTCAAGACGGCTCTTTATATAGTTGGCGTTTAGTATGGCGGCTTCTGTTGCCTTCTTAAGTCCCAAAGCTCCCATCATTATAATATAAGCATAGGAGATAACCAGAACGTTTGCGCTTCCCCATGGGGCTGCTGACACGGCATGGATGGCTTTTTCTCCTCCTACTTTAACCACCGGATGACCCGGAAGGAAAGGCACCAGTTTTTCCGAAGCGGCAATGGGGCCTACACCCGGGCCGCCGCCTCCGTGCGGAATTGCAAATGTCTTGTGCAGATTCAGGTGGCATATATCGGCACCGATCATCCTGGGACTTGTAAGGCCTACCTGGGCGTTCATGTTGGCGCCGTCCATATAAACCAGTCCGCCGTACTTATGCACCAGGTCGCAGAGGGCTTTAATATCTTCTTCAAATACGCCGTGTGTGGAAGGATATGTAACCATAAGTGCTGCAAGGTTATCCTTGTTTTCCTCAACTTTCTTTCTTAAGTCTTCAAGGTCAATATTGCCCCTGTCGTTGCACATTGTTACAACCACCTTCATGCCGGCCATTACGGCGCTTGCAGGATTGGTGCCGTGGGCAGATGAAGGAATTACAACAACGTTTCTGTGGCTTTGTCCGTTGTCTATGTGGTACTGTCTTATGACCATAAGTCCTGAATACTCACCCTGCGCGCCTGAATTAGGCTGCATTGAAACGCCTGCAAAACCTGTTATTTCAGAAAGTGCCTTTTCAAGATCACGTATAATAATGTGATAGCCTTCCGCCTGGTCCTCAGGAACAAAAGGATGGAGCTGTGAAAATTCATCCCATGTAATCGGCAGCATTTCGGCTGCAGCGTTCAGCTTCATTGTACAGGATCCGAGCGGAATCATGCTTGTTGTAAGTGAAAGATCTTTTTTCTCGAGTGACTTTATATAGCGCAGCATTTCATGCTCGGCGTGGTAAACATTAAATACCCTCTCCAGCATGTACGGTGAAGTTCTCTTTAAGATTTCGGGTATGGAAGTGTTATCTTTTGCAGACAGACTTTCTATAAGAGGAGCCTGGGTATTTTCTTTTGCCTTTGAGAAGACTTCCAGAATTTTCTCTACATCTTCAATTTCCGTTGTCTGGTCTAAAGAAATTCCTATTGCATCTTTCCCGATGTAGTTGAAGTTCATCTGTGCCTTTAAGGCAAGCTTCTTTATTTCGGTCTGTTTCTTTCTTTCAACTTCAATCTTAAGTGTGTCGAAGTAGGCTGTATTTGTCTGATTGTAGCCGAGTTCCTTTAAGCCCATATTAAGCACGTTTGTCATGCTGTTAATTCTCCGGGCTATTGCCTTAAGGCCTTTAGGACCATGATAGACTGCGTACATTCCGGCCATAATTGCCAGCAGGACCTGTGAAGTACAGATATTGCTTGTAGCCTTTTCACGGCGGATGTGCTGTTCTCTGGTCTGAAGCGCCATGCGGTAGGCCTTATTGCCCTGAGCGTCCACGGAGATGCCTATTATTCTGCCCGGCATTGCTCTTTTGAATTCGTCCTTAACGGCAAAGTAAGCCGCATGAGGCCCGCCGAAGCCCATCGGAACGCCGAAGCGCTGCGTGCTTCCCACAACCACGTCGGCTCCGAATTCACCCGGAGGCGTTAGAAGTGTAAGGCTCAGGAGGTCGGCTGCAACAGCCGTATAAATCTTAAGCTCTTTGGCTTTTTGAATCAAAGCCGAATAATCATAAACTTCGCCCGAGCCTGCAGGGTACTGCACGAGCATGCCGAAGATGTTCTCATTTAATTCAACGGTCTTATGGCTGCCGATCTGGAGTTTAATTCCGAGAGGATTGCTCCTTGTCTTAAGAACGTCAATTGTCTGCGGGAAGCATTCCTCAGAAACAAAGAACGTGTCGGCAGACTTGTTTTTTCTTGAATGGTAAAGCATTATCATGGCCTCGGAGGCCGAGGTAGCCTCGTCAAGAAGAGAAGCATTGGCAATTTCCATACCTGTAAGACCCGTGATCATGGTCTGAAAGTTAATCAAAGCCTCAAGCCTTCCCTGCGAAATTTCAGCCTGGTAAGGGGTGTACTGTGTATACCAGCCCGGATTTTCAAGAATGTTGCGCTGAATAACTGCAGGCAGAATGGTGTTGTAATAGCCCATTCCGATATAAGACTTAAAAACCTTATTCTTCTTTGCAATATCCTTTAGCTCTTTTAAAAACTGATATTCGCTTAAAGGCTCCTGAAGCCTTAAGGCTTCATTAAGCCTGATTGAGGAAGGGACTGTTTCCTCCACGAGGGCCTCAAGGGAATCTGCACCGACAGTATGGAGCATTTCATCGATCTCGTCAGGGCCCGGTCCGATATGTCTGTCTTGAAACCTATCGGTAAATTCGAAGTTTTTCATATAAATATTTCTCTTAAAGTTTTGAATAGTATTTTTAGGAAATACAAAAATTTAATGTGTAAATATAAGAAATCCTGCATCAATTGGTTTTAAATAAATTAATACCCTTTTTAACCTGAGGGCTTACTTAAAATTACAGGAAGAAGATGGGCTTGTATTAGAGGGAAATTCGGCTTTTATTACTGCTTATGCTCACCTATTTTAACCAGGGCATCCTGAGCAGCATTCTGCTCTGCAGTTTTCTTATTTTTTCCCTCGCCCATGCCGTAGCTGATGCTGTCGACAAAGACTTCAATGGTAAAGACCTTATTGTGGTTAGGCCCTTCTTCCTTAATAAGCTTATAGGATGGATTTTCCAGCTTGTGGGCCTGTGTGAATTCCAGGAGCTGGCTCTTGAAATTCCTGTCCACAAGGAATAGTCCCTCTTTGATGCCCGGATTAATGATTACTTTTTCCACGAATTTCGAGGCAGCCTCAAGTCCCGCATCCAGGTATATTGCGCCGATTAAGGCCTCCAGGGCATTCGATATGATCGACTGAGCGCCTTTATCAGAGTTGCCGACGAAGTTATTGGCAACGAGCATATAGTCCAGGAGGTTAATTTTTGCAGCAGCGCTTGCCAGGGCAGCACGGTTTACGAGCTGTGAGCGGGTTTTAGTCAGGAAGCCCTCGTCTTTATTCGGGAAATCCCTAAAGACATATTCGCCAATGATTAGGCCAAGGACAGAATCGCCCAGGAACTCCAGGCGTTCATTACTTCTTAAGTGATAATCTGTAAATTCAGAATAGCTGCGGTGAGTAATTGCTTTTACATAAAAAGTAGGATCTTTTATTTTATAGCCGATAAGCTTTTCAAGATTATGCAGCTTCTCGGCGAGGATTTTGGCAAAATTCTCCGGATAATTCTGGAATTTTGATTTGCTCCCCTTAAGAGACATCAATTTTCTTAAAAAGCTTATCAGCCTGAGATTCAAACGAACTACCTACATTTTTTTGAATAACAAAGAAGCATTATGCCCGCCAAAGCCGAACGTGTTGCTTAAGGCATAGGTAATTTCACGTTTCTGCGCCTGATTAGGGCAATAGTTAAGATCACACTCCGGATCCGGCTCTGTCAGGTTAATTGTCGGCGGGATTGTTCCGTTCTTAAGGGCCAGAACTGTAGCAACGGATTCAATAGCGCCGGCTGCACCCAGGAGGTGTCCGGTCATTGACTTGGTTGAGCTGATAATCATCTTATAAGCATGCTCTCCAAACAATGTTTTAATTGCCAAAGTTTCATTAAGGTCGTTATACGGTGTGGAGGTACCGTGAGCATTTATATAATCGACATCTGTAAGTTCAATTCCGCCGTCACGGACGGCTTCTTTCATCGAGCGCACAGCTCCTTCGCCGCCGGGAGCCGGTGCTGTAATATGATAAGCATCGCCTGTAAGGCCTGCGCCTACCATTTCGGCATAAATCTTTGCCCCTCTTTTTACGGCATGCTCATACTCCTCAAGAATCAGCACACCGGCGCCTTCACCCATTACAAATCCGCTTCTGTCCTTGTCGAACGGGCGTGAGGCCTCGCAGTAGCGGTCGTTCCAGGTGGAGAGGGCCTTAAGAGCATTAAAACCGCCAATCGACATCTCTGTAATTGCAGCTTCGCTGCCGCCGCAGAACATCAGGTCGGCCGAACCGCGCTGAATAAGCATAAAAGCATCTGCAATTGCGTGCGAAGAGGTAGCGCATGCGCTTGTTGTTGCATAATTAGGACCTTTAACGCCAAACTTTATTGAAATGTGTCCTGCTGCAATATCAGAAATCATCATGGGGACGAAGAAAGGACTTATCCTGTTTACTCCCCCTTCAAAAAAAGCAAAATGCTGCTTCTGGTTTGTGTCCATTCCCCCGATTCCGCTTCCGAAAACAACGCCGAAGCGTTCCTTGTCCACTTCATCGAGATTAATGCCAGAATCTTTTAACGCCATTTCGGCAGTAACAAGAGCATACTGGGCATACGGATCCAGACGCTTCACACTTTTCTTGTCAATATACTGAGCCGGATCAAAATTCTTTACTTCGGCTGCAAATTTTGTATCGAATGTGGAAGCATCAAACTTTGTAATAGGACCGACACCATTACGTCCCTCAACTAAACCTTGCCAGAATTCTTCGGTATTATTACCAATCGGAGTAATTGCACCCAGTCCGGTTACCACAACTCTCCTATTGCCCATATAAAAACTCCTCAAATTATGTAGAAATTAATGCGGTCGTCTGCTTACTTTAGGCAGGTTTCCATAAATCTTTTATAAATTCTCTCTCATTTCCCCGTAAGGCAGGTACCCTGGGAAGAAAAAGTCCAGCGCAGGAGCTTTTTTCCTGCGCATTAAACTTATCTCTGCCTTTGGCAAATCCTTGCCCTGCGGCATAAAAATCCTAAAGTAAGCTTAAGCTACTTTTTCCTTCAGATAACTAACAGCGTCACCAACTGTTCCGATCTTTTCAGCGTCTTCATCAGGAATAGAAATACCAAAAGCGCTTTCAAAACCCATTACCAGTTCAACGATATCCAGAGAATCAGCACCTAAATCGTTAGTAAA
Source organism: Ignavibacteriales bacterium (assembly GCA_036261625.1). GTDB lineage: Bacteria > Bacteroidota > Ignavibacteria > Ignavibacteriales > SURF-24 > JAAXKN01. Next base: position 135,925 of record DATAKL010000007.1, on the reverse strand, counting down.
GGAAGCCTCAGGTGTAACCTGTGTTTCTTCTACACCTAACTTATCCATAACTATTTCTTTTACTTTAGCTTCAACGTCCATTTTTACTCCTATTTTATAGTTTTTTTAGTTAATACTTACATTGCCATTCCGCCATCGACGGAAATTACCTGTCCTGTTATATAATCAGCATCCGCGCTGCATAAGAAGCATACAGCCTTTGCAACTTCCTCCGGGCGTCCTTCCCTTTTGATCGGCACCCCCGTCAGAATAGCCTCCTTCTGCTTCTCATTGAGTTTTGCAGTCATATCCGTGGCAATAAAGCCCGGGGCGACAGCATTGACATTTATATTTCTTGAAGAAAATTCCTTTGCGCTCGATTTTGTAAGACCGATTACGCCGGCTTTTGCTGCCACGTAGTTTGCCTGGCCAGGATTGCCGATAAGAGCAACTACAGAGGTAATGTTTACAATTTTGCCGGAGCGCTGCGCCATCATAGGCTTTACGGCAGCTTTTGTGTAATTAAAAACGCTCTTAAGGTTGGCATTGATCACACTGTCAAAGTCAGTCTCGCTCATTCTCATCAGGAGTCCGTCGCGCGTAATTCCGGCGTTATTGACAAGTATGTCGAGTCCGCCCAGCTGTTCAACGGCAAACTGCACTGTCTTATCAGCCTCGGCTGCCAGAGAGGCATCGGCCTTAAAGCCGAGCACCTTAACGCCGTCCTGAGAAGCTTCGCATTCAATCTGGCGGGCAGCCTCTTCAGAACTCTGATAAGTAAAGACAACGCTGCAGCCCCGGGCTGCCAGTTCTGTTACAATAGCCCGTCCTATACCGCGCGTGCCGCCGGTAACAACTGCTCTTTTACCTTTAAGATTCAATGCTTTCCTTTATTAAATTTTTTACTTTATTTAATTCGTTAAGATACTCTTCCCTGTATTTCACCAGCTCACTAAAGCCGTCTTCGCCCAGAACGTGAATTATCTCCTCTTTACAGACTTCAAAAACTGTAGAGGTCTGGTTCACCTCCTGGCTGCAGAAATGCATGCGCTCTAAGTGCCCGTCGTCAATGGTAAATACACCATCTGAAATAACGAGCGGGAACAATATACAATAAAGAGGTTTATATTTCCACTTATTTTCACCATTTTCATACGCAATTTTTTGAAGCGTACAGAAGCCTTCTTTGTCCAAAAACACGCATTTTCCGTTATAAACCTCGGTTCCGACGGCAATGCCCGACTTAAAATCGGGGTCCTCGTTCGGCTCTTCGAACCACTGTGTGTAATCCTTGGTCTGTGAATCATCCATCGACTCTATGATCCTTTCCTTCATACCCATTATCATTTCAAACTCGGTGCTCTCGGCATAAACGCCGTAATAGCAGCATTCGCCGGAGCAATTATGGATATTACATCCATTTACGAATTTCTGAGTAAAAATTAAAGGATCAATTTTAAGTCCCTTAATTACACGCATCGGTTTTTCAGTCATTTTAGAGATACCTTTCTAGATCGGAAAATTTATCTATCCCGGAACACTTTACATCTGGATTTATTCTCTTTACAAGTCCCTGCAGAACTTTTCCGGGCCCTATCTCCACAAATTCATCGCAGCCGTCCTGGATCATATTCAAAACGGTTTCTTCCCAGCGCACCGGAGCATTAAGCTGCTTTAAGAGCAGGTCCTTAATTTCTTCTTTTCGGGTTACGGGCTTTGCCGTCACGTTGGCATAAACCGGTATTTTAGCGTCATAAATGGGGGTTTCTTCGAGTTTCTCCCTGAGTTCATCCGTTGCTGGCTGCATCAAGGGGCTGTGGAATGCTCCGCTGACAACGAGCTCCTTAACCAGCTTGGCGCCCTGTTGCTTGGCAAGTTCCATGGCTTTCCTTACGCCCTGGACTGAACCTGAGATAACGATCTGCCCGGGTGAGTTAAAGTTAGCGCACTGCACAATGCCTGAGGCTGAAGCCTCACGGCAGACTTCCTCAAGCTTGTCTGCAGCCATGCCTATAACGGCCGCCATAGTGCCGGGATTTATTGTTCCGGCCTTCTGCATTGCGCATCCACGTGTGCGTACGAGCTTTACGGCATCATAGAACTGAATTGCACCTGCCGCAACAAGTGCCGAATACTCCCCTAAGGAGTGCCCAGCTGCCATATCGGCCTGAAAATTCCTCAAAAGGCTTGAGAGGACTACGCTGTGAAGGAAAATTGCAGGCTGCGTGTTTTCAGTCTGCTTTAAGGCCTCCTCCGGCCCTTCAAACAGGATGTGGGAAAGTTTAACTCCCGTGGCCTCGTCAGCCATCTGGATCATTTCCCTGGCTTCGACAGAGTTTTCATAGAGGTCTTTTGCCATACCTACATACTGAGCGCCCTGTCCGGGAAATATGAAAGCTCTTTTACCCATATTTTAGTCCATGCTCCACTTCAGGTAAATTGAACCCCAGGTAAAGCCGGCTCCGAAGGCAGCAAGCACCAGGTTATCACCCTTCTTAAGCTTGCCTTCGCGGTAATACTCTGCAAGGCAGAGAGGTATGGTAGCTGAGGTTGTATTGCCGTATTTATGAATATTTATCATTACCTTGTCTTTGGTAATGCCCATGCGGTTTGCAGTGGCATCGATGATCCTGAGGTTTGCCTGGTGAGGGACCAGGTAAGCAACGTCTTCGCTGCAGAGGTTGTTCTTCTGCATAATTTCGTAGGATACGTCGGCCATGCCCACAACAGCCACCTTAAAGACAGCCTTGCCGTCCTGGTAGATGTAGTGCATCTTCTTATCGATAGTTTCGTGTGAAGAAGGGTTCAGGCTTCCGCCGCCAAGCATGTAAAGAGAATTGCGTCCTGAGCCGTCTACGTGCAGTATTGAATCCTGAATTCCCATGGAGTGATCTTCTGTGGGTTCGAGTAAAACTGCGCTTCCGGCGTCGCCGAAAAGTATGCATGTATTGCGGTCTGTATAGTCCACAATTGAGCTCATCTTGTCGGCACCCACAACAACCACCTTCTTGTGGGCTCCGCTTTCAACAAGTCCTGCTCCCACCTTAAGTGCAAAAAGGAAGCTTGAGCATGCAGCCGAGATGTCAAAGCCCCAGGCGTTCCTGGCTCCTATGTTATCCTGCACGAGGCATGCCGTGGCAGGGAAAAACATATCAGGAGTTACAGTAGCCACAATTATGACGTCAATTTCATCTGGAGACAGGTTCTTACTTTTCATGAGATCTTTAACAGCTTCTGTTGCCAGAGTGCTGGTTGCGCCGTTCTCTAAAAGTCTGCGCTCTTTAATACCGGTTCTTGTGAGGATCCATTCGTCGTTTGTATCAACGATCGATTCGAAGTACTTGTTATCGAGCACTTTTTCAGGAACATACATTCCCACGCCTGTAATAACGGCGTTATATTTTCTGTTTTTTCCGTTAGGAGATATTTGCATAATCTTTTAATGACTCTTCAATTTTTTGTGTTAGTTTTTTATCGTGCATTTCTTTTGCCCTCAGTACCATATTCTTAATGGCCAGGACAGAACTTGACCCATGCCCGATTATCGAGATTCCGTTGACGCCAAGAAGAGGAACCCCGCCGTAGGTCTGGTAATCGAACTGTTTCATTACCTTTTTTAGGGTGCCCTTCATAAGGAGTACTCTGATTTTGTTTAAGAGTCCTTTATCTGCAAAAAGTTTGATTTTACTTTTCAGGAGGCCCACAAAGCTCTCGGCAAACTTGAGTATAATATTGCCAACAAAGCCGTCGCAGACAACTACGTTCACCTTCCCTTTTAAGATATCCCTTCCCTCGATATTACCAACAACGTTCAGATCTGTTTTTCTTATGAGTTCGAGAGCCGAAAGGGAAACTTCGTTTCCTTTCGTATCTTCCTCTCCAACGCTTAAGATCCCAACCTTGGGATTTTTGACATTGTGGATTTCACGGACAAAAATGGAGCCCATGATGGCGTAGTCGAGCATGTGTCTGGGTTTTGAGTCGACACTTGCTCCGGCATCAAAAATGGTTACCACGCCGTCTTCGGAGGGCATGAAAGTACCTATTGTGGGTCTTTCCACTCCGGGGAGCTTCCCCATCATAAGGGTCGAGGCTACGAGCATGGCGCCTGTATTGCCGGCAGAGACAAAGGCATCGGCCTTTTTCTCCCTGACCATTCTGGCTCCCAGAGTAATTGAGGAATTTCTCTTGGTTTTAATGACGTCAGTCGGATGATCGGACATAGTAATGACTTCATCGGCATGAATGATATGCGACTTGTCAAAAGTAAGATTTTGGCTGGAAATTACTTCCAGGATTTCTTTTTCTTTCCCGACCAGAAACAGTTCTATGGATGGATCCTCATTGGCGGCTTCAATTGCGCCCAGGACGGCGTTATGAGGGGCGAAATCACCCCCCATAGCATCCACTGCAATTCTACAATGAGCATTTTCATCGGATTGTGCCATAGAAAGGATTAGCCCTTAGGTACAAACATTGAACGGCCTGCGTAATATCCGCAGTTAGGGCATGCTCTGTGGTTCAGCTTCATTTCACCGCAGTTGCTGCATGTGGCTAAAGTCGGAGCTTCGGCTTTATAATGAGTTCTTCTTTTGTCTCTTCTGCTTTTAGACCATCTACGTTTTGGATTTGGCATTTTTTATTCCATTTTTATTTTGAATTATTCTTCAGTTTAAGCAAGGGTGCCCAAACGGGATTTATTTTTTCCTCGGTGCAATTGCAGGTTTCTTTGTTCAGGTTAACCCCGCAATGCGGGCACAGGCCGCTGCAATCTTCCTTACACAGCTTTTTCATCGGTATCGAAAGCTGCGCATATTCAACTACATCCGGCTTGAGATCTATCTTGTCCTCATCCGGAGTAATGTAATACAGATTATCAGCTTCACTTCCGCCTGGATTTTCTCCAAAGAGATATACCAGCTTGAAATCGCTCTTTAGTTCAGCCGTAAACTCTTCTCCGCACCTGTCGCAGTCAAACCTTGCATTTACCTTCATCTGACAGTTAAGAACAATCTGACTGTGCGACTTATCCATCCTGACTATCAGGTTCACATTACCAAACAGAGGCTCCGAAAGTCCAAGTGTCTTTGCATCTTCATTAAACTCAAAGTCGTGAATGCCGTCTGTATAGTTCGTGTATTTTAATATCATTGGTTTCATAACTTTAAAAAAAAGCATCAAAATATAATTATCTTACACTTTATAGTCAACATTTACTTGCGATTTATCGTATTAATGAACCCTTTTGAGATGGGGTTCATTAAAATACAGAATTAGGACATAAAATCAAATTTTGTATATAAAATCAAAAATTGTATGTTAAATATAAAGTCATTTTTTTTGTTTAATTAAATTTAATTAAATTGAGCTGAAAGATATTGTTTCCCATGTACTCCCCGGTCTAAAATACCCTGGAAGTTTCTTTTCCGGGCGGCGTCACAACTGTAAGAGTTATGCAACACCGGTCTTTCTCAAGTTAATTGTCTATTAATTACATTTATAATATGCTAAAAGTTCAAAACCTTACCAAAAAATTCAGCAATGTAGTTGCCGTAAGTAATATATCATTCGAAGTTCTTCCGGGCAGGATATTCGGACTTTTGGGGCCTAACGGGGCCGGCAAGACAACCACGATCAGGATGATACTGAATATCATCAAGCCTACTGAAGGCACTATACTCTTCAGGGGCAAAAAAACAGGCTACAGCTTTCAGAACCTCGTTGGCTACCTGCCTGAGGAAAGAGGACTTTACAGGAAAAGCAGGGTAATAGACGTCCTGCGCTACTTCGGGGAACTTAAAGGCTTATCAAAGTCCAGGGCTTTGGAGGAGGCCTTAAGGTGGCTCAGGCGCCTGGATATCGAAATCTACCAGGCTAGAAGAATTGAGGAACTCTCCAAAGGCAACCAGCAGAAGATCCAGTTCATAACAGCCGTAATTCATGATCCTGAGGTCTTAATCCTCGACGAGCCTTTCTCAGGCTTCGATCCGATAAACCAGGAAATGGTAAAAGAAATCATCTCGGAACTTGTGGCTAGAGAAAAGCTGGTCCTTCTCTCCACGCACCAGATGGAGGTTGCCGAGGACCTCTGCTCAAATATTTTCCTCATTAACGACGGCCAGGAGGTCTTAAGCGGACCGCTTAGTGAAGTAAAGAAGAACTTTGGAACCGACATCTACCGCCTGGAATTCGAAGGCGATCCCTCCCTGCTCCGTTCGATAGAACTTGCTGAGGTAATTCACCTCAACGGAGGCTCGGCAGAGGTAAGATTAAAACAAAATGCCCTTCCCCATGAATTCCTCAAATGCGCCGTAGACAAGCTCAGGGTAAGCCACTTCTCAGAGGTGGAGCCGACCTTAAATAAAATTTTCCTTCAATCCATTAAACAGAAGTCAAAAAGCTCTATACAGGGATCTTAAAATGAAGAAGATAATGAAAATTGCCCTCTTTGAGTTTATGGAAAAGATTAAGACAAGAGCTTTTCTGATTTTTATGATCGTATTCCCTCTTATCATAATTGCCATAAGCATTGTTCCTAGCATGCTCATTGATACCAGTGAGGATACAACACACCCTGTCGGCGTTCTGGACTTTACCGGTGATTACACGCAGGGCCTGATCCGGCAGCTGAATGAGTTCAAGTTTCCAAACGGAGAGCCGAACTACATTGTAATTAACCTCTATTCAAAAGACAAGTCAAAAGATGAAATGACAAAGTTTGCCGACAGGCTGGTAATGGAGGGAAATATTGAAGGCTATATAATGGTTCAGCCCAAAGGGCAAGACAGCCTGAGCGTAAGCTACAGGAACAGGAGTCTCGGAAACTTTAATGACGTTCCGCGCTTCGAGAAAGTATTTAATAATGTCTACGCCGCCGAAAGGCTCCGCAGGCATGGTTTTGATCCTTCTGTAATAAACCGCCTTATCAGCAACGTGCAGCTTAACCCGGTAAAAATCGGGCAGCCGGGCATTCAGAAAGAGATGAGCCCCGAGATGATATATTTTTCTTCAGTCATATTCCTTATGCTTCTGTTCATGATGATACTCTTCTCAGGCGGGCTTCTCATAAGAAGCGTAGTTGAAGAAAAGTCGAACAGGATCATGGAAATTCTCCTCTCCAGCTGTACGCCGGATGAACTGCTTACGGGCAAGATTCTGGGCCTTGGGATGCTGGGGCTTTTTCAGATCTTAGTCTGGGCCATAATTGCCTTGGCGCTTCTAGGAGGGCACTATATTCCGATGGAAATATTCCATGAAATAGGTCTTTCAATGCTCTACTTTGTGCTCGGCTACCTGTTCTACACTGCCATATTTGTAGGCGTTGGCTCCGTAGTTACAACCGAGCAGGAGGCTCAGCATTTTACAGGATACCTCAGCATTGTTTTAATTCTGCCCCTTGTAATCTCACTGAAGGTAATTCAGTCGCCCGACATACTTCTTGTAAGGATACTTTCCTTTATTCCTTTTACCTCGCCTCCCATTATGCTCCTGAGGATAAAAGTTATGACTCCCCCCGTCTGGGAGATAATTCTAAGTACACTGATTCTGATTTTTTCAATTTATCTTACAATTATAATTACATCGAAAATTTTCAGAATAGGCATACTCTCCTACGGCAAGCGTCCTACAATGAAGGAGCTCGCCGTATGGCTGAAAGAAAAGTAATTTACTTTATAAGACCGGGATAAAGAGGACATTTATGATGGCTATTTCCGCTCTTGCAGCTGCAGTTCCGATGGTTATTTACCTGATAATTCTCTGGCGGATGGATAAGTATGAGCCTGAACCATTTAAGTTTCTTATGGCCTCTTTCCTCTGGGGTGCCGTTGGAGCCGTCGTACTGGCTTCAGCCTTCAGCTGGATGCTTACCGAAGGAGCGCATATGGTCTTTAGAAGCCAGGATGCCGACAGGCTCCTTGGAGCGCTCCTCTTCGCCCCCGTTATTGAAGAGGCCTCTAAAGGGCTTTTCCTTTTATTCCTCGTAAGGCGACCAATTCTCGACAACATAACAGACGGACTAATCTATGGCGGAGCAATCGGACTTGGATTTGGCATGACGGAAAACTTTCTTTATTTTATAACATATGGCAGCACTCTCGAGTCGTGGCTTCTATTAGTATTTATAAGGACCTCTTTTTCAGCCGTTATGCACTGCGTTTCAACCGCTTCACTGGGCACGTTCCTTGCTGCTGCCAAATTCGGAGGAAAGTGGACTAAGGTCCTGGCGCCTGCAGCAGGCTTTTTTGCTGCTGTTACGATCCATTTTATATGGAATTTTACCGTCAGCTTCAGAATTACTTTATTATTAGGTATTTTATTTATTATGTTTGCAGTTACGACACTAATAGCCGTGCTTTTGCTGTCAATATATAACGAAAGGAGAATAATACTCAAAGAGCTTAGTGAGGAGGTAAAGGCAAATCTTCTGCCGGAAGGACACCTGAGTATAATTGCCTCAAAGAAGAGATTCTCTAAAGGCTGGATTGATGAATCGATAAGGAAGGATTACGTTAAAGCCCTTACAAGGCTGGCTTTCAGAAAAATGCAGTACAGGCATACTACAGGAAGCGACAAAGAGTTTTATGCCGCAGAAATTGAACTCTGCAGGACTCAGATCCGCAGCCTGCTGCTTCAGGCGCAGCCTGAGTAATGCCTGGTTCTTTTTAATTCTTTGTTCTTACTTTTTAATTTTTAATTTTTAATTTTTAATTTTTAATTGTCCTATGCCCAAATGTTACATTTTCATAGTGCCGCCCGGACCTGTATTTAACCAGGAGGAGGTACAGACTTTTGAGACGCTTTCTGTCGGAGATTCAGCGCTCCTGCAGTCGACGCTTTACCTTAACTATAAGGATATGCTCTCAAAAAGCCAGAACGGTTATGAAATTGTATATTTCTTTGACGAAAAAGACCGTGAGTGCCTGCCCGAGGAATTTCAGGAAGAAGGCATTAAAAAGCAGTTCATCCGCTGCGCTGAAGTGTGGAATAACATTGCCGACTTTATATCGCGCAAGATCAATCAGGATTCAACCAATGTGCTTATTCTTTTTTCAAATGGCATAGGTATCACGCCTCAGAAGATAGAAAAATATTTTAATCTCCTAAACCACGAGGACCGGAATCTCCTGGTAGGAAAAAGCTCCTGTCAGATGGTTCCCATCGTAGGACTTAACTATTTCGAAAACCGGATGCTGGAAGGGTTTTCTTCCTGCCGGATGACTTTCGATGAATTCCTGCAGTATGCAAACAGGCTGGATAATTTCCTTTTCATTGTAGACGGATTCCATTCGATTGAAACTCTTGAGGACTTCAGAAGGCTCTACAGGGTTCTTTCCACGCGCGAAAGCATCGAATTCTGCAGCCACGAAATCCATGAACAGTTCACACATCTTTTCATTGAGTATAAGGAGCTCCTGTAGAAATTGAAAAAAGTTGGAATCCTGGGAGGCACATTTGATCCTATTCACCACGGGCATCTCATTACGGCACAGGCCCTCATGGAGAAGAGGGATCTGGAGAAGATCATTTTTATTCCCTGCTACATTTCTCCGCATAAGACCGATGGAGGCAATTCTTCCGGGCAGGACAGGCTTAAAATGGTAAAACTGGCAATTAAGGATGTCCCCTATTTTACATGCTCCCCTCTTGAAGTTGAGCGCGGCGGCATATCATATACAGTGGAGACTCTCCGCGAACTGAAGAATGTTTACCCTGCTCTTGAGCTTATAATAGGAATGGATAACCTGGAAAAGTTCTACACCTGGAAGGAGCCCGATGAAATCTTAAATCTTGCCGGCCTTGTTGTAATGGAACGGGAGTCCAGCCCGAGGACAGTTCCAATAGACCGGTTCTATGAGGCAGCGCAATTTGTCAGGACCCCCTTTATCGACATCAGTGCCACGGAAATCCGTCAGAGGGTAAGAAAAAATTTGCCGATCGATTTTCTTGTGCCTAAGGAGATAAAAGAATATATTTTCAGGTACAATCTGTACAAATAGTCTTTTTTCATAAGCAACTCATTTTTTCAGGGAATATTTCATCAGTATGGCCGAACATTCTTTTGCAGATAATGAATTTATAGATAAACTGCTCTCGGGCGATAAAAGGACGGTTTCGCGCTCGATTTCCATCGTCGAACACGGAAACTCCCGGGCCAAAGAGCTCCTGAAGGCAATTTATTCCAAAACCGGCAGGGCTTACAGAATAGGCATCACGGGACCTCCGGGGGCAGGCAAAAGCACTCTTACAAACCAGCTTACAAAGCACTACAGAAATCTGGGCAAGACCGTGGCCGTTATAGCCGTGGATCCGACGAGCCCCTTTACCGGAGGCGCGCTTCTTGGCGACCGCGTGCGCATGAGCGAAATAGGAAGTGACGAGGGGGTCTTTATTAGAAGCATGGCCACGCGCGGCAGCCTTGGCGGCTTAAGTAAAACCACAACCGATGCTGCCGACGTACTCGATGCCGCAGGCTACGACATTATACTCTTTGAAACCGTGGGCGTGGGTCAGTCGGAACTGGATATCGCCAGAACAGCTGATACAACTCTTGTTGTGCTGGTGCCGGAGTCGGGAGATTCCATACAGGCAATGAAGGCTGGACTTATGGAAATTGCAGACCTCTTTGTGTTAAATAAAAGCGACCGCCCGGGCGCCGACAGCGCAATCATTGCGCTTCAGACGATGCTCATGATGAAAAGCCACGATGAGACCACCTGGCTTCCGCGGATAGTTAAATCGGTCGCCACGGAAAACCAGGGGATCGAGGATATTGCCCGTGAGATTGAAACACACAGGGAATATCTCGACCATAACGGCTCTTTTCAGAGGAAAAGAGAAATGAATTCCAGGATCAGAATTAAAGAGATCGTGGAAAGTCAGATCCGTTCAGAGATCTGGACCAGGGAAAGAGAAACCTCTCTTAATAATTCTCTTGAGAAGGTCGTCCTGGGGCACATTTCACCTTATCACCTTGCTGAAGATATAATTGAACACTATAAAAACGAATTTGAACAGTAACAAATTTCAATAGATGTTTTTTTATGGGATCAGGAACCCCCTGCTTTCTTTTGAATTTTATACTTCCCTTTTCTGTAGTTTAACTCCTGATCTTTTTTGATCTTGCTCTTACCCCTAAAAGCCCGCACGAGGGGGCTTTTACGGTGTAATTCTTTTCTATTTGATCGGTATAAAAATTGTTTATTCTGCCGTCTTTTCGGAATGTTGTTTTCTCAGGTGCTTATTTTTATTTTATATAAATGCCCGGAGCGTATAAACCAACTAAACAATAGAGGGAAACAATTTATGGCCAGTGAAAAGATACCTTTTACTTTTGAACTTACCGAAGAGCAGCAGGCAATTAAAGACACCATACGCACATTTGCCGAAAACAACATACGCCCTTTTGTTATGAAGTTCGATGAAAAGCAGGAACACCCTGTGGAGATTTTTGACGCTCTGGGGGAAATGGGATTCCTTGGTATACTCGTTCCGGAGGAATTCGGGGGTGCCGGCCTTGGATACGTGGAGTATGCAATTGTTGTTGAAGAGCTTGCACGGGTGGACCCTTCTATTGCCCTCTCGGTTGCGGCCCATAACGGCCTCTGCACAAACCATATCAACCTCTTTGCCAGCCGCGAGCAGAAGGAAAAGTACCTGCCAGACCTTGCGCAGGGCAAGAAGCTGGGCGCCTGGGGGCTCACTGAACCCGCCTCAGGAAGCGATGCCGCAGGCATGCAGACAACAGCACAAAAAGAAGATGGGAATTTCATACTAAACGGCACGAAGAATTTTATCACCAACGGCGGGGTGGGAAAAACTGCCGTCGTAATGGCCATAACTGATAAGGAAAAGGGAAAAAAAGGGATATCGGCTTTTATTCTTGAAAAGGGCTACGAGGGCTTTACGGTAGGGAAAAAGGAAAATAAACTGGGCATGCGCGCAAGTGAAACCGTTCAGCTTTTATTTGATAACTGCAGGGTCCCCTCTGAAAACCTTATTCAGCCCGAAGGCGAAGGGCTCCAGCAGGCGCTTAAGATTTTAGAGGGCGGCAGGATCTCAATTGCGGCTCTAAGCCTGGGGCTTGCAGAAGGATGCCTGGAGGCCTCGCTCAGCTACTCAGAGCAGAGAAAACAATTCGGGCGCCATCTTTCTGAATTTCAGGCTATACAGTTCAAGCTTGCCGAAATGGGAACCGACATTGAATCGGCAAGGCTCCTTACCTACCGCGCGGCGGTAAAGAAGGACAAGGGAGAAAAAATTGCCCGCGAGGCCTCAATGGCTAAACTATTCGCGAGCGAAGTTGCTACACGTGCTGCAAACGAGGCTGTGCAGATACTGGGCGGCTACGGCTTCGTGAAGGATTATCCGGTCGAGAAGTTCTACCGCGACGTCAAGCTTTTAACCATAGGCGAAGGGACAAGTGAGGTTCAGCGCATGCTCATTGCAAAGAGCCTGATTAAGGACTAGTGGAGTAGTCTGAGGAATCTTTATTTAACTTAGGTTTTACAATAAAAGAAAGGCTGTAATGAAAAATATAGGTAATCCTGCGGTTGTAAATGAGACATTCTTAAAAAGAGACGACTTTTACAAAAACCTGATCAGAAAGCTCAACGCGGAAAAAGACAAGATAAAGCTGGGCGGAGGCAAAAAAGCAATTGAGAGCCATAAGGCCAAAGGGAAAATGACAGCAAGGGAAAGAATAACGGCTCTTATCGACAAGGGCTCCCGGTTCTTTGAAATAGGAACCATGACAGCCCACGGCATGTACAAGGAGTACGGAGGCGCTCCTGCGGCAGGAACTGTAATGGGACTGGGAAGGATTAACGGGAAGTACTTTATGATTGTGGCAAACGACGCCACGGTTAAAGCCGGAGCCTGGTTCCCTATTACGGCAAAGAAGAACCTCCGGGCTCAGGAAATATCAATGGATAACAATCTGCCTGTAGTTTATCTTGTCGACAGCGCCGGCGTGTTCCTGCCCCTGCAGGAGGATATATTCCCCGATAAGGAGCATTTCGGGCGCATATTCCGCAATAACGCCATAATGTCTTCAAGGGGCATTCCGCAGATTGCGGCTATTATGGGTCCCTGCGTTGCCGGAGGCGCATATCTTCCTATTATGAGCGATGAGGCTTTGATAGTTGAAGGCGAAGGCTCCGTTTTCCTGGCCGGATCGCACCTGGTTAAGGCGGCTATTGGAGAGGAGATAGACAATGAACATCTGGGGGGAGCCGTCGTTCAGTCCAACATATCGGGCGTTACGGATTATGTCATGAAGTCGGACTCTGAATGCCTCGTTCAAATAAGAAGCCTGGCAGGAAAGTTCGGGCAGAAGCCCAAAGCAGGCTTCAGCAGGACGGAAACCTTTGAGCCTAAGTTCAGCCCTAAGGAAATTTACGGGCTATTGCCTGAAGATCCTCTTAAGACATATAACATGTACGAAATTATAGCGCGTATTGTGGATAATTCAGAAATTGATGAATACAAGGCGGGCTACGGCAAGTCGGTTATTACGGCATATGCAAGAATTGACGGCTGGGCTGTGGGCATTGTGGCCAACCAGAGAAGCATCGTTAAGACTGAAAAAGGCGAAATGCAGATCGGCGGCGTCATCTATTCCGACAGCGCCGACAAGGCGGCACGCTTCATAATGAACTGTAACCAGAGAAGAATTCCGCTTCTCTTCCTGCAGGATGTAACGGGCTTTATGGTAGGCAGCCGCGCCGAGCACGGCGGCATTATTAAAGACGGGGCCAAGATGGTTAACGCCGTAGCGAATTCGGTGGTGCCGAAAATTACAATCATCATTGGCAACAGCTTCGGAGCCGGGAACTATGCGATGTGCGGCAAGGCATACGACCCCAGATTTATATTTGCTTACCCGAATGCAAGAATTGCCGTAATGGGAGGAAGCCAGGCCAGCAATACCCTCCTCGGAATTAAGGTTAAACAGCTGGAAAAAGAAGGCAGGAAAATCACAAAGCTAGAGTCGGAAAAGCTCTTAAAAGAGATTGAAGATTCATACGAGGAAAAGAGTGTTCCTTCATATGCGGCATCCCGGCTGTGGATTGATGAGGTGATAGATCCTGCTGAAACAAGAAACTATATTTCAATGGCAATTGAAGTTGCCGATAATAACCCTGAAATGCCGGAATTTAACCCGGGTGTAATACAGACTTAAAAGAGAAGAAATAAAACTTAAACGATGATGAAGTGCCTTTTACATAAATTCTCTATTCTGCCGGCAGTAATTTTACTGCTCGCCTCACCTCTTAAGGCACAGGTTACAAAGCTCGGTGCTTCAGTAAATGAGATTTCGCACTTTATTGCCTCAGATTATTTTAAGACACTCTCGGGAGAAAAAACTTCACTGGAGATGACAGATACGCTTTACCATCGTGCCTTAAAGATCTATGACGGCAACACCTCAAAGGCGCTCCTGGCCTTAACCTTTGCTACCGTACCCTACAAGTACGTGCCTGTAGTAATCCCGGTCATAAAGCTTAAGGTTAATATCCCCTTCTATGCACCTGGAGACTCCATATTCCACCTTAAGAACCGGCATCTTCCGAGGGACCTGTTCTATAATTCCCCCAGGGACGAAGGGGGCGACCGCGATAAACTTGCTCATTTTTTCGGTAGTGCTTATCTTGCCTATACTTCAGGAATATTTGATTTTACAAAAATAATTGGCATTTTTGTAGAAGAATTCGAAGAGAAGTTCTATATCCAGTCCTCAGCCGACCCCAGGGATATTGCCGCCGATGAGCTGGGGGAAACCTTTGGAAAGGCTCTTAAAAAAGAATGCCGCGTGCTTCCTTCAGAAGTTCTTCTAACGTATCCTTTAATATATTTCAGATATAATCTATGAACTCTGTCTTAGTAATTGATGACGAAAAAGAAATTTGCGAAAGCATAAAAATGATTCTCGAGTACGAGGACTATGAGGTCGACTATTCCACCGAAGCCATAAAAGGCGTGGAGAAACTGACCTCGGGACATTTCGATGTTGCCCTTCTGGACATACAGATGCCTGATATGAACGGTTTCGAAGTTCTCAACAAGCTAAAAGAATTAAACCTCGATATAAATGTAATTGTAATTTCAGCCTTCAGCAGCCTGGAAAATGCCGTAAAGGCAACCAAGCTTGGGGCATTCGATTTCCTTGAAAAGCCCATAGACCGCGAAAAGCTCCTCCTGAGCATTAGAAATGCCTTGAGCCAGGTAAAACTGGTAAAGGAGAACAAAGAGCTCAAGAAGACCTTAAACGAAAACAGTGTAATTATCGGCAGAAGCCCTGCAATTCATAATGTACTCCAGATAATAACAAGAGTTGCCCCCACAGACGTACGTGTAATGATAACAGGCGGTAACGGCACCGGAAAAGAGCTCGTGGCGCGCGAAATCCACCGCCAGAGCCAGCGCATGAAGGAGACTTTCGTTGAGGTCAATTGCGCTGCTATTCCGAATGAGCTTATTGAAAGTGAACTTTTCGGGCATGAAAAGGGATCTTTTACCGGAGCCTTCCAGCAGAGGATCGGAAAGTTTGAACTGGCCAATAAAGGCACTCTTTTCTTAGACGAGATCGGCGATATGAGCCTACAGGCACAGGCAAAGGTCTTAAGAGCAATTGAGGACGGGAAAATTGAACGCGTGGGCGGAAACAGAAAAATTGACGTGGATGTTAGAATTATCTCGGCTACAAACAAGAACCTGAAGGAAGAAATTGAAAAAGGTAACTTCAGGGAGGACCTTTTCCACCGCCTGAACGTTATACCGGTTGTCGTTCCCCCGCTTAAAGACAGGATTGAGGATATTCCTCTGCTCATTGAACATTTTGCCCAGGAGATCAGCACGAAGTACAAGATCTCTCCTGTAAAGTTTACTCCGGCAGCAGTTAAAGCCCTGCAGAGCTTTGAGTGGACAGGAAACGTAAGGGAATTAAGAAACATTATTGAAAGAATTATTATCATGATGCCGCAGAAGGAAATCTCCGACAAGGACGTCTTTAAGATCGTTCCCCCATCCCCTTCAGGCTTGGATGACATAATGAATATCAACAATTCATTCCAGGATTTTAAGGAGAAGGCCGAGCGCGCCTTCATCTTAAGACAGCTGGAAGCAAACGACTGGAATATCAGCAAGACGGCAGAACTGCTGGATATACAGAGAAGCCACCTCTACGCAAAAATGAAAAAATACGAAATAGAAAAAGGGAGAGAATAATGGCTGAGACTATTTTTTCAAAAATAATCCGTAAGGAGATCCCGGCCAAAATCGTATACGAATCGGATGACGTACTGGCCTTCAGGGATATTAACCCCCAGGCTCCCGTGCACATTCTGGTCATTCCGAAAAAAGCGGAAATTGAGAACACCACGCAGATCCAGGGGCGTGAGCACGCAGAGCTCTTAGGCAAACTCTTTGATGCTGTAAATGAAATTGCAAGGACTGAAGGGATTGCGGATAAAGGCTTCCGCGTAGTCATAAACTCAGGTCCCGAGAGCGGTCAGGATGTTCATCACCTGCACCTTCATATCCTGGGCGGCCGCAAGATGCACTGGCCTCCGGGCTGATGGTTAGGCGGGTTTTGCAATTATCCCTTTAATTAAATATTTTTGTTCCGTTACCGTATTATAATCTGTATTCATTTTTTGATTTAGTTGTCTTCTGATGATGAGAAAATATTTAATTACTCTGACTTTTACTCTTGGTATTATCTCAAATTGTACTTTAGCTCAGGGCAGTATAGAGATCTCTTCCGGCTGTTCCGTGGAAATCCAGAATAAAATTGATCTGGAGGTAAGCGGAAACTGGATCAATAAGGGGAACTTTGCGCCCGGCCGGAGTTCCATAACACTTACAGGCTCCTCCCCTCAGACCATCTCAGCTCCGCAGGATGCCCTGTTCCATAATCTGGAAATAAAAAACAAGTCGGCTCTCGTAAGACTTAAGGGCAATCTTTCTTTAACGGGAGACTTGGCATTAAACTCAGCAAGGCTGAATACAGACTTCTACACGCTTTCGCTTTCCCCTGCATCCAGACTCACAAGAACTTCAGGCTATATAATCGGGACCCTAAAGAAGGGGTTCTCTAATTCAGCCCAAAAAATCTTTGAAATTGGCACTGAGACCGGAGGCTACGCTCCTGTAACCATAAAAGCTCACGAAGGCACCGGCACGATTACAGTAAAGGAATTCCAGGGAACGCACCCGAATGCAATCGGGAAGATGAACCTGAAAAGATACTGGACAATTGACTCGGATGGGATTTCAAAAGTCGACCTTACGTTCCAGTATCAGCCGGAGGATGTGGTTGGAAACGAAAAGGATTACAGCCTGGGTACATTCACCGGAAGGTGGACTTTCCCCAAGAGCAAGCTTAACCCTCAGAAACATTTGGTAAGCCTTATAGGAGTTACAAATTTCTCAGCCGACTGGACTTTAGGCAAAGTGCCTCCACTGCCGGTTGATCTTTCCAGCTTTACAACCAACGCTGCAAGCAATCACGTAACGATTCTCTGGGAGACGCAGACTGAAATTAACAGCAGCCGGTTTGAAGTGGAGCGTTCGGCACTTTTCAATGAAACCTCGCGCAATTTTAACTGGCAGAAAGTGGGTGAAGTGCCGGCCTTCGGATACTGCAGTTCACAGCAGGAATATTCATACATAGATCAGGGTCTTAATCCCGGCTTTTATGCATACAGGTTAAGGATGATTGGCAACGATGGCATTGAAAAATACAGCGAACCCGTTACAGTTGAAATAACAAGGCCTGTTGTAGCCGAACTGGGGCAGAACTATCCAAATCCCTTTAACAGTTCAACAGCCATAAATTACACGATACCCGAAGACGCTCAGGTTACGCTTTCGATATTCAACATACAGGGACAGCTGATTGCTCAGCCCGTAAACGAATACAAGCCGGCCGGCCGTTACACATTAAATTTTGACGCCTCCAGTCTTGCCAGTGGCACCTACATCTACAAGCTCCAGGCCGGCAGCTTCACCCAAATAAAGAAGATGCTCCTATTAAAGTAGCCCAAACGGGCTGTGGGAGAATTAAATCCTTTGACTAGCCCCGAACTTTAGCTCTACGGTGTATACACAAATAGGTCTCCGTTTTCTGCCCTGCACCCAAAAGCCCAATGAAATGTGAGCATTTAGAATAACGCAAAAGGTAAGTCCTTCGAAGAAGGACGAGACATTTGTAGCCCGGGGTGCGGGAGTCCCTGGAAGGGACGACTAAACCCCGGGTATCCAATCAAAAAAATCCCCCTAGCTCCGTCAGGAGCGGCATATCAGGTCTCAATGTTTGGCGGATATTATTCCAAAGGAAATAATAATTCAAATTATAATCCCCGGGATTTATCGGGAATACATCCGAGATGTACCCGCCATGTACCCATAATGTGAAATCCTTCGGAATCTAATATTTCGCCCGTGGCCGGGACTCCGGGATATGTGTGGGGGGATCCGTTAACCCAGGGTTCTTCATCCCCTGCCGCGGCTTTCAAACCCTGGGCTACTAAGGTTTCGCCCGACTCAGTCGGGCATAGGTGCTTTGCCATTTACACCTGTTCAAGTTTTCAATATATTCCACAAAGGTTTGCTTAAAGCGGAGCAGGCTATGGCAATTCATATTGAGCAGCTATTTCCTCTTCTTCTTCCCGCCCGGCTTTTTAATTTCCACCTGATGCTTTTTATTTTTGTCCGGAATTGTATTGTTTCCCGTGTCAACTTTCGTTGTACTAAAGGCCTTAACTTCGGGCCTGCCTGTCCCTTTCGGGAAACGCAGAGTTGAATAGTCTGTCTCAACAGTGCCGTCGGGATTTACAATGTTTCCCCTCGTTGCCACAACATGCCATGAGAACTGGACGTGACTTCTGCCGCCTTTTAATTCCCTGACGTCAAAACCTTCTTTTGTCTTGTTCGTTACATAAACACCATTGCAGTCGCCTTCCACCTGAACAAAAACTTTTAACGGGTTTATATCGTCTATAAAAATCGCCCTTGAGAATAATGTATCTAGACTTACGTGCGAAAAACCCCTTTCAAGCTGACCTGTCCCGTAGTCTTCCAGCACAACCTCCGGGGAAGCCGTATTAAACATTACCCTGTTCTCACCTTTTCCGTCCTTAACCATTATGGCGTTCACCCCTGATGTAAGAACCCCGTAGTCGGTTTTCCCAAGCCTGCCGCCGGTAAAAGCATAGGAACCCGGGGCCGCTTCAAAATACCCTCCCCACTTTTCTTTTGCCGAAGTATCGCTCTTTGCAAAACCGGTTACACCGAATTGTCTTCCTGTGCCGGATATTCCTGCTCCCCTCTCTGGCGACAAAGGTGAAGAAATTTCATTGCCTGCGGAAATTATTCCTGTTCCGGATAATGAATCTACAGCCTGCGCAAATAAACCTGTCTGTCTTCCTAAAGAGCTCAGACCTGTGCCTCCCTCTAAAATAAGACTATTCGTAAGTCCGCCCCCGATAGAGATAAGTCCTGTACCCGCAGAATCCCGGTTTACAGCTAATATACCGGAAGCATTGCCGCTTCCTGTTAAACCAACACTACCGAATCCCTTAAAGGAAATACCAATTACGCCGGAGCCCGTAGATGTATTCTGCCCGAAAAGGCCGCTTCCCGTGGCTGTATTGACGCCCAGGACGCCGTCGCCGATGGCCGTATTTTCACCATAAATGCCTGAAAAATCCCCGGCGCTGTAGCCGCTTACGGGGTATCCTGTCAATTCATCATTATTTATGGCGCCGGGGTAACCCGCACCGAAAGATGCAAATACATCCCCAGAGTGAAATCCAGCGCTGTTTACCGATATACTTCCTTCGGGATGCAGCCTCATTCTTTCATTTAACGGACTCCCACCCCCGGTCTTAAAGATAAGCGCCTTATCATCGAGGGTTCCTAAGAAAGTTGTGTCGGGGTAGGTACCCATGTTTCCTGTTAGCGACCAGCCCGGTTTGGGAAGTGTGCCGCGTGCAAAAATGGTACCCCTGTCGTCTGCAAAAAGAAGCCTTGCCCCGCGCCCCGAAAGAACCGAGGACCTTACGTCCCCCATTACCTGAAGCCTTACCAGAGGATTCATTGAACCAAGACCGATGTTGCCGTTGCTTCTGATATAAAAGAGGCTGTTGCCGAGACTGTCTTTTACATTCAGTGCCGACTGGGAGTATATTTGGCAGGTAAAGACCAGTAAAACCAGTAGAGCTGACTTTATTAAACCTAATTTCATCTTAATATCTCACTAAAAACAATAATTGTGTGCGGGTGAAACTTAAACAGAATCTGAATAAATTTCTATATACCGGGGCCGTCTTGCCGTTTTTAAAACAAAAAAAGGGACAGAAAACTTACGATTTCCTGTCCCTTAAACTTCAGTTTTTTTCTGGCATTATCAGATGGTCTGCTTAATTCCCTTATCTGCAATATCCGTTCTATAGTAGATATTTTCGAAATGGATTTTCTTCAAAGCCTCGTAAGCCTTTTCTTTGCATGCCTTAAGGTCGTTCTGATCCAGAACAGCCGTAACGCCCAGGACTCTTCCGCCGTTAGTTACAATTTTGCCCCCGTCTTTCTTAGTCCCGGCCTGGAAGACAATAATTCCCTTTTCCTTTATCTCCAGTCCTGAAACTTCAAAACCCTTCTGGAAAGTTTCCGGGTATCCCTTGGATGCAGCAACAACGCACACGGCAGAGCCGCCTGAATACCTGACGGCATTTTTATCCAGTCCGCCCGTTGCGGCAGAATAAAGGAGCCTCAAGAAGTCCCCTTCCAATACAGGAAGCACTGCCTGAGTTTCAGGGTCGCCGAAGCGGCAGTTAAATTCAACTACTTTAGGTCCTTCTTCGGTCAGCATAAGTCCGCAGTAAAGGCATCCGGAGAAAGTGCGTCCTTCCTCTTTCATTCCTTTTAAGACAGGCTCTACAATTTTCTTTTCAATTTCCTCTTGTATTTCGGGCGTTACAACAGGAGCCGGTGCATATGCACCCATTCCGCCAGTATTTTTGCCGGTGTCGTTATCCCCTATTCTCTTATGGTCCTGTGCCGCAGGCAGGCAGATGTAGTTTTCGCCGTCAGTAATGGCAAAGACTGAAGCCTCAGGGCCCGTCATAAATTCCTCAATTACAATCCTGTCGCCGGCATGCCCGAAGGAGGAAGTTTCAAAGCATTCCTTAAGTGCATCCTCAGCCTCAGTCCTGCTTGTGCAGATTAAGACCCCTTTTCCGGCTGCAAGCCCGCAGGCTTTTACAACTACAGGAAAAGTCACTTTATCCAGGTAAGTTTTAGCTTCTCTGATATCCTTCTTATCGAAAACGACAAAGCCTGCTGTAGGGATGTTATACTTTTTCATGAAGTTCTTTGCGAATGCCTTGTCGCCTTCAATTTCTGCCGCTAAAGCATCAGGTCCGAAGACGTTAATTCCCCCTTTACGCAGCGTGTCGGCAAGTCCTTCCATTAAAGGCACCTCAGCGCCAACAACAACCAGATCCACCGAGTTGGCTCTGCAGAAGTCCAGAACCTCTTTCTGCGATGAAACGTTAAGAGAAACATTTGTCCCCAGAGTTTCAGTGCCGGGATTCCCCGGTATGATAAATAAGTCCTTAAGCTCTTTACTTTCCTTAATTTTATATGCAATGGCGTGTTCACGTCCGCCCGAACCTATAACAACCACGTTCATATTAGAGGGCCCTCAGGTAAAATTGGAAACTCTTTGTCAGCTGTTCAGTAAACAGTTCGCGCCTGTGTTTCTGAATAAAATCTTCATTCGGCTTCGGGAGCTGTCCCGCCCTGTAAAGGCTGTGAATCTTAAGGAGCGCCTGCTTGATCTGTTCAATGTTATCAGGCTCGGTTATAAATGCTGCGCCGTATTCCTGGGCTGCCATTTTTGCAGCGCCATCAGGAAGGCATGCCAGAACAGGCTTGCGTGTACCGAAGTACTCGAAGAGTTTACCCGGCGTATGGGCATCGGCGCTGTTTTTCTTGCCGATCATGAGCCAAAGGACGTCGCTTGAAACGATTCTTCTTATTGTTTCCCTGTGGTCCAGGTAGCCGAGGTTCTTTACGTAAGGCTGGAGCCCCAGTTTATTGATAAGATTTATGTTTTCCTTTCTCAGGTGCCCTAAGAACTGGAGCTCAAAATTCTGTGCAATGTCGGGTCTTTCCTCTGAAAGTTTCTTAAAAGCCTTGAGCAGGTACTTAGGCGTAACATACTCGTAGAAAATGCCAGCGTGCGTAAGCCTGAGCTTGTTGTTTTCCTTGGGAACAGGTTTTACGTCGAGGAAATCCTCCTCGTCATAGCCGTGAGGCAGAATGATAACATCCTCAAATGTGAGGAAAGGAAAAGTATTAAGGAGTTTTTCCTTTACCTTCCTGTTTACGGCAATTACCTTATCGGCAATCTTAAGCGCCTTATATTCCATTCTCTTATGGATATACCTGTGCATAGGGGTCAGATGGAACTCAAACTGGTTGCCCGTCCAGAGATCCCTGTAATCCACAAAAAGCGATACATCAAACTCCCTGCTCAGGCGCGAAGCCATGCTGAAGGCAGAAAAAGGAGGAATAGTAACAAAAATTATGTCGAACTTTTCTTTTTCCAGCAAGTCATGTGCAACCTGATAAGCCTTCTTCGACCAGAAGATCTTATTATCAGGTATAAAGAAAGTCTTGCTCAGGCGGCTGAGCATCTTTCTTATCCATTCCGGAGGCATCTTGATGGTTTTATACTTGGCCATCATGGAATAGGGATCCAGCCCTTCTGTACGCACCACTCTGATGCCGGCATTTTCGCACTCATTCATAAGCGACATGTCGTGCGCAAAATATCCGGTATTTCCGGTCGTAAGAACTGTAGGCTCCCAGTTGTACTTTTTCATGTACTTAACGAACTTAAGTGTCCTCTGGACGCCGCTTAAGCCCATGGGAGGAAAATAATATGCAATAACGAGTACTTTGAACATTTTTACCTGTAAATTCTATTTTTGAAAGCCGGCCCTTTTAACCTTTACCACAGTGAGATAACGGCTAGGAATGGTAGTTCGGAGCCTCATCTGTAATAATAACATCATGTGGATGGCTTTCCCTCAGACCCGCAAGTGACATTTTCATGAACTGGGCTTTTTCCTTCATCTCTTCGATATTTTTTGTTCCGCAGTAGCCCATTGCGGCTCTAAGACCCCCGATAAACTGATAAATGGTTTCTGAAAGAGGTCCCTTGAAAGGCACACGGCCCTCGACTCCTTCGGGCACGAGTTTCTTAATGTCCTCTTCCATATCCTGGAAGTAGCGGTCGCTGCTGCCTTTTTTCATTGCTCCAAGTGAACCCATTCCCCTGTAAACCTTGAAGCTTCTGCCTTCAAAGAGCACCGTGTCGCCCGGCGTTTCAGCAACGCCTGCGAACATGCCGCCTATCATTACGGTATCTGCTCCGGCAGCAATTGCCTTTGGAACATCTCCGGTCTGCTTGATGCCTCCGTCGGCAATTAAAGGAATTCCTCTTTTGGAAGTCTCTTTATAAACGTTCATGACTGCCGAGACCTGCGGCACGCCGACGCCTGCAATAACGCGTGTTGTACAGATACTTCCTGCTCCGATGCCGACCTTAACAGCGTTAACGCCGGCATCAATCAGGTCGTGTGCGGCCTCGGCCGAAATAATGTTGCCAGCAATAAGCTGTGCATCCTTAAACTTTTTCCTCAGCTCTTTAATGGTCTTAATTACACCCATCGAATGTCCGTGCGCTGTATCAACTACAATGACGTCTGCTCCGGCCTTAAGGAGCGCCTCGGCTCTTTCGATTGTGTCGTGAGTAACTCCCACGCCGCCGCCAACCCTCAGGCGTCCGTGCTCGTCCTTGCTTGCAAGAGGATACTTTTTCTTCTTCTGAATATCCTTAAATGTAATAAGCCCTTTTAAGAGCCCGTCCTTATCCACTATAGGAAGTTTTTCAATTTTGTATTGCTGAAGAATCTTTTCGGCTTTTGTAAGATCGGTTCCAACCGGAGCGGTGATAAGGTTTTCCTTTGTCATAACGTCCCTTACCTTCAGGTTGACGTTAGGTTCAAATCTGAGATCGCGGTTGGTAAGAATTCCGATTAGTTTGCCTGCACCATCCACAATTGGAATACCCGAGATATGGTACTTGTTCATAAGAAGAAGTGCATCCTCGACTGTTTTTTCAGAATCCAAAGTAATAGGTTTAAGTATCATCCCGCTTTCAGAGCGCTTGACGAGGTCGATTTCCTCTGCCTGGCGTTCAATAGACATATTCTTGTGTATGATTCCTATTCCGCCCTGTACAGCCATGGCAATTGCCATTTTAGATTCTGTAACCGTATCCATCGCGGCTGAAATAAAAGGTATATTCAGTGTGATTTCCGGGGTAAGTCTGGCAGTTAAATCCACCTCTCTTGGAAGAACTGATGATTTAGCCGGAATAAGAAGTATATCGTCAAAGGTAAGTCCATCATTTATTACTTTATTTGTATTCATATAGTCCTCAATTTTATAAAAAAAATCCGCCTCTACTAAAGCGGACACGTGCAGGTATATTTATTCAAAAGCCGGATAACCGGTTATGTCTTCCCCCACTATGAGCGTATGCATCTCATGCGTTCCCTCGTAAGTCTTTACCGACTCTAGGTTTGCCTCGTGCCTCATTACAGGATATTCATCGAGTATCCCGTTAGCCCCGAGTATTTCTCTTGCGATGCGTGCAATTTCCAGCGCCTTTTCGCAGTTGTTTCTCTTGGCAAGCGAAACATGTGTATGTTTAAGTGTGCCCTCGTCTTTCATTCGCCCCATGCGGTAATTTAAGAGCTGGGCCTTTGTAATTTCACTGAGCATATAGACCAGTTTTTCCTGCGTCATCTGGTAAGCAGCAATAGGCTTACTGAACTGAATTCTCGATTTGGCATAATTTAATGCGGTTTCATAGCAGGCCATCATTGCCCCCACTACTCCCCAGGCAATGCCGTAGCGCGCCTGATTAAGGCACATAAGAGCGCTTTTAAGTCCCGAGGTATTCGGCAGTCTCATCTCCTCCGGAACAAAAACATCCTGAAATATGAGTTCAGAAGTAACTGAAGCTCTAAGGGAATGCTTCCCCTTCATTTCAGGGGCGGAAAAGCCCTTTGCCCCTTTTTCAACCAGGAATCCGTTAACTACGCCGTCAAGCTTGGCCCATACAACTGCAACATCAGCAATTGTGCCGTTTGTAATCCACATCTTGGCACCATTTAACCTGTAGCCCCCGTCTGTTTTTTCGGCTTTTGTTACCATACCCCCGGGGTTTGACCCGAAGTCGGGCTCGGTAAGGCCGAAACATCCGATCTTTTCAGCCGAGGCAAGTTTCGGAAGCCATTCAGCTTTATGCTCTTCACTTCCGAAGGTAAAAATAGGGTACATTACAAGAGCGCTCTGTACGGAGGCAAAACTGCGGATTCCGCTGTCGCCCCGTTCAAGCTCCTGCATTAAAAGTCCGTAGGCTGTGTTGTTCATCTCTGCACAGCCGTACTTCTGCGGGAGTGTGCTGCCGAAGAGTCCCAGTTCCCCCATCTTCGGGATTAGGTGCCGGGGAAATTCCCCTTTGCGGTTGTATTGTTCAATTATCGGAATTATTTCACCGGAAACAAACTCCCTTACCGTGTCACGGACAAGCAGTTCATCCTCACTGTAGAGACTGTCAATATTTAAGTAATCAACGCCGGTAAATTTTTCCATAATCAATAATATTTTTTAAATAGTATATAAAATTATTAAATGGCGTAAAGATATGCAACCTTGTTAATAAATGAAATGCAGGATTAATACCCGAACTGTTTTATTCCCAAGGTTAATCCATTTCCTCATCTTCGGGCTCTAAGATCTTGTTTACAACGGTTTTAATCAGATCAAAACTGAATCCTTTGGACAGAAGATATGAATAAAGCCTCTGATTGATCTTTTTTTTATCCAGATTCCTGCTGCTAAGAGAAGCAAGCTTTTTCTCGGCCAGCATGAGTGCATTTTCAAAGTCGGTCTCCTGCCCCCCTTTTGCATCTAAAACCTTTTCAATGATCTCCTTCGGGACCCCGCGCGCCTGGAGTTCGGCTTTAACTTTATTGGGGCCGAAGGCTTTTTTAATTATCTTCTCTTCGGCAAACTCCCTTGCAAAAAGCTCGTCGTCGAGGTACTGGTTTTCCTTTAATTCCTTAAGGACGCTCTGAATGATCTCCTTATCGTACTTCTTTGCCGAGAGTTTTCTCTGCAGTTCCTTTTCGGAGTGGACTCTGAGTCCTAAGAACCTGAAGGCCGATTCCTTTACGAAAAAGAACTGGTTCTGCCTGATAAGTTTACTGACGTCCTCTTCGGTAAGCTCGTCCCCCTTCCTGAGGCTGTTTTTAAGGAATACCTCATACCTTAAGAAAAGCTTTTCAGAGTTATCAAGTATGATTTTAACGTTATTTTTTATTTTAGCTATGCTTTCGATCTTCATAAATCCGACTCTCACTAAAAAAAAAGGCGGCATAAGCCGCCTTATCTATTTTATCTTTTTCTTTCTTTTACCGGTGCTGTTTCTGCCTCTGCAAGTTCTGTCTCAGCTCCGGTTTCCGGTTCCTCAGTCTTGATCATACCGAGTTTCTTCTTTACGTCCGTGAGAAGTTTCTCATAGAGTTCAGGATTTTCCACAAGTCTCTGCCTGAACTGTTCCCTTCCCTGGAAGCGGTCCTCGCCGTAAGTAAACCAGGCGCCGCCTTTTTTGACGATTCCGAAGTTCACCGCCAAGTCCAGTGCGTCGCCGGTCCTGCTGATACCCTCATTGTAGAGAATATCGAACTCCACCTCTTTGAAGGGAGGAGCGACCTTGCTTTTGACCACTTTAACCTTTGTGCGGCTTCCTACGACATCGTTGCCATCCTTGATTGCAGAAATTCTTCTGATATCAAGCCTGACAGAGGCATAGAATTTAAGAGCATTACCGCCTGTAGTTGTTTCAGGGTTGCCGAACATAATGCCTATCTTGCTTCTTAACTGGTTTGTGAATATAACACAGGTTTTGCTTCTTGCAATTGCGCCTGTAAGTTTTCTTAAGGCCTGCGACATAAGTCTTGCCTGCATTGCCATATGAGCATCGCCCATTTCGCCTTCGATTTCAGCTCTCGGAACAAGAGCCGCAACCGAGTCGATAACGATAACATCAAGTGCATTGCTTCTGACGAGTGTATCAACTATGTCGAGTGCCTGTTCGCCGTAATCAGGCTGGGAAACAAGCAGGTTCTGGATATCCACATTAAGACGCTGTGCATACTGAATGTCGAGAGCATGCTCGGCATCGATAAATGCGGCCAGACCGCCGGCTTTCTGGGCCTCTGCAATTATGTGCAGACACACGGTGGTTTTTCCGGATGATTCAGGGCCATAGATCTCAACTATCCTGCCCCTTGGAACACCGCCGATGCCGAGAGCGAAATCGAGTGAAATGGAACCCGTCGGAATCGACTCCACAGGCATTGCCACCCCGTCACCCAACTTCATAATGGACCCCTTGCCATGCGCTTTCTCAATAGCAGCAATGGAATCGCCAAGTATCTTTAGTTTTTCATCTTTTTCACTAGCCATTTTTTCTCCGATTATGTTAAATTAAACTTTTCTATTTCCGAATAAACAGAACCACCCGCAAGAAGTTTGCTTCTCATAAGGGCTATTTCAGGTGCGTAAAATTTAGTCTCCGGGACCCGGAAATTCCTGAATCTTGAGACAAATTCCTCGCTGAGATTTCGTTTAATACGTAAAAGCGTTATATGGGGTTTAAAGTTCCGGTTTTCCTTCTCAAATCCGAGTAATTCCAGGTCATTATTTATGTCCTTGACGAGCTCAAAAAGTGCGTTTTCAGCGCGTAATCCAAACCAAAAGATCCTGGGCAGAAAAAAGCCGAAACGGTCATACCCAAGAAAAATTTTCTCATATTTTGAGACGGTTTTCCGCACGATTTTTATCACTTTTTCGGTCTTTTCTTCCTCTGTATCCCCCAGGAATTTCAGTGTCAGGTGGAGCTTATTTCTGTCCTCCCATTTGTGCATTCCGGCGGGGTCGGGATTCAAGGAATCCCTCATTTTTATTATATCATCCACCACCATTTCGGGCAGCTTCAATGCAATAAAAAGTCTATTCATCGTAAGGTATTCCGAGCAAGTGACGCCTTAACATTTCGAGGGCCGCCTGTGAGGCGCGGTCCTTATTTAAGATTCTGCCCTCCCCGAACTGAAATTTCTTTGCCGTGCAGAGCGTCTCGTTGCATATTCCGATGTAGACCAGGCCAACCGGTTTTTCACGCGTTGCGCCGGCGGGACCCAGTATGCCTGTAATGGAAAGTCCTATATCGGTACCGCTAACGGATTTGATTCCCTCGGCCATTTGTCTGGCCACCTCCAGGCTCACGGCCCCGTACTGGGCAATTGTGTTCTCGTTTACGTTAAGAAGTTCCACTTTGGCGGCGTTGCTGTATGAAACCACGGCGCGTTCGAAATAGCTGCTCGAACCGCTGACGTTTGTAATCCTGTGGCTTACCAGCCCCCCGGTGCAGCTTTCGGCAACAGCTATTCTAAGGCTGCGCTCTGTCAGAAGGCGGCCAATTACGTCTTCAAGAGTGTCATTTTCAATTCCGTAAATGTAGCGCCCGACGTGAGAACGGATCTTCTGTTCTATTCCGCTTAGTTTATTCAATGCCAGCTCTTCGTCTTTTTCCTCAACCGTAATTCTCATCTTAACGCCGAACTGGCTTGGCAGGAATGCCAGTTTTGAACCCTGCAGGAGCTCATCCAGGTCGCCAAGGCGTTCAAAGAGCACACTCTCGGCAATGCCTGTTGAAAGGAGATTTTTAATTTTCATAGCCGGTCCCCCTGCCGGGCCTGCGATTCTTAAGATACCCGGGATAACCTCCTGGTCCATCATCTCTTTCATTTCAAAGGGCACCCCAGGCAGAGAGACTAAAATTTTGTTGTCCTTTTCAATCCACATTCCGGGAGCCGTGCCGCGCGTATTTCTGATGACGCGTGCAATTTTAGGCACGAGCGCCTGGGTTTCATTTATCTTTGCCATCTGGCGGCCGCGTCTTTCGAAGAGAAGCCTGACGTCCTGGAGCACATCCTCGTTCATCTCAAGTTCAGTATTAAAGAAATTAACTATGCAGGTCTTTGTTATATCGTCGTGCGTGGGTCCAAGCCCCCCGGTCACGATTACGATGTCGTTAGATTCAAAGGCACGCTTAAATTCGGCAAGTATGGCTGTTTCCAGGTCGCCTATAACAGTTGTACGGGAGACAGCAACCTGAATTTTGGTGAGTTCTTCCCCTATATATGCGGCATTGGTATTAATGGTCTGTCCAATGAGGATTTCATCCCCAATGGTTAAGATTTCGGCCTGCATAAATTCCCCTTTAATTATCTTTTAATGCACAAAAAGAAAAATGATCAAATGAACCAGAATACAGGAATAAGCTGCTGCAATAACATCATCAAGCATAATACCGAGGCCTCCTTTGAGTTTCTCGGCATTTCTGGCCGGGGATGGTTTAATTATATCAAAAATTCTCCAAATAACAAAGCTTAAAATCACATAATTAAGCACCTTAGGCACAAAAAGCAGCGATATCCACATGCCGACAACTTCGTCAATTGTAGCTTCTGAAGGATCCTTTTTCCCGTAAGTAATTTCAAACCTGTCGCCTGCCTTAATTCCTATAAGAAAGAATATAACAATTAAAGGGATTATGACGTAAGGGAGTTCAAAGCCTGGAATAAACCAGTAGATGAGCAGTGCAGCCAGGCTGCCGAAGGTCCCCGGGGCAAAAGGGATATAACCTGTATAGAAACCTGAACCCAGGAGCTTTATAAAAAAATTATTTTTCATCTGAGAAAAACCTTTCCAGAAGCTTTCTGTTTGTAAAAAGGTATGCCACTCCCGTATAGATTGTAAGGGCTGTAATGATGAGCATGCAAATGTTGATTAGCGCGGGACTTGTAAGCATTCTGAAGACGTCTTCATTTCCATTATAGATCCAGCCCACAGTCTGAAGCGTGAAGACAGCCAGTAGATAGTAAATAAAGGCCATCTGTATGAATGTTTTCCACTTGGCCACGTAGCTTGTAGTCATCGACTCACCTTTCGTATCGGCATAGAGCCTGAGGCCTGTTACCATAAAGTCGCGGAAGACAATAACCACAACCATCCACATCTGAAGGACGCCTAAGAAAACAAAGGCAAAGAAAGCCGTGGAAGTAAGTATCTTATCTGCAAGGGGATCCATGAACTTGCCCCAGTTGGTTATATAGTTGAACTTGCGGGCAAGCCAGCCGTCGTACCAGTCGGTAACAGCTGCAATAATAAATACCACCAGCGACAACTGCTTCAACAGCGGGTCATCTGAGATGAAAAGGAAAAGGAATACCGGGGTGAGTATAATTCTCAGAACGGTCAGTTGATTTGGTAGTACCATCTATTCTAAATTCCGATTACAATTAGAGACTTTTAAATGGATCTCTGCGCTCTCAGCATGGGAGCGCAGAGGCAGAAAATAAGAGAAAAGCGGCCCGTGCATTGCTTACTCGTGCTGCTGCTCGGCTATTCTTTTTAATAAACCGTATTCATATATGCCCAGTTTGTGCCCGTCTTTCCAGTGAATGTTAATGCCGTAGTAGCCTACCAGCTTCACATTCAGGACAGCCACCTGTTCGTCACTGTAAATGGGGATATAGTCCTTACCCTGTTTAAGTCTTTCTTCCTGGCACATGGCACACGGGCATATGCGCCTCAGGCTTGTAAGGCGGACAGAACTCTCAGAAGAGTCCTTCCACTTAATGAAGAGATACTTCTTATCTTTAATTTTAATTTGAATTGGAGCCATCTAACCTGTTATTTTCTAATCCGTTATCTTCCTGCCTGTTAATTTGTAGAGCGACTCCAGATACTTTTGACTAGTCACATTTATGACGTCATCGGGAAGAGGAGGCGGAGGAGGCTGTTTATTAAAACCTATAGAGACCAGGTAATCGCGTACGTACTGCTTGTCGTAGCTTTCCTGAGTCTTTCCTTTTACATATTTATCCAGGGGCCAGAACCTTGAGGAGTCCGGCGTAAGGAGTTCATCGACTAAGATTACCTCCCCATTATAGATTCCGAACTCCATTTTTGTATCGGCAATTATGATCCCTTTTTTAAGGGCATAATCCGAAGCGGCCTTATAGATAGAAATTGTGGCATTTTTAATCTTGTTATAAACGTCCTCGCCTGCAATTTCCCTGGCTCTTTCATTTGTAATATTTTCATCATGCTCGCCGATCTCGGCCTTGGTAGAAGGTGTAAAGATCGGTTCGGGCAGTTTTTCCGATTCCTGAAGCCCCTTAGGGAGCTCAATTCCTGAAACCTTCCCCGTCTTCTGATAATCGTTCCAGCCGGAGCCGGTAATATAGCCTCTTACGATGCACTCGATAGGAATAACCTCGGCTTTTTTAACCAGCATTGAGCGTCCTTCGAGCTCACGGGCATACTCAGCGCACTCCTTTGGGAAATCCTTAATATTTGTAGAAACCAGGTGGTTCGGAATGATATCTTTTGTGTAATTGAACCAGAATTCGGAAATTTTATTTAGTACCTCGCCCTTGTAGGGGATACCCTGATCCATTATAACGTCAAATGCAGAAAGCCTGTCGGTAACAACGAATAAGAAATATTCACCCAGGTCGTAGATTTCTCTTACTTTCCCCTGCTTTACGAGTTTGAGATTGGGAAAATTCCCCTGAAGCAAAACATCAGACTGCATAAGAATCCTTAATTTAATGTGTTAATATAAAAAGTGTCCTTAGATAATTCAACCTTATTGAGAAACTAATTTTGGAGCAGTTGTACGATTTATAAGGTAATTGTGCTTTTTGTGAAAAAGAATTACATTAATTAAAGATACCGGAATTAAAGCAAATAACAAACACGGGGAGTGAAGTGATGAATAAACTTCAGATTGAAGCCATAACAGGTTCTGCCGTACTTGTAATTGCAGGTTTCCTGCCGATTGGCGCCTTAAAGGGCAGAATAATCACATTCTTCCCCGTCTGGAACAACTTTTACCTGGATCACGGGCTCTGGAACTGGATGGAAATTGCATTCCTGGCGGTTTCCTTTGCAATTCTGGCGCTCCTGTCGTTTTATTTTGTAATAAGGAAAAACTACACGGGACTTCTTATTACGGGGATACTTACGCTTTTTATAAGCCTGATGACCTTCATTTCAATTTTCTTCATCAAAGCCAGCCTGAACTCCTATGTTGGAAGCGATCATATAAAGCTCAGCTGGGGCTGGCTGTTTTTAGTAGCAGGATCGGTTCTCCTCATCATGGCCGGCACGGCAAACATCAGGGGCCAGGTTCACAATTCAAAAAATTCGTGAATTGAAACATTTGGATTAACGCAATTATTAAGCCCCGATGAGGGGCGATTTGTATATAGCCCGGGGTGAAGGAACCCGCCCCTGGCGGGTGACCGAACCCCCGGGACATGGATCCCCCCACCAAACAGAGCCCCGATGAGGGGCGACTTGTCGGGCCCGTTTAAATACAAATCGCCCCTCTCGGGGCTCCGGGGGATTGGTTGGGATCCTGTTCCCGGGGGTTCCCGCATCCCTTCGGGATTTGGTCACCCCGGGCTCTATACAAAGCGCCCCTTGTCGGGGCTTAAATGTCTGCCCATTTGTACCTGCTCCCTTTCCTTTTATTTGATCTCACTTTTTAATTTTTAATTGATTTTCCCCTCGAACCATTCCCCTAATTTCAGACTTGATTTAGAAGCGTATTCTGTATAATGTGATCTAAAGCACAATATTTCCCGGAAGAATACATTTTTAAAGAATCTTAAAAACAAAATGAAATCAGGCTTTTTAGCTATAGTTATTGTTTTCACCTATATAATCCCTGCCGGCCTTGCCGGATGCAGGGGCGAAGAACCTAAAAGATCCGCTTTTGTTATGGATACACTCAGGGCGCATGGCAAACGCTCCATTGAAGAAGTGCTGAATGCGCATACCGAAGAACTGATGGCAATTCCGGACGTTAACGGCGTTTATATAGGCGAACTGGAGGACGGACGTGAGTGCATTACGGTTCTGGTTTCAAAGAAAACAGAACTCCACAAGAAGAAAATCCCCAAAAAGCTGGAGGGATATCCGGTTATAATTGAGGAAACAGGTGAAGTCCGCCCTCTCATGGAAAAGCACGAAACCTGAAAAAAGAGAGCCTTAATTAAGGCTCCCCATCCTGCTTAAGTTTTCCTGCAAACACTTTTCTGAATTTCTCTAGTTTAGGTGTAATTACAAATGTGCAGTAGGGCTGCACTGCGTTATCGTTGTAGTAGTTCTGATGATATTCTTCAGCTTTATAGAATTCTTTTGCGGGACTGATCTCTGTTACAATAGGAGCGTCGAAGACTTTTTCCTCTTCAAGTTTTCTTTTATATTCCTCTGCCAGAAGTTTCTGTTCTTCGTTATTGTAGAAA
The DNA here is from genome assembly GCA_036261625.1 of Ignavibacteriales bacterium. GTDB lineage: Bacteria > Bacteroidota > Ignavibacteria > Ignavibacteriales > SURF-24 > JAAXKN01. Next base: position 102,413 of record DATAKL010000007.1, on the reverse strand, counting down.
ATGACCGATCTGTACTGCGGACCCACATCTGAACCCTGGCGGTCCGGGGTTGTGGGATCGTGAGTTGCGAAGAAGACCTCCAGGAGGTCCTCGAATGAGATTTTCTTTGGATCATAGGTAATGCGGCTTACCTCCGCGTGCCCTGTTCTGCCGGTGCAAACCTCGCGGTAGGATGGGTTTGGAACGCTGCCGCCTGAATATCCGCTTTCAACACTTACAACACCTTCAAGTCTCTGGTATACAGCTTCCGTGCACCAGAAGCATCCTTCGCCGAATGTGGCAACTTCGTAGTTTTCCCGGGAGTCCATTACTGCCTGCTTTCTGTAGTTTTACTTTTCCGCGTGCAGCCATTTAGTAAAATTGAGGCTGATTAAATTATAATAATCAAAGGATATAATATTTTCATCTACTCACCCTATTTTTACACAATTTTTTTAAAATTTTCCGCAAACGCCTTATGTAACCATATATATTAATACAGGATAAAAAAGCCCGGATACTTTTCCGGATAAAACAGACACAATAATGAATAGTATTTCATAATTGCCTTATTCCGGGATGGACTGAGAAATTAAATAAAATTTCCGGGTGCGGATATAATTATTTTAAGTATTTTTCTCCCCTAAAATCCTTTAAATTTAAAATTTTTTTTTACGAGAATACTGTATCGGTTTTATAAAATACTGAGACGCAAAAGCAGTGCTGCTGTAGGAGTTGGAACAATGATAAATATAAGAGTCTGCCGCAAACATGTTAAGTCCCTTAAACCAGGTAAGTTCATCCGCTGTCAAAACGGGGTGAATGGAATAGTTCTGCATAAACCCGGAAGATGTACTTTTACTTACGGAATTAAAGCCAAATAATATAAATTCCTTTAGAACATAGTTCATAATTAAAAAGCTCAGAGGGTGAAATGAAATGGTTCTACAACTTAAAAATACGCAATAAGCTCTTAATCAGTTTCCTAATAATAACTTTAATTTCCGTCATAATAGGATTTCTCGGGTACTCCAGCCTGTCTGAGGTAAATAACTCCTATTCAAAAGTAAACCGCGAAAACACCATTCCTGTGGCAAAGATCGGGGGACTTCTTCAGAGGTTCTACGCCGCAAAGATTCAGACCACCGACGCAATTGTTGCCAACAGCAAGGAAGATATCGAAAAAGCCATCGGAGGATTTATGGAACTTTCGAAGGCAAACGGCAAGGACCTGGATTACATTCAGAAGTATATAACACGCGACGAGGAGAAAGCCGCCTTTCAGAACTTCAAGGATGCCAGGGCAAAGTATGTGGTGAAGGTAAAAAAGCTCTTTGAAATTATCAGGGCTAACAAAGATGATGAAGCCTATGCTTTCCTGAACGGCCAGATGGCCCAGGATGAGACCACATACAAAAATGCCATCCAGAACTGGCTCGACGTAAAACTTAATGTTGCCGAGAAAACCTCGGAAGAAAATTCTAATGAAGTACACCTGACACAATATCACCTTTTCTTTGGAATCCTTGCCGGACTTGTAATTTCGGCACTGCTGGTTTTCTTCCTTTCCGAAAGCATCAAAAAACCTGTCTCCCGTGTCCTCCGCCTGGCAGAAGCCTTAAAGAAGGGGCACGTAAGGGAAAGAGTGGGACTCGACACCAAAGATGAGATCGGCGAGATGTCCAAAGCCCTCGACCTTCAGGCAGAAAGACTCGAAGAGCTGGCAAAGGCAATGCAGGCAATTGCAAAAGGCGATACAGCTGTTACTGTAACCCAGGCAGACGAGGGTGACGAAATAGCCCCGGCACTCAATTCAATTACATCCAGCCTGCGTGAACTTGTACATGAAACCTCCGACCTTACGGCCTCGGCTCTGGATGGAAATCTTTCCACAAGAGGCAACGCTTCAAAATTCGAGGGAGGATACGGCCAGATTATTACAGGCATCAACAACACACTCGAAGCTGTCGTTGAACCGATTCAGAATGCGGGACGGGTGCTCGATAAAATGGCTAATGCCGACTTTTCCATACGCATGGAAGGCCAGTACGAGGGCGACTTTAAGCTGCTGCAGGATTCTATCAATATGGTTTCTGACTCCATAGGCTCTGCACTTTCGGAGGTAAGCCAGGCCGTTGAGGCTACGGCCAGCGCCGCCACGGAAATATCCAGTTCCTCGGAAGAAATGGCCGCAGGATCGCACGAACAGAGCCAAAAGGCAAGCGAAGTTGCTCAGGCAATTGAAGAGATGACAAAAACTATTCTGGATAGTTCGAAACACTCTGCACAGGCAACCTTAAGCTCAAAAGAAGCCAGTGAAAAAGCCTTAAGGGGCGCAAAGAAAGTGGAAGAAACAAAAACCGGAATGAGGAAGATAGTCGATTCAACCAAAGAAACTGCAAAACAGATTTCGGTTCTGGCAGGGAAAATGGACCAGATAGGTGAGATTACACAGGTAATTGACGACATTGCAGACCAGACTAACCTCCTTGCCCTAAACGCCGCAATTGAGGCAGCCAGGGCCGGCGAGCAGGGCCGGGGCTTTGCAGTTGTTGCCGATGAGGTCCGTAAGCTTGCCGAACGTACAACGAAAGCCACTAAGGAGATTGCAGACACAATAAAAGAGATACAGACCGAGGCTCAGCATGCCAACGTTTCTATGGAATCGGCAGAAACAACAGTTGTGAAAGGAATGACACAGACAGAAGAGGTTGCAGAGGTCTTAAGGCAGATTCTTGAAGTCAACCAGAATCTGGACGGTGTAATTGCGCAGACAGCCGCTGCGGCCGGAGAACAGTCCAATGCCGCTGAAGAAATCAGCAGAAACATTGAGGGTATTACAACAGTAGCCCATCAGTCTGCCGCAGGCACAGAACAGATAGCAAGAGCAGCTGAGGATTTAAGCCGCCTTACGCTGAATCTTCAGTACCTTGTAGGCCGCTTCAGACTTGGCGAAAACACGGGCAGCCCCAATAATGGCGGGAAGCTTCTTTTAGGCACAAATTAAAACAGCGCAGATTAATATGGAGGGGCCGGCAGACACAAACGCCGGCCCTTTTTCTTAACAGAAAAGCTCTACTCTACCCTTAAGTGAGTCTCAGCGGAGTGGCTCCTGAATTCAGGAGCGTACATGCACTGAATTTCTGCAATGCCGTTTGAGAACGTTCCGTTATAGGTAACCTTAAGAGGATACTCAAAAACATACGTCCCCTTGGGAAGACGGTCCATAAAGAAATTTGTTGATGCATCCTTAGTTGCTTCATAATAATAAAGCCCATCCTGATACCTGACGCCGGAAAGTACATTTACAGGCTCCAGGCCTGAGGCCCTCATGTCCTTAATGTGCACAAACTCCAGATCCCGGTCCGTCCTGATAATGAGCCTTACTCTTAGTTCATCTCCTGCCTTCATATGTAAAGAATCTGTTACCGGAACAATTTTATTACTGCCGGTTTTAAGGAAGAGATCCTTTTTAATACTGAGGCCTGTGTTTGCCTCGGCTAATTTATCCAGCTTTTCAAAGTACTGCCAGTACAAGGCTCCCCATGCAGGAGTATTATTCCTGTTTGTAATCATTACCTGACTCATTTCAGGCCTGACCGCATCAGCATCCCAGGACATTTTCACATAACCTGTTCCGGCCTCGGGATTGTTTTTCGTGAGGTCCAGCTTTTCACCCCCGATCTGAATTTCTGCCGGTAAGGATTCACCAGTCCAGTCCGTTCCTCTTAAGAGCAGCGCATAAACAGCTTCCGAAGTGGCCCTGGGGGATTTCCATGAGTGGGTCTGCTTGTTCTTTAAGAGCCAGATTTTCATCTGATCGACTGACTCTCTGTCATGAAGAATTTCCTCAGCCGCTTCAATTAAAAGCGCCTGCCTTTCAATGGGTGCCTCGTACCAGTAGTATCCGTACTCCTGATTAAAATGCAACCCTATTTCTTTGTCTGTAATAGCGTTATCCAATACTGATCTCATTATTTTCTCAGCAATCTCTTTATCATTATATCTGTGGCACATAAGGGCTATCATACCCTGCAGGTATAATCCCCTATTCTGCCAATGTTCAAGTGCCTGCTTCTTCCAGAAATTAAATGCTTCCTCATGCATAGGATAGAGAGGATATTTTGTAAAGAAGCTCCTTGCATAAAGATACTGTATCTTTCCGTTGTCCAGGTAAATGCCTGTAAGCGTTGAATCCTTCTTCTTCTGCTCCATGTAATCCGTGTACATCTTTTCATCACACCTGTGAATGGCTTTTAAGAGAGCGTCTTCCATAAGAGTCTTCGGTGATACAGCCGGAATGCCGAGCTTTTCCAGGTGTCCAAAGCCCGCAATAATGTTTTGTGTGAGGCATATATTTTCCTCCAGTCCCGGAAACCACGCCCATCCGCCTTTGTCCGTCTGCATGCTTCTAAGCAGTTCTTCTGCTTTATTAAGCTGAAGCCTCAGCTTTGCATAGTCAAAAAGCTCTCCAAGCCGCGCTTTGCCTTCAGTTTCATTTTGGGCTTCAGTGAGCCACGGTGTCTCCTCAAGAAGTATATTCTTCATCTCCGGGTTTTTCTGAAGGTTTGACGAAAGTGCCTCCTTGCCGGAAGCTTTCCAGGAATCGAATACCTTCTTAAGTTCAGGGTTTGAATTTGCAATATGCATAGCTATGCTTGATGCATAATAGCTATTGAATATATTATCCGCAGATTCAAAGCTGTAGCCCAAAAGTGACGGGAGTGCCTCCAGAGCAAGGAATGCCGGGTTGGAAGTAAATTCCAGCGTAAGCCTGAAATTTTTAAGACTTGAAGATTTGTTATTCCGGAGGTTTTCAAATACAAAGGACCTGTTCTCCGTTCCCATCACTGGAAGCGCCATCGATTCTGTAATCATCATCCTGTTTCCAAGTACAGGGATCAGATTTTCCTCGCCGTCGGAAAAATTTCCGCAGAGGGCCAAAACCCTGCATCTGATAGAATTATATTTGCCTTCAGGTATTGTAAGCTTCCACTTAAAGACCTTTGTCTCCCTGGGCTCCAGGCGCAATTCCTGCTGGGGGTTTCCGTTGCCAAGAGATGCGTCAATGGACTTCATCGATACGGTATCAACGCTCATGAGCTTAACCTGCCCTGTAAGTGTACTGTCCGAGAGGTTTGACACTCTGGCGGTAAACCAGATCGTGTCATTTTCCCTGAAGAACCTGGGCGGGAAAGCCTGCACCATCATTTTCTTCTGCGTAACTGCCTCAGCCGTAAGCATTCCGCTTGCAAGATCCTCAGTATGGGCAAAGGCCATAAACTTCCATTTCGTAAGCGCCTCGGGCACCTTAAAAGAAAACTCAGCCATGCCCTCATCATTTGTAAGAAGGTGGGGATAGAAAAATGCAGTTTCAGACAAATTCTTTCTGACAGTAATACCAATCAGTTTATTTTTCTCTTCGGGGGAGGATAAATCAGGACTAAATTCCGTGCCTCTTATTAAGATGCCCGACGTTAAAGATACGGCGAAATCTTTTTTGGGTTCTATAAAGGTAAAAGCCTCTTCTTGTTGATTCTCCTTAACTACATTTGTATTATCCTTTTTCATATGGGGTATTGACCCCCAAATGGAAATCCACCCCCCGAAAGGGGACAATTTAAGCATCGATGATTCATACCCCCGGCTTTTATATTTGCTAAAGCCGCCATCCTGGTATATATTCCCGAGCCCGAAATAATATAACTCATTATACCATATCTTTGGCATCGCCTGCTGATACCAGTTATTTCTGCTGATCATGCTGGAGTGTCCGAATGAAAAACTTCCCTGCGCATTCCACCAGAAAGTGTAATAGTAATCATTAAAAATGTTAAATTCCCATTTGTACTTATAGCCGAGGCCGTCTAGCGACTGGTCGTACATGGATGTTAGCACTTCGGCTTCAGCAGGACGGCCGTTTTCATCCTTTACTCTGATCTTCCATGTTTCGGTTTCTCCGGGCGTAATCTTGTTTCTGAAGGTCTCCAGCTCCAGCTTCAGCTTTTTATTGCTCCATGGAACATTCACCCTTTCATTAAAAGAATAAATGCTGTTGTTCCATATGGCCAGGCAGTGCAGGTCAATATATCCGCGGTAATCTTCCTCTACTGGTATTTTCAGCACTCTTTGTTCATTACTCAGGTCAATCCACTTCCTTTCCGCTATTTTCCCCCTGCTTTCTATTTCAAAGAGTACGTGCATGCTGCTTAAGGCTGTTCCAAGGGAAACCTCCAGGTCCTCACCCGGCCGGGCAGAGGTTTTTAGCGGGTGGAACCAGAGCGCTTCATTAAGAGGGATATCCTTAGCCATAGGGTCAAGAAGCGTAAAGTACCTGATCATTTCAGCAGACTTCCCGTTTTTATCCTTTGCCGAGAATATGAGAGTGTATTTACCCTGTGTCAGACTGCTGAAGATGTTACTTTCCAAAGACTGGTTTTCCACGGTTACAAAAGCCGTGTCCAGCATAAGCTGCTCTTTCTCCCAGTTTGTAAAATTCTGCTCATCCTGGTATGCATCGTGACTGAACGTCCTGTAGAATTCATCCCTGGAGACAAGATTTGTATCGGGCTTATCCAAAGGCGAACGTCTGAATATCCTGTCCGGCATCTTCAGTTTATAAACGGAGAGATGCACCTCTGCAGGCTGGAAGTTTCCGTTCAGGCCGGCTGTCGTGATTTCATAGTTTTGTTTTTCTCCTTTTGTCACAACCTGCGGAACTTTAATATCGGACAATATGGATACATCCCCTGCCATCATGCTTGTCTCAGCTTCGTGCGATTCACCTGTCAAGTCGGTTGCATCCGCCTCAATTCTGTACCTGTAAACCTTCATTCCAAATTTTTCCCTGGGGTCGGCAATGGCTCTGAATGAAAATTCAAATTCCCCATTTTCTCCGGCAGTTACGCTGCCCGATGCAACTGAAGAAGGATTTGAAACTATCAAGCCCGGCAGATATCTCCGGTTTCCGTAATAAATTAAAGGCGTGCGTGTAACGCTGAATTTTACTTTAGAGCGGCTGAGTAAAGCGCCAGAATATGCCAGCACGGAACCTGTTACTTTTATTTCATCATTAATACTGTACTCACCTTTAATTTTATCTATCAGGACTTCGAACTGCGGCCGTTTATACTCCTCAACACGGAATTGCTCTGAAGAAAACCCTTCCTGAAGCGACCAGCTTCCGGGCAGAAGATTTTCAGGCAGGTTAAACTGCCCGCTGAAAGCGCCGAAATCATTTGGTTCCAGCTCAATCTCATCTACATCCCTGCCATTTGCATCCCGCAGTGAAACCGTCAGCTCCCTGCCTTTCCGGGCTTCAAACTCGCCGGTGCTTTTTCTGTGCAGCAAAGATATCCCCTTGAAAAACATGGTTTGTCCCGGACGGTAAATTCCCCTGTCAAAAAAGAAAACCGTTTGGCCCGAATACCTGTCGTCATACTCATTGTCCCTATAGTTTCCGGTATTGTCCTCAATCTTAAAAGTATCACTATCTTTGGATAGGATTAAGGTGCGGTCCTGAAAGTAAATTGGTAAATCTGCAAGGCCGTTTTTATCTGTTTCCAACCTCACAGGATCCCGCCAATTTAAGTATTCTACTGTTACATCCTTCACAGGCTGGCCGCTCTTTCTGTCAAGCACATATAATTTGGTATATTTGCCTTCTTTTTTAATTATTGCGCTTAAATGAGTAGCATAAATTCCCTGATAGAATGTTAATCCGCTGCTGTCCGAAAAGTCCGAATCGGCAGAAGCCAGAATTATATACCGTCCCAAAGGAAGAGGAGGAAAAAACGTATCATATTTGTGCCAGTAATAATCACCGCGGTCCGGCAGCACCTGTTCAAAAGCCTTCAGGGGCCTGATGCTGCGGAAGAAGTTTATTAAAGCAGGACCTTTCCAATTCATTGTATCAGATCTGACCAAAGATTCTTCAAAAATCCTGAAGTAAACTTTATTTACATTCTGGCACCTCACCAATACCCGGAAAGGCTCACCCGGCACAATTGCATTTTCGGCATCAATTGAAAGAAACTTCCTTAGGATCTCATTTTTAATTATCTCAGACTCCTTTGCGCCGAAGCTTCCAGGGAAATTTGCTATCGCACTGTCACACAACTGAAGAGCCTTTTTCCTGGCCCATCTGAAATCCTCTGATCTGTACCAGTTATTTGGAAGTTCTTTATAAAACGATGCAAGCTGAGCCATTATCCTTGAAGAAGGCAGGCTGCCTTTGTAATAATTGAGCATTTTATTAAGCGTATTCAGGTAAAGTGAGTCCTTGCTGCGCATGTAGGAATTTTCCCTGAGAAAATTAAGGCGCACAAGATCGATATCTGCAAGTTCAGTTTTTGAAGAATCCTTGATATGGAATAAGGTGAGTTCTTTCAGGATTCTTACGGTTTTATTTTTTGCAAAGCTGCTGTCTTTTTGGGCGTTTAATGTACTTAAAAATTCATCAGCCGTCCCCCAGAGTCCTGCTTCATCAGGTATGCTGTTTCCAAACGTGAAGTAATGACCGGTTCGAAAACAGTTCAGGGCATAATGGCAGAACATATCGAAGAGTGTGGGACGCAGTTTATAACCATAATAATTTCCCTTTATTATAAAGTCCGAATATTCGGAAGCGGGAATTTGCTTTAACTCCTTACTCCTTTCAAGTGAAAGGAAAAACAGTTTTTCAGCCTCTTCGTTAATCTTCCCGAGACTCCATGACTCAAAGTCCCGGCTCGTGTCATTCGGAATTTCGTGTCTCGACCTGAGGTCATAGAAATTATTGGTGTAGTACCGATAGTATTCCCCGGCCAGAGCGGACGAAAGAATATTCCGTTCAGGAAACTTCAGGAGGCTGAGCGTGCTGTTCATCTCCTTAACTATCAGGTTCTCGTTTTTTTTGTCCAGAGCTTTTTCGTAAGACAACTTAACAAGAAGCGCCTTAAGGGTCTGCTTACTATTGTTTTCGCTCACGGCCATCCGGTAAATATCTTCTGCAATTTTTTTGGCGCTTTGTGTCATCTTGTTTTCATCCAGCGAATCGATTTGGCGCCAGAAGGGCTCATAGTCTTCCGGAGGTTTCACGGGGGAAATAATTTCTGCGGCCTTAGCCCCTTTTTTCTTTTTTCCGCCCGTCTGCCCGGTGGTAACGGAGTAAAAGGAAATGAAGAACAGAATTAAAAGACAGGTTAAGCGTTTATAACTCATAGCAAACGTTCCGGAAGTTATAAAAATAATATTGATTAGAGATTTCCCGGGTTCTCAGGAGGCACTGAGGCAAGGTAAATATTGTACAATAAAGAAGCACGGAAAAAATGAGGTCTTTTTATGATACTCCATTTCCTGTTCAGAGGCAGAAAACGGATTTTTATTTTTTAGCGGCTGCGGCTTTTGTGACATACATTTTCAGCATTTCCCCCGCCTGCTTTGAACCGAGGATCTCAGCCTTGCTCCAGTCTGAAAATGCTGATCGGAGCTGCCCCATCTCATGTCTCAGCATCCCCCTCAAAAGATAAAGCTGCGGGTTCCGTGGCTCAAAAATAATGGCTTTTGTAAAATCCGCCAGAGCCTCGCGGTCTTTGCCCGCCTTCTGATTTGCCAGTGCCCTGTTGTAATATGCCAAAGGATTTCTCTTGCTGTATTCAATTGATTTTGAATAATCTGATATGGCTTCATCAACCTCATCCAGTTCAGAATGAACGTTTCCCCTCTGCAGATATGCCTGTGAGAATTTGGAATAGAATTCAATTGCATTTGAATAATCCTGAACGGCTCCTGCCTTGTCTCCCGAATCATATTTTTGCTTCGCCCTGTAGTAATATCCTCTGGCATAATTGATCCTGGCATCGGGTAGGCATTCATGGAGAATTCTTTTTATTTCATTCTGCTCCGGAAGCTCAATTCTAAACTCGCGCTCTTTAACACCGGACTCTAAAATACCGGAATCACGCATTACACTTTCTTCCTGAAGCTCTTCGTTTGACATTTCAGCTTCACTTATTATCTTTTCTTCAGACCGGCTTTCTTCCTCTTCAATGTATTCGGATAGATCATGCTCTTCACCGGTTTCTTCTCCGTCCTCAAAAAGCTTTATAATTTCTTCAATACTTTCCCCGTACTCTGCCTCGCTAAGTTTCACAGGCCCTTTTTCTGCCTGCTCCGGATGGGAGGGATTTTCGGTACTGCTGCTTTTAGTTATGCCTTGCTCAGAAACAGTTTCCTCTTTTGGACTGTTGCTCTTCAGCTCTTCTTCAATGAAAATAACGGCCTCTTGCGCCGGATCTTCATCTGCGTGAACATCGTCAGAAGAAATTCCCTTTTCTTCATCTTCAGTGTTTTCCTCTTCCTGCGAACTATTATTATCCGATTCAACTTCAGATGCAGGCTCATCAAATTTATACTCTGCAGTTAAATCCTCCATCACACTTTCTGCATTATCCTGAGCCGCAGCTTTAGACTCAAGGTTCCCCTCCGAAGCCTGAGCAAGTGAAGAATACTCTTCCTTTTCAGATTCAATTGTGAGAGGATTCATGAATCCGTCCTCTTCACTATCGTTTATCATATCCCGCTGTTCTTCAGCTTCTTCATGAGAAACCGTGTTTAAGGATTCCTCCTTTAGCCCTGCGCTCTCAGGTTTTTCCGGATGAACATCTTCCTTACGAGTCTCATTATTAATCTTTACTTTTCTGACCGTAAATAGTGGATAAAGCTGAGGGTCAATTTCTACAGATTTGAGGAAATCCTGCTGTGCTCCATCCGCATCACCAAGTCTGTTTTTTGCGATCCCCCTGTTCAGATAAGCCTTGGCGTAAACAGGCTGGATTTCAATAGCCGATGAAAAGTCGAGGACTGCCCCGTTATTATCGTCAATTTTTAAGCGGGAAAGTCCCCTGTTGTAGTATGCCTGGTGGAAATTACGGCGCAGAGAAACGGCCTGGCTGAAGTCGCCTATGGCAGCGTTAAATTCATTTGAGTTAAACTTTTGAATTCCGCTTCTGTAAAAGTCTGCTGCACCAGAGGATTTCTTTACCTCAGAAGTTTTCTGTACGGCAGGCGTTTTTTTTATTGCTGATGGCCTTTTGGATGCAGTTTGCCCTTTTCTGTCAGGACGCTTTCCAAACAGGGAGAATATTAGGTCAAGGAAATCCACTATATATACACTCCGGAAATTATTCCTTATTCAACTAAAAAGGGGGAACTGATCAAATGTCAAAGAGAACTTAAAAATACTATGTGCAAATACGCATCAAAGCCAAATTTTACATGCTGCCCGAAAAACATTTTTTTTCGAACTCTAATATATTTGAAATTAATTAAATAGGAAATATTTATTTCCTTCATAAAAAACACTTCTGTCATTTACTGTAATTAATAAATATATACCGCAGTTCGCGAACTGATTGTTTTTTCCTTAAAATAGAAGTTCAGGACCATGTCGAATGCGCCCGTTATACCCTGATTAATAAAATCCTTTTCGGGGCGGCTGAAGCTGAATATTATATTATCTGATTTGGGACCCAGATTATATACAGATTTTTCAAAAGCAAATTTCTGCACAAAAACAGTATCGGGAGTCTGGCTGCTGCTTGTTTTGATCAGGAACAGTTCCCATGGCTGACCGGAAGTATTTAACGTCATTGAGCTGAAAATTCTGTTTCTTAAAACAAAATCAAATTTCAGGGTATCTTTTGCGTTGTAGTCTTTTGAGACATTATATGAGAACGGATCACCCTCTTCCGAAATTGTAAAATGCTTAATGAGGGGAGGACAGTTGACGCCCCGGAAGCCGAGCTCAAGCGTATAGTCGCCGGCAAAGGCCTTCAGTCCGCTGGTCATTGTATTTTTGTCATAAATATTCTGGCTCCATTTGAAGTTCTCAGCCAGTTCTTCCCCGGGGTACAAGGTTTTATTGAATTCAGATGCACCGATAGTCAGGGGCCCTTGATTTACTATATTATTATCTAAGTCTGTAATAAACCAGTTTGTGAAGGGAGGATAGTTACCTATAAAAACGGGAAGTCCCTCCTGGTTATTTTCATTTTTGAGGTGGACTCTGGCATAAACATTTTCATCAAGCGTATAGACATCCTTTAAGGAATCGGCAAAAAGAAAAACACCTTTAATCACTTCCCTTCTGAGCGTATCGGCTGCAGCGGATTTATTTTCCTTGGAATTCTCATTTGAGCTCTCAGCAGGATTTTCCTTTCTGCAAGAGGAAACGATAAGTGACAGCAGTATGAATAAAAATATCTTTCTCATTTTCGGACCTCTATATTTTTGGATAAATTCCATTCCGGATATGCAGCCGAGCAATGCTTTAATTTGCTAAAATATTTACAGCAATTTCAAAAAACAAACAATACAGCATATAATTTAATAAACTGGCTTTGATGAGTCAAAGGAAAATATCAGTCGCTTACTACAGCCGAAACAGCCGCTTACTTTATTACCTTTCCTTTCTTTGCGGAATGTTATAATATACAGACGTATTACAGGAGCATCAGAAATGAAGATACACACTGAGTGTTCCGGCTGCGGTCATCTGGTTCATGACAAGGCAGGACTGGTTTACATCTGTGAAGCTTTCCCAAAGGGAATACCGGAAGAAATACTTTCCGGCCGCTTCAGGCATACAAAAAGGCATCCGGAGCAGAAAAACGATGTAGTATTCGAACCTGAAAACAGGATTGAGATTTGCGATGCCTGATATGAAAGAAGAGCCCGGTGATCTACTGTTTTGAATCCGGCCGGTTTAATTCTTCATCGGGGGTGTATTCAAGAATATCCCCGGGCTGACAGTTAAGCACCCTGCATATGGCATCAAGGGTAGAAAACCTTATGGCCTTCGCCTTTTCAGTTTTCAGTATTGACAGGTTTGCCATTGTAATGCCCACCTTTTCGGCCAGTTCAGTCAGAGGCATCTTTCTTTTTGCCATCATCACGTCAAGATTTACTCTTATTGCCATAGATGCCCTCTACACCGTCAGTTCATTTTCTTCTTTAATTTTCCTCCCCTGCCTGAATGCATGGGAAAAAGCCATGAGCAGTATGCATATGACTATTCCTTCGAAAATCGGGATCATGCTAAACGGATCGTGTTTTATAATCTTAAAACCGTTTATGACAAGATTATCGGGGATGTACTGATTAAGCAGATATAGCCTTAGGGCAAGTATAATAGGAAATATCAAAGCAACAATTGCAATCAGGCGGAATATCCGGCTGTTATCGGCATCAAAGGTTTTCTCTTCCTTTATTCTTTTTGCCAGTTTCCGCCAGTTCAAAGCTCCAATGATAGCTGCAGTAATAATCAGTAAGAACTTTGACTGTCCCAGGAAGTAGATCCAGAAATTCTTCGGAGTCATATAAAAGGTTCCCTCAGATATGGTCAGGGCGGAATAGGTTGAGTCGGGAGTTTTAATGAGGCCGTGGAAGTCCCTGTTCTGAAGACTGACCTCGACACCAACCACAACATTTTTCAGGATGAATTTCTTATAAGGATACGTAAGAACAGCCATCAGCAGTACAAAAACCAGTAGTACCAGCACTGCAGTGTAAGTATAGTAAGCAATCCTGCCTGCATTCTGATCCTTTAATAAAAGTTCCATTTTAGCTCCTGAATTTGTCAAATGAATATTTTTCTCTGCCTACCGGGGTACTTATCTTCCCTTCTACCGGCAAGTTAAAAGGAAAATTCCCGAAAGTCAAGAAATTTTTATCGTTTTTCAATAATAATATGTGAATTGGAAGTAAGAGAAACCGTCAAAAGAATAAAGTTCCCAACTATCCCCTGGGTCCCCGGCTAAGGTGAATACATAAGTCGGTACCAGTTTTTTTACCCAACACTCAAAATTGAATGAAATCTGAGCATTTAGAACGACGCAAAAGCTAAGTCCTTCGCAAGAAGGACTTAGTGATTGCGTAATTCTTTAGGCTCTGTTTTCATTTCAGATTGCGTCTGAATTCGGGAGTACAACTTATCCGGGGATCTCAAAGAAATGGCCATACACTGCTTTTAGCACATGAGCCTACTGAATAAATTCCATTATCTTTGTATATAAATATATTTTTTCTGAAGGCTTATTTTTATCAAAAAAGAATAAGAGGAAACCGGTCCCAAGCTCAAATGTCCTTAAACTTACTTTTCGTCCCCTCTTTGAAAATTAAGATATAAGGCAGAAATGCCGAGTATTTCCCTTTATCCAATGCGAACAGGTACGATCCCGGTTTTCCCATATCATGAAGCCTTTTAACTGAAGCCGCAGTTACAATCCATTGCGCCGCTATTATAAAAATAAACATCACCACTTTAGCCACAGGATAGATGCTTACGAGCGGCACAAAGCCATATGCCACAATTAAAGCTGCAGCTGCATATGGGCTACACAGGTAAAAACGTATTTACCTCTGCCGATACATCCACGGAAACTGAAGGGATTTATCATAATTTAATTCGAAGGTGCTGGTATATTTCCTCCAGCCTCAAAAAATCCGGACCATTTAAGCGAATCACTGAAAGTCTCTCTCTTTTCATTTTTTAAGTAGTTGAATTGCCTTAACTTCTGGCTTAATATATATGAGGGACCTATTGAGAAAAAGTAAGCATTCTTTTTCGATATAAATTCTCTGCCCAATCCCATACCTATCCCCCAAGTGGAGATGCCTTTGGTTACAAATGTATCCTTTTGTGCAAATTCCTTTCCAATAACCTCAAGTTCACCCATTCCTTCACCCCCGACCATCATTTTCCCGACTTCCAGCTGAACAAAAGTATTTGGATGTCTGTTATCGAAAAAATGCTGAAGAGACACGCCGTAGTCCATATACCCTGGCGCTCCTCCGGCAAAAAGTTCTATTGCATAATAGTCAGCAGGGAAATATTTATAAGAAAAAGAGCACAATCCTTTGAGTGGAAATCCCAGCCCTATAGAAAAAACGGATTGGCCTTTATGCTGGGCATTGCTGTGGCTAGAAAAGCCCAATAGTATTGGAACGAGAAATAACAAAAATAATTGCTGTAGTTTATTCATTCAATAAAATAGGATAGGTTTTGGGAAAGCCGTATAAAATTTTCCTATACTTTTAATTCGGAATTATTTGTCCAAAGTTTAGAAAATAAGGACTAATAATCAAGTAACCGTTTATCCGGCAAGGAAAAGAGATACAGAAAATATTTTATTTAAGTAAGTTTGTTTTACAAATGCAGGTTATAAAGAAAAGATTCAGCGCAAGTATATCTATCAAATTTCTTTAAAATAAAAAAGGCGCTGTCGGTATCAGCGCCTTGTAGTTACCTGTGGGCAGAGACGGAATCGAACCGCCGACACAAGGATTTTCAGTCCTTTGCTCTACCGACTGAGCTATCTGCCCTTAATTAGGTTAACAAATATAAGTATTTTTTCTAATTACTCAAAATACTTTTTTCTTTATCTTTCAAATTATATCTGCTTTTTACACCAAAAACTTCATTTCCGGAATAATAAAACAAATAATATTGCGGAGACAGGATTGTTTCTATCCTCATCCCCGCCTTTTAACTCCTTATGCCATTTTATCTTACAAGCATCATCTTCCTGATCTCAGACCTATTGCCTGTCTGAAGTCTGTAGAAGTAAACTCCACTTGATAGTCCCTGTGCATTCCAGTTTAATTTGTAGCTGCCTGCAGGCATTTCCTTATCCAATAAGACCGCAACCTCACGGCCAAGCATGTCATAAACCCTCAGGCTTACATGTAAAGCCTCTTTGGTCCTGAACTCAATCATTGTAGATGGATTGAACGGGTTCGGGTAGTTCTGTTTCAAACCATAGCCATCAGGCTTACCCGACGATGCAATCTCTTCAACTCCTGTTGTCTGCAGCGGATAGCGGGCTCTAAGGTTATCCAGGTAAAATGTGCCCTTGTAAGTCGTACCCTTTACCCTTTGACTGCCTAACTGAACCTCTATTCTTGTTATGCTTACAGGGAAGTTGAAGAAAGCTCCCGTAGTGATCGACTGAGCTGATTTTACAGGAACAGTCACATTGTCGAATTTCCCCGCGCTGTTCAGGTACTTGTTCGAGTATGCACGGAAGAGTTCCTGGTTGTCATCTGAGAGTATGATGTATATTCTGTGCGATGCGCTGTCGCTTCTGCCGTCAACCAAGAGAGTATCCGGAAGCCCGTAGACTTCAACGGGAGGATTGGCATCTAAGTATAATTTATTCTGGTTTACACCGTCGAATGTGAAACTGTAGTCCACCTTGAGTGATCCCTGTCCTGTGGATTTTATGTCACTGGAAAGGCTGAGCTTTGTATTCTGAAGGTCTATGCCTGTTCCTGAGACTGTCCACTTTGAGACCTCTTCCATCTCGCTGATCAGACGCGTGTCTTTTCCAATTACCACGCTTACATCAATGGTGTCCTTTATACCTGAATAATCAGCAATTAACTTTGTCTTGCCTTCTTTTTTCCCTTTGAAGACTCCTCTAATGTCAACCGAGCCAACCTGTGCATCCGAATAGCTCCATTTGATGTCGCTAAAGGTAACTGCCTGCTGAACATTTTCAGTATCATAGGCCTGGATCTTTAAGGCCACGGTCTTCACAGTGTCTGTCGAGAAGTTCCTCGGGCTTAAGACTATCTTCCCAATCGGTTTGAATGTCACAAGGGCGGAATCCTTGTAAGTCTCATAATTCATATAAACATAGCCGCTTCCGGTATTAAGGTTTGCAGCTGTGAAAAGCCCTGCGTTGTCGATTGTGCCTATCTTAGGATCGCACGAGTAGGTAATTTTGGATGCTTCCAAAGCGATGGGGTTATAGTACTTGTCGTTTCCTACGGCGCTGAATTTTACCTTGTCGCCCCTGAAGACCTGTTTTCTCTTAGGAGAAATAATGACGCTGTTAAGCACATCGTTAGGAGCCGTGGAAATTACGAGCAGAGAATTTGCAAGCGCGCGTTCTGCCCCGTCTGAAGGGCTGTTCATAACTTCATTTCTTACGATCATTTCCGAAGAGCCGCCGCCGTCGAAGTTCATTCCCTGATAAACACCAACCTGAAGCATAATATCGGCAAGCTGCGGCAGCGTAACGCCTTCGGTAATGCCGGCGTTTCTTCCGTCAGCAATGAAAAGATAGAGCCTGGTACTGTCCTTGCTGAAACCGACGGCTGTGCGGGGTTCCTTATTATATGTATGATCGGGTCCGCCTTCTTCCTTATAGCCCTGGTCGGCGTAATTTACACCATCGGAAACTATCCTGGGATATCCGCCCACCATCTCCTTGAGTTTAAGCAGGCCGGGAGTAACTCCTACATAAACTTTAACCGTATCGCCTTTCGATACCCTGGCCTTTAGAAATGCATCCATTACGCCATGGCCTGAAAGCACTGCCTTGCCAGCTGAAAGGGGCATTTTACCCACGCCTGAAACGACGGTATCTATAACGCACAGAACAGTATCGTTTACAAGCCAGTTTCCAAGAGGATGCACAAGAGCCTCGCTACCGTACACATTTGTATTTGTTGTTGCACCCATATAGCTGTTATATAAGATCATTTTATCGGCACCGCGCGTTGTGTTTACTCCCGCAATGGTAACCGCTGTATCCTTTGCAATCAGCTTTCCGCCTAACTGCACCCTGTTTAGCATAGGTTTATTGTTCACGTCGAAACCTATGGTGGAAAGGTTTATAGGGCCTCTTAAAACCTCGCCGTTTTCCACCTGAATGTTAATCGGCTTTCCGGTTGAAAGGTCAAAAAAGTCGGCATTTACGCCGCCCACCACGTAATGATTCACTGAGTTGTGGCGCTTTATCATGGAACTCAAAACTTCCCTTCCTCCATCCATCTTTTCATTGCCTTTAACGCTTTCAAGTTTTATGAATGGGTTTTTCAGGTCCACACTCAGCAGATCCATATTCAGCGGCAGCGAGGCTATTCGGATCTTTGTATATGTTACTCCTGGTCCTACCGGATAGCTGCTCAGCGTGTCAAGAGTAAATTGAGCCTTTACCTCGAGACTCGATAAAAGCACCAGAATTAATAGTAAATGTTTTTTCATCTTCAGTTGTCCCTTGAATTTTTATTATTTAAAACTCTTTTACCCGAAATTGATAAATCGTATCCTGTACATTACATCCCCCATGGAAATATACAGCCACTAAAACTTATGTCTTTTTTCTTTTACATAAAAGAATTTGAAGCCTTTTTAGAAAAGATTTTTTGCTGTTATTTTGCCTGAAACTTTCAATAAATGCTTGAATTTGTGTATTTTTGTTCTTATCAAGAATAATTTGATTTCTTGATCCTTTAATTGATTTACAAAAATCGAGGTGAAACATGGACTTGAAACGCTCACTCGGTTTTTTTCAGAAGGCATCTGCCTCCTGTCATGACGATGAAAAAATAATTCAATATATCAACCTGAGACTCGCAGCCCTCGGGGCTCCCGTCTTCGGGCAGAAAGGTGAAAATTCCGAATTTATTGAAATTGCGCGTGATCTGATTGCTAATCATCAGGAAAAAAACCGGCTTTTATCGAATTATCTCTGTCCGGCCGACCAGCGCATCCAGAACTTTCTGGATGGCTATTTCAGCGATCTTGAACAGAAGGAATCTATCCGCATTCCAGCCGGTACATTCCTTCTGGACAGGCATGGAATTGCAAGGGTACTCTCCCTTCCGCCGGATAAGAGTGAATTTGTTTCAGATATTATAAGTACCTACAGAATTAAACAGGGTATTCTGCATAATCCAAAGAACGACCGCAGAACTACCAAAGGCGTCTTTCATATTTCGGAGGGAGGACTACCCATTCCGGATGACAAGATTGCCGTCCCTAAAGCCGTCTTTGCGAAGCTTCTTCATAGTGCACTGCATCCGCCCAAAGAACTCATGAAGCTCCCGTATACCTCTTCGCAGCACTCCGAGGCTGAGGTCTTCGTCTCCCTGCTCCTGCGCCCCGTGGTATGCCCCGCAGTTGAAGGCTTTACGCCCGAGAAAACCATGGAAACACGCTTCTTCGTGCCAGGAAGCCTGGTGGGCAACCTGGACTTTGTGGAATCGATCTTCGGCAACGCTGGCGACCCGTACCTGCCTGAAAACGACGCGGGTCTTGATGCAGAACACTGGACAGGCCACACCGGCTTTATACTCCTTGCTCCGCACCTGACAACGCTGACTAAAAAGGAACTTGGCCTCCCTCATATAACTCAGGCCACAGACCGCCAGAAGCGCGACGGAATGTGCTATGAGAAGGATTCAGAACTCTATAACGGAGGCAATGCATTCAAGGTTACATGCCGCACCGCTGAAGGCGTTATTGTAACTGTCATTGCAGATAATTACTTCGGATACTGCAAAAAAGAGGTTAAAACCCAGATCAGCTATTCGGCAAACCTCTTCGGAAACTGCGAGGAGGAACATTCTGGAGGCGCCATTGCTTTCCCGAGCTATAACCTGGGCGATAAGTTCCACGACGATAACCAGGTAAGAAAGGAAGGCCAGTCCTTCCAGGAGGTAAAAGAACTCTTCGGCAATATTATGGACCTTCAGCCCGAAGGTTACGGAATTGATAAACGTTACCCGGACATTATCTATGTGCCTGAGGATGCCAGGTTTAACCTGACAGCACAGACCGTGGGATGGAAAAAAGATGATAAGGACGTTGTTATAAAACTCCTTACTTCAAACACTTACATTCTCCCTGCCGGATACAAGATCCGCCTGGAGAAGAATCCTTCTGTTCCCACATGGCGCCTTATAGGAACTGTTGCCGAGGGGACGTTCTGCCACAAGCCCTCTACCGTATCTGGCGGCGGCAAGTCCGAAATTTCAAAATCAATTTCAGATTCAATTATTTACGGACCTTTCTTTGTTGCCGATTTCCAGAGGGACCTGGAATTTGTTGATGCGATAATTAACTACGACTACAGCAGGCGCTATAAGATTGATGTAAAGAAAAATACTCCAAGCCGCCCCCTTCTTAGCACGAAGAGATCTTTGGGGTCTGTAATTAAGATGCTGACCCCATCGCCCAGCGAATTTACAGACGAATACAATAAGTGGCTCGAATCAATTCCGCAGTACATTAAGGGACTTGTATTTATCATTAAAAGATTCTACCGCCACGAGTGGAACGGCAGCTGGAAAGAGCATTTCAGCGTGGATGTCGTAAACGGAAATACCGGAAACGAACTTAAATACGATAACCGCAAACTGGTTGCCAGCTACTTAAGAGTGGGACTTCTTAAGAATAAATCCTGGCGTACATTCAAGCTGAGACAGGATTTTATTGCTGCCGATAAGCTCCAGCTGGAAGATGATATTTCAGCTTCGGTTGTGGTGCCGGCCGACAAGCTTGTAACCGTACTTAACCACGATTACGACAACCAGAGCGTTAAATTTACCGAGAACTGCGAGTACCGCTTCTTCCAGCGCCCTGATGACGCCATTATAAGAGGCTACGACAAGCAGGCTGAAAAGGATATTGCCTCACCCGGTACATTCATATCCAATTTCCAGCCCCTGCAGAAAAATGACGCCGAAGCTCTTATTGAAGACGCCATAGGCTTCGACACATACAGCGAACCGATGAAGACATTTATAAGGAGCTTTGCCGCTCAGAACGACTGCAAATACTTTGTTTCCTCGGCACATCCCAGAATGGTGGACGGCAAGCCTTCTAAGAATATGAGATATCTGCAGAACAGGCCTGACATCATTAACCCCAGGAACAAGTACATTGCAGAGATAGGCACAAGATTCTTCCGCCGCATTCCGGTGGATAAGCCTGTTTACATGCCTGTCAATGCCGTGCTTCCGGGCAGAAGAAACAATCCGCCCGACCCGAAGTCGAACATACGCGCTCTTGCAGTCTATAACCCGATCCATTATCAGGAACTGCCGGAAATGTTCATGGATTTCATATGCAGCCTGACCGGGAAGTCCCCTTCAACTACAGGAGCCGGCAGTGAAGGAGCCCTTACAAAAGGTCCCTTTAACGCCGTAAGCCCGATTGTAGACCTTAACAACGCACTTGTCTCCTTTATACTGACGGGTTACGACTGCTACACGACTGCTGCTGGATATGTTGGACCGAATGTGAGGGTGGATCACGATATAAGTCTTCTTATTCCCGAGATCTGGTGCCGTCTTTCTGTAAATGAAAGGGATCCTGAATTCCTGATAAAGGAAGGACATCTGGAAAAGCTGAATGACTTTGATTACAAAGGTCAGCAGGTCTTAGCCAGCCGTCTGGGCTACCGCATTACAGATAAATTTGTGCACACATATTTCGGGCGCGTCTTCGAAAATCCGAACTCCGTATTCAGCGATGAGATGCTTAAGCCGGAGATGCAGGACATGGACATATTTGTTGATGGTGTAAACAATATAGTTGAAGCCCAGCAGAGAGTTGCCCAGTCGTATTTTGATGACGGAAGTATTGAGGATGCATGCCCTGCCCTTAAGGCGCTGCTTTACATTATGGCCAAAGGAAGTTATAACGGCAAAACGGCAGAGGATCCCGAGATCAGGAACATGTTCACAAAATGGCATCTGTTTTCAAGCCAGTGGTATATGGACCGCCTTAAGACAAAACAGGAAGGCGACATCGAGCTCTGGGAGCAGCATGTACGTTATCTTCAGAATTTCCTGAAGGACTCGAGCCATGAGGATGTTGCAGACCATCTCAAGATAGGAAAACGGTTAAAGCTTGCGCAGGCACAGCTTAAGAAAGTAAAATCGAAATCTTATCTCAAAGAGCTGCACGGCACGCTTGGAACGGATCCCGTATTCAGAAAAAAATAAAATAATTAAGGGCGCCTGGAATAATCCGGCGCCCTTTTCATCTTATGACTAGCCACGACCTTCAGGTCGTGGACAAATGAATAAAAAAAACCGTGGCTTTAGCCACAGATCCTCCATCCGGAAATCGGGGGCTAAAGCCCGAATATTTTTTTGCTCCTATTCCACGACCTGAAGGTCGTGGCTATTCAAAGGAAATGAAACAATTATTTATTATCGTCAATGACGATAAATTCATTCTTTTTGGGGCGGATTTCGTCGTATAACCTTTTGAGCGAGCGGTAGGCACCCTGACTGCCGCGCTGCGTCGAAACCCGGTAGAGATGAATAGCTTCCAGCCTGTTTTTGCCTACTCCGGTGCCTGTTTCATAACAGTATGCAAGCGCCATTTGGGCTAAAAGTGAACCCGCATCACCGGCCTCTTTTAATACCTTAATGGATTCCGTGGAATCTTCATACGGGAAATGATCCTGCACGTTTGCAATTGCAATCCTGACCTTTGCCTCGCTGCTTCCCAGGGCTGCAGCCTGCTTCCAGATAGTAATGGCTTTTTGTTTATCCTGCAAGGTCAGATTGCCTGTATAGTAACAGAGTCCCATTTCAATAATTGCAGGAATATACTTTTCCTCCGATGCATCTTTCAAAAGCTTTAAGGCATCGCTTTCAGGGATCTGGAAGTTGTAGCGCAATGCCACAAGCCCCGCATATGCAAAGCGTGCTTCGGCCTTTTTCTCATCGAGCTGTACCTTCAGTTTCCTGAAGAATTCCGGCTTCTGAATTAGATCGAACAAAAGTTTCGGGGCGCGCCTCGAGTCAAGACGCACGGCTCTGATGTACTGAATGGCCGCCTGAACAAGATCTTTCTTTAAGCCTATTCCCTTTTCATAACAGCGCCCGAGCATTGTCTGCGCCTCGGGGCTCCCGGCTTCGGCTGCCTTGCGGATTACTTTTATTACGGACATATCCTCCAGAAGCGATGTGTCGCTGATTGCAACGCCGCCAAGAGCGTATTTAAGCTCGTCGCTTCCCTCACGAAGAACTTCCTTAAGGAGAGTTATGTCGTCGGGCTTGGAGAGTGAATCCTGCCTGAAATCCATATAGTTGATGCCGAGGGCAGGATTTAATGCCGAAACAGAAATTGTCTTCTCTTTCATGGCATTTATCTGTTTAACATCCGAAGAATCTATTCCGAAATCCATTTTGTACTTTATCATCTCTTTCAGCACGTCAATTGCAGGCTTATAGCCCTTATCTGCCGCCTGCTTAACGTAGCTGAAGGCTTTCTGATAGTTTCTCGGCACCACAAGATTGTCCAGAAGCATAAGTCCCAGTACATACTCCGCCTCAGGCATTTTGCTCTTGGCAGCTTTCTGGAAATTTTCATAGGCCTTGAACGGGTTCCACTGTGTCCCCCAGCCGTTATTCTGAAAGATGCCAAGGTTGTACTGCGCTTCAGGAAGGTTCTGATCGGCTGCTTTTTTTGTCCAGAATACGCTTTTGATGGTATCGGGAGGGAATCCCTGTCCTAAAAGATAGCGGATGCCAAGTTCATGCTCGGCTTTAGGGTTGCCCTCATTGGCTTCTTTGATTAGAAAATAGCTCTGCCAGAGTTCATAAGAATCGCTCACGCGCTTAAAAAGCGCGGTTGAATCGGGAAGGCGATAGTTCTTGAAAACCTGGCTTTTAGGAAGGGGTTTCTCTTCCTGTTTCTGTCTAAGACCGGTTTGCCCGAAAGCAAAAGAAACGGACAGGAAAACGAGGCTGAAAAGATATTTAAAGTATAATGGCAGAGTACTGATTCCCTTTTAGATTTACCTGATATAATTACCTAAAATAAAATATAAATTCAATGTAGAAGCAGGTAATATTTTACTCCCAAAGGGCCTTCTCAGTTCCCAAAACCTAAACCTTTATTACCTCAATATCAGCCTGAACAAAATATCCATGACGTCGGACCTCGGACCTCTATCTTTTCTTAGCCGAACTTATCAGATAAACATACCCGCTGAGGGCGAACATTACGATTATCTGCAGGTATATGGGCGTTGAAATGAGCTCTGAATCCAGAATTCCAAGTAAAATGAAGGTATACTTTAAGGCATAATAGAATATTTTGCCGATTCCAACTGCAAAAAGCACTGAGTAAAAGCCGTTAAATTTCTTTCTGAATTCATAGAAAAGCCATACATTTATTCCCAGCTCTGCCGTAAGAAGAATTGACTTTTCCAGCGACGGATGACTGGAAATGAGAAATGAGAATAAAGGAAGTGAAAAAGCAATGAAAAAGCTGTTTAATTTACCTGAATGCGCCAGCGACAAGATGAGCATTATTCTCATCGGCTCAAGCAGATAGAAAGGAATACTGAACATGTGCGAAATAGTTGGAATAAAATATATAAAGGCAAGTGCAATTATGTCCAGAAGAACACTCTTAATCCCCTCTTTGGTTTTTACTAAAGCAAGTATATTTTCCATATTTTCCCCGCTGCTTAAAAGATTATCCTGCCATATGAGCATTTTATAATAAGTGAATATAATATTTTTTTCATTTTTTGGAAATTAAATTGTAACTTTTATGCGGGAAATTTCAGGCGCCTGCGCTTAAATTTCACTTTCATTATATTGTTTTTATGTTAAATTACGTTTCATCTTCAAGAATCAAATTCCATAAAACTAAAAACGGACGGATAAGATGGATAGAAGAGATTTTATAAGAAAAACCGTTGCAGCCTCAGCTCTGGCCGCAGCAGGCACTGCCCTCCCCTTTGGAAATAAAAGCAATCTTTGGGCACTTACATCAAGCCTCCTGCAGAACCCTTACGATATGGTGGCCATTAAAGGCGGTGAAGCTGACGTTATGTTCGATAAGGCAATCGCATCGCTTGGCGGAATGAGCAGGTTTGTAAAGAAAGGACAAACTGTAGTAGTAAAGCCGAATATTGGATGGGATGTTGTTCCTGAAAAAGGCGCCAACACCAACCCTAAACTCGTAAAACGAATCATTCAGCACTGCTTTAACGCAGGGGCGAAGGAAGTCTATGTTTTTGACCATACATGCGACACCTGGACCAACTGCTACTCCAACAGCGGCATTGAACGTGCTGCCAAAGACGCCGGAGCCAAGGTCGTATCTGCTGCAAATGAAGGATACTATCAGCATGTTAAAATTAAAAGCGGAAAAAGACTTACCAGTGCAAAGATCCACGAACTTATCTTAAGCTCAAACGTTTTTATCAACGTCCCTATCCTCAAAAACCACGGCGGAGCCAAAGTTACGGCTTCAATGAAAAACCTTATGGGAATCATATGGGACAGGGAGTTCATGCATGAAAACGATCTCCATCAGACAATTGCCGACCTGGCAAGCTTCCGCAAGCCGGATCTGAACGTTGTGGATGCATATTATGTAATGAAAAATCACGGACCGAGGGGTGTATCTAAAGATGACCTGGTAACAATGAAATCGCAGATAATATCTACAGACATTGTTGCCTCCGATGCTGCGGCAATAAAGCTCTTCGGCCTGGAGCCCGATAACGTAAATTATCTTAAGTATGCATCCGATATGAAACTCGGAAGAAAGGATTTAGATAAGCTGAATATTAACAGAATTAAAATTTAATTGCGAGATTTAAGTTCATGTCACTTGCCCGGTTAAAGAAAGTAAGGATCGCTGTTTCGGTTATATTTTTTCTTTTTACAGCTTTTTTGTTTCTGGATTTTAAGAGTTATCTCCCCCCTGCTGCACATAAATACATTCTTTATGTGCAGTTTGTGCCCTCTTTGCTGAAGTTTGTAAACGTAGTAAGCCTTGCCTCGGCAGGCTTTATCTTCGTTATTATCCTTACACTTCTCTTCGGAAGGATTTACTGCTCAAGTATATGCCCTCTTGGAACGCTTCAGGACATGGCAATATATTTTACCCGTAAGTTCCGCAGGAAAAAGAAAAACCGCTTCCGCTACCTGAAGCCTCAGAATTTCTTAAGATACAGCCTGCTGGCTCTTGCAGTTATTCCGCTCACCTTCGGAAGCATGTTTGTTCTCGACCTATTGGACCCTTACAGCAACTTCGGGAAAATGAATTCAAACCTTCTGAGGCCTGTCCTCGTATTCTTAAATAACTCGGCTGCCTACACGCTGGAAAAGTTTAAGAATTATTCGCTTTACCCCTTTGAGCTAAGGACTTTGAGCATAATCGGGATAGGCTTTTCAGCCCTCTTCCTGGCTTTTGTCATCTGGATGTCCGTCTCCAGAGGAAGACTTTACTGCAACTCTGTCTGCCCGGTTGGAACGCTCCTTGGAATCCTTTCCAGGTTCTCCATATTCAAAATTGCCATAGACCAGACTGCGTGCAAGGGATGCGGAATTTGTGAAAGGGCCTGCAAATCGGGATGCATCGATAATAAAACCCGTTCACTGGACTTTTCAAGATGCGTAAGCTGCTTTAACTGCTTTAATGTCTGTCCCAGCGAGGGTCTTACATATGAGAAGCTTTCAAATGTAAAAGAACCGGCTGAGGAGAAAAAGACAGACATCAAAAAGCGGGAGTTTATTGTTCAGACCTCGGCATATCTCTTAGGTTTAAGCGGACTGGCATTTCTGCAGCAGAAAAAGGTAATTAAGAGCTATAAAAACAATTCCATAGTCACAGTAAAGAATAATCCCGTTACCCCTCCGGGCTCGCGGGGAATTGAGCACTTTACAAGCACGTGCACAGCGTGTCACCTGTGTGTAAGCGCATGCCCGGCACAGGTGCTTCAGCCGGCATATCTTGAGTACGGCCTCAGGGGGATGATGCAGCCTCACATGGATTATAATACAAGCTTCTGCCAGTTTGAATGCACAATCTGTACAGATATATGCCCCAACGGCGCAATTCTTCCGTTAAGTCTGGAGACGAAGAAACTTACACAGTTAGGGAAAGTCAAATTTGAAAAGCGCGACTGTATTGTTGAGACTGAGAATACCGACTGCGGGGCATGTTCGGAGCACTGCCCGACCAAGGCTGTCAACATGGTGCCCTACAAAGGGAAGCTTTCAATTCCTGAAATAAAAGATGAGTACTGCATCGGATGCGGGGCTTGTGAATATGCATGTCCGGCAAAACCGTACAAAGCCATATATGTGGAAGGAAACCCGGTTCATCAGACGGCAAAGAAGCCCGAGGTTAAAAAGATTGAAGAGAAGGTGGATTACAAAGAGGATTTCCCGTTCTAGATTTGAATTATAACATTTGTTGTAGGGGCGGGCGGCGCCCGCCCGGGCGAGCGCCGCTCGCCCCTACGGAAACATTAAGATTTTTATACTCCTGCCGGTATAAGCGCGCTTAAGAGGAGCTCATTCCACTGCTGCTTGACCTGGTCATAAACACCGAAGCCGGAGCAGAACTCCCAGTACGACCAGCTGAAGCCGCGAAGCTCAGCCTGACGCGAAATATAGTATGTCCACTGCGCACGCGATTCCATGTCTGCCTTGCTGTAGGCTCCGAATTCACCTATGTAGACCGGACGGTTATTTCTTTTGGACCAGCTTAAAAGCTTCTCGAAGTCATCCGTTACGGCATTCTTCTCAGCCTCCGTGGCGCTCCATGTAGTTCCCAGCCACAAGTCGCTTCCAAAGACCCACTCGGCTCCCTGGTGAGTAAATATAAAAGGATCATAATAATGCACCGTTGCAATTACATTCTTTTCGTCGGCTGGAATTACCAGACTCGTCATGGAGGATATGCTGTTCCAGTCGGGGCCTCCAACAATCAGTGTCCTGTAGGGATTTTTTTCCCTGATTGCAGTTATGACTTCTTTGAGGTACAGGTTCCAGAGTTCCGGTGTAAGATTTCCGTTCGGCTCATTTAAGACTTCAAAGAAAAGCTCTGCCGGATAATCGGCATAATGATCGGATATCTGACGCCACTGGGAGAGGAAACGGTCCTTGTTCTGGGCTGTGGCATCCATGAGTTCGTCATAATGATGCATATCCAGAACAACGGCAAGTCCTCTTGAAAGCGCCTGGTCTATAACAGCATCCACCCTCTTGAAGAAGTCGGGATTTATGGTATACGGAGCCGCAGTCTGTGCATGGCCCGACCATTTGACAGGAATACGCACTGAATTAAAGCCTTTTTCCTTAATCAGCTTAAAGAATTCCTCTTTTATCGTAACTCCCCATTCCCCTTCATTCGGGGCTTCCAGGGAATTGCCTATGTTAATTCCCCTGCCAAGTTTTTTATTCTGCTCGTATGGATCAAGCGGCTGCGTGATGCCTTCCTTTTTTGGTTCCGTTATTCCGTCTGAACTGCCGGCACATCCGTTTAAGGTTATAATAATAAGTAGCGATAAAACGAAAAAATGGAAGCTTTTGCTTTTAATAATCATAACTTCTCTTCAGGTTTGGTTTTAACTGTGCTGCATTTTGAAAACTTTGCAAATTTACCACTAAAAGCAGCTTAATCAAAACCTTAAACCTGAAGAGCAATGTGCAAAAATGAGTCACCCATGAAAAGTTATTGTTTTGTAAACTCCAGCTGGGCATTAAACGGGTTGCCGTTGTCATCGGTTAACTGCTGCTCGGTTGTAATTTTATTGCCTGATATGGTTACATTTATCGTCTGCTTTTGCCCGTTTGTATCCGTCAGGTCTAAAACACCGTTACTGTATGTATAAGAACCGTTCTCGGTTGTAGTTCCGGTACTGTCTATGGTGGTTATAGTAGCCGTATTATCGTTTCTGAACTCCATTGTAATTGAAAGCCCCATCTGCTGCGGTGTTAATGTCAGCTTGGAGCCGTCCTGGTTTGTAACCGTTACACCGCTTAAAGCCCACTTGCCCACGATGGGACTTGCCTGGGCGACGGGACTTGTCGGGTTACTGTCGCTTTTTTTGCATCCCGAATAAAGAGCAACTGAAATGAGAACAAGAAAAAAGACTAAAATAGCTTTATATCTAAGCAGCATAGTATACTCCTCTAAATAATTTGTCTTTCGGATGTGTTAATTATCAGGAAAGTTTCAGATAATAAACAATATGCAAAATGAAGAATTTTTTCAAATGCAAAAAACCTGCATTGTTCCCCCCGAAGCAAAGAGGCAGCTACTGGTGGTCTTTCTTTAGAAGAAGCGTTATTCTGTTCAAGCCTTCCCGGACTTCCTCTTTAGGAAGATTTCCCTCAAGGAGTTCATTATCGGGCTTTTCCATAAGCCGGAGGTAAAACTCTTCAGCCGTCTTAAGATACAAAGGGTTTCCTGATTCGGTCAGTTCAAAGAGTATGTCCTCGGCATCGGCATACCGGCCTGAGATTTCATAAAAGCGGAACAGTTTTTCTGCAATTTCAGGCGGGAGTTCAAAGCCGGATACTTTCTCAAGCACCATCTGCATATCATTTATAAAGCGGTCTGTCATCAGTTCGTCTTTATTTATGAGAGCCTCAAGAAACAGGCTTAAGGAGTCGAAATATGCAAGCGCCGCCTCTTCAGAGGCTTCATCACCGCCAATGAGTTCATCAACGGATGCTTCCTCCTTTAAGAGCTCAGCTATTATAAGGCATCTTTCGTACTGTGTTGAGCCCGTAATCTTCAGGAAATTTATAACTTCCACGTCAGACATGGAGCGGATCATACCGGGATCTAGCCCGAGCATATTAGGATAGGCCTGGCGGATCGTTTCCTTTGCCTCATTTAGATTCCCGGCTTCCTTGCTGAAGAGTACTTTGTTGAGCACCTGAGTAAGCTGCTCAATGAGTCGTAAAATATAATCCCGTTTAAACATTTCAGATTAATTCCCCTAAAATTATATACAAAAGCTAAGCAAATAATGATTTAACTTCATTATAAATATCTTTAGTGCAATGGAAATTCTGCCCTCACTTTTTAATTTTTAATTTTTAATTCTTCTTCAGCGTAATTACCGTGATCTCGGGCGTTGAATTATACCTGAATGGAACAATCGACATTCCGAGCCCGCGCGTTACAACCATGAGCATATTTCCAATATGAAAATTCCCCTTTACATACGGGGTTTCAAGCTGTGTGAAAGTAAAACTATGAAACGGGAAAAGGAACGTGATCTGCCCTCCGTGCGTATGACCTGCAAGCAGCATATCGTAATGCTCCTCAGAGGCCCTGTCCACAAGATACTGGCTCGGCTGATGCGTAAGGAGGATTTTAAGGTCACTGTGGTTAACTTCTGTCAGACGGTCCAGCAGGTCCACGCCAATTCTGCCCATGTAAGTGCTTGTAACGAAGGTAACACCGATTCTTGCGCCGCCGACGCTGAAAATCTTATTTTCATTATTCAGCATATACACCTTTTTTTCTTTTAATGCTGTAGAGACTTCCCTGAGGCTTCTGGGATTATCGTTTCTGTAGGCCCAGTTATCGTGGTCACCCACGCAGGAGTATACTCCCAGGCGGGATTTTATACCGCCCAGGTACTCGGCTGCAAGACCAATATAGTCAGGCGAACTCGTAATTACGTCACCTCCAACCAGAACAAGGTCCGGTTTTGTTTCATTTACTTTGCCGATGTATCTTCCAAGCCTTTTCCTGTTTGTATATGCGTCTGCCTGCATGTCTGAAATAAAGGTAATTCTGAAGTTATTAAGGCTCTCCGGGAGACCGGCTTTTTTGTACTCCACCCGGCGCACTTCAACAGTATTGTAGTCGTAAATAATCCTGATGGGCACGTAAACAAAAAATGCCGCTGTAATTCCCACAACAATCCAGGAGATAACGAGCCTTGATTTTTCTTTCTGCTTTTTGATGAAGGGTGAGATAACAAACCGCAATATATCCAGAGGCAGAATAATAAACAGCGACTGTACGGTAATCAGGCAGAGAATAATGAAAGGGAAAAAGATCAGATAATCAAAAAATCCCC
Source organism: Ignavibacteriales bacterium (assembly GCA_036261625.1). Taxonomy (GTDB): domain Bacteria; phylum Bacteroidota; class Ignavibacteria; order Ignavibacteriales; family SURF-24; genus JAAXKN01. Next base: position 71,784 of record DATAKL010000007.1, on the reverse strand, counting down.
CCTGCGGCTGAGAGTACGGCCTGCCGTGTGTCAACTGTATTACGAGAAGATTTAAGATCAGGTACAAAGGATAGATATTCAGAAGAGTCAGAAATATCAGGCCTCCTGCTTTTATTTTTTTATTTGCTAAAGGACCAAAGGCTGTTTTTAATGAAGACGTAAGCCTGAAATAAAAGTAAAGTTCAAGTACTATGAAAAGAAGCACGGCTAATATGATCCGCAAAATAAAGCCCATAGAAGCAATCTGCCTAAAATTATTAGAAAGAGTATATTAAAGCCCCTGAGGTTGAAGAGTTTACACCGTTTCACTTCAGGCGCTTATATTAAACAAAATTTAATCTTTTTTAGTTTTATATTAAAGCCCAGCTTCCCGGAATTCCTTTTTAAAAATGAAAAAGCCTCTCTAAAGAGGCCCTTTCCCTGTCTTCACTTTTTAATTTTTAATTTTTAATTCTTCTTCAAGGTAATGAGAGTAATCTCAGGCGTGGAGTTATACCTGAAAGGGACCGTAGACATTCCGAGTCCGCGCGTTACAACCAAAAGCATATTGCCGAAATGGAAATCCCCTTTTACGTACTGAGTCTCAAGCTGCGTGAAAGTCAGGTTATGGAACGGGAAAAGGAAAGTTAACTGTCCCCCGTGCGTGTGTCCTGCAAGCATCATGTCGTAATGTTCCTTTTCAGCCCTGTCGATCAGGTACTGGCTGGGCTGGTGCGAAAGAAGGATTTTAAGGCTGCCGTGGTTATTCTCCGTCAGCTTATCCAGAAGAGGTTCTCCTATTCTGTCCACATAAGTGCTTGTAGCAAAAGTAACGCCTATGGCCGTATTGCCGACCCTGAAAGTCATATTCTGGTTATCCACCATATCAACTTTCTTTTCTTTAAGGGCGGTTGAAACCTCCCTGATGCTTCTTACATTGTCATCCTTGTATGCCCAGTGGTCGTGGTCGCCGATGCAGGAATAAACGCCAAGGCGCGATTTTATGTCGCCCAGGTACTCGGCTGCTACATTTATATAAGTCGGAGTGTATTCCGGTGTTCCTGTAATTACGTCGCCGCCTACAAGAACGAGATCGGGCTTTGTTGCGTTTAACTTATCTATATACTTGCCGATCCTGGCCGGGGTATTATAAGAATCGGCCTGGATATCTGCAATAAAAGCAATTTTGAAATTGTTAAGGCTTTCCGGAAGCGTGGCCTTTGTATATACAACATTCCGGACCTCAAAGACACTGAAGTCGTATATTACTCTTGCCGGGACATATATGAAAAATACCGCCGCCGTGGCTACAACAGCCCAGGAAGCAGCAACTTTTGTTTTTTCCTTGTATTTCTTAAGAAACGGGGAGACAGCAAGCCTCAGCAGGTCAATAATCAGGAAAAAGATTATGGACTGGGCCACCGTGAGTATCAGAATTACAAACGGAAAGTACACAAAGTAGTCGAAAAAGCCCCCTTCCGGCTGGGAATAAAGCCTGCCTTGGGTAAGTTCTACAAAAAGGAGGCTTGAAATCATGTATAAAGGATAGACGTTCAGGATGATGAGGAATATCAGGCTGCCCGTTTTTATCTTACCCGAGTCACCGAAAGCTGTTTTTAATGATGTTATAAGTCTTTTACAGAAGTAAAGTTCAAATAACAAAAGAAGCGTAACTGCTAAAGCAATCTGCAAAACTAAGCTCATAGAATCTATTTCTGGCTAATATTATTCAAATGCGTGTAATTAAGCACCTGAAGGGAAGAATAAACTGTTCAAAAATGTTAAAATGCGGATCAATATGCCCCAGGTACACTTAAGGGCGCATTAATAATGCCAGATTTTGATAATACCAGCACTTAGATTTTGCTCAAAGCTCTGTGCCGAAAAAGGCCTCCAATGTGGTATCCGACCAGTCGGCATTTATAGGTTTATAAGGGACTCCTGAGATTCCGGGGTCTCCCGGCTCATCTGTCAGGTCTTCATCGGTAGGAATGTACTCCGCATTGTCAGGGTCGCCGCTAAAGATTTCAGAAGTGTCGGGTACATAACCCCTTCCGGTTGAAATTGTAGATATCAGCCTTCCGTCCATGTCGAAAATGGCGCCATGGCGGAATGTGCCGAGTGTCTCGCCTGTAGTTGACAAGACGGTCTGCCCTTCCAGTGTGGCTATTTCCTTTCCGCTTTTACTGATGAATTTATATTCGTCCAGATAAAACCGCGCTTCTCCGGTCTGGTCGTAAAACCATTCTTCAACCATAATTCACCTCAAAAATGTTTATGCTTATAATCTGCACAATAAACTAGCACTTTTTATATTTTCCTTAAAAATAATGACTTATTCAAGGCAAGGGCGCCTCCCCTCCGGGTCCAATAATTTGTGACAAATGCATATGCCCGTTTGCTGTTTACATTTGTTCTTATTTATTTATATTAAAATACACACTGTATTAAAATATACACTGTGCAGATAAAGCAAATGTGATACAAAAGTGTTTTTCTCCTGTAGATCCTAAACAGACACGTACAACATAATGAGAGGGTAAAATGGGAAATGCGACGATTGAGAAACCCCAGGGAAAACTGGGAGTGATGATTGTAGGAATTAACGGAGCAGTAGCTACAACCTTTCTGGCAGGAGTCATGTCAATTAGAAAAGGGCTGGCCAGGCCTATTGGTTCACTCACACAGCTGGGCACAATAAGGCTCGGGCCCAGAAACGAGGAGAAGTTTCCGATGATCAAGGATTTTGTGCCGCTTGCAGGCCTGAATGACCTTGTCTTTGGAGGCTGGGACATACGTGATGAGAACTGCTACGAATCCGCTCTTAATGCTAAAGTCCTGGAAGAAAAGGATCTTCTGAAAGTAAAGGAAGACCTCGAGGGCATCCGCTCAATGCCGGGAGTATTTGAACGGAAATTCGTAAAACGCCTTAACGGAACGTGGGTGAAAAAAGGCACGTCTAAGTTTGATCTGATGGAACAGCTTAGAGACGACATCAGAACCTTCAAGGAAGCCCACAATGTAAACCGTATGGTGGTTATATGGTGTGCATCAACCGAAACTTTTATTCCGGTAAACGGCATTCACAAAAAACTGGAACTCTTCGAAGAAGGGATGAAAAGTAATAACCCCAATATCCCTCCAAGCATGCTTTATGCTTATGCCGCAATTTCCGAAGGTGTGCCGTTTATAAACGGTGCGCCGAACCTGACTGTGGATACCCCGGCTATAATGGAACTTGCTGAGAAGATGCATGTTCCCGTGGGAGGCAAGGATTTCAAAACCGGACAGACGCTCATTAAAACCGTCATTGCCCCTATGCTCAAGGCAAGAATGCTGGGACTCAACGGCTGGTTCTCAAGCAACATCCTGGGCAACCGCGACGGCGAGGTCCTGGATGACCCCGGAAGCTTTAAGACTAAAGAAGAAAGCAAGCTCTCTGTCCTGGAAGGAATTCTTCAGCCTGAGCTCTACCCCGAGCTTTACGGCAACTTCTACCATAAGGTAAGGATCAACTATTATCCCCCGAGAGGAGACAATAAGGAAGGCTGGGACAATATAGACATTTTCGGGTGGATGGGCTACCAGATGCAGCTTAAGATCGATTTCCTCTGCAGGGATTCAATTCTTGCTGCCCCGATTGTACTTGACCTTATTCTTTTTGCCGACCTGGCGCATAGGGCCGGAATGTACGGCGTACAGGACTGGCTGTCGTTCTACTTTAAGAGCCCGATGCACACCTCCGACACAGTTGCCGAGCATGATCTTTTCATTCAGATGATGAAGCTCAAAAACAAGTTACGTCAGATCATGGGTGAGGAGCTCATAACGCATATGGAAGATGAAATGCCTCAGCAGAAAGTCGTACACAAGCCTATAAGCAGGAAACTAAGCCCGAAGCTGAGAAAAGCCGTAAAGTAAAACTTCTGCAATTTGATTTTAAGGAGAAGTCATAAGAAATTATGCTTCTCCTTTTTTATGCCCGCCATGAACGCACAACCTTTGAAATTAATCGGAATTCCAAGGATTGCATGTAGGTTCTGAAATAATAACCTTGACTAAGTACAGCAAAGTTCATACAATGTTAAGAGGTAAGTCTTTGTACATATCAAGAACATTTATGAAATGTTAGTTACTCCGGAACAAATTGTCAAAATGCCGCTCATCTCTGAAATCTCTTATGCGGCATTTTGACAATTTTTTTCTGCTGCTGTAAGTTCTTTCTGTTTTTTGTGTTTATATGATCTTCCTCCTGTGACGATAGATAATTTTGAATATGAAACGATTGGTTTCTAAAGGCTTGAAGAGTTTACTATAAGAAAAGGGACTATATGGGTAAAAACATACTGGTCACAGGCGGGGCGGGCTTCATCGGATCACACCTTTGCGATGAACTCCTCCGCAGCGGGTACAATGTACGCGTTCTCGACAATCTCTCTCCCCAGGTCCACGGCGGCACACCTGCAAAAAAAAAATCAAACGGAAACAAACCTTCTCCCCCCGATTACCTGAACAAAGAGGTTGAATTTATCTACGCCGACGTGCGCAATAGAGAGGCCCTTGAAAAAGCCCTCAAAAACATCCACGGCGTCTTTCATCTGGCTGCCAGCGTAGGCGTCGGACAAAGCATGTATGAAATTGAAAACTATACAAGCGTAAACAACCTCGGTACGGCTGTACTTCTGGAATTGCTCATCAAAAATCCTGTGGAAAAACTCGTCGTGGCTTCCAGCATGAGCATATACGGAGAAGGACTTTATAAGACTTCCGACGGAAAACTCAAGGTAAGCGCTCAGCGCTCAGTAGAACAGCTTAAGAAGGGCATCTGGGAACTCTATGACACCAGGGGAAACTTCCTCAGGCCTGTTCCCACGCCTGAAAGCAAAACACCTTCACTTTCTTCTGTTTATGCCCTTTCCAAATACGATCAGGAGCGTCTCTGCCTTATGATAGGCCGGGCATACAACATTCCGACCGTTGCACTCAGGTTTTTCAATGTCTTCGGAACCAGGCAGGCCCTGTCCAACCCTTACACGGGCGTCCTTGCCATATTTGGTTCCAGATATTTGAATAATAACCCTCCTGTCATATTTGAAGACGGCAATCAGATGCGCGACTTTGTAAGCGTCTACGACGTAGCTCAGGCCTGCAGGCTTGCTTTTGAAGTTCCAAAGGCTTCCGACAGAGTATTTAATATTGGAAGCGGGCGCCCTTATAAGATCCGTGAAGTGGCTGAGAAAATGGCACAGGTCTTGGGTAAAGAGGGCCTGGAACCGGTCATCCGCGGCAAGTACCGCTTTGGAGATATAAGGCATTGCTTTGCTGACATTTCCCTGGCTAAGTCGGTCCTGGGCTATAAACCCAGGGTTTCACTGGAGAAGGGGCTCACTGAACTCTCCGGGTGGCTTTCAGGCCAGATTGCAAGAGACCAGGTTGATTCGGCAAACTACGAGCTTGAGAAAAGAGGACTTACAATATGAAAAAACTAAAGATAGATTATCTGCCAAAGCGTAAACATGCGCTTATCGGGATTGTGGAATGGTTCAGAATAGGCGAAAAAGAAAGAGTGGAAAATATACTATCGGACCTTAAAGCGCTTGGAATTCAGGAAATCCGAACCGGGTTTTCATGGGCCGAATGGTATACAAAAGAAGGCGAGGAGTGGTATAAGTGGCTAATACCCCGCCTTAAAGAGGAGGTTAACGTGCTTCCCTGCTTTACATATACACCTCCCTATTTAGGGCTGGAACAGAAGGTATCCAGCCCGCCGAAGAACCCTAAGGATTACACTGAATTTCTGGAATCTGTCTTTAACGTCTTCGAAGGCTACTTCGAGTGGGCTGAGCTCTGGAACGAACCGAATAATCTTTACGACTGGGACTGGAGGCTGGATCCGAACTGGGAAATTTTCAGCGAGATGGTATCTTTGGCCGCACAGTTCCTCAGGAAAAAGGAAGTTAAGACTGTCCTTGGGGGAATCTCCCCTATTGATCCGAGCTGGATGGAACTCCTCTGCCAGAGAGGCGTAGTTCAGCATTTCGATGCCGTCGGCATACACGGTTTTCCGGGCACCTGGGAATTCGACTGGAGCGAGTGGCCTCAGGCCATCAGCAAGGTGCGTGAGGTCTTAAGCCGCAACAAGGTGAACCCTGAAGTCTGGATCACCGCTGCCGGATACTCCACGTGGCGCCATGATGAATTCCGCCAGCTCAGGAATTTTGCAAATTTAATGGAAGCCCCCGTCGAGCGCGCATACTGGCATTCTGCACAGGATGTTCATCCCGATCTTCCATTCCAGGAAGTCTTCCACGGCGATGAGCGTCATTACCATTTCGGGCTCAAGTACCCCGACGGGCGCGCAAAACTTCTTTACCGGGTCTGGGCAAAAGAAGGCTTAAACGGCGTTAAACAGATGGCCAGATTCGGCACAATCAAAGATACGAACCTGACGGAAAAAGCAAAGCTCGTTGAAGTAAAAAAGCAGAAGCCCGGCACGCCGCCAAGACGCAGCAGGAGGGATGAAAGCCGCCCGGTGCTCATTACAGGTGGAGCAGGTTTTATAGGCACAAATCTTGCCCACCGCCTTTTGTCTGCAGGTACACCCGTAATAGTATTCGACAACCTTTCCAGACCTGGTGTTGAGGAGAACCTGCAGTGGCTCATCGACACGCACGGGGATATGCTGCAGGTGAAGGTGGCCGACGTGCGCGACCCCTATGCCGTGCGCGACTCTGTCCGGCAGGCAAAAAGTGTGTTCCATTTTGCAGCCCAGGTGGCGGTTACAACAAGCCTTGAAAATCCTATTAACGATTTCGAGGTGAATCTCAGAGGAACACTCAACGTGCTTGAAGCACTCAGATCCCTGAGTAAACCGATTCCCCTTCTCTTTACTTCAACAAACAAGGTCTACGGCGAGCTGACCGATATAAAAATGCAGAAGGATACAACCCGTTATGAACCTGCCGATGAGGCAATCAGAATGCAGGGAATAAGCGAGAAACGGCATCTCGATTTCCACAGCCCTTACGGATGCTCCAAAGGCTCGGCCGACCAGTATATAATAGATTATGCAAGGATTTACAATATACCGAACGTCGTCTTCCGCATGAGCTGCATCTACGGCACACACCAGTTCGGAACTGAAGACCAGGGATGGGTGGCTTTCTTCCTCCTGAAGGCCTTAAGAGGCGAACCGATTACAATTTACGGCGACGGGCTTCAGGTTAGGGATATACTCTTTGTGGACGACCTGATAGATGCAATGCTGAAGGCTCACGAACAGATAGATACAACACGCGGCAACGCTTACAACATTGGAGGAGGCCCGCAGAATACGGTAAGCCTTCTTGAACTTCTGGAGATAATTGAACAGCTGCACGGACAGAAGCCGCACGTAAACTACAACACCTGGCGCCAGGGCGACCAGCGGTACTATGTCTCCAATACAGCTAACTTCCATGCCGTAACCGGATGGGTTCCGCAGGTCTCAGCCCGTCAGGGCGTTGAAAAGCTTTACCACTGGCTCCTGAAAAACAGAAAAACATCCTCTTTCCACAGAATGAAAAAGGTGGCGCAATGAATGATGAAAAATTAAAAAACGAAGAAAAACAAAAAAATAGTGAACCTGTAGCCCAAACTGCAGGGGCGAGCGGCGCCGTGCCCGCCGGCAGGCAGGGCTCACCCGTTGAGAAAGAAAAAACCGAAGCCGAAAAAGCAGAAGGCATGTGGACCGACATTATGCGCAGCGCAATATTTTCAGGACCCGGGCAGATTGCGGTAAGATATGTAGCCAAACCTGACCTCGCCTCCAATGAAGTGCTCATCCGCCTCTCCGGCTGCGGGCTCTGCTCTTCCAACATACCGGTCTACGAAGGAAGAACGTGGTTTACATATCCTTTTGAACCCGGGGCTCCGGGTCATGAGGGCTGGGGCATCGTTGAAGAAACTGGAAGTGATGTAAAGGATTTTCATCCCGGCGATTATGTGGCGGCACTTTCCTATCACGCCTATGCCGAATATGATGTTGCCCCTGCCGAGAATGTTGTAAAGCTCCCTGAGGAATTAAAAGACAAACCATTCCCCGGCGAACCCCTGGGATGTGCAATGAACATATTCCAAAGGAGTGATATTAAAGAAGGCCAGACAGTGGCAATAATCGGTATCGGGTTCCTGGGGGCTCTCTTAAGCAACCTGGCTTCCCTGGCAGGTGCAAGGGTTATTGCAATTTCAAGGCGCCCCTTTACACTCGAAATTGCCAGACAGTACGGAGCCTCTGAAACAATTCTGATGGATGACCACTGGAGAATAATTGAAGAGGTTAAGTCGCTTACCCGCGGTCAGTTCTGCGACCGCGTCATTGAAGCTGCGGGACACCAGTGGCCGCTCGACCTGGCAGGTGAACTTACCAAAGTAAGAGGAAAACTTATCATTGCAGGATACCATCAGGACGCGCCCAGACAGGTAAACATGCAGCTCTGGAACTGGAGAGGCCTGGATGTTATAAATGCTCATGAACGCGACGAGAAAATCTACATTGACGGAATCCGCTCGGCTGTGGATGCCGTGGTAAAAGGAAAAATGGATCCCTTCCCCTTAATTACTCACACTTTCGGCTTGGACCAGATAGCCGATGCATTTGACATGGCAGGCAAAAGACCGGATGGATTCTTAAAGGCAGTAATTAAATATACTTAGTAAGTAAATAATACTGACCGGCAGATGTGACTGATATTCAGGAATGTGAAGGATGTCAAAATAATTAAAGCGGATTAGTATGAATAAAAATGACCTACTGCAGAAGACTCTTAAAGTCCCTGTAAAAGAAAAACCCAGGCTGGGTTTTCTGGGCGTAGGCTGGATCGGCCGGAACAGAATGGAAGCCATACTAAAAAGCGGGAAAGCCGAAGCGCGCTATATTGTAGACCCGGCAAGCGAACTGGCCCTTACAGCCCGGAAACTTTCACCAAAGGCGAGGGTTCTTAAAAGCCTGAATGAACTCTTAAAGAAAGACGACCTGGAAGCCGTAGTAATAGCAACTCCAAGCGCACTGCATGCCGAGGAAAGCATCATGGCGCTCGAAGCAGGAAAAGCTGTCTTCTGCCAGAAACCCCTGGGGCGAAATAAAGAAGAGGTCATGCGCGTAATTGAAGCTGCAAGGAAGGCAGACCGCCTCCTGGGAGTTGACCTTACGTACCGCTACTTAGACGGCATTCAGAAAATGAAACAGATCATAAACGATAACGGAATTGGCCACGTTTATGCCGTGGACCTGGTATTCCATAATGCATACGGTCCCGACAAGGAGTGGTTCTACAATCCCCTCCTCTCCGGCGGCGGATGCGTTATGGACTTGGGCATACACTTAATAGACCTGGCTTTATGGATGCTGGACTATCCTGATGTGGAAAGCGTATCAAGCCGCCTTTTTGCCAAAGGAAAATACTTCAGGAATACCGATCAGGCAGTGGAGGATTATGCATCTGTAAGAATTGATCTTGAAGGTGACACCACGGTAAACCTCTCCTGCTCCTGGAGGCAGTCGGCAGGGCGCGACGCCGTAATTGAAGCCTCTTTTTACGGCACCGAAGGGGGGCTTTCGCTTAAGAACTTAAACGGAACATTCTACGATTTTAAGTCCGAGCGTTACCGCTGGACGGCGCATGAAACACTATCCGAACCTCCTGAGGACTGGGGTCCTAAGGCAGCACTGGACTGGATGGAGCGCCTTTCAAAAAACACCGGCTACGACGCTGAAATTGAACATATAATAAAAGTCGCTGAAGTAATAGACAGAATTTACGGAAGAATTAATTATTAAATGAGGCATGTCATGTCCGAATCACAAATAACAACTGATCATAACTTTATAAGAAAATGGGTTGAGGAGCGCGGCGGAAAGCCGACAACAGTAAAGGGCACGGTGCATAAGGGTGAACAGGCAGGACTCCTCAGGATCGATTTCCCGGGATACTCCGGTGAAGGCTCGCTTGAGGAGATATCCTGGGATGAGTTCTTCAGGCAGTTCGAAGAATCCAAACTTGCTTTCCTGTACCAGGATAAAAGCCACGATGGAAAACAGAGCCGCTTCAACAAGTTCGTAAGCCGTGAAGGTGAAGAAGTCCGGAGAGCAGGAAAACATTAGTAATGACTGTGTCCTCAGGCATTATAAAAAAAAGTTCTCAACCGGGGCGTCTGCTGATGACTGCCGATACGATCGGCGGAGTGTGGACATATGCGCTTGAACTTTCCGAAGCCCTCAGTCCCTTCGGAATTGAAGTATGCCTGGCCACCATGGGAGCTCCGGCAAGCCAGAAGCAGAAAGAGGCAATAAGTAAAACCGGCAACATTAAACTCTTTGAAAGTTCATACAAACTGGAATGGATGGAAGACCCGTGGAAGGACGTGGAGGAATCGGGAAAGTGGCTTTTGGATCTGGAGAAAACCCTCGAGCCCGATATAATCCACCTTAACGATTTCAGCCACGGAGCCCTCCCCTTTCAGGCGCCTAAACTTGTTGTGGGGCATTCATGCGTCTATTCATGGTACTACGCCGTTAAGCATCACGCTCCTCATGAGGCATGGTACAAATACAAGGAGAAAGTAACCCGGGGAATTAAGGGGGCTGATCTTGTAACTGCGCCCACAAATGCAATGCTCTCTCTTTTAAGGCATCATTACGGAAGTTTCAGATCCCCGGGAGCAATATATAATGCACGCAGGGCGGATGATTTTCTTCCCGGCCTGAAAGAGGACATTGTTCTTTCTGCCGGAAGATTGTGGGACGAGGCAAAAAATGTTTCCATGCTCGCCTGGGTTGCCCCGCGCCTTAAATGGCCGGTTTATATGGCCGGCGAAAAAGAAGATCCCGAAGGAAGATTTATTCAGACGTTCGGGGGCGTCAACTGGCTTGGAAGGCTTTCTTCTAAAGAGATGGCTTACTGGATGAAAAGGGCTTCAATATTTGCTCTTCCGGCGCGCTATGAGCCCTTCGGCCTTTCACCCCTGGAGGCGGCTTTGTCGGGCTGCGCGCTTGTATTGGGTGACATACCAAGCCTTAGAGAGGTCTGGCAGGACAGTGCATGGTTTGTAAAGCCGGATGATTATGACGGGCTTGTGAAGGCAGTTAACACACTGATTGAAGATGACGACCTGAGATTGGAAAATGTAAAGAAGGTCCGGCGCCGGGCCCTGTACTTTACGCCCGAAAGAATGGCTAAAGGATATCTGGGACTTTATAGAAACCTCATTGCCCGGAAAAAACACAAAGTGTTGCAATGAAAGGAGAACATTAAGAATTACGAAAACAAAAACCACGGTAGTGGTTTGGGATTTTTTTTGATTTTTTCCCCAGGCTTTCATGAACGCCTGCCCGCCTTCGGCGAGCAGACGAAATCCTGGGCTACAGACAGAGAACTGCTTACGCAGTTCATAAAGGGATCAAGAAATAGATATGAATTAATATTTTTTTGTAAATAATCGGCTTTAAGAGGGCTTAATGAAAATTGTGATGTTTTATCATTCTCTTGTATCTGACTGGAACCATGGCAACGCCCATTTCCTGAGGGGCATCGTATCTGAACTTCTGCACAGGGGCCACGAGGTTGAGGTATTTGAACCCCGGGGGGGCTGGAGCCTTCAGAACCTTAAGAGTCAGTTCGGTGAAGAACCCTTAAAAGACTTCGAAAGATTCTTCCCCGATATGCAGAGTACAGAATATTCAACGGAGACACTGGATCTGGACCGGGAGCTTCATGGGGCATCGCTCGTAATCGTACATGAATGGAACGATCCTGAAATTGTCAGAAAAATCGGGAACCACAGAAAGCTCAATACCCGATATAAACTTTTATTTCACGATACACACCACCGCTCGCTTTCCGAGCCTGAGAAGATGGCTATGTTCGACCTCTCGGGCTTTGACGGCGTTCTGGCATACGGCAATGTGATAAGGGATATCTATCTTTCAAAAGGATGGGCGCAAAGAGCGTGGACATGGCATGAGGCGGCTGACGTAAGAATATTCCACCCGATCGAATGCGATGAAAAAACGGGCGACCTGGTATGGATCGGCAACTGGGGCGATGAGGAAAGAACCCGCGAGATTTATGAATACCTCATCAACCCGGTAAGCGACCTTGGCCTCAAGGCACAGGTCTACGGAGTGCGCTATCCTGAAGGCGCAGTTAAATCCCTTGAGGAAAGAGGAATTGAATATAAGGACTGGCTCCCGAACTATATGGTCCCCCAGGTTTTTGCCCACAGCAGGGTCACTGTTCACATTCCAAGAAGACCATATGTGGAGGCTCTTAAGGGAATTCCTACGATACGCCCATTTGAAGCTTTGGCCTGCGGAATTCCTCTTGTATCTTCTCCATGGGAGGATTCCGAAGGGCTTTTTACCATAGGCGAGGATTTCCTGATGGCAAAAGACGGCAATCAGATGAGGGATTACATTCGTGAGATTCTTAATGACAAAAGTTTAGCCGAGTCACTTTCAAGGCACGGACGCCTTACAATATTAAAACGGCATACGTGCGCCCACAGGGTGGATGAACTCTTAAATATATTTAAGCAGCTGAGCGTGGAAGATGCCTTCAGGAAGGAAGAAAATAAGCCTCCTCAAAAGACAAACAATAAAGAGGGGGTAAAATGAAAAGAAGCCTTAAAATTGCTTTCTTCGGATCAAGTCTTGTTTCAGCATACTGGAATGGAGCAGCCACCTACTACAGGGGCATTCTTAAAGCTCTTCACGAAAGAGGCCACCAGATAACTTTCTACGAGCCCGACTTTTTTGAACGCCAGCAGCACAGGGATATACCCGATCCTGAATATTCCGGAATTGTAGTCTACCCCGTACAGAATAAACAGGAAGAACAGGATGAACAGGGAGTCCGTCAGGCACTTGAAAGTGCCCGGGGCTCCGATATAATAATTAAGGCAAGCGGAGTCGGCATTTTTGATGAGCTTCTGGAAAAAGAGGTCCTCAGTCTTAGAACCGATGACTCGCTTATTATTTTCTGGGATGTGGATGCCCCGGCAACTTTAGACCGCGTGCACACAGATCCGCAGGATCCTTTTAAGGAACTGATTCCGCAGTACGACATGGTTCTAACCTATGGCGGAGGCGACCCGGTTGTAAATGCATATATGGCGCTTGGTGCAAAACAATGCGTGCCGGTATATAATGCTCTTGATCCCTCGACACACTACCCTGTTCCCCCTGAGGACAGATTTAAGGGCAGCCTTGGATTTTTAGGAAACCGAATGCCAGACCGTGAAATGCGCGTCTGGGAGTTTTTCTTTAAGCCCGCCGGTATGCTCCCTGAGCTTAATTTTATTCTTGGCGGATCGGGATGGAGAGAGTGGCGGCCTGATGTTTCGCCTAATATTGAATTCTTTGGGCATATCTATACCAAAGACCACAATGCATTTAACTGTTCTGTAAATGCCGTTCTGAACATCAGCCGCGAGAGCATGGCGCGCTACGGCTTCTCCCCTGCCACACGCATCTTTGAGGCTGCAGGTGCCGGAGCCTGCATTATAACCGACTGGTGGGAAGGAATTGAACTTTTCCTGGAGCCGGACAAAGAGATACTTATTGCCGACAGCGGTGAGGATGTGGTAAGAATTCTTAAGGAGCTTGATCCCGGTAAGGCAAGAAAAATAGGACAGGCTGCCATGAAAAGGGTTCTTAGGGAACATACCTATTCACACAGGGCTTCACAGCTCGAAAAGCTCCTTCTTGAAGTGCCTGTAGGAAAAAAGGAGGCCCGCAGATGAAACGCCGGGAGCTTGATATAGTAATTTTAGGACTTTCAATTACCTCAGCCTGGGGTAACGGACATGCAACAACATACAGAGGGCTTGTAAGGGAACTCGACCGAATGGGTCATAATGTTCTTTTCCTGGAGCGCGATCTCCCTTGGTACGCTTCAAACCGCGACATGCCGGAACCCCCTTTCTGCTGTACAAGAATTTACCAGAGCCTTGAGGAACTGAAGGATAAGTATCTTAACGATATAAAAAAGGCCGACATTGTCATCGTGGGATCCTATGTGCCGGAGGGCGTGGAAGTGGGCAGATGGGTAAACTCTGTTGCACAGAAAACAGCGTTCTACGACATTGATACGCCTGTTACTCTTTCCAAGCTTGAACGCAAAGATTATGAATATCTTTCCCCGGAGCTCATTCCGCAGTACGACCTTTATCTTTCTTTTACCGGGGGGCCCACATTAAAACGCCTGGAAAGAGATTTCGGCTCACCCATGGCACGGGCCCTTTACTGCTCGGTTGATCCAGAGAAGTATTACACTGAAAAACTCCCGCTTAAATATGACATGGGCTACCTGGGCACCTACAGCGACGACCGTCAGCCTGTGCTTGAACGCCTCATGCTCAGTCCGGCAAAAAACTGGAAAGAAGGGCGTTTTATTGTGGCAGGCCCGCAGTATCCCGACTCAATCGAGTGGCCGAAGAATGTGGAAAGGATCTACCACCTCAATCCTTCGGAACACAGGCAGTTCTATAACTCCCAGCGCTTTACACTAAACATTACGCGCGCAGATATGACGAAGGCAGGATACTCGCCAAGCGTCAGGCTCTTTGAAGCTGCAGCATGCGGGACACCCATTATAAGCGACTACTGGGAAGGACTTGATACAATTTTTACTCCCGGAGAAGAGATACTCATAAGCCATTCTGCTGAAGAAACACTTAAATACTTAAAATCTTTTCCCGAAGAAGAACGCCTGAGGCTGAGCGAGCACGCAAGACAGCGCACACTTGAGTCCCATACGGCAAGCCGCAGGGCCGGAGAGCTTGAAGGCTATATAATGGACGTGCTTCAGGCTAAAGGAATAAATGAAGCTAAAGGAATAAATGAAGCTAAAGGGAAAAGTGAAGCTAAAAAGAAACCGACAGCAAATAAAAACGCGGTCTAATTTAATTGAGAATTTTATGAATGGAACAATTCAAATGGATACAATTGGCGAGACACTGGAAACTTTTATCAGTAATCCCCAAACTCCGCTGGAGAAAAAAATATTCAGTATGGGTCCCTGGTTCCATAACCTTCATCTTCCCGACGGCACACAGACTGCACCAAATCATCCTCTGGGAGATTTCCCTTTCTTCAAGTGGAAGAAAATCTCAGAGGCAATCCCCAAGAGTCTTAAGGGTTGGAAAGTACTCGACATAGGCTGCAACGCCGGCTACTACAGCTTCGAGCTCGCAAAGCGGGGTGCCCTCGTAACAGGCATTGACCTCGACGAACACTACCTGAGGCAGGCGCGCTGGGCAGCTAGGCAGTTCAATCTGGAGAGCCGTGTCAGGTTCAGAAAAATGCAGATCTACGATCTTGCATATTCAACAGACACATTCGATATGGTGCTTTTTATGGGTGTGTTTTATCACCTGAGATATCCCCTGCTGGCTCTGGACATTGTAACGCAAAAATTCAAAAAGCTGCTGCTCTTTCAGACGCTTACAATGCCGGGCGAAGATGTTATGAAACCTGTTGAGGATCTGCCGATTGAAAGACGCGACTTGATGCTGGAAGCCGGGTGGCCCAAAATGGCATTTATTGAAAACAGCCTTGCCGGTGATTATACGAACTGGTGGGCACCGAATCATTCAGCCGTTGAAGCAATGCTGCGCTCAAGCGGACTTAAAGTTATCAGGCGCCCCGATCATGAGGTCTATCTCTGCACACATTCCGGTATTGATGAGGCGGGCAATTATGAGCCTGTGGAATTAAACTCGGCAGCAAAAAGCCTCCGGAAGCTGAAAGGAAGTTAAATAAGTAACCCGCCTTCCTGGCGGCATATAGATTTTGAAAGGAGAATTGATGATTGAAGCAATTAAGTTTTGGAACGAGCCCAATAATCTCTCCCACTGGGATTTTCAGATGGACCCACAGTGGAGGGAATTCAGTTATATGATAAAAATAGCCGCTGATTCTGTAAGGAGTCTCGCTCCGGAATTGAAACTGGTCCTTGGAGGAATTTCACCTATTGATCCCTTGTTTATTCAGCTCTTAAAAAGTCACGGACTCCTGGATTCACTTGATGCCGTTGCAATCCACGGGTTTCCACTGGACTGGAATCACTGGCCGATATACGACTGGCCCAGAAAGATAGAGGAAATTGAGGCCGTGGCCGGTCTTCCGATCTGGGTTACTGAGGTAGGCGTCTCTTCCTTCGGTGCCGATGAGGTGCAGGTATTCGGCCTCAGCAAAACAACCGAGCTCCTGCTCAGGCGCGCCGAGCGTGTTTACTGGTACAGCCTGCTGGACCTCCCCCCCACCTGGGAGGCTACAACGAGGCACAAGGAAAATGAGGGCAGCGCCTATTACAGGCATTTTTATATGGGCCTCATTCGGGCCGACGGAACACCTAAACCTGCCGTGGAACACTTTAACCCGGAGATGGGAATCTGCCAGTGGATTCATTTTGAAGACCACAGGCTTGATGAGATTGTCTACTGGCTTAAGAAACTGAAGGTTAAAAAGTTAAGAACCGGCATAAGCTGGGCCGACTGGTTCCGCCCCGGAGCACTTGAATGGTTCGATAAACAGATGAAGGCAATAAGCGAATTTGATACAACAATTACCTTGTGCTTTACTCCCCCCTCGCGCGGCAAGAGGCCTCATCATACAAGTCCCCCGGAGGACCCGGGTGAGTTTGCATACTTTGCTGAGGAAGTAATAAAACGCTACGTTCTGCAGGAAGAGGTAAAGGAAGAGAACAGGTAGAGGTAGAGGTAAAGGCAGAGGTTGAGGTTTAGGTTGAGATTAAGGTCATTTCAAGAGAGGACAGGCCGGTTATGAAACTAGTTATATTCGGACTTACAATCAGTTCCTCCTGGGGCAACGGTCACGCAACCATATGGCGCGGACTATGCCATGCAATGATAAGACGCGGATACGATATAACCTTCTTTGAACGCGATGTGCCTTATTATGCTTCGCACAGGGACTTATATGAAATGGCAGGCATGGAAATAATTCTCTACCCGGATTGGGATCAGGTCCAAAGCCTGGCGGAGAAGAAGCTAAGGGACTCAGATATAGGAATGGTTACTTCCTACTGCCCCGATGCCCTGAGGGCAGGAGACCTTGTACTTAATTCCAACTGCGCTCTTAAGGTGTTCTACGATCTGGATACACCGGTTACATTAAAAAATCTTGATCAAGGTCAGCCCGTGGCATACGTCGGCGAGCGCGGCTTTGAAGATTATGACCTTGTACTTAGCTATACCGGCGGAATAGCACTTGAAGAGTTAAAGACCAAACTCAAAGCCAGGAAGACAGCACCACTGTACGGAAGCGCAGATCCTGAGACTCATAAACCGGTTCCTGCAGTTGATAAGTTCCTTTGCGATCTTTCTTACCTCGGCACCTATGCCGATGACCGCCAGGAGGCGCTTGTAAAATATTTTATCCGGCCTGCCGGAATACTCCCGGATAAGCGCTTTATAATCGGCGGCTCGCAGTACCCGGAAGTGTTTCCATGGCGCGATAACATTTGGTACCTGGCTCATATTGCGCCGCCGGAGCACCCGGCTTTCTACTCATCATCACATTTTACACTGAACATTACGCGGGGCGCCATGGCTGAGATGGGCTACTGCCCTTCAGGAAGACTCTTTGAGGCCGCCTCGTGCGGAGTTCCTATTATCAGCGACAGCTGGATGGGCCTCGATAAATTCTTCAGGCTGGGAAAAGAAATTATTACTGTCCGGACATCTGAAGACGTTGTCAGTGCACTCAGGATGCCTGAGGAAGAAAGGCAGAGAATAATACGTGCTGCCCGGGAGCGCGTCTTCTCCGAACACACTCCCCAGCAGAGAATAAATGAACTGGAGAAGATACTTGATGAGTATTACAACACAGCAAACAACAGAAAGGAGGCGTAAAGATGTGGGGTATAATTCCGGCTGCAGGCTCCGGGAGCAGGATTCAGCCCCTTGCTTTTTCAAAAGAGCTCCTGCCCGTTGGAAGCAGGTTTGACGGGAAGACTGAACGCCCCCGTGCCGTAAGTGAGTACCTTGTGGAAAGAATGATTAAGGCAGGTGTAAAAAAGATCTGTTTCGTTATATCTCCGGGAAAGTCAGACATAATGGAATACTACGGCCAGGGCAACTCTGAGGCCCACTTCTGCTACACCGTTCAGCAGCACCCTCAGGGGCTCTGCGACGCCATATTCAGCGCCGTTCCTTTTATCGGCAAAAGTGAAAACGTGCTCATTGGCCTGCCCGATACGATCTGGTTTCCGGAGGAGGGGCTCTGTGACCTTCCCGAAGACAGGCTTTCATTCCTTCTTTTTCCTGTGGACCATCCAGAGTTCTTCGATGCCGTTGTGACTGACAATAATGAGAATGTTTTAAGAATTGAGGTTAAACAGAAAGATGCACACTCAAGCTGGATCTGGGGAGCCTTCAGTATGCCGGGACTGGTGCTTCATGAACTTTACAGCCTATGGAAAGATCGCGGAAAAAAGGACGAGTATATGGGAACACTCATAAATGCCTATATAGATCTTGGAGGCCATGCAAAGGCTTTAAGAAAGGGGCATTCCTATGTTGACGTAGGAACCCTTAACGGCTACCGCGAGGCAATTAACCTCCTTTATTCAAAACAGAAGGTTGCCCTGGGGTAAAGAAATGTAAGGATAAGAAATATGAATACTACATTTAATTCAGGAATTTACAGCAGTACGCCTTCAGATGTGCTGGAACTTTTCTGCGGCAGCGAGGAAATTCTCCTTAAGACCACAGTAATTTCCGCCCATCCTGACGATGAGATAATAGGAGCTTCGAGCAGGCTCCCTATCCTAAAGAATGTATATATTATTCACACTACAGACGGCGCCCCCCGGAATAATATAGACGCCAGGGCCACAGGATTTAATAGTAACCTCGACTACGCCCGTGCAAGACGGCAGGAGCTCTACAGGGCCCTTGAAATTGCAGGAATCCCCCCGGACAGATGCCTTGAGATGGGCTTTAAGGATCAGGAGACATCCTTTAACCTTATCCCCCTTTCAGAACGCCTTGAAGAAGTGTTGCGTGAACTCCGCCCTGAAATAATCCTCACGCATGCTTATGAAGGAGGTCATCCCGATCACGACTCGACCGCCTTTGCCGTACACCTGGCTGCCTCTTCAATATATGGAAAAGGATTTGCCCCGCCGGTCCTCATTGAATTTACTTCTTATCACGACAGCCACGGACAGATCAGAACATCGGAGTTCCTTTCAGATCCGGATGAAAGAACCTGCACAATCGTTCTTAGTGAAGAAGAACGCATTACAAAGAAAAGAATGCTCGACTGCTTCCTGACACAGAAAAATGTGCTCTCTGTTTTCAATATCGAAAAGGAAGCCTTCCGCTTTGCCCCCTTCTACGACTTTCTGAAACCCCCGCACGCAGGAACGCTTTACTATGAGCACTTCGACTGGGGTATTAAAGGGGAAAACTGGAGAAGGTTTGCCTCTGAGGCACTTGACTTTTTAGCAGACAAAACTAACGGACAATGAAAACTCAGCGTAAACTTAATATACTGAGCGTTGCTTTTCCTTTTGCTCCCGTCAGAACCGATACGGCAGGAGGAGCAGAACATGTGCTTGAAATGATAGATGAAGCCTTAATGGAAGCCGGGCATAATTCAATTGTTATTGCATGCGAGGGCTCAAAAGTAAAAGGAAAGCTCATTAAAACTCAGGGCGTACACGGTTCAATTGATCCCGGGACAACCGAGCTTTTCGAAAAAGAGCACCTTGAGGCAATTGAGCATGCGCTCAGAAGCAATGAGGTTGACCTTATACACATGCACGGAATTGACTTTGCACAGTACATCCCCAAAACTACTGTTCCTATTCTCGTAACGCTTCACTTGCCATTATCATGGTATCCGCAGGATAAGCTTACAAATCCGCCTAAAGGCGTATATTTCAACTGTGTCTCGCGTTCACAGTTCCAAAGCCGCCCTGAAATGCCCTCGCTTCTGGGTTTTATTGGCAACGGTATTAGGCTTGAGAAGTTTCAGGTAAAAACGGGCAAACATAATTTTGCACTTTCACTCGGAAGGATCTGCTGGGACAAGGGATACCATGCGGCTCTTGATGCCTCGAAGAAAGCCGGCATACCGCTTATAATTGCGGGTGAACTCTTTCCCTATGAATACCACAGGGAATATTACAATAAGGAAATACTCCCAAGGCTTGACGGAATCGATTATAAATTCATTGGTCCTGTGGGCCTCGAAAAAAAGAAAAGGCTCTTGTCTGCGGCCAGGTGCCTCCTTGTGCCAAGCCTGGTTCCCGAGACGAGCTCGCTCGTGGCCATGGAAGCTCTCGCATGCGGAACACCCGTCATTGCTTATCCGGCAGGAGCACTCTGTGAAATAATTGATGACGGCGTAACAGGATTTATTGTAAACAGCATTGATGAAATGGCCGGTGCAATATTGCGCTCCGGCGAAATTAAGGCGGAAGTCTGCCGCAGTGCAGCCCGTAAAAGATTCTCCTCCGGAAGAACAATAAAAGAGTACTTCAGACTGTATGAAAATATAATATCAGAAGACGGCACTTCCCCCTTCAGAAAAATTTCCAAAAGAAGGATTCCTAATGGATGATATTTCCGCGGTATCTCTTCATATAAAAGAGATTAAAAATACCGATGAGCTGAATGAAATTGCTGATGAATGGGCAGAACTTTTTGAGGCTGCCCCGGATACAGCGCCGTTTCAGTCCCCGTCATGGCTTATAACCTGGTGGAAATATTTCGGCAACGGCCGGCTCTGGACAATAGCTGTTTATAACAGAAGAATACTTGTCGGGATTGCCCCCCTCTATATTTTTAATTACAGCGGTCAGAATAATATTTTAAGGCAGCTTACATTTATCGGCACCGGCAATACAGATTATATGGATATACTCTGCCGCCCGGAATTTGAAAGCCAGTCGGTTCAGATGATCCTGGAATTCCTCACGGGCTCAAAGGATGAGTGGGACGTCTGTGACTTCCAGGAGCTAAGAGACTTTTCACTTCTGCTTAAGATTAAACTGCCTGAAGAGTTTGAAATAAATATTATTAGTTCTGGTGTATGTCCTGTTGCCGTTCTTCCTGAATCGGTTAACGAATACATTTCCCGCCTTCCGGTCTCATTCAGAAAAAATACACTGAGGGCCCGGCGCCGGCTTTGGGATTCAGGAACACTCAGGCTTGAAACTGCAAAAGAAGGAAATCTTGAAGAATATATAGATTGGCTCTTCCGTCTCCACAACGCAAGGTGGAATAACAGGAATATGCCGGGACTGCTTGGAGAAAACTCACTTCAGAATTTCCATAAGGATGCTGCAGCTAAGATGTTCCATAGCGGCATACTCAGGCTTTATGTCCTAAGGCATAACGGCAAAATAATTGCCTCAGTCTATTCACTCATTAAGAATGAAAAACTATATAATTATATTGGAGGCTTCGATCCTGATCTTGCCAAATTCAGCCCGGGCTCAGTCATACTTCTTGATATCATTGAAAAGGCGATTTCAGAAGGAATAAAAGAATTTGACTTTTTAAGGGGAGAAGAAGACTATAAATATAAATGGACCACTGAAGAAAGACATAACTACAGGATGTTAATTAAAAAGAAAAAGAATTTTCCGGAATGAATCCATGACAACTTTTTATTTAATGCGCCACGGCAACACAACTGCCGGAGATACAATCCCGGGCAGACTTCCTGGAGTGCACCTGAGTGATAACGGGCGTGAGCAGGCCCTTATCCTTGCCGAAACACTTGCTGAATTACACTTTGATGCTATCTTTTCGAGCCCGCTTGAAAGGGCGCGTGAAACTGCGGCCCCGCTGTGTGAGCGGCTGAAGAAGCATCCTGTATTGCTTGATGACATTATTGAAATCGATTTCGGGAACTGGACCGGGAAAAGCTTCGCAGAGCTGGAGCCCGATGAAACCTGGAAACTCTTCCATACCTTCAGAAGCGGAACACGCCCCCCGAAGGGTGAACTGATGGTGGAAGTACAGAAAAGAATGGTGGACCGTCTTGAAAATCTCCGGCATGAATTCCCACATGGCAGGCTCGCACTATTCAGTCACGGCGATCCGATAAAACTCGCCATTGCACATTATGCGGGAATACCCCTGGATTTTATCCTCAGGATTAAAATCAGCACAGGCTCTTTCAGCGTAATCTCAGTGGACAAATGGGGACCCAGGATTCACTGCATTAATCAGACCGGTGAACTCCCGGACGAAAGACCATTCTGAGCTCACTATGATTATCTACGGGGACACCAAGGAACTGCTCAGTTATAATGCGGGCATAAGCAGAATTGAATCGCTCGTTCATGGTCTTTCCTATGCGCGCTCTAGAGATCTTAACTCTGCATCTGAGCTTCTTATAACTACCGGGGAATTTGAAGCTGCGGTGATGGATTTTATTTCTCCCGAGAGCGACACAATAAACGATCTCGTTTTTCTTTTAAGGAGCATGTCTATTGCCTCCGGGCACATTTTTATAAATTCCTTAAAAGGACATACATCTGAAACATATAAATGGGTTTCTGTTTTTAGGGCAAAGCTCTCAGAATTAGAGAACTACAGTATCTCTTCCCTTCTTACATTTAATCTTCCTGAAGGCTACGCATTCTACTCGCTTTATCCTGAAATGTACCTGAAATCAACGGATCACTTCTTCCAAACTTTTTTCCCTTCGCAAGCTGCAGTAATAGGAATACGCAGTATAGGAGCAAGCCTTTCGGCAGTTGTATCGGCACGCCTGGAAAAGTCGGGCTGTGAAGTTCATTCTTTCACAGTGCGCCCCAGAGGTTTCTACTTCGACAGGGAGCTTATCATTGACGTGGAACTGGAAGAAGAGCTGAAAGCCGGGCATAAGGGTTATTACCTTATTGTAGATGAAGGACCGGGTCTAAGCGGATCGTCATTTGCTTCTGTTGCCGAATGGCTTAAAAGCCTTGGGATAAGTGACGACAGGATTATATTTTTCCCGGGCTACAGGACAGACGGGCAGAATTTTGTGTCCGGGAAATCCAAAGCTATATGGATGAAGCACATGAAATTCGCCTCGGAGTTTGAAGAGGTAATTTCTCTAAATGATATGCTCCCCGGATACTCAGAGGGAATAAAAGACGTTTCAGCGGGAATGTGGAGGGATGTTGTTTTTAAGAACACCGAAGAATTTCCTCCTGTCTACTCCGGCTTTGAGCAGCGGAAATATCTATCTTCAGACGGTAAATACATGCTGAAGTTTGCCGGCCTCGGGCATTATGGAAGCGACCTTTATGAAAGAGCAAGGGTGCTTGCAGGTGAAGGATTTTCCCCTCAGGCGCTGTCATTTGAAAACGGGTTTATTTTAAGCAGGTTTATTGAAGGAAAAGCTCTTAATTCTTCAGAGGTAAACAGGAACTTTCTGGATAAGGCATCTTCATACATAGCATTTCTTAAAAGAACATTCCCTGCCCGGTGCAGCAGGACGTACAATGAAATTGAAGAAATGGCCTCAGTAAATCTGATGAAGGGACTTGGAGATGAATGGGCAGAGAAGTTTAAGAAACTTAGTAATAGTTTTGAGCCCTTATTCAGCACCGATGCCACAGCCTTGGACGGAAGGATGCTTCCCTGGGAATGGCTTAACGTTAACGGGACATATATAAAAACAGATTCCATACATCATCATAAAGATCATTTCTTCCCGGGCTGCGAGGACATTGCATATGACATTGCCGGATTCCTGACAGAGTTTTCACTCAGCAAAGAAGAAGTAGTTTATTTCATAAACCGTTACATTACCGAAAGCGGGGACAAAAAAATTTTAAGCCGCCTGCCTTTTTATTACATATTTTACAACGCATTCCGCCTGGGCATGACAATGTTCCCTGCCCAGTTGACCACAGATCCAAAAGAAAAAGAAAGATTTCAGATATTATCCCAAAAATACGCCGATAATTTAAAAAGAAGCCTGGGTGCATAAACGGTACAAAATCACACCTTTGTAGGGGCACACGGCGCCGTGCGCCCCACACCGATTAATAAAATCCCATCCAATGTTGTACACCATAAGTCAAGACTTTTAGATTTGACCGCGAAAACCACTTAATTAATTTATATTTTTGCCGATTATATTTTTGAACGATGATTAGAAAATTGAATTGATTGGATAAGCTTTGAATTTGTATGAATTAAATATTAAGAAGAATAAATCTCAGTACTGGAATAAACTCCTCAGAGCGCTCGCCTTCACGCGCGAATACCGCACGTTCCTTTTTCTTATACTGGGCCTGACTCTGATTGTTGCTGCAGCAAACGCCCTGGAGCCGCTTATTATGAAGTATATCTTCGACAGGCTAGGCGGCAGCACAACGGTTAAAACCATCATTGTAGGCGCGGGACTTATGCTTGGCCTGGGACTCTTCCGCGACATAATAGGAGGATTTTCTAACTGGCTCAGCTGGCGTACAAGGCTTAACATTCAATACGGCCTCCTGGAGGCAACTGTACAGAAACTTCACCGCCTGCCTGCCGAGGTACACCGCAAGGAAGGCGTCGGCGCCATTATGACAAAGCTCGACCGCGGCATTACGGGCTTCATGTCGGCAATTACAGAAATCTCCTTTAACGTGCTTCCTGCTCTTACATACCTTGTTATGGCAGTAATTGTTATGATACAGCTCGACTGGCGCCTGACCCTGCTCGTCTGCCTCTTTGCTCCCATCCCTGCAATTATTGCAGCCTATGCGGCACCCACACAGACTCAGCGTGAGCAGAGCCTCCTGGACCGCTGGGTACGCATTTACTCAAGATTTAATGAGGTCTTGTCGGGCATTATAACTGTAAGAAGCTTTGCAATGGAAGACGCCGAAAAGCAAAGATTCTTAGGAAACGTTAAAGACGCCAACGACCTGGTGGTAAGAGGAATCGGTTACGACTCCAGCGTCAGCATCGCTCAGAGCGTTACAATAACCGTTGCCAGAATTGCTGCAATAGGCCTGGGGGGATTCCTTGTTCTAAAGGGACAGGCAACTCTTGGAACACTCGTTGCTTTCATAAGCTACGTTGGCGGTCTCTTTGGCCCCGTGCAGGGACTTACCGGTATTTACAGAACTATCAGGACAGCCTCGGTTTCCTTGGATCAGATATTCTCAATTCTGGATACGGAAGATTTCCTGGACGACAGTCCGAATGCATTTGAGCTGAAGTCATGCAATGGAGAAATAGCCTTTGAGGATGTATGCTTTAAGTATAATAATAAGTCAGATAATGAAATCTTAAAGGGTGTGGATCTTAAGGTCAAGCCGGGTGAAATGGTTGCTATTGTAGGTCCCTCGGGCTCCGGGAAGACCACGCTTATGGCCCTGTTAATGAGGTTCTATGATCCTAGCCAAGGCAGAGTTACAATGGACGGAGTGGATTTAAGGGACTTAAAGCAGAACTGGCTCCGCAAGCAGATAGGCGTTGTTCTTCAGGATGCACTTCTGTTTAACGAATCCATAAAGAACAATATAGCCTACGGGCGCCCGAATGCGACGCAGGCTGAAATTGAAGCTGCGGCCAAAGCAGCCAATGCCCACGAGTTTATAATGAAACTTGAAAACGGCTACGACACCATGGCCGGTGAACGCGGCAGCCGCCTTTCAGGCGGAGAACGCCAGAGAATTGCTATAGCAAGGGCACTTCTTAAAGACGCTCCTGTTCTCATTCTGGATGAGGCTACCTCGGCTCTGGATGCAGAACTGGAAGCACAGGTTCAGGAAGCTCTGGACAGGCTCGTCAAAGGGCGCACAACTTTTGTTATTGCACACAGGCTTTCTACGGTTGTCAATGCCGACAGGATTCTGGTCTTAAAAAACGGGCGCATTGTTGAGGAAGGCTGCCACAGGGATCTTTTATCTGCAACAGGTTACTACGCCTCGCTTGTTGAAAAGCAGATGAAGGGACTTGCGGTTAATTAATTATGAATTATGAATTATGAATTATGAATTTGAATGCTGAAGAACAGGTTGCCTTTAATTCAGCATTCATAATTCATAATTCATAATTCTTATCAGATTCTTCCGCCTAA
Organism: Ignavibacteriales bacterium; assembly: GCA_036261625.1. Classification (GTDB taxonomy): domain Bacteria; phylum Bacteroidota; class Ignavibacteria; order Ignavibacteriales; family SURF-24; genus JAAXKN01. Next base: position 45,710 of record DATAKL010000007.1, on the reverse strand, counting down.
GATCTCCCCGTTGCCGTCATCCAGATCCCTTACATGCGGGTCATTTTCCGGATATTTTACTTTACTTTCTTCCTGCAGCTCCATTTTATTTCTTTTGCGGATATTCTTCTGCTGATTCTGCTCTTCACCCCGCAAATTGCGTTTCTTATTCATTTTGCCCTTCTTTCTTTTTTTTATTATGAATCTCCTTTTAATTTAGACACAGAAAGGCACAACAGTCAACCCTTGGATTTCCCCCCTTTCCACTTCTGATTTAGTTATTGTAAATAATATAAATACCTCCCAGGATGACTAATACGCCGCATACCTTTTTAGTATACTGCATAAGCTTTGAACTGCCGCTCCAGTTCAGATACTTCTGCACCACCTGACTTAATGTTCCAGCCCCCGTTATTACCAGGCAATGCCCCAAGGCATAGGCTGCAAGAAGGATGACCGGGAATATTATGCCTGAAGCAGCAGTCTGGAATGCTACTCCTAACACCGGAGCCATGAAGGCAAAGGTGCATGGCCCAAGTCCAATACCAAAAAGAAGTCCGAGCACGAAAGCAGCCTTAAGTCCCTTAAACCTTGTAGAGCTTAAGCTGATGCCGTTCCAGGGCAGCCTGATCAGATCAAGAAGGTAGAGCCCGATAACCAGGAATACTAATGCTACAAGATAATTGCCAAGGGTCCCGATGTCTCCCATAAGGCGCCCAAGTGAAAGGGTTACTATTCCTATCAGGGCTATTGTAAGCAGTATCCCAAAGGCAAAGGTCAGAGAAATGTTAAATGTCCTGCGGATGGATATGCTGCCCTGACTTGTGATATATCCGATTACGAGCGGAATACCCGACAAGTGGCAGGGACTTAAAATGATGCTTAATATACCCCATGTAAAGGATGCAAGAACGGCCAGGTATATGTTGCCGTAAAGGGCAGAGTTTAACTCAGTAAAGATTTCATTCAGCATGTTAAACCTCACAAATTGGTAAATCAGTTAAGGATCTTCAAGCCTTTCCCCTGAAGGAATTTGTCTATTTCCTTTTCAGCATAGAATCCTTCATGCCTCATGATCTCTTTACCGTTTTCATCTAAGAAAACCTGGGTGGGAATGAGTTTAATACCATATTTCTCTGCATACTGTTTCTGATCCTCTTTCCATACGTCATGAAATACAACTTTTATCTGAGAGCCGTATTTCTTTTCTATGGATTTCATTACAGGCTGCATCTGTTTGCAGGGAATACAATTTACAGATCCAAGCTCTACAAACGTTATCTTTGCTTTCTCCTCTGAAACTATTTTGTTCTTTTTGGTCTGGGCAAATACCGCTGCCGTTAAAATTAAAACTACTGTTAAAAGTGATACGATCTTTTTCATGGCTTATCCTCCTGTTATGATGATTTATCTTCCTGTTACGACTGCCTTAACCACTGAAGAATCTGATCTTCCTTAGGGACAATGCCGCTGCTGACGACTTTTTCATTTACTACAAGTCCTGGAGTCATCAATATGCCGTACTTAATGATTTCCTGAATATCGGAAACCTTTATGAACTCGGCTGTGATGTTATTTCGGGATGCAACTTCCTTTACCCTTGCCTCAAGGGTGTTGCATCTTGAGCAGCCTGAACCAAGAATTTTGACGACCATTTTATACCTCTAAATTTTTTAAGTTTTCAATTAAATTTTCAGAATCAGATTTCTCATTGTATCTGTTAAGTTCACGGGATAATTATTTCAGGTTATTTGGATTTACCACTATTCCCTGATTTTCACATTCACAGGATTCTAACTGTATTGTAGGATGATTAATTTTGAACTTATGCTCAAGTTCCTCCCCGATCCGGTTTATGACGTCATTGCCTTCGCTGATCAGCGTATCTTTTATTACAACATGAGCACTTAAAGCCTTAATATTTGAAGAAAGGCTCCACACATGAAGGTGATGAATGCTTATAACTTCGGGTAAAGAGCTGATCACTTTTACTACCTCCTTTACATCTATTCCCTTTGGAGTTCCTTCTGTAAGGATATTTACTGCCTCCATTACAACATTCCATGCGCTTTTGATTATAAATATTCCAATTATAACTGAAATAATAGGATCAAGTATATTCCAATTGAGCCAGTAGATCAGTCCTCCAATTATAATAACAGCCAGGGACTCAACAGCATCAGTGAGCAGATGAAGGTAAGCACTCTTAGAATTAAGATCATGTTCGGCTTCATTCCTGAGCAGAAGTGTCGCTAAAACGTTTGCAACAAATCCGGTTACAGCTGCCAAAAGCATCCAAAGACCTATTACTGGTTCTGGATCAGATAGCCTCTTAAATGCTTCAAATATTATAAACCCGCCGATTATAACCAGAGATACTGAATTAATAAAAGCGACAAATATCTCAACACGAACATAACCATATGTCTTTTTGTGATTTGAATCCCACAGTGTTACCTTTGCCCCCAAATAACTTAATATTAATGAGAAGAAGTCGCTAAGATTGTGCAGTGCATCTGAGACCAGGGCCAGGCTGTTTGTCAGCAAACCCGCTGTTATTTCCACCAAAAATATTACTGCATTGAGAGCAATCGCAGCTCCCATCTTCTTTTGAGAAAGTGAGTGATTATGTTCGTGTGCCACTATATTTTCCTTAATTATTAACTGCCTGTTTTAGCATGCCTTTTACCTGATAATTCATAGCAGCTGTTATTGTTACGAATAATATACCTGCAAGCATTAAGTCATACAGGCTATAAACAATACTTTCAAGAACATTCATTTGAAATAAAATTATAACCCCGCTTACCAAGGCAATTATAATCATGCCTGACAAAGACAGGAACAGGTATCTGATAATCAGCCTTTCTTTATAGCCGGATAAGAGTTTTGAAAGGCTGTAAAGTCCTGTTAGTATAATGGCTGCTGAAATCATGAAATGATTTGAATCCAAAGCCATTCGGTTAGGAAGAATATAGCCGCTTAGTTCTGGCTTTAGAATAATCCAAAGGATTGAGGCAAGTATGGCAATGTATCCTGCCAGAAATGCAAATTTCAGGTTTTGCTGACTTAATTTTACAGCAGGCAGTCTTAAGACTAACCCAATTACAAAACTCAGCAATATTCCAACTATCAAAAAGCCGATTTCTGAATATATGACAGGCTTTAATATTTCTTCTCTGAAGGCTCCGAGTCCTACAGAAAGACCGCCGATGCCTAATTTCATGTACTGGGGTTCGGTAACAGGTTTACCGTCAGGTCCAAAAGGATACTTAACAACTTCTGCGTTGAAGAACGATGAGCTGAATGAATGACAATCCGTGCAGCCGTTTATTCCAAGTGCAGCCTTTGCAGGCATTACATCATGGCTGTACTTGTAAACAGATGCATAAGGAGAGGATTCGAATTCCTCTTTTGGAACTGTAAAATATTTATGACCATCTGTGTACACCCGGTCATCGTTTACCCAAACAACCCTTTTCCCTGCTAAATCATACTTTGTATTGGTTAAGTGCAGCGTTACAGACTTAATAAAGGCATCTATTTCTTCGGTTCTGTTTACTTCTGGTATACCGTCCCCGTTATCATCTTTAATTTTTGAAAGTAAAGGATAATTCTGCTGTGGATTAGTGTTGTGCCTTACCCACATGGAATAGATGTCCTTCATAGTCGGCTGGCCTAAGCCTTTTTTACCTTCAGTTAATATCCCCGGCCATGCGCTGTGGACAGGGTTGACAGGATATATTTTGCCCTTATATCTTGCCAGCACAGGTCTTGCAGGATCGGTAGGCTCATCCTTTGCCGTGAACATATTAAGTTCGCCATAGTGATTCCAGTAATTCATATTCTGGTCGTAGAAAGTCCAGATATATTTAGGAGGAGGTGAAATCTTCGTACCGGGATTAAATACATCACTGACCTGAACCAGGGCTGACTTTACAGGCCGTTCTTTAATATGACAGGTCTGACATGCTATCTTCTCCAGGTGAAGCGAAGGCAGCCATGAGTGACGTGCTAAAGGTGCATTAAGATAGCCGGTCAGGTGGCAGTCTTTGCAGTCCCTGCCTGTATTGTCCAAATCATTTCTGACATTTCCGGATGGATCATCACCTTTCCCGATCTGATGGATTTCCTTTCCTTTTATCCTCTCGTCAGCAGCATTGCTTCCTGCCGGATGGCAGTCGACACATTTCAACCCGGCCTTGAAATGAACGTCTCTTCTTGAGGAAAACGTAGTCCCACGCTTTTTCCAATCAGGTTTAGAATGGCAATTCAGGCAGGTTTCATTTCTCGGTTCTCTTACAATATGCAGTGATACCTTTCCGTCCGGGTCAAATTTCAGAGTGTCATATTTTACCGAAACGGCTTTTGTGTCCTTTATGCTTCCATAAACTTTTCCAAGGCCTGATCCTTCGGTGGCGGCCCATCTAAAATTCAGCTTATCCAATTGGGTATTCCTGGCCTTAAAATCATACTCAGGCAAATGGCATAGCATACAGTCAGCTTCTATTACGCCTGTCTCGCCCCAGCGTGCCTTATAGTAATCCCCGTCAAGCTTATTATCTCCTCCAGAAACGAAATGATATGAACTGTCACTCATCGTTTTGTCGTATCTCTTGCCTTCACGATCATATTCAAGCGGCCCCCCGCCTGGATGACATGTGCCGCAGGTTGCGGTTACAAAGTCAAATGAGGTCATATCAATCATTCTTGCATTTGTATTGCTCTTGTTTGCAAGCTGACGGTAAATAGGAGCAGGTGAGCACCAGTTGCCGCCGTAATTTCCGGGGGAACTTACCCATTGATAGCGGTCTTTCATTGTCTGTGGCAGCTTTTCACCTCTCCCCTGCTGAAAGTGAAATCCTTGCGTAATTTTATCGTAATCATGGCACTTCCCGCAAGTCATTTTGGGTGAATAAGGCTTGCCGGCATTTATATTGTGGAGAGGATCAATCAGATTTCCGTTTTCGTCATAAAGGTTAAACGGCGGGCAAACCCCTTTAGTACCCGAAATTTTCTGAACAATATTTGAGTGATTATTTAATTTAGCATTTTGAATGATAACTGATGCCGTAATGATCACAACAAAAATGCTCACCATTGATAAAAGCCCTAATAAAGTTTTATTCTTCATTCTGGAATCCTTAATATTGAGACTGTATTTTTCCACTATATATGAGAATTTTTATTGGAGCGGCCCGCATATTCCCTGGCCGCCCCCGTAATAATTTCATCAGGATCCTGTCTTATTTTGTAGCGCAATCAATGCAAACATGCTTTCCGCCTTTGATTCTTCCATATTCCTCTACGGTCATTTCCCCGCATTGCGTACAGACGAAGCTGTTAAAGCTGTCTTTTTTGGGTTCAAGCTCATAATCAAAGATTTCTGAAATGTTCAGTAATTTTTCATTTGGCGCTGACATTACATTAGTAATTAAAGGATCAACCACTTCAGCCGGTACATGACTTGCCGGAATGCCTTTCTCTCTGAAGTCCTTGAAAAAAGCTGTCTGCTTGTTTGCGAGCATGGCTTCAGCCTTTGGCGTCACACGGACAGCTTTTCCGGTTGCCCTGTCAACAAGTGTTACAGCCCATTTCCCTTTATGTGTCTTCTTCAGATTGCCTTTTCCGAATGTAGTTCCCATTATTACCTGAAGCCCGTCGGCAAAACATGTTGCACAATGGTTTTCGCCAAGGTCAACAAAGGCAACAATCTGCCCGTCTTTTGCTCTTTCTACGCCAAGCTTGTTCATTGCTGCCGCCCCGACCCTTAGTCCCATCGGCATTGCCGGACATTTATGTCCGTGAAATTTCTGTCCGAATTCCAACCAGTCCTGTGGATTTACCATCTTAATTTCTCCTGACTTTAATTAAAAAAATATTGAACTTGCAGTGTTGTTAATGTATTTGTTCTATCAGATTCAAACTGGAATTTGTTATCCAGTGAAATTTTAATGTCATTGCCTTTTATCAAACGTGAATAGCCAACCAGGTAAAAAGGTAGATCACTTGTTAAGGGGTTCAGATCGTTCAGCTGCTCTATAGAAAGTACCAGCAAATCGCTTGATGTGATCAGATAATCGGCAAGAGCATAGTATCCGTATGCTTTCCTACTGCCAAGGTGCGATTCAATATATTCCGACTGCAATTCAAGCTCCCCAAGATTAATTCTCCCCTCAAAGCCGAATCGGAAATCCTTCCCCGTGAAAGAGACCGCACTCCCGAAGATCTTGCTGAACTGAAGCTTATGAGCATCCCTGTAGGAAAGATTATATCCAAGCGACAGCTTTAATTTTGAGCTGTTAAGAACCTGCAGGGTGCCACGGTTTGTGAATAAAAAATTTCTTTGGCTTGTAACATTGTTCGCTCCGTTGCCATTAAAAAGACCCATGCTAAAGGAGAATTTCTTGCTGTCAGATAATTTTACTTCAACACCTATGTCCCTTGCCATGGTTTCAGCCCCGGGGACAAGTGCATTTACCACATCGGCACGTTCATCCAGCGGTATTGCATAGTCGGGCTGCTTTCTTTGCATGCTGAAATCAGGTACAAACTGCCCGGCCGTTACTTCTATGTTATCCCTTTTATAACCGACAAGTACATCCTGAAGAAGGAACTGGAACTTAACCTGCTGAAGGAAATTAGCCTGCAGCTTATAGCTCCAACTCTCACTTTCTGAAGGCAATAAACCGATTATCCAGAATTTTGCTCTCCTGACTGAGAAACTCGTCTGGTCCAGATAATTATCTGAGAAACGATACTGTAGATAACCATTCCAGGAAACCTTTTGCTGTGCATTTGTAGAAGCAGCAAGGATCAAAAAGTAAAATAGAATTGAATATTTTTTCATCTGCATCTCACAAATACCCAAGTAATTTTGCCAGAATCTGGGCTGAAAGAGCCCACATCAGAAGACCTAAGCCCGCCTTAATCATCCTCGGTTTTACCTTAAGGCTGAATCTTGCCCCGAGATTTCCTCCTATAAGTACGGCAATGCCGGTGACCAATATCAGGGGAATATCCAGATGATGTGATGATGCATGCCCTAAAATTCCGGCAAGGGCTGAAAAAGAAATTATTAAATGCGACGATCCTGCTGCCGACTTAGTCGGGTATCTTAACACATAAGTCATGAAGGGAACAATTAAAATCCCGCCTCCGACACCCAGAAGGCCGGAAATCAGGCCTACAGCCATACTAAAACTTATTATCAGCACATATGTTGAAGTTGAAAGCTTTGCCGGCGGATTCTCTTCAGTTTTACCTTTTTCCCAATAACTATATAACATCCTTGCACCAAGGACAATGAGAAAGAAAACAAACAGCCACAGTAGAACTGCGGAATTTACAAATTTAGACATCACTCCGCCTGCGAAGGCCCCAACCACTATACCCGGGACAAACATAAAGGAAGCCTTGTAGTCTATCATTTTGTTTTTATAGAAAACATACCCTGCTGAAACTGAAGTTATTAAATTCAAAACCAATGAGGTTGAAGTGGAAATTACCACTAAGTAACCAAGCAATATTAAAAGGGGGGAATAAACTGAACCTCCCCCCTGTCCGAACATTGAAAACACGAAAGCAAGCAGAAAAGAAGACACAACTGCTATTAACAGCATATTATTCACATCCATTTATTCGATTCTCCCATTTTTTTTCATTTAGAAGGGGTAAAAATGACATATCTGTATTAAACTAATTCAGATTAGTTTTACCATGGATTTTACATACTATTAAATTATCCAGGACAATGATTTGTCTAATAGACTAAATTGAACAGGTAGCCTACTATAACTATTCCGAGGGCAACTACACTTACAAAAATTATTATGAGAGGCAGCTTCAGCACTTTCTTCAGTATTATTGTCTCTGGCAGCGAAAGACCTATTACGGACATCATGAAAGCCAGAACAGTGCCGAGCGAAGCACCCTTTTCAAGAAGCGCCTGAACGATAGGGATGATTCCAGCGGCATTTGAATACATGGGAACACCTATAAGAACAGAAATGGGGACGGACCACCAGGCACTTTTGCCCATGAGTCCAGCCATGAAGTTCTCAGGCACATAGCCGTGAATGCCTGCCCCGACAGCAATCCCTAAAACAATATAGATCCATACTTTAGAGACAATTTCCTTTACCGCCTCAAAACCGGCTGTGACCCTTTCAGAAAATGGAGTCTTATCCTCAGATATTTCAAGGTGACCTGCTTTAACCTGATAAACCCAGTCTTCGACATACTTTTCGAGCTTAAGTCTGCCAATAATGTAGCCGGAAAACATGGCTATAATTAAGCCTGTCGACATGTAAAGCAGTGCAGTCTGCCAGCCGAAGAGTCCGAATAAAAGCACCAGGGCAACTTCATTTATCATTGGGGCTGCAATCAGAAAGGAAAACGTTACTCCAAGCGGCACACCCGACTCAACAAACCCCAGGAATAATGGAATGGCTGAGCATGAACAGAAAGGAGTTACAACACCAAGCAGGCTGGCCAGGACATTGCCTGTAAAAAGTGACTTTCCTTCAAGCACCTTCCTTGTTCTTTCTGGGGAAAAGTATGTTCTGATTATGCCCACAACAAAAACTATCAGCACCAGGAGCAGCAGCACCTTCGGCACCTCAAAAATGAAGAACCTGACGGCTTCTGTAAGCGGGGCAGCTTTACTCATTGAAAGTATGCCAAATACAAAGAAGTTAATAATGGGTTCAAGAAAGAAGTATGCAAGAGCCCACAGAGGCAGTAGTAAAATAAGCAGATATGTTTTTCTTCTGCTTTCATTTACAGTAATCAATTTTTCCGCAGTTTCCACGTTTTAACTCTTCAGGTTAATAAAGTAAGATTATTTAGTAACTGTACTCACATCTTTCTGCTTTTCAGCGCTGAAATACTTTTTCTGAATCCAAAGCGCCACGTTTACCAGACTTATCAGGACCGGCACTTCTACCAATGGACCTATTACAGCGGCAAATGCTTCGCCTGAGTTTATGCCGAAGACTGCAATTGCAACTGCTATTGCCAGCTCAAAATTGTTGCTGGCGGCGGTAAAGGAGAGAGTTGCGGTCTTTGAATAATCCGCCCCCACTTTTCGTCCCATATAAAAAGACACAAAGAACATTATAATGAAATAGAATACCAGAGGAATTGCTATCCTTACAACATCAAGCGGAATCTTTACAATGTATTCCCCTTTTAGAGAAAACATTACGAAGATTGTAAAGAGCAGTGCTATAAGAGTAATCGGACTGATCTTCGGTATAAAGACTTTTTCATACCACTGCTTGCCCCTTATCTTAAGCATAACAAACCTTGTTATCATTCCGCCGAAGAACGGTATGCCAAGATAAATAAATACACTCCTGGCAATCTGCCCTATTGTTATATCCACAGCAAATGTCTTAAGCCCAAGCCATGACGGGATTACCGTCAGAAATACATATGCATAGACTGAAAAGAACAGCACCTGGAATATAGAGTTAAATGCCACGAGACCTGCAGCGTATTCAGTATCCCCCTTTGCAAGCTCATTCCATACTATTACCATTGCAATGCACCTTGCAAGTCCTATCATTATGAGTCCCGCCATGTATTCCGGGTAGTTCTGAAGGAAAACAATGGCAAGAATGAACATCAGTATCGGTCCTATGATCCAGTTCTGAACTAAGGATAGTGTCAATACCTTCACATTCCTTAACACATCTGGCAGTTCCTCATATTTTACCTTTGCTAAAGGCGGATACATCATTAAAATCAGACCGACCGCAATCGGTATGTTTGTTGTTCCGCTCTGGAAGCTGTTCCAGAAGTCCACAATGCCAGGGAAAAGGTATCCTGAGAACACTCCTATAAACATTGCAAGGAATATCCAGAGAGTAAGGTATCTATCAAGAAATGAAAGTTTTTTGGTTAAGGTGCTCATTTTATTGCTTTCGTTAATTTTAATTATTCTCTGCCGCTGCCAGTGCATCCATAATCCAGTGCGTAAGTGTGGATTTTACAGGAAGCTTCCCGCTTGAGACTATCTTCCCGTTGATGATCAGCCCGGGTGTGCTCAATATGCCATGCGCCATAATATCCCTGAAGTCTGTTATTTTTTCGATCTCAGCTACAACTGCATTTTCAGCAAGCACTTCCCTGCACAGCTTTTCCAGGTTTATGCAGTTCGGGCATCCTGATCCAAGAACCTTAATATTAACCATGACTTAATCTCCCGCTATTTCTTTATAAAATTTATGAAAATCGTGCTCTATTTCGTCTCTTACTCTTCTGAATTCCAGCAGAATTTCCTCCTCCGAGCCTGTTGCATCTGCGGGGTCATCAAATCCAATATGGAGCCTGTGCTCTACTTTTCCCATAAATACTGGGCAAGTCTCCTTGGCATTGCCGCAGACTGTAATTACATAATCAAACGGCTGCCCTAAAAACTTCTCAACATCCTTTGGATGTTCCTGGCTTATATCAATTCCAATTTCTCTCATGACCTTTACTGCAAAAGGATTTACTTTTGAGGCAGGCTTTGTCCCTGCCGAGAAGACTTCCAGATCCTTGTCAAAAGACTTAAGGAAACCTTCAGCCATCTGGCTGCGGCAGGAGTTACCCGTACACAGAATCAGTATTCTCTTTTTCATTTTTTCCTTTATTTTCGCGGCATATTTCGTTATATACCGAATTATTATATAAAATTTTTTATCTGCTGCAGAGTTTATTACGGTCAACGGAGTTGATCTTTTCGATGTCGCTGCTGATAGCTGTATCGTTGCTGATCCAAAAAGGGAGCATAGAGAGTATGGAGGCAACAACCTGGTCACTGCAGCGAGGGTTTATCATATAATTTACCCATTTGCCGTCTTTTTCTCCCAAAATAAATCCTGCGGATTCTAATACCCGCAAATGCTCGGAAACAGTTGAGGTTGCAAGGTCCAGTATCTCTGTTATCTCACATACACAAAGCTTCTTTGCCTGAAGCATCTTAAGAATGCGCAGGCGGTTTGGATCAGACAAGGCTTTGAATAATTTGGCTTTTTCTTCTATCAATACATCTCCATTTCGTTTTACACCGAAATATAATAAGGTAAATGGCTAATGTCAATAATAACCCAAGCAAACTATCAGGCAGATTGAACCTTTTATAGAAAACCGGTTGAATTGCTGAATTATATAGGTGATTTTCAGGTAAAATGAAATAAGGCTATATAATATCCAGCTCATTGCCCTTGAAGAGTGCTCTTTGAGGGCTTTTTTGTAAGTATCGGGTGAGGAAGAAAGAAAATACAAAAGAACAGGCATTGGCCTTACTTCAATAAGCAGAATCCCTGATGAAAAAATAAAAACCCCGCGAGGGGTCAGGCGGGGCTCTTATCTTACTGCAATAATCTACTTATACACCACGTATAACCAAATACTTGCAGTAAGTACATTCCTTATGTAAAACTCTATAGCCTATTATAAAGGCTGAATGGTACTCTTTCAAGGCCCAAAATCGTTGCATCCCCTGAACAGGTATTACTCATTTCGTGCCTGCATAAATCCTTCCGGTCTGGATTTATCCCTTGAACTGATATGCCTCAAAGTCTTATATAGGTTAAACGTTTTAGCAAAAAAGAGAAAGGAGAATGGATGCTGGTTCGGGAATTAAATGATAATTTCGTCGGGTGTGCAGTTGTTCTTATTGAGGCTGATAACTTCCCTTTCTACAACGGCATGATCGGCACAGTGGGAAAAGACGAAAAGAAGGGTTTCTATTTTGATCCTGCGCTAAAAAGCATGCAGAGGCAGGGCAAAACTTTTCATATGATACCGCTGAAACCCTCTGATATGATTGAACCATTATATTAAGTAAAAACAATAGAAATCAGTATAGAGCCTCCCAGACACAGATAGCCTTTGTTCTTCATTCCTGTAAGTTCGAAAGGGTTGAGGAATAAAGGCTATTTATTTATATTTAATTAAGCAGGACATCTTTATGATAATCCTGATATTTGGGATTGCCTAAACGTATTTAGTGCCATAAGTTTACGGCGTTTTAACGATTAAATCGGTATTGTAATAATGATAGTATTATTAATTGAAGACAGTAAAGGGGATATTTTACTCATAGATTCAGCATTTGAGGAACTGGGGACTGCTTACGAGCTTACGGTAAAGGAAAACGGGAAAGAAGCTTTAGAATACATAATAGAAGCTGAGACCGGCAAGGCCAGACTGCCCAATCTTATTATTCTGGATCTAAATCTTCCCCTCATAAACGGTTTTGAGGTTTTAGAGCAGATTAAACTAAGCAAAAGTCTGAAGGATACGCCTGTTATTATCTTTTCGTCTTCCAGCGCGGAAAAGGATTAGGAAAGAGCCAATGAGCTTGGAGCTGCCGCATACTTTATCAAGCCGGTAGATTATGATGCCTACATGGCAACGGTAGAAAGTTTTTTGAATCTTATAAAGTTCTAAACAACCGCTTCAGTAGCCCCGCAGCCTTTTTATAAGTTCAAAGACGCAGTCCTGACATTCGTTAATACCAGGCTTCTCAGAGTATTTCTGGCAGACTCATTATTCTTCATCATCCTGGTCGTCATTATGCTCATTGATGCCTTTAATTTTAATTTTGAGCTCGGGATGCGCGGAGCTTCCTTTTAGAATTATTTCATTTACGGCTTTTTTTGCTGACTCTGCGAAGTTGTGCTGGGGTTCATCCTCACCTTCTATCCATAGGTTTACCTTTAATGATATCGCCTTACGCATTGCCGCCTCTCTTCACGAAATTCATGTCGTCGAGGTTTACCCATTTGCCGTTTTCGTTAACTTCAATCTTCATTATCGGGTGGATCTCCCATATCGTTCCGCGCGTTTTTCCAACCTGATCGGGATGCTCCGGATCGAGCATGAGCCAGCCGCTTATTCTAACCTTCTGTCCCTGCCGGGCAATTTTGTTCAGGTTCCTTAAATCCCAGTTCGGATGGTTTGCTCTTAGTGCGGGAGTCACTTCCGTGACAATGGATTTGGTCCTGTCCTCCCCTTCCGACTTGATGAGCCAGACGTGATAATCCCGGAACTCCTTATCTGCACCGTGACAGTTGCAGGACTCCGGGCCCGACTGCTTTGCACTAAAGAGGTAGCCTTCAACCGCAATGGGAATCCCTTCATACTTTTCAACCTGGCTTTTTGCCTTATTGGGCCAGTTTTTGTGGTCTCTTCTTTCAACCTCCGGGGGCCAGTCAAGGTCAAGCACGGCATCGAACTCAACCGGGATGTAGCTTCCCTCATCGATGCGGTTTTTGTTTCTGTTCAGTTCAGGGTCTCCCCCGTCCCCTTCGGGAGGGCATCCCTTAAAAGAAGCGTAACGAGGCTGAGGCTTATCTTTCATCTCTGGGAGCTCTTTCATCGGTTCAGATGAAATGACGGAACCCTGACTGCCTGTTGAAGGAGGTTTTACCTCCCTTTTTGAACCTGAAGCGATATAGATAATAGCAGCTATTATCACAATGGCGATAACAGCAACTGTTGTCCATATAATTAGCGTGGAGTACCTGTTGGGCCCTCCGTTTCTGTTCTGCTGCCTTTGGATCATTTTTTATATTCCTTCATTTTCTCTGGTGGTTATAAAAAACAAAGTTATCTGCCGGATATATTTAATATATTACAATTTCAGGCCTTATCAAGGATGTAATCGGATAACAGGAAAGGGTGAAAATGTGAAAGGCTATTCTGCCGGACTTTCAGGAAACCTGGATTTTTTTGCAGAATAAAAATACCTGTAGACAGGAAGCCCCGTACCTATAAGTCCCAGGCATGCAATTAAGCCTGCCGAGGGGTAAGCCATAAAGGAGCCCCAGGCAATGTAGAGCTGAATAAGGATTGAGAATGCGGCCCAAACGTGCCAGAGCCTTGATTTGAAGCTTGGATTATAGTCGGCCCTTTTTCTTAAGAAGAATATCGCGCCGTAGACAAGTGCGTTCTGAAGAACGTAGGAAAGCGTAAAGTAGCCCAGCATGTTTTCAATATCCCCAAGCAGGAACAGTACAATTGAAAGCGCAGTCTGAATAAATATTGAATAGTCGGGCGTAAGATACTTCGGGTGCAGGTGCCCGAAGGTATTAAAAAACAGCTTGTCGCGGGCCATTGCATATTCAAGCCTCGGCTGCGTCATGATAACAGAATTGAGCACACCCACCATGGAAATAAAAGCTGCAATTGCAAAAAATGATCCTGCAAAGCCGGAGAACATTTTAAGATACGAAAACGGGTTTATAAAGTCCCCCGAGGCAGATATGAGACTGCTGAAGGGCACGATGGCGCTTGTACAGAGGCTGACGAATGTATAGACCAGTATGACAAAAATAATTGACCAGATGAGAGACCTGGGAAGCGTTCGTTCAGGGTTTTTAACCTCTCCTGCCATGTAGAGTATATTTAAGAATCCCGCATAAGCCCAGAGCGTAGAGGAAATACCTGCTGTAAGTGAGAAAAAGAAAGATCCTCCCTCAGATGCTTTATTTACCGCGGGCGCATTAAGTCCGCCTGAATTCAGGTAGAAGAATCCAATAATAATAAGAAGTATTAAAGGCATCACTTTGGCCAGAGACAGCAGTATCTGGAAATTGCCTCCTAGCTTAACGCTCCTGTACTGAATAAGTGCAAGGAGGATTATCAGCACTGATGCAAATACCCTTGCATAAAGGGGTATTGCCAGCTCCGGGAAAAAGAATTTCAGCGCAGAGGCGGCGGTAAGGCCTATAATTGTAATGGTCGGCGTATCGCTTGTAAGAAATGCAGTCCATGTATAAAGAAAAGCCAGAAAGGGTGAGCCTGCTTTGTAAAGATAGTAATAAGGTCCCCCCTGATTCGGATATGCCGTACCCATTTCTGCCAGGATCAGTATCTGCGGTATCCATAGCACCCCGCCTATAAGCCATATAAGCACGCTCAGAAGAGGGCTCCCCCCGAACTTTGCCACAATTGGCAGGTTAATAAAAACCCCTGAGCCGATAACTGCGCCGATAATGATGGATGTAGTCTGGTAAAAATTTAACTGCCTTCTGGGGGCTGGAGCCTGCATAAATTAAACCGGATTAGTTTACCGTAAACATAATACAGGCCGGATTTTTTACCAAGAACTATTTTGAAAAAATGAATTGATCTGAAGTTTTCTTTTTAAGGTGGTTTCAGTTATGGCTGAAGCTTACGATCTTTTTAATTTCAGCAATTTTCAGTATCAGGTAGTTCTCATAGGAATCCAGAAACTTCATAATGTTTGTCACATTGCCGAAGCTCTGCAGCAGGTGGATTTTCTGCCCTGCATTTCTGACTTTATATAATTCTGTATAAAGCCTGTCGAGTTCTGTCTCGTTTACTTTCTGTTCCATAAAATCTTTTGTTTTGCGTTAATCTGCTTCTTACTTGCCGTATTTGGATGCAATAACGGCAAGTATTTCATATTTCATTTGTTTCATTGTATCATTAAATTCCTGGTACAATTCATCCTCGGACCTCTCAGTTCTGGTCAACAGGTCCTCAAAAATATATTTGCCGAGAGTTTTAGTGTAAGCAAAATTCTGTACCAGCAGATCGATCATAATATCCTGTTTTATATAATGAGGCAGCTCGATCTTAAAATCGTCTTTATTAATCATACATCTCCTGATCTTTCGTATTCTGTGTATGTTACCCGCTCTTAATTAAATATTACTTATTATAAATTAAAATTCAAAATTTAATTGTATTATAATTATCTTTAGTGTTTAAAAATTAAACTAATTGTATACCACGTCACAATTAAGAAAAAAATATGGAACTTGAAATTATCGGATACCTGGCTTCACTGCTTGTAGCAGCTTCACTTACGATGAGCAACATAATGAGACTGCGCTGGATTAATCTTACGGGCGCACTGCTCTTTGTTGTTTACGGCCTTTCTGTAAAGGCATATCCTGTTTTTGCCGTCAACGGCTTTATTGTATTTGTAAATATTTACTACCTCGTGCAGATGTCGAAAAAGAAGGATTACTTCACACATATATCCACTTTCAAGGGCGATCCACTACTGAACAAATTTCTGAGCTTCTACGAAAACGACATACAGAAATACTTCCCCTGCTTCGACTTAAGCAAGATTGCAGAGCCGGAGTGTTTTTTTATCTTAAGAAATCTCGTTCCTGTGGGACTTTTTATCTATGAGGCCGAAAACGGCAGCAAGGCCAATGTAAAGCTGGATTATGTTATTCCTGAGTACCGCGATTTTAAGAACGCCAACTTCGTTTATACTTCGAAATCGGACCTTTTTAAGGAAAAAGGATTCAGCTCTTTTGTTACTTTCAGCAGAGTTCAGGAGCACCAGAAGTACCTGAAGAAGATCGGCTTCAGACAGAATGCAGACAACAGCGCAATGTTTGAAAAGAAAATAATATAAATTAAAATATTTTAGACTTTAACTTATCATTAAATTTGCTCCTTTAATGCCGGCAGACTGCAGACGATAATGCTGGCCTGCCGGTTAAATCCTGCCTATGGCTTCGTAGTATAAATTTTTAAATTGAATAAATCCCCCTTCCTTGGTACCTATTAATGTAAGTATCATTATGAGAGTTTATCATATGCACTTATCGCATTTAAGTGATAATTAAACCGGAAGGCACAAAAAAATGGGATTAAAATCTTATAAAGAAAAAAGAAAATTTAACGAGACCCCTGAACCTGAAGGGCGCGAAAGGACTTCAGGTGGCAGCGAGCTCCGTTTTGTCGTTCAGAAACACAACGCAACACACCTTCATTACGACTTCCGCCTGGAACTTGACGGTGTGCTTAAGAGCTGGGCAATCCCAAAGGGCCCTTCATTAAATCCCCGGGATAAGCGCCTTGCAATGGAAGTGGAAGACCACCCTCTTGAGTACAGGAAGTTCGAAGGAAAAATTCCCGAGGGCAATTACGGGGCCGGGGACGTCATAATCTGGGATGAAGGCACATACTTCGCTCCCGGCGCCAAAGATAAGGAGGAAAGCGAGAAGATCCTGAGGGAAGGCTATGAGTCGGGCAGCTTCGACTTTGTCCTCAACGGCACAAAGTTAAAAGGGCAGTTCCATTTGAGGAAGTTTAACTCTAGCGAGAAAAACACCTGGCTTCTTATAAAGGCAAAGGACAAATTTGCCTCCGATGAGGACATTACAGAAGAAGATGCCTCCGTTGTCTCGGGACGTAAAGTCTCTACACTTAAAAATACAAGGAAAGGTCTCCTTTCGAAGAGTTCCGACAGGATACTTAAGACCGATCTGAGCAACTTCCCTACCAGCTCTATGCCCCGTAACGTAAAGCCTATGCTGGCCGAACTGGTAAAAGAACCTTTTGACGACAAGAACTGGATCTTTGAGGTAAAGTGGGACGGCTACAGGGCAGTTGCGGAAATAGAGAGCGGAGAGATAAATCTTCTTTCCAGAAAAAACAACTCCTTTAATGAAAAATATCCGGAAATAGTTGAGGCCCTCCACGATCTTAAACATGATGCTGTACTGGATGGTGAAGTAGTCGCGCTCGATCAAACAGGCAAATCCAATTTCCAGCTTCTGCAGAACTATCCCAGAACAAAAGAAGGCGAACTGGTTTATTTTGTCTTTGATCTTTTGTACCTGGACGGCTACGACCTGAGGGATCTGCCTTTAAGGGACAGGAAGGATATGTTAAAGAAGCTTCTGCCTGAAACTGGTGAACACGTGCGCTACAGCGATCATGTAAAGGAATCGGGCATAGAGTTCTTTAAGGCAGCTAAGGAAAAGCACCAGGAAGGGATTATGGCAAAGGATCTCCGCAGTCCTTACCGCATGGGGCAAAGATCGGGCGAATGGCAGAAAATTAAAACCCACATGAGGCAGGAAGCTGTAATTGCAGGCTTTACCGAACCCAGGGGAACGAGGAAATACCTTGGGGCACTGGTGCTCGGAATGTACGATAAAGAGGGCAATTTTCATTATGTGGGGCACGCCGGAGGAGGCTTCGACCGGGAAAGCCTTGCTGAGATGCGGCAGCGCCTGGATCCACTTGTGCAGGAGGAATCCCCCTTTACGAAAGCCCCCAGAACCAACATGCCGGTCAAGTGGGTCAGGCCTGAACTGGTCTGTGAAGTGAGCTTTTCGGAGTGGACGGATAAGGGCATTATGCGTCAGCCCATTTTTATGGGACTAAGGGAGGATAAAAAGCCTCAGGATGTTGTGCGCGAGGAGTATGTGGATCCCCCCCGGGCAGAGAAGAAACATCCTAAAACAGCGCGAAGAAAAAAATCAGAAAGGCCTGTCGAAGAGGAAATAACAGTTTCAAAAGGAAAACTTACACTGACGAATCTGGACAAGGTTTACTTTCCCAATGAAGGATTTACAAAGGGAGATCTTATAGATTACTACAGAAGTGTTTCCGAATATATACTTCCCTATCTCAAGGACAGGCCCAACACTCTCCTCAGGCATCCCAACGGAATTGAAGGAGAAAGCTTCTTCCAGAAGGATATGGGAAATACTGCGCCCGACTGGATAAAAACTGTCAGGGTGACCTCAGAATCGGGCAGAAGAGAAGTGGAGTACCTGGTATGTACAAACGAGGCATCGCTTCTTTATATGGTTAACCTGGGCTGCATTGAAATCAACCCGTGGTTCTCTAAAGTAAAGAAACTGGATTATCCCGATTATATGGTTATAGACCTGGACCCGCTGGAAGTTTCATTTGACCAGGTGGTTGAAACTGCACTTGCAGTGCGTGAAGTAATAACGGATGAAGCAAAAGCAAAATGCTACTGCAAGACCTCGGGGGCAACGGGGCTTCACGTTTATGTCCCATTGAACTCAAAGTATGGTTTTGAGATATCCAAGGAATTTGCGCATTTAATTGCCCGAGTGGTAAATGAAAAGCTGCCGGAGGTAACGAGTCTGGAACGAAGTCCCGACAAGCGCAGAGGGAAAGTCTACCTGGATTATCTGCAGAACAAGACCGGTGCCACGGTTGCCTCGCCATACAGTGTAAGGCCGAGGCCCGGGGCCGCGGTTTCAACGCCTCTGGACTGGAGTGAAGTAAGGCGGGGTCTTGATCCTAAGGAGTTTACGATCAGGACAGTACAGAAAAGGTTGAAGAGAAAGGGTGATATTTTCAAACCCGTTTTAGGGCAGGAGATCAATGTAGTAAAATGCATTAATAATCTAGCCGCCGCCGAAAAGCTGGAAAGGTAGAAAGCAACGGAATTTGCCTTAAATTCCCGTAGGGGCGAGCGGCGCTCGCCCTGCAATTAATTCAGCTTTTGTTTTAATCTATACCATGGTGTCTATTCCGGGCGAGCGCCGCTCGCCCCTACATCGATATGAATTGAAATTTGAGTTTTAGAATTTTTTAGTGACTTCCATTACAGAAACCATAACGTCTTTTTGCTATAATTCAAGCAAAAAGCGTCTCATGAATACAAGACATTCCATCAGACTAAAAGAGTATGACTACAGCTCTTATGGATTTTACTTTATTACAATCTGCACATTTGAGCACAGAATATTGTTTGGTAATGTAAAAAATGGGAAAGTTGAGTTAAATTCTCTTGGAAAATTAGTTCTGGAGGAATTTCTAAATTCTGTCATGATTCGTAAGGAAATTTCTTTTGATGAATATGTAGTTATGCCTAATCATATTCACGCTATTGTTATCCTTGATAATCCTGCACCAATTCTTCATAATAACTCACCTGATCAATCTGAGAGATCATCCAGGATACTTCCCGTAAAATCACTCACCTCTTTTGTCGCCGGATTTAAGTCTGCAGTAACTTCTAAAGCGAAAAATATGTTGGGATATAAATTTTCAATCTGGCAAAGGAACTATTATGAACATATCATACGCAATGATAAGGACCTATATGTAATTCAACAATATATTGCGACTAATCCTTTAAAATGGGAGATTGATAAATATTATTCACCTGGAGAATGATATCCCGTTTGGGCGAGCGCCGCTCGCCCAAACGGGAATTCATTAATAACGGGAATTAATTAGTAATTAATTTATTCTTCAATCAGCTTTACCTCCACACGCCTGTTCATTGCACGGCCTTCGGCTGTGTTGTTGGGGGCAATGGGACGCGTCTTTCCGTATGGAACTATAACTAATCTGCTGCGGTCCACACCCATGCTTGCAAGGTAATCGGCAACAGCTTCAGCGCGCTTCTGCGAAAGTATCATGTTGGACTGATCTGAACCCCTGGAATCTGTATGTCCCTCAATTCTCCACCTTGTCTCAGGATTATTCTTCATTACATCGGCCAGGCGGTTAAGTGTCCGATAAGCTGCAGGAAGAAGCTGAGCCTTTCCGGTTTCAAAATTGGTGTCGCCCGAGAGAATGATCTTTTTCGTTACAGTCACTTTTTCCTTCTCAATCGGACAGCCGTTCTGATCTACCTGCACGCCTTTGGGCGTGTTAGGACACTTATCAAGATAATCAGGAACACCGTCGCCGTCACTATCCATTGGGCAGCCGTCACTGTCAACCCTGACCCCTTTTTGAGTGTCAGGACATTTGTCCAGGTAGTCCGGCACACCATCCCCGTCAGCATCTAATGGGCACCCATTCTGGTCCACCTGCACTCCTTTGGGCGTGTTGGGGCATTTGTCCATGTAATCCGGCACTCCGTCGCCGTCACTGTCAAGGGGACACCCGTTTTTATCCACGCGCACGCCTTTTGGCGTGTCAGGGCATTTATCGAGATAGTCGGGCACTCCGTCTCCGTCAGCATCAACCGGGCATCCGAACTGATCCACCTTTACTCCGGGTGGGGTATTCGGGCACAAGTCCTTAGAGTCCTCCACCCCGTCGCCGTCGCTGTCAACTTTTCTAAAGAACAGGTAGGAAAAGCCTATCATTCCCTGGAGCATCATATCGTTATTGCCCTTTGCGATCTGGTCATCCCAGTTGTCATTCGGGCTCAGTTGAATTCCGGCTGAAATATTAAAACTGATCTGGTCCGATAAAAGCGTACGGAAGCCTATTTCGCCGTTATAATTAACCTCATTTCTTTTATATGCGCCTGCGGCATTCCGAGGGAGCCGGTTACGGTTCATGTCTCTCGGATCGAACCACATGTAAGATGCTCCGGCAAATACGTAAGGGAAAACGGCATTCCCGACTGAAAAGTTATAGGAGACTCCCCCGCCCAGGCTGGAGAAATCTGTACGGAATTCAATCGGGGTTCTGTAGGGATCCCTTCCCTTTATGTACCCGCCGAGTCCAAATCCGCGGATTGAAAAAATGCCTGAAGATACCGTGGGAAAGAAGTATTCAAGACTTACCCGCCCCATGATATCGGGTTTGAGATTGCCGTAGTCTGTTAGTCCAACGGCCACACCTCCGTCAACGCCGAACATTAAGGTGCCTGATAATGCAGGCGCCATTTTAATTTTATACTGCTGTGCATTTAACAAGCTGCTAAGAAGAATCACCATGCAGCATAGTATATATTTTTTCATAATTTCTCCCTCATTGTTCTAGAAGCAGAAAAAAGCCCCGGATATGCCTGAAAAGAGGCATCCCCATCGGATTAAGGGTAATATAACTTTATCGGGGAATTATTCAATTTATATCGGCTTACCGGGGGGGGAAAACTGGCTTCCCAGAGGGGTAAAAAGAAAAAGGCCGGAAAACAAGGGATTGTTTTCCGGCCTTATAAACAATGTTTCTGCTGGTTCTTATTCTTCGTCTAAGACAACAATCTTTTCAATTTTGTCGCCCTGACGGATCTGATCGATTACATCCAGGCCTTCAACTACTTTGCCGAAGCAGGTGTGCTTGCGGTCTAAATGCTGTGTGTTTTCCCTGTTGTGGCAGATGAAAAACTGCGAGCCGCCGGTATCTTTACCTGCATGCGCCATCGAGAGCACTCCGCGGTCGTGATACTGATTGCCGCCCGAGGTTTCGCATTTGATTTTGTAACCGGGTCCGCCTGTTCCGTCGCCCTTCGGGCATCCGCCCTGAATGACAAAATTAGGGATTACCCTGTGGAAGGTAAGACCATTATAAAAACCTTTTTCAGCAAGACTAACAAAATTTTTAACAGTGTTGGGAGCGTCTTTTTCGTAGAACTCCACCTTCATGACACCCTTTTCGGTGTGGATCTCTGCTTTTTTCATGTTTACCTTTATTATTTATTAAATATCTAATAGCCGAACAGATTTCAGGGCTATATAATTCCTTAAAAAATTTATATAAGATAACTTTTATTTTGTAAAAATAAAAAGAAAAAAGGGCGGAATTGCTCCCGCCCTTTTTACATTAGTCACATTACTGATTATTTTACTTCATCAAAACCATCTTCTTCGATATGCTTACGTTACTGCCCTGCAGGTGGTAAATATAAACACCTGTTGAAAGGTTCTCTGCATTGAAGCTTACATTGTAATTGCCTTCCTTAAGCTCGCCATTGATGAGTGCAGCAACTTCCTTACCGAGAACGTCGTATACTTTAAGCGAGTAGCTGCCTGAAACCGGTATGCTGAACTTAATTGAAGTAGATGGGTTAAACGGGTTCGGATAGTTCTGCTCCAGAGTGAATTTAGTAGGAACATCCTTCTTTACCTCTACTCCTGTTACACTTAAGGCAGTTGAATAAACTGAGCCCTGACTGGTGCCTACATAAAGCGATCCGGTCTTGGGGTTCACAGCAACTGTAGACACGCCCTGTCCTGCCATTCCAAGTGAGTTCCAGACTGTTCCGTTACCTGAGGCCGTGTAGACGCCGCCTGCCCATGAAGAGAGATAAACGTTATCCTTATTATCAACAGTAACCGAGTAAATGAAGAGCGAGGCCAGGCCGTTATTTGATCTGGACCACGAAGTTCCGCCGTCATTTGAGTAGTAGACTCCGTCGCCGTATGTTCCGGCATAAACGCTTCCCTCTGAAGTTGTTCCAAGAGCCCATATGAAGGGGTATCCTGCATTAAGATCTGTCCAGCTTATGCCTCCGTCATTTGACTTAAAGACACCGCCGCCGAAAGTACCGGCAAAGATATCTCCCTTTGAACTTACAGCAAGAGCGTGCACTGCAAGGCATGTAAGGCCCTTATTTACTTCTGTCCAGGTCTCACCATTGTCCAGCGACTTATAGACGCCCTTACCCCAGACTCCGGCATAAAGAACATCAGAAACCTCAATCAAAGAGCGGACATCCACACCCTTAAGAGCGGTTTCAGTCCAGGTCTTACCGTTATCAGATGAAGTAAAGACTCCTTTTTCTGTTCCTGCAAAGATCCTTCCTTCTGAATTTACAACTATTGACCAGATATAAGCTGCCTGCATGCCTGAATTCAAGACACCCCAGGTCTGTCCGTTATCTTCTGTCTTATAGATCTTTCCGCCCCAGGTTCCGGCCAGAAGGTTTCCATCGTTGTCGGAAGTCATATTCCAGATAATTTCTCCCGATGTAAAGTCAGCCACATGCTGCCACTTTTCTGTGTTTCCGCCGCTGCCGCCGCCGGTGTTTCCGGAACCGTTATCTGAAGCAGGGCTAACGGTTACAAGCACCTTTGCAAAGTCATCCTCTGTTTCCACTCCGTTGCCGGGAGTTGAATCGGGATCGTGCTCAATTGCAGCCGTAACCTCAGCGATGTTTGAGATCTTTCTTTCTGCCGGGATGTTGCCGATGAAGCGGACGTTGTTGAACTGAGCCCTGCCTGTAAGGGAGCTGCAGATCATCTGCCCGTTCTGCTGTCCTGCCGGGAAATTAACATCGGCAAAAGGCGCCAAAATTGATCCCCTCACGTCAATCCCCTGAATTTTGAGCGCCCTTGCCTGATGAAAGTTATAAAGAACGTTTGATACATCGGTGCCGTTTACGGTAAGTCCGCCCGTCCAGCTTACGCTGTCGCCCGAAACATTAACAAGAACAACAGCGCCGTTAGGAACGTCGATTGTCATGCTGTTCGACTTTGAGAGCACGTCGCCTGAAAGGTTAAATACGTTAAGAAGAGGAGTTGTACCTCTTAAAGTAAGGCCGCCCCACTGGAATTCAACCGTGCCGTTTGTATCGCTTGAGGCAAGCTGAGTGGAGAGATTTCTTAAGTATGTCCTGGCAGCATCAAAGTCAACCGGGGTCCCCTGTCTTAAGGTTCCGCCAGTTATGCCCACCTGATCTATAGGAAGATTTGTTGAATTTCCGTAAACAACATTTCCATAGTATATGTCGCCGCTTGTGAATGTTAGATTACGTCCCACTACAAGAACGTCACTGCCGGGAGTAGCTGAGAGCTGATCGCCGACGCTGTAGTTTGAAAGCACTGCATCACGACCTACTGCCAGGCGGCCCTGTGTATCGCTTGAAGGCTGCGAGAGGTCCTGCAGTACGAACAGATTGTAATTTGAAGCTGTGCCAAGGTCAACCGTTCCGGTCATAAGAGTTCCGGCATTAACTTTAACAACAACCGTCAAAGTTGCCGACTCGTTCTTCGTAATTGTTCCGACAGTCCACCTGCCTGTAGTATTGTCATACTCACCCAGTGAAGCCGTGGCCGAGATAAAATCTAGGCCCTGCATCAAAAGGTCAGAAACAAAAACGCCGTGAGCGTCATCGGGACCGTTATTTGTAAGAGTAACCGTGAAAGTTACCCTGTCGCCGTTTTTGGGATTAGCATTGTCAACTGTTTTCGTCAGGCTGAGGTCAGCCTTTAAGTTCTCCTGGACCTGATACATGCCTGCATCCAAAGAGTTATTGACGTCTCCCGCGTTTAATGTATAGCAGGTTGTAAAGCCTGTTGTAAGGTCCGCATCAGAATCGGTTTCATCATTTGCTGCTGAAGCATCTTTGGGACTGAAGGTGTAGCTTGCAGGAAGAATGAATTTAACTTTATAATCACCTGCATTCAGGCCAGTAAATCCGTAAATGCCGTTCGAGTTTGTAGTAGTTGTTGAAACGAGAGTTCCGCTACAGGTGTAAAGCTCAACGGTAACATTTGCGATGCCCTGTTCACCATTATCCTGAATGCCATTTTGGTTCAGGTCATTCCAAACGAGGTTTCCTATAGAAGCCTTGGCAGGAGCAGGTTTTTCATAAATGCCTGCATCAACTGTACAGTTGTTGTCACCTGAGGCAAGTGTATAGCAGGATGTAAAGCCGGTCGTCAGATCGGCATCAGAATCCTTTTCGTCACTTCCCATATCTTTCTTTGTAAAGAGATATTCCTCAGGAAGAACGAATTTCACCTTGTAGTCGCCGGGATTAAGGTTTTTGAAATAATAGTTTCCGTTGAGGTCTGTAGTTGTTTCCTTTATAAATGCCCCCGAGCAGTCGTAAAGCTGCACGGTAATATTTTCAATTCCCTCTTCAGTTGAGGCCTGTATGCCGTCCATATCGGAATCGAGCCATACCTTGTCGCCCAAAGAAACAGGCTTTGGGGTTGAAGGGCATGTAAGGAATCCCTCGTCGGCCGTTCCATTATCGAAGTTTTCATTTATTTTAGTTGCGGCGTCGTTAAAGTCCGAATAGGTGTAGCCCGAAATGGCCTCGCCGCCCAAGGCCCTGTTTGCTAAAGCCAGGAATTCGGAGACGGTCTTTCCTGCAAACTTGCCTGAAAGAATAACCAGGTCTTTTAATTCAAGTGCATTTGAGCCTATTTTACCCGCATCATCAAAATATACATTTAGTGTAAGAGCTACCATCTGAACACCAAAAGTTCCCGACTCTGTAGACGTCGGGTTTGTGTAGTTATTTGTCAGTTTGGAAGGTGTTCCCTGTCCGCCAAGATAATTCTGAATTGACTGTGAGGTAGTAAATTTCATTGTATACTGGCCGCCGACAGTAAGTCCGGAGGGAAACACCTGTGAAAAATACTTATCGCGCACGCTGCCGGGATTTTTTCCATGAGCTGCTGCACCCCATCCCCCCTGGGTATAGGTCAAAAACCCGCTCAGGTCGCAGCTGCCGCTATTTGCCAATAAAAAATTGGAGGTTAGAAGCAGTATCGCGATAGCAAGAAGATTTCTGAACGTTAGAGCTTTCATTTTTTATCCTTCTTTTTTGATTCAGCTCTGTAGTCCAAAAATGATACCAGAAATATATTGTGCGAAAAATCACCAAAAACGCAGTTTTTAGTGACATGCAGCACAAAACATGTACCAAAATGAGATTAAAATAAAGGTTGGATATTTTTTTGAGGCGTTTTCAGGTTTTAATGCCTAAGATCTTAAAAAATAAAGCTTTAACGCACTTTACGGCCCAGGACAGATAGCAAATTTATAAAAGGTGAAAGCGGAGGTGTATAATTATAATACAGTTCGCCTAAGGTACGAACGTCCGTCCCCGTATGAATAAAAGACGAGATAAGATCGCCATATCCTATAGCTTCTTTTCCCCCTAAGAATGAAGCTCCAAGTATTTTATAAGAGTTTTTATCGTAGACCAGCTTGCCGAAGACTTTTTCACTTTCGGGCATAACCCTTACCAGATTAGGCAATACCTCGCGCACTGAAAGGGCTCTGAAGCCGGTCTCGAGCGCTTCGGTTTCATTGAGCCCAACGCTTACGTATGCCTTGTCGAAAAACCTCACGGCCACATTTTTAATTACGGGCTTCATGAATTTATTTCCGCCTGCTGCGTTTTCGCCTGCAATGTGGCCTGCCTGGTGTGCAATTGAAGCAAGCGGAAGATAGACCGCTTTACCCGTAACTTTCTCAGTTACTTCAATATTATCCCCTGCGGCAAATATATTCTGATCGCTTGTTCTGAGCTTATTATCAACCTTGATTGCGCCCGTGCGCCCAAGTTCCAGCCTCGTCTTTACGGCAAGCGAGGTATTGGGGATAAAGCCTGCGGCAACGAGTACAAGGTCCGTTTCCACCTCACGCCCTTCGATCTTAAAAGCCTTAAGGCGGTTTCCTGAAATTAGCGGTTTCATTTCTGAAATGCCGCCATAGAAATCGATCCCTTTTTCCTTCAGAATTTCCAGCATGAGATACTGGATTTCAGGTTCGGAAGAAGGCAAAGGAAGCCTGTCTTTTTCCACTAAAGTAACGTGGCATCCTATTCTGTTAAATGATTCAGCCATCTCAAGACCTATGTAGCCCGATCCGATAATTACGGCAGACTTAAGGCCGTGTTCTTTAATGAACATTCTGATTGAGACCAGGTCGCGCACGGTCTTAAGACGGAAAACGTTTTCAAGGTCATCGGGAATATAGGAGAGTTTCCTGGCAGTTGAACCGGTTGCAAGAATAAGCCTGTCGTAGCTGAACTGAAGAAGTTTCCCTTCCTCTAAGTTCCTAACGGTCACGGTCTTATCCATTCTGTTGATCTCTTCAACGCGGTGTCTTACAAAAACCTTTACCCCTTTTTCCTGGAAGAAGCTCTCGGGGCTGTAAAAGACAAGGTTTTTATAGCAGCATATGTCGCCTGCAACAACGTAGGGGAGTTCGCAGGTGCCGGTAGAGATAAACTCCCCTTCTTCAAACATAATAACCTCAGCCTCCGGGCAGGTACGCTTGGCCTTTGCCGCGGCGGCTGGTCCAGAGGCGTTTCCGCCTATAATTATTATGTTTTTGGGTTTTATCATGTGACGATTGTTTTAGAATAAGTACAGCAAATTTAGTAAATTCAGGATAAATAAAAACAAAAAAGTTTATTATGAAAAGACACCTGATCATCTTCAGTCTCATTTTTTTATCCTTCAGCCTCATAAGCTGCTCAAAGCGCGAACCTGTTTATTCTACCGATCCTGGAGGCATTCTGGATCAGTCCAGCATTCTTAAGGGCAAAGTCTCGGGAACGCTTACACCCGACCACTCGCCCTACAGAGTAAGCGGCATAATTGAAGTTGATTCAATGAGCACGCTTACCATTGAACCCGGGGTGAGCATCTATTTCAGCGATTCAGCGGGACTTGTTGTAAAAGGAAAGCTCGTGGCACAGGGAACGCGTGAGCAGCCTGTTTTTTTCACAAAAGACAATGATAATTCAAGCTGGAATGGAATTCAGTTCATTAACACCAGGAACAACTCCCAACTCAGCTTTGCCATTATTGAAGAAATTTACATAAATACTTCCGGTACTCTGGATATCGGGGCAGTTAACCTGGAAAACTCATCTGTTACGATTCATAATTCAATTATAAGGCATACCCATTCCCCGCAGGGTGGAGGAATTTGCCTGATCAGTTCCACGGCTGAAATAAAGAATAATGTCTTCATGGATAACCATGCCGCATACTTTGGCGGGGCAATTCTTGCTGTAAATACGGACCTTGTTTTCATAAATAATTCGGCTTACATGAACAGTTCGGAAAACTACGGCGGCGGCCTTGTTATAAGGAATGCAGGAATATCGCAGATCGAGAACAATATTTTCTATAAAAATTCCGGACAGTCCGGGGATCCGGGAGTGGCTTTTTCAGGGGACTCTTCAAAAAGCATAATTAAATATAATTTCACGGGTTACGGAGTGGTCTCCCCTCTTTTTATCTCGGATACCGATATGCACCTATTGCAGGATTCCCCATGCATCAACCAGGGAGATCCGACCAAAGAGTTTAATGATACAGATAATTCAAGAAACGATCAGGGAGCCTACGGCGGCCCGCTAGGTGACTGGTAGAAAAGAACTATGATAAAATATGATTATTTTGCTCCTTAAAAAAAGAGAACTGTTTTCATAATCTTGTTCTATAAGTGATTATTAACATAAAACCGAGCAGATATTTAAAGCAAGGTTTTGAAACCTTTAAAAGAATTACTCTGCTATTACTTTTTATCTGATTTGGTGGAATTCAAATCCCCAAAACTCAATATTTTTAGATAAGTTTAGGTAAACCTTCTTGCTTTTTATTGACCTTTTACTTAGAATTTTACTTGATTTTTTTGATATTTCCTTTGTTACAAGTTGATTGCTTTTAGGATTTTTTATTTTAACTTTGTGATAATTAGATCAAGGGGAGACTTTATTAGACAAACAGTTTAAAATAATATATTCAAAATTATAATCATTCATATCTTTGTTGGAGGCTACATGGGTTTTATTGAAGCTTTCAATGTTAAAATTGATTTTTCAGCAGTAGGGGATGGTCTTGCCGATGATACAAATGCAATACAAAACGCTTTAAATGCTGTATCTACTAATGGACGTGGCACAGTATTTTTCCCATCTGGTATATATAAAATAAGTAGCCCATTAAGAGTGCCACCTAAATGCACTTTATTAGGATTATCCGGCTGTTTCACTCAAGATGGGAATAGAGATGTAACCCTTCAAGGAACAAGAATAGTTTTAGCTTCTCCTACTTGTAATATTATTGAACCTTTAGATACTATAAATTTTTATGATTCCGTTATAATTCAGGGTTTAATTTTGGATGGGAATAGGGGTACTCAAAAAGATCCTCCATACTATAGTGGCATTTATATGCCAGATTATTCTTCAACTCAGAAAAGATCCGGAATGGTAGTTAGGGATGTTATGATTATGAATGTTAAAGGTTATGGATTCTATGCAGGTATCAATCAGTGTGAATTTTTGTTAGACCATGTTGTTTCTTTAAATAATTCAGTTCACGGTTTTTATTTTAATTCGGCTCAGGATATAAGCCTAAATTATGTTTGGGGTGGAAGTAATCTATCAAATGGTTTTTATTTCTCATCATGTGCAGGTATAAAGTCACACAATTGTGATGCTTGGGGAAATTCCATTGGTGTTAATCTCGAATCTTCAAGTAATTGCGTTTTCCATCGTTTGCAGACGGATTTAAATCAACTTTATGGTGTTTATGTATTAACTGCAGATAATGCATCATTTATTGGCTCGATTTTTGCGAATAATAGGAGATACTCTCCTGGTTCTTACACAAATGTCTTGCTTAATACAAATAATCCAAATGGTTATGGTCCCTTCGGAGTAAAATTCATTGGATGTCAATTTGGACATTATTCAAATACAGCTACAACTAAATCAGCAATAGAAGATAATAGCTCAATTCCCAGGGCTAATATAGTAAGTGGTTGCTCCTTTAACCAGCAAGAATTCGTTGGAGGAACAATCTCAAATATCTTGGGGAAGTATATTTTTGAAGGTTGTTCTGCAGGAAATTATGGAGAAATTCCTTTTGCGATAGATTATTCTTGGACATCTAATGATTATACCTTGACAGCAAGGCATAAGAATATTGGAGTAGATACAACTACTGGAAATAAGACAATATATCTACCATCAATTAATTCTCTTCTTGCGGGAAAAGAATACCTTATTATAAAAGCATCTCAATTAAATACAGTTGTAATCCAGGCTGATGCTCCAATAAACGGTTCAGGAAACACCTTTAATTTCACTGGTGGTCCATGGGTTGCTAAGCGTTTTATTCATGGAGGGAATAGCTGGTTGGCAATTTGATTTTCTTAGCTGCCCTAAATACTACCGGATTGGAAATATTTTATTAGCACAGGAAAAATAATACTTATAAAGGCAGAGAACCAAGACATGAAAGTAAAATAATAGAATTCGGCTTTAGATTGCAATTTTTTAAAGAATTTTATTCTTTGACAAGAATAATATGTTTTAATTGGAGCTGGTCTTTGTAGGGGAAGATATTCCTTAATTTACTGTCCAAGGAGTGTTTTATGAAAACGCTGATAATGGTCTGGATAATTACTGCATTCTTTTCCGTCAATAATTTATACTCTCAGAACGTATATTGGGAAAGGCTGCCCTATCAGTTTCTTTATGGGAATTCTGTACCTGTGGCAGATACAGCAGGAAACATTTATATCGGGAACTCAGGCAGTATCCCCGGCTATGCTATTTACAGGTCCACAGATAACGGGATAAACTGGACAAAGCGGGTGGATACCGTAAGTGGATATATCGCGGGTGTCTTTTGTATTAGCGTTAGTAGTAAAGGTATAATCTATGCCTCAACAAGCATGGGCTTATTTAATTCAACAGATAATGGCAGCAGCTGGACCAACCTAAAGAGTAATGCAAGTCTGATCATGACTATTCTTCCCAATGATATAATGCTTACAGCGGGAGGCGAAGATATTTCAAGATCCACGGATGAGGGAAAGACCTGGACAAAAGTTTACAATATCGGCAGTAGGAATTATGCGCTTTCATTGGAGTATAATCTTGCAAGCGGTTATTTATACGTCAGCTCGGAGCTTGGACTGCTGTTTATATCAAAAGACAATGGCGTAAGCTGGAATCAGATCAATCCCGACGTCCAAATCCTGCATGTAGACAGGAAAGGAGTGCTATGGGGACTTCTCAGGAGCAAAGGAACACTGGGGCGGTCATATGACAATGGTGCATCCTTCAGCGATCTGAGTCCTGCCTTGAACTGGACCGGCTCCCTTGCATTTGATGACCAGAACAATGCCTACGCCGGGACTTATGACAAAGGAGTTTATTTTTCATCGGACAATGGGAAGACCTGGACAAGCGCAAGCAACGGGCTTTCAAGTTTTTTCTGGATAAAGTATATGTCATTTGACAAGAAAGGTTACCTCTATGGTGTCTCCGGAAACGATTCGGTTAATTACAGTCCTGTATTCAGGAGCACTTCTCCTGTTACAGCAGTAAATGACTCTCATGAAGGAGCTGTTAACTCATATCAGTTATTTAACAATTTTCCCAATCCTTTTAACCCTTCGACAACAATAAGCTATTCAATTCCCAAAGAATCATATGTAGAACTAAAAGTATTTGACATGCTCGGCCGTGAAGTTGCATCTCTGGTAAATAAAGAACAGAGCGCGGGAGAATACAAAGTAAAGTTTGATGCTTCCTCTCTAAGCTCCGGAATATACATTTATTCTCTTACTGCAGGAGACTTCAGAGCAAGCAAAAAGCTGATGCTGCTAAGGTGATTTCCAGGCAGCCTTTATCCGGTGCAGAAACTCAAATAACAACAAAACCGGTTTTACCCGGATGCCGCGGACAGCGGCATCATCTTGATAGCCCCCGGGCAAAGCCCGGTGGGTAAAATGATATCCCCCAACCCACCCCAGGCGCCGCGGTCAGCCGCGCCATCTTCGTCCCGATTTACCCGTATATTCCATTTGCCATGACCTGGTTTATTTATCAAACCTATTCTTTCTTATTTTCTTCGCAAATCCATTTGAAAAGATAATGCTCATTATGCTCAACTTCAAAATCCTTCAGAATCTTTAGGAATTCCTCCTTGAATGACTTCTTCCTGTGGTGTTCTTCCTGGTTCATAATATAACGGATTACATTCTGAACCTGGCTCCTTGAATATGTAAACATGCCGTAACCTGTCTGCCAGGCAAAATCCTTGAGCCACAATCTCTTCTTTATGAGCTCTGTTGAATTGGATTTAATTTCCCTTACCAGGTCCGGGATATGGCAGGCTGGGTTATAGGAAATAAGGAAGTGCAAGTGATCGGGCATCAGCTTTATGACAATCATCTTATTGCCCATGTTCTGCACGACTGCCGTAATGTACTTCTCAAGCTCGTCTGAAAATGAGGGCATTATGAGTTGCTCTCTGAACTTTACAGCAAATATGAAATGAATGTAAGCCTGGCGAAATATGTCCGGCATAGTGGTCATCCTCTTGGATTGTTCTTGTGGGGATCTGATCTGAGGAAAAGATAGCTGGAACAGTTTTATTGTGCTATGAAATGTGTCACAAATGTGGGATGTTTCAATTCTTCAGCGAAGATGGCGCGGCTGACCGCGGCGCAATGGGGTTGTTGGGGGATTCCATAAACCCGCGGGGCTGTGCCCCGGGGCTATCAATAGTGCACCGCTGACCGCGGTGCATAGGGTGTTTTGGGGATATCATAATTCCCACCGGGCTTTGCCCGGGGGCTATCAAGATGATGCCGCTGTCCGCGGCATCTGATCACAATCGAAAACTGATATTCTGCTGCACCTACACGTTAAGACAGAGACACGAAATTTAGGAATGTTCTTCGCATCAGCTTTATTTTGCCTTAAAGGCTACTATGATGGGGACGCCCTCAAAGCCGAAATGACGCCTGATTGTTTTTTCCAGGTAGCGCCTGTAGTTGTCGGGAATATACTTGGGCTCATTTGCAAAGAAGAGGAATACCGGATAAGTGCCGGCTGCCTGAGTAATGTATTTAATTTTAATTTCCTTTCCCGTGGGGGTCGAGGGAGGCGGAAAATTCTTTATTTCCTCCAGCATCACGTCGTTAAGAGTGCTGGTGGGAATCTTCTTCTTTCTTTCCTCGTGTACCTTTTTGCAGAGGTCTATAAGACCATATATTCTCTGCTTCGTAAGGGCGGAGATAAACGTTACCGGCACAAAATCGTTCGATCCCATTTTAGCCTTTATCTCGTCCTGGTAGCGCTTTGCAGTGTTGGAATCCTTTTCAATCAGATCCCACTTGTTAACCGCAATAATAACGCCTTTTCTTCTTGTTATGGCTTCATCAATTATCTTCTGGTCCTGCCCTTCAAGTCCGTTCGTGCTGTCTAACATAACAACAGCCACGTCGCACTCGCTTAAGGCCTTCATGGTTCTGACCATGGAATAAAATTCAATATTTTCCTTGATCTTGCTTTTCCGTCTTAAGCCCGCCGTATCAACCAGAATGATCTCCTCTCCGTAGTATTTGAGATAAGAATCCAGGCTGTCGCGTGTTGTGCCGGGAATGTTTGTTACGATGCTTCTGTCGTAGCCCAGAAGAGCATTGGTAAGTGAGGATTTCCCGACGTTCGGTTTTCCGACCATAGCGATTCTGAGCCTTGTATCTTCCCCTTTTATGCCGCTTGAAAAGTCGAGCCTTGCAATAATCTCATCTAAAAGGTCCCCTATTTTTCTTCCTGCCATTGCAGAAATATCAAACAGGTCCTCAAAGCCCATGCTGTAGAACTCCCCTGCATTGGGTTCATCTGCCTCTTTGTCAACTTTATTAACAATGAGCATTGTTTTCTTATTGGAACCTCTCAGCATTCTTGCAATTATCTCATCCATCGGGGAAAGACCCTGTTTGGCATCAACAACAAAAAGAATCAGGTCGGCCTCCTGGATGGCTATTTCCACCTGCTCGCGGATTGCGGTTTCGAACAGGTCGGGAGAGTCCGGCACGTAGCCTCCAGTATCGATCAGTCTGAATATTTTTCCGCTCCAGTCTACCTCGCCGTATTTTCTGTCGCGTGTAACACCGCTTAAGTCATCTACGATAGCCTCGCTGCTTCCTGTCAGGCGGTTATAAAATGTGGATTTACCTACGTTTGGTCTTCCTACTATAACAACAATTGGATCTTTCATCTCTCACTTCAAATAAATTACAAAAAGAACTATTAAAAACTATATTTAAGATTAACCTGAGGGTAAACTTCCACGAGCCCCGTCAGATTAACCTGCTTTAACGACATGTTCACAGCCAGGTTCTTATTGTACCTGCCGGCAGTCCACGCCGCATCAACGGCACTCAGGACGTGATTTATAATAACAACGACCATCGCTCTTGAAGAATATTTATAATATGTGTCATCCGGCAGGATATGCATCTTTGCATAATCCAGCATCTGCTGCGGAATGTTATTCAGATATTCCGAAGTATTTGGATCACTTTGTGCCCACCCGTGGTTGAACTGCTTGTACTTGCCGATGAGCTCATAATACTGCTGGTCGGCGTACGGGGGCAGCTGGTGTGAAAATGTGGGAAGCTGGCGCTCGATGGAGTTGATCTCAGCAAAGTTCACCCTGTCCCACGGCTTTTTGGATGCATCGGGATCTATATGTATAGTTCCCTGAATATTCTGCGCAAGCTCGGGGGCATACTTGTTAAGCCATTCGGCATAGCGCACAGCACTCCAGTTTGCATTTGCATAGTTCTGGAAATTAACGGTCTCTTCATCACCCCTTTTATTATAGTATATCGTTGCTCCGATGGCCGCGGCTTCAACTGCAAGGAAAGCAGCAGCCTTCCAGTAGCTCCCTGAGTATGCTTCACCTGAACCGGGTAGAATAATGGAAAACAAACCCGCAAGAAAAGGTGACTTTCTGCCGGGGACTTGAACCGTACCGGTCTTAAGGCTCTCAGAGTAGCTGTTAAGCGCAATTTTTGAGTCTTCTGAAAGATTGCCGGTAAATTTAACTGCCGGATCACTCTTTGAACGACCGGTTTTCTCCGGATTCAGCATCCGGGAATCGTTTATTTGGGCAAAGCTCATCCCAAAGATCAGAAGCACAAAAGTGAGCATAAGAATACTTTTCATCATTATCTCCTTACATCAAGGCTTAAGTTAAATTACAGACTGAAATCAAACAGAACGCCGCCGTAGAACTGCCATTCCTTTCCATACCTTACCAGTTCATCCCTAATCACACGGTCAGCCCTGTCAAAGGAGTAGGCAGCGCTGAAGAAAATACTGGTCGGGAACATGTAAAATGAGTCCATTTTAATCCTGAGTTCCGCGCCTGCACCCTTCTTGAAATTTGAGACTGAAGGCATCTTCTCCTCCCAGGCGTTACCGATGTCGCCGAATATGGACATAAAAATCTTGTCAAGGTACAGTGGACCCAGCCTGTAGTCGATATTTTTAAACAGAGGAAAGCGGTACGTGAGGTCGAGCCATCCCAGGTGTTTTCCGCTAACGGCATAGAAAGGATAGCTCTTCATACCGATCAGGCCGCCTAAGTAGAAATCAAAAAAGTCTGTCGTATCCGGCATTCGGTTTAATATAGTAGCTCCCCTGAACTGTGCCGTGAGGGTGTGCCCCTTCCATAAAGGAATATGCTCTTTCCAGTTAAGCTCCAGGCGGTTAAAATTGTATTGGTCGTAACGGGCTTTAAGCATGCCGTCCTCAACGGTATAATTGCCGTTGGGGTTGAAATCGTTCATCTCATAGTTGTACTGCAGGTCAATTTCACGCCCGATCGGGTTAATGTCGCTGTCTATATAAGGCAGGAGCATTTCGTGATGGTATTTTACCTGGAAGTTGCGCCCTATGAGGTAAGTATCTTTGGATTTCTGCACGAGCATAGGTTCTGCTGTATTCTCTGTACCGGGATAGATGAAGCTACCGAGCGTAGAGGTATAAGTGCTGTAAATAAACCTGAATTCCAGGTCGTTGCCGCGTGCAAAAATCCTGTGCTTGGCCGCCAGGTCGACTTCAAAAAGATCGTATGTAACGTCAACAGGTATTTTATAATTGTCTATTGCATCAATTAGAAGGTCCGCGCTGGCGTCTCTTGTTACGTTATAAAGCTGCAGTGAGAGTTCAGGCTTTATACCCATATTAAAAAGCAAGGGGAGTTTGTTCCTGTAGTTGAGTTCCAGGAAAAGGTCGCGTTCCATCTGACGGTTAATTGAAGCTCCTCCGAAGAATGAGAAGCGGTCGAGCATGTCGCTTGAAGTGACATAGACACCGGGCTTAATCTTATCTATGGGGTTATTTGAAGCAGAATAGTTGTCGTACCTGATTACAGGGAAGAAAGTAACTTTTGTAAAAGATCCCTTATAAGGCTCGGCCTTCGTGTCCGGCAGCTTATTGTCATCGTAATCGATGAGGTTATTTATTCCGAAGCTATTAATATCCCCGTTCGATTTATCGGCGCTTAATGGTGCATTGCCGTCGGAGATATATCTTTTAAGAGGATTGACTTTCTTCTGTTCCCGGCCATCCAGGAAAAATATCTTATATCCAGTTGAAGTGTAGCCCGCATAGGTTATGTTCCCCTGCTGGTCCACAGCAGGCATAAAGGCGCCTCCCAGGACGTTGGTCAGCTGTTCAACGGATTTTGTCTTAAGGTCCATGGCGTAAATGTTGAAGATCCCGCTTTCATCGCTTGAGTAGTAGAGTCTTCCGTCGGGGCCGAAGGAAGGGCTGCGTTCATCGGCTTTTGTCTGAAGTATGAATTCCATACCTGAGGCATCGGGCTTAACCGAGGCAATATCGCGTCCGTTGGCATTTGCGCAGTCGAAAACAATGAGGCTGTCGTCGTTTGAAAATCTGGGGTTAAAGACCTGCTCGCCGTTTTCAAAGAAAGTAAGCCTCTTAAATCCCTTGCCCTGAATGTCCACCAGTCCCAGGTTTGAGGTGCCGTCTTTCTGGTAGACAAAAACTATTTTCTGTCCGTCGTGTGAAACAAAGGGCTGATTAGCCCTCATGCCTTTTGTAAGCCTTGTTTCATCTTTTTCATTGAGGTCATAAACATAAAGGTCGTGTATATTAGCCCAGTTCGGGTTATCCTCGCTCAGCTTTGAGTAAACGATCTTATTCTGTCCTTTAATCCAGCTTATGGTGGATCTGACGTTGGAGGTCACCATTTCCTCTTTTCCTGTCTTAAGGTCGTAGAGGTAAACGT
Organism: Ignavibacteriales bacterium; assembly: GCA_036261625.1. Taxonomy (GTDB): domain Bacteria; phylum Bacteroidota; class Ignavibacteria; order Ignavibacteriales; family SURF-24; genus JAAXKN01. The sequence continues at coordinate 8,457 of DATAKL010000007.1, read as the reverse complement.
TTGAAGGGCTGAAATAATCGCTCGACTTGTTGGAAAGATATATTATCTTTGTTCCGTCTTCAGAAAACACGGGATAGAAATTTCCGAAACCTTCAGTTCCAATTTCGCGTCCCTTTACTATATTCTCCTCAACCTGTTGAGACCTTTTTCTGTAGTCTTTTGTAATATAGTCTTTCCACTCGTCATAGATCTCGTCGCCTGACTTCCCGAGAACATCCTTGAATGCCTGGTCAATGGTAAAGTTTTTCATTTTGCCCAGTGCATGGCTGATCTTTCTTAACTTATCCTCGCCGTACTTTTTCGCAATATAGCTCGTAAGTGCGAAGCCGGCATTATAAACCGATTCATTACCGAGGCTTGTCTTGCTGAAGCCTCCCATCTGGTTCCATGTCATCAGGCCCCCTTCCAGGGCGTAGCTGCGGAGGATCATATCGCGGTGGCTGTCCCAGTTGTCGTAGTTAAATTCCCTTCTCATATACTGAGCCGTTCCTTCGGCAAACCAGGCCGGGACGTTAATTGTGGCCAAAGGATAAGAGGCAACGACGTTCGGGAATCCGTAAAGTATATCGGGCCTGCGCTTGTCCTCATAGTTCATAAACTGCAGGTAGACAGCAGGAAGTGTGCGAGTAAGCTTCATGGCCGACTGGATCTGCACCATGTGCGTAAACTCGTGGGAGATAACATTCCTCAGCCAGTTATGAGTGCCCCTTAAATCAAAGTCGAGTGCTGAAGACCAGATCTCAATTTTATTATCGAAGAAATATGTGGCACCGTTTGAATAATCGTCTATATCCTTTACCACAAAATGAACTGTTTCGGGCTCATACTGGTACAAGGAGGTAATGGGGCCCCAGACTTCGTCTGCAATCTTAAGAATTGCCCTTGCAGTCCTTTCAGTTTCCTCGTGATAATGGACCTCAACGTGCTTTCCTTTAAGAGTAAGCCAGTTCAGTTCGGGATGGAATTCCGTAAACTGGGCCATTGAGGCCCGGCTTAAGAAGATAATGCCGGTTATAAGTAATCCAATAAATTTTTTCATCTTCAGTACGACTAATTAAAAATAGGAATTACCTGCATGCGCTTTTCAGACTGAAAAGCGCATGCAGGTAAAAAGGCTAATTAAGTTTCGGCCAAATTTAAGGTTTTTGCCCGCGGTAAACAGCAGGATAATTTTTCTCTTTTTCCGGGGTTTACTTTATTATTGCAATTTTAATTGTATTATTCTCGCTCTTTCCGCTTGTGCCCGTTGCCTCTATTCTTGCAAAGTAAACGCCGCTCTGCACTCCGGAAACGTTCCAAACGGTCTCGTTATCCAGTCCCCCACGGGCGTTGTCTGTCAGATGGGCCACCAGGTCGCCAGCCAGGTCAAATATTCTGATATCGATCTTTGAATCCTCAGAAACAAAGTACCTGATATTGGTTTCTGTTCCGTATACCGGGTTCGGCCAGTTATAGGCTCTTTCCTTCGGCATAAAGGCAGTCTGGACATTTGTATACTTAGCCTGCGGGACAAATGAGGTGCCCTCGGGTGTTCCGTTCTCCGAAGCCCAGTAAAGATCCCCGGCCTGTGAAGTAATATTATAGGTATAAAACGTATTCTTCATTGTTACAAGCGATAAGGATGTTTTGCCTGTATTGTCCTGATTAAAAAGCACCGGACTTGCCAGGGCTGGTTCTCCTGTAGAAACCGGGAAGCCTTTTACAGTCTTACCTGTTGTTCCGTTGATTGCAAATATACGGCCGTCACCCGTTTGGGCTACAATTTCTGTTGCACCGAGTTCATTATTATAGAACACGAGCGGTGTTCCAAAAAAGCCTCCGCCCTGCGGGTCCTCAAAGGGGAAGTTGTCTGCCTGTGCGCCGGTTAAGCTCAAGGCTTCAATACGCCTTCCTGAAACAATTATGTAGTTCTCGCCGTTTTGTTTCAGATCTCCCAGAGAAAAGTATGTAAAGCTTGAATCCCCCATTTTTGTAAGATTAATCTCTTTTAAGATCTCACCGTTTGAAGCTACAGAAATCACATTATTCATGGTAAGGAGCACAGTAACATAATTGCCCTTTTTATCCTTTGTAAGGGCGGTCTTAAGGACAGGAGAAGAAAACGAATACTCTTTTCCTGCCGGATCAACAAGGCCGTATGAACCCGGTGATACCTCATAGAAAGCAGAATAGCTGGTCCCATCACTTGCAAGATCCATTACTTCGAGATCCGTTTGAGGAAGTTTATCTTCCTTTACAAGAGTAAGCGCGGGCGAAGTAATTGTTCCCAGGGCATAAAAAGCCACTTTCCCCTTTTCCGTACCCACTGCAGCGAGGTTCTGTCCCGTTCCGCTGGTGACAAATATGGGACCGGCAGTTATGTTTTCTGAGAGAGTCTGCTCTGAGACGGCTTTTGAGGTTCCGTTGTTCATATAAACTTTGAGCACGTTTCCAACTGCGCCGGCAACGTAATCCATACTTTTAATATTCAAAACAGCAGGTTTGAAAGAAGAAAATGAAGGAACGGAATCGGAAATAACCCCGCTGTTTTCTATTTTTAATAAAGTCTTGCCTTCAAGGGCGTAGAATCCGGTACCTGAGGCGTTAAGTGAGTGAACACTTCCGCCAATAGGCAGCTTTGAATAAACAAGAGGCTTTATTACCGTATCTCCGAATGAAAGGTTAAAGGTCATCTTATTGGCGATGTCGGAAAAGTCTTCCATAGTTACCAGGCTGTTTGCCCCTTTGCTGGTTCTTGCAGGCGGCTGCGTGTCGAAGGAGAAGCGGTTTTTATACAAGGGAGCTGAGTTTGATTTATACCATAGATCAAATTCTGTTCCCTCGCCGATTACCTGATCGCCGAAAATGGTAGTAAACTTCTCTCCAATATCCTGCACTCCGTCAGCTTCCTCGACGTCAACGCCGCGGTGGAATTTATCGTTGTTTATTGTATTTGAATCAATTTTTGCATTAATGATATTGTCGTCAATATGCCAGATTACAATTCCGCTGCCCGGGACTGCCCAGTCATATTCATCAACAGCAATGACAACACCTCTTAAAGAGTCGGCACTGTCGTATGAAAAGCCCGTGGTATCCTTGGGGAATGTGCGCCTAAGGGTGTCCTGCCCTACCACATAGGTTATAACAGCGCCGTTTTTCAAGGCATCGCGGCTCCTGTTTTCGACAAGATAATATTCCGTTGAATTTATCGGCACCTTAAGAAGCGTGGTATCGCCCTGAACCGAGGCCTTTAAGGCAGTCAGGCTTATCTTCCCGCCATTGAGGCTAGCCGTTACGGGAGAAATCCATCCCAGGCGCATTTTTTCCCACGGTGAAGGCTCCGGCGGAAAAAGCCCGCTGTAGGTAAAGATCGCCTGCCCGTCCATGAGCCCGAAGCGCCCGATTGCACTGAGTCCCGTTTTTGTATCAAAGAGGTCAGGCAGCCCCAAGTGGCTTCCGATACTGGAGACTATAAGACCGTTAATTGAAATCTGAAGAAGCTGTATGGCTCCTGTAACATCCTTGATTTCGCGGCTTTCGGTCTCCGGGATAATCATTGTATTATATTTCCCTTCCCTGTTCAGCGGGAGTCCTGAGAGGTCTCCTCCGATTTTATTCCTGAACATATTATCGCTCAGGTAAACAGAAGGAAGGTCGCGTTCATTTCCAAAGCTTCCCGGTATTGTAACATCGCGTCCCACGCCGGCGTGGAAGATGATGAAAGCGTCGTAGGAAGAAAAATCAACCCCGGGGTTCTGAGCCTTTGCAAGCGGCCATACCTCTTTGGCAAGAGTGCCTAAGAGTGACATATCCTGTGAATTTATTCCAGGAGAATAGTCGCGCATTTTCTTTGAGACCGTAATGACATTAGGCAGAACCGTATAGCTCACGTTAAGTTTGCCCCGGGAGACGTTACTAAAGTAGTTCCGGGCAAATTTCATGTGGAGCGTGAAATAGTTCCCGTCGTGCGGCAAGGGATCAATGATCGTATTGCCGTATGGCTTTGTATAGAGACTGCCGAATTTGCCGTTACCGACGGTTGCCTGGTCGTCAGGTTTTTCCTCCTGGAAATCCACCAAAACGGCAAGAACCCTGATTGAGTCCGGAGCACTTAAAGTTCCGGATTGTGTGTCAGGGTACATTTGAGCCTTCAAATTATATGTTTGGGCAGATAAACTGCCCAAACATAAAAATGACAACAGAAATAGGAATATGTTTTTGTGCATTTAGTTAAATCCCGCGGGGTAAACCTTTAGTTTGTGCAGGAGCCTGGCCCCAGCCGATTAAAAGAGTAAATCTTAAAGTGTCTGAAAGCGGATGATTTTCGCCGCCCTTAAAGACTGAAGTGGTAATGTAGCTGAAATCAAATCCGTACATATCATAACGGATTCCGGCGCCCAGTGTAAGGAATTTTCTGTTGCCGTAGCTGGGGTCTTCATAGAAGTAGCCGCTTCTTACAGCAAACTGATAATCTCCCGGCTGTCCGTATACGTACTCGAGACCCATGGAGGTAACGACGTCCTTTAATTCTTCCTTCAAGGGCTGGTCGCCCCATGAGGTAAAGATTGCCTTATAGAAGTCGTCCCTTACTTCCTGGCCGTCCTTCATCTTAAGCTTGCCAACGAGCAGCTTGCTGAAGTCGAGTGTATAAGTAAGCGAATTAAAATCATCGTCGAGTATCTTGTATGCAAAGCCCAGACGGAAGTTGGTCGGGATCGGGTCGGCCTGAGCCTTATTGATGTAATAGATCTTGGGGCCAATATTGCTTAAGTTAGCGCCGATTGAGAATCTGTTGCCCAGATCCTCGTCTGTAAAAGGAATATAGAGATGCGTAGGTCTCCACATGGCACCCAGGTCAAAGCTGACGGTTGTAGCGCTGCCTTCGCCGAGCTGTTCACCCACCTGGATTTTACCTGAAAGGCGGCTATGGATAAGCCTGAAGTTCAGGCCAAGTCCCCAGTCGGGTGAAAGTTTTGTAGCATAGCCGACCGTAAGGGCTGCGTCGAAGGAATGGAATCTTCCCAGTTCAGTAGGATCTGTTTCGCCAGTCTGTATGAACTCGCCGAAGTTCATATAAGTAATACTGGAGGTAATGCTGCCGTCGATTTCAGGGATATACTGACGGAAGGTCAGGTAATCATAGAAAAGGTCGAGCTTAAACTGAGGCAGCCAGTTGCTGTGTGTAATGCTCAGTTCGGTACCGCTCTGGAAAGCGATGCCTGCCGGGTTCCAGAATATTGCAGCTGAGTTGTCGGCAAGACCGGCGCCTGATTCGCCTATACCGCCGGCTCTTGAATCGGGAGCAAGCAAAAGGAACGGGACAGCAGATTCACCGCCCTGAGCATAGGACACCCTGCTGACGCCCATAAACACTGCCAAGAGCAGTATAAGCTTTGATAAAACTTTCATCTTTTCCTCCAGCAAATAAGTTATATTATTTTCTTTGTTCATGTTCTTTATTGTTTGTTTATAGATACTCAGATTAAAATGAGTTGTTGTCATCTTATAACGGCAAGCTTGCCCAGCACTTCCTGTTTGCTGTCGCCCCCGGCACTCTTAATAATTACCTTATACAAATATACGCCATTAGCTAAAAAGTTTCCGTCCTGATCGCGTCCGTCCCAGTCGATTTTTACAAATTTATCGGTAATGCCCAAAGATTCAATTTCCCTGATCATTCTTCCGGCAACAGTATAAACTTTAATTTTCACGTCTACAGGGTTACTCATATTCCGCTGGAAAGTAAAAGTAGTGTTGGAGCTAAAGGGATTAGGATAATTCATCAGGTCACGCACTACGAGATCACTTCCGCCTACAACCGTGAAATGCTCTTCCGATTCAGAAGAATTATTAAATATATCCCATGCCCTAACCTGTACTTTATAGTCCCCACTTTCAAGACCATTAAATTTATACTTAATAGTTCCCGATTTTCCCCCGGCATTCATGTCGCCGACAAAGTAATTTGAAAGATCAACCGGCTGGGCCTCGTTGTCGTTAAGAATACCGGTAATCTTGTGCCCTATGCCTGTACCGGTTGTGTTCAGACCCGAATCGTCCTTGAGCTTAACACTCATTGTAGAGTTCGGATTTATGAGATAAGAACTGGCGCTTTTGGCATCATCAAAAGTTATATCGATTTCGGGCCCCTTCTTGTCGTTTACGGCACTTGAATCCGTGCCACCCACAATAATATTATTTGTGTAGCCGACAACGTTATACTGGCTGGAGGCCGATGCATTATCCTGAGTGCCGGTGTAAAGATAAGCCACAATCTTTCCGTTCTTGTTCTCGTATGAGATATCCTTCGGGACCTGGAAGTCGGTTGTGAATTTCCCATTGGAAACCGATACCATTCCTCTGAAGAGGAGCCCTCCCTGATATGTTGCAGGATAGTCGTTGTACTCTTTCATCTTTATCATTCTCTGCGAGTCGTAGACAGAAATTATCCCCTCTCCGTTAAAGCTGTTATCAAGGGAGCCGTCGGAGCGTTTGACCGATCCTTCAATTTTTGTTTTTGAAAGAGCCTTGATCTGCACGTTCATTGAAGGCGTCTTATGGTTAACCGAATCGACGCTTGCCGTCTGAACAGGTACAAGAAGGCGGATCGTAGGATCACCGAACAAGTGGAACTTCAGATCGTTAATGGAATTCTTGTTTACCTTGGTTGCAAAATAGCTTTTTCCAACAGGCTGAACGTATCCTGTTGAATCGGTCTTAAAAAGATTCGAATAGAAAGCCTTTGCAAGTTCAAAGTTATCGCCTGAATAAACCGTTCTTGCAGCTGTAAAAGATCCGATTGAGCCCCCGTCGGGCTTTAAGAGCATGAGCTCGGTTGAGCTTTGTGATGACGGCTCGTCGTAGCGCCCGAAGTCGCATGTGGCGGCTACGAGGAAGAAATACTTGTCGTTTACGAGCTGCGGAATAGTAACACCTTTTTCAAAGACGTACTCATGTGCCCATACGTCGGGGTTTCCGTGACCTATCCAGTTTAATATAAGGGTTCCGTCATTGACAGCTTTAATAATGGCCTGGTTTACTGCAGGCTTCCTCCGTCCTGTTCCTGTTGCAACCGTGGGGTAAAACTCCTCATAGATCTTATACTGATCGAAGCTCTGGGGGATATAGCGCGTTGAAACCGTTTCAGACTGAATTGCATGCTCTGCTGCCTCGAGGCCGTCGCTGGTGTAGGAGTCATCTGCAACCATTGTAATCAGGTTTCTCCAGAGCCCCAGATCCGACTGAGTTTCATATTTAATGATCTTGTCTACGGCTGCCTTTGAATCAGCAGGCGTTTCGGCATTGATGCGCCCGATGGCAAGGTCCAGCACGTCGTCATTGCCCGAGACTGTAACATAGAAGTCATCGGAAACATATGAATTAATGTAGTTAAAGGATTCGTATGATTCATAAGGAATTACGAAGTTCTTCCCAACCTTCTCAACATCCTTGTAATCGTAGTCGCCGTCGCCCAAAAGGAGCACATATTCAGGTTTAACTGACCAGTTGTCGTATGCATAACGTATGAAGTTACGTATGGCGCTTACATCCTTCATTCCGTTTGAGAACTCGTTGAAGATCTGATCCACGTCGACTACACTGGTCGAGATCTTAAACTTTGCCTGAGATTCCTTAAATGCTTTAAGGCGGAGGGCATCATCCATGAAGTTCTTATGGGTAATAATTATAAACTTTGCCTCAGGAGTTGCATGGACGTTCGAATTGCCCATTTCTGTAAGTTTACCCGGGGTCATGTATGCCTGGGGGCCTACGGCTATGTACTTTGACATGTAGCCCTTTGCAGTCTGCGCACGGAATGTGCAGTCGCCACCGCTTACAGGAGCATCAACCAGTTTCAGGTTGGCATAGTCCGTTATATCGAAAACTTTTATGTCGCTATTGCTGAAGCCGTTTAAGCGGAACTCATCTACGCCTGTCGTATCCTGAGAATAAAACTCCAGGGCATCATTATAGGCTTTCAGCTGCTTATCGTAATAAATTTCAAAATAGTTCAGATATCCTGTCGACTGGCTTCCCGGATTAGGCTTATATGTAAACTTCAGGAGACTGCTTTCATTGGAAAGAGCGGATCTGTATGCTGCAGTATATACCTGTGAAATTGCATAGTTAGCCTGCGGGTCATCCAGAAGTCCCACCCCCACGCCTGAAATGTATGCACTGAGGATCGGAGTTGAATTCTCCTGAAGGCTTACTACGGCGCTGTACTCGGAGCGGTTTACAAAGTTAAAGCGGTAGTTGATTGTGCTTCCCGCAACAACTCCCGCCAGACTCGTCACATATGTCCTGCTGCTGTTGCTGCTCGCCTCAGTGTACTCGTCGCCCACGTAAAGCCTGCCGCTGTTCATGAGCTTGTACTTGTCCTCTTCCCAGGAAGCATAAGCCTTTGTGGTGGTCTGTACAAAGTCGGGATTCTGGCTCATGCTCGGCACTTCCTGCATTTTCTTAGACTCTCCC
>DATAKL010000069.1:0-18364 GCA_036261625.1 Ignavibacteriales bacterium | reverse complement strand
CAGCAGTATGGAATTAAGAACAATCCATCCAAACATAACAGAACCAAAAATTATTATGAAAGTCCACGACCCGCCGAAAGCCGCAACCCTGTCGGCCAGCCTCTGCCCGAAAGTCAGTTCCTTATCGAATTCAACGTTGATGTTCCTGCTTATATGGAGGTGCTGAATTATGTAATTAACTACTTTTTGTTCGTTCTTGTTCAGCTTTTCAAAACTGCTGTGGAATATTATCTCTGCTGCTTCAGCCGTGGTTTTCATGCTACCCTTTTTTAATGATGTATAAGTAAAGGACAAATTACGCGGAGTTTTTGTTAATATGCAAGCGGGAACTGTATCTTCCGCCTATCCCTGTTCAAAATTTCGCCTTTGTGAAATAGAGATCATCTCGATTGACTTCCTGACAGTTCGGACAATTACCTTCAAGCTTGATCATGTAATGGTGCCAATAGAACACCATAGAAGAAAGATTATTCATTTTAATATCACAAAGCATCCCGCTGCAGAGTGGACTCTTCAGCAGATAAGAACCATGTTATTTAATTATACTGCTCCGAAATATATAATTTCAGACAAGCTGCTTAAAAACTTTTTCTGCACTAGCCATTCGATTAATTACTTGGTTTGACTTAAATATTCAAGAGCCTTTTCTTCTTCTCCAGAATTCTCGTTTTAACTCTTCGAGTACATTAAAAACTATGGGGCAAGTTTCACAATTATTAATTATTCCTCTTAATCTTGAAGTGAAATTATTTTTATGAAGATGCGGAAATGACTGACAATTTTCCGGACGATTATCGTAATTGGTGCACAGGTTGTTTTTTAAGAAGGGACAGGGGAGAGAATTAAATTCATATAGCTTTTTACTATCATCTGATTCAGCTTCTTGCAAATATTTATTCCTGAATTCTTCTTCCTGAATCTCAAGACTGCGAACAAATCTTTTTATATCCTTATCATCCAGGAAAGGCGTCTTTGTAAAACAACAATTAGCGCATTCTTTGCAGTCGATTTGCTCAATAACTTCATTATATATTCTATGGACAACGGAATCTATTTCTGCTGATTCCATATCGATCCATTTTAAGTATGAGCGAAACTCGAAATTCTCATCTCTCCTTAGCTCCGCTTTCTTTTTTATCTTTTCTAAATCTTTTTCAACGTACATGATAAATCCTTCTTTTAATCTGCCAAAATTATGAATTCCTAAAAAGAAAAATAAATTCCAAGCTTAAGCTTTCTGTCAATTTCAGATTTGGTCCAATTATGAACCAATAAGCCAACTCTTTGCTTGTTGAACATTATCATGCGGCATAAAGAACCTTTCCTTCCTTTAATGCCGAACTGATTATGCTGGTTTCTTCATTCTTAAAAAGCTCAAGATCTTCTTCTATAACAACAATAATGTAACTTGCAAATCCAATATCTGAAAGGTTTTTATATATCAGCTGTGCGGTTCTGCGCCTGTGAGTGCCGCTTTTCGTAACGACTAAAATATCAAAGTCACTCTTTTCAGTCATATTCCCCTTTAAGGCAGAACCAAATAAAATAACTTTTGAAGGATGACTGGTTTTAATAATCCTGCTCACAATATTGTTCAATATTTCTGTGAGATTATTTTTCAAAAGAAAGATATTTGGAACTAATTTTTGGAAATATGATGCCTTTTAGCAACTAAATGCAATATAATAAATGCAGAGCAAAACTCTCCACCGCAGTCACAAAGCGCAACAATTCTTAAGCTATCTTTCTGCTGCGCTAATTCATTTGCATTCTTCTTAATTAGAAGATAATATAATTCCGAAGCCAATTCCGGCATGGCTTCTTTTAATAATAGCCGTTCTGAATTGTACATAATTCAAATGTCCCAGTCCGGGGAATTCCCTCTTTAGTTTAATGTTGTTTATCTGCCTGGAAAGAGTAAACGTGCTCATTTTCAAAACCCGATCCAGGTGAATTTAGGAAAATTATGCTTTATTCAAAAGATTTCTATCCTTTTCTTGGCCGGGTAATTACTAACACATAGTTACTTTTCTATTCTTCATATATGGAAGAGCTTGTATCAACCATTATATCGTTGCAAATAGAAAGCTGTATTTGTATGATTATATATGAGGCACGGGGGGCATTGAGTTTAATCTGCCAGGAAACATGGAATCGAAGGTAAGGCTATGCGGAAAATCTGGATTATTGTTTTGTTTTATTTGATATTTTACTGGAATACTTTTGCTCAAACTCCTCACTGGCAGGAGTTTTCACATACCAGGCTTTTTAATGTTACTTATTTTACGCCAGATCTGGCAGGTAATTTATATGCCAGAAATAGGTTTAAAGATCTGATCAGATCTACCACTGTGATAAGTTATTCAATACCTACTGCATCGAATGTTGAGCTTAAGATCTATGATATTCCAGGAAAAGAGGTAGCAACTCTGGTAAATACATTTCAAAGTGCCGGGAACTATAATCTTAACTTTGATGCTGGCCGTTTAAGCACAGGAATATATTTCTACAGGATTATTGCTGGTAGATTTTCATACGTTAAGAAATTTATTCTTTTAAAGTAATTGTCAATTATTGGTTCTTCCGCTCATCATAAATTATTATCTGGAATGAAAGTGTCTTAGATTTGTCATAAATCTGTCATATCCTTGGAGAAAGCAGGCACAATTAGGTCAGTTTTGGGGTCACTATATAAACAAAAAAGCTCAAAAACGGCTTATTCCCGCTGTTCTTGAGCTTTAATGTTACTGTGCGGAGAGACAGTCCCGATGGAATTCCATCGGGATCCGGATGTTCTAAAAACCTTCGGCTTTAACTTACAAAGGCAATATTTTTAGGGTCTGTGCCCGGGTTGTGAGCAAGAGGTTTAAGTTATTTTAATAATAACATTTTTTTAATTTCCCTGAAATCTTTCGACCCATCAGTTGCAATTGCCTCTATCTTATAAAAATAGATACCAGAGGAGATATTTCCCGCATTAAAATTCTGATCGTGATAGCCTGCACTTTGCACTGAATTATCAAGAACGCTTACAAGTTTTCCTATGCAGTTATAAACAGTAATTTTTACCTTGCTCTCCTTTGGCAGCCAATATTTTATTGTTGTATTTGGATTAAATGGGTTAGGATAGTTCTGCATCAGCTCATAGTTCTCCGGTAAATGCCTGCTCTCTGATGCCGCTTCTTCATTAACACCGGTTGTGGGATCAAATGAAATAACCCTTATAGCATCGGCTACAACATAGGTGCCGCTCTTAGCCCTGTTTGTTAAAATAACCTGATCTGTAGAATCACCCTTAAAAGTATATTTCCCGATCAGTGTCCATGCAGAACCGTTTGAAGTCTGGTCTGCGTAAACTGTATCAGTTCCGTTTTTGTGCTTTATGATAAAAGGAGCTTCTTTTGCCCTGTTGCTGGAAGCTGTCCACCATCCATAAACTTCATATACTGCTGAGGCCGGAGGGTTTAGCCTGAATGTGCATGCAGCCGAGCCGTCTCCCGCTCCGCAGAGCATTGCCGGAGTTGACCCATAGTAACCTGTATTTGCTGAAGCAAACCAGCCCCCTGAAAGCCGGGCATCCTTATCACCTGTGTCAATTACTTTTTGATATACGGGAATTTTGGGAAGTCCCATTGAATCAGGATTAACGATGGCCAGAATTACAGGCAGAGCCCTTGAAGATGATATTAGGTTCTGACTGCCAATGCTCATCTGTGTTGAACCGCCGCCGTCCAGATTCATCGCTTCTGTGCACCCTAAGCTGATGAATATTGAGGGAAGTTCTGATAATGGAAGCGGAGATGAGCAGAAAAGAATAGCATGTTTATCCGGCGTATATCCGATTGCTGTACGGTATTGCTCAGCCGAAAGATCAACGCCTGAACCCCACATTACTTCTTCATTATATGTTAACTTTTCAGCACCGTTTTTAACCAGTGTTGGTCCGCCCCCAATGCCGGCAAGCAGATTCAGGTACTGTGTGCCTGATGTCTTTGAAGGGGCAGATTTAGGGGTGGGATCATTATAGATATATGGCAGAGGTTCAGTAAATTTATATATATCAGAAACGAGTGGACCAAAGTTGTATATCCAGTCAACTGCCATCGATCTGTCCGATTTTATTCCAAAGAAACTTCTTAATAATGGGTAAGCTGCTCCGTTTCTGGTAACAGTGGGAACATTCTGTGCCTTTACTTCACTCGGATATACAACAGCAGAATATGCTGTTGTGCCTCCGAAAAAGCCGCCGTTTATGGCGGCATAAGCTCCGGTTTTTTTGAGGAATTCCGGCATTGCCGATGGAGATGATGTGAGATAAGGTCTTATGGCGACATTCGGATTATTCATATCCACATCAATATAGAATGCATAAAAGGAGGGAACAGAGGCTTTTGTGCCTGAATATACTGTAACTCCTGGTATTGTTGAATAGGAGGATGTAACTTCCTTCCATGTAATTGTCTGTGCCTGCAGAATTGATACAAGCAGCATCAGTGCAGTTAACGTTCCTTTCATAATATTTCCTGATTGTCAGAATTCTTTAGATGGATTAAAGAGCATTTTATTATTGGGGCAGAATTAAGCCTGCAAAATATAGCAAGTTTTTATTAAAAATAAACGACATCATATGGCAGTCTGGAAAGGGCACTATTTCCGGTATCGCTGTTCAAAACTGGATCCATGAAAATTAGCTGAATATTGCATTATTCAAAAAGAATCTTCCCTTATCTTTCGATATCAACTGATTCCCAAAATGGTATATTGATTACCATTAGTATAATAATTATACTTTTGTAAGAACGCTTTTGGTCAAATTGCCGGAACTATTTTAATCCCGTTTTTTTTTGTGAGGGCATAAATTACAGGCCACCTAAAATAATATGGAATGACTAAATGGAGAATATTTATCTGTTCCCTTTTACCGATTATTGGTGGTTTTACCTTGGCTTTACGGCCTTTGTCCTTTTAATGCTTGCCCTTGACCTTGGAGTATTTCACCGCGAAGCACACGAGGTATCGTTCAAGGAGTCGCTCACTTGGAGCATCATATGGATATCTCTTGCACTTCTGTTCAACTTTCTGTTTTATGCATATGCCGTATGGAAGTTTTCAACAGACCCGTTGCTGCTTGCAATTCCGGGCTTTGACCCCGCGGCTGCCGCACGGCAGGTAGGACTTGAATTCCTAACAGGCTACATTGTTGAAAAAACTCTTGCTGTGGATAATATATTTGTATTCGTTGTCGTATTCGGGTTCTTCAGCGTACCAATTAAATACCAGCACCGCGTTCTGTTCTTCGGCATATTAGGTGCACTCGTATTCAGAATAATCTTCATAGCTATGGGCTCTCTTCTGCTGCAGTACCACTGGGTAGTGATTGTTTTCGGTATTTTCCTCATTCTTACGGGACTAAAAATTCTTTTTGCACCAGAAAAGCCGATTGACCCGGAGAGGAATCCTGTCATAAGGTTATTCAGATCGATTTTTCCAGTTACGCATACATTTGAAGGGCATCGGTTTTTCCTACGCAAAGAAGGTGTACTCTATGCCACTCCGCTTATGGTAACACTCCTGTTCATTGAAGTCTCTGATATAATATTTGCCGTCGACTCTGTACCTGCAATATTCGCCATTACAAAGGAGCCGCTTATAGTCTTTACCTCGAACATTTTCGCCATACTGGGTCTGAGGGCAATGTACTTTATGCTTGCCGGCATAATTCACAAATTCAGGTACCTTAAATACGGACTTGGTATCGTGCTGCTGTTTGTGGGACTCAAGATGAGCTGGTTAAATCAGATGTTCGGAGGCAAGTTCCCAATCTCGTGGTCTCTCATTCTCATATTAACTGTCATCACAATCTCTATTTTAATATCTTTATTTAAAAAAGACAAAGGAGAGAAAAATGCAATGCCCAATATGTAATGTCGATCTGCTGATAAGCGACAAGCAGGGAATTGAAATTGACTACTGTCCCAAATGCCGCGGCATCTGGTTGGACCGCGGGGAACTGGACAAGATAATTGAAAGATCCGCCGCTGCCCAGGAAGGCTATGGCGGAAGAGAAAATGAAAGCCGGCCGGACTTTCAGCGACATGATGAAGACTATAAATATGAAAGAGAAAAAGGATATAAAAACAAGAAAAAATCTTTTCTTGATGATCTATTCGATTTCTGATTTTTTTTCTGATTGACTGGATAAAGCATATGCAGGCGGAAGATTATTTAGGCGGATTTTTGCCATTGCAAACTTATGAACGAATTATGTAAACCGACTTCATTACGTCTACTTCAGACAAGCTGCCAAAGACCATCCTATATTGAATATTTACATATCCTGAATAAGAATTTGATTGCCATGCCTTTCCAGACATGTTTCAGGAAAATTTTATGTAAATGCGGGTCAATGTGCCTGCTGAAATCAGAATGGAAATATTTGGAAGAAGGGAATTGAGCCAGGATTAGCTGGAAAATTAAGCTGTGCGGACTTTTGTGCAGGGCCAGGTCCTTAGTCTTGATATTATGCAAGCAATTATTTACTCTTTAGGCAAGAACGTTTTGCAAATTCAATAAGTCCGGAACAGATAAAATGTTAGTATTAAAAGTATAAAACCGCCCGGGTTTTCAGCTAAAGAGAAATAACGGCTTTATTTACTAATCTCAAAAAATACGGGGGCACTAAGATGAATGAAAAAATCATTACCCCTTTAACTGGCAGGATATCTGCCAGCCGGGGCACATCAAATCGGGATTGGTGGCCTGAACAAATAAACTTAAGCTTACTTCATCAGCACTCGCCAGCCTCAAGCCCGATGGACCCTGACTTTAATTACGCGGAAGAATTCAAAAAACTTGACCTTGCAGCCTTAAAGAAGGATTTATATGCTTTAATGACAGATTCAAAGGATTGGTGGCCGGCTGACTGGGGGCATTACGGTGCTTTGTTTATTCGAATGGCCTGGCACAGTGCAGGCACCTACCGTATTTCAGATGGACGCGGCGGGGGAGGAAGAGGTAATCAGCGTTTTGCACCCCTGAACAGCTGGCCGGATAATGCCAATTTGGATAAGGCACGGCGCCTGCTCTGGCCAATAAAGCAGAAATATGGAAGTAAAATTTCATGGGCAGACCTGATAATCCTCTCAGGTAATTGTGCGCTGGAATCTATGGGCTTCAAGACATTCGGCTTCGGAGGCGGCCGGAACGATATCTGGCAGCCGGAAGAAGAGGTTTACTGGGGCAGGGAAGATATCTGGCTGGCTGATAAACGCTATAGCGGCGACCGGGAACTTGAGAACCCCCTGGCCGCTGTACAGATGGGACTCATTTACGTTAACCCTGAAGGCCCAAACGGAAACCCTGACCCGGTTGCTTCAGGCAGGGATGTGAGGCAGACTTTCTCCCGTATGGCTATGAATGATGAAGAAACAGTGGCACTCATTGCCGGCGGCCACACTTTCGGCAAAGCACATGGAGCAGGCGATCCGAAATTGGTTGGCCCGGAGCCGGAAGCAGCGCCCATTGAAGAACAGGGCCTGGGCTGGATCAATAAGTTTGGTACAGGAAAAGGCATTCACACTACTACAAGTGGGATTGAAGGCGCCTGGAAACCTAACCCTACTAAATGGGATAATGGTTATTTTAACGTGCTTTTCGGATATGAATGGGAGCTTGTTAAAAGTCCTGCCGGCGCCTGGCAATGGCTGGCAAAGGATGTCAGGCAAGAGGATATGATACCGGATGCGCACGATCCTTCCCAAAAGCACAGGCCTATGATGACAACTGCAGACTTATCGCTGCGTTTTGATCCGGTTTACGAACCTATTGCGCGCCGATTTCATAAGAATCCCGAGGCTTTTGCAGATGCATTTGCCAGAGCCTGGTTTAAGCTCACTCACCGGGATATGGGGCCCAAATCTCGTTACCTCGGGCCTGAGGTGCCGAAGGAAGACTTAATTTGGCAGGACCCTGTTCCGGCTGTAAATCATCCGCTGATTAATTCAAAAGATATTGCGGAGTTAAAGGCGATGATTCTGAACTCCGGATTAACTATTTCAGAACTTGTTTCAACTGCCTGGGCATCTGCTTCAACATTCCGCGGGTCTGATAAGCGGGGAGGAGCAAATGGCGCACGCATCCGTTTAGCTCCTCAAAAGGACTGGGAGATCAACCAGCCGGCACAACTTGCAAAGGTCCTTGAAAAAATTGAAAATGTTCAACAGGCATTCAATAGTTCTCAGCGCAACGGCAGGAAAGTTTCCATGGCCGATCTGATTGTATTGGCGGGATGTGCTGCTGTAGAAGCTGCCGCCAAAAACGCCGGCTTTGCTTTTGAGGTCCCGTTTACTCCCGGAAGAACAGATGCATCTCAGGAAATGACTGATGTAGAGTCATTCTCAGTGCTCGAGCCGCTGGCCGATGGTTTCAGGAATTACCAGAGAAAAGGTCTCGCAATTCCGGCTGAAGAAGCATTAATAGATAAAGCGCAGCTGCTTACCTTAAGCGCGCCGGAAATGACTGTACTGGTCGGTGGAATGCGCGTCCTTGGCACTAATGCAGACAATTCGGCACACGGCGTCTTTACACAACGTGTTGGCTCGCTGAGCAATGACTTTGTTTTTAACCTTCTTGATATGGACACGGTCTGGAAACCCGTTTCAGATACCGGCGAAATATTTGAAGGGCGTGATAGGAAAACCGGAGAAGCAAAGTGGACAGGAACCCGTGTTGACCTCATCTTCGGCTCAAACTCACAACTGCGTGCTTTAGCTGAGTTTTATGCACAAAATGATTCAAAAGAGAAATTCGTACGTGACTTTATAAACGCCTGGAATAAGGTGATGAATCTTGACCGTTTCGACATTCTTAATAAAAAGCCGGATGAATTTTTGTTTCCTTTAAGTGAATTACAGGAACAATAATCAACCAACCGGATTCAGCGCAGGGGGCAACTCCCGCCGCTGAATCCGATCGTTATCAACTATGCTGATGGCGAATCAGCTCTGGTTTGTATAAATTTTCATCTCAGATGGAGTTATGAATATGGACAGGACTTTTGAACAGGGACAATTGTTTTTTTTATTACGGGTTCCAGTATTTTATTAAACTCCTCAGGCTTTTCGATCATCGGGTAATGCCCGGTTGCATGAATGTAGCTTACGTCGAATGATTTCGGGCAGTACTTCTCAAGACCCTGAATATTGGTGGGTCCAAAGTCACTATTGACAAGAAACAACTTAAAATTAAGTGCGGATAATCTTTCGCTCAGGATCTTAAAATATTCCATCATATCGAACAAAGTTGATAGGGCAACCTTTTCATCCGAGTTAACAAAATCAGCTGTTACCCTTTTTCTTACATCAGATGGAGTTTCAGGATGGAACAAGGTCTCAGCAAAAAAGGGAACCGAATTTTTATAATCACTTACAATTGCCTTTGACATTGCGGTTATCTCTTCCATCTGTTCGGGTGTAAAGCTAACGTCAAGCATCTTGAAATTATCAATTCCAATTATTCCTTTAATCTCATTGTGGTTTGTAAGTGCAGCTTCAAGTATCACGTCGCCGCTCATTGAATGGCCGATAAGTATAACATTCTTCAGGCTAAGCTTATCAATAAAATCAATTATATCCTGCCCATAGTTCTGTCTTGTCCACTGATTTCTATCGGAGTTTGACTTTCCAAAGCCCGGGAGATCAATTGCAATTACCCTGTAATCCTTAGAAAAATATTCCAGCTGATCATTCCAGTAACTGCTGTTAATTCCCCAGCCATGAATAAAGAGTAAAGTTACTTCGCCTTTCCCCATTTCAATATAATGGATCAATGCTCTGTCGGTTTTAACCTCTGGCATTTGAGAGTCCCTCCTGTGTTTTTCTTTTTTGTACTATTTATATTTCCTGTTTAGAAATTTCCATGTATCTGTTCAAAACTCTGTCTCTGGAAATTTAATCAAATTTCATTTAAACTTAAAGCATCCTTTCTTATATTTGGCGGGCAAATATCCACAATGAAATGGCTCCTTTGTCATTTAATTTAGTTGGTTTTTAATAAAATTAAAATAAAGAAACAGAATGGTAGAATACCACAGTACCAATAGGGCTGTAATTAGAGTGAGATTATTCAATGTTACAAAACCGTAAATTGTTTCAGAAAATTGCTTTGCTTTGTGCGGGACTTGTAATCGTGGGAGAGATTATACTTTTTTTAATAGAAAAAGATAAGCTTCTCGGACGAGTACTTATAATGGCATCTAATTTGTTTATGTTTGCAGCGATTATTACTCAAGCAAAGAAAAGAGCAAAGCAGAGTTCGGAAAAGAATTAGGATAGTGTCGGTTATAACTCGATCCATGCTATTTAGCTGACTATGGCATTCTTCAAAAGCATTCTTTCCTTATCGTTGCCGGGTGATTTTCATTTAATAATTGAGCCCAATGTTCAGTGAACCGGTTACATTAAGTTTGCCCCAGACAAGCCTAACAACCTCACTTTACGATTGAAATATTTATCCTGAATGGGAAAGGGATTACTATGCTCATTCCTCAATAATTCAGTCTTTATTAGATAAATAACGAATGAATTCCTTGCTGAAAAATGGCAGAATATACTCCGTTGATGAAGAATTGGCTCTGGCTTGTATAAAATATCAGGTCAGATGGAGTTTTGAATATGAACACCCTTCTCCTTGTTATTCTATGAAGTAAGTTTGAGTATTCTGGTTGGATGGCTTAGCTTAAAGTCTTTTTTCTCAATAGACTTCGATGGATTCAGGATTTTAGCCAGTCTTCCCTTATAGCCTTTTGTATAGCTTCTTACTCTTGCATCAAATTGAATTCTTTCACCTTCTTTGAGATTTAACTTCTCAAAACCTGCTGTTAAATTGAACCAAAGGTGATCTGTAATAAAATTTCCGGAACTGTCGTGAATTTTCTTTAGTAAAACCGTTTCTTCTTTTCCCTTGTAACCCTGTTTTACACCAAAGCGGACAAACTCTGCAATGAAAGTCTGACGCTCACCGTCAATGGCTCTTAATCTGTCTCTCATATAATTATAATTATCCTGAGCTAATTATTTACAAATGAAATGTACAGAAAACACTGCTTAGAACTTCGTCTATGCAAATTTTGAATAAACACAGCTGTTTTTAAGTTCAATTTAACTGCGAAAGTTTTTCTCTGGCTTTCTGTTTTTCCTTCTCAGTAGACGCATTATCAATTACCCACCTGTAAGAACTAATTGCTTCTTTTTTGTTATTGTTTTTAGCAAAAGTATCACCGAGAGCTGTATGTAACCAGGCGTCTTCATTTTTAAGATACTTTAAATCAATCAGCTTTTTCCAGTATTCTATTGCCCGGGAAAATTCTTTGCGGTTCATATAATAATTTGCAGCCAGGATAAATAAGACTCCCATCTGATGGCGCTCCTCGTCATCTGCCTTTGAGCTTAGTTTTGAGAATGTGTTATTAAATGCGGTGATGTAGTAATTAAAGCTGGTATTTCTCAAGGCATAAAAACCAAGTGTTACACCATAATAATACCTGCTCCCGGGATACGTGTTTATAAGCCTGCTATACATATTCTCAACTGAACTGTTTTGTTTTTTCTCAATAAAGTAATCCAGCAAAAGCTCCATTGCCTCATATTTAGCGATGTGCCCGTTATCTGCCACATTTTTCAGGTATTCGTAAGCTTTCTTTTCATCACCGCTTCTTCCCAGTATCCAAAGTATAGGCTTCATATACCATGGAACTTTACTGGCATAATAATTAAAAATACCCTGACTCAGATAAACATCTGTCCACTTTGGACATAATTTGATCAGCTTGTCATGATAATCAAGGCCCTTTTTCCCTTCCCCTGCAGCAGCATAGAGTTCATCCTTTTTAGCATGGTACATGCCGATATAGCCATAGGCAGCACCTGCATAGAAGAGAGCTAAGGTATCATTCGGATTTTTATTAAGTATCTCATCACAGATTTTCGCTGCTTTACTTAAAGCATAATATGCTTCGTCATAAAGAAGCACCACTTTATTTTTTTCAGCGTCCCTCCGGATAAAATGCTCGTAATACTTTGCCTTCCTGTAGCTTACCATTCCTTTCAGATATTGACATGAAACTGCCGAACCGCCATTTTGCCGGATATTATCAATAGCCTTGAAAGCTTCATCAAACCGGTAGTTGTATGTGAGATTTACTACTTTATCTATTCCGCTATCTTTTGTCTGGGAATAGAGTTGAGTAACTATAGTCAATGACACGAAGAAAGTAATGAGATATTTCATTTTTATCCTTCCTTGTTGTGTTTTGAGAAATGAGCTTTTTCAATTCCCTATAAGTCTATTCCGCCTATTTAAGCTGTCAGAGTGAAAAATTGGGAAAATCCGCATTATTGTCAAGCATTTATTCTAATATGTATATATACGGCTACGAAGAGTCTTTTCGGAAAAAAGTCTGATGAATTATCCTGCGATTGCGAAATTAAGCTGAATTTTGAGTGGTCAGATTCGAACCATTTTACCGAATTCCGTTTTAATAATCCGTGTTAAACTGATGGTTTAAAAATAATATATATATATATATATATATCATTTCAGCTATTTATCAGGTTGTTCTGCTATGGTATTTTTTGGCAATATTCAGCATTGCCTTAAGACTTTTTTCAACGTCTTCATCAGTTGTAGCCCATGAGCAAACACTGATTCTCATAGCAGCTTTTCCCTGCCATACGGTGGGGCCGCACCAGCAAGTGCCATCATTCTGGATATCAGAGACAACACTATTTGTAATTTCAGAGGATCCAAATGAAACCAGCACCTGATTAAGCACCACCTCATTTAGAATCTGAAATCCTGCATTGCTAAAAGCTTCAGCAAAACGTCTGGCGTGGCGGCAAGTTCTTTCGATCATATCAGAAAGGCCGCTGCGGCCTAATGAAAGCAAAGCTGCCCAGACCTCAACTCCACGGGCACGTCTGGAGAGTTCAGGTGTATAGTCAGAAGGATTACGATGCTGACTTTCTGTCGGAAGGTAGTCAGCTGTAATTGCCATAGCTGCGCTTAAGGATTCTTTATTGCGCACAAATGCAATACCGCTATCATATGGGACGTTCAGCCATTTATGAAGGTCGGTTGCCCATGAATCTGCTTCTTCCAGACCATCTAATAAAAAGGCTCTTGAAGGAGCGACCCGTGCCCATAGCCCGAAGGCGCCATCGACATGAACCCAGGATCCATTTTCATGAGCATACCGGGAGATCTCCTTTATTGGGTCAAATGCTCCGGTATTTACATTTCCTGCCTGGAGACAAACAATTGCAGGCCCCTTTATTGCGGGTAATGCATCAGGTTTCATACGCCCCTGGTTATCTACAGGTACTTTTAAGATCCGGTCGCGTCCTAAGCCAAGCATACCTAATGATTTAAGGAGTGAAGGATGTGCTTCCTCACCTGCAATGACTGTAATTGGTGGAGCGCCAAAGAGTCCATCAGCTTCGACGTTCCAGCCTGCCTTAGCAAGAACATCATGCCGGGCGGCAGCAAGTGCTGTAAAATTTGCAACTGTTGCCCCGGTTACGAAGGCGCCGCCGCTTTCAGAAGGTAATTTCAGAACATCCAGCAGCCATTTAAGAGCAATTTGCTCAAGCAGGGCAGTTGCCGGAGTTGTGTTATAGAATGCACTATTCTGATCCCATGCAGATGCAAGCCAATTTGCTGATAATGCGGCAGGAAGTGAGCCGCCGATAACAAATCCGAAGAAACGCGGTCCTGCCATTGCCATTGTTGCCGGTGAACAAAAATCATCCAGTTTATCTAAAACTGCCTCAGGAGTTGAAGATTCATCAGGGAGTGGAAAATTTAGAAATGAAAGGCGGTCAACAGCATTTTTATCAGGAATAACATTTCTTTGATTTAGGCCCTCAAGATACCGGATAGCTCTTTCGGCTGTATTTATTAAAAGATCACGCATATAATTACCCATTAGTAAATAACATAATTTTAATTTAAACTAATTTGATTTTCATATCTTCATTAACATACCCATATCTGCTATCAGGCGCAATTATTTAAGCCTGCATAAATTTAAGGCAATCCATAGAGACTTTTTGCATTCCTCAAAAATCCAGTGTCCCAAAAGTGTCCAGGACTATTATTATTATTATCCCGTCATATAACAACAAAAGGATCGCTGCACAGTAAGCAGTATGTTTATTACCTGTACAAAAATATCATCTTGCGGAAGTTGTAGCCGCAGGCTCTTTACCAAGTACCTCATCTAAATATTTAGACAGTGCATTCAGGTAGTAATCACGTCGGCCGTCAGTTTTTGTAAAATAAAGATCGGGGTGTTCCCCGTTTGGTACAATTTCAAATCTTTTGAACGAACTTGCTGCTGAATCATAAATTTTTCGTCCCATTTCAGGCAGAGCTATATTGTCCTTTTCTCCGGTAATTACTAACAAAGGTTTTTTTAGACTGCGTGCTTCTTTAACGTTATCAAGTCCGAGAATTGTAGAATCGGCATCGAGCCTTACCAGCCAGCGCAGATACCATGGAGCACTTGCCTTTAAGACTGCATCACGCATATCAATACTGTTTGATATTCCGCCTTCGAGTATGACTCCGGCAACAGGATAAGTGCATCCTACCTTCATTGCCACAAAGGAGCCTAAAGAATGGCCATAAACAATGATCCTGCTTGTGTCTAAATCTTTTCGTGAACAAAGATATTTATATGCTGATAAACCATCTTCATAAATTCCATGGATAGTCGGGCTACCTTCACTTCTTCCGCTTCCTCTGTAATCCACAATCATAAGATTCATTTTAAGGTCGGTAAACATGTTGATTGCATCAAATGTGGTGCGGTTCAGCATGTAATAGCCGTTACCTCCAAAATAAAGGAGTGTTCCTCTTGCTTTCTCGCTTCTAATGAACCAGCCATTCAGTTTAAGACTGTCGGAGGTG
The DNA here is from genome assembly GCA_036261625.1 of Ignavibacteriales bacterium. GTDB lineage: Bacteria > Bacteroidota > Ignavibacteria > Ignavibacteriales > SURF-24 > JAAXKN01. The sequence goes on along the minus strand of DATAKL010000069.1, from coordinate 3,397 downwards.
GGGAAATATATATCTTCAAAATGGAGATTATCATTTAACCTGCTGACCTTTTTACTGTTGAAAATATCTTTTTCAGCGATTTTATAGCTAATGCAGGAAGAAAGAAATAATGAGAAAAGCACTACTGGCAAAAAATATTTCAGGTGCATATTATTCTCCTGTTTGTTTTATCTATTATTCTACTTAGTCGACAAATCGATGGCTGTATCTGTTCAAAATACTGACTTTGCGAATTTAATCAAATTTAATTTAAACCTGAAGTATTCTTTCCTTATCTTTGCCGGGTAGTTTTCAATAAATTAGAGATCCCGATGTTCAGATCTCAGCTTTAAAAATTTGCAGCATTGGCAGCCGGACAAGCAGTAGCTGTGGCTCACGTTGCGGCACATGAACTTGGTGCAGCTGCTTATGCAATCAGAGCTGTAAAGGAGTCCGTTGAAGAAAATGAGAAAGATAAAATGGGACGGCAAGAATGCCAATGGCAGCGGAACCAACTTCCTGAAGCTATTCGTGAACTTGTCCTTGATGGCCAAAGATTAAGAAATAACATTTGCTGGTCTGTGTTCAATTTTTAAATTGTGTCTTGGTTGCCATAATTTATAATTTTTGCACAATTGTGAATGCAGAGTTGTAATTGAAAATGGAAAAATGTCAGCAGATTAGAAAAGCAATGGATTTTAGGACTTAAATCCGGGTCAGATGGAGTTTTGAATATGGACAAGAGACAGAGAATCTCCGAAAAATCCAGCAGCAGAAGATTACCCGGGATTTAAAAACATCAGGTGAATAAACCGTTTTTATATTCAGAGAGGTTGCTTATGTTCTTATAATTCTTAAAATTGTATTAATCCTTTCACAAACAGGGGAATTATTATGGGCAAAATAGGTCTCTTGATTGACTGCTTAATTACTTTTGTAATTACTTTTATTGCCAGCTCAATGGTTACACTGCTCTATAATATTTTTACGGGAAATAATGCTGTTCCCGACTGGTCAGTGTCCATCCGCTTTTCCGTAATTTTTGCCATCGTTCTGCCTGTCGTAAATTTACTGGAAAAGAAAAGAAAGGTCAGCTGATTTAAGTTCTCAGCGGGCGAATGAAAAAGGAATTGCTGTATTGTACTTTCCTTAATTGAGCAATTTTAACAATATAACCATACAGCAATTTCCCATCAGGAACTTCCCGCATAAGTTAACCTCCCGGTTTTCCTTTAATTTCCATTTTACTTAACTTTTAGCCGTAAAAAATCGGGATTAAAAATGAAAAACTATTATTTTATAATGATATCATTATTTATGGCTGCATTTAACTCACTTTATGCACAGAATCCAATAGCCGGACACTGGGAAGGAACGCTTCAGATTTCGGCTATGAAGCTGAATATCACGGTTAACTTTGAAGATAAAACAGACAGCCTTAAGGGCACAATCGATATATTGCAGCAAAATGCAATTGGACTGGAACTCTCAAACATAAAATTTGAAAATCCCAAAGTCCATTTCGAGCTTGCTAATGCAGCCATGCCTTCAAGACTTGCAAAATTTGACGGACAGCTGAAAGACAGCTTAATAGAAGGAGAATTCCAGCAGCTGACATACAAAGGCACCTTCAGCCTGAAGAAGACTGCTCTAGTAAAAACCAAAGAGGAACCTGTACCATACAAACAGGAAGATATAACTTATAAGAACGGCAATATTACTTTCGCAGGAACTCTTACCATACCGCCTTCAGAGGGGAAGCATCCGGCAGTAGTACTGATTACAGGCAGCGGGGCGCAGAACCGCGACGAAGAGATTTTTGGCTTTAAGCCATTTAAGATTATTGCAGATCGCCTGACCCGAAAAGGTTTTGCTGTCTTAAGAGTTGATGACCGTGGTGTCGGTGGTTCCAGCGGCGGCGGAACAAATCCCACAACTGAAGATTTTGCAGAAGACATCAAAGCCGGAGTAGATTTTCTTAAGACAAGGCATGAGATTAATCCCTCGCAGATCGGCCTTTGCGGCCATAGCGAAGGCGGCGTAATTGCTCCAATGCTTGCTTCGCAATACAAAGATATTGCCTTTATTGTACTTATCTCGGGCACCGGTGTGCCAGGCGATTCGGTAATTCTATCCCAACTCCAGGCTATACTTAAAGCCTCGGGCATGGGCAATGAAGAGATTGAAAAGAAGCTTACACTTCAGCGCCAGATTCTCAGTGCGGTTAAGAGCGGTCAGGGCTGGGACGCAGTAAAGGCGCGGTGGAGACAGGACTTTGAGGATTACTTTTCTAAAATGTCAGATGAGCAGAAAAAACAGATCCCCGATAAGGAGGCATACATTAAGCAGACCATTGAAGGACAGCTTGCCCAATTACAATCCCGCTGGTATAAGTTTTTTGTTGAATATAATCCTGCCGTTGCGCTTGAGAAGGTTAAATGCCCGGTCTTAATGTTTTTCGGTGGAAAGGATCTTCAGGTAATCGAATCTGTAAATAAAGATGCAATGGTAAAAGCCCTCGAAAATGGAGGCAATAAAAACTTTACAGTTAAAGAATTCCCGGATGCCAACCATCTCTACCAGAAAGCAAATACCGGTGCACCTTCGGAATATTTTACTCTTAAGAAAGAATTTGTGCCGGGCTTCCTTGATACTATGACAGACTGGCTAAAAAAACTTTTCCCTGAGGTTTCAGAGGTAAACAGTAAGGAAATAAAGAAGTAATTCCGGGTATTTAGCGGCAAAGGTACTGTTAGTTAGCGCATTTCCCGGCTAACTAGCAGTCGTGCCTGTTCAAAACACCGTCCGTGAGAATCAAAAATCCTTTAATTTCAGCTCAAAAAAGCAATAATTCGAAAGTCAGTGACCAAATAGTGGCCAGTACGTTCAAATATTTTTCTGGTCCAATTCACCTCTAATTGCAAGCTTTCAGCGCCGGATGTAACCTACAACGGAGTCCCCCTTTTCAGTTACTATTTAACAAGTCATCCATCCGTCTTTTTTTTATTCAACAGTTGATCAATTAGTTCCATCTGTTTTTCCTGAAGTGACCTGATCTCAGCAAGATGGATCTCTCTAAGCTGATCGATCTTCTCGTGCAGGGCATTTATTTCCACCTCTGCCTTAAGGTTTACTTCATAATCATGAGCTGCATCTATCCTGTCTTTGGCTGCCTGGCGGTTTTGTGACATCATTATTATAGGAGCCTGTATGGCTGCAAGCATCGAGAGCACAAGGTTCAGAAGGATATATGGGTAAGGATCAAAAGAAGTCCTGCGCTTTGCCAGCAGTATGGAATTAAGAACAATCCATCCAAACATAACAGAACCAAAAATTATTATGAAAGTCCACGACCCGCCGAAAGCCGCAACCCTGTCGGCCAGCCTCTGCCCGAAAGTCAGTTCCTTATCGAATTCAA
>DATAKL010000056.1:0-15450 GCA_036261625.1 Ignavibacteriales bacterium | reverse complement strand
GCATGACCGTTTCCAGCCATACTCCGGTTTCACGCTACGTGGCTTTAGAGTTTTACCACGATTGGGACTTGGCAGAGACTTCGCAATTATCTCTGCCTCACCCAATTAGATTGGCCCAAGCTTAGCTTGGCGCTCATTTAATAAGGAGCATCTTCCGTATCTGGGAGTAGTGTTTCTGGGCTCCGGATACATTGAGTCTGTAGATATAGATCCCGCTATTCTGATGTAGAGCATTCCATTCTGTCTTATAGGTACCTGCAGCTTTCATTTCATCTACAAGTGTTACTACTTTTTCTCCCAAGAGGTTGAATACTTCTAGAGTCACCCTTCCATCCTCTGGCAGATCGTAGGCTATTACTGTTGATGGGTTGAACGGGTTAGGGTAGTTCTGGCTTAAATTGAACTGAGTGGGGACTGCAGGCTGAATATTTGCGATATTCATAGATACACTATTCAGCACATGTCCATTCTGGTCAGCAAATTCGGTCTCAGCGCCAGCTTCAAAGCTGATGGAATTTCCGGCAGGCAGATCTTTTTTCAGTTCCACATTTACAATTGCCAGTGCTTCCCCTTTCTTAAAGGTCAGTCCATTCAGGTCATCCCAGGCAATTCTAATTTCGCCGTTATCAGCAGTAGATAGGAGTCCTTCAGCCTTGCTTGAAACAGATTTTATCTCAATTTGATCCTTAGGATAGGTTAATACCAGAGAAATAGCTCCCAGGGTAGTTTCATCATCAAGATAAACCGGAATCGGCACCACTTCTTTAGCTTTCAGGTTCAGAAACTGCTTATGGTTTACAATAGTTGTGTTTTGCTTTGACAGGACAAATTCATAAGAAGCATTTACATCTCCCGCACAGATCATTTTAATATTTTTAACAATGTCCGAATTTGCCACGCTTACACTGACAGAATCAGCCAGCCAGTCATTAAGAGAAAATGAAGTAATCTGCTTAACAAATCTTCTCCGGATGAGGAGTGCATCAGCACTCGTAATTCCTCCGCTCTTGTTGATATCAGCTGCTTTAAGTCTCAACCCGCTCAGGATGCTCTGACCAACAATATATTTCCTTATTTCCAGTGCATCAGTTGAATTAACACCGCCCCAGGGTTTGTCGGTTGTTATTCCAAAATTATAATCCCCTGTTTCAACACCGCAAAACTTATACATACCCGTGTTATCAGTAAAGGAATTCGAAACAACAGAGTTATTTTCTATCATGTCCAACTTTGCATTATCAAGTACAGTATTAACTTCATTGTCATATGTTACAATGCCGCTTACATTAACTCCCTGAACAACTTCCCCGTTAACGAGATCAATCATAAGAGGCTCAGCCAAAAGATTGGTCACTTCGCATTCCGGAAGCAAGAAATTCAATGGAGTAGAAGAATCAGCACCTTTATAGTAGAACTTAAGATCCAGGAGTTTACCATCCTGAATATTCAAGCCCGAGAGGCCATCCCAGGCTATAGTTACAATTCCATTTGAGGCATTAACAAGTGCATCACTGGCCTGATCATTGAGATTTATAGCGCCGCCAAAGGTTAATATTTCTGTGTTAAAGCTTAACTTAAGAGTAAGTGCGCCAACGTCTTTCAAATTTTTAACATAAATTGGGACATGAATGCTGTCGTTTTTTGATCCGCTTGTATTTCCGATTTTTACCATCGGATAAACTGAATTAAGGACAGGCGCCCCATACTCATAGGCTCCTATATCGATTCTTCCATACCATATTCTGTAATTGCCAGCCAAATCTTCTGCAGGCAGCTGAAGCCCGGTTGTATCTGTTTTCCCGGCGTTAACGCAAGGAGAAGAAGCCCGGAGTCTGAAATCATTGTTAAGTGTATCGGCAAAGAGAGGATCAGCTGTCAAGTTCCCTTCCTGATGCAGAACATTTGTCCCCAGTTTGGATGGATCATAATTACAGTTTACCAGTTTCACAGGATTTGTGGAGGTTCCGGTAATCTGATCCCTCAGTATGGAGTTTATAGCAGTCAGTTCACAAGTTGTTTCATAATCCGGTGTATATTGCAGGTCAATATTGTTCCCAAAGAATGTTGAATTACTGACAAATGCATTTTCGCCATAATATGTCTGAAGGAATCCGGTATTATTGCGTATAACGAGAGAATTTATAAGATATACATGTCCATGGAACGAGCTTTGGATACCTATATTGTTGCTTGTCAGTTTACAGCCTATTACCTTGATTGTTGGGTTATAGTAATCTCCGCTAAAATTTACTGCCGCATTGCTGTTCTTAATGGTAAGATCTTTAATAACTCCGCCTCTGGAGTCTCCCGAGAATGTAGAAATTGCATCATTTCCATCTCCGTCAATGATTGTCTTATCAATGCCGCTTCCCATCAGGACCGGAATTTTCCCCTTAAAAGAGATATTCTCGTGGAATGTGCCCTCAGATACCATAACAGTATCTCCGGGTTTTAATACATCCAAAGCCGCCTGAATAGTGGGAGCCTCAGAAGGCACCTTAATTATTCCGGATGAGTAATTAAGTACAATTGCGCTGACAGGGAACTCTGCAGAAGCGGCCCCTTTAAGGTCATCCGAGTAAATTTTAATTTGTTTGGAAAATGCTCCTTTTGTCGATGGAGTTAACGTTACATTTATTGTAGTATTTTCTCCGGGTTTCAATGTTAATGGCAGATAAACATCTGAGGTAATCATCTGGTCTGCCAGATCTATTCCTTTTAGTTTTATGGCATTATTGCTGTAGTTTCTAATAATTAGAGGAATATTATTTTTTGAATTATTAAGCAAGTATCCGAATTCAATTTGAGGATTCGCCAAAAGAATGCCGCAACCGCCAGTGTAGCCCAAATCATTCCTGGAACCATCTAAATCATTGTAAAATGGATTCGGGGAGCCTGCATTAAGGCAGGGAGAGCCGGACTGCAGTCTATAGTCACCCATATTTAAGTTAATAAATAAAGGATTTCCTGTCTGACATCCGTCCTTAACAACAACGTTATTTTTAAGCTTGGCAGGGTCGTAATTACAGTAAAAAAGCTTAAGGGGATTGTCTGGTGCCCCTTGTATTTCGCCTCTTAAAATTGAATTTACAACGCTTAGTTCTGCAACTGTTCCGTATCCCGGTTCATAATTTATATCGGCAGTATTATCTGAAAAAGTGGAACTGGAGATAAAGCCATTTCCGCCATAATAGAAAGCATGAAATCCGGTTTCATTATGTGAGATTACAGAATTTATTATAAAAACATGATTTGTATATTTGCTTTCTATTCCTTTCGCATTGCCAGAAATATTGCACCGGATGATTTCCAGATTAAAACCTGTGCCAGTTCCGTCACTATAAACTCCCAGATCGCTATTTTTGATAATCAGATTTTTAATTACCCCGTCAGTTTCCAAGAACTTAACCGCTGTTTTTCCGTTGCCATCAATAATTGTATTGTCTTCACCAGTAATTATGACCTTTTTACTTTTGATCTCAACATTCTCAATGTATGTTCCTGAAGCCACCTTAATAGTATCTCCGCTCTTCGAGCTATCAACCGCAACCTGAATAGTGGGATACTGACTGGGCACGTATCTTACAACTTGAGAAAGAAGAGAGCCCGAAAGCCCGATTATCAAGAGTACCAATAATTTCAAATCTTTCATTATTCCACTCGAATTTATTAATTATATTTTTATTCACTATCTTACATTTGAAACTGCTATTTTATCAAAATCATCTTTTTCATTACCTTAAAACTGCTTCCGTTTTCCTCATGTGTTTCAATTTTATAAAAATAGATCCCTGAAGGCATTTCAGAAGCATTAAAAGTAACCGAATTCATCCCTGGCTGCCTGAATCCGTTAACAAGCACTGCGACTTCTGTCCCTATTGTATTGAATACAGTCAGTTTAACATAACAGTCATTTTTAAGATTATATTTGATAACTGTACTGGGGTTGAAAGGATTGGGATAATTCTGATATAGCTTATAATCTGAGGGTACTCTGTTGTTTGCAGCTACTGATACAAGATTATTTGCAACACTGACTTCATTGCTGTAACTGAAGGATGAGTCGGCATTGAAAGCACATACCTTGTAAGTGTATGTCAATAAAGCCTTTATCGCGGCATCTTCAAATGTGGTATCATTTGGGGCAGCTTTCCCAATGAGCTTATATATACCGTTTCCAGATATCTCGCCATCTTTCCTGTAAATGTAAAATCCGCTTTCATTATCTGAATTGTCTTTCCAGAAAAGATTGATTCTGTAGGCACGGATTACTTCGGCCCTGAGATTTCCAGGAGCAGCAACAGGTTCTTTTTTCTTAATGCTCCCATTAATATATGTGACCTGCATCGGGTTTGCTTCTACATCGGCAATTTCGCTTTGAGGCAGAAAATTAAGAGAGGTGGTACCTCCTATATAAAGAAATCTGAGTTCCACCAGACTGCCGCCGGATTTATTAACGCCTGTCAGGCCGTCCCATGCAATGGTGACTATTCCATTTTTTTCACCGGCCATTGCTTCAGGAATCTGGCTATCCCAGTTAAGAGCTCTTCCAAATGCCAGCACACCCGGGTCGAACTGAAGCTTTATGGTAATAGCTCCTACATTTACAAAGCCGGAAACATTTATTGGAATAGTAACACTATCACCCGCTTCAGCTTTAGCATTTATGGCAGATACACTGACATTCTGTGCTGTAATATAAGTTTGGGAAATAAAAATCATGAAAAGAAACAGTAGATATTCCTTCATTAAAACCTCTTTGTTGCATTTTATTTTTCTCAGGGCAATTTGCTGTTAAAACTGCGTAGACAAAGTTATTTACCCCATCAGGTCATTATTCATCATAATTTTGCAAGCTATAGGTTTCAATGGCATCAATCATCGGTACTGAAAGCAGAAATTGCGCATCCAAGAGTTTAAAACTTTCTGTCATATATTAATATGGTGACGAGGAGCGTTTGCGGAAAATTTTTATAAAAAAAATTATTTTTTTAAGGATATAATAAATTAAATGAGACTTTCAGAGGAGTTCCAGCGGACTTAAGTTTAATAAAATTAAACACTTACATACTGGCAGCATCAGAAATTTTCCTAAAAGGAATTGTAAAAAAAATTTAAAAAGAAGGCCGGCTTTCCAAGAAAACCGGCCTGATTATAGATCAGCAACAAAAGGAACTGCGCAAGGTTACTTTTTGAGCCGTAATGTCGCCGGGATGACTCTTAACATCACGCAATCTTTTATTACATAATATATATATGGTGACGATGCCCGTTTTCGGAAAATTTTACAAAAAAAAGTAAATTTTCTTTAAATTTCTGCATTTACTTCCACTTTCAAGGTGCTTTTATTCCACAAATTTATTAGCTTACAAACTTATTAAACCGGTTTCCATGAAAAGACATCAATAATTAATATTATGCTCCTTAATGTCTGAATCATTGAGGCAATTGGTTTCTAAATAGCTTTTTCTTTTCATTTTTAGTTGGTATCTTTATCAAATTCAAACTATTTTGTTAATTAACTACAGTTTAGACAAATTAGGTTAAATATTTGTTTAGAATCTGGTCTTTTTTTAAATAGTGATAGTCGGTTTTCAGAATTTCTCGGACTTTTGACTGGAAGCTGTCGAAATCTAAAAGTCTAAGATATTCAGAAGTGACCATTTGAGTTACTCCGGTTGTGACCGGCACCAGGTTGTTTTGTTTTATTCTCCAGGGAAGGTGTTCAGTGACAAATTCCCTGACTGTTCTTTTATTTATTGTTGAAGTAATCTTAAGAAGAATATACGTCCAGAGTTTCAGGTAGAGCATCTTTTCATAGGATTCCTGATGCTGAAAGTACTGTTTGTTAAGACCGAACTGGTTCTTAAGTTCATAAAAGGTATTTTCAATCAGATTTCTGCCTGAGTATTCCTGAAGGATTTCCACGGGGCTGATGGTTGTGTCTGTTGAGATAATCAGATGCACTTTATCGAACTCATCAAACCTCATGAAGACAGCCATGACCTGACGGCCATTTAAGAACCTGGCCTTAGCCCGGCAGTATGTATAATGAATGGTGTGCCATTTACCGTAGATGAACATCCTCACTTCAGAAGTAAGGTCACTGTCCTGAACTATGATCCTCTTCCCGTATTTTGGAGGACGGCCCCTTTTATGAGGTTTTCTTTCAGGAGGATCACTGTAAAGCACCGTGTCGCGTCTTGTCTGGAGGATATAGCTTAGACCATCATCTTCATGAATGAGATTTTTCTTTGCAAAGAATGCATCGGCAAGGAGCATGATTTTACCGTAATTTACACGGTTTTCATCAAGAAACTCTTTTGCAAGGTCTATCATCTTGCGTGAGGTTAGAATGCGGCCAAGAGAATGATTGCTATCAGTAGCTTCAAGAAGACTGGCCAGGACGGGAAGAGCTACCTGAGTGCCTTTAATATTTACTATGGCTGCCATCATTATGAGGTTCTGTCCCCAGATAAAGTCGGGTCTGTTCGGTTTATGTGAATGATCATAAAAGTATCCTCCATGAGGTATTTTCTTCTTCCTGCTCCTCATGATGTATGTGTCATCGATTATAAGACGTATTACCTTAGGCTTTAATATCCTGATTATGGCCAGCATTATAATCTGATGAACAAACAGGCAGTTCCAGTTATTTCGTTCTATGAACTTGTATGCTGTCGTAAAATGGTAATCCTGAATTCTATCCCGGATTACTTCGGTTATGAATCCGCCTCTCGTTAAAACGAGGGCTATCAGAAAATTAAATATTAATACCTTATTCCGGTATTGTATGGAATTTATAATTATGTATATTATCAAAAGAAGGTTGTTAAGTTCCATATTTTCACCCAATAAGACACTATTGGAAAAGTTGACTAAACTTTAATTATATGGAATTATAACGACCTTCTTTTTTTATGTTCAAACCATATTTTTATCAACTAATTTGTCTAAACTGTAGTTAATTAATGCAGCTTAACAAATACGAAAAGTACTTTGATAACAGAAACGTAGCCTTTAAGGTCGCTGTTATATATGCTGTCCTCGGCGGACTGTGGATTGCTACCTCCGACTGGGTTGTGGGCAGAATTGTCTCAAACCTGCAACAGTCGGTTGAAATCAGCATCTTTAAGGGCATGATGTTTATACTGGCCACCAGCCTTCTGATCTATGGAATGATCAGCTATTACATGAAAAGGATAAATATCTACATTAATAGCAGAATTACAGCCGAGAAGGAAGTACAGAAGAAAAATACCCAGCTGCAGATACTCAACCATGCCTCGCGCGACATAAATTCGGTTCTGGAAATCCCCGAAATCATGCGCAAACTGGTCAGCTACGCTTTTGAGCTCACCGGCGCCACATCGGGCGCCGCAGGCATTATGCAGAACGGTCTTATGAGCTTTTCTGAGTACAACGAAAACGGCACCTGCTTCCCCATAGATCTTAAGTTTAAGGAAAACTACGGCGTCCCTGGGCACGTTATGGCTACACGCCAGGCATACCTTAGCAATAATGCTGTAAATGACCCTTATGTCATTCCTGAAATTCAAAAAAAGCTGAAGTTCAATTCCCTTCTGGATATTCCAATTATAGATAAAAACAACAGACTGGCCGGATGCTTCGAAATCCATAATAAACCTGAAGGCTTTAATTCCGAAGATATGGAACTCATGAAGTCGCTGGCCACGATAGCAGCTATCGCCCTTGAGAATGCAGGCATCCAGGCAGCATTAAAACAAAGCGAGGAGCGCTTCAGGGTAGCCATCAACAGGGCCCCTTTCCCTATGGCCATACATTCATCCGAGGGACAAATTGTAAATGTTAATGAGGCCTGGTGTAAAATCAGCGGCTATGCCCCTGAGGAAATACCTACAATAAGCGCCTGGGCTGAAAAAGCCTACGGCAGCAATAAAGATACGATGGTTGAAGTAATAAGCAGCTATCACAGGAAAAACGGCAGAATTAAAGAAGGCGAATTTGTCGTAAATACAAAATACGGCACCTCAAGAATATGGAGTTTCGACAGGGCCGATCTGGGAAGTCTTCCTGATGGAAAAACCCTCGTTCTGACCGTGGCAGCCGATCTTACCGAAATTAGAAATGCCGAATATAAGCTAAGACAGCAGCAGGAAGAACAGCTGGAAATATTTAACTCTATTCCTACTTTGATTTTCTATAAGAACCTGAACAACCAGTTCATATGGGTTAACGATACGGCTGAAAAATGGTACGGACGCCCTAAGAGCGAACTTATCAACAAGTCTCTTGCAGAAATAACACCCGGCCAGGGGGATAACTCCCATGACTCGGATAAGGTAGTAATTGAGACAGGCAAGCCGGTAAAGGACGTTGTAATGCAGCTGACACTGCACGAAGGCAAAAGATGGATTAAAATAGATAAAATACCGTTTAAGGATGAGCTGGGTAATGTTAAGGGAATTATCGGCGTTGCCAGCGATATTACGAGCCTTAAGGAAACTGAAGAGGAACTCATTAAAGCCAAGGAAAAAGCCCAGGAGGCCGACCGCCTCAAAAGCGAATTCCTGGCTCAGATCTCGCACGAGATAAGAACCCCAATCAACGTCATACTCAGTTACGTATCACTCCTTAAGGAAGAAATGCAGCAGTCGATAAGCGAGCTGACGGACTACAGCTTCAATGCTATAGACAACAGCGGAAGAAGACTTATAAGAACCATAGACCTGATCCTTAATATGTCCGACGTGCAGGCCGGGCGCTACGAATGCCTCTATGAGGAACTGGATCTCGAGAAGGACATTCTTATGCATATTATGCACGAGTTTTCCTCTGCGGCCGACTCAAGAGGCCTGCGCATGAAGTTTAACAGAACCGGCCAGATCCCAAAAGTAAAGATTGACAGCTATACTGTTGGACAGATATTTATTAATCTCATCGACAATGCCATCAAGTATACACCCAAAGGTGAAATTAACGTAAACATTTGGGCGGAAAAGGATCTGACATTTGCCGAGGTGGCTGATACCGGAATCGGAATGTCTGAGGAATTTTTGGACAGGCTATTCGAGCCCTTTGTTCAGGAAGACACCGGCTATACGCGCCGCTTTGAAGGCAACGGCCTCGGTCTGGCACTCGTCAAGAAGTACTGCGAACTGAATAATCTTGAAATTCACGTAAGAAGTGAAAAAGGAAAAGGCACGGCATTTACAATTGTGTTTAAGACGAAATAAAGTTCGAGGTTCAAAGTTTGAGGTTCAAAGTTCGAGGTTCAAAGTTCCCCCAGCGGCGGATTCGAAGTTAGATTTTGATTTTATCTCCACCACACCTTATAAATTTTCAAGCAGCCGGTTTCAGATAGTTCTCGAGAGTATGATGTCGCGGAGTGTTGAGGCGTACTTTCTGGATTCCTCGGCGCGCCTTTTCATGTCTATTGCCTGCTTTTCGTCTTTATCGGCCGATTCCTGGTACATTCTTTCAAGCATATTGGATCTTTCCTGAAGTATTCTTAAGGCTGCAAACAGGGCAGCTTCAAAAACCTCATTCTGCTGCGCCAGAAGATTTTCTGCAGTGTATGCATGCCCCGTTATACATCTGAAGCGGAGCACCCTGTCGTCCTTGATTTCAAATAGTGGTCCGTTGCATTCAGGACATGTCATTACCATCACAGGCATTGAGGCATTATTGAAATTATCGGTAATCATTTTTTGGTTTTCCACCCCCTTCTCGGCAATTTTAACCTCCGATTTCAGCATCTCGGGCGATTTCAGCATCTCGGGCGATTTGTTTTTTTTCTCCACCTCGGACTCATTGACCAGCCTGTAAATGACAGCCCCCATTTTACTTACCGGCAGGTTAAAGTCTACTTCCACGTTTGCAAGCGCATGCAGCGGCATATCGGGAAATATGGCGTCTTCGGGATGCTGAACAATAGCAACACCCCCGCATTTCTTTATTGAATCGAGCCCCGACACCCCATCATCCAGCATACCGGAAAGCAGAACTCCTATTACACTTGGTCCATAGTTGACTGCAGCACTTCTGAAGAGCGGATCAATTGCGGGCCTCGCCCTGTTTTCCTTTGGACCGCGGCTTAACTGCATTAAACCATCTTTTACAATCAGGTGAAAGTCAGCCGGAGCAACATAAATTCTACCCTGCTGAATCTTTTCTCCATCATTTGCCTGAAGGCTTTTAAGGGGACTCCGGCGGTCAAAAATCTGCGGCAGCATATTAGGACTTTCCGGGGAAATATGTACTACAATAAAAACCGCTGCCTTAAGATCCTCCGGGAACTGAACTATAAGATCCGAAATTGCCTCGATCCCCCCGGCCGATGCCCCTATTACTATAATGTCGTGGCCTGCCATATTCCCGCCTTTAATCTTATTAAAGATGATGAAAATATACACTAATTCCAATTAAAGCCTGGAGCATTATTTCGTGCCTCATTGCCTGACCGGATAATTAATTTCATTGCATAAAACACACCCCCCTTCTTAGATTTTAAATGGACTAAGGCTAATTAATCACTTATTCTTGCAATTTCTTATTATAAGCACTAAATTAGCTGCAAACATATAAGCCAGAGAATTTGATTAATAGCATAACTTTATGGATAATCAGAAAAAAGAACAAATAATTCAGACTGAAGAAAATAACTCAAAACCGATTTACAATTCAAGCAGCGGAAGCTTCCCCGTCATAGGCATTGGAACTGCTTCAGATAGTTTTGAAACAGCCGTTAATTTTGCACGCACTATTCCCAAAGATACCGGGGCTGCATTTATTGTTGTGGCTTCCGCCTCTTCAGATACTGGAAGACTCTGCCAGGATTTAATGGGCACCGGCCTTGAAATTCCTGTTTCTGAACTTAAAGATAAGCAGCAGATAAGGCCCAATGAGCTTTATATTGCTCCTTCTGCGAAGTTTATTTCTATTTCAGATGGAATTCTCCAGGCTTCACCTGCCCCCCGGGAAGACAGCATTCTTAAGATGCCGATAGATCACTTTCTGCGCTCGCTTGCCGATCAGATGAAAGATGCTGCAGTTGCGCTTCTTTTCGGCGGCGGCGGTACCGACGGCACATTCGGCGTAAGATATATTAATGAAGCCGGCGGAGTTTCCATAGTCCAGGCTCCTGAAGAAATTCCGGCTAATGGAATGCTCAGAAGCGCCCTTTCTACAGGTTGCGTAGATTATGTGCTGCCTTCCGATGAGATTCCCGCACAGCTCTTTCTTTATATACACGCCCTTTCTGCAAGGCTCAAAGAGCCTAAAAGCGGCATTGAAGACAAAATTGATTACATTCAGAAGATACTTCAGCTTTTAAGGACTAATACTGGAAACGATTTTTCTTATTACAAGAAGAGCACTATCTACAGGCGAATTGAAAAAAGAATGAACCTGCACGACCTTGAAAACTATTCTGATTATTTTAAATATCTGAAGGAACACCCCGAGGAAATCGGCCTCCTTTTTAAGGACCTGCTGATTGGTGTTACGAACTTTTTCCGCGACCCCGAGGCTTTTGCGGCGCTCAAAGAAAGCGTTCTGCCGAAACTGCTCGACGGCAAGCCCGACAATTACCAGATGAGAGTATGGGTGCCTGCCTGCGCAACGGGCGAAGAGGTGTATTCTATTGCCATGCTTCTGAATGAGTATAAGGATGAAAATAACCTGAACTACAAAATACAGATATTCGGCACCGATATTAATGAAGACTCGGTACAAAAGGCCCGAATGGGTATATATCCCGATAATATTGAAACTGATGTTAGTCCCGAAAGGCTGAAAAAATTTTTTATTAAGGAGGACGGTTCCTACGTTATTAAAAAGGATATAAGGGAGTCGGCTATCTTCGCCGTTCAGAATGTTACAAAGGATGCCCCCTTTACAAAGCTCGACATGCTTAGCTGCAGAAACCTGCTCATTTATTTTGGAAGCGAACTTCAGGAACGCCTCCTGCCCGTTTTTCACTACAGCATTAAACCGGGCGGAATTATGCTCCTCGGCTCTTCAGAAAGCGTCGGCAAATACATAGATGCTTTTAAGATGTTAGATAAAAAATGGAAGATTTTTCAGAAGATTGAAACCTTCTCCCCTAACGCTGTCTTTAATACCACGCTTTCATACAGAACACATGAAATTACCCCCCGTACAGGAGGAGGAACCGAGGACGTAAAGAGACCCAGGGAAACGGGCCTTGCCGACCTGGTGCAGAAAACGCTTGTAAGCAGTTTTACTCCGCCAAGCGTTCTTATTAATGAACGCGGCGATATACTTTACGTACACGGACATACGAGCAAATACCTTGAAATTGCTTCCGGCCAGGCGAACCTTAATATTTTTAATATGGCCAAAGACAGCCTTCAGTTCGAACTCCATTCGGCAATTCACGAGGCTCTCTTAAACAAGACAGCAGCCGTACGCTCCGGACTTAAGATAAAGCAGGACGGAGAGATACATGAACTTAGAATTACGGTAAAGCCGGTCGACGGCAGCCCGGCTTTGATATCTGTCCTTCTGGTGGTCTTTGAGGATGTTGCAGCCCCAAAGCTGCCTGAAGAGCAGGTTAAAAAAGGAAGGAAAAAGTATACAGGAAAGGCTGAGGAGTTAAGGCAGGAACTTGAATTTACAAAGGAAAACCTGCAGGCTACGATCGAGGAACTTCAGGCCTCTAACGAGGAACTCCAGTCGGCTAACGAGGAACTCCAGTCGACTAACGAGGAACTCCAGTCGACAAACGAAGAAATGGAAACTTCCAAGGAAGAGCTCCAGAGCGTTAACGAGGAACTGATAACACTCAACTCGGAACTTCAGAGCAAGATTGAACAGCTCTCGCACGCCGAGGATGATATGCGCAATCTGCTAAACAGCACAAACATAGGCACAATCTTTCTCGACAGCAAAATGAGAATTAAGCGCTTTACCTCTGAGGCCGTTAAGATTGTTAATCTCATCACTGCCGATATCGGACGGCCGATTGAACATATTGTAACAAACCTGAAGTACGACGGACTTATAAGGGATATTCAGGATGTGCTTAAAACACTTGTATTCCTTGAACGGGAGGTCCAGACAAAAGAGGGCAAATGGTATCTGCTTAGGATTATGCCTTACAGAACGGTGGAAAATGTAATTGACGGAGTTGTACTCACATTTACAGATATATCAACTCTTAAATCAGCCGCAGAAAAACTAAATGAGCTTAAATATGCCGTGGAGGCTGAGAGGAAATATGCCGACAGCATTATTCATATTGTAAACCAGCCGGTTGCTGCGCTGGAATCGGGGCTCACGGTAATTGCAATAAATGACGCTTTCTGCTCGAAATTCGGAATCCAAAAAGAAAAAACGATGAATAAGAGCATCTTTGAATTCAGCAAGGGGCAGCTTGATTCGGCCGAATTCAGAGGTCTGCTCGATAAGCTTAAAATAAATAATGAATTCCGGAATTTCCCCGTTGTAATTGATACGCCTGAAGGTCAAAAGAAACATTTCAAGATAAATGCCAAAAAGGTGCAGCGCGAAGGTACCGAAAATTATATCGTTCTGATTTCCTTCGAGGATGCCTGAATAATGTGAGGAATTCCGGAAGGTAAAAAAGGAAGGGGATAAAAATAATAGAGAATATTCAGGATATTCCAGAGACTGCATCTTCAGACTGAGTATGAAGGTTCCGGTGTGGGACTTACCTTATGCAAAAAGATAGTCGTCCGCCACAAGGGCCGCATCTGGGTCGAAAGTGAAGAAGGTGCAGGATCCACATTTTTCTTTACCATTCCGAAGCCATAAGCCCTGTAGCCTGAATAGCCACGAGCTTTAGCTCGTGGATTACGCGCTCCTCTCTCTTTCGGGCTTTAGCCCCAGATTGTTCCAAGAAGGTCGGGGGCTAAAGCCCGAATATTATTTTGCTCCTATTCCACGACCTGAAGGTCGTGGCTATTCAGGAAAAATAGTTACACTTCCCCGAGGAGCTGCTTTTCTTCCTCAACCAGGACCTTGTCCAGATCCAGAAGGATAAGGAGCTTGCCTTCGAGCTTGGCAATGGAAGTAATATACTCGGAGTTGATTCCGGCTACCAGGCTTGGCGGTGCCTCTGTGGTATTCTGAGGTATTCTTAAGACCTCGCTTACACTGTCGACAATAAAGCCTATTGTACGGCCCGAGAGTTCCACTACAACAATTCTTGTGTTGCGGTCATGCTCAAGGCGTTCAAGTCCAAGACGTTTTCTCAGGCTGATTACAGGAATGACCTTTCCCCTCAGGTTTATGACGCCTTCGACGAAGGAAGGTGAATTCGGGATAGAGGTTATTTCTATCATCCTTATGATCTCCTGAACCTTCAGTATGTCCACTCCGAACTCCTCGCGTCCTATGGTAAAGCTTACCAACTGAAGGAGTTCCGAGGTGTTGTCTGTCTTTTCCATCTTTTTCTCCATTGATTAAAATTTTATTATCGAATGACCAGCCCGGATCTTTAGGTCCGGGGCTGATGATTCCAAACACCCCCGGGGCTTTAGCCCCCGATCTTCGGCCCGGGAATCCGGGACTAAAGTCCCGGGTTATTTGGATCATTAAACCACGACCTGAAGGTCGTGGCTATTCAGTCGTGGCTATTCAAGAGAAAACGTTAATATTTATTGTTTTATCAGCCTGCCGTTACTTCTTACGGCAAATGCCTTATTCTGAGCGTTTTCTTCCAGCTTAAACCTCCCGACGAGTTCCTGGAGGTTCACGGTCAGGCGGTTTAAGTCCTCGGCAGCACGCGCTATCTGCTCGGTTCCCGAGGCAGACTGCTGTGTAACGGCAGAAATGCCTTCAATGTTCTTTGAGATCTGTTCTGCTGCACTCGACTGCTCCTCACTGGCTGCAGCCACCTGCATTACAACATCAGTTGCCCTGACTGCACCGTTTAAGATTTCATTTAAGACTTCGGCTACTTCTTCGGTCATCTTCATGCCTGCAACTACTGCTTTCTTGGAGTCGTTCATCGCACTGTCTGCCTCCTTGGCCTCGGTCTGTATGGCCTTTATGGTCTCTGCAATCTCTTTAGTGGCCTTTGTTGTACGCTCGGCAAGTTTCCTTACCTCATCCGGCCACAACTGCGAATCCTCTTCCCTGTTCACCTGCACGTGCGGCCTCGATGGCAGCATTTAAGGCAAGGAGGTTTGTCTGGTCTGCTATATCATCAATCACCTGAGTAATCTCGCCTATCTGTTCGCTTCTTTGAGTAAGTGAAGCCACTATTCTGGCTGTTTCATCTGAGGAGGCAACAATCTTCTCAATTCCTTTCTTTGTCTCATCTATCTTTTTAGCGCCTTTTTCAGCTGCAACACGGGAGGTCCTTGACATATCGGCAGCTTCATTGGCATTCTTTGCAGTTTCATAGACAGTTTTAGTCATCTCTTCAATAGCACCTGCGACTTCGGTTGCCTGCTGGCTCTGCTCCTGTGCGCCTGC
>DATAKL010000067.1:0-3180 GCA_036261625.1 Ignavibacteriales bacterium | reverse complement strand
TTTTCAGAGGCCCGACTCAGTATTTTTACTGAGTTTAAAAGTATACACTTGTATCAAAATGAGAATTATTCTTTGTTTTCAGCTCGTTTTAGCAGTTTTTGATGGAACTCAGTAAAAATACTGAGTCCCCCCTTCCGGAAACAATTTTTTCACTTTTTTTCGGCATTTTTTGTAAAAAAGAGAGAGTTTTGTTGAGGGCGGGATAGTTTCTGATCGGGAATTTAAAAGATCCCACAAAAAATGAGGCTTCAGGCTCCGATGTTCCCGGAATGTAAGATTTTTTCTGAAGAATCGGGGGCTAAAGCCCGAATGGTGGGGGTGAATCGGGTACCCCGAGCTAAGGCTATACGGTGTATACACATTTAAGGGCATGGAGTTCTACCCCAGAATTCAGGCTCAATCTGAAATGAAAACAGAGCCTAAAGAATTACGCAATCAGTAAGCCCGACTCAGTCGGGCGAAACATCAGTAGCCCAGGGTTTGAGAGCCGCGGCAGCGGATGAAAAACCCTGGGTCAACGGATCCCCCACCACAGACTAGCCCCGGCCAGGGGCGGCATATTAGATTTTGCGCATGGTTTCAAATGGATTTATCCCCGATACGGCATTAATTTAATCCATATTCCATGGGAAGATCCATAAATCATTAGGATCTTATATGCCGCACCTAAAGGCGCCAGGTGATTTTTTTTATCTGATACCCAGGGTGTGGTCCCCGACTCAGTCGGGTCCCGTACCCTGGGCTACTAATGTTCCGTCCTTCTTCGAAGGACTTACCTTTTGCTGTGCCCGACGGCAGGCGCGGCGTCGTTCTAAATGCTCAGATTTCATTGGATTTAGAGTGTGGGTATAAAACCGGTACCAATTTGTGTATACACCGTAGGGCTTTAGGTCGTGGCTATTCTGGTACGTTCGCACCTTAGGCGGGCGGGTTTCCAGGAATTCCGGGAATTGGTTTATTTTTCTTGTTAAATATTGACTTATGGTCAACTTTTAACGATATTTATAAACCGACAGAGGCGTAATATGGAAAAAATAAATAGTCTTATAACGAACTGGCCCAAGGGTACAATTGCCCTTACTTCACACTTAAACAGAGCTGGGCTTCAGAATGATTTGCTGCATAAGTATACGCGCAGCCGATGGCTGGAATCGGTAGGCAACGGCGCTTATAAATTGAACCAGGATAAAGTCGGCTGGGAAGGAGCTGTTTATGCACTTCAGAAGCAGGCGGGATTCTCCATGCATCCGGGAGGAAAAACTGCCCTGGAGCTGAAAGGATTGGCTCACTATGCTTCCCAGGGAGAAAGTACTGTTAATCTCTTCGGTCCCGCAGAGGAATTGCTGCCCAGGTGGTTTATGTCGCAGGAATGGAGCAGACAGGTAAAATATGTCAGAACAAATCTGTTCGACTATAAAAGCCTGTCCGGGTACTCCGCTTATGAAACTAAAGGAATTGAGATAACAATTTCTTCAGCGGAGCTTGCAATGCTGGAAATGTTATACATGGTTCCAAAGTACAATTCCTTTGATGAAGCATATCTGATAATGGAAGGGCTTACCACTCTTAGGAGCAGGCTTCTTCAGAGGCTTCTTGAGGAGTGCCGTTCCATTAAGGTAAAAAGGCTTTTTCTTTATATGGCAGAAAAAAGCGGGCATTCCTGGTTTAATGAACTTCAGACTGGGAAACTTGATCTGGGAACAGGCAAAAGACTTATTGTTAAGAGTGGAAGATTAAATCATAAATACAATATCACGGTTCCGAAGGAATATGAAGAACAGCAGATTTTTTAACCAGGCGGCGCTATTACTAAGAATACTGCCCGTTATAAATAATGAGAACAGCTTTGCCCTGAAGGGCGGCACGGCTATTAACTTTTTTGTCAGGGATCTCCCCCGCCTTTCGGTAGATATAGATCTTGTTTATCTGCCGGTTGAAGAAAGAGAGAAATCCTTAACGGAAATATCAGAAGCAATATTAAGGATTGAAAACAGGCTCAGTCAGATTATTCCCGGCTTAAGATACCAAAGAAAACTGAACCCTGCTGCACGGACATTCTATGGCCTGATCGTCAGCTCTGAGAATGCAATTGTAAAGGTAGAGCCCAACACTACAATCAGGGGGTCGGTCTATCCGCCTGGAATGCTGAAGCTTTGCAGTAAAGCTGAAGAACTTTTCGAGTTATCGCTAAAAGTACGATCTTTATCTTCAGAAGAATTGTATGCTGGAAAGATTTGTGCAGCATTGGACAGGCAGCATCCGAGAGATCTTTTTGATATCAAGCTTCTTTTGGAGAATGAAGGTATTACAGATAGACTCAGGAAGGCTTTTATTGTTTATCTGATCAGTCATCCCCGGCCGATAGAGGAAGTTTTGAATCCGAACAGGATTGATATCAGGGATGTCTTCGCCAGGGAATTTAAGGGTATGACATCTGAGGATATTAAATTGGAAGAGCTCCTTGAGGTGCGCGAGAGGCTGGTTGAAATAATACGTCTGTCGCTTACGGATAACGAGAAAACATTTCTGATATCCTTTAAGAATAAGCATCCCGAGTGGAGTTTATTGGGTTTGGATGATATAGGCAAAATGCCTGCGGTTAAATGGAAGCTTGAAAATTTAAATAGAATGCTCCCGGGAAAACACAAAACTGCACTTTTGAAGCTTGAAAAGTATCTGAAAGCATAAAGTCAAACAGTGCTAGTGTATAAAAGAGCCTCGGAGGGGCGACTTGTCTGTAGAAAAAGCGGAGATCCCACACCCACTACAGAGCTCCGGAGGAGCGATTTGTCTATAGGGAATTAGCGTGTATTCCATTGTACAAGTCGCCCCTCCGGGGCTCTATTGGTGCTGGTTGGATATATCTTTCTATAGACAAGTTGCTCCTCCGGAGCTCTTCAACTGCGTTAATCTCACAGCTTTCCCTTTATTTGTTTTTAGGATACAGTTAAGTTGAATAAAATAAAAAAAGGCAGAAGCCCAAACGAGAGCCTCTGCCAGAGTATCAGTTTACTGAATATCAGCTTACAGCTGCATCAGTTTGTAGAGTAGGATGAGGGCGCATGAATGTTTCCATTATGTTTCCCTCAAACCCTCGTCAAACCGTACGTGAGGTTTTCCCTCATACGGCTTTCTTAAATAAATTCGACTAATAAGACTAAAGCCTCTGAACTTTATAAT
>DATAKL010000038.1:0-21743 GCA_036261625.1 Ignavibacteriales bacterium | reverse complement strand
CCCGGGGGTTCCCGCACCCGCCAGAGGCGGGTTTGGTCACCCCGGGCTAAAGACAAAGCGCCCCTCATCGGGGCTTTGTAATTTGGACGTTTATTGATGCATTCTTTTCATTGGCCTTTGGAAATCTATTAAGTTGACGCGTAAAGCCTCTGGCGGGCGATTGAACCCCGGGACCACGGAATCCCCCAAAATCCCTGGCGCCGCGGCCAGCCTGCCCGTCTCTGACGTGGCCTGCCCGTCTCTGACGTGGCCTGCCCGTCTCTGACGTGGCCGCGCCATATTTCGGCATGACGTGAATTTATCAAAAACGAAAATCCCCCCAGCCCCGCAAAGGCGGCATATTCCGCGGTGCCCGGAAAAACGTTCTTATTTCATTAATATCATTCTGCGCGATGAGCTGTATCCGCCTGCCCTCAGCCTGTAAATGTATATTCCGCTGGGAAAATGGGATGCCTCAAACGGAACTTTATAATTACCTTCGGACTGCTCCTTGTTTACAAGTGTGCGTATTTCACGCCCCAGCATGTCAAAGACCTTCAGTTCCACATATGCCTGCTTCGGAAGAGAATAGCTGATGGTTGTTGCGGGATTAAAAGGATTCGGGTAGTTCTGCTCCAGGAAGAACCCTGCGGCCGGTCCGCTTGTGGAATCATTTGCTCCCGGGAGATCCGACAGCGGGCGCCTGAATATTCCGCTGAATGTGCCTGCATAGATATAGCCGCCAATAACCTTTATTGAATAGATGTAATTCTCATCAAGTCCCGTGTTGAATTCCTCCCAGAGAGAGCCGCCGTCTTTACTGACAAGAACGCCTGAGTCGGAGGCTGCAATCAGGTTCTGCCCGGAAGCTGCAAAACAGTTAAAAGGCGTGGATGGCCGGTTCAGGCCTGTCTGTTTCCAGGTCTGTGAGTTATCCTCCGAAACATAAACTCCCATTCGTGTCCCGGCAAATATCCTTTCCCTGCCCGTTTCAGAATGGGTTATAAATAATGAATTAACAAGAAGATCAGGGAATCCGTTACTCATTGACTTCCAGTTCAGGCCGCCGTTAAAGGAAGCGAAAATTCCTTTTGAGGAGCCTGCCCAGACAGAATTACCCGAGACCGCAAGGGCGTAAAATTGTTCAAATGATGGAAGTTCGGCGCCTGCCTTTTTCCAGGTATTCCCGTAATCCTCCGAAGAGAACAGTCCCCGGCTGGTTGCGGCAAAGAGCTTATTATTGCACTTAGCCAGTCTGCTTACGGCACCAAGTGTCCAGTCGTCCTGCGCTGCTCTCTTCCAACTCAGTCCTTTGTCGTATGATTTAAAGGCGCCTCCAATAGTTCCGGCCAGAAGGCATGAATCGGTCATAAGAAGTGAAAGAATTTGCTTATCTTTCAATCCCTGGTTTACATCGGTCCAGCTCATCCCGCCGTCAGAAGAAAGGAACACACCGTCTCCGTTTGTTGCGGCAAAGATGTTCATTTCTCCGGCTGTTCCCGGGGCAGATTCCAGATCTTTGACATATACTGCCTCCAGGCCATTATTCACGCTTTTCCAGCTGATGCCCCTGTCGGTGGAAAGAAAGACGCCGGAGGCTGTTGCGGCAAATAGATTTCCGTTATAAGATTTTAAGTCCAGTATGCACAAATTCTTAAGGCCGTTATTTACCTGATCCCATGTAATGCCGTCGTCAGTCGAGCGAAGAATGCCGAGGCTTTCAGTTCCGGCAAAGATATCTGTCTGTCCGCCGGCGGTATCCAATAAGCACAAAGTCCATGTCCAGGAGTATAGCTCCGGCCCGATGCGGGGCATTGTTCTTTTTATCCAGTTTTTGCCGTTATCTTCGGATATGAATATGCATCCGTAACCTCCCGCATAAACTTTCAGCATTCCTTCTTTGCTGTGCGAGCAGGCAAGTGAATAAGCAGAAACTTTCCCTATTCCCTGATCAGCCTTAAACCATTGGCCGCCGTAGTTTGTGGAGCAGTAAATTCCGCTTGAATCGGCAGCGGCAAAAAGGAGCGAGTCGGCTGCAATGACAGACCAGATATAAGGCCAGAGGAATCCCTTATTGACAGCATTCCAGTTCCGGCCGTTATCGGTGGAGCGGAAGATTCCGCTTCCGGATGTGGCTGCATAGAGGTTTGATCCGCCCGTTGAATTCTGCCCCTGAGCAATGGCAGATACAATGCTGAATGTAAGATTGAAAGGCAAAGCATTCCAGGTCAGTCCATTATCGGAAGAGGAATACAGGCCGCCGTTGATGGAGCCGGCCAGGAGGTTTTGGTCCGTAGTGCAGAGGGCGGTAACGGAGCGCCTGGCAAGGGAAGATTTAGACCATTTCTGACCGTAATCGGAAGAAGAGAATAAGCCGTTTTGGCCGGTCGCGGCAAAGAGATTCAAGCTGCCTTCCGTTCCGGGCTTAACAGCCAATGAATATACCATCCCGCCGTAGGGTCCTTTAGTTCTCGTCCACTGGGCAAGGCTTGCAGTCAGAGGGATAGATAAAAAGAAAATTAAGGCCGTTACCAAATTAATAATTTTACAAGCATACCGCATATCAGAAGAATCCTTTAGAAAATGGCAAAACCCAACAATAAATTGTGATAATTCCGCATAAAAAACAATTAGCGGCAGGCAGGTCCGTTGCATAATTTCACAAGGAGCATTTTCTCCCTGTGATATAAGGAACCACTTACAGGGACTCTTTCACCTGCCGGCGTAAGCTTAAATAATTTATTTTTATCCCGATTTCATGGGAATCTGTTAATGAAAGCTGAGCATCTGGAATAGCGCAGTCATTAAGCCCCGACAAGGGGCGCTTTGTCTTTAGCCCGGGGTGAAGGAACCCGCCTCGGGCGGGTGACCGAACCCCCGGGAACAAGATCCCCCCACACCAAACAGAGAGCCCCGACAAGGGGCGCTTTGTCTTTAGCCCGGGGTAAAGAAGCCCCCGGATGGGGGCGACTGAACCCCTGGGGACAAGATCCCCCACACCAAACAGAGAGCCCCGATGAGGGGCGATTTGTTCATCCCGTCCATATACAAATCGCCCCTTGTCGGGGCTCCGGGGGGATTTTTTGATTTCGATACCCGGGAGTTCCCGCACCCGCCCAAGGCGGGTTTGGTCACTCCGGGCTATAAACAATGCGCCCCTCATCGGGGCTTGGGGGATCCGCTATTAACCCTATTTATTATGTAGTATATATACTACATAATAAAGGATAATATTCAATACGAGTTAAAAATCAAATAACCCTAAGAAATGTAGTATATATACTACATTTCTTACCGGCTTCCTTTTCAATTGAATCGCTTTTCTGACATGCCGGTTCTCTTACGCAGAGTTGTCTTACTGCCTATTGATTAAAAAAAGCTTTTGACCGATATTGCATGCTGCCTTTTGAGAAATATCAATTCTAATACGATTTATAAATTCAAAACGGTCAGGCAAAAATGGATACCCTTTTAGTAATTTAGCGCGGCTTTGGCTTGTTTTGCAGCTTGGGACTTCAGGAATAACCAGAAATATAAATGAATAAGAAAGAACTCTCAGAACGTGACGTCTGCACAAAATTCATCACTCCTGCCCTCGAAAAGGCGGGCTGGGATATTATAACCCAGGCTTTCGTTATTTCTTAGATTTTCACATACTTTTCAGGAGAGACTTAAAAACTTCACCTGAAGTCTCTCTCTAGAGTTTACTCGAAATTTTATACAGACTATTTTGATTATATGAACCTCAATTTTTCCTGTAAAGCTTGGGTGGAATTATTAACTCCTTTCATAACTCATTTCAATTAATCCTTTAGCGCGCTCAAAATCCTCACTTGAACAAATGCGGATTTCTATATTGCCTACACCCAAATGCCCAATATTTGAAACATTTCTGGTGAAACCCTCTTCAAAATGCACTTTGCCCGGATCAAGGCGAACATAAACGACTATAGTATGGTTCCTGGGGTGTATTTCAATTGATGCAAATGTTTTAATGCGTTTAAAAGCATAATAAAATAATAACTCCTTTTGCTGCACTTCATCACCTAAAGCCATGATATAATCTTTTATCGACTCATAAAGATCCTTTAACGATTGCGGTGATTTTTCGAGAAACTCAGCAACAGTTGTATACTTCTTTGCTTTAGTATTTTCTTTTTCGGGCTTTTCAGGCATTCCCGGCTTTTCAGGTTTTGCGGGGATACTTATTGAATTTATTAATTCCAGAAGTAGAACATCATTAAATTTCTTATAGCGGTATAGTTCTATATTCCTGTTTATCTGCAAAACTGCATGAGCATCATATTTTGTGAAATCACCAGCAATACATATCATCCGCGATGCGGACCATTCAATGCTTTCTGAAATCTCTACGCCAAGCTTCTTTTGCACTAACAATTGAAATTCAGCCTTATGGTCAAGAAGCCAATCGAGGTAGAATAGTCCCTGGTTAATTACATTCTCATTAGTGGCTCTTTTATATTCAATTATAACAGGGCAGTTATTCTCATCGATCCCTAATGTGTCAATTCTGCCTCCGTGTTTCTTGCCGGTACTGTATTCGGTCGCAATGAATGTTACTCCAAGAAATGTTTCAAGATGGTTTTCTATAAGTGTCTGGAGTGATTTTTCAATCGTAACTGACTTTCCTTCCATTTCAGTTACCTTGCCATCAGTAACATTAAAAAGCTTAATATCGCCCATACAAAACTCTGCTGATAATTATATAATATTATTGAATCCCTGCACCATCATCCGGAACATCTGCTCCGCAAAAAATGCCCTGAATTCGGGATTGTCATTGTATTCTTTGAATACTTCAAAGTTAGTCCCTACATGATCGGTTAACTTTCTTTTTAGCACTTCTTCAAACGTTATTCTTGCATTTTGCTCGTCCGAGTATCTGAAGGCGCTTACAAATTCTTCGTCATTTGCCACATCCTGCATAAGTTCCTGTGTCATTTTCTTAACCTTGTCCTCATTTGTAAACGCTGTACCGAACCTTTCGTTAAATTCTTTTACGATCTCAGACAAATATTCTATTTGGGGTTCGCCTACAGTTCCCCTCAAATCAGTTTGAACTGGCTTTAACTCATCCCCCTGCTGAAGATTAATTGTGGACTCACCCTCTTTCTGCAGTCGATAACTCTCCATATCAACATTATCAAGAATACCTATCGACAAGTCTTCATCATCCGGACCTTTAATTTTGTTCTGAAGGTTTTTCAGAAAGATATAAAGCCTTTCAAGATAAGGATTAACAAATGGGACAATCTGTGAAAGGAAAACATAAAGCCTTACATATGATTTGCATTTTGTCCTGAAATCTTCCTGCTGTTTGGTATCAAGTGTAGTTTTGAAGACTTCCACTGCGGCATCAAGAATAATATGTAATTTGTCTACCGGTGCATTATTAATGATGTTCTGAGAGAATTCTCTTACTTGCTCAGTAGTATAAACCTGGTACTGATCCAGTGCTAATTGCAGGTCAAAGAGCTTATTCGGGTCAGTGGCTTCACTTAGAACCGTAGTTTCAAAATAAGGTTCGAAAGATTTTTTTATTTCCTCCGTAGAGTTAACAAAATCCATTATGAAAGTATCTTTCTTCCCTGCAGCAGTCCGGTTTAATCTGGATAATGTCTGAACTGCATTAACACCACTAAGCTTTTTATCTACATACATTGAATGAAGCAATGGCTGATCAAATCCCGTCTGAAATTTATTGGCGACAATCAAAAAGCGATATTCCGATTTTTTAAATTCGTCAGCAATTAAACTGGCAGGGAAGCAATTTAGTGATGTTTCACTTTCTCCGTCAATTTCACCCGAGAAAGCGACTATAGCCTTATAGGGATTATTTGTGGATGCAAGGTACTTATCAAATGCTCTCTTGTATTTAACAGCGCTTATTCTGCTGCCGGTTACGATCATGGCCTTTGCCAGCCCGTTTATCTTTCTTTTCCGGATTGCATTATCCATGAATTGATCTATGATAACTGAGGTTTTCTTAGAAATGGCGTGGTTGTGGTTCTCAACGAACACTTTTAATTTCTTTTGCGCTTTGATTTTATCATATGCCGGATCATCTTTTACCCGCTTCAACAATGAATAATAGCTCTGGTATGTTGTGTAATTTTGCAATACATCGCGGATAAATCCTTCTTCAATAGCCTGTTTCATTGAGTAAAGATGAAAGGCTCTGAACTTATCCTTTCCATTCTCAATATATTTATCCCCGAAGAGTTCAAGTGTTTTGTTTTTGGGAGTTGCCGTAAATGCGAAATAGCTGGCATTCGTTAGCATTTTCTTTCCCTTAATGATCTCTACTATTTCGTCTTCATCTGTCCAGTCCTCTCCCTCATCTTCGCTTTTATTTTTCTTTAATGTTTTATTCAGCTTTCCTGCTGCGCTTCCACTCTGGCTGCTATGTGCTTCATCTATAATTATCGCAAAGCGGTTCCCGGGGAGCTCGCCTATTTCGTCAACTATGTATGGGAATTTCTGAATGGTGGTGATTATTATTTTCTTTCCCTCCTCCAGCGCACTCCTAAGTTGTTTGCTTCCTTCGGTAATTGCTTCAACGACTCCTTTTACCTGTTCAAACTGACTGATAGTTCTCCGTATCTGGGCGTCTAAAATTCTTCTGTCAGTAACTACAATTATGGAATCGAATACAGGATTTACATTCGAACTATCGAATAATCCGGTAAGTTGATGAGACAGCCAGCTTATCGAATTACTTTTTCCTGATCCTGCCGAATGTTGTATTAAATAGCGTTTCCCGGCGCCTCTTTGTTTTGCATCAGTCAGCAGCTTGGATACTACATCTAACTGGTGATAACGAGGGAAGATCAGCTTCTTTGTTTTTACCTTCTTGACTGTACCGTCAGATAGGTACTTTTCTGATTCTTCTTCTACAAGCTGGACATAATTTCCGATGATGTTCGTAAGGCTGTCTTTGGTTAATACTTCTTTCCATAGATAATCTGTTTTCATACCCGAGTCATTTGGCGGATTTCCGGTACCATTATTATGCCCTTTATTGAATGGCAGGAATATGGATTCTGCTCCCTTCAGATGCGTGGTCATCCAGACCTGATCCGTATCCACTGCAAAATGAACCATACATCTGGCCAGGCGGAACAGTTCTTCTTTAGGGTCCCGGCTGGTTTTATACTGCCTTATGGCATCTTTCACGTCCTGTTTAGTAAGTTCATTTTTCAGTTCGAAGGTAATTACCGGCAGGCCATTTATAAATACTACCATATCCAGTGAATTTTCATTCTGACAGCTGTAATGGATTTGTCTTGCTACCGAAAAAATGTTTTTATTATAAAGTGTCTGATCCTTTTCGTTAAGAGTTGATACGGGTTTATCATAAAACAGTTTGAGATTTACATTGTAATCGGTTATGCCCTTTCTTAGCAGATTTATAATTCCGCCCTTGCAGATATCCCTGCTGACCGTTTGTTCCTTTATCTTCTGGTTTATGCGGTATAGTATCTTCTGCTTATAATTCTCCTGATGGATGGCTTTTAACTTTTCAACTTCCTTTGGCTGGGTATCCTCCAGGAAAGTAAAAAGTAATTCCTCGTCTACGCAATCTACGCGGTTATATTGCGTCTTGTCTCTTTCTAC
Organism: Ignavibacteriales bacterium; assembly: GCA_036261625.1. Lineage (GTDB taxonomy): Bacteria > Bacteroidota > Ignavibacteria > Ignavibacteriales > SURF-24 > JAAXKN01. The sequence continues at coordinate 14,126 of DATAKL010000038.1, read as the reverse complement.
ATACCCGTTTACAAGACACAGATATTGCGTGATGTGGGCTTCCAGAGCTTTTTCTGTCGTATTTATGACCATCCCATTTTGACCGTTTTGTATAAAAAATCTGTTTTAAGTCTAATAAAATCTGATTTGGTCCAAAATCATCTATAAATGTCTAAAATCGTCTAAAAAAATGTCTAAAAATGTCTAAAATCGTCTAAAGTATTTTCCAATCTCTCCCTGTCAGATAGATCTTACCTTCAATCTTCAGGCTTTGTAAAAGGTTTTTGACTTTGTCCTTTTTTTGCCGGTTATCTAAAACGTCTGAAAGCTTATCTAAAAGCAGCTTCTCAAAATCCGACCGCTTTGCCGATTTATATTTCTTCAGGTATTCCAGAATCAGGTCTTTATAATATTTGTCACTGAATCCTTTGTTTTTAATGTACTCTGCTTTTTGATCTGTCTTTTCCGCTATGCCCAAAGAAAAGTGAAAATTAGGTTTCCTGCCTTCAATCAAACCTTTGCCCTTCAGGAGATATACTTCCTCGTCGCTGAGTTCCTTCTTTTTCTGGACTTTGTCTAATAATATTATTTCTTCCAGGGTTAAATCAGGATTCCTGGATAGAATCTTAACATAGTCCATATCCAGAATCTTACCCGTAAGCCTGGCCGTTACTCTTCCGCCGGTTAAATCGTAATCTGGCATGGGAAAGAAGCGCTTGCTTTGTACGGTGAACATTCTTTTAATACCGCTGCCTATGGTATCAATCATGTTAAGGTTTACCATAGCACGGGCTAAAAATTCATTGCGGTAGTAAACTGAAGGCTGGTTGCTCACAATGACATTCTCAATTGAGCCAGGTAAAAACTCGCCCAAATTGCTGAAAAGCAGCCAGGAATCTTCACTCTCAACAACATTTATACGGCCCCTTAAACTATAATCCTGGTGTGCGATGCAATTATTCAGAGACTCCCTGATACTGAAGGGATCATATTGATCAATCTCCTGTGTGAAAAGCGTGCCTTCTGGCAGGTAGCGGTACTTCAAGTTCCGTATCCTTGCCAGCACACCTTCGACCGAAAGAAGGAATGGGCAGGAAAAGTGTTCATAGTCTTTTTCTATATTGGCTTTGTCCTTCAGTATCCATGTAATGTGGGCAATGCCGGGCTGAATATGATGTTCGGATTCCGGCTTGCCTAAAAGTATAATTGCCGACCTGGTGATCTTTCCGTTTAAGGTGATCTTTGCTTTATTAAGGAAAGTGGCGTCATCCCAGGTTTCCACTTCATCAGTCAGTCTGGGATTCTTTATCTTAAAATTTTCTCTGGCCTTGGCTATAGCCTTAGGCTCAAGGTCGTCTATTGATGCTTCCGGGCAGATACCCGCGCTCCAGTCTACATGGGCAGTCTGCTTGCGTATGCGTTCTATTTCCTCAAGGTTAAGAGGAGACAGTTCTTCTCCCTCGCGGCCGTAATAATGTCCTTCCCAAGCTACGGGGATACCCTTCGGGGCGGCCGGTATCTGGAAGATTACAACTCTGCCTTCCGGGAGATTGAGTTCATGGATGTCAATGAATGTAATTCGGTTTGTAGTCTTGCCGGCAACTTCTCCTTTAAGGCTGTCAAGGTGCGCGCGGCTGGTATTGCGGTAATTAGAACCAACAATACTCTTGTTCCTATCCTCCACACCGAATATCAGCCAGGCCTCATCATTTCCCTTAAGGTTTGCTTCATTGCTTAATGCGCTGAAGTATTTTCCAATCTTGTTAAAGTCATATCCGTTCTTAGCCTCTTTAAACTCTACCGTTTCTGTCTCGGCTGGCATGGAATGCAGTTCATTTAGTCTTTGTATTAGTTGTGCTTCGGTCATCTTTCTTCTATATTATCATTTATGCTACTTAATCGGAATATCGTTACTTATTTTCCAATCATTTGAGTAATCGATTTTATTATCCAGATTTTCATTTTTGAGGTATAATCAGATATTATATCATCACTAAAACTTAATGATTTCATTCTTTCTTCAAAACTAATCATTTGCTGTATAATGTCTTCTTGTAATTTAATCCTTTTAGCTTTTTCCCCTTCAGGCATTTTCGAATTAATCTCCTTTACTCTTTTAGAGGCATTTTTATACGACTCTCGTAGTTCATCAAATATGCTTTTGTAGTTTTCTTTTAAGCCTATATCATAATTAAGATTTATTAAAGCAGTATAAATGTCTTCAACTTCCTTGCTAGTTTTTGAATGTATGAAATTAAATATGAATTCATCGAACGAATGATGTTCTTGATTCAATCCCTGAAAATTAATTTGGTTATGATAAAGGAATTCCAAATTTTTATTATTAGGTAAATAATTGCTTAATTCTCGATACATGTCCGAAATAGTAGGCTCGATAAGCATTTGTTCTTGCCTTCTAATGAATTTACCTTTAAGTTCAATATTATTCTTCATGCAATAGTTTTTAGCTATGGTTTCGAACCATATACGGCAATAAACCAAAGCTTGTCTAATATCATAATTATCAATTGCCTCTTTAATTTTCGAATTAAAACATATTTTATGTGGAATAGTAATGATCCCAGTATCACTATATCTAAGAATGTAGCTATCATATTCACTTGGTTTGTTTTCGTTAGAGAATCTTTCCCGATATAATCTATCATGAGTGGATATTATTTGCTGAGTATTTTTCAAAAATGTATCCTGAATCATCATTTTAATAATATTTGCTCTATGATCCGAATCAATTGCGTTTACCACATCATCAAATATTATAAATGGTAAAGAATTAATTTTAGCATTGGCTAGAAGGATTGACAATCCTAGGGAACGAAGATGTCCTTCACTGAACTTAATTGAGGCATCTTCATAGTCGGTTGCTCCGATAGATTTGAATTCTATTTTGTAATCACCATTCACATTATTAAATTTGAATGATTCTATTTTCTCATGTATTGGATCGTGATTATTTATTTGATTATAAAATCCAGCTATTTCATTCTCAATTCTACCAAACTTTGTTTGAAATTCTGTGTTTTTAAAATCTTGAAAATCTGAGTAAAAGATAGGATAAATATCTATTAGTCCATCAATGAAGCAATTATAATTATCTGCAAGTTGTTTTTCTTTCGTAAGTTCTTGTTGCTTTTTCGAATACTCAATTAATTCTGCTTGAATTATTGTGAAATTATTTTGCGCAGTTTCCCAGTTGCTTTTTACCGAATTTAACTTACTTTTTCTGTTATTTAGCTCTTTTATTTTGACATGGTTTTCCAATATTATTGAGGCTTTGGAATCTTGCTTTTTAATAATAATGTCTAAAGCTTCAAAATAACCATCTAAATTTTGAATCTCAGATGAATATGCTTGTAAAACATTTTCAAGAGTGTCCTTTTCATAAAATGGGACAAATGGCAATTTTGATCTGAATTTAGAATCGGGTTTGAAATAACAGCTCAGTACCTCATCTTTCATTATATTGCTATAGATCAAATTATGTACAATCTCTAATTCCTTTATCTTCTCATCAATATATTTACTGTGCTTTTCATATTCTCTCTCTTGTTCTTTTAGGTCGTAAAGATTTTGTAGCTCAACGCGTGCTTTATTAAATGGATTTAAAGTAACCATTTCGATAGGAGTGTTACAAGCTGGACAAATATCGACTACTTCAGTTTCTAATTCTAACATTGCATCATAAAGTTTACTAAAACTTAATTCCCTTTTTGCTGTTGAAAGAACAAAAGCTATTGAACGATATTTCCCCAAAATAGTGTAAATGTCGTTTAAGAGGTTTTCTAAATCCTTCTTATTATGTAATTGGTATGTATTAGTTGATAATGTAATATTATCTTTGTTAAGGCAGGCTATTTGTTCGTCAATATCTTCTATTTCCTGATCAATATCAGCAATAGTTACCGTTGTTTGTTTTAATATTTCACGGGCTTTACTTTCTTCTGTTGAAATTGATTCTTTATACGAATGGGAAAGGGTTAAATTCTTTAGATTATCGTTTTCCAGTCGGTCTAGTTTGGCTATTATTTTGCTGCGTTTGAACTCTTGCAAATTTGTTTTAAATGCTGGTGTTTGTACGAACGATTTTGCCAAGAGTGATAAATCATCCATCCCGATTAAAACCGAAAGGATATTTTCTTTTTTTATGTTGGTATCTTTAGAGCCAAATAAGCTAAACTCTTGAATTCTGTTTTTTTCAATAAATGACTGGGAAAAATATTTTTTTTGTTCCTCATTCAAATTACTAGTGTTAAGACTTAAATCTGTAAACAATAACTTAATTGAGGGATTTGAATCTGATCCTATTCGTTTGGTATATTCCGATATATTTTTGCTTCGCCTAACGGCCTCCCGAATCTCACCAGTTAACTTATATTCCAAGGCATCACAAAGTGAAGATTTCCCACTACCATTAGGTCCATAGAATAGAGTATTTTTGTGATGAAAATATATTTTTACTCCCTTATCATCTCCATTAAAACCCTTACCAAACCCTCTAAAATTCATTATTTGAATAGATTCAAGTTTGGCTGCTCTCTCATCAATTTTAGTTAAACCATCGGGTCGCATTACATTTCGTAATAAATACTTACTGCAAGCTTTAATCCTAGGAATAGATCGTTTTTCGAAATTAAACTTAGCGATACGTTCTTTGAGATTATCCCAAAGATTCCTGGAATTATTTTGAGAATCAAGTAAACTGCAATAAATTAAATATAGTAGCCAAATATATTCATCCGACTTATTGTGATATTGCTTTGCTACGAATTTTCTAAAATAGAATATCATTTTTATTGTGGTGTTATTTTAAAATATTATCCCCATTACCGCCTCTGCTATCATTGCCTCTTTGTATTCCTTTATCAACTCTATTTCTCTTTCAGCTTTTGCAATAGCAATATCAATGGTTCGTGTTTCAGATTTTATATATTCGACTATTTCATCTTGTTCTTCAACCGGTGGAGTTAAAATCATTACAGTAAAAAATTCATCACTGTACATTCTTGCTCTTGAGCTATGTACACCTTTTGAACGTTTAGTATACTCAGTAATATATCCGGGATGACGCAAAAGTAAATCAAGGTACTCCGGATTATATTTCTCTGGTTCTTTTAGCCTATATACTCCATATGCAGAACTTACAATTCCATGCTCTTTTGAAATGCCAAGTGCCCCCATCCATGCCCACATAATATTTATAACCAGATCGCCTGGCCAGCATAACTTAGATCCCGTGTAATCTTCAGCTAAAAACATGGTTACATCCTTTTCGCTTCTCTTTTTAACCCCATCATAATGCGACACTGATAAAAGTTCTTCGCCTCCATTTTCTGAGCGCACATCAATTTCTCTAAATACATTTTTGCATCTTGTTATTTCCCAATGTTCGGGGATTTTGTCCAACCAATCAATTCCTGATTGTTTCTTTTTCCCTTTACGATCAATACCAGTAATTATAGTCTGGTTAATTAGGATATTTCTCTTCTCTTTTAACAATTCAAGAAATAATTGTTTCTTCTCGATAAATTTGCCAATTCTATCTGAATAAACTTTAATATAACTCACAATTGCAGCTTGTTCCGCTTTTGGAGGGAGCGGTAGCAATACTGAAGCTAATGAATCAATACTTAAGCCATGCCTGGTAACTCCAGTTGCATTTATTTCAAAATGCACATTAATAGGCTTCGCCTTAAACAAGTTGAATAAATATTCGCTGTTAAGAATATTTTTATTTGGCCTTATCTGTGCAATATGGTAACCGCAAATTACATAATCAATATCTTCAGGAACAAGGGCAGGTACCGCAATATCATTTGCAGTCTCACTATCTTTTGTAATTAAGACATCTCCTTTTTTCAATTTGAATTTCAATATTTCTTCTTCACTGGCTGACGCTGACATGAAATCCAAATCACTAGTAATATAATCGTTCCTGTATACATCCATATAATTACAAAGATGTACTGGCTGTTCTTCTTCAATCGTATTCTTGTCAACATTACTGAATCTTAGATCGGCTATATATTTCAACCTTCTGATTTCCCAATGAGAAGGAATATCATTCAGCCATAAATCTTTTGTGCTTATATATTTATTATTCGTCAACATTCTTATAGAATAATCTCCGCAAGTAAGTTCTCTGTTTCTCTTTCCATTGCCCGCAAATCTGCCGCAATTTCTTCCAAACTCCTTAAAGGTATGTACTTATAAAAATACTTATTGAAGGTTATTTCATAACCTACTTTTGTCTCATCTTTATTCCACCATGCATCCGGGGCAAACGGCAGAACCTCTCTATCAAAAAATTCCTGTATATCTTCCATCAATGGAATATTCTCAATATCCTTCAGCTTGCTGTCAGACTTCGGCTTGCCTTTATTATCCTTAATAATATTTCCTTTATCGTCTCTCTCCGGCCTGTGGACAATTATCTGGCTATAACCAAAATCTTCATTATCAAATACCTTGCTATGCTCATTATCCTCAAATGCCAGGAACATTCTTTCGATCTCTGCAATATTATCTTCCTTAAACTCAACTCTCTTTTTACCGAGCGACTTCCGCATCTTTGAGTAGAAAGCCTCACTTGTAGCATTTATAAGCTGTATCTTACCCTTGCGGAGTTTAGCTTTCCGGTTTGTATAAACAAAAATATAAGTTGGTATTCCCGTATTGTAGAACATATCGTTTGGCAGCGCAATTATCACTTCAAGCAGGTCATTTTCAATAAGATATTTTCTTATTTCACTTTCACCCTGTCCGGCGTCGCCCGTAAACAATGCTGACCCGTTATGAATTGATGCAATCCGGCTGCCTAGTTCGGTATCCTTCATTTTGCTAAGCATATGTAGAACGAACATTAATTGCCCGTCATTCACACGGCTCTGTCCTACCTGGAAACGCTTATCCACTATCGCCCCCTTTGGTCCTAAGCCCAGTGCTTTCTTATCCGGTGCCCAGGTCTTGCCATAAGGGGGATTAGTGAGCATAAAGTCAAACTTCAGTTCATTATCAAAGCCATACTGACTTAATGTTGAACCGTATGCTATCTTATCGGGATCTTCGCCCTTTATCAGCATATCACTTTTGCAGGTTGCATAAATAAACGGAGTGCTTTCCTGCCCGTATAAATGTACCGTGGCTTTGCTTTTTACTGGCCCGTCAGGGTTAAGCATAAACTGCTTTGCAATTGTAAGCATCCCTCCGCTGCCCACACACGGGTCATAAATAAGGAATGTACCCTTCCTGATCTTATCTTTTACCGGCAGGAACACAAGATGAGTCATAAGATCAATTATCTCACGTGGTGTAAAGTGCTCTCCGGCTTCCTCGTTATTCTCCTCGTTAAAACGCCTTACAAGATCCTCATATACATAACCCATTGCAAGCGGAGGCAGATTGTCTGGATGCAGTTGGATCTTGGGTGAGCAGAATTTCTCGATCAGCGAAAAAAGAATGTTTGCTTCGTCGAGAGTTTCTATTTCATTGCGGAACTTGAACTGCTTTATGATATCCTGCACATTGTCCGAGTAACCGTTCAGGTAATCTTCAAAATTCGACCGCAGGTTTTTGGGATCCTGTAAAAGCTTCTTAAGCGTGAATGGGGAAGTGTTATAAAATGCCAGACCCGAACCATGTTTAGGGCTGGTCAGCAAACTATCCAGATTTTGCAGTTTATCCTTGTATTCATCAAAAGTTGCCAGTACCTGGTCTTTGCTGGGTTCCAATAACAGATCCAGCCTGCGGATCACTACCATCGGCAGAATAACATCTTTATATTTACCTTTTTGATACGTATTAACCAAAACATCATCAGCAACCGTCCATATGAAATTTATCAGTGGCTGAAGTGATTGTATATTCAAACTCATTACTATTCCATCAAATTATTGATCAATATCCGTGCATTTTATTCAAAATACTGTCAGTAAAGCTAAAACAAATTGCAATTTTTAGCAACTAACTTCTTGTTGAGATGTTTGGTTACAGTCGTATACCCGGGGATAAAGATTCGGAGAACAAAATAACTAAGTCTTTTGAAAACTTTGAAGATGAGCCCTCCATTAAACCCTTTAAAAACACAAATATAACCAATTCGCAATTTTAGCATTAATTATCTCAATTAGGAATTGGGCTGCTCAGAGTCCATTGCTTTATTTACAAGTCGCCTCGCTGAGGTTCCGGGGTGTGGTGGGGTATATCTTTTTCTACAGACAAGTCGGTCCTCCGGACCTCTGAAACCTACTTGGGACATTACCTGGTTTGTACCAATTTCTGAACCATATCAGAAATAGTCCTTACGCTTTGGACAAATTCATCATTTTTATTATGTTATGGACGCAAAGTTGTACCCTTGTCTCAATAATCTATATGGGCCACATATGTCTATCCAAAAATCCTTGAGCATATTTGCCGCAGCTATGTTATTAATCATTTCGCTGCCTAACATGCTTTTCTCCCAGTCTGTCCAGGTTACAAAAGTCCTTGACGGGAATTTGCTTCAGCTTAAGAATGGACAAATCGTCAGATTGTCTGACATTTATGTCCCCGGTATTCTTGCCGGAAATAAAAATTTAAGCCCGATCAGCGGTGAAATAAAAGATTTTAGCCAAAAGTATTTTGTTAACAGATACTTCAAAATGAAGTATAACCGGACACTGGCCGATAGTACAATTCTGGTCTACCTTTACCGTGAATATGCCGCGGGAGATGATGAGGATGTGGCAACAGTATTCCTGAAAAACGGGTATGCTGCCTGCCTCGATACTTCGGATCTGGCCAGGCAGTATAAATACGCTGAGTTTGAAAAAGAAGCACAGAATTCTAAGCTCGGCATGTGGTCCGTAATTCCAGCCGGCTATTTTAAGAACAGCGATTCGTCAGCATTCAATAAAACTAATGATACTAATAATGCCGTATCCTTAACAAGGACTCATAATACAGAACGTAAAATTCTGTGGCAAAGTGGTGACCTTCGAAGACCACCGGTTTTTAAGGATCCTACACTGGCCGGCGTTCTGTCATTTATTGCTCCCGGAGCAGGCCAGTTTTATAATGAGGAATTCTTTGGCGGTATTCTGTATCTGGGCGGTACAGGATTTTGCTACTATAAGTATTTCTCCTCTGTCCATGAGGAAAATGGGAAATTTAAGGCCGATATGGGCTATTTATTAGCCGGCGCGGTTATTCATATTTTGTCTGTTGTGGAAGCCTCAAAAAGCGCTAAGGAATATAATAAGGAAGTTTATTTTTCGCTGAATAAGGCAAAGGATAACTATTATTTTTCCTTAAGACTTCCTCTGTAAATATAAAAGACAAACAATTCTTTTAGAACATGTCGCGGCTGCCGCGGCTCGGGGATTGATGGGGACCTTTACCCCGGGTTCAGTCGCCCCCTCCGTGGGCTTCCTCACCCGGGGCTACAAACAGTGCGCCCCGTTCGGGGCTTGCAATGTGCGTAACCCAAACTGCTCAGCTTTCTTTTTATTGCGTGCCCGTCTCTGACGTGGCCTGCCTTCCTTCTTTCTGCCTTCACTTTTTAATTTTTCATTTTTAATTTTTAATTGTTCCCGAAAACAACCACAAGTAGCGGAATTACAACTATAAGTGCCTCTATCTTCATTGATTTGATGAACGAATCGGCATATCTTTGCAGCGTTGAATCAATAAAACAAAAGGATTTCCCCATGGAAGCTAAGATGATTGGCGGCAAAATTGCCGAGGCACGAAAGAAAATGAATATATCACAGGCCGAACTCGCTAAACGCCTCTTTATAAGCCCCCAGGCTGTCGGTAAATGGGAACGCGGCGAGTCAATCCCTAATCTTATTACTTTTAACCGCCTTTCGGAAATTCTGGGCGTCGACCTGAACTATTTCTCCGGAAACTTCCCCTCCACTCAGGATGAACCGGCTCCTGAGATAACCGGCGGCACTAACGCCGCATCTGAGCAATTAACACCCGAGGATGACAGCCTCCCACATGGGACTGACCATCAGGTCCGGATAAAACTTTCTGCGGCCGACTTTAAGGAGAGCGGCTTCGCAGGCGTTACTTTGCATAAAGGGAAATTTAAGGCCAGCGCATTGCGCGGTGCTGATTTTTCAGGCGCCGACCTTACCGGCAGCTCCTTTGATATCAGCGATGCACACGAAGCCATTTTCAACGGCGCGGATCTGACGGACTGCAGATTCTCTCTGACTGACCTTTCAGGCGCGCAATTTAATAAGTCTATTCTTGTACGTACCGAATTTAACAAATTGGCGCTTGCCCGTGCAAAATTCACCGGTGTAAATCTCATAGACGTAAAGCTGAATATGACAGACCTTAGGGAAACCATCTTTGTAAACTGTACTTTTACAGGCGTGCACTTTTTACGCTCAGATCTGCAGGGACAATGCTTTGAAGGACTGACCTTTATTGACGTTAGATTCGATAAGTCCGCACTCAACGACGTTTCCTTTAAGGGAGCAACCCTCAAAAACGTGACATTAACTCCTCCTTTTTCTGTGACAAACAAGCAATACCTTGCCATGAAAACTATCTGCTTCGACGGCGCCAGGATGGATAAGCTTACCTATATTGCGCTTAAGGGATTAGGGGTGATCGATTTGTCGAAGGTTATTGTGATGTAGATGTGAGGAATTTTCAAATTGAGTTTTGATTTCATATGGAATGATATCCGTTAATTTAGGGCGTTTATATGCCGCACCTGCCGGCGCTAGGAATGGGTGGGGGATCTTTACCCCGGGTTCAGTCGCCCCCTCCGGGGGCTTCCTCACCCGGGGCTACAAACAGAGCGCCCCTTGTCGGGGCTTAATTATTGCGTCCGTTCTAATTGCTCTCCTTTCCCTTGCCTTACCGTTGAACGTCGCACGTTGAACGTCGAACCTCATAATCTTGCAAACCTTTCGGAAAGAAGGTCTTTGTACTTTTCTTTCAATTCATCAGTCAAAAAGCTTTTATCAATAAATTCCAGCATCCCCTGCCTGACCCTGAAGAATTTTCCGTATGTATTGTCCCGCGCTTTATCGTTTATCCCAAGCTTTTCTGCAAATTCATCAAAATCCTGTTTCTTCAAATTGCTCTTCTTTCCGTTGAGCGTTAATGCCAGTTCCTCGGTGTCTTCCGGAATCAGCAGCTTCGTTGCCAACAGGTCATATGCCGGGGAAAGAACTATCTCGTCATCCGGGGTTCTTAGAAGTGAAAAGTTCTTAAGATGCATATCGGCATTCCCTGTCAGGAAGGACAAAATCGTGAGCTCAAATAATGTCAGAAGATCTAATTTGGTGTTTGTTGAATACTTCTGAACCGCTTTGCCTATCCTCTCCATCGAACTTTTGTATTTTCTTTCCGTCAGGGTTTCCGTCAGCTGCGCCATGTCTTCCAACTGAAGCTTTTGATGACCTGCCCTGTCGAACCTTTTTGATATGTATGCCAGTTCGCCCGATTTTAAACGGATAAGGGAATGTTCAGCCGTTTTTATTTTTAAGAGCCCGGAAATATGCATCGTCAGATCCTCAATCTCCGGCATCCCGGGATATTTAAGCATCGGCGGCTTTAATATGTAATTGCCCCACATGCCCACAATTGTGAACCTCTTTTTCCTGCCGGGGCCTCCCGCCATCTCTGTGTCAAGCGAGAGCTTCGGCTGTACTCCGGTTACCGATTCATGCCTGCCTAAAACCTGAACGGCCATGGCTTCAATATCTTCCAGCCCGAACTCTGCAGCCGGGGGAACTGCAGATCCGAAAAACTTTTTACTGCATTTATCATGAAAATCACCGGCTTCACCTTCAAGAGGATTGTAGCAGTACAGGCACCTTCTTTTATCTTTCATTATTTTCTTCCGGATTGTTCTCACTTAAGGGGATTATACTGACTGCCCCGATTGTATTCCTGCAGAAAGCCAGCAGTAATGACATCCTGTCTTTGGGATCAAGCTTCCAGTTTTCCCTGGCAATTTCCAAAAGCCATCCTTCTGGTATAAGCCCATCGAAAAAGGGAATCATATGCGGACTCGTATATGCCTCTTCTCTTAATGGAAGAGTAAGACTTACCGGCCTTGCTTCTGAAAGCTTGAGGTAATCCGGATCATACCGGAAACTGAACCCGTTTTCGTCTTCAGTTATTATCCCTGCAAAGGTGTCCCTTAAATATACTCCCCCTTTTTTAATCATCTGTTTCCTCATGGGATTTTTTCACCGGACCAACTTCGCTTCCGAAAAGCTCCAGAACCTGATTGACCTTATCTATACGAAGCGTTTTCTTGCCCTGCTCAAGATCCCTCACAAACCTTAGCCCTACACCTGCTTTTTGGGCCAGTTCAACCTGTGTAAGGTCAAATTTCTTCCGCCTTTCCTTTACAAATTTGGATATCGGATTTCTCTGCTTCATGACTCTTCCATAAATAATCTTATAAAATTATATCTTTTCAGGTATAATTGCAATGAGTTTTAATTAAATTATACCCATTATGGTATAATATGGATTAGAATGGGCCTATTATACCAAATCGGGTATAAGCAAATGTTCCTACGTGCTATCTTCAAATGTCCCTTCCTTCTTTCTGTCTTCACTTTTTAATTTTTAATTGATTTTGTGCTCCTTATCATTGCCCCATCCAAAATGCCCTTGAGAGGAAATCAGGTACTGAAAAATAGTTTGTTTTTTTATGGACATCTTGCAATATTGCTCTTGCTGCTTTTATACTGTCCATTGTCCCGGAATCTTTTCTTTCGCAAACCTAATCGGAGTCCCGAATTTAATTTAATCTCTACAATTACTTAGTTCCCCCTTTTAAGAACCTTGAACGTTGAACCATTTCCAGGGAGATTTTCCACAATGAAAGCTGGATTCACTGCCGTCCCGAACGACCTCTTTGAAGCTGCGCTCAGATTCAAATGCCCGGCCGGCCACAAGGAAGTCATCTTTGCCGTAATCAGACTAACTGAAGGCTACCATAAGCCAGAAAGAGCCATTTCCATCTCCTACCTTGCAAAGTTCCTGATTGTGGACAGGTCCAATGTATCCAAAAGGCTTCAATACCTCATTAAATGCAATGTGCTGAAGGAAACTTCATGCCCAAACTGCATTGAAGCAAGACACATTGAGATTAACCGTAATTTCAAGGAGTGGATTCCAGGGAAAAAAGTACCTCTAAAAGGAAAAACCAGTAAGAAAAATCTGCCTGCTGCTACCGAAGAGGTACAGGTCTGCACGGCTTTGGAATTTTTTTCTGCCAAACCGACGGAAACTACCACAGTGGCAGATTCTACCACTCCCCCCGTTGTCGAATCTACCACCAATAAAGATACTTCTTCTCATTTATCTAAAAATAAAACTGCTGCTGTTGCTGTTGTTTTAAAGAAAGGGGGTGTGGTAAAAAGCCATCCACAGCAGCAGAATAATGGAAATCTGGAAGAGGAGCTTAAAGCCATTTTTGAACACAGCCTTGGACGTAAGCCGAACATTGATGAGGTCTATGAACTGAAAAAGCAGGTGATAAAGGACGAAAGGTTTTCTGAGACTGAAAACATTATAATCCTGAGAAACGCTTTTCACCGTGCAGCCATATGCGAGGAAGCTAAGAAGCACATGGTCTATATTCTAGGCATAATCCGTTCAATGAAACAGGACATTCTAAAACAGCGCGATAAGGCCCTGAAGTCTCAGGAAACTTATGCCGCAGAAAAGCCCAAGTTTACCTCGTGGGAGGATGCGGGATTTTCTCTCATTGAAGATTACCGGAGAACGGAATTGGTTAACAAAGGCGGGATATTAGGAAATGGTTCATGACATCCTTTGAAACAAATATTGTGGGTTTTGGTAACAGATATAAAACCACTACGTGGTTTTTAGATTGGGGGCTATTTTACCCAGGGTTACGGCACCCCGTATCGGGGTTTGTAACCCTGGGCTACAAACAGGGAACCACTATCGTGGTTCGAAAACGTCGAACGTCGCACGTTGAACGCGTGCCCGGCTCTGGCTTTACGCGTCAACTTAATAGATTTCCAAAGGCCAATGAAAAGAATGCATCAATAAACGTCCAAATTACAAAGCCCCGATGAGGGGCGCTTTGTCTTTAGCCCGGGGTGACAAACCCGCCTCTGGCGGGTGCGGGAACC
>DATAKL010000037.1:0-100314 GCA_036261625.1 Ignavibacteriales bacterium | reverse complement strand
CGAATCGGTTGTAGCTGCACTCTTGGTGATCTTTAGTGAATGGGTTTTTGATCTCGACTGATCTGTTGCCCAGTCCAGCGTGGCTCCTGTAGCTTTGCCTTTCATCCAGTAGCTTGGAAGCTGGCTTTCGAAGCCTCCGATCTGCTGGATCTGGCTGAGCTGTGCTTTCAGATCAAAAAAAGAACCCATTATAAAGAGCATCAATATAATTGAGCTCTTCACGTACCGTGAACGTTTGATCATACGAACCTCCTTTAATGTAAATGAACGAATAATTCTTCATTTTTCAGCTTTCAGGAAAAACCATATATTTAATAATGGAGCTGTCTTTGGGATCATTAAAAAGAGCTTTTATATCACTGTTCGTTAAGTGTACCTGAGATGGATTGAACAGGTCTGTTCTTATTTTACCTGTAACCAGCAGGTCAACTGCTGTCTGAAATGTATTTGGGTTTAAGATTGAACTTTTTATTGTCAGTTCTTTATGGAAAAGTGACTGGAGATAAAGGTTTATATAGGCCTGCGGGTCCGCAAGTCCGAAAATTACAAGTGTGCCCCCTTTTTTAACCTGTTTAAGAGCAAATTCAGCGGCCTTTTGACTTCCCACGCATTCAATTACTATATCTGTTCCTCCGGGGGCCCTGTCTTTCAGCACTTCAATTGAATTTTCGTCTGTCGGGTCCAAAGCCCCGTCGGCTCCCAGCCGAAGGGCAATTTCCCTTTTGGCTGGCGAGATGTCGTAGACAAAAGTTTCTGAAGCACCCCTTAGCTGCGCAAGCTGCAGAATCAGAAGTCCTATTGTACCTGCTCCCACAATGGAGACGGTATCGCCGGTTTTAATATCTGCCTGATTGATTCCGTGCACGCAGCAGGAAAGCGGTTCTGAAAATGCGGCAATTGCGTAAGGGAAATTTTCGGGCAGAATATGAGCCTGAGTTCTGGGGACTAGGGAATATTCCGAGAAACCCCCGTTTACTGTGACTCCGAGCGCTTTGAGGTTAAGGCAGAGATTAATTTTACCTTTCCGGCAGAATTCACAGTAACCGCAGTGGATATTGGGGTTTACGGCCACTCTCTGGCCGATTTTCAGGTCGAGGACGTTTACGCCCCTGTCGACAATCTCCCCTGTGTACTCATGTCCCAGAATAACGGGAGCCTTAGCCGGTGCGTTTCCTTCGAATATATGGAAATCGGTGCCGCAGACGCCGCATGCGCCGACCCTTATTAACAGTTCATCGGGCCCCGGACGGGGTGTCTGATAATCCGTTACACTGATTTTGTGCGAACCTGTAAAGAGTGCTGCCTGCATACTCTCAGTTCTTTCAGTTATTGTAAAATTTTATCTATAAATTATTATCCAAATTAACATGAAATTCTAAACCTGTTAAAGCCTGGCCTGTTAAAGCCTGGCCTGTTAAAGCCTGGCCGGCCCGGTCGATTTTCTTTCAATGAGTTCAACCGGGATCAATACCTTTTTCGGACTTGTGACCTTGCCGTTTAATATATCTGCCATCAGGCGCATGACCTCGCTTCCCATTTCGATCTTCGGCACGCCGATGGTGCTTAAGGGGGGATCGAGCGAGAGCCCGGCCTCCACGTCATCGAAGCCGATTACTGAAACGTCCTCGGGGATACTCATTCCGGCTTCCTTCAGGTACTGCATCACACCAATAGCCATGGCATCATTGCATGAAAAAATGGCTGTAATTTTTTTGTTAGCTTTCAATAACTTTTTTGCGGCGTGATATCCATTCTCCCTGGCCGGATAGTTTTCGTCAGTGACACTATATGTAGAATTATAATTTATATCCGCATTCTCAAGTGCAATCTTATAACCCTGAAACCGGTCGCGGATACTCGGATGCTGAATGTCGCCGGCCACAAAGCCGATGTGCTTATGGCCAAGACTGATCAGGTGCTGCACGGCCTGCATTCCACCTGAAAAGTTATCAATTAATACCACGGGATACCTATCAGCAGGGGGGCTGTAATCCACAAAATTCAGGGGAAAGTCGTACTTTTCCAGGCACGTAATTATATCTTCGGGCACCTTTCCGGCAATAATCACCCCGTCTACGTTTCTCTCCAGTACGCAGCGCGGCAGGCGGTCCCCCTTCTTAAAATCGGATTTTATTATAGTAAGCAGGATATAATACTCATTCTGGCGTGCTTCGAATTCCGTTCCGAGGAAAATGCGCGTGTAGAAAGGCTCCGAACGCAGGAAGTGATCCTCGGTAACAATAAAGGCAATATTGCCCGTCTTGCGCGACACTAGTCCCCTGGCCGAGCGGGAGGGGTGATAATTAAGCTCTTTTATGGCCTTGTTCACACGCGTGCGTGTTTCATCTGAAATTCTTTTGTGGTTATGAATTACCAGAGAAACCGTAGCTATGGAAACATTTGCCTTCCTGGCCACGTCTTTGATTGTCGGTATCATAATTTTTAGTTAAACGTTTTAATAAAAATAATACTTTCCTGTGATGCAGTCAATATGAAAATAATGAAAAAATTATTTTATTTGGGAATCATTTTTTAACCTGTTTGTAATAAAGGCTTTACGGGGAAGAAACAAGAGAAATTGCCCTCTGCAGATTGACTCTTGAAGCAGTCCTCCCATTTTTATCCGGTTAAACGTAAAACCTTTTTAATAAAACCCGGCTCCTCCGGGCAATATCAGAAACCCGAAATTTTTGAAGAAATCATCTAATTGCGTATTTTTAGACATTTTTCAAATTAAATAAAGGCCAGTCAGAAATGAACACAGTAGAGCTTATAAGAAAGAAAAGAAACGGAGAGGAACTCTCCGAAAGTGAAATCGGGTTTTTGATCAACTCGTACATAAAGAATAAAATACCCGATTATCAGTTCTCCGCCCTCCTAATGGCAACGTTCTTTAACGGCATGACAACCCCTGAGACCGCAGCGCTAACAAAGGCCATGCTCTACAGCGGAAAGGTAATTGACCTAAGTCCCATTCCGGGAGTTAAAATCGACAAGCATTCCACAGGCGGCGTGGGCGACAAGACATCCCTCATACTGGCCCCGATTGCAGCTGCCGCAGGCATTAAGGTCCCCATGATCTCGGGCCGCGGCCTGGGCCACACGGGCGGAACACTCGATAAACTGGAAGCCATTCCCGGCTTCAGGACAGATCTCTCCTTAAGTCAGTATAAATCGGTAATTAAAAAATGCGGCACCGTGCTTATAGGTCAGACAAAAGATATAGCCCCGGCAGACAAGCTGATCTATGCCTTAAGAGACGTAACGGCTACCGTGGAATCGATCCCTCTTATTACTTCCAGCATCATGAGCAAGAAGCTCGCCGAGGGGATTGACGGCCTGGTGCTTGATATTAAAACAGGATCGGGAGCCTTCATGAAGGAACAGAAGGACGCCCGCAGGCTGGCCGAGGCTTTAATTAACACAGCCAAGGCTTTTAATAAAAAAGTAATCGGCTTTATAACAGATATGAACCAGCCCCTTGGAAACTACATTGGCAACTGGCTGGAAGTCTATGAATCAATTAAACTCCTTCAGGGGGAAAAGCCCAACGACCTTATGGAAGTAACACACTCTCTTACAGGCGCCATGATATACTTAGGCGGCAAGGCATCCTCAATTGAAGAAGGCGTTGAAGTCTCGCGTGAAATGATCACCTCAGGTAAAGCCTTTGATAAATTTATTGAAATTGTAAAGCTTCAGGGGGGTGACATAAACCTCATTAAAAACCCTGAAAAGTATCCAAAGCCGCGCATAGTTGAAACCGTCAGGGCCCAAAAGTCAGGATACTTTACTTCTATTGACAATTATGCCCTTGGAATGATCTCCCTGGAGCTCGGGGCAGGAAGAATGACAAAAGAAGACGTAATCGATCCCAAGGCAGGCATTATTTTCTATCCCAAGCTTGGACAGAAGATAACTAAGGGAGACATAATCGCCGAATTCCACACAGACCGTAAAAATAAAATTGAAGATATGAAAAATAAACTCTATAATATTATTAGTATTGATGAGAAAAAGAAATCCGGACCGAAGTTAATTAAAGAGATACTTATGTAATAAAAAAAGGAGGAAAAGATGGCTGGAACTAATGATATTATTACCGAGCTTACAAATGCATACTGGGCGGAACTGGAAACTGTAATGAATTATCTGTCAAATTCAGTTAACCTGGACGGCGTTCGGGCCGAGGAAATAAAAAAGTCCCTGGCTCAGGATGTAACCGATGAGCTTGGGCACGCACAGAGGCTGGCAAAAAGAATCAAGGAGCTGGGAGGAATGATCCCGGGCTCTATGGAGTTCAAAAGAGAACAGAGATCTCTTCAGCCGGGAAAAGATACAACAGACGTGGTTTATGTGATAAAAGGTGTTCTGGAAGCCGAGGAAGCTGCAATTTCACAGTACAAGAAAATAATCAAAATGTGCGAGGGCGAGGATTACGTTACACAGGACCTCTGCATAGATATTCTTTCTGACGAAGAAGGCCACCGCACACTTTTTAACGGCTTCAGCAAGGAACACTTCAAGTAAGACCGTGTTTTCCTTCAATTTTACTCTTAACCCCGGAATTTTTCCGGGGTTTTGCTTTTAATTCCGGGCTCTTAGTTTATTTTTATTTAAAAACTTTATTTTTTCTCTAAATTCCCCGTTGCCTATTTGCCGAAAAATTATATTTTTCGTTAAGTTATTAATAGCTTAAAGCTTAATTCTTGTTGCTTTATACGGGAGAATCTTAATAATGGTTTTTTTAATTTCCTTGCTTGCTGCTGCCGTTGCCTTTGCAGTTCACCTTACAGCTAAAAAAAGATACAGTAAATCTGAGGCCACCTTTGCCGGGGCAGGAGCTGTCATAGCTCTTGTGATTGCGCTGCTTCAGATATTCACCGTCATTCCGGCCGGATCGGTGGGGGTTGTGGACTTTCTCGGAATGGTAAGCGATAACACGCTGAAAGCAGGCGTAAACCTGGTTAACCCTCTGGCAAATGTCGTTAAATTCAACATTAAAACGCAGGAAATTAAGGAAAACATGAATGTTCCTTCAAAGGAAGGCCTAAGCATTCAGCTTGAAATAAGCGTCCTTTACAGCCTGAACCCGGAAAATGCCTCCAGGGTCTACAAAACACTCGGTGAAAACTATGCCGAGATCATTCTGGTGCCGCAGTTCCGTTCTGTGGTAAGAGGCGTAACCTCGAGCTATGAGGCCAAGGCGCTTTATACTTCCCAGAGAGAAGAACTCTCCAACAGAATTGAAAAAGAACTCTCACGCCTCGTAAACCCGAGAGGAATTACCGTAGAGGCAGCCCCCTTAAGACAGATAGTTCTACCGGCCGGCCTTACAGCCTCAATTGAGGAAAAGCTGAAGGCTGAACAGGAAAGCCAGCGCATGGAATTTGTCCTCAGAAAAGAAACCCAGGAGGCCGAGCGCAAAAGAATTGAAGCCAAAGGGATTGCCGACTTCCAGGAAATTGTATCCAAAGGCATTTCCGCGCAGCTTCTTAAGTGGAAAGGAATTGAAGCTACAGAAAAACTCGCAAATTCGCCGAATTCCAAGATAATTGTAATTGGTTCAGGCAAAGAGGGGCTTCCGGTTATTCTTGGAGGCGACAAGTAAGCGGGAAATATAAGTAGTTGGAAATTCTTGATAAATTAGCTTAAATTAGCCTGAAAAATTAAAAGCAGAAAAGACCTCTTAACCGTCTTTTTCTGCCCGATTTGCAATAAAACGAAATTTTATATAGATATGCTTTTTCCCAAACAGATAAAACTAAACGGACAGACTTCCCTTAGCATTACATGGAATAATGATAAGGTACATACCTATCCCCTCAAATTCTTAAGAGACGAGTCGCCTGATGCGGGCAACAAGGGGGAGACCATATTGTGGAAACACTACGATCCCATGCCCCAGGGGCCAGATAAACCGGGCAAATATGAGGTCAATTCAATTGAAATGGTCGGCCAGTACGCGGTAAATATTAAATGGAAAGACGGCTACAGCTACGGTATCTATTCCTGGGATTTGCTATGGAGACTGGGAGAGTATCTGGATGTTAAGGATAACCTTCATCAGGATTTTGAACATGACCACAATCATGAACATCACAACAAGAAGAGAAAAGAAGGGGACGCGTAAAGTCCCCTTTTCCTTTACTTAAAAAGATTAAGATTCCCCGAGAGCTTTCTTAATATCCTTTTCAAAATTGGATTTTTCCGTAAGACCCACATAGCTTGAAACAACTTTGCCGGTCTTGTCCAGAACGAATGAGCTTGGAATAGATTCAATCGCTCCGAAGCTGGAGAGGGCCATTGGATCGTAATAAACGACAGGATAGTTAATGCCGTACTGCTGAATAAAAGGAACAACATCATTAACCGTATTTTCCTGATCCACAGAAATCCCTATGATCTCAAAATCCTTCCCCTTAAATTCATTTTTAAGTGCTATGAGGTCAGGAATCCCCTTTCTGCACGGCGGGCACCAGGTAGCCCAGAAGTCCAGGAGCACCACCTTCCCCTTATAGTCCGAAAGCTTAATCTTCTGTCCTGAAGTAGTAGTAAGCTCAGAATTCACTGCCGCTCCCTTGTAATTCGGGGGATAAGGGCCTTCCGAGGGTTCGTTTCTGGAGTTATTTACAATAAAGAAAATTGCAATAACTAAAACGAGGATCCCGGTAAAGACGAGATTCTTATACTTCGGATCGATTAAAGGCTTTTTTGCCTGCTGTTTGTTCCCGATTTTTCTTTCCTTTGGCTTGTTCTGACTCATTTTGTCTCCAAATATCATTTTAGATTAAACTAATGACAATTTATTTTGTTCCGCCTTATTCTCTTTTTTGGCTTAAAATCAGGCACTGCCTCTTTATGCCCGCTTTATAAAGAAGGAATCCACTCTAAAAATTAGGTAAAAACCGATATAAATTAAATATAAATATCAGACTTTGGTATGATGCAGCATATTTAATTCGGTTACAAAGGTTTCTATAGTGTTTTCATCAAAGCCTTTTTCCTTAGCCGCCATTTCCAGCGTTCCCCACATCGGCTCGCCGCAGCGCAGGCAGCGGATCCCTTTTTCCATGAGGTATGCAACAGACTCGGGGCAGATTTCCACGAGATCCTCAATGAGAGTTTCCTTTGTAATGTTATTTTCTGTAATATTATTTTCCACTTTCCGGCTCCTCTGTTTTATTTTTTTGTTTTTTGCCTCCGGGAAAAGCAAATATTCCTCCCATCATTGCCCCGTAAAGGGTTGAAATGTAGGGATTGCTCTGAATGGGGCAGCTTCCGGTTGTACATCCTATAAAATAGTAATAGGCATAGCCTGCCATGGCCCCTAACGCCGGGGGCAGAATTCTTTTTAAGAGAAATTTTCTGTCAATTGTCATTTTGCCTGTTTAACCTCTTCCTGTTTCAGCTCTTCAAGATTCTTAAATATTTTATCCAGCACCATATGCTCGGGTGCTGCGCCTTCTAAAAAGTCTGTCTCGTTAATAACTGTTCTCGGCACTCCGCGGACATTGTACCTGACTGTAAGGTGCGGGAATTCGGTTGCCTCGATCATTTCGGCCTTAATGTTCTTATTAAGGTAAGCAAACCTGTGCGCCGTTACAACTGCCGAGGGGCAGTATGGGCATGTAGGTGTTACAAAAACCTGCATGTGCACAGGCTGGTTTATGCTTTTAAGATCATCCATCACCTTTTTCGGCAGATCCGTCTCCCCTGTTCCAAGCATAATTATATCCTCCAGCAAAGATGAGAATTCATAACCGCTCGGAATTCCGTAGAACTTAATGCCGTAGTCAGTCCCGTTTTCATCCAGGAGAACAGTGGCCGGAATTTTATCCACGTTAAAGCTTTGGGCATCCTCTTTATCCGTAACAAAATTTTTTATTTCCAGGTCTATCATATCGGAGACTTCCGAGAGTTCCTGCAAAAGCTGCCTGGTCTCGCGGCAGAACTGGCATTCGAGTTCCTGCGTAAAATAAACCATTTTTACTTTTTTCCTGAGTCTCATGAGCTGTTTCTTCAGCTCCTCTTTCAGGTTATCATCAATAAACATCGTATCCTCCTACATTACCTTAATATGATGACGGCCGCTCAAAAAAGATTCCGGAAAAAGATTCCGGAAAAAGATTCCGGGCAGTCCTTGCTCTTAATAATATCATTTAATACTTTTAAAGAATCAATTATGTAAAACCATGGAGAGTTCTATGCCGGAATATCAGAAACATCTGTATATGATAGTTTTTCCCATAAACGCACTCGTGGCATCCCAGCTGCCTCCTGAAAAATTTGGCGAACACTATACAATGTTAAGCGCAAAACACTTCAGCGGCAAGGTTATCTTTGCCGAACTGGACATAAACTTCAGGAACGATTACTTTGAAATTGACCGGTATCTTTCTCTTACCGTGCCGCACGAGGATGGAACTCCCAAAAGGACAAAGTTTATCAGCTCCTATAATGTTCTTGAAAACGTGGACCTCAAGGCAATACAGATGCTCTTCCTTGTTACAACAAACGGCAAGGTGCTGCCGATCTCTCCGGCCGAGTACACGGCTGTCAATGAACCAGGCCTTATAAGAATTTATCAGGAGATATGCCCTCTTGAGACACTCGTAGCTTCAACAAAGGACCAGAGGGATTTCGGGAAGTTCATTACAACGCAGACGCGTTCCAAGGGCGCTCCCAAGATCTGCTTTACACAGATAGAGTTTAACCTTAGTGAATTCTTTGAGACAAATAAAAACAAGGATATCATAACCGTAGAGCTTCCGGGCGTAAACGCATACCGCTTCTACGACTGTATTATGGAGCTCAAGAGCAACCCGAACAAGCTGACAAAAACCATCAGTCTGGGAAGCCTTTTAAGGGATATATCCTTCAAGTTCCTGCGCCACGGCTTCTGGTTTGTTAAGGATGATGAGATGAAGTTCTTCCCGATGCCCTCCATTTCTGACCTCGAGAACAAGTACTTCTACTGGTGGAAGTTCGTAAGGTAAGACAAATAAAATAAGCCGAATATAAAAAACCCGGATTTATTTCCGGGTTTTTTATATTCGGTAAATCGGGCTGTTATATTTTGAATAAACGCCGCCGCCTTGCCTGTCTTGTTTTTCATAAATGTACTATATTTATACGTCTTAATTTATCAACTTCAAAACAGTACTGAATGAGCCTTAATAATATAAAACTTTTCTCTATTCCCTTTTCAGGAGGGAATGCATATTCATATTCGCCCTTCAGGAAATACCTTCCGGAAAATATAGAGCTCCGCAGCCTTGAACTTCCCGGAAGGGGCAAAAGGTTCTCCGAGACACTTCTCAAATCTATTGATGCAATGACGGAAGATTTATTCAGACAGATTGAAAATATGATCGACGGGCCATACGCAATCTTCGGCCACAGCCTTGGCGCCTTGCTAGGCGTTACTTTATGCAGATACATTTCAGAAAGAAGACTGAACCTTCCATTAATACTTATCCTTTCAGGCCAGACTGCCCCGTCCTTAATTGAACAGGATAACAGATACAGTCTGCCGGATGATGAGTTCGTAAATATGTTAAGGCAGATGGAAGGAACTCCCGAAGAACTGCTTGGTGACAAGGATTTCATCCGGTTCTTTCTACCTATTATCAAGGCTGACTTTCAGGCTATTGGATGCTACAGTTATTCACCTCCGGAAAATATGCCTGAAACACCTATTTCAATAGTGCTTGGCAGCAAAGAAAATATCAGAGATGAGGATGCTGCCCAATGGAAACTTGAAACGAAGAACGCAGTTTCAGTTGACCGCTTTGAAGGAGGACATTTTTTTATTTTCAATCATACGGAAAACCTATGCCGCCTGATCGCAGAAAAGATTGAACTGGCAGCTTTATAGATGGTAAAGATTTATTACGCATATACCGGCATTACAGAAGACAAATCCATTGAAGAGATGGGAAAAGATCTGCCTTTATTTCTTGTGTCGAAGTTTCAGAAACTTAGAAGGGATGAAGACAGGAGACTGCTTTATTTGTCGATGGCTTTACTTACAAAAGCACTTTGTGAGAATGGCTATAATAATTTCCGGCCTGGGGATTTGCAGTACAGTGAAGCCGGCAGACCCTTTTTTCCCAATGCGCCTTTCGATTTCAACATCTCACATACTGACGGCTGCGCCGCAGTCGCTTTCTCGGATGACTGCCGCGTAGGCATTGACGTGGAAAAAATTAAAGCCATAGATTTTTCCGATTTCACCGGTTATTTCACCTCTGAACAATGGAATGATATTCACGATGCAGATGATAAACTGATAAAATTCTACTATTACTGGACACTAATAGAAAGCGGAGCAAAGGCCGATGGGCGCGGGCTTTCACTTGTTTTTTCAGAAAGCCTTAAGCTGACCAACGGCGCCCTTTTTATTGATAACGTAAAATGGCATTATAATCATCTTAACTTTGATCCCTTAGTTTCGTGCTGCCTCACAGCCGGCAAAAATCACACCGGACCAGAAGTAATAAATATCAAATCTATTTAGTCAGCGATATATGTGCTTTTTTCCCCTTATTCGTTGCAATCAGTATATATATCAGCGGCACTATTGGAGTAAGGAATAAAGAGAAAATAAAATTACCCCAGAATCCTATAATTGTTTTCCTGCCCAAAAGGCCCACCACTAAACTCAAGAAAAAATTCAACCCCAGCAACTCCATAATTAAGTTCCCCGAATAGATTATGTGAAATTTTTTAATAATGCGGGGCATTATAAGCCCCGCCTTTATTTCTGATGGACTTTAGGCTTTTGCTGTTTTAAGGTTATGCGCAATTTCCTGTCCCTGCTTGAAAAGATTCATAAAATAATCTTTTACTTTCTTAGGATCGAAGTCGAGGAATGTTCCTCCCGAGGCAAAATGCTGAATGAATATTTTACCTATGGCCCAGGTGGTTGCACCTGAATAAATCGGCATTGAAACAGAACCCGCAATGCCTATTACCGGAATTGATTTAATTACGCTGGTAATATAGCTTTTTGATAAAGCATCGGCTGATATTCCACCGAGCAAAGCGCTGATAATGGATTTGCCTGCATTCTTGGAAAACTTAACGCCGTAGATTTTCGAGAGCTCATTTAACATTTTCAGCTGAACTCCGGAAACCGTTGCAATATCAACCAAAGGAACAGGTATAAGACCCGCACCCATTGACCACCACATATACTTTTTCACGAGAGCCTGTGCTTCCTCCAGCTTTATCTGGTCTTCACCTTCCACGGCTGATTCATTTAAGAGAGTGTTTTCTTCTTTTACTGCCATTATTAACCTCTTTTTGTGTTTGTAAATTTACCGACTACTTTCCGATAAAATATATAATTAAAGTCATTTTCCTTTGGGTACTATTAACAGGATTCCCCATTTATTTGCAGGGATAGGCATGTAGTAAATCCACCACTCTTTATCAGTGCCGAATGTGCCTGCATCAACGAAACCCGATTTCCCTTTCTGCAGATTCCTGCCCACTGTTCTTAAAACAGGCTGGTTAAATTCTTCGGACAGGCTGAAGATAGATTCATTATATGGCCATTGCGGATTTGGAGAACTGATAACTGTCCCATTCTCTGAAACCAGAACGCAATAGCTGTTTTCATAAAGTTTAATATTAGAGACAACCTTGGAGAGCCAGTCCATGGAAATATCAATTGCGATAATTCCATTGAATTTTTCCCTCGCCCCGTCAAATTTATAAAACGGAATTGAATATGTGGACAGCACAATTTGCCCGCCGGTTGAACCTTCGTCATAATAGGGTTCTATCCAGACAGGTTTTTTTAATCTCTTGGGAATCAGATACCAATCTTCGCTGAAATAATAATCCGTTGTATCCGATGCGTTTACAGATACAATTTCTCCCCCCCTGTTATACAAGTACGGGGCAAAGTATGTGGAATCCTTGTAATATGCATGGGGCTCAAAGGCTATGCACGCGCCGAAAACCTCATCGGTATTTTCGATCACGGATTTCAGCAAGAGATTAAGTTCTTCTTTCCTGGGATTTGAAAATTCAAGCACATAAGCCAGGTTTTGCGGAATTTGCTCTATTGAGAGGATAAACTTCTGAATTCTTCTTACTTCTCCCTTCAGTTTATACTCCGCTTCTGCCTTCGTTTTCTCCTTCCATGAATATTGCTCATAGAACTTCCATGCAGCAATAAAGGCAGCCGCAGCAATTACAAGTGCAAGAACATAGAGAGTTATCCTGCGTTTTTTTACATCCAATTTCAACATGGATTTTTTCAAATTCAGTTTAAACATATCACCTGTTCCCTTTGAAAAAATCTTTATAGCGTGGCTTACCGGATATAAATTTATTGCTGAACAGAAAATCGTTCAGGTAATCAAAATCGGACTCCAGAAGTTCGCCCTCCCTTACATTTTTACCGGATGAGCTGATCATATCCTTCATTGCCTTTAACTGCCATAGGGAATGAGACAGGTTATACGGCACATGCACGGCTTTCCTGTATCTGTCCAGGACTCTGATTGTTTCGTCCATATTATTAAGGGCATAAGTCCAGCCTTCAATGGATGCCTGTACGAATTTTCTGCACATATCCGGATCACGCGTAAAAGTTTTTTCCATGCAGTAAATCCCGTCCTCGGGGAAATTCATTTCATAGTCATAGAAATTGAATCTGGTGACCTCATCGGGATTAACTCCCGAATTTATGAGGTGTTTGTACTCGTTGTAGTTCATCATTACACTTATATCAACGGCGCCTTTAAGGAAGATATTAATCCCCTTGTCGAATTCCACTATCTCGGCATTTATGTTATGCCTCCTTAAAAAACCCTCTGTCAGTTCACGGGCTGTGGTTCGCCAGACCCCGATTCTCTTTCCGTTAAAATCCTTCAGGGTTTTAATGCCGGAATTTTTTCTGGCAACAAACATGATGCTGCTGCACTGGAATATCTGCCCGATGTTCACAATGGGGGTTCCATTTGCGCGTTCCATTAACCCCGAATAAAGAAACATTATTCCGAAATCAGCCTCACCGGTTTTTAACGAAGAAGGCACGTTGTGCATATATCCGCCGGGAGTTATTTTCACCTCAAGGCCGTACTTTTCATAAATTCCTTTTTCTTTGGCCATATAATAGCCTGCAAACTGCGGCTGAGGAACCCACATGGGAAGGAATGTTACTTTCTTTAATCCTTTTTTCTGCGGATAGCTCAAAGACGGCAGCAGAAGAACCATTATCGACAAGAGCAGAATAAAGCGTTTCAAATTTCTTTGTTTTGGCATTTTAATTCCCGCTTATTTTTTTTCGTCGGAATTTAAGAGCAATGGCAGATCGTTTTTGCCGTTACCCATAATAATGATCTTGGCATTATTCGACTTTGCAAATTCGGATGTAACCTCCAGTCCCTTCCATTTCAGGATGGGTATTTTAGATAATTCCTCAAACTGTCTTATGCCCTCTGCCTCAATAATCTTCCTTTTCTTTTCCTTCTCTTCGATTGCCAGTTTATAGTCAAATTCGTAGGAGAGCTGCTCGGCAACCATTTTTTTCTCGATTGATGAGGAGACGATGTCGGGCAGTGATATTTTCCTTATCAGATAGTCATCCATAACTATATTTTTCTCCATGAGCTGCTTACTCAGGTAATATTTTATGGTTGACTGGATAACCAGTGTAGACATTTTATATAATTGTTCAGGAGCAAAGTTTCCAATAATAGCCATTGAGGCTGCTTCGACCTCGGGTTTTACGAACGACGTGGAATAGTTTACGCCCAGATTCTTGTGTATGGTGGGGATGGAATCTCTCACGGGATAATAGCGGTAAGAGAATTCAACCTTGACCGTAAGGCCCTCAGCCGTAAGTATCTGGAGCGTGTCAACATGGCTCTGTACGCGGGTTACATAGATATACATCCTGTCCCATGGCCAGATGACATGCAGTCCTTCGCCGTAAATCTCCCCTACTTCAGTACCGTTTACCCTCGACCATCTTATTCCCTGTTCTCCGGAATCGATGGAGATAAAAATATTCCTCCAGAACAGGGCGATAAAAAAAGTGTACACCAATAATCCAATCACAATGCCCATTGTATGCTTATTCCAGAAATCAAATGCCTTCTCTTTGAGGAAGCGGTAAATAAGCACAATATTTGCAGATATTTTTTTAATTCTTTGAATCACACAAAACCCGGCTAATCTTAAGAGATTTTTTAATAGAGTTAATTAAGTTAAATAATTTTACCATATTCCATTTTTATAATTCTGTCGGCCAGGTGGAAATAACGGTCGTCGTGGCTTACAGCAATAACTGTCTTGCCTTCACTTTTAAGTTTTTTGAGCAAGTCATCATAAAAATATTTTTTAAACTGCGGATCCTGGTCGGCGGCCCATTCATCGAAGATATAGATCGGTTTATCCTCCAGGAATGTCACAATCAGGGCAAGGCGTTTTCTCTGACCCGTGGACAGGTCCAGCTTTGTAAATCCGTTGTCAATGAAATCAGTTTTGTTCTCAATCTGCATGAGTTTCAGGAGGTCTTTTATTCTTTTAGGATCCACCTTTTCCAGGCCGTACAGCTTGTCAAAAAGGTGGAAGTCGTAAAATATTGCAGAATATAACTCCCTGTACTCAAGGTAATTTGCACTATCCACTATTTTATCGTCGACAAAAATATTGCCGGACTTCGGTTTATATAGCAGCGTAAGAGACTTTAAGAATGTAGTTTTCCCGCAGCCATTTCCCCCGATAATAAATATTACTTCCCCGCGCGTTACCTTCAGGTCTATCGGCCCGATGGAGAATGAATCCTTCCCGTCCCCGTTTTTATATTCGAAATACAGGTCGTTCAGCAGAATTTCCTTAAAGTCCGAGAACCTGTTTTCTCCGTTTATCGGCTGAACCTCATTCGGGTTCACCTGCTGGTCCAGTTCCTCTTCGAGCTGGTAAATATTTTTTATGGCAATATTTACTTTGCCGAAAACCGGAAGCATTGATACTATAGAGGTCAAAGGCCCTATGGCAAAGAGCATTGCCGTTGTAGTGCTTACTATCTGACCGGCCATATCGGGCTTCAGTCTGGGCAGAACAAAGACTATTGCCCCTAGAATTATGTAGATGAATGCCTGTGAAAAGACCATGTTTTCGGAAAACTTGTTGCCGGTATCGATCTTCAGCTCTTTGAGCCTCAGGGATATCTTTTCAAAATGACGGAAAAGATCGCTGCTCTTTTTCCTGTTGAGCTTGATTTCCTTTAGTCCATTAAGGATATCTGTAAGTGAAACGAAAAACTTTATTTCGGCCTTATTGGTTTCTTCAAGGTCGGCATAAACCTTTACGTTATTCTTATGAAAGACAAGGACACCCGCAAGAATAAGCAGAACCAGAAGTACCGCGGCTAAAATTGAAAGAATGGCTATGTATCCGAAAACAAACAGGAGCATTATGGCCGACTGCAGTGCGGTAATGATATAAGGCGCCATTTGCGAAATAAGTGTACATTCCTGCGTCAGGCGGTTATATATTTCGGCCTTTCCTATCTGTTCAATATTCAGAAGATCGGTCCTGCGGATTTTATCGGAGAGCCTGAGCCTTATATTATTAAGAATTTCTTCAATGACCAGAATGCCGGAGGTTAGAATGAATTTCTGAGATGTGACAAAAATTCCAACTGTCGAGGCAAACATCAGGATGTAGCTGATATTAAGAGAATCTTTGGCTGCATTTTTAGCCGCCAGATTGATAATGGCCAGCACGCCGGCGCTTGAAAGGCCGGAGAGTGCTGTCAGGAAAAACAATTTAAGTAACGGTTTATCAGATTCTTTTCTTAGGAATTGGTAAAATTTCATCTGTTGGCAGCTGCCTTAATCAAATTTCTTGTTTAGTAAATTATCGATCAATTTTCGGGTTAATAAAGCATTCTTTTCAAGATTTGGCTCTTTGAGCATATCCATATGCCCGCCAAAACCCTCAAAGACCTCAAAGCGGGGGGTTAGTTCGCTCCATGCCCTCCGGCTTATTCTCTGCTTAAACTTTATTGGCTCCCCGGTGGCTTCGATCTGAATTATCGGACAATTTAAGGCTTTCTCTTCTGTCCTGGCATTCAGATAGCGCCTGTAAGCCACGATCTTTTTCAGCGCTGAGTCCTTTATCTCGTCGTCTAAAAAGTCCGCGTGGTTCTGCTCAATATAAAGGACGGCATCATTTAAGTATTCCTCTTCGCTCCATTCAATCATCTCGAGCTGCCTGTAACTGTCCAGTAATATTATTCCCCCAATCCTTCTGCCCTGCTTCTGCAGTTCTATTGCGACATCAAAGGCCATATTGCCGCCGGCCGAATGCCCAAAGAGATAAAACTCACCCTCTTTCTGAAGACTCATCAGTATATCAGCCGCTGATTTTGCGGGATCCTGTGACTCGATGAAGTTTAACCCGTAGACCGAATAATCATTAAAGTATTTGGCATACTCCATGTATGCGAAGGAATAGCCTATTCCGGGAGGCAGAAAGAATATTTTCTTTTCATGTTCACCATTTAGTAAAAGAACGTCTGTTTCCAGGTTTTTCAGCCTTTCTTCCGTGCTTAATATCGTCAGAGCCATCTGCCTTACAGTAGGCTGGAGGAAAATAAGGTTCAAAAACGTTTTTCTGCCAAGCCTTTTCTGAACCTTTGACATTACCTGGATGGCTTTAATTGAATTTCCGCCGATCTCAAAGAAATTTTCGTTGGCGCTGACAAATTCCCTTTTAAGTACTTCTTTCCATACCTCTGCGATTGCAAGCTCAGTTTGGCCTGAGGGTTCTGCAAATTCTGAGGCAAAAGAATTACTGTTTTTATCCGGATCCGGAAGCTTTCTGAGGTCAACTTTACCACTTGGAGTGCGCGGGAAAGCCTCGAGCTTAACGAAGTATCCTGGAATCATATATGCAGGCAGATTTAACTGCAGCAGTTCTTTCAAACCTGCTATATTTATTTCAACCGAGGAGGTAAAATAAGCAACAATCTCTTTATTTTCACCATCATCATCAAACAATTTAACTGCCGATTCTTTCACGTCAGGATGTTTTAACAGGCAGGATTCAATTTCACCCGGTTCAATCCTGAATCCCCTTACCTTTACCTGACCGTCATCCCTTCCAAGATATTCAAGCTCACCCGAGTAGTTCCACCGGGCTATATCGCCTGTTTTATACAAGCTGCCCTTTCCAAATGGATTTATTATGAAGCGTTCAGACGTAAGCGCGGGTCTGTTTATATACCCAGTGGCGACATTAAATCCCCCGATATACAATTCCCCCGGCATTCCTTTAGGGACGAGTTCCATATCTTTATCTAATATAAATGCCTGCGTGTTATGGATCGGTCTTCCCATCGGTACTTTTCCCGGGAACTCCCTGTCTTTACCGGAAATAGTACAGGATGTTACAACATGTGTTTCAGACGGGCCATACTGATTATGGAACATAAGGGACGGATAGGCTCTTAACAACCTCTCAATAGCCGAGTTAATAAAAGGCTGTTCACCCGAAGTTATGACATGTTTAAGTGATTTCAGCTGAGAAATATCTTCTACCTCGCCAAGGAACAGGTTAAGCGCGCTGTAAGGCATGGTCAGTATCTCAAGTGCTTCTTTTGAAATGACTTCCGCAATCGAGCTCATTTTATAGCGCATCTCATTTTCTATCATATACAATGTGCCTGATGATGCAAGAGAGAACAATATTTCCTGAACAGAAACATCAAAGCTGTGCGGTGCAAACTGAAGTGTCTTAAGCCCCGTTTCAATTTGACCGGACTGCCAGGCTATCAGGTTAAGCAGGCATTTATGTGTGCCGATAACTCCTTTGGGTTCTCCCGTAGACCCGGAAGTATAAATAATATATGCCGGCGGATCATCCTCTAATGAAATATCAAGATTCAGGTTAGCAGGGCTGAATTCACCTGTATTTTCATTTGCATCTTCAACAGCAATTATCTTTTCTTCACTAAAAGGAACGGCCGGTTTATATTTTTCTGATGTAATAAGGATTTTGCCGGTGGAGTCGTGCAATATATACTCAATCCTCTTTGGAGGGTAATTAGGGTCAACCGGAACATATACGCCGCCTGCTTTCAATATTGCCAGCATCGAGATAACGGACCACTCCGAGCGGTCGAGCATTACACAGATATAGTCTCCGGGCCTGATGCCTCTTTTCAAAACGAGAAAACGGGCCAGTTTATTTGCCTTAGAATTAAGTTCCTCATAATTCATTTTTATCCGCTTATAAACAACTGCATCTCTCTGGCCGAAATGTGAGGCCTGATGTTCTATAAGGCTTACAATCGATCCTTCTGGAAGAGCTTTGGCACTTCCAGTTGAGAATTCATGAAGAGCCCTGGTTTCATTTGATGAAAGTATATTTAACTGTTCTATTGTCATTTCAGCATTGGAGAGAATATTTTCCACCAATGAAGTGAAATGACTGAACATATTCTCAATCCTCTCTTTTCTAAACAATGCCGTGTTGTATTCAAAGTAATAATTTATTTCGCCTTCATCTTCATGGAAACTAACAGATAGATCAAATTTGCTGACCGGGTAGTCAAATTTAACAGGCAGCATTTCAAGACCCGAGGGGGATTTAACTCCGTTTTTATCAGATGTCTGTGAAATAAGCATGACGTCAAACAAGGGGGAACGCGAGAGGTCCCTCGGGAGCTGCAAGTCTTCAACCAGCTGATCAAACGGATAGACCTGATGGTCGAATGCCCTGAGGGTATTTGCCTTCACCCTATGGAGAAACGATATGAAACTTTCCCCATTATCCAGCCTGTTACGCAATGCCAGGGTATTAAGGAAAAAGCCTATCTGGTCCTGGACCTCCGGGTGTTCCCTGTTTGCTACAGGCGTCCCGATTACAACGTCATTCTGCCTTGAATACTTTGAGAACAGGACGTTAAATATGGCTAGTGTTGTAATAAAGAGAGTTGTATTATTCTGAGTGCTTAATTTCTTTATCCCGTCAGCAAGTCTGCGGGGAAGACTGAAGGCTTCCGTTTTACCCTCAAATGTCTGAACCTTGGGGCGCTGGTAATCTGCGGGTAAATTCAGGCACTCTACGGGTTCTTTGTATATTTCCAGCCAGTAATCCCTGTGCGGGTTCAGGCCTCCTTCAGCTAAGTTAAGCTGCTCATTGTGCCAGTGAGCATATTCCTTATACTGGAGAGCTGAAGGCATAAACATGCTCTTTTCACTTATTACTTTCCGGCCCGAGAAATGATCATAGAACATCATTAAATTGGAGGCCAGTATGTTTATCGACCATTCATCAAGAACTATGTGGTGTACATTAATAACTAAAATATATTCTTCATGATTTTTGTGCCTGATAAGCGATACCTTAATTAAAGGAGCCTTTGTAAGGTCAAAGGGTTCAGTGATCGCTTTCCGGACGAGTTCCTGTGAGCCATTTAAAAAGTCACGTGTTTCATCTGTTTCAATGATATCTATCGAAAAATCATACTTGTCCAATATCCCCTGCTTAGGCTCTCCTTCCACCTCTATAAAATATGTCCTTAGCGATTCATATTTGTATATTATTGAAGTAAAAGCTTTTTCCAGCGCGTTCAGGTCGAGATGGGATTTTATATGATAAACGACCGGGATATTGTAGGCAATAGAATTATTCTCCAGCCTGCAAAGTATCCATAAGCGGCGCTGTGCATGTGAGACATCATAATAACCGGCCTTTGAAAGAGCTTTAAGCGGAAGGAATACTTCACCATTTTTCCGGTCAATAATATCTGCAAACTGTGCAATTGAAGGGCATTCAAAGATGTCGGATAATATGAAACTTCTCTTAAATTCCCTGTTAATCTGCATAAGGAGCCTTAGAGCCTTAAGGCTGTGTCCGCCAAGATCAAAAAAGCTGTCGGACTTGCTCAGGCTTTCGGTTTCCAGGACCCTTTTCCAGATCTTCAAGAGCTTTTCTTCGGTTGAATTCATTACTTCAGGAATCTCTGAGTTTGAACGACCGCCTTCCGGGGCGGGTTCAGGCAGCGCCTTAACATCAATTTTCCCGTTAGGCGTCAGCGGAATTTTCTCCACTATGGTAAAATATAACGGGAGCATATAGGCGGGCATAAGCCTGCTTAAAAATGCCTTAAGCTCATTTATGTCTATTTCTTCCTTTGCAACAATATAGGCTGCAATATCTTTGGAGGCTGCCTTTTCATATGCAATTACAACAGCCTGCTCAACAGCCGGGTAACGCCTGATATTGGTTTCAATCTCGCCAAGTTCTATCCTGAATCCGCGGATTTTTACCTGGCGGTCTATTCTTCCAAGATATTCAATTTCACCTGATTCAGTCCACCTGGCCAGGTCACCAGTCCTGTACAAACGCCCGGGTCCAAATGGATTAGGAATAAACTTCTCATTTGTCAGTTCTTCTTTGAATAAATAACCCTTTGCAAGTTTGTCTCCTGCAATACAGAGTTCGCCGGAATGGCCGGGCGGCACCAGTTTAAGATTCCCATCAACGATATAGATCTGAGTATTGGAAACCGGGCGGCCTATTAAGACCTTCTTTCTCAGGTTACTAAATTTATAAATGGTGGAATACGTTGTATCTTCCGACGGCCCGTATAAGTTCCTCACCTCAATTTTGTCGCAGTCAAAATTGTCAATAAGCTGCTGCGGTATTTGTTCACCCGCAAGATTAATAGCAGAAATGTTTTGGGTGCTGTCTTTACTTAGCTCATCTATTATCGTGGACATTAAAGAAGGGACCGTATTAATCAAAACATTCCTGTCTTTTTCCAGGTAAAGAGGAATTTCAAGAGCCGATTTCAGTATCCTGATGGTTTTACCGGCACAAAGAGAGTGGAAGATTTCAAAGATCGAAAGATCGAAGCAGTAAGAAGTTGCGGCATAAACCGTGTCGTATGCCGTTGCCCCGAATTCCAGGAAGCACCACTGCAGAAATACCGAAAGGTTTTTATGCGTTATTGCAACGCCCTTAGGATCTCCCGTCGATCCGGAAGTATATATAATATAGGCCAGATCATCCAGGGAGCTTGTTTTAACGGGTTCTGTTGATTTTTGCCTGGCAATTAAGACGTCATCAATATCAACGACTTTTGCCGCAGGCTTTACGTTAAATAAATCTTTTTGAAGGATGTCTTTTTCTGTTATCAGTATTTTTGCCCTGCTGTCATTTAAGATATAGTCAATCCTGTTTTGCGGATATGCACTGTCGATGCCGACATAAGCCGCACCGCTTTTAATGACTCCAAGCATTGCAGCTATCATCGAGTCAGTCCTCTCCAGCATTATGCCGATGAGGTCATTCGGCTTAACTGAGCACTCCTTTCTTAAATAGTTTGCAAGTTTGTTTGATTTTTCCAAAAGGTCAGAATAACTCACCATTTGATCTTTGTAGAGAAGAGCTGTTTTTTCAGAATTTGCCTTAAATGACTTTTTAAGCATATCTATAACATCACTCTTCTTTTTAGCAGCCTTGCTCCAGAGGTTATATTCTTTTAAGCGCTCAGTTTCCTCGGTCAGAAGTATATCTATATCTTTCAGCTTTTGTTCAGTATTCGATGCAATCGCTTCAAGAGTCTTAATAAAATGCCCCGAGAACCTTTCAATGCTCTCTTTTTTAAATAAGGATTCTTTATATTTTATCGTAATGGAAATCTTGTCCCCGGCTTCAAGTCCGTAAAGCATAAGGTCATATTCAGATGAAATGGCAGTTTCTGCCCTGTAGTCAACTATCTGCATTTCTTCAGTCTTAAGGCTTGACATCTCATAATTCATATATGAGAACACGACGTCGAATAAAGGGGAGCGGCTTAAGTCGCGCTTAATCTTCAGGTCGTCAACAAGTTCATCAAATGGATAGTCCTGATTTGAATAGGCCTTAACGGTAGTCTCCTTCACTTCATTCAGAAATTCCCTTACTGTTAAGTCATCTTTTGGGAATGTCCTGACCGGGAGGTTATTTATAAACATGCCGATCAGTTTGGATAAGTCATCAAGTTCGCGTCCCATGGTATAAACGCCCACAATAATATCATCCTGCCGGGAATATTTTTGCAGTACTATCTTATATGCCGCCAATAGAATCATGAATGTTGAGGCGCCCTGGCCTGAAGACATTTTCTTTACTTCGGAGGTCAGCTTTTCATCTATAATAAACGATAACGTACCTGCCCTGGCATCCTGCCCTGGGTTTCTTGGGTAATCAACCGGCAGGTTAATTAAGGGAATTTCACCTTCAAACTGTTTAATCCAATACTCTTTTTTCTTAATCGCCTCACTGGTTTTGTAGTAGTTATTCTGCCAGATTGAAAAGTCACGGTACTGTATCCTGAGCGGCTCCGGTTCCTTACCCTGATAATATCCAAGAATTTCCCTTTTCAGGATTTCCATTGAGAAACCATCAATTATTATGTGATGAGCGTCAAATAATATCAGATGATTATCAGTTTCGAGCTGTATTATCTCAGCCCTGAATAAGGGCGCCCGGCTAAGGTCGAACGGTTTTATGAATTCATGAATATAGTTCCTTGCTTCCTGCTCTTCCATCACCTTAAGCGGTATGTCAATGTTAAGGCTATCGTGAACAATCTGCACGGGAACATCTTCTGCCATGCCGAATGAGGTGCGCAGCATTTCATGGCGTTTTACTACTTTACTGAAGGCATTTTTAAGTTCATCTATATTCAGCCGGCCTTTTATATTCCATATTTCGGGAATATGATAATTCAGTTTATCTTTTGTCAGTTTGTCAAGTATAAACAGCCTTCGCTGTGCTGAGGAAACAGGATAATAACTATTCTCCTCTGCGGGCTTAATCACCAATTGGCCGCTGTCGTCTTCAGGCATTTGAGCCGTCTGTCCCGTCTTTGAATTGAGGAATTCCGCCAGCTCTAAAATGCTCAGATGATTAAATAAATCTGCAATTGTAATCTGCTGCTTTAACTTTTTCTCCAGGTGGCTGATAATTTTAATGGCCTGAATTGAATCGCCGCCCAGGTCGTAATAATTATCAGATACACTTAATTCCCCGTAGCCAAGAACATTTCCCCATACCTGAGCTATTGCCGTTTCAAGTTCCGTGTACCGCCCGGCTTCTTTTCCTTTAAGTATGACATTTCCGGCCGCCCCGGCTTCCGGGTTCTTCTTTGCCTTGGGCCCTGGCAGTTGGATTTTGTTATCAACATAAAACGGCAGTTCTTCACGTGAATCAAGATATGACAGATCCGGCTCACCCAGTATAACTGAGCTGATGCTGCTCTGGTGCATGATTTTTTCAAAAGCAGACAAACCTTCACTTGTCGAAACAGATTTGAATATCCCGTCATCAACCACACCGTTTTCATATGCCATCCCGGTT
This sequence comes from Ignavibacteriales bacterium, assembly GCA_036261625.1. Taxonomy (GTDB): domain Bacteria; phylum Bacteroidota; class Ignavibacteria; order Ignavibacteriales; family SURF-24; genus JAAXKN01. Next base: position 76,926 of record DATAKL010000037.1, on the reverse strand, counting down.
TCTTTCCACGCAGTCAGGTTAACGCTCAAGGCATTCATTCCGGACTTATTCAATTCATTTGAGAAGGCGTCCATAAAGGCATTGGCGGCCGTATAGTCGCTTTGTCCTGATGTAGGCACTATGGCAGTCAGGGCAGAGGTCATGATAAAGAAATCCGGTTTATCAGCCCTCAACAATTCGCTTAAATGGATAGTGCCGTGAATTTTTGATTTTATTACATTCCTGAAAGATTCCCGGCTTTTGCTGAAAATGAAGCCATCTCCTGCAACGCCTGCCGCATGTATGAGACCGGAAACAGGACCAAGGTCCTTTTGAATAACTTCTAAAGTGCTTTTTAGTTTATCAAAATCACTTACATCCACGCGGTAAAGGCGGAGTTCACCAGCCTTGCTTTTTATCTCACGCAGCTTTTCAATCTTCCGGCATAATTTTTTATCTTTCCCCTCCAGGAGAACTTCATCCCATCTATCAGGCGGAAGCATTTCAGTGCGGTTTATGAGGACTAATTTTATACTGGCCCGGCTTGTAAGCAAGTCTGCCAGTTCCAAACCTATCCCACCGGTGCCGCCGGTAATTATATAAACGCCGCCATCTTTTACTGATATTTCTTTAATTTCATTTTTATCCGGGTGCACCGGTTTAATTTCACGTATAAATCTTCTGCCGGCGCGATATGCCCTGTAGTAATATGATTCAGAAAATCCGTCGTTTATTTCACTGATTATATCTGTGGCTGAAGTAGTTTCGTCAATATCCAGGAATCTGACCTTGAGGTTTGGGCATTCTCTTTCCAGGACCTGCCCCAGGCCTGCCACCGATCCACTTAATGAATTTAGTTTTGTCTCGCTCTTAGAGATTTCAGAAACATTCGTCCCCAAAAAAAGCAGGTCAAATCTTAAAGAGCTATTTAATGACAGGTATTTCGCAAAATTAAAAGCGCTGTAAAGCGATTTCTCAAGACTGCCTTCTATTTCATTGATATTTTCTACAGGAGGGGTTTCAGGCAGAATGAAAATTATCTTCCCCTGATTACCCTTATAATATTTTTCAAATATTTCAGGATAATTATCGTTTATCACCTCGCATAAGGCTACCCCATGAACGGATCCGATAGAGTTAATTAAGGACCGGCTGCAGCTTGAATTATACAGTACAAGAATGTTGTTCCCGGTCTGAAGGGGGGATTTCTTAAGCGGCCATGGTTTCCAGGCTAATTCATGGAAATAGTTATCTTTTTGCAGGAAGGTTTTCTTTAGGGTAAAATCCCTGAATTTAGATAAAACGTTCCCGCTTTCATCTAAAAGTGTTACGTCATAAGTGCGGGTTTGAGTAGAAGCGGTTTTCTTTTTAACTATGTGGCTGAATATCTTTCCTTGGGATACCCGTCCCCACACTTCAACCGAGCCGAAAGAATAGGGCAAAAATCCAGCTTCATCAATTGCATAGCTAAGAGCTGCATCTACGAGCGGGGGATAAAAGTAATATTGCTTTGATAACTCAATATCTTCTTCAGGCACGCTTAGTTCCGCCAGGTGTTCTTCATTATTCCAATAGACTTTATTCAGGCAGTTCCATTTACCACTTACGCTTACAATCTCTTCGGCCGCCTGTTTCCCGGGCCTTGGCAATACCCCGCGCGAATTTACCAGGCGGGCTAAGATTTCCTCAATATTCAGGTTATCTGCATTTGAAGAGTTTAGTTTACCAATCCTGAATTTTGTATAGTTCAGCCAGCTGCCCTCAGCAGACTTTGAGAGAACACTGACCCTTAAATCATTATCTTCGCTTTTGTTAAACTCGGTCAGAATTTCCAGGCTTTCACCATCAGTAAGCCTCACGGGCTGCATGAGGTAGAAGTCTTCAAAAGAGAGCCTGCTGCTCTTAAAATGATTTTTTCCTGCCTCGTAAGCCATCTGAAGGTAAGCTGCCCCGACTAATGTAGGGAAGCCCATAACCCGGTGTTCATTAAGAAGCCAGTCATCCTGGCTGAAAGTATTGGAATAAACCGCAAAAGCCGGAGTATCAATAATGCAGTCTTTCAGCAGGAGGTTATCGTACTTTTTACCGTAGGAAGTGGTGACAATTTCTGCCGGTGCCTGTTTTTTACTTACTTCAACCCAGCATCTTTTCTTTTCAAAAGGGTAGCCGGGAAGTGACACTTTTCCGGGAGCCGAATGACTGTAATATTCATCCCATAGAATATCCGCCCCTTTAATGTATGCCTCTGCCGCAGCTTTGTTTACGGCAGCAACATCTGCGCTGCTTTTTATCAGAGTGTTAATTTCACGGCTGAGGCTTTCAGCTTCCCTTTCAGTAATTTCTCCCTGTGCCAGTGTCCTTTTGTTATTGGCAACATGTTTTGAATAGCCGTAAAATATACCGTCTGCAGCATGGGAGCATAATCCGGAATTTATTAAGAGGGATAATTTTCTTTTAAGTTCCCGTTCATTTTCAAACAGCAATGCAATCCTGTAGGTATAATGCCCCCTGCCTGTTGCTAATGTATAACAGATACTTTCAGGGTCCGTACCGGGGTGCCTGTAGAGTGAGTGCTTTATTGCCCCTAAATATTCATTAAGTCCTTCCTTGCTGCGGGCAGAGAGTACAAAAATATTTTGTTTTCTCCCCTGACTTTCATTTATTGGCTTTGGAGGAGCCTCTTCCAAAACAACGTGGCAGTTTGTGCCGCTTAATCCGAAAGAGCTTACTCCGCACCTGAGCGGGCTGCCTGCCTTTTCCCAGCGGCTCAGAGCGGTATTAATATAAGCCGCACTTTCTTCAAATTTTATGTTCCGGTTCGGGCTCTTAAAGTGAACCAGTGGTGTCAGCTCTTTATATTTCAGGCTTAATACGGCTTTTAACAATCCGGCCAGGCCCGCCGCAGTATCCAGGTGGCCGATATTTGCCTTAACTGCGCCAATGGCACAGATGCTTTTTTCTGAAGTATATCTTCTGAATGCTTTCGTAATTCCATCTATTTCAATCGGATCGCCGAGCTTAGTGGCAGTGCCGTGTGTTTCAATAAAGCTTACTGTTACAGGATCAATGGAGGCATCCAGCCATGCTTTTTCAATAACATCCGCCTGTGCATCGGCATCAGGTGCAGTAATGCCGATTGAGGAGCCGTCCTGATTTATATCGCTTCCTTTTATGACAGCATAAATATTATCTTTATCCTTTAATGCATTTTCCAAAGGTTTAAGGATAACGGCAACGACACCCTCGCCGCCTCCGGTACCGTTTGCAGAATCATCAAAGCTGCGGCTTCTTGAATCAGATGAATCGATTTCCAAACGGCTGCCCGAATCCACCGGCAGCAGGTGAAGTTTCAGTCCGCCGACAATTGCAGTGTCAATTTTCCCCTCCCTTATCGACTGGCAGGCCAGGTGAACCGCGACCAGGGAAGACGAGCATGCCGTATCAATAAGCATGGCCGAACCCTTAAGGTTAAGGAAATAAGACAGCCTGCTTGCCAGAATAGAGGGAGTCTGGGCAGCAAGAAGCAAATCATGATCTATTGTATCCGAAGCCTCAATAAATTTCGCGTATTCCGTCAGGCTGTCACTCGAGCCTATAAAAACGCCCGTCCTGCTTCCCCATAATTTTTTCCCGCCGTAGCCTGCATCCTCAAGGGCGTGATAGGCTGTTTCCATGAAGAGCCTCTGCCCGGGGTCGATTAAGGATGCTTCATTCGGGGACAACTTAAAGAAGCCGTAATCGAACTTATCAATATCGTTCAGATAGCAATACTGCCTGAAGGTCATTGAATCAGTCTTAATGTTGTGCTGTTCGCATAATTTTTTTATGTCGGGAATTCTTGCCTGCGGGATTTCACCAATAAAATCCACACCCATGCGCAGGTCATTCCAGAACTCCTCAGGTGTCGTAGAGTCCCCTATCTTTGCAGAAACACCTATAATAGCAACGTCATGATATTTAGTGATATAGTTCTCATGGCTGCCGGTGTCATTGATCCCTGTCTGGCTTCCATATATTTTCTGTGCGATGAACTCCGCCTGCTCCTGTATTCTGCTTTTTGAAAATAAATCGGTCAGTTCCATGACATCGGGATACTTTTCATTTATTTTGCTGTGGAGTTTCACGAGCAGTATCGAATTGCCGCCCAGGTCGAAAAAGTTATCATGAATACTTATACTTTCTGCGGATAAAACATCCTGCCACAATTCAAGCAGTTCTGTCTCAAGGCTGTTTGCAGGGTTCTCAAACAGGGCTCCCGTAGCAATATTCTGTACTGCCTGCGGTAGAGACTTTTTGTCCAGCTTTCCATTTGAGGTTAAAGGTATTTTGTCAATCTTTATATAATAAGACGGAATCATATATTCAGGCAGTGAAGAGGAAAGAAAGCTTTTCAGCCCGGTTATTTTCAACTCTTCATTCGGTATAATATAAGCCGCCAGTTCTTTTGTGCCTTCTTTGTCTACAGCAACAACGACACAGTCTTCTATTCCTTTATGTTTGCGGAGCTCAAGCTCTATTTCATTTATTTCGACACGGAAGCCGCGGATCTGGACCTGGGTGTCGCAGCGCTCAAGATATTCGATTGTGCCGTCATATAGCCATCTGCCCACATCCCCGCTTTTATATAATATTTCGTTACTAGCGAAGGGGCTTGGAATAAACCTTTCACTGGTCAGATCGGGGCGATTTAAGTACCCTTTGCTCAGGCCCGATCCCGCCACAAATATCTCTCCATAAACGCCGGTCGGCGCAAGCATATTGTGTTCATCTAAAATGTAGACCCTGGTCTCCGGAAGCGGTTTTCCAACGTTGCTGCTTCCATCTGAGGTCCTTATTTCCTCTTCAGTCAGGCTGTGATATGTCACGTGTATGGTTGTCTCGGTTATTCCATACATGTTTATCAGTTTTACCTTTTCAACGGGATAGGCTTTAATCCATTCATTCAATTTGGAAGGGTTTAGCTTATCACCTCCAAAAATCACATATCTGAGGCTAAGAGGATCATTATTCTTCCTCTGAAGCGATGTATCTATGAATTTATAAAAGGCCCCCGGGGTTTGGTTTAGAACCGTAACTTTATGATGATCAACAAGTCTCAGGAAAGAAGTTATATCTCTTACCTCTTTTCTCTCAGGAACAATGAGCTTTCCGCCAAACAGCAACGCGCCGTACATTTCCCAGACAGAAAAGTCAAAGCAGTATGAATGCGCCATTATCCACACATCATCCGGCCCGAAATCGAAGTGTGATTTGTCGTTAATAAAAAGGCGGACTAAATTTCTGTGGCTTATGGGGCACCCCTTGGGTTTTCCTGTAGAGCCTGAAGTAAATATTACGTAGGCCGTAGTATCCGGAGTTGTGCTTATAGCCATCTTGTCCAAAGCGCCGGGCTCAACCATTACAGGCATACTATCCAGGTTAAGAATGCTGCAGCTCTTCTGATTATTTTCTTCTATAATTTTTTTTAGACGGACTTCATTGCCGTTCTGCGTAAGGATAAGGTTCATCCTGCTTTCTGAAAGTATATGCATTATCCTTTCATCAGGATACTCCGGATCGATCGGTATATAAGCGCCGCCTGTCTTTAAGATGGCCAGTAATATTGCCGGCATGTCTTCAGATGGCAAAACCAGTACGCCTACTGATTCACCCGTTGAGACCGGATACTTGTCCAAAATAAACCGGGCTATTAGATTTGCTCTTCTGTCAAGTTCAGAATAGGTAAGAGTCCTGTCTTTATAGACCACGGCAGTATTTAACGGGTATCTGGAAGCCGTTTCCTCAAAGAGATTTATTACGGTTTTATCTTCAGGATAAGCAGCCTTGGTGTCATTATAGCCTAAGAGCAGCTTAGATTCCTCTTCCCTGCTCAATATGCCGAGCGATTTTATCTTCCCAGAAGGAGCGGCAATAACAGACTTCAGCAGTTCCGTTAAGTGCATTGTCATCTGTTCAATTCTTTCCTGCTTATAGAGCTGTGTATTATACTCCAGCAGTAATTCTAAACTGTCCCCGGCATCATTAAAATTAAATGTCAGGTCATATTTGCTTATGTCCATCGGGATCTTATAAGGCTCAACCTGCCTGAAGGCACCATTATATGAGATGTCAAAGTTCTGAAGAACAATCATTATATCGAACAAAGGCGACCTGCTCGTATCCCTGGGGAGTTTTATTTCCTCGACCAGTTTATCGAACGGATACATCTGGTGGGAATAAGCATCGACTGCGGTTTTTTTGACTTCTTCCAGGAATTCGATAAAGGTTTTATCGGGATTTATCTGATCCTTAAGCGCAAGTGTATTTACATAATAACCGATTTGATTTTCAAGGTCGGGATGATTTCTGCCTGCTACCGGGGTTCCTATTATTATATCTTCTTTTCCTGAGTATTTATACAGCAGCACCTTTATGGCGGCAGTAAGTGTCATGAACAAGCTGCTCCGCCTCTCTATATTGAATTTATCCAGGTCTATTTTTAATTCTTTTGTAAAAGAGTAGTAGATAGAGTTCCCCTGATATGTTTTCACAGCCGGCCGCCTGAAGTCCGACGGGATGTCAAGGGCCGATATTTCCCCGCTTAGTTTCTCTAGCCAATACCGGCGCTCTTTGTCACTATCAGGCTGATTGAACCTCCCGTTTAACCAGTAAGCATAATCCTTGTACTGTATTTTAGGTGCAGGAAGCTGCGCTGTTATGTTATTTACACGGCACTTGTAACCACCGAAGAGCTCATCTATCAGTATGTTTACCGACCATCCGTCGCAAACTATATGATGGATGTTAAGGAATACGATATTTTTATCCTGAGCCGTCTTTATTAAATAAAGCCTGAGAAGCGGGAATTCCGAGAGGGTAAAGGGTTTATGTGCTTCTGAAGTAATATAATTAAAAGCTGCATCATCCGGTTGTGTTTCATTGTTGAGGTCTTTAATTATAACGGGGATCTTCGGGCTGCTGAAAATTTTCTGAAAAGGCTCTCCGCCCTTTTCTATAAATATGGTTCTCAGTGACTCGTGCCTTTGAACCATATCATCTAAGGCAGACTGCAGGAGCTCAGGATCAACCTCGCCATGAACGGTAACTGCAAGCGGAATATTATAGGTCGATTTGGATTTCTCTATTTTGTCCAGAACCCAGAGCCTTTTCTGCGCATGCGACAAATCATAATAGTCCGACTCCTTAATTAAGGGAATAATTCCGAGCGTTTCCCGTTTTTTATGCTTTATCGTTTCTTCAAGTGAATGTATATCCGGATTGGCAAAAAATTCCTTAAGGCTGATATTAACCGATAACTCTTTTTGTATGGCAGAAACAGCTTTAATCGCCTTCAGGCTATGACCGCCCAGGCTGAAGAAGCTGTCGGTTAAAGATATATTCCGTACGTTCAGTATATTTTCAAAAATCCGGACCAGTGTTTTTCCGGTTTGAGTTACCGCCTCAGCGCTTCTTTCATTCCTGCCGGGTGCTGCTTCAGGCCTGGGGAAAGAGCGGAAGTCCACTTTCCCATTCAGATTAAGCGGGAACTCAGCCATCTGAATAAAATACTTGGGAAGCATGTATTCGGAAAGTGATCTGCTGAGGAAAGTCTTATACTCCTCCTTGCTGATATCACTGACTGCCGTATAATAAAGGGCCAGTTCTTTCTGATCCTCTTCCTGGATAACAAGAACTTTTGTGGCAGTTATGCCGCCAAATTTTGCCGCTATGTTTTCAATCTCGCCTGTTTCAATTCTAAAGCCTCTTATCTTAAGCTGGTCATCATTTCTGCCCAGAAAAACCAGGTTTCCGTCATCGGACCATTGTGCGATATCCCCGGAACGGTACAGTATTTCCCCGGCATTTAAGGGGCTGCAGACAAACTTTTCTTCATTCAGGCCGGGTCTGTTTACATATCCGCGCGAGAGCCCTTCGCCGCCTATAAATAATTCTCCCGGAACACCAACCGGGCACAGGTTGCCGTCTTCATTAAATATATATACCGTCGTGTTTGATACCGGTTTTCCTATGGGAATATCGCCCAAATGCTCTTTTGCTATTGTATAGTATGAAGTAAATACCGTATTCTCGGTTGGTCCGTAGACATTTTTCAGGAGTACTTCGGGATAGGCTGCAATAAAATCATTTGCGCTTTTTGGCGGCAGCCTGTCGCCGCCTGTAAGCAGGGTTTCAAGACCCTTAAAGATCCTTAAATTATACTGCTGGTCAGCCTCAGTCATTCGTGTGAATAAGCCGGTGGGCAGTAAGATTATATTTATTCCATACTTTGATATATACCGCCCCATTTTTTCAGGGTCCAGATAATCTTCCGTATTTTCCAGATAAAGTGTTCCGCCGTTTAAGAGCATTCCCCACAAGTCCATTGTCGTTGCATCGAAGGAAATGGAAGAAGTGGATAACAATTTGTCTTTGCCGGTAAAATTATGATAGTTTGTGTTTCTGACTATTCTAATTACCGAGTTTTCTTCGATCATGCTCCCCTTTGGAGTTCCGGTTGAGCCGGAAGTGTAAATTATATAGGCAAGATTTGAGGATGTTTTACCGGCATTAAGATTCCGGGTACTCTGTCCACCCTCAAAAAATTGCGCGTCAATCTGTATGATCTTACAGGCAGCGGGAGCATTAAGCCCGTTTTCATTATCTGTCAGGATAATACGGGAGTTTACATCATCAAGAATAAAATTAAGCCTGGCTCCTGGCATTTTAGCATCAAGCGGCAGATAAGCTCCGCCCGCCTTCAGCACGCCTAAAATGGAAATTACCAGCTCATGCGAGCGCTCCATTATAATTGCCACAGGCTCTTCAATTTTCAAATCATCTTTGTCTTTTAACCGATGCGCAAGAAAGTTAGCCTTCTCATTTAATTCCCTGTAGGTAAGAGCCTTGCCCTGGTAAACTACTGCGGGCTTATCGGGGTAGTTTTCTGCCACTTCCTCAAACAGTTGGGCAATGGTTTTTTCCCCGGGGTAGTAAACAGGTTTAGCGTTAAATTCATCTGTTATCTGCTTTATTTCCGCGGGAGTAATGATTTCCAGTTTTCTTATAATCTCCTCAGTAGGGGAGTTTAGAATATTCTTCAGCAGTTCGAGAAAATGGCCGCCCAGCCTTTCAATTTTTCCTTTTGTATATAAGTCGGGATTATATACAATAGCCAGTTTTATCTTGTCGGGTGATTCTTCGAAATTAAAGTGAAGGTCGAATTTGCTGAAGTTTACTTCGGGCTTGAGGAGTGTGGTTTTAAGCCCCTCGAATTCAATTAAATCCAAATTTGCTTCCTGAAGCGAAAGCACAATTTCGAATAAAGGATTCCTGCTGGTATCGCGTTCAATTTTCAGGTCTTCAATAAGCAGGTCGAAAGGATATGCCTGGTGGTCGTATGCTTCAATACAGTTCTCCCTGATACGGCCAAGAAATTCAGTGAAGCTTATTCCGGGTTCAATCTCATTGCGCAGTGCAATAGTATTGACATAAAAGCCGATCTGGTCTTCAAGGTCACGCTGCTCTCTTCCGGAGACAGGGGAACCGGTTATGATGTCGGTTTTTCCCGTATATTTATGGATGAGTATATTAACTGCCGAGACGAGAAACATAAAAAGGCTGGCATTATTACGCCTTGTAAAATCATCAATTCCCGCCTTAAGCTCTTTATCTATTTCAATCTCAAAGAGTCTTCCGCTGAATGTTTTATATACCGGGCGTCTTATATCCGGAGTCAGTTCACTAACCGGGAGCTCGCCCGATAATTTATTAAGCCAGTACTTTTTGTGCTCTGAAGATTCCTCTCCGCTTAAGATTTGAGCATGGCGCTGCACGTAATCGCGGTATTGTATTTTTAGTGGAGCCAGTGGATTAGCCTCACCCTTATTAAAAGCTTTATAAAGGAGTGTCAATTCAGAGATCAAAACCCCGATGGACCATCCGTCGCTTATTATATGGTGCATGTTAAAAAGGAAGAGATGCTTTTCTTCTGCTGTTTTAATAATGCTGCAGGCCATAAGAGGACCTTTTGAAAGGTCAAAACAGCGGTTCAATTCCTCCTTTATCAGCCCTGAAATAATTTCATTTATATTTTCGGCATTGCTAAAATCTTCCTTGACTATATTGAATTCGGCTTCGGTGTATATTTTCTGATAAGGGACCCCGTCATTTTCCACAAAGACAGTGCGCAGGATTTCATGGCGCTTAATTATTTCTCTGAATGCCCCCTCCAGTGCATCAATATTCAATCGTCCTTCAAGCATAAGCGCAGCAGGCAAATTATAGGCCGGTGACTTATCCATTTTATCAATAAACCAGAGTCTCCTCTGTGCAAACGATAAGGGCGCCATGGTGTATTTTGATTTATTTCCCGAGAGGACACCAAGCCGTCTTAATTCTTCCAGAGCCTTCAGGTCGCCGCCTAAAGCCCTTTGTTTTAACTCTTTTATATTATTCTTCATCATCAAACTGTAAATTGGATAATATGTTTAGTTCGTCTTCGGATGCAGGAACGATAACCTGTTCCTGCCCGATATTTTCCTCTGATTGCCGGCATTCCAAGAGCAATGCCTTCACTTTTTCTGAGATATGATCGAGCCCCGGATTATAGAATATCTCCTTAAGCGCAAGATCAACGTTCAATTCCTTTTGTATCCGGGATATTAGCCTGACCGCACTTAAACTGTTGCCGCCGATTTCAAAGAAATTATCTTCTATTCCGATCTCCTCTTTCTTCAGTATGTTTTTGCATATCCTGAGCACCGATAATTCAATCTCATCTTTGGGTTCTTTTATTTTTATTCCTCTTCTTGTTTCATCCGGACGGGGCAAAAGCTTTTTATTTGCCTTGCCGTTAGCGGACAGAGGTATTTTATCAAGCCTAATGAAGCTTGAAGGGATCATATATTTGGGCAGAAAGCCGGAAAGGTAATTTTTCAACGCCGCCTGATCGATTATTTCCTCTGAGGTATAGTAAGCAGCCAGTTCACTTAGCCCGTTACTTTCATAAAGCATGACGGCGCAGTCTTTAATTTCTTTCACTCCGCGCATTTGCAATTCAATTTCCCGCAGTTCAACCCTGTAACCGCGCAGCTTCACCTGTTCGTCCATCCTTCCAAGAAATTCAATATTTCCGTCACTCATCATTCTGCCCAGGTCCCCCGTTCTGTAAATGCGCCTGCCCCCGAGCATCGGCAGATGGACAAATTTCTCTCCGGTTCTTTCGGGGTCATTCAAATACTCTCTTGCCAGTCCTTTGCCGGCGATGCAGATTTCGCCCGGAACACCAACCGGGCAGAGGTGGAGATGCCTGTCGAGTATAAACATTTGTTCATTTAGTATAGGCTTGCCGATCGGAACAATGTCATAATTTTCCGAAACCATATCGGGATGAAGCCTGAAGCAGGAGGATTCAACGCAGGACTCTGTGGGACCATAAAAATTCGTGACCTTTATGCTGTGATTATTTTCAAAACCATAGAAGGTTTTTATTAGTCTGAAGGGTAAAGCTTCCGAGCCCAGGAATATTTCCCTTAAATCGGTTTTCATCATCCCGGCAAAGCCTTCCTCAAGCATAACTGAAAACAAGGATGGAGTTACATCAATAACGTTGATTCTGCCTGCTATGATATATTTTATTATTTCCCTCGCGTCGAGCCTTTTATCCTTACTCAGTAAATGCAGTGTATTACCGCTGCATAAAGCGGCAAAAACCTGCTTAATGGATACATCAAAGGCAAAAGAACTTATCATCAGTTCATTTAAGCCGCCCGTGTATAATGAATAAACGTTTTGCCTCAAAGATGAGATCAGGTTAGAAAGAGCCCCGTGCTCAATCATTACGCCCTTGGGCTGACCCGTTGATCCGGAAGTATAAATTATGTAAGCTAAAGAGCTGCTTTCCGGGTTGACTCCGGGCAGGGAATCATCCTCACACAGGCTCCCGCTCAGATTGATGATCATTTTATCTTTTATTGTGCTGCTCTCGGGCCAGTCATCGGCCGATGAAAGGCTTTTACAATCAGTAAGGATGCCCTTTGCCCTGCTGTCGGCCACAATATAGGCTATTCTTTCTGCGGGATTTTCGGAGATAACCGGGAGATAGGCAGCGCCTGTTTTCATGACTGCAAGCATTGAGGCAACCGAAAGGAGAGGATCATCTACAACAACAGCAATGACGTCGTCTTTCTCCGGGGCGAAATATCGTATAATATGGTTGGCGATCCGGTTGGAGAGTCTGCTTAATTCTCCATAAGTAACATTCTTCTCTTCATAAACCAGTGCCGTTTTATCTTTGGAGACTCCGGCCTGAAGGTTAAACATTTTAACAGCGCTGTTAGTCTCCTTAGCGGGAAGAGAGTCCTGGTTTAATTCACCCGGGAGGAGTATTTTCTTTTCGCCATCAGAAATGTATTCGAGGTTTTTTATCTTTTCACCCGGACTTGATATAATGCTTTCAAGGAGCCTCTTAAAATGGCCCGCCATTCTTTGAATCCTCTCCCGTTTGAAGAGCGAAGTATTATATTCAATTGTTAAAGATACATTCCCTTCACTTTCATCAAAAAGGAAAGTCAGGTCAAACATGCTCTTGTTTATCCTGAAGTCGATTCCCGCAGCCTCAATGCCGCCAAAGTTCAGCTTCATGTTCATGCCGTTCTTGACCATCCAGGCTACCATTACATCGAAAAGCGGATTACGGTTTCTTATTCTTTCAACCCCCAGCTCTTCAACGAGCCTGTCAAAGGGATAGAGCTGGTTATCAATTGCCCCGCTTAAAGTTTCCTTTACCTGGCTTAGGAGCTGGCGGTATGTTTTTTCAGCCTCCACCCTATTGCGCAGCACTATCGTATTAATATAATAGCCCACCTGATCTTCCAGGTCGTAGTGCTGCCGCCCGGCCACAGGTGAACCGAGCATAATATCCTCTTGGCCCGTGTATTTGTTGAAAAGGATATAAACAGCCGAAAGGAGTGCCATATACAGGCTTGCATTCTGGTCGCCGGCGATTTTCCTTAAGGCATTAACAGTTTCATCATTAAGAGAGTACTTTTGCAGTTCGCCATCGATAGTATACGATTCGGTCCTGCTATAATCCGCTGGAAGATTTAACTGGGCCCGGGGCCCGGATAGTTTCTCAAGCCAGTATTTTTTAACACCGCCCAGAGAGTTTCCTTCAAGAACTTTATTCTGCCATGCCGCATAATCCTTATATTGAATCCTGAGGGGTTTAATATCGGCTTCAGTGTTGTTAAGAAATGAATTATAGTATAATTCAATTTCCCTTACCATCACTTCTATTGACCAGCCGTCGCTGATTATGTGGTGCATGTTGAAAAGAAGGAGATATTTCCCCTCCGATAAGACTATCAGCTTTATATCAAGAAGCGGGACTTCGGAGAGATTAAACTCCTTTTCAAAATATCTGCCTGCCAGTTCATAGAGTGTATTTTCATTCCATTCACCGCCCTCAAACTGCGAGCGCTCAATAGTGATTTCTGCTTTTGGTAAGATTTTCTGATATGGCTCGCCGTCAATTTCAACAAAGCATGTCCTGAAAGATTCATGACGATCAACAATAGCCTGGAAAACTTTTTCGAGCACATTTACATCGACATCACCCTTCAGCAGGAGGGCGCCCGGCAGGTTATAAACCTGGCTTTGTCCTTCCAGTTTTGAGAGGAACCAGAGCCTTCGCTGTGCATGGGAAAGAGGATAGTATTCCTTGTCTTCAATTTTTTCGATCGGAGTAAATAATGAAGGATTTTTACTCCTCAATAATCCTGCAAGCAGTTCTATCGATGGGTTCTGGAAGATTTCCCAGATATTAAGTTCAACGTTGAATTCCCTGTGTATTCTTGAAGAAAGCTTTATTGCAATTAAGCTGTGCCCGCCAAGAGTAAAGAAATTATCCGAGAGGTTTACATACTCAAGGTGTAACAAATCTTTCCATATTGTGCAAAGTTTTTCCTCCAGCAGGTCCCTCCCGGCGGGCTCAGCCGGGGCGTTCTCAGTCAGCGACGATTGTCTTAATGGAATTGGCAGCTGCCTTTTATCCACCTTTCCGTTCAAGGTGACGGGAAGTTGCTCCAGCTCAACGAAGTGTGAGGGGATCATATAGGCCGGCAGATGAAGGGCCAGGAAGCGCTCCAGTTCGTGCCGTTCAATTTTTTCCGTCGAACAATAATAAGCTGCGATCTCCTTATTGCTATCCAGGCCGACCGGAATTACCGCCGCCTGATTTATTTTGCTGAAACTCCTCAGGCAATTTTCAATTTCACTTAATTCTATTCTGAATCCGCGCAGCTTAATCTGGTCGTCGGTACGCCCGGAAAGCAAAATAGTGCCGTCCGGAAGGTAGCGGCCTATGTCCCCTGTTCTGTAAATTCTTTTGCCTTCAACTTCAATGAATTTACCCTCTGTCAGCTCGGGCCTGTTGATGTATCCCCGGGCAAGTCCGTTTCCACCTATGCAAAGTTCGCCGTTTACACCAACGGGCACTTTCTTAAGGCTGGAGTCGAGAATATAAACCTGTACGTTATTTAAGGGTCTTCCAATTGGAAGTGCGTTAAAGGTTTGACTGCCGGAGCCGATGATTTTCTTGTGGTCAATATTCAGGCAGGTTGATACGTCGCAGCATTCAGTAGGCCCGTAGACGTTTGTTATTACGGGTGAGCCCTCTTTTTTTATTTCGAATAATTTCCTTACAGTCTGATACATCAGCTGCTGCCCGCCGATAAGAAATCTTCCGGGAAGGTCTCTCTTATTGCCCAAAGTCAGTTCATCGAGTATGATCTCCAAGTGAACCGGAGTCCCGTCAGAAACGTCGATTTTATGTGCCTCATAATATTCAAGCAGTTTTCTTCCGCTTAATTTTATTTCATCCGGAACGATATCCAGACAGTGGCCGTTAAGCAGGGCATAAAATATCTGCTTTACTGAAGCATCAAATATAAAAGGAGCAATCAGAGCTATATTTAAGCCTTCGGGCTGCGTCTTATAGATTCCATCAGCCAGGCCCAAAACGAGGTTATGCAGGCTGCCATGCTCAATCATTACGCCTTTAGGCTTACCGGTTGAGCCTGAGGTATAAATAACATAGGCAAGGTTAGATGACGTAATTTCGAGAGGCGGTCTTTGAGCCGAATGTCCATGGACACTGTTTATATCCAGAATATCGGTTTTTATATTATGCTCTGTTTTATTTAATCCTGCAGCTAAATGTGCTTTGTTTAGTAATCCGGTTTCAGTAATCAGAATTTTCGACTTGCTGTCCTGCAGCATGAATGAGATTCTTTCGGCCGGGTAGTCCGCCTCAACGGGCATATAGGCCGCCCCGGCTTTAAGTATGCCTAAAATTCCAATTATCATAAGCCCGGACCTTTCGGTCATTATTCCTATGACGTCGTCAGGCTTTAGGCTGAACCTCATTTTAATTTCATTAGCCAAATTATTGGCCAGTTCGTCAAGCTCTTTAAAGGTATACTTCTCGTCCCTGAATATCAGAGCCGTCCTTTGCGGAGTTTTTCGTGCCTGGCTTTCAAATAATTCAGGAATTGTCAAAGCCCGGTTAAATTCTCTGCTGTTTCCCGAGTATATAGTTTCCAGGGCATTAAGTTCGGCTTCATCAAGCAGGCAAATGTCCTGTATCAAATGATCAGGATGCTTTAGAACATATTTAATTATATTCTTCAGATGCCTGGCGGCATTATCAATACGCGCATTGCTGAAAAGATCGGTATTGTAGCCGATGCTGAATTTTATCTGATTGCCTTCTTCGACAAATGTAAAAGTCAGGTCAAATTTATTCAGCCTGAACTCGGCTTCATAAAATGAAGATTTAATTCCATTTAGTTTTATAAAGGCCGGGTTTTCACTCTGCAGCTGAACAAGGACGTCAAATACGGGTGTACGCGAGGTATCGCGGTCAAGCTTTAAGTCCTGGATCAGTCTGTCAAAAGGATAGTTGCTCCTGGCAATAGCTTCAGTTGAGTTATTCTTAACATCTTTAAGGAAACCGGTATAGCTTTCAAGGTTATTTATCCTGTTCCTGAGAGCTACCGTATTTATATATACCCCGACCTGGTCTTCGAGGTCGGGATGATTCCGTCCTGAAACAGGGGAGCCAAGAATTATATCATCCTGCGAGGAATATTTGTGCAGTAGTATATTTACCACGGAAACAACAAGGACATAAAGGCTTACGCCCTGCTGTCTGCAGAAGCCGCTCAGGCTCTTCGACAATTCAGGTTCAATTTCAAAAAACAGGTAATCGCCGTTATATGTTTTAACCGGCGGCCTGGGCCTGTCGTATGGCAGCTCAAGCGTCGGCAGCGGCTGATGAAGCTTCTTTATCCAGTATTGCTTTTCTTCTGTGTATTTATTGCTTTCAATCAGCTCTTTTTCGTATCCGCAATAGTCTTTATACTGTATCCTGAGGGCTTGAGGCTCATAGGGGCCTCCCTGGATAATGGAATTATAGTATCCGGCCAGTTCCCTCATGATTATGCCCACCGATATGCCGTCACCGGCTATGTGGTGAATAACCAGAAGCAGAACGTGTTTTTCTTTTTCCAGTTTGATTATTTCAGCCCTGAAGGGGACGTCACAGGCAAGTTCGAAGGGAGAAAGTATCCTTTCACGGGTAAGTTTTTTCAGAGCATCATTTATGTTTTCCTTCTCACTAAGGTCATGTTCCGGAATATCAAGGCTGTATTCATTCATCACCTTCTGATAAGGGATTCCGTTCATTTCAACAAAAACGGTGCGTAGAGATTCGTGTCTATGGACTATTTTCCTTAGCGATTCTTCCAGAGCATTCTGGTTTAACTCTCCTTCAAGAAGAAGAGAGACGGGCATGTGATAAACCGCGGCATTCTCTTTGTTTTGCGAAAGTATCCACAACCTTTTTTGTGCATGCGACAAGGTGTAATACTCTTTTTCCCCTGAGATGGGAATTTCCCCGTAGTCCCTTCTTGCCCCTGCTTCCAGCTGCGCGGCAATGCCGCGTACGGTCGGGTTATCGAATATAACCTTAAAACTGATCTCTCGCTTCAGTTCTTTATGGATTTTTGAAATCAGCCGGGCAATCTTCAGGCTCTCGCCGCCAAGCTCGAAAAAATTGTCATCGATGCCTACGGGCCTTACCTCCAGGATTTCCTCGAACATTGCCGCAAGGCTGGTTTCAATTTCGCCGGAGGCCGCCGAATATTCCTTTTTATCACTCCTGCTGTTCAAGGGCATTCTTCTGAGCGCTTCTTTGTCAACTTTGCCGTTTTGCGTAAGCGGAATTTCATCTATAAATACGTAATGCAGAGGGATCATATATTCAGGCAAAAACTTCCTGAGGTAATATTTAAGATCCTTGATTTCAACCGGAAGCGAGCTTGTGATAAAGGCAGCCAGTTCCTTTTCTTCTCCGCGCCTGAGATCCAGAACCGTCACTTCTTTTATATTATCATACTTTGCCAGCCGGGCTTCTATTTCGCCGGGCTCAATCCTGTTGCCTTTTATTTTTAACTGGTCATCGGCCCTGCCCAGGAATTCAATATTTCCGTCAGCACTCCACCTGGCCAAATCACCGGTACGGTATAAACGTGTGCCTTCTTCGAAAGGATTATTTATGAATTTCTGTGCCGAAAGCTCATCATTGCTTAAATATCCACGCGCCAGAGATGGCCCCGAAATGCATAATTCCCCCGGAAAACCAATTGCTACCGGTTTAAGGTTTTTATCCAGTATATATATCTTTGCATTAGGGGAAGGCCTTCCGATAGGCACTCTGCCTGAGTATTCTTTTTCCTTTGAGGCTATATAATAGGAAGCGCAGACCGATGCTTCAGTAGGGCCGTAGGCATTTATAAAGCGCTTGAATTGCTTGTAGAAATTAACATCTGAGGCATTCGCCTGTTCACCCGCCGTAATCAGTGTATGAATGAACGGGAGCTCTGCTTTATTAAGCGCCCGGAGATAAACCGGGGGCAGAGTGGCGACAGTCACCTTTTTGTCTTCCACGTAGCGGATAAAAGCTTCAGGGTTTCTGACCGTTTCCTTATCTGCAATTACAAGCGCAGCACCCGTAAGGAGAGCCTGGAAGATCTCGAAGATTGAGGCGTCGAATCCCAAAGATGCAAAATGTAAAACACGGTCAGTATTTTTTACGGCAAACTTCCCGATCATATTGACGAACATGCTCATAAACTGCCCGTGCTCTATCATTACGCCTTTGGGTTTTCCGGTTGAACCCGAGGTGTAAATGACGTACGCCAGGTCAGAAGGCCTAGTTTTCACGCCTGCTTCAATAGTATTCTGCCAGGAGATCTCATTTAATTGGATGACAGCTTCAGCCAAAGGATCCCTTTTGGAGTCTGAAGTGTTTCTTTTGGAACTGCTTTCAATCAGTATCCTGGCGCCGCTGTTTTCTATAATATATTTGACCCTTTCAGCTGGATATTCATTATCCACAGGCAGGCAGGCCGCGCCTGCTTTCATTATTCCCAGAATTGCAGCTATTGCTTCAACAGAACGTTCAGCAGAAAGGCAGATAATTTCTTCGCGGCTTATTTTATAATTATTTAAAAGATAACCTGCTATCCGGTTTGCCCTTTCGTTTAACTCCTTATAGCTTATAACTTCATTATCAGAGATAAGAGCAGCTTCATGAGGCCATTTTTCAACCGCTTCGGCAAACATTTCAGTAATGGTCTTTCCCGTTACAATATTATCATCGGCACTATTAAACCCGGTTAATATTTTGTGCGTGTCAAATTCATTTAACGTCTGCAGTTCTTTTATCTTTTTTTCAGGGAAGTGAACCAGGTCCATCAGAATTGTCTCAAAAGAGTTTACGAACCAGGTTATTTCATCCGAAGTAAACAGCTGCGGGTTATAACCGAAAAATATATTTACATTACCCTCTTCATCATACTCATCTATTTCAATTGAGAGGCTCTCGCTCCTGATGCCTGTTTCAAAAGTTATGGAATTTAATTTTTCTTCACCAAGCTGCTGTGAGTAATCATTTTTTCTGTAGTTGACAGTCACATCGAAGAGTTCATTATTAAACTCAGGATTGCTGGTTCTCAGGTGTTTTATAATTTCTTTAAGGGGGAATCTCTGATGCCGGTAGCACTCCCTCACTTCGGATTTTATAGAGCCGATTAACTGATTGAAAGTGCCCTCAGGATCCACACTGATCCTCAGACCTATCGTGTTTAAGAAGAGTCCCGGTGTATTTCTGAATTTATGGTTGCTCCTGTTCAGGACAGGCATGCCTATTATCAGGTCATTGCGGTCATAGCACCTGCAGAGAGAAACCGCAATAAGGCCTAAAATAACCTGGAATGTTGTTGCCCCGGTCTCGTATGCTATATTCAGTATAGACTCAAAGCAGACGCGGTGCATATTAAGGGTAAGCCTTTCCGAATGCAGGGATATATTCCTGATGCTTTTTTTCTTCATCGTAAAGCTGAAGGGCTCGGGGAGCCTGGAGAATTTTTGCTTCCAGTATTCAAATGATTTATTATAGACATCGGAGCCTCTATACCTGAGGTCATCTTCCAGGAAATCTTTATAAGAATGTGGTTTTAATTCGGGATAGGAGCCCTTTTCCAGAAGATGGTTATATGTATCGGAAACAAGCTGGTTAATAATCGCCCTGCCTGTTGCGTCATTTATCATGTGGTGAAATTTAGGGGCAAAGAAAAATTGTTTCTCTGCGGTCTGAAGAATCGATTCCGAATAAAGGTCACTGCTTTCCATTGGAACCGGTTTGTGAAATTCCGCCACCATATGTTCCAGTGCCTTTTCCACGGGGCTGCTGTAGTCTCTGAAGTCGAGGTACTGAATTACGCATTTATATTCCGGTCTGAACCTCTGAAAAAGCTGTTCCCCCTTTTTGACAAACTCCGCCCGCATAATATCAAAATGCTCAATTACATAATTATAAGCCTTCTGGTAGAGTTCAATATTCAGATCACCATTCAGAATTAAGGCTCCGCCCATAATGTATTTGCAATCGTTGCGGTGGAGCAGGTAGTCGTAATAAAAAGCTTCCTGGGGTAAGCTAAGCGGAAAAAGATTGTCGTCGGTCATTAACAATGAAATTTTATTTTTAATTCAGATAAACTCTTTTTATTTATATATTCTAATACAGGTCCTTTCAGAGGCTTACCAAAAGTCCGATTGACTGGTTTGTATTCTTTGGGATAGCACCCAGCAGTTCCGCCTCACGGTCAAACTTGTATGAATAACCCAGCACAAGGGAAACCGGATCAACTATACCGATATTCAGGTTCAAATTAACGCCCAGCATGTAGCGGTTGGCTGTATTCATATTGGTGAAATAATAAGCGTCTTCCAAAAGGGTAAACCTCCGGTCGAGCACATAGCTGTAATGCTGCCTCAGGTAAAATGCCTGATAGGCTACTTTTACAACATCAAAGTGATCAACAGGGATTGAATACTGCGGGGAAATTCTCCCCATGGCTACTAAAAGCTTCAGATAGTGCTTCTCTGCGATAAGCCCATTAAGGCCTGTTCCTGCATACATTGAATAGCGGTTCTTTATAAAAATAGTATTATCCCTTTCCCAAATGAAGCCCGTCTCTGCGTACAGGAGTCTTGTAATGTCAAAGTCCAGATAATCTATTAATCTGTGGGACTCTGTGGTGTACTGCATTCTGAGCATCTGAATCTTCAGATTCATTTTATCTATAGAATAATCGATGTGATTGGTAAAGGTATTTATTCTGATGGCAGACCTTAAGCCGCCCGACTGCATTTCACCTTCAATCGGGCCCGACATTTTTGAGTAGCTGTACTGTCCTTCGATATGAAACAAATACCCCCTGGTTGAATCGGCAAGTGAACTTCCGAGCCACCATTGAGTCATGGGCTTTTTCCCGCCCGAGGCCTGCGCATGCATGTTATTAAATAAACCGAAGGCTATGACCAGGATTATTGCAAAATATTTTTTCATTGGGCTGACATTTAATTATTAATCACGCCATTTAAGGTAGTCTTTAACTCCTCAAGCTGGTCAAACGAATAATTTTTAATTTTACTTTGAGTCAGCTGGAAAAGTTTTGTCAGGGTCTTCTTTGGAGGAAGCTCAAGTGTAATATCCACACAGGTTTTCCCTATATAACTCATTATTTTCAACCAGTTTACCTCCGAGGTTACCTGCCCGGTAAGCAGGGGGATAATATCATTCTCATCCAGATATGGCTTACAGGTAAGGTTGGAAATAACGGGATAGGCCAAGGCCCTGAATTTATATTTATTAAGTTCATCTTCGAGGCCTTCAGCTGCCGGTTTCATTAAAGGGCTATGGAAAGGCGCACTTACCCTTAAGGGTATTGTAACAGCCCCCATGAGCCTGGCCTTATTGCCAATGGCTTCAACGCTTTCTTTGAGTCCCGAAACAACAATTTGCCTCTCAGAATTAATGTTGGATATAACGGCGCAACCACCAGGTTTTTCCAGGGCGCAGAGCTTTTCAACCTCCTCAATTGGAAGGCCGTTTAAGGCCGTCATAGCTCCATTGCCGTTCTTAACGGCAAGCTGCATCAGTTCCCCTCTTTTTCTGACAATTGCAACGGCGTCAGTAAAGCTTATTGCACCCGCACAGCAGAGAGCCGAAATTTCCCCCAGGCTGTGGCCTGCCATGATAAAAGGCCTGAAATCAGTTTCTTTTTGCAGAATCTGAAAAGAGCAATAACTTAAAACTAAGATGGAGGGTTGTGCATTTTGCGTCAGATTGAGCTGACTTTCAGGTCCGTTCAGACATAGATTCATAATGTCGAAGTGCAGGATCTCGCTGGCTTCAAGAAAATATTCCCTTATATAAGGAAACTCTTTTAAATAGTTTGCACCCATGCCGGGGAACTGGGAACCCTGGCCGGGGAATAAAAAGGCAAAATGCACCCCTTCCTCCTTAGAAAGAAAAGAATAAAGTTCCGGAAATATTCATGGTTTTTAGCTGAATGTCTTACAGGACAAATTACCTGCTAAATTCTTTAAACTGTTTCCGGTTTTTTGTTCTTTTTTTCGTTCATTTCTTTGGCTACTTTCTGTCCTTCCTCGAAGAGAGTATGGAAGTATTCTTTTACAGAAACCGGGTTGAAGTCAAGGAATGTGCCACCTGCCTCGAAATGCTGAATAAAAACCTTTCCGATTGCATATGTTGCGGCTCCCGAGAAAAGGGACATTGACAGACCGCCCAAAACGGGACCTACAAAAGGAAGCATTTTTAAGAGGCTGCCCATGTTACCGCCTGATAATGAGTTGGGCAGAATTGATCCGAGAAGTGCGCTTACAATAGATTTGCCTTTATTTTCCGAGAATTTTATTTCATAAATATCAGACATCTCTTTTAACATTTTAATCTGAACGCCGGAAACTGCTGCCAGATCCACAAAAGGAACAGGTATGAGGCCTGCGCCCATTGACCACCACATATAATTTTTAACTATTTTTTTTGCGGCTAATTCTTTTTCTTCCATTATTGGTCCTTTCCGATATTAGGTATTTTGGTTGATAAACCCTGCTCTTTTCTGCGGGTTTCGAAAATTAAAAACGCAACAGCGCTAAAGACTAATATATTTATATTGTCGGTGAATTCATTTTATATCAGGTTGCTCAACAATACTATAGGTGCATCTTAAAGAATTACTAATCGGGCCATTTTGTGGTTCACAAAATAAAACATTGTGTCATGAGATAAAAAATATTTTCGCTTGCAGAAGGAAAAAGTACTCTTCATTATCAAGCTTTATACGTCATTTTACGCAGGATTACTTCTTGCATGAATAATTCCTTAAATGGGCCAGTCGCGCAGGACATCCCCGGAGTGTATATCAGCAATAAAAAAATGCAAATAAAAATGCGTCCACAACCCTTTTCCGGCAATACAAAACTATCATAAATCCCCATACGATGATATGACTAGAATTAGGTATTTTTTACCCTGTTTTATAAATATTTTTATGATTTGACATGACTTCCGTCTAAAATAAACTCAATTTAAGCAAAAGACTGCCTGAAAAGGTAATTCCTGGAAGTGCTATAGGTTCTACAAACATTTGTATCACAGGCAGTTCTTTGCCAGTAAGCCAGGGATGCTGATAAAACGGATCGACTTCCATATTTGTCAGCCATGGCAATGAAGTTCTTCCCGATGCCATCACTCTCAGAGCCTGAGAACAAGTACTTCTACCGGAGGAAGTTCGTAAGATAAAACTGACTTAATTTGAAATAAAAAACCCTGAAAGCATTAAAGTTTTCAGGGTTTTTTATTTTTACTGCTTCAGAATTTATGCAGTTTACTTTTCAGCTGCAGTTTACTTTTCAGCTGCTGTTTACTTTTCAGCTGCTGTTTACTTTTCGGCTGCTGTTTCTTCCAAAACCACATTCGCCGCGGGCGCTTTGACTGTATCCTGTTTTGACTTTGAACCGCCCCACTCGAGCACAGTAACTTCCCCTTTTACAAGTCCTTTTCTCACCATTCCGAGCTCACGGGCTGCCCCGTAGGAAACGTCAATCATGCGGCGGCTTGTTTTCGGGAGGCGATCGTTGATCTTTAATATTACAGATTTGTTGTTCGAAAGATTTGTAACCCTGACCTTCGTTCCGAAGGGATAGGTTTTATGTGCAGCTGTAAGTTCATTTATGTCGAAGATTTCACCGCTTGCGGTCTTTCTGCCCTTATGCTTTTTACCGTAAAAAGAGATCTTACCAGTTTCAGACCCGAAAAGGCTGTCTGCCTGCACTGCGGCAAGGCTGTCCCGTTTTAGGGCAAGGGTGTCCAGGTGAAGAGCTCTTTTTACGGTATGAGCCGTATGGTTTATCTTCTTCTTTATTTTGGGTATCGGTCCTGAAGACAACATCATCAATGGAATCAAAATATAATGGTATAAACTCACATTGGTCTCCAAAATTGTTAAATTTGTACAAAGATACATTAAAAAATATAAAATTGAAAATTTGCTTAATTTAGCGTATTAGCGCCTCGATTTTAAGAGACTGCTTATTTAATTTTGAGCTAATGATTTTAATAAACCGGATGACGAATGACAACAGAAGAAATTTTCTCATTTTACCTGGGGCCCAAGGCCGAAGGCATCGACCTCCTGAAGGATCTCATTAGAAGGGTTCTCGATTTTCAGGCAGAGTGGAGAAACAGTTTTTATAAAGATGATAATTCGCTCTACAAAGGAAAGCCTGAAGTCAGCCCGAGTCTTGAACGTGAGCTGGCGGCATTCCTGGAAAGAAGCAGCCGCAGCCTTCCTTACTTCCATCCCCGCTACGCAGCGCAGATGGTAAAGGATCCTTCTATTCCGACTGTTCTGGGGTATCTGGCCTTCATGCTTTCAAACCCGAATAACCACGCCTATGAAGGAGGACCCGTTACTACTGAAATGGAAATGGAAGTAGTTGACATAATGCTTAAGATGACAGGTCTCAAGTCAGGATGGGGGCACCTTACAAGCGGAGGCTCACTGGCTAATATGGAAGCGCTCTGGGCTGCACGCGACTTTTACAAAGAGGGCTATGTCTACTTTTCAGAAGTAAGCCACTACTCCTGGAAAAGAATCTGCCAGATACTTGCAATTAAGGACTATAAGGAAATTCCGGCAGACAGAAATTTCAGAATGAACACAGAAGTTCTTGAAAGTGAACTGAAGAAACATAAGGCCATGCTTGTAATGGCAAACCTGGGTTCCACGGGCACCGGGAGCGTGGATGATATAGAAGCGCTCCTTGAACTGAAAAAGAAATACAATTTTCACCTTCACGTAGATGCAGCATACGGCGGCTTTGTAAGAAGCGTTACGCTGGACGATAACTTTAACATAATGCCTTACAGCCTGGAGAAAATGAGCTTAAGTGAATATACCTACAGGCAGATGTCGCTTCTTGGACAGGCAGACAGCATAACTGTAGATCCGCACAAGCACGGGCTCATCTCCTACGGCGCCGGCGCAGTGCTTTATAAAAACGAGGAGCTCCGGAATGTTCTTCTTAACACGGCACCCTATACTTACCACAAGCAGGATAAACCGAACATCGGCATGTTCAGCCTCGAGGGTTCGCGCCCGGGCGCTATGGCTGCTGCATGCTATCTGACATACAAGGTAATGCCCCCTGTTGCTTCAGGTATGGGGGAGCTTGTAAGAAATTCTCTTTCTGCCTCAGCAAAATTTCATGAGCTGATTAAAGAATCAGGGTCACTTGAAAACTTAAACACGCCCGACCTTGATATCAACTGCTTCTACACAAAAACAGAAGACAGGGATATTTCAGAGCTGAACAAGAAGACGCTCGGAATTTATACTAGGCTTTCAGTTGAAGCCGGGACGCCTGAATTTATAATTTCCAAGTTTGTCATTCCGCCGCATCTGGCAAAGGCTGCTCTTCCGGGATATACAAACAGAAATAACGAAAATCTCTCTGCCTTAAGGGCGGTGTTTATGAAGCACTGGCCGGCTCTGAATGACTATTTTTATATAAGGGAACTTGTGCGGGAGCTTGAGAAGGGCTGAAAAACAGGATAAGCATCCTTTTGCCTTTTTAGCTTTGCCTTTAGCGAAAGGATGCTTTTTCTGCCTTGTTAATTAGCTTTATCAGTTTGCCTGTTAAACGTAGTAATAACCTGCAGCTTCAGGCTGATAGATAATTTCCTCAATCCTTATTTTTCTTTTTCCATCCCGCATTTCCCAAGCCACCTCATCGCCTATTCTCGATCCTATTACGGCTACACCCAAAGGTGCAAGTATGGAAAGCTTATTCTGGCTATCGTCGGCGTCAAAGGGGAAAACCAGTGTAAAGGTCTTTTCCTCCTGTGTATCGAGATATCTGATGCGCACCCTGGAACTCATAGTCACTACATCCGAAGGAATCTCCTGCGGCTGTACTACTACAGCTTTCATAAGTTCATTTTGTAATTCCAGGAGGTGCTCTTTATCAGGATTGTTGAAACGGTATGAGTTCGAAATCAGCCAGTTAAATCTTTTCATGTCGAAATCTGTGATAAATATGTTCTTGTTCATTATCCTCTCTTCTTTACTATATAATCATATGTTTTATTATAGTATTCATATTTACCATAAAATACAAGGCATCTATTCCTCTTTGTAGCACGCGTCACTTTCACTATTTCAGAGCTTAATTTCCCTTTTTCAGTGCGTTAAGCAAACATTTTTTCCTTTCAGGCGTCATAATATCAGGAAGAAGACAACAAGTGCTTCCGGCGTAAAAATTTTTTTTTTTACCCGGCACAATATTTTTTCACCTGAGACGTTTACATAAACAGAAAACAGCTGATTATGGAGAAAATTCTGGAAGACTTACTAATTGAAAAGTGCCGTCAGGGCGAGCATTCGGCTTTCCGTGAGCTGGTTAAAGCTTACCGCAGGCAGCTTTATTCCTATCTCCTTCGACTTACAGGAGACAGGATGACGGCCGAAGACGCCTTCCAGGAGACGCTCATTAAGGTATGGAAAGCAATCGGGAAATATGACCATAAGGACCGCTTTTCCTCCTGGCTTTTTTCCATAGCTCACAACGCTGCAATGGACTTAATCAGGAAAAATAACATAAGGAAAAACTTTTTCCATCCTGAGGAGCCGGAGCTGCAGCCTTCGGAAAGCAATCCTTACTCTGAATGCGTGGTCAATGAACTTAAGGAAATACTCGATAGAATAATAGGCGGCCTACCGGAAAAACAGAAAGAGGTCTTCCTTTTGCGTGAACATAGCGGAATGAGCTTTAAGGAGATTTCTGAACTTACCGGGCAGCCTTTGAATACTGTTTTAGGACATATGCACTATGCGGTGGATAAAATAAAAAGGGCATTGAGGAAGAAAAATGCAATCTAAACTGATTTGTGAGGAATTTGAAAGGAAATTGTGGCAGTTCATGGACCGTGAGATGCCTGATGTGGAGATCGTTTTCTGGGAAAGGCACCTGCACGGCTGCACGATTTGCAGTACCCGGCTTCAGGAGGCAGGCGAGACACTTTCTCTCTACGAAACGATTCCGATGGAAGACCTGGAAGAGGAAACCTTTAACAGGATGGTAAGTAAAGCAGTTAAGAAAAACAGATTTAACCGTGCAGTGTCTAAACTCCTGGATTCTCTTTTTGAAACAACTTCAGCGGGTTTTATCAGGAAATTCGCTTTCGGAGGCCTGGCTTTTTCTGCCGTAGTGATAATACTTTTCTTTATGTATAAACCTGAAAACCTCCATCCGGGGAAAACTCCCTCCCCCGTTGAAGTCCGGAGCTCCCCTCCTGCGGAAAGTAAGGGAAACAGTATTGCCGCAGCTGGAAATAATGACGATGCATCCGGGCTCGGGACCGGTTGGGGGAAAAGTGAAGTTGTGCCTGTAAAATATGAATGGAATGATAAATCCACTTCTTCAGCCATAAGGCAGATGAAGCGCTCTATAACCGGAATCAGAATTAAAAAAGAAAGATATATCAGGCTTGACGGCTTTACTCTTCAGGCAATAGCCTTAAGGCGTAAGATGCAGTGGCTTACGGCGGACATAGATAAATCGGCCATGTAAAAAAAGAAATTTAATTTATTAAATACCGGAGTTAATATGAAAACGATCAAACTAATTTTAATTACATCCTTAATGCTTGCCTCCTCCTGCCTCTGGGCACAGGAGAAGACAAAGAGTCCCAAGCCCCCAAGTCATCCTGAAAAGATCCGTGTCATTGAAAATGCAGACTCAAACGATACTATTATAGAGATACCTGATATTTATATACCCGAGATCCATATTCCAGAAATTAAGGTTTCCCTTGAGCAGGAAAGAAGAATTCTTGAAGATCTTAAGCCCAGACTTAAAAAAGAGATGGAAAAGATTAAGAAGCTCAGCAAGTTAAAATACCATCAGCTCCTAATGGATAACCAGTTCAGGAATTTTGAATTCCCCATATTCGGCAAAAGAAGCAAGGAAGCCCAGGAGCGCATGAAAAAAATTACAGAGCTCGAAATAGAAACTGAATCGATGGGACTTGAGTATAGTAAGGCCGATAAATCTGAACGTGAAAAGATAAAGCAGAACCTGCAGAGCAAGCTCTCCGAACTCTTTGAGCTCCGTGAGGAAAGCCGTAAAGAAGAGGTTAAGGACCTTGAAGGCAGGCTCTCTGAACTAAACAAAACTCTGGATGAAAGACGGAAAAATAAGGATAAGATAATTCAGAACAGACTTAACGACCTGACCGGGGAGGATGAGGCTACAGAGTGGTAAAATATTCTTACGGGCGGGCTTTAACTATAAGTCCCGCCCTTTTTTCATTATAACAGCTTTCCTAAAAATTGCTTATCTTGAAATATCTTTTCACAATGAAGCTTCTTCAAAAGATGCTTTCTCAGATTACAGATAAAAATATCACCTCAGTGGTCAGAGACTATCTTATTCCGGGCGGCATTAGACTCCACACGGAAACTCTCTGCTGCAATAACAGGAACAATAAACACAGGGCGCTATTCCTGCACGGAGGCGGCGCATCGGGAAATCATTCCATCGTAAGGCGCCCGGCAATGTGGCTTATAACAAACGGCTTTTTTGATGAAGTTATTCTGCCCGACCGCCGCGGCGCCGGCAGCAGCTCCCCTTTTACTGAGCTCACGACAACAGATGAGCTTGCCCGGGATATGAAACTCCTTTTAGACGAAATGAAAATCGCGGAGCCCATCAGCGTTATTGCCTCTTCATACGGAGGGCCCATTGCGCTTACCCATGCCTCAATTGACAAAAGAGTTGAAAAGGTCATACTCCTTGCATCCGGTCCACTTCTTACAATTACAAAGGGAAGCCTGAGTCTCCCCTTCAGGCTCGGCATCCTTATTCCTGCAATTAAATTTATTATTTGGCTTTTTGCCGGACGTGCACATTATGAGGGGTACGTGGATCTGGACTTTGTTTATAGCATCAGGACAATTCCCGGCTACATATGGGCACAGATCAGAATACTCAGGAAAATGAAAAGAAGCATGATAAAGTCGATGTTCCTTCAGGTCCGCTCGGTTTTCATGAAAGAGAATATAAGTCTCGGTGAAAACGTCCGTGTCAATGTACCTGTGCGTCAGGTAATTGGAAGTAAGGACACTGTATGGGAGAAAAATATTCCAGTTAAGTACCTGAAGAACATGCCGCTGTTTAATCAGACGATCATTCATGGAGCCTCTCACAAGGATATATTTTTCAGGGCAGAGGAATTCCTCATGGGAGCAGTAAAAGAAGAAGGTTCTGAAGAATAAGATGATTCCGGGGGGAGAAATAAAAACCGCCGCCTTCTCAGGTTACGCGGGAAGACGACGGTGATTTTATTAATCAGAGGTTAATAAAAAAGCTTTAAGAAACTGACAAACTATCTGCCTTTAGTGAATTACTGCTGAAAGCCCCCTTATTACTGAAGCAAGCCTTATTGCATCGAATATCCTGGCCTCCGATGTCCCGAGATTTCTTACCGAAGCCTCATGCGACATAACACAGCTTTCGCAGCCGTTTACGGCTGAAACTGCCAGGCTTACCAGTTCGAAGAATTCCTTTCCGAGGACCGGGTTCATCATAACATTCATCTTAATGCCTGCCGGCATATTATTATAGGCTTCATGCTTTGCAAAGTGCCTGAAGCGGTAGAGAACATTGTTTACCGAAAGCATGGAGGCGCAGGCATGTATCTCTGCAACCTCAGCCTCCGAGGCACCCAGCTCTTTTGCATAATCTGTAAAGGAGCACTTAAGAACCTCGTTTTTTTCATTTGACGAAACAGCCAGAGCCAGGAGGTATGCCTCCTTGGGTGAAATATTCTCCGAGCCGAGCGTATTTTTCACGTTAATTCTCAAATCCCTCAGATAACGTGTATCTCCCTGCACCATGGCATCGAGTGAGGTAAATCTTTTAGTCTCATCAATTTTAAGATCCTTCAGAAGATCTTGTTTTGTTTCCTGTAATGACATTTTTGTTTTCTGGTTTTATTCGTTAAAAGTATTTTTTGGAAGTAAGGGACAGCTTTTTCACAGGCTGTCCCCTTAAAACTTTCCCCTGAGATTATCCGTTCAGTGTAGCCTGGCCCTTCTGCCAGTTGCACGGGCAGAGTTCGTCTGTCTGCAATGCATCGAGAACTCTTAAGACTTCCTTTACATTGCGTCCTACGCTTAAATCGTTTACAGATACGAACCTTATAACGCCCTCGGGATCGACGATGAAAGTTGCCCTGTAGGCAATCTTCTCATTTGCCTCCAGAATTCCCAGTTCCTCGGCAAGCGACTTGGATGTATCTGCCAGAAGCGGGAACTTAAGATCGCTTAAGTCATCATGATGTTTTCTCCAGGCAAGGTGTACATACTCCGAATCGGTGGAAGCGCCGATTAACATGGCATCCCTGTCGCGGAACTCCTCATAATTTTTATTGAATTCGGCAATTTCGGTGGGGCAGACAAAAGTAAAATCTTTCGGATACCAGAACATTACCATCCACTCATTTTTGCTTTTATGATCATTAGAAGAGACTTCCTGAAACTCTTTTCCGTTTTCAATTGAAACTACACTCTTCTTTTTGAATTCCGGGAATTTTGCACCAACAGTTAACATTTTTTCCTCCATTTGTATTTGTATTACAGAATTTTAAGTAAGAGATATTTTTATTAAAATATCCATTCGTTATGGTACTAATATATTGCCCTGCGCCCGATAAATCAAATTGATTGTTTTTATGATCCTATAGATAAATTCTATCATTGATTTTAAGTGCCCGTTAGGTTACTTTTATATTAAGTAAAATTAAAATGGTGTATTATGGTTTCTTTAATTCAGCTTTCTTATATAGTTGCCGTGGATAACTACAGGCACTTTGCAACTGCGGCCAGGCACTGCTTCGTTACACAGCCCACGCTCAGCATGCAGATCCAGAAGCTCGAGGAAGAGCTGGGCGTTCTTATATTCGACCGCAGCAAACAGCCCGTAGCCCCTACGGATATAGGGCGCTCTATAATAGAGCAGGCCAGGCGCACGCTCCAGGAAGCCGCACGCATACAGGATATAATTGAAGTTGAGTCGAATGAAATCTCCGGCACATTGCGCCTGGGGGTAATTCCCACCGTAGCCCCGTATCTGCTGCCCCTTTTTCTGGATTCTTTCCTGAAGAATTATCCCAAGGTGGATATGATAATTGATGAGATACAGACCGATCAGATCCTGGAGAAACTAAGAAAAGAGGAAATAGATCTGGGCCTTATGGCCACTCCCTTATATCAGAACGACCTGATTGAAAAGCCTCTGTTCTATGAGCCTTTTGTAGCCTACATATCACGCGACCACAGGCTTTTCCACAAGAAGAAGATCTCGCCGGAAGATCTTTCAGCGCAGGATATGCTCCTCTTAAAAGAAGGGCACTGCTTCAGAGGCCACACGCTTCAGCTCTGCAAGGACGAGAAGACCCGGGAGGGGAAAGATCTTTCTCCAAACCTGCTGCGCATTGAAGGGGGAAATCTGGATACCTTAAAAAAACTAGTGGAAAAAAATTTCGGCATGACGCTTCTTCCCTACCTTGCCGCAAGGGACATTGATAGGGCAAAAAAAGAAATGTATGTGCGCGAATTCCACTCACCCGTGCCCAAGCGCGAGATAAGCCTGGTGTACTTGAGGGCTTACCTGAAAAAACATATTATATCTGCCCTTGAAGAAGAGATATTAAAGTCTGTCCCTAAGGATATGCTCAAAAAAGAGAAAAGTCTTATTGTAAGCTGATGAAAACAGCCTTTCAGGCTTTATTATTCTCTGGCAATGAATTGTTTTTCTGGATATTTTTGTAGTGTAAAAGAAATAACAGGAAAATTTTAAGTTGATAGATCTGCAGAAAATAATTGTCGTTGGCGACAGAGTGCTCGTTAAACCGGAGGAGAATCTTGAGAAAACCACGAGCGGGCTCTACCTGCCGGCGGGGGTACTGGAAAGGGAGAAAGTTCAGAGCGGATATGTCATTAAGGCAGGTCCCGGATACCCTGTAGGCGCTCCCATGGATGACGAGGAGCCGTGGAAGGAGTCCAAAGCTTCAGCCAAATATATACCTCTTCAGGCAAAGGAAGGCGACCTGGCCATATTCATGAGGAAAGAAGCCATTGAGATTGAAATTGAAAAGGAAAAGTATCTAATTGTACCCCAGGCTGCAATTCTTCTTCTTTTCAGGGATGACCTCTTAAATTTCTAGAGTAGGTCATCCCGGCGTTTTCTTGTCCGGTCATCCTCCTAAAAATCCGTTTATCCCTCCTTACTTGAACCTTCATGCCGAAACGTTTAATTTAGCACAGGTACTTTTTTCTCCAATTAACTTTGAGGGGTAACCAATGTACGGGAAAAAGCTTAAGAGCATCTTTAGTGCTTTTTTTATTCTCCTGTTTTCCATAACTTTATTTAACTGCGGAAGTACAAATAAGGAAAAAATGGAACAGGATTTTCAAAAGTTCGTCAAGGATTACGAGGCCAAAGCAGTCCCCCTTACGAGGGATGCCAGCCTGGCGTATTTCAACGCTACAATTTCAGGTAAAAAGGAAGACTACGACAAGTCGGCTGAACTTGAAATTAAAAGGGTTAATGTTTATTCGGGCAAGGAAGATTTTGAAAAATTAAAGAAGTTTAAGGAATCGGGACTTATTACAGACCCTCTGTTAAAGCGCGAGCTTGAGACCCTCTATAACGCCTATCTGGAAAACCAGATCGACCCCAAAAAGCTTGAGGAGATAATAAAGCTCAGAACAGACGTCGAGAACAAGTTCTCCACCTACCGCACAGAGGTAGCGGGCAAAAAACTTACAGACAACGAAGTTGAGGAAATTCTTAAGAATTCAACCGACTCAAAAGAGCTCAAAGCAGCATGGCTTGGAAGCAAGGCTATCGGAAAAGTTGTTGCCGCGGACGTCGTAAAACTCGTAAAAATGAGAAACGAGGCCGCCCGGGGCTTAGGCTTTAAGAACTTTCACGAGATGAGCCTGAGGCTGAGCGAACAGGACCCGCAGGAAATTGAGAAACTTTTTGACGAGCTGGATAACCTGACGCGTGACTCCTTCATGAAGCTTAAGGGTGAAATGGATCAGGTTCTCGCAAAAAGGTATAACACAACGCCCGACAAACTCATGCCCTGGCACTACCAGAACCGCTTCTTCCAGGAAGCCCCCAAGATCTACAATGTGGATCTGGACACGTATTACAAGGATAAGGACGTCGTGGAACTCACAAAAGCCTATTACAAAGGAATCGGACTTCCGATGGATGACCTGGCCCAAAGGAGCGATCTTTATGAAAAGGAAGGCAAATATCAGCATGCCTACTGCACCACGATTGACCGCGAGGGCGACGTAAGGGTTGTAATGAACGTAAAACCGAACTACAACTGGATGAACACTTCTTTGCACGAATTCGGGCACGCGGTTTATGATAAGTTTACCGACCGCAGCCTCCCCTGGCAGTTAAGGGAACCCGCCCACACGTTTACAACCGAAGCAATTGCCATGATGTTCGGCCGCTTTGCTTCAAATCCCAAGTGGATGCAGGACGTGCTTGGGATTTCAGATGAGGAGAAAGCAAAAATAGGCGACGAGGGCTTTAAGTCGTTAAGACTTGAACAGCTCATCTTCAGCCGCTGGGTACAGGTGGTATACCGCTTTGAAAAAAGCATGTACGAGAACCCCGATCAGGACCTGAACAAACTCTGGTGGGACCTGGTTGAAAAGTACCAGGGGTTAAAAAGACCCGAGGGAAGAAATGAACCCGACTGGGCGTCCAAGATCCATATTGCAAGCTATCCCTGCTATTACCACAACTATATGCTTGGCGAGCTTTTGGCATCACAGCTCTACTACCATATTACAGGCAGCATACTGAAGGCTCAGGATGCGAAGAACCAGAGCTTCTTTAATAAAAAAGAAGTGGGAGACTATCTTAAGAAAAACGTCTTTGAGCCGGGCAGAAAATACTACTGGAACGATATGATTGAGAAGGCCACGGGTGAAAAGCTTACGGCAAAGTACTACGCAAAGCAGTTTGTTGATTAGTTTAGTTTGCAGATTAGTGTAGTTTGCTCATTTGTCAATAAAAAAGCCCTGAAGGGAAAAAATCTTCAGGGTTTTTTTTCTTAAGAATTACTCCCCTCCTGTTTCAGGACTTTATTATGCTGTCTGAGCTTAAAGAGCAATTCATCGCTTTTTTCTTTCCTGATCTTGCTTAAGATTATCGTCAGAAGGTCGTTTATCCTTCTTAAATGCAGAGAAAAAGCTATGGTAACATTCTGTTTCCCGTCGTATACGTGAATCGGCTTATTTTTGAGTTCGTTAAAAATGCTGCCCGTTATTTTTTCAATATCTTCAAACTTGATCTGAACGATCTTCCGGCTGAAAGGAAAATCCGAGCAGATCATCTTCTGGTCATCCACTTCAATCTTATAGGGAAAAAGCCTGTAGAGCCTGAAATAATAACGGTTTACGAAATAAATCAGCACAACATTAATAAAAGCAGGAATGATACTGAACGAACTGATTCTCAAAGCCATTACGGAAATAAAGAAATACATTAAAAGAACAAATGTTACCGGAATATTTGCATAACGATAAATAAGTTTTGGAATCAATGGGTATGTAAAAGTTATCATCGCCGCTCCTTTCTATAGGACATAATTATGGATATTTTTCCTAATCGTCAATGATAAAATCGGGGAAATTGATCCTGAAAACTTAATCTGCCCGTCCTAAGTGACGGCACACAACCCCGGAGGCTCAAAATTTCCGAACCCTTTGGTACGTTTTGTATTTTTTTGTATAATGAAATAATAGGCTAAATATTGAAACAGGCTGTTTATATAAGGAAGAATATGCCCCAAAAGTATGATATAATTATTATAGGTGCAGGCCCCATTGGACTTGCATGCGGAATTGAAGCAGTAAAAAATGATTTAAGTTATTTAATTATAGAAGCCGGATGCCTTGTAAACTCTCTTTATAACTATCCCGTAAACATGACGTTCTTCTCCACCAGTGAGCGCCTGGAAATAGGCGATGTCCCCTTTATCTCACACGGCTACAAGCCGACACGCGCGGAGGCTTTGGAATACTACAGAAGAGTGGCATTCTCCTGGCATCTTAATATAAAGACCTATGAAAGGGTTCTGGACATAAAGTATCCGGGCTTTGGGTTTCTCATTAAAACCGATAAGGGTATCTATTCGGCCGGTAACGTCATTATTGCAACAGGCTTCTACGGCATACCCAACCTTATGCACGTGCCCGGAGAGGAACTTCCCAAGGTAAAACATTACTACGATGAGCCTCACCCTTATGCCGCTCAGAAACTGGTCATTATTGGCGGAGGCAATTCGGCTGTTGATGCAGCACTTGAGACCTTCAGACGCGGAGCAGAGGTAACGATGGTAATTGCAGCAGGTGAACTCCACGAGGGGGTAAAGTACTGGGTAAGACCCGATATTGAAAACCGTATCAAGGAGGGTTCAATTAAGGCTTACTTTAATTCCACCGTTAAGCAAATACGCGAAACCGAGGTCGACCTCTGTACGCCGGAAGGAGAGTTTTCAATTGAAAACGATTTCGTTCTTGCCATGACAGGCTACAAGCCCGACTACGTTCTTCTTGAAAAAGCGGGGGTTGATATATCCCCTGATGAACTCAGGGAGCCTTATTATAATACTGAGACTTTTGAGACAAATAAGAAAGGGGTGTTCCTGGCCGGATGCGTTTGCGGGGGGATGAATACGAGCAAGTGGAATATTGAATCCTCAAGATACCATGCCGAAAGGATTATTAGTTACATCAAATCGGAAAAATCTCTGGCCCGGCCGTAAAGAGGCTTTTATTTTGCTCTGGTGGTGCGTATCCTGAACTCCTGAAGGTCAACTTCCGGGCTTTCCGGAGCCTTTGGCGTCCACCCAACGGCAGCCACCAGGACGGGCACTTCTTTTTCCTTGTCCCACTGCAGTAAGAATCCCGCCTCCCGTTCTTTTTTTTGGTCGCGTGAAAGGTACATGTACGTGCATGAATTGTCCTTCTTCTTTTCAGAGGCAAAGAGTTCCACGGTTGGAATCCAGCTTCCTGTATTTACAAACCACTGATCCTCCTGGCTGAAGACCTCGGGGTTATGCGTATGGCCGAAGGTAATGAGGCGGTAGTCCCTGTTTTCCGAAAATTTCCTGCGGGCATACTGGTAGAGGCTGCCCGGTTCTTCCAGCTGAACATAGGAAGAGGCCCTGCTTAAAATGAACGACACTAAAAAGAGCCCGAAATTCTCCATCATGCTCTGCCCCGGTATTTTAAGAATTCTGGAGCTCCTTCCGGCAGGGCTTTCGTTATCAGCATCCAGCCTGAGGGTCAGGGGTTCTATAATGTTCCAGAATTTATCCATGGCATAGAGTACAGGAAGAAACACCGTAAGAACAATCATCAGTACACGCCCGAAAAGGTAGCGGTAGTATCTCATCGGTATAACCAGAAACAGGGGGGGGATATTCTCAAAAAGTTTTCTTATGCCTACGAAAAACCTCTTTTCAACGAGCAACGGCAGTATATTTCTCCTTAAGCGCACGTTCTTAAAGGGAGGATAGGCAAGTTCAATATGGTTAAGCAGGTAGCGGTTAAAAAAAGAGCCGAAGGGCATATTGATCTCTTTTTTGTTCTTAAGAAGAGGCCCTCCTATGGAATGGCAGTAGCGGTCGTACTTATGCCCGTGCTCTATATAGTACCTGCCGTCGATTATGAGTGTATCATCAACAAAGAGGAGATCCGGGAAAATCCTGCTTAAGAAAAGTTTTTCCGGGCTGAGGGCCCCGTTTGACTGCTCAGAAAGAATCAGGCGCATAGTGTTTCTTACGGCAGGCCAGTAAAACTCAAGGTCGTGATTTCCTTTTACAATTATGAGCCTGTTTCCCTTTTCAATCCACTGCATGAGGGAATAAAAAACAGCCGGGTGCTCCCGGGATACGACGTAGAGTTTCCAGACCGACTTAAAGTCGTCGGTGTTAAGGCCGTATTTTATCTCTTTTTTGGAAATTGAGGCTTTCAGTGAATCAACTGATCTTTTAATTCCGATTTTGCCGAGTATACCCTTCCACATAAGGAAATCGGCATCTGTCTCAGGCAGACCTGTAATGCGCAGGAAATCTATAAAGTCGCCGTTTATAATGAGCATTCCATGTCCGGGCATTACCTTACGGGTTAAGTATTTCATGAATCCTATAAATGCATCGTCTGTAGGTTTGTCAAGAGGAGAGGGTGGTTTTCCGTTATTTCTTATCTGTGTAATGTGGAGGTCGCTTACAACATAAATCTCTCTGCCTTCGGAGCTGATGTGTACTTCGGAGGCGCCGTAGTTTTCTGTAAGGCGTTCCTTTTCACACATTAAGAGAAGGTTTCCAGGGTCTTCAGCAAAAGAATGGGGCATTATAAAATCCACTCCTATTCATTAAATCCTAAGCAAATCTGTTTCCTCACGTCAAACATGTGGATAATTCAATGTATTCAGACTGCGCTCTATTATCAACACTTGCATCCGGTAAATATTTTAGCATCATTGCCGGCCATGAAAGCAGAGGAAAATAAGGCTCACGGAGGTTTCAGCCTTAAAATACCCCTCCCATAAAAGTTAAATTGATTTTCGTCATTTATTAGCTTAATTTTATGGGTATTTTTTTACAAAATCGGATTTTTAATTGGACGAGAAACGAACAAACGATGCAAATGATGCCCCTAATCCGCAGCAGGATAATCAGGGGGATAAGCAGGCTAAAGCACAGTCTCAGCAGCAGGAAAGGCAGCCCAGAGGGCAGAATCCGCAGCAGCATCCAGAAAGGCAGCCCAGGCAGCCGCATCAGCAGGATCAGCAGTCAAGAAAGCAGGATTCCCAGAAGCCGGAATCACAGAGGCAGGATGCTCAAAAGCAGGAGTCTCAAAAGCAGGACTCTCAGAAGCAGGAGTCTCAGAAACCCGAGTCTCAGCAGCCTCAGCAGCCCAGGCAGCCAAGGCAGCAGTCTCAGCAGGGCAAGATAGTGCCGCCCAAGAGCCCCAAGAAGCCTCACTACAGCAGGTACAGGGGGAAAAATTACAGCAGCAGCTACAACCGTCCGTCTGCCGCCCCTGCGGCCGAAGCAAGCCCTAAGAAGACAAGCTTTAAGAAGATTTCAATAGTTGTACCACTTTATAATGAGGAAGAGTCACTTCGTCCGCTGGCAAACGAGATCAAAAAAGCAATGAGATTGATTTCGGCCGAGTACGAAGTCATCTTTGTTGATGACGGCTCCACAGATAAGTCTCTGGCCGTGTTGAAGGAAATTTCGAGGATCGATCCTAAATACAAATATATAAGCTTCCGTAAAAATTACGGCAAATCGGCAGCCCTTCAGATGGGCTTCAAACAGGTTACAGGCGACGTTGTAATTACAATGGATGCCGACCTGCAGGATGATCCGAACGAGATCCCGAACCTGGTCGGGAAGCTTGAAGAGGGATACGACCTGGTTTCAGGATGGAAAAAACAGCGCTTTGATCCTTTCATCAAGCGTCACTCATCCAAGTTCTTCAACTATGTAACGGGCCTTATGAGCGGAATTAAGATCCACGACTTTAACTGCGGGCTTAAGGCATACAGGCGTGATGTTGTAAAGAACCTGAACGTTTACGGTGAACTTCACAGATATATGCCGGTTTTATCAGCATGGCAGGGTTTCACTGTCGCAGAGATCCCGGTAAAGCATCATCCGCGCCGTTACGGAAAAACAAAGTTCGGAATTTCCAGATTCTTCAAGGGTTTTATCGATCTTTTGACCGTAATGTTTACAACGCGCTATATAAAGCGCCCGATGCACTTATTCGGATTTTTAGGCGCAATTGCCTTTCTGATAGGCTTTGTAGTTAACGGATATCTTTCTGTTGAATGGATGCTGGGGCACAGCCTGAGCAACAGGCCGCTTTTATTCTTCGGCATGCTCCTTATTATTGTAGGCGTTCAGTTCTTCTCTGTAGGGCTCCTGGGTGAAATGATAGTTCACAGTATGATGAACGACAGGGAATATTCGATAAAGGATAAAAGCTGAGATATTAGATTAAGCCAGGCTTCAGTGAGCAGCCTGGCTTAATTTGAAACTAAAGAGCCTTCTTCTGAAGGTGTGTTATTTGTAGTCTTATTTAACTGAAATTGGCAGAGTTTTTTTAGAGTCACAAAACTGTCACGAATGAAAATAACAATTGTATCGGCTGCTTATCCATATCGCGGCGGAATTGCTGATTTCGCCAGGCTGCTTTACAGTGAGCTTGCTAAGGAACATGAAGTAAATGTAATTACCTTTAAGAGGCAGTATCCGTCTTTACTCTTCCCCGGCAAATCGCAGACGGAATCGGGGAATACCGTTGAAGCCATTCCTACAGAAACTCTGATCGATTCCATAAACCCCCTCAGCTGGATTAAAACAGGCAGAAGAATCCTAAGGGATAGTCCCGACCTGGTAATCTTCAAGTACTGGCTCCCTTTTTTCGGCCCTGCTTTCGGCACAATTGCAAGAATTGTCAGGAAGAAGAAAAGCATTAAGACCCTGGCAATATGCCACAACGTGATCCCTCACGAAAAGCGCCCGGGCGACAGGGCATTTACAAGATACTTCCTGAGCGCCATGGATTACTTTGTGCTTCTTTCAAAGAAGGTTCAGGATGATCTTAAGACATTCCTGCCGGATGCAAAAAGCGCCGTATTGCCCCACCCTGTCTTAAGCAACTTCGGCAGCCCTGTTACTAAAGATTTTGCCCGGAGTCACCTGGGACTTAAAGAGGGGAAACTAATGCTCTTCTTCGGCTTTATAAGGGACTATAAGGGGCTCGATGTTCTGCTGGAGGCCATGGCGCTTCTTAAGGACAGACTGGACGTAAAGCTCATGGTGGCAGGAGAATTTTATTCAAATGAGGAAAAATATAAAAGCCTCATTAAAAAGCTGGACCTTGGGGACCTGCTCATCCTTTTTACAGATTTCATTCCGACTTCCGAGGTCAAATATTATTTCTGCGCTTCCGACGCGGTAGTTCTCCCCTACAGGAGCGCCACACAGAGCGGAATTGTCCAGATAGCCATGAATTTCAAGAAGCCCGTAATAGCTGCTAATGTGGGGGGTCTTGAAGAAGTGGTCCTGGAAGGTAAAACAGGCTTTATTGTTGAAAAGGAAAACCCCGCTATGCTGGCCGGGGCAATTATGAAGTTTTATAGTGAGGCCAGGGAACCGGAGTTCGAGACAAATGCCGAAAAGGAAGTTGAAAAGTACTCCTGGCCGGCTTTTGCCCGGGGGGTGCTGGAGCTTGTTAAAAAATAAGAAATATAAAAGAGGGTTAAATTGTTAAACAAAAAAACGAAAGCTGCTGCCTATGCACTATGATCCTATTAAGAATATATTTGCCGGGTGGATAAAGAAGTTTCCATTCCTGAGAGTCTGGTTTTATAAACTGCTAGACACAATGTTCCTGCGTTCCTGGTACGTAAGACGCGAGCTGAGAGGCTTAAGAAAACAGTTTAACGGCCGTGAAATCTCCATCTATGATGCCGGAACGGGCTACGGACAGTACGCTTACTTCATGTCAAAGAATCTTAAGCCCTGCAGCATATATGCTGTGGATGTTAAGGAAGAATGGATAGAAGACTGCAGGGAATTCTTTAAGACGAGAAATATCA
Source organism: Ignavibacteriales bacterium (assembly GCA_036261625.1). Classification (GTDB taxonomy): domain Bacteria; phylum Bacteroidota; class Ignavibacteria; order Ignavibacteriales; family SURF-24; genus JAAXKN01. The sequence continues at coordinate 36,255 of DATAKL010000037.1, read as the reverse complement.
ATAACGTCTCATTCGGCGCGGAGGATCTTACGCAGATCAGTCACACCGGGCGCTTTGATCTTATTCTTTCGGTTGACGTTATGGAACACATTGTTGAGGACGTCGAGGTCTTCAGGAATTTCCACAGGGCGCTACGCCCGGGAGGGTTTTTAATGATCAATACTCCATCCATCTACGGAGGAAGCGACGTGCATGATGAAGAGGAAGAAAGCTTCATCGGCGAGCATGCAAGAACCGGCTATTCCACAGAGGACTTAAAAAACAAGCTTGAACCCCTGGGCTTTGAGGTCTGCCAGTCAAAGTACAGCTACGGCCCGTGGGGCGACAAGGCCTGGCGGCTCGGCATTAAGTATCCTATTCAGATGGTGAACGCCTCAAAACTGCTTTTAATTTTATTACCCATATATTACATTTTAACTTTTCCTTTCACGCTCTTAATGATGTATCTGGATTACACGGCTGATAACAAACTCGGAGCGGGAATTAATTTCATTGCAAGAAAACCGGAGCAGAAAAAAAATGTCTAAAACTACAAAAAGAACAATCGGCACAGGGGCCAGGGCAGGCAAAGAGACCAAAGAGGGATTTTCAGTTGATAAGATAATACCGGAGAAATACCAGACCCCGGTTTCACTTGCCGTACTGCTAATACTGTTCTTAATCTTCTTCAGCCCGATGTATTTCGGGGGCAAGACGCTTCAGTCGGGAGATATCATCACGAGCAAGAGTCTTTCAACCTATGTTGCCACTCACGACAACGGCTTTACGCTCTGGAACCCGTACATATTCTGCGGCATGCCGGCCTATGCTATGGGCGTGGGCTTTAAGTGGTTTAACCTCATATATGTGGGACTGACAAGTGTCCGCTGGGTCTTCACGAAGATCTTCAGCGTTGAGTACGCAGTCTGGAGCCTGTACCTCATTTTACTTGCAATTACAAGCTTTTTCCTCATGAAGTTTAAGACTAAAAACACTCTGATCAGCTTGTTTACTGCAATTGCCGCGAGTTTCAGTACCGGTCTTGTAGTCTTTCTCTACATAGGGCACGTAACAAAGCTTACGTCTCTTTGCATGTACCCGCTGGTTCTTCTCATGCTCCTCAGGTTCCAGAAGAAGATCAGGCTTCTGGACTTTGCTATTCTGACCATTGCGCTTCAGTTACTCGTTCAGAGCTGGCACGTGCAGATCATCTTCTACACGCTTTTTGCAGTTGGGATCTATTTTGCTTATTACATCATCCGTTCACTCCTGAAAAAAGACAGCCTGCTTACACGCCAGCTTTTGAAGTCGCTGGGTGTATTTGCCGCTGCAGCATTCATTGCCATACTCATACAGAGCGACAACCTGACACAGATCTATGAGTATTCACCCTACTCGACCAGAGGGGGCAAAAGTGTTGTTGAAACACAGGGCGCCGCAGCAAAGGGTGCTGAAGCGACTTCAGGGCAGGCTTATTACAATTACCACACAATGTGGTCGTTTTCTCCCGGCGAGGTAATGACATTCCTTATCCCCTCTTACTACGGATTCGGAAACTCGACCTACGAGGGGCCTCTTACGAACGGGCAGGAATACAGGGTCAACACATATTTCGGGCAGATGGAAATGGTGGATGTTGCAATGTATATGGGTGTGCTGGTCTTCCTTCTGGGGCTCTTTGCAGTCTTTACCTGCTGGAAGGATCCTTTTGTTCAGTTCCTTACAATATTGTCCGGCCTGGCGCTTCTAATATCGTTCGGGAAGACGTTCTCGCCTGTATTTGATCTGATGTTCTATTACTTTCCCTACTTCGACAAGTTCCGTGTCCCTTCAATGATACTGGTGCTTGTGCAGTTAAGTTTCCCGTTTTTGGCCGGTATCGGTCTTCATAAAATTATCAGCTTAAGAACGGAGAAGGACTTAAAGGCCGAGAAGATAATAAAATTTGCGGCATACGGGTTTACGGCACTCCTCGTTCTTTCGTTTGTCTTAAGCGGAGTGCTCAGGGACTGGTTTACGGCAAGATTAACCGAGTCGGGTAAGAACCCTCAGTACTTAAAACAGCTTGCAGACTATGCATCTGATATGTTCCTTTCAGATACACATATAGCTCTTGCACTGGCAGCACTCACATTCGGTCTCGGGCTTACATACATAAATCAGAAGATAAGCCGCGACCTCTTGCTCCTGGCTGTAGTAGTCTTTACCATATTCGACCTCTTCAGAATTGACAGCCGCGGAGGCGAGTACATACAGGAAGCAAATATGGATGAGGCGTTTACGCAGCCTTTCTATATTTCAGCCATAAAGGCTCAGAACGACCAAGAGCCTTTCCGCATACTTAACCTGAAGCAGGACGGATCTCTTGGTTCGGTTGGAAACGATGCCAACTTTAACGCATATTTCCTCGTACAGGATCTTTACGGTTATTCGGGCATTAAGCCGAGATATTATCAGGATATAATGGACGTCGTAGGCACTCCGGCAAACCCGACGCTCTGGAGGATGCTGAATACAAAGTATATTGTATTCGACCGTCCGGTAAATTTCACGGACCTTACTGAAGTCTCCAAAGACGAGAAGACTGCAGTCTACAGATACGACAGGGCTCTTCCGAGGGCATACTTTGTAAGCAACGTGGAAGTTAAGCCGGCGCTTCAGATATTAAACCTTGTTAAGAACAACGCATTTGACCCGAAACAGCTGGCATTCTTAGAAGAAGGAAGCGTGAAGGTAGACCGTCCCGACACGACACAGGCCTATGTCAAGATCAGTCAGTACAAGGATGAAACGATTTTGATTCAGGCCAGGGCAACAGGAAACAATTTCATGTTCTTAGGGGACACTTATTTCCCCAAGGGGTGGAAGGCAACCATTGACGGGCAGGAGACAAAGATATACAGAGTAAACCACGCCTTCCGCGGAATTATTGTTCCGAAGGGCGAGCACAGGATTGAATTCAGATATGCACCTGTAAGCTTTACCATCAGCAAGTACGTGGCGCTTACGCTGAGCGCACTTGTTATACTTATACTGATAATAAGCCTGTTCTATTCAAAAAACAGGAAGCAGGAACTTCAGCCTTAAGGCTTAAGAAATAAGGATTAAATGAAAAACGGGCATTTTCAGAAAACTGAAATGCCCGTTTTTTATTATAACAAATCTACTCTAAACTTCCCTATCTGCGGACTTTTTCCAAATACCTTTTCAGGACTCTGGCCAGTGTGCTGTTTATATCTTCTGAGGCTCTGAAGAAGAGTATCAGGATGGAAAATATCACTGTGATGAGGAATCCGCGCACGGCAACGTCCCAGACAAAATGCCCCGGCATATGAGGAAGCATATAGTTAAAAAGAAGCATAAAGCCCGCTATTGCAAGCACTTTGAGTGTATCTTTTGTAAAGGGCTGAATTTTATAGATATACCAGATAAAAACAAACCTTACTGAATTAAAAACAAATATTGAAATGGCCGTGGCTATTGATGCGCCGGTAAGTCCGAGGACGGGTATTAGAAGCATGTTGGTGCCAATAGCCATTAGACTCAGCCCTGCATAAAAGAAGATGTCGTACTTATAATATTTAGAGGTCGTTACAATTTCGGCATTTACACCCATGGCCATATCGAAGACCTTGCTGAGCCCCAGATAAAAAACCACCCATTTGCCAATGGCGAACGTGTTGCCATTCGGAATAAACTTAAAAATGTTGTCGATATTGCACCAGATTACGAGGAAAAGGAGCCCTCCGATGATCATCTGGTTTAAGGAGGACTTTTTATATAATTCATCGATTTTTTTTACATCCCCGTTTTTAGTGGCTTCTGCAACCAGGGGGATGACCACCTGTGCCATAGAGCGCCGGGGTATCTCGAGCACCAGGGCAATATAGAGTGCGATGGTATAGATTCCCGTGCTCCTTAGTCCCGAGTACGAGCTGAGCATAAGGCTGTCTATGTTTCTTATTATAATGTCGCTGCTGTTGCCAAGGAGCACAAAGCCCCCAAAGACAAGAATTCCCTTAAACTGCGGGCTTTTAAAGACGCCGAAATTAGGGCGCAGAAAAAGTGCCCTGATCGAGTAGACATAAAATACAAGGAGTATGAAGGCCAGGAGGTAAATAACCGGTATCAGGTCTACAAATGTATTGAATGTAATTACCTTGTAAAGCACCCCAAGAACTCCAAGTGCCAGGAGAACTCTTATTACAATTTCACGAATAAATCTAGGCACAACGGGCTTCAGCTGAACGAGCGTATAGACTTCGAATATAATCATCATAAGCTGAATGAGCGTAAAAGGGATCAGGTAATAATAATATTTCGTAAGCTGAAGCGCATTGCTGGAATAGACGCTTATGAGGGAATTCTTCAGAAGAAGAAACAATATTACAAATATTATATATCCGCAGAAACTTAAGGTCAAAAGGAAGAAAAGAAATCCGTTATGCTCCTTCTCCGGATCCCTGAAGTATGGAAAATATCTGAGCGGTATGTTCGTAGCACCCAGGGCCGCAAAGGAGGCAAAAAATACCGTCGCATCGATCAGTATTCTCTGAAGCCCTATCTGCTCAACTGATAACGCGAGCGGATAGAGTATAAGAGTATTGACATATCCTATTAAAAAACCCAGATACGTTACAAACAGCGTCTTTGCGCTCTGGCGTATTACAATTCCCATTTATGAATGTCTACCTTAATTCCTGTTCATTAAATAAGTGATATGCTGCCCATAAAAAGGAGCCTTGTGTCATTGTGACCTTTGAATAGCAAATATAGCTATTTTATTCTATAAATAATTCTCAAATTCTCCAATAACCGTCCTCTCTCAGATGGATTTATCCCATTAATGAAATATTTTCCGTAAATTTAGTAACAGTAAAAGGCCCGGCCATGTAAAAGATAGGCTGCCATATTAAGATACCGTGTGACGGGAAATGACTTATGGAACAAAACACATTTAAGATAAGCAAAGATCTGAAAGAAAGGTATGATTCCCAGTATTCTGATTATTAATAAAACCTAACACCAATACCGTTATGACAAGGTAAGATCCGGATCCCGAAAAATGAATGTCTGTGCAGTAATAGTAACTTACAACAACAGGTTTAACTTACTTAAGGAGGTAATAGAAAGTCTCTTTAAGTCGGATATTACCGGGGTCATTGTTGTTGACAATAATTCTGAGGCTGAAAGCAGGAACCGTCTGAAAAACCTGGAAGAAAAGAACGCTTCCAAACTGAAAGTAATATACCTGGATGAAAACACCGGATCTGCAGGAGGATATTCAAGAGGACTTAAGGAATTTTTTCGCGATGAGGCGTGTGACTTTGTATGGCTTTTAGATGACGACAATGTGCCTGAAGAGGGTTCGCTTGAGGTTCTGAAAACTTTCTGGCAGGGCTTAAATGAAAAAGACAAGGAAAGCAGCGTTGCACTGCTCTCCTCCCGTCCCGGAAGAGAGATCTATAAGACTGCGGTTCTTCAGAATAAGCCCGATCTTGTAATCGGAAGTATGGACGGCTTTCTGGGCTTCAGCATCAAAGGTTTCTTTCTGAGGTCATTAAGCCATAACTCTGAGAATAATGCCGTAGGTGCCAAAGGAGATCTTTCCCATGGAAATGTCAGCGCCTCATATTACGGCGGATTGTTTTTTCAGAAGAAGCTTTTGGATAAAATCGGTTATCCGAATGAAGATCTTTTTCTTTATACAGACGACACAGAGTATTCAAACAGAATAGTCAGAATGGGCGGAAGGATCATCGTTTTATTCAACAGCAGAATTACCGACATCGATGAAAAATGGTTTCAGCCGGAAGACCGGGCTACATTTCTTAAACTGCCCCTGATGAATCAAACAAACAAACACAGGTATTATTACCAGATCAGAAACCGTGTTTATTTTGAAAAATTCATTCTCAACCGGCACAGGCTCTCATATAAATTGAATAAATTCCTTTACTTAGTGATTCTAAAATTAGTATTATGGATGAACAAAAATAAGCTTAATGGCAGGATCATAAGCCTTGCCGTCGGCGACGGATTAAAAGGCAATTTAGGAAAAAAAGACACTGCTTATTTCAATTAAACTTTAGAAAAACAGATGGACAACAATTTTTCAGAAAAAGCATTTTCCTTTGTGCGCCCCTTATGGATGCTCGTAAGAAAGTTAAGCCCTAAAGGAGCATATATCAACCTTGGCGGATACCGTGTGAAGGATCCCTCATTATATAAAATAGACAGGCTTTTCTCCCGCACACGCAATAAAACCGATGTCAAGAACTACGAGGAGAACAGCATAGCCGCTCTTAAGAGGTTTGTAAAGAAAGGCGACAGAGTTACTATAATCGGAGGCGGCTATGGAATTACAGGTATTGTGGCCATGGAACTGGGAGGCGCTGTTACACTGATAGAAGCAAGCAGGGAAAGAGCCCGGAATATACTGAAGACATGGAAGGAATACAGGCTTGAAGGCTCTGTCATTCATGGATATGTAGGCTCCCCTGTTAACGTATGGGGAGAAATGGAAGGGGCAAAAAAGATTGTAGATATACCGGACTGCGACGTTCTGGAGATGGACTGCGAAGGGGGCGAAAAGGAAGTTTTAGCTGACCTTGCCATTAGTCCCGGGGTTATTATTGTTGAATCGCATGGCGATTTGGGTTCACCCACAGCGCTTGTAAAAGAGCTCCTTGAAAAAAAAGGCTACAAAATCCTTGAAGTAAAAGATGAGGAACCCTCGCGCGACATTATGGTCCTTGTGGCCCAGAAAAAGCAGGCATGAAGCTTAGCTTAAAGTTTTATAAATCCCGGGGAAAGTTTTTAATTTTAACAGGTCAAATGAAAGTTTTATTTATTTTCGGAGGCTTGCCTCACTATCTTAACTTAGTCTTAAACCGCCTGAATGACATTGAAGGACTTGAGGCTCTGGTGGTTGTCCCGCTGCAGAAGGGAAAGACAATCGGAGAGGGCGTTCACCTGACAAAGGAAGGGATAAACTTCCGGACCTATCACCTGGAGGAATACAGAACCTGGTTCGGAAAAACATTTTTTAAGGGTTTCTTTGATGTCCTGGAAAAGGAGAAGCCTGATGTTGTGGTTGCAGGCTGGCCTTATATAATGGCGTTCTACCTGAATATCTTTAATTACATCCGGATTAAGTTTTCCAAAGTAAAAGTTATCGACAGGGATATCCCTTTCAGACTTCCCAAATTTGAAGAGGCAGTTGAGTTCTATAAAGATCTTGGCGAGCTCCCAAAGGACACGGGTCTTTTTACAAATTTCAAAGGTTTCTTAAAGTACCTGAATATTCTCTTTCTTACCAGGATACGCAGGTTTTACTTCAATCAGGTGGATGCCCACTTAAACTATGTGGATGCTCAGGACATTCTAGGCAGCTACGGAGTTGAGAGACATAAAATTTTCGTCAGCTATAACTCCCCGGATACAGACGTGCTCTTTAAGGTAAAAGAAGAGATTGACCGCTCAAAGGAGAGGCTCCTGCCCCTAAACAAGCACAGGATTCTGCACGTGGGGCGTCTGGTCGAATGGAAAAGAGTAGACCTATTGATAAAGGTTTTTGCACGCCTTAAGAAGATTTATCCCGATTCAGAACTTCTCATCATCGGTTATGGTCCGCAGAAAGAAGAGCTCGAAAGTCTGGTTAAGTCACTAGGGCTTTCAGACGTCATTTTTATAGGCGGAGTATACGATCCGAAACTCCTCGGGCAGTATTTTACCGAGTCCACCCTCTATGTTCTGGCCGGCATGGGCGGGCTTTCAATTAACGAGGCAATGCTTTTTGGAAAACCTGTCATCTGTTCTGTCTGTGACGGGACTGAAAAGAAACTGGTCAGGGATGAATATAACGGCAAGTATTTTACTGAAGGCAGTGAAGATGATCTTTTTGATAAAATAAACTACCTTTTCTCAAATCCCAGGCTGACAGAGGCTATGGGAGAAAATTCAGCCCGCATAATCAGAGAGGAAATTAATATTCATACGGTCATAAAAGGATTTCTTGATGCCTTTAATTTTGTAGGCGGGAGTAATTTGAAACTGAAGCCGGACGTAAAATAACCTCCGGCACTTTTAAGAAAGGGAACCCATGCAGGATAATGAAAGACTGACAGAGTTTTATGACGGCAAATACAGGCTTGAGGCTCAGAAGGCTTCAGATGACTATGTGAAACTGAAAAAATATCCGAATAACAGACTTGAAGCATGCCTGAAGTATTTTCCCCAATACTTTAACGGCGGGGATATTCTGGAACTCGGCGCGGGATCTGGAACCCTTGCCCGCAGCTTTATAAATGCTGGCATGAGTTTTAAGAGCTATACAATAAGCGACTTTTCAAATGTGAGAGTCGAGGGACTAAGGAAGAGCGTAACCGACCCGAGGATAAAAGTAGAACAGATAAACTGCGATGATATTCCCGTAGAAAGTCTTCCCAAGTATGATGCGGTTATAATGGTTGCCCTCATAGAACATCTTGTAGATCCCCTTGGAGCGATGCAGAAAGTAAGACAGATCTTAAAGCCTGGAGGTATCGTTTACATCGACACACCGAACATGGCGCTATACCACAGGAGACTCAAACTCCTGAGAGGAATTTTCCCTTCTACCTCATCAACGGATGAAGGGCTTATAACATACTACAACAAGCCGGTGGATCTTTTTGATGAAGGGCACCTGCACTACTTCACATACAGGTCTCTTTCGAAGATGCTTTTGACAAGGTGCGGCTTCACTTCTGTAGAAAAACTGGGCTACTCAATAAAGGTCTTCTTAAGTGAAGCCCTTGAAGATAGAATAGCCCGCCTGAGACCTGAACTTTTCTCCGAGCTGGCGCTGATAGCAAGGGCTTAGTAAAGCCCCGGCATTTATTGAATTGGGAGTATCTAATTACAGATGGCCGCAGCCATTTCAAATTGTCCGTTGACAGCACCGGTATAATAGATCCTCATTTCATTCCCAGTCTTCAGAAGCCAGGGATAGTTCAATACACTTGTCCATTGTCTGTATGTATCCTGCAGCTTAATGACAGGATTCCGGGAATCCTTCTTCCATGTAATGCCATCAGTAGAAGTTGCGAGCCCAAGGGCATTCCTGTCCGAAACACCGTAAACCATTATAAACTGCTTTCCGTCATATATTACGCTCGGATAAATTATACCATTATACTCCCAAGGCTGGTCAGGCCTCACAACAGGGTTTCCCGAATATTTCGTCCAGTGTATTCCATCCTGCGACTCTGCCATATTAATATTATAGGGTGTGTAGAGGGATGTATAAAACATATAATACATGCTCCCCTTTTTCACCGCACCTGAAAAGCAGGTGCCGGCATCCGGATCGGTTGAAGCAATTATAGGTTCAGGTTTCTTCTGCCATGTAATGCCGTCCTGGGAGTATGCCAGTCCGGTAGCATAATTGCTTCTGTTTCCGCTGCCGAAAGCATAATAATACATTTTGTAGCCTTCCTCATCCTTTACTAAGGATGTAATACCCACCATCAGGCTGTCCCAGCTTCCGGGTTTGCCGTGCGTCAGAACAGGTTTATCCAATACGTTATGCCAGTGGATGCCGTCAACAGACTCGGCGTAGTTGATGTCTCCGTTTCCTGCCTCATATGTGTTCATATACCACATTCTGTACTTGCCGTTTTCAAAGAGCACTTTTGATGCCGCCACTCCTCCAAAAGGATTTCCAAGTGCCTGGCTGCCTGTAAAGACGGGGTTTCCGGGATAATCAGTCCAGCCGCCCGGAGTTCCCCACTTTACGCTGATATAAACGCTCCCCATTCCGGTCGGCTTGGGTGTAAGAGTAAGATATACCTCTGTGGTCTTTGAGTCCTCAATCAGAATATCTGTTTCACCGGAGTAAAGGACTGCGTTTGCCGTGTTTTTGGCTTCAATCCTTAAGTGCCAGACGCCTGTTTTAATGTTCTCAAAAGAAATCTCGGCACTTGAGGAATCTCCTATCATGCTGAGGTCTTTAATGAGTGTGTCGCCCTCAGTCCTCGAAAGAGTGGCCGTAACCACAGATACATCAGAAGGAGCATTTACCTTATCGATTCGTAAGGACACTTTGCCCATTGTGAGCTCTACTCCACTCTTTTCAGGAGTTGTAACGTTATCTTTTGAGCAGCTGCTTAAAAGAAAAATTGATAAAGCGATCAGAGAGAGAACAAGTAATTTCTTCATGGCTTTTCCCTATTTATTATAAATCTTTATTACTGGTAAATGGCGACTGCTAAATTATTCATGCCGTTTGCAGGACCTGTGTAATAAATCCTCTGCCGGCTGCCGTCCTTGAAAAGAAATGGATAGTTAATCTGACCTGCCCACTGCCCTTTCGTGTTTTTTACCTCAAAGACCGGATTTTTTGTATCCCTCACCCAGTTTATGCCGTCTGTTGAATATGCCAGACCGAAGCCTGTGCGGTACCAGTTCTCGTAAATCATTATGAACTTTGTTCCGTCGTATATTACGCTTGGATAGACCACTCCGCTTAACTCCCAGGTCTTTTCAGGTTTCAGGACAGGATTTGCATTATATCTGGTCCAGTGAATTCCGTCCTGCGACTCGGCCATATTAATTGTATAGCCAGGCTCAATGCTGTAGAACATGTAATACATGCTCCCTTTCTTAACCACGCCGGAGGCACAGACACCCGTCTCGCCAGTGGATAATGTAAAGACCGGCTGCGCCTGCTTTTCCCACACTATTCCATCCTGTGAGACCGCCAGGCCAACTGAGTTGCCAATCCTGCTGCTGGTGCTGAAGGCTGAATAGTAAATCTTGTAGCCGTCGTCATCTTTTATCATTGATGTCATTCCTGCCATGTATGCGTCCCAGCTTCCTAAGGGTCCATCGGTCAGCACCGCTTTTTTTAAGACGTTATGCCAGTGAATGCCGTCAACAGATTCAGCATACTGTATATCGGCCCGGGCCGATTCATATGTATTGTTGTACCACATGCGGTACTTTCCGTTTTCAAAAAATACCTTTGCTGCTGAAACGCCGCCGTAAGGGCTGCCGAGAGCCTGAGAGCTTGTAAAAATGGGGTTTGCAGGATAATCCGTCCAACCCGATGATCCCCACCGGACACTGATGTAGACGCTTCCCATTCCTGTAGGCTTTGGAGTAAGCGTAAGGTAGACTTCGGTTGTCTTTGAATCTTCCACCACCAGGTCCGTCTCCCCGCTGTAGAGAACTTCACCTGAGGAGCCTTTGGCATCGATCTTTAAGTGCCAGAGGCCTGTTTTGATATTTTCAAATGCTATCTCGGCACTGGTTGAATCGCCGTACATGCTTAAGTTTTTTCTGAGTGTATCAGCATCAGCTCTTGACAATGCGGCCGTGACTGTTGAAACGTTTGCCGGAGCATTTACCTTGTCGAGCATTAAGGATACTTTGCCCAGAGTAACAACGGATTCTTTCTTTTCCGGACCTGCAGGATTTTCTCTTGAACAGCTGCTTAAAAGCAGCACGGGTAAAATAATGAGGGCGCAAACAAGAAGCTTTCTCATAAGGGGCTCCGCTTGTATTGATACGGGTTATGAAAATAACATAAATGATTTATATTCAGCGATATTTATCTTATTTTACACTACTTAAATTATAACTCTCTGTTGTAAATGGCAACTAAAATTTAGATAATCATATTTTCCGTCACATCGTGAAAAATACTTGAAAATACTATTCATAAATATTTCAGATATAATCGGCGGGGCTGCCATTGCAGCCAGACGCCTGGGGAAGGGGCTGGAAACCTACCATAATACGGAAAACTTCTTTGTCGTAAGAACGAAGGCTTCACCGGATAAAAACGTGTTCCCCACCAGGAAAAACGGCTTTGAACAGACTTCTGAAAAATGGTTTAATATTTTCTCAAATCTCCTGGGACTCCAGTACCAGTATCTTCCCTTTTCTCCTAAGGTAATTCTTGAGAAAACCCGTGAAATCAAGCCCGACATCATAAGCCTTCACAATACCCTCGGGGGCTACTTTACAACTTCCCTCATAAGCAGACTCTCAGAGACGGCACCCATTGTCTGGACGCTGCACGACATGTGGGCATTCACCGGAAACTCCGCCCACACATTCGGCGACACCTCATGGAAAGAGATGAAAAACAGCCCTTCAAATACACGCATATTCCCTGCAATCGGAATAAATACCGGACACATGCTCCTTAAGCAGAAGAAAAGAATTTACTCACAAAGTGACCTTACCGTTGTTGCTCCATCCGACTGGCTTTACAGGCTTGCAGTCCAAAGCCCGGTCTTTGAGGGAAAAGAACTCCATCATATCTTTAACGGAATTGATCTTTCCATTTTTACGCCAAGACCCAAAGATGAGGTTAGACAGAGACTTGGCATTCCGGCTGATGCCAAAGTTATCATGTTCAGCGCCGAGAAGCTGAGAAAAAACCCCTATAAGGGGGGGCGCGATTTAGTGGAAGTTCTGAAGATAATTGATTCTAACACTACATCTAAGATCCATCTTCTTATTCTCGGAATCGGAACACTTGAGGAAGCAGGGCACTTTAACAACTTCACGGTTCAGACTACAGGATACGTTAAAGACGAAGCTAAAATGGCTGAATACCTGGCTGCTGCAGACCTGTTTGTCTACCCCACGCGCGCCGATACACTGTCGAATGCCCTCGTGGAATCAATCGCCTCGGGCACTCCGGCCGTAACATTTGACGTGGGGGGTTCCAGGGAAATAATAAAAAATGAGGTAAGCGGAAGCCTCATCGAACCCTTTGATACTGAAAAGTTTGCCATGGAAACCATCAGGCTTCTTTCCGATAAGGAAAAGTTAAAGGAATTGTCCCTTACGAGCCGCAGGCTTGCCGAAGAGAACTTTTCCCTTAAGGCCATGGCCGACAGCTATTACAACCTCTTTGAGCGGAAAATCAGAACGAGGTAAATAAGCCAAATCGGCCTGAGGCTTTACGCATCGACTTAACATTATGGTGTTGTACGTTGTATTCAAATGCCGCGATCAGCGGCATCATGTTGATAGCCCGGTGGTGACAAACCCCGAAGGGGTGCAGGAACCCCGGGAGCGCGGAATCCCCAAAAACCCAATGCGCTGCGGTCAGCTGCGCCATATTCCGTCTGAATACGGGATAATTTTAATGAAATTAGATCATAATTTGTGGATGTATTTGGGATTTCCCTTGCGGGGATTCACCCAATCCCAAAACATGGCGCGGCTGGCCGCGGCGCATGGGATTGTGGGGGATTCCGTGGTCCCGGGGTTCAGTCGCCCCTCTGGGGCTTCCTCACCCTGGGCTATCAATACCAGGCCGCTGGCCGCGGCCTAAAACAAAGACAATATATTTTTAAGTTGATTCCTAAGGTCTGCGACTCTTCTACCTACTTCCTACTACTTACTTCCTTCTGCTTTCTCCAGCACCTGGGCCAGACCTTTTGCAATATTCTTTCTGTCGAACTTTTTCACCTTTTCTATATCTGTCTTGAGGCTCTGGAGGTTTTCAAAAAACTCACGGGCAGGATCGTTATACGGGAAAAGCATTCCTGCGTTAGTTTCTTTTAGTATTCCCTTTACCTCCTCGTTATCGTCGCCGAAAGCTATAATGGGCCTTCCTGTCCTCAAGTATTCAAAAAGTTTCCCCGGCAGATGCCTGGGCTCTGTTGCGCAGACAAGAAGGTATGAAGCTTTCATCATTTCTTTGACGACTTCGCTGTATGGAAGAAATCCTGAGTATTCCACCCTCTCTTTAAGACCCAGGTCTTCAAGGGATTTTTTTATTTGCGGCCCAACCGTGCCGATAAATTTTATTTTTATATTATTCCCCTTTTCAATCTCTTCTTTTACTGTCTTCCAGAAGGGAACCTGGTTCTGGTAGTCGAATATATTGCCGGCATGAAGGAGAATTTTTTCCCCGCCTTCCGGATGGGCCTGAAGGTCATAAAAGCTGTCTTCATTGTAGCCCCAGTAGAGAACGTGCGACTTATCTTTCAGGAAGGGGTATTTTCTTACGAAGTCTTCTTTTGTGTTGTTTGTTACAAATACCACTTCTTTTGCTTCTCTCATTACAGACTTCTCAAAGTAGTTATCGAGCGCAAGTGTGAGGGGGTTCCGCTTAAAACCCCTGTAGTAGACTATATCTATCCAAGGGTCGATCAGGACCGGCACGTGCGGAATTCTGAAGGCTTTAGAAAGACTTTTTGCTATCAGGTGTGTCGAATGCGGGGGGCCCACGCTTACAATTGCGTCAATTTTCTCACTCTTCAGATATTCTTTCCCTTTCCGGATTGCTTTATTGTACCATCCTATTCTTGCATCAGGCACAAACATGTTCATTCTGATCCATATGGAAATCCTGTGCCTGAGGCTCCTGTTTGTCTTTGAAATTGTCTCCGAGGCAACCAGAGGTTCATCCTCACTCTTTCCCAGGAACTTTCTGTAGAACCTGAAAGGGTCGAAGTAGCCCGTTTTCATCACCAAAACTTCAGGCGAGACTTCCCTGAGGAGGCTTTCATCGCGGGCCGAGAAGGTATCCTCATCCACGGTTAAGACCGAGGGGCTCCAGCCCGATTCCGGCAGGTATTTTATCATCTTAAGCGGCCAGTGCAGTGTTGCTTTTCCCGAAGGAGGCCAGAAAAATGTCAGAAAAAGGACTTTTTTCATGCTAAAATCAATTCTTAAATATCTTTTAAGACAAATATACCACTGTATAATTATTTATTGTATTTTTTTATTTGATTATCTTATGTTTAAATAGCTAAAGTTTTAATTAAACAGAAATAATATGCCTCAGGAAAAATCACATTTCTCGGCCTCAAGCGCCTTTTTCTTAAACGTCATAGGCATTGTTGTAGTTTTTATCGTGCTAAAATCTTTGGCCGAGATCTTCATTCCTTTTGTAATTGCTTATTTTCTGTTTTTTGTTTTTTCTCCCTTAAATACATTCCTTGAGAATAAGAAAGTACCTTCTTCTGTTGCGATAGTTCTGGATATACTGATTATTATTGTTGTTCTGGGGAGTTTTTCTTCCGTAATCGTCAATTCATTCAGCCGTCTGGGTGAAGCCCTGCCGGGCTACGAAGCCAAGCTTAACCAGATTGTATCCTCCACGGCAGGAGATATGGGGCTCAAGGACAAGCAGTTTCTTAATTTTAATATAACGAAAATGCTCGCGACAATTGACTACGGTCCTCTTGCCGGCAACTTGTTTTCATCTACATTTTCTTTCCTTGGGAGCTTTCTCTTTGTGCTCTTCTTTTTCATTTTTATAATGACGGGTCACAGAAATATCTACGGCGCCATAAAAAGACGATATCTTTCCAGCCACATGCCGGAGGACCTGAAGACTCCTGACGTTGAACGTGAGGCGGCTTCGAAGAATATAAGCACCGGTTCACAGCAGGTTTCTGAAAAGTACCGCGCCAGACGTGAACGCGAACAAACTCTTCAGAGCACATTCCAGGAAATTACCGACCAGATACAGAAGTACGTAATTGCAAAATTTATAATAAGTCTTTTTGCCGGAATTGGCACCGGCATTATACTACTCTTATTCGGTGTCGATTTCGTGGTCGTCTGGGCCGTAATTACATTCCTTTTTAACTTTATTCCGAATATCGGTTCACTTATTGCTACCGTACTGCCGGCACTGATGACACTCGTGCAGTTCGGGTCAATAGGCTATGCACTGATCGTAGCAGCCATACTTGTAGTACTGCATAATGTTTTAGGGAACGTTGTTGAGCCCCGGATCTTCGGGCACCGTCTGGGCCTTAATCCTCTGGTGATACTGCTTTCTCTTCTTCTCTGGGGCTATATATGGGGAGTTGTAGGGGCAATTCTGTCTGTCCCCTTGACGGCAATAATTAAAATTATAATTTCACGCATGGATTCCCCGAATGCAAACTTCTTTAATGACATTATGGGTATCTGATTTTCCGAAAGACTTTCTGAGAGAATAATTATCGGAACAATCCCTGAATTTTATAGACCGAAATTATCCCCTTTTTTTAATCCTCCCGGCTTTTTATTTATGCTACCAGTATTTTGCCCTTTAGGAAAATTTGTTGTACATTATGTATCCGACAATGTGTCTGATTTTCTTATGGGGGCAGTTTTAAGTTTCTTCCCCTCTATAAAGATTTTTCAAAAATCTTTAAATATTTTTCCGTAAACGGTCTTCGTCACCATATTATATAGTATGAAGGGATTTAATTAATTTTATGTCAACTATAAGAAGGAAAGCAAATGGAGAATATTTCTACTAAGGAGACTGCTGAAACTGAAGGCAAGGACACGCAGATGGTAAAAAACGTTAAATCTTACTTTTTAAATCCTGTAAAAGGAGGAATTTTCGGCTTTGCAGCCTTCTTCGGACTCCTTTCCGGCATAAAATACCTGAGTTTTATTATAGGCAACCGTCCTAAGTTCAATCTGGATATAGCAGACGTTACACTTTCTCTTTTGGGGTTTGTACTGGTGTTTCTGATAAAATTCCTGGAGAACTTTCAGGAAAAAGAGCCCGGAATTGAAAAAAAGCTATAATAAAGATAAAGCCTATACAAAAATGCCCTGAAAAGGATCTCTTCAGGGCTAATTTCTTCCCGGACTAACTATTTCAGGCCTCGACGTTGCTGTTCAGCTTTTCTGCCCTGTCGGCCAGTTTTAACTGCTCAACAAGTTCCGAAATGTCGCCTTCAATTATATTGGACAAGTTATACAAAGTAAGACCTATTCTGTGGTCGGTTACCCTGTTCTGCGGAAAGTTATACGTGCGGATCTTGTCACTTCTGTCGCCGCTTCTGACTATGGACCTTCTCTGGGCTGCTATTTCATCTGTCTGTTCTTTCTGCTTCATGTCGTAGAGGCGTGCTCTTAGGACCTTCAGGGCTTTCTGTCGGTTCTTAAGCTGTGAGCGTTCATCCTGGCACTGCACGACGATTCCGGTGGGGATATGCGTAATTCTGATGGCAGTTTCAACCTTGTTTACGTTCTGTCCGCCTGCGCCGCCGCTTCTATAGACGTCTATTCTGAGGTCGTTCATATCTATATCCACCTGTACGTCCTCCACCTCGGGCATTACCACTACGGTAGCCGCCGATGTATGCACGCGTCCGTTGGTTTCTGTAAGAGGCACTCTCTGGACCCTGTGGACACCGTTTTCGAACTTCATATCGCCGTAGGCACCCTGGCCGTTTAATGAAAAGACCACTTCCTTAATGCCTCCCATGCCGGACTCACTTAGGTCAATAACTTCCTTTTTCCAGCCCCTTACCTCGGCAAACCTGGAATACATGCGGTAGAGGTCAAATGCAAAGAGCCCCGCCTCGTCGCCCCCGGTTCCGGCGCGGATTTCCACAATAACGTCTTTATTGTCGTTCGGATCCTTGGGAATGAGTATGTACTTGATCTCCTCTTCCAGCTTTTCCTTCTCTTTTTTCAGATCATCCAGTTCCGCCTGTGCTATCTCTGAAAGCTCCCTGTCCTCTCCCTGATCTATGATCTCACGGTTTCCTTCAATATCCTTCAAAACCTTGTCATAGCGCTCAAATGCATCCACAACTTCCAGCAGTTCGCTTCTTTCCTTGCTGAGTGAGACTATCTTTTCCTGGTTGCCCATATTGGCCGGATCGGCCAGCTGTTCATTTATTTTCTCAAACTTCTCTTTTATTGCCCTTAATTTGTCGATAAGTTCCATCAATTCTCTCTTAATTTGAATACAAATATAGCAAACATACGCCTCAAAATCTAAGTATTTAGAAATCCTTCACTTTTGCTGATAATAAAACAAATTCCGAAGGGAAAAGGTTTTCCCGGGGCAGGACTTTCGAATATGGGAAAACAGGATTATATTTATCTAAACAAAAAAACAGGTTAAAAATGCTGGATAAATGGAATGAAAGGTTCTCCGAAGAAGGCTACGCCTACGGAAAGGAACCGAACGCTTTTTTTAAGGAAGAAATTGATAAACTGACGCCCGGAGGAGGCCGGCTTCTGCTTGCAGCCGAAGGTGAAGGGCGTAACGCCGTTTATGCTGCACGCCTCGGATGGCAGGTGGATGCATTCGACTACAGCCAGGCGGCAAGGGAAAAAGCCCTCCTTCTGGCCGGTGAAAATAAGGTAAGCATAAACTATACGGTTTTGGACCTGGAGGATTTCTCACCCAAAGAGGATTATTACGATTGTGCCGGAATTATTTATATGCACATCCCTGAAGAACTCCGGCAGAAGGTAAATGAAAAGATAATCGCCTCTTTGAAGAAAGGAGGCCGCCTCATACTGGAAGTCTTTGAAAAAGATCAGATCGGAAAAACCTCCGGCGGCCCTAAGGACCCGGAGATGCTTTACTCGCTCGAGGACATTGTAAATGATTTCAGCCAACTCGACTTCCAGCAGCTGAGCAAGGAAGTAATTGAACTCAGCGAGGGGAAGTACCATAAGGGAGAGGCCGTGGTAATCAGATTCACCGGAACCAAAGAATAGACTCCAAAGGCCCGAAATGCCCGGAAATCCCCCTACCCCGGAAAATATTTCAAAATAAATGGAAACCAATATTGACAAATTAGTTTCCATTTGTTAAATTGGAAACTAAGAATACTATTTTAGTTTCCAGGGAAACAGTAATGGAAGATAAAGAAAAAATACTCCTCTTTGCACGTGAAAAGTTCTTTAAGGAGGGCTTTTATAAAACCTCCATGGATGAGCTTGCACGCGAGCTTAAGATGAGCAAGAAAACGATCTATAAGTATTATCCCTCAAAGGAAAGGCTCATTGAGGAGGTGGTGGATAATATGACAAAGAACTATTCAGAGAAGATGATGCATGTGCTGGAAAAAGATATTGATGCTGTAAGTAAAATTCAGGAAATGCTCGGCATACTGAGCAATCTTTTCCTTAAGATCTCTGATAACTGGCTCAAAGACATGCAGTATCACACACCCCATCTCTGGGAAAAAATTGATAACTTCAGAACCCGGATGATGTACAGCAACATAGGCAGAATCTTCGAACAGGGAAAAAAAGAAGGGCTCTTTGAAGACAGACCCGTAGAACTCCTTTTGGTAATATTTATCTCTTCCATGAGGGCAATTGTAAACCCCGATTTTCTTTTGAACAATAAATTCTCCCGCCATGAGGCAGTTGAACTGGCATTCCAGATACTCTTTAACGGCATACTGACTGATAAGGGAGCCATGACATTTAATAACTCTAAAAAAGCAGGATAAACAGATGAAAACAATATTGTTAACCGCACTTACGGTGAGCCTCGGGCTTTTTCTCCTGGGCTGCGGTAACGGACAGGACAAGAATACAATTTCAGCCTCGGGCACCATTGAAGCTACAAATGTAACCGTCAGCTCCAAAGTGGCCGGACAGATCCAGAAAATTTTCAAAGACGAGGGGGATAACGTTAAAGCGGGCGACACCCTTCTGACTGTAGATCACGACCTCCTGGCCATTCAGCTCCAGCAGGCCATGGCAGGCAAGGATTTTGCCGAGGCGCAGCTGAAACTCATGCGTCAGGGAGCCAGAAGTGAAGACATCAATCAGGCAGAACAAAACCTCCGCCAGGCTCAGATAAACCTCGGCCTTGCCGAAAGCGACAAAGACAGAATGACAAAGCTTTATGAATCAAAATCCGTTACAAAAAAGCAGTACGAAGACGCCCTGGCAAGATATCAGCTCATGCAGGCACAGTTTGACGCTGCACAGGATAACCTTAAGAAAATGAAGCATTTTGCACGCCCCGAGGAGATTCGTCAGGCTGAGGCTAATCTGGAGAAAGCCGCAGCCAGCGTGGAGCTCCTGAAGAAAAATATACAGGACAGTTATGTCACTTCCCCCATAAACGGCATACTGGTAAAGAAATTCGTGGAAGCCGGCGAAACCGTAGGGCCCAATTCATCACTTTTCAGAGTATCGGACCTGAGCACTGTGGATCTCATAATTTATGTCTCCGAAGAGGAGCTCGGGAAAGTCAAGCTGGGGCAGAAAGCAGAGGTCAGTGTGGATGCATTTAAGAATAAAACGTTTGAAGGAAAGGTGATCTTTATTTCGCCCGAGGCGGAGTTTACTCCCAAGAACATTCAGACAAAGGACGAAAGGACAAAACTCGTCTTTGCAGTTAAAATTGAAATCAAAAACCCGAACTTCGACCTGAAGGCCGGAATGCCGGCCGATGCCGTAGTAAAATACCAGTAAAATATAAAACAATAAGCTCGATATGGAAAAAACCATTGAAATAGAAGGCCTTAAGAAATCGTTCGGCGACCTCACGGCTGTAAACGGCATACACCTGGATGTAAAGAAAGGTGAGATGTTCGGCCTTGTGGGACCCGACGGGGCAGGAAAAACAACTACAATCAGAATGCTCTGCGGACTTCTGGAACCCGACGGGGGGAAAGCCCAGATTCTGGGACTGGATCTCGTCAAAGAAAGAAAAAATATTACAAAGGACATCGGCTATCTCTCGCAGAAGTTCAGTCTTTACGGTGATCTGTCAGTTGATGAAAACATTGAATTCTTTGCAGACATTCACGGCGTCAGGGGCTATAAGGACAGGCGCAATGAGCTCCTTGAGTTTACCAGGCTTACACCTTTCCGCGACCGCCTGGCAGACAGGCTCTCAGGAGGCATGAAGCAGAAGCTGGCCCTGGCCTGCACGCTCATACATAAACCGAAAATAATTTTCCTCGATGAACCGACTACAGGCGTCGACCCGGTATCCCGGCGCGACTTCTGGAAAATTCTGGCAAGCCTTATAAAAGAAGAAATTACAATCTTCATGTCCACACCCTACTTAGACGAGGCTGAACGCTGCAACCGCGTGGCACTTATGAATAAAGGAAGCATCATCAGTTTCGATACGCCTCAGAAGGTAAAGAGTTCACTGGAGAAAGACGTCGTGGAAATTGTATGCAATCCTGCACGGCATGCATATAAAGCAATAAAGGAAAAGACACACTTTGAAGTCCAGATGTTCGGCGACAGGATAGACGTAGTTGTGGATAACTGCGAACTTGACTGCAGCACAATCAGGGAGCTTCTTAAAGAAGAATCGGTTACTATTTCAGATTTGAGGGTGGTTCCCCCCTCGCTGGAAAATGTTTTTATTCATTTAATATCAAGCGCAAATAACAATAGGATTATAGAATGAAGAGGATTTATTTTTTACTTTTGACTTTTTTACTGCCGGCTCTGACACTTGCACAGTCTCAGAAGCTGACTCTTCAGCAGAGCATTGAACTGGGTCTTAAGAACAGCAAGGACCTGAGAATTTCGCAGTCAAAGTCGCTTTCTGCTGAAAGCAAAGTCACTGAGGCCAATTCACAAATGCTTCCGCAGCTGAAATTTCTGGCCGGCTACACCAGGTTCAGCAGTGTTCCGCCATTTGAGGTGACTATACCCTTTAGTCCGGTTCCGATTAAGATTTCAGACGTCATACTTAACAATTATACGCTCAGGCTTTCACTTCAGCAGCCTCTGTTTACAGGCCTGAGGCTCACGTCGCTTAAGTCGGCAGCAGAGTTAAACAGCAAGGCCGCAGAGACGGACTATTCAAAGGACATTAACGAGGCCTCTTTCAAAATACAGTCCTCCTTCTGGCAGCTCTACAAGGCACAGCAGATGCTGAAGCTCTTAAACGAGACTCTCCTTCAGAATGAAAAGCATCTGCAGGATACAAAAAACAACATGGAAAACGGACTTGTAACACAGAACGATGTCTTAAAGCTTGAAGTGCTTTACTCAAACACCAAGCTTCAGCAGATAGAAGCTCAGAATAATCTCGACATTGCAAAAATGGCTTTCAACCAGGCACTGGGACTCCCCTTAAGCTCGCAGACTGCAATTGATGCCGGCACAATAGACACTTCCCTGGCAAACTACAGGTTCGAAGACATTCTAAAGGAAGCCAAGGAAAACAGAATGGAGCTTAAATCGATGCAGTACCACCTGGAGGCAAGTCAGGAGGGCATTCAGGCCGCACGCTCGGGCTGGTTCCCCTCTGTGTTCTTAAATGCAAATTATTACTACAACCGCCCCAACCAGCGCTATCAGCCCCCTTTGGATGCCTTCAGGAATACATGGGACTTAGGCGTTACCTTAAGCTGGGACATTCTGAACTGGGGACTCACATCTTCGCAGACTTCCCAGGCAGAACAGACAAAAGTACAGGCCGAGACCTCACTTGCACAGTTAAACGATGCTGTTGAGCTTGAAGTCTACACCAACTTTCTCACCTATGAGCGTTCGGGTGAAAAGATTGTGGTCAGCCGCCAGAGCCTCCAGCAGGCAGAAGAGAACTACCGTATAATAAATGATAAATATAACGTGCAGCTTGCAACCAGCACTGATCTGATTGATGCCGAAACCAATGTGCTGCAGGCTAAGACAAATTACAATAATGCCCTTGTTGACTATGAAATTGCAAAAGTAAGGCTGGAAAAGTCACTGGGAAGAAGGATATACTGATGAATTCAATTGAGGTTAAGAACCTTACAAAAAAGTTCGGCAAGTTTGTTTCGGTGGATAATATTTCCTTTAACGTGGCACAGGGAGAGATCTTCGGCTTCCTGGGAGCCAACGGCGCGGGGAAGTCGACCACCATCAGAATGCTCTGCGGCATTCTGGAGCCCTCGGGCGGGGATGCTCTGGTCGGAGGCTACTCAATCATGAAGGAGCCCGACAAGGTTAAGACGCAGATAGGCTATATGTCGCAGAAGTTCTCACTTTACAACGATCTTACGGTTGAGGAGAATATAAATTTTTTCGGGGGCGTATACGGCCTGTACAACGACAGGCTTCAGGAAAGAAAAAAATGGGTTCTCAGGGTGGCCGATCTGGAAGGAAGGGAAAAAACCCTCACCGGGTCACTTCCCGGCGGAATAAAGCAGCGCCTGGCCTTAGGGACTGCCGTAATTCACGAGCCCAGGATAGTTTTTCTGGATGAACCGACCTCGGGCGTCGACCCGATATCGAGAAGAAATTTCTGGGACCTGATAAATGAGCTCTCCGCGCACGGAATTACAGTCTTTGTAACAACCCATTACCTCGAGGAGGCTGAATTCTGCAACAACATCATACTTATTAATGCCGGAAAGCTTATTGCCGAAGGAAGTTCAAAGGAGCTTAAGACAAATTACCTTACAAATGCAATTCTTGAAATAGAGTGCGAGCGCACCGTTCAGGCGATGGAAATTCTTGAGAAAGAAAGTTTTGTAGATGAAGTCTCAATTTTCGGCAACAACATGCACATAGCAGTCAACAGTAAATACGAAGGAGAGGAAGAGATAAGGCATATTCTCACGGACAAAAATTCAATCATGGTAAAAAGAATAGACAGGATTGTGCCTACTTTGGAAGACGTGTTTATTCACCTGCTTGAGAAGGATAAAAAATAAAATGATTAACAGAATTCTGGCACTGGCAAAAAAGGAAGTCCGTCAGCTCAGGCGCGACGTAAGAATGCTTCTTATAATCTTTTTGTTTCCGGTCATGCTCCTTGCAATTTTCGGCTACGCCATAAATTTCGACGTGCATCATATAAAAATAGCCATATACGACCAGGACAAGTCGGAGGATACGCGCAGCTTTATAAACACTCTTACCAGCTCGGCATACTTTGATCTGGTCGGTACGATTTCGAGCGAAAGTCAGATAAAAAAATATCTCGATGAAGACATAGCTCAGGCCGTAATAGTCTTCCCGGAGAACATGTCGCGCAGAATGTACTCTAAAGGTGATGCCCGTGTGCAGATTTTAATTGACGGCGTCAACGGCAACACGGCAACACTAATCATGAATTATCTTAATCTTGCCACGATGACCTATTCACAGAACTTCACGCGTGAAGCCCTGGCACTTACCGGTCGGGGAAGCTACGTGCCGATAGACTTGGAGCCGGTCTTCTGGTTTAACCCGAGTCTGGATTCCAGGCATTTCCTGATTCCGGGGCTTATTGCAATGATCATGATAATTACGGCTGTAATTTCAATATCACTTTCAATTGTAAGGGAGAAGGAGCTGGGGACCATCGAACAGATTAACGTTTCCCCTTTATCTTCACTTGAGCTTATAATAGGCAAGACTATTCCGTATGCAGTAATTTCCTTAATGGTTGCGGTTTTTATACTAGTGGCGGGGCACTTTCTTTTCAGCATGCCTATAAAAGGAAATTTAATTCTGCTATTGCTGACAACGCTTGTATTTATTTTCGCCAGTCTCAGCCTGGGTATTTTTGTCTCCAGCATTGCCAACAACCAGCAGGTGGCTTTTCAGATAGCCACGCTTGCCTCTATGCTCCCCTCGGTAATACTCTCGGGATTCATATTCCCAATTGAGAGCATGCCGGCATTTATACAGATACTTTCAAACATAACACCGGCAAAGTTTTATTCCATTATTCTGCGCGACCTGCTTCTTAAAGGTGTGGGCCTCGAATCGTTCTGGCCGCAGGTATTTTACCTTTTCATTTTCTCCGGAGTATTCCTGGGTCTTGCAACCTTAATAAACAGAAAAATGAAAAGCGCATAAACAAGGAAATAAAAAGTGAAAACAATTATAAATATCATAATAAAAGAATTCATACAGGTAAGAAGGGATAAAAGGCTCTTCGGAATTGTATTCATGGCGCCCATTATTCAGCTCATATTCTTAGGCTATGCCGCAACAATGGACGTCAATACGGTCCACACGGCTGTATTCGATCAGGACAGGACGGAGTCGAGCCGTGAACTCATACGCAGCTTTGAGCGCTCGGGCTATTTTTCGGTCGACTACTACGTCACAAACTACAGCCAGATTACCGACCTGATAAACCGGGGCAAGGTTTTGGATGCCATTGTCATACCAAATGATTTTGAAAAGAAAATAAGCACCATGCAGACCGCGCCTTTGCAGGTGATCTTCGACGGCTCCGACGGCAACAAGACTTCCATTGCCTTCGGCTATGTTCAGTCTATTGTATCTGGTTATTCAAAGAATATACTCCTGGATGCAAGGGAGAAGACCGGCATGAAGCTATCGCTTTCGGGCTCACTTACGCCCGAGGTAAGGGTGTGGTATAACCCCGATCTCAAGACACGGAACTTTATGGTGCCGAGCATAATGGGCCTTGTGCTCATGGTAATTACAACAATTCTGATGTCGATGGCTGTTGTAAAGGAAAGGGAGATCGGCACGCTTGAGCAGCTGATAGTCACTCCCATAAAGCCATACCAGCTTATTATCGGAAAAATTGTCCCCTTTCTGATCATAGGATTTCTGGAGGTACTGCTTGTAACAAGTATCATGACATTCTGGTTCGGCATTCCTGTAAGGGGGAGTTTTTTGTTTCTTATATTTGCCTCACTTTTGTTTGTCTTATCCACGCTGGGGCTAGGGCTTTTTATTTCCACAATTTCAAGAACGCAGCAGCAGGCCATGATGGTAGCGCAGTTCGGCATAATGATGCCGATGATATATCTTTCGGGCTTTGCCTTTCCGATTGAGAACATGCCGCACATAATACAGGTGATAACATACATAATTCCTCTCAGGTATTACATTACGATACTCAGGGGGATCATATTAAAAGGGATAGGATTTTCGGATCTCTGGGTGGAGACACTAGTGCTGTTTTTAATGGGTGTTGTTATACTTTTTGCAAGTTCAATGCGTTTCAGGAAGAGATTAGAGTAAACTCTAATCTCTGTGCTGAATTATATACTGTATTGCGTACTTTATAAGTTCGGGCAGGCTCTTAATGCCGAGTTTGCCCATGAGGTGGATTCTGTGGCTGTCGACGGTTCTTTTGCTTAAGCCGGTTCTGAGGGCAATTTCATTGCTCGTATAGCCCTCGCCGATAAGCTTCAGGATCTCGATTTCCCTTTGCGTAAGGGCAGCCTCAGCCAAAACGGTGTGGCTGATACCGCTGCCGCCGTCACCGGAATACTTATGCTTCAGTTCCTCAAGCCTTTCGTCTGTCCAGTATGCTCCGAAATATTTCTTTCCCGTGAAAACCGCTTTAATGGCGTAGACCAGTTCCCCTTTCATTACGTTTTTGCTGATGAGGCCCTTGCCGCCGGAATTGAGTATATGATAAACATATTCCTCTCCTTCGTGCATCGAAAGAAAGAGTGCCTTTGCCGAAGGATCCTTTTGCCGGATCTTCTGTATGGCCTCTATACCTGTCATGCCGGGCATCGATATGTCAACCAGTATAACGTCGGGTTTAAGGTCAAAATATTTATCATAGAGATCCGTGCCGTCTGTGGCTTCTCCGACTACGAATATCTCGGCGGCATCTTCCAGGAGGCTTATTATGCCGCTGCGGAAAAGCGAGTGGTCGTCTGCAACTATTATTCTTATGCTGTTAGGATTAGGCATGTAATAATCCAGCTTTTTTGGGTACTTCAACAATTATAACCGTTCCCTTATGCAGGAACGAATCTATTTTCAGTTTTCCGTTCAGTGCCTCAGTTCTCTCCTTAATGCTCAGGAGGCCCAGGCACCGGGTAGATCCTTCGCAATCCAGCTTATCGGGTTCAAATCCGATGCCGTTATCTGAAAGAAAAACTCTCGTACACTTCTCATTGTCCACAAGCTGAACGCTGAATTCCGTTGCGCGGGAATGGATAACAACATTATCCAGGGCTTCCTGAATTATTCTAAAGAGATACGTGGCACATTTCTTATCCATAGCCTGGCCGGACTCTATCACATTAACGCTGCATTTTATTCCGCTGCTGCGTGATACTTCATTGCACAAATCTTTTACTGCGGGTCCCAGGCCCATTTCATCTAAAATCTTGGGTTTCAGTTTGTAGGAGATTCCCTTAAGGACATTTATCGTTGCCTCCAGCAGGCTGATAGTATTAAGGTATTCCTCCGAATCCACTTTACTGTTCCGGATGAGATTTAATTTATAGAGTTTTAGACGCACCAGGGAGAGGTTCTGGCTCACTTCATCATAAATCTGTCCTGCCAGCTTCTGGCGCTCCTGTTCAATCCTTTCCCTCATCCCGTCGGTCAGTTCTTTCTGCCTTCTTTCAACCTCAAGAAGCTTTTCCTCATTTCTCTTCGTCTCAGTAATGTCGTGCATATATATCTGAGCCATCTGAAAGTATGAGACCCCCTGAAAGAAAACGGAATAATGGTTTTGGTTTATACGGACGGAAAACTGAGCAGACCGGTCGTTTTGAATATATTCTCTGATGTCAAAAGGGAAATTAATAATTTCAGTAAGTTTTCTTTCCTTAAGGTTTTCTGAAGAATATAAAACGCTTGAGGAATCGTTGGCATGGATTACACTCCCCTCCGGGCTGATACTTATTACCGGATCGGGATCAAAATCCGCAAACAGCACGTTGGCTTGGGAAGCGCTCTTTTCAGCTTCTTTTATCTGGAGCATAATTTCATTTCTTCCGGAGGATATTTATGCTTTAGTGTTTTCTTTAAAAAAATTATTAATTTTTTAACAGAATTTAATATACAACGGGAAAAATTAAAAAAAATCAGTATTTATACTGATTTTTGCATGTACGGTATACTGATACGCGTTTTCAGCTCAAAATCGCAGCTTTTTCTGCATTTTTCTTTGAAAAACTATCCCTTTCTGCATTTTCAGAGACTCTACAGCTTAAAATACCCCTCAAATCAACCCGATTCTGCCCGTTTTTAAATCGTGACTAGGTATCCTATTTTCCGAAATGCAAAGGGATACTGATTTTTTTGGGAAAGGGGATATTTATATTTCCACCCTGAAAAAACCAAAAAACGGGAAGAGCTGAAACAAAATTGCAGAGATTATGAAAACTGAAAGAAAAAGAAAAAACCTGGATACTCTTGAAATTCTGGGTAAAGATAATATTACCCCCGGAGAACTGAACGACCTGGCAAAATTCTGCTGTAATATATCGTATATGTTTGTAATTAAAAATAAAAGTAAAATTGCTCCCTGCTTCCTCGAGGGCGAGTACAACTACAAGGATTTTGCTATCAGCGCTGTAACTCCCCTTTTCCTGCTTAACCACGAGAATGAGTATTCCATAAGGAGCGCTTTTAAGAACTGGGATTCACCGATAAGGACACAGACCGAAGCCATGGAATTCCTTCACAAGCTCATTAAAAGCCGTGTCGATCAGCACCTCTCCGAAGCAATAAGAAACTCAGACCCGTTTTACTCAAAGCTGCAGCGTACGATATATCACTTTGCAAGAAAACAGAATTTTAAGATCATCAGGCACAGCGGAAAAACCTATCTTATAAAGCCGGGGACGAAAACCTCCCAGGGCAGCTTTATAGGCGAAGAAGACTTTGATGCCGTGCCTTACTATCTTCTTTCCAATGATGAAACCCTTCTTACGGAGATTGCATCATTCCTGGAATCGGAAACCGAGTTTATTCCTGCAATCCCGGTTAATGTTCTTATCAGAAGACTGAAATATCTGAGGGGCAGCGAAGAATACAGCTGTGAGGTCAATTCCGCTGAAAGCTATGAGGCAAAGGCAGAAAGCTGCCTGAATTACATGGATGACAGCATACATGTTAACGATTTGATCAGCCATGCAATTTCAAAATCAAATGCAAAGCTCGATAAATTTTATCTGGGCAGAAATAAGCTCAATAGCAACGAGACAAGACTGCTTAAGGCTGCAATTGCCGACATGGCACGCGATATTAAACACGGCTTTTCATGCTATAAGCTTCATAAATACCTGGATACACACATGAAAGCCTTAAGCCGTGAAGACTATGAAGCAAAGTATCAGAATATTCTGGAATATATGCTTAAAACTATTAAAACGACCCTG
Source organism: Ignavibacteriales bacterium (assembly GCA_036261625.1). Taxonomy (GTDB): domain Bacteria; phylum Bacteroidota; class Ignavibacteria; order Ignavibacteriales; family SURF-24; genus JAAXKN01. The sequence goes on along the minus strand of DATAKL010000037.1, from coordinate 7,477 downwards.
GCCCAGAGCCTGGTTAACTGAAAATTTTTTAGAACAGGAAGTTTACTGACTGTTTTTTGTTGAGCCTGTTTTATTTATCCGGAGCTGTTATAATGGAAATAAAAGCTGTACTTAGAGTTGACCTGCCGGGTGATCCTGATCCCCGTCAGTCAAGGATCTTTTTTCACGAACTGCTTGAGAAGAACTGGCAGAAGACGGAAGAAGAAAAGCTCCTTGTCGTTTACGGTAACATTCTGTCCTATGAAGACGCGCTTGAGACAATAAAAAAAGAGCTCTCGGAGGCGGCTTCAGTTTCAGGCATTTTAAGGTACGGTGCGCTTGTTCATTTTATCGACAGCAACATGGTGGTTTTCTTCAGCGGTAAAAACGGCGAAAAGGGAAAATCTGCCTGAAAGTTTTTACTCTCCCCTATTCTGCCCCAGAGCGTGTCGATCATTTGATATAAATCCGTCTTTTCCTTAGTTTAATTCCGATTGCCAAAAACTTTTAGGAGTTCCAGATGAAAAGATCTCTCGTTTTTGTTTTTCTGTCACTTACACTCCTTTCGGGGCTTTCTCATGCGCAGACGAGCTTTTACGGAGGCATAAGACTTTCGGGCAGCCATCTCTCAACGAACAACTTTCCCCGCTACCAGCCAACCATTAATTGGGATCCTTCCTTGAGTCTGGGACTTAAATTCGCCAACGGTCTTTCCCTGGAGGGAAGGGGCGGATATTTAATTTCAGATTACTATGGCGGCATGCAGCTGGGTCTTTATGCCAGAAAAGATATCTATGATATACTTTTCGCTACTGCAGGAATAAATTTTCTTAACACTTCCCCCTCTTCAGGATACAGCTTAGCTAATGATCTGGGAGGCGGCAGCATCCACACTATGCTGGGGGGAGGACTTGGCTTAAACACCACAGAGAACTCTTTTTTTGAGTTCCAGTATATGAGGCCTCTAAACCAGGATTTCGGCCACTCCTCTTTTCTGGACTGGCAGAGGCAGCCCCGCAGCGAATACTGGAAGGTTTATGGTATTTATAAGTTAACTTTTGGGTATAATTTCTCTTTTGCTCCAAAACCTGCGGAAGAAAAAACCGCCCTGGAGAAAAATAAAGCCGAAGGAACACCGGTTTCTTATTCACGGCCAAGCCTTTTCCTGGGCTTCGGACTTGGAGGCAATATCATGTCGGGAAATAACATCCCAAGTTACATTTCCACGTTTAATCTGGAGCCTGGCTTAAACCTGGGGCTGAATTTAAATAAAAATTTTGCACTGGAAGGCAGGTTTGGGATCGCGCTTTCAGAGGATTTAGGGGGTATGGAGTACGGACTGTTTGCCAAAGGAAATATTCTTCAGGATTTCCTTTATGCCATCGGCGGAATAAACTTCCTTAACAGTTTCGAAAGTTCACACGGAACCTTAATTTATGAAGAAAACAACGGCGGCACTCATACCATGCTGGGCGGAGGAATAGGCATTCATTCTCCTGATGGCTTCTTCCTCGAACTTCAGTATTTCAAAAACCTGAACGAGGAATTCGGCCGCAGCTCCAACCTGAGCAGCCTGCAGCCTCAAACCAGCTACTGGACGGTGGGCAGTATTGTTAAAGTAAGCCTGGGTTATAACTTCTCTTTGACTTCAAAGTCCGGTCAAGAAAAAACGGCAGGTGTAGAAAAACCAGTTATAGAAAAAAAGGAACCTGAAGAAAGCGCCGTTGAAATTGTGCCGGGAAGAAGGCACTTATTCCTTGCCGGTGGAACAGGATTCCCGGAGCTTCTTGACGCCCAGCTCGGTTATCAGATTATGGACAATCTGAGCGTTGCCGGAATCCTCAACTATAGCGTTTTTCAAGACCCTGAATTCAAAAATTTTACAGCCGGACTGAAACTGACGGGCTACTTTGCCAAATCCGGATTTAATAACGTCTCGCTTGAGTACAGCAAGCAAGTAGAGCATTTATTTACAGGGAATGATGGAGGCCCGGTAACACTAACGGCCGGAAATGATAACATGTTTTCAGACAGGCATTTTCATTTCGTCTGGGCAGCAGGCTTAATGGCGTGGGCTGATATGGTATTGCCGGTTTTTAAGCTTGGAACAAACTTTAACTTTTAACTTCTTAAATGTCTCCGGCGGGTTTATCCGCCGGAGACAAACTAACCTCTTAAGAAACTACTTTCCGCTTACATAAACCTTATATTCCCACGGGTTTAATTTAACGGTTTCCTTATCGCTGAAATTCTTCTTTTCTTTTGAGAAGAGTTCCGTGTAACTTCCCTTCATGCTTTTGCCTTCTAACTGAAGTTCCTTCTTTTCATTGGAAAGATTGAGCACTACAAAAATCTTATCGTTTCCTCTTTGTCTTGTAAAGGCATAAACAGCTTTTTCGTCTTTAGGGGACAGAAGTTTCATCTCCCCTCCTGCCGCGCCGTTATCGAGCGCCTTATTATTCAGCTTCAGCTTTATCAAGGCCGTATAGAAGCCCCTGTACTCTGAAGGCTTCCAGTCGATGGGGTCTTTTTCAAAGAACGCCAGGCGCTTGTTCAGGCCCGCCTCCTGTCCGCTGTAAAGTAAAGGCATGCTCTGCCAAATCGTAAACGTCAGCACGCTGAAAGCCTCAACGCCCTGGCCCATGCGTTCGAATTCTGTGCCGTTCCAGGAGTTTTCATCGTGGTTGGTGGTAAAGTACATCCTGTAGGCATCCTCAGGGTAAAGGCTGTCTTCCCGGGCAAGGTAAGTGTTGATAGCCGAAGCATTGTTTCTGCCCTGTGCAATGTCGTTCATAAGGTGGTGCAGGTCCCATCCATAGGTCATATCGAATGCATGCCTGTGCAGTTCGGCATTTTCAGCCTCAGCCAGCATGAAGACCGGTTTAACTTTATCGAGCTCTTTACGGGCTTCATCCCAGAACGGGGTTGGTACCATTCCGGCCACATCGCATCTGAAGCCGTCAATGCCGCCATCCTTAACCCAGAACTTTAGAGCACCGATCATATACTTCCAGAGGTCCTTATTGTCGAAATCAAGCTGAATGACGTCAGTCCAGTCCTTTACAGGAGCCGTAAAGTTTCCCAGGGAATCCTTCCTGTAGAATTCGGGATGGGTTTTAGTCAGCACATTATCCCAGGAGGTGTGGTTTGCAACCCAGTCGATAATAATTTTCATTCCGAGCCTGTGCGTCGCATTGACAAGCGACTTAAAGTCCTTCATCGTGCCGTATTCGGGATTTACTGCCATATAGTCCTTTACGGCATAGTAGCTGCCCAGAGTTCCCTTGCGGTTTTTTTCGCCTATAGGGTTAACCGGCATAAGCCAGATGATACCCACACCCATATCGCGGAGTTTTGGGAGTTCCTTTTCAAGGTCCTTAAATGTTCCGCTTTTTGTATACTGGCGTATATTGACTTCATAGATCATTTTATTGCGTGTCCATGCGGGGTGTTTAACAGAAGTCTTTACCGCCTGTGCCGAGGTGGTCTGAAAGCTGATAAAAAGAATTAATAAAGCCCAAAGGTACAGGGCTGAAATTTTTGAGAAGTTATAAAGAGAGTTTTTCCTGGAATTCATCCGTATCTCCTGTTTGCTGAAAATGTTTGGATTTTGAGAGTGCAAAATGTCTGGATTAAAATAAGAAAAAGTGCGGAATCTAAACAGCCTCAAGGGCTTAATTTGCTTTTAAGGGAAATATTACCTCAGGGGGTAAAGCCCTCAAAGATAATATTATCGCAGTAGTAGCATGCGTTTTCGTATTCCTCGCGGCTTTTTGCAGTATAGCCTATAACAGGAATGCCGCTCAGGCGGAAGTTATTAATTTTTCTTGCAGGCAGGTACCGGATATCGTATGCAATAAAATCGGGGCGGCAGAGTCTTGAGAACAGGTATCCCCTCAGGAATGCTCTTCTGCTCATTGTTCTTATTGCGCCGAAGGCGCCCGAGAGCTGTCCTCTTATGATGCCGGGGGCGTTGTCGCGGAACCATTTAACCACGAGCGGATTAAAAGATTCGACAGCATATTCTCCCTTATAGCCGTTCAGGAGGTGCAGAAGGCGGTTTTCCAGATGGCCAACGCCCCTTCTGTTTTTAACTTCAATTAAAAGGGGCACCTTCCCGTCAACAAGCCTGAGCACTTCGGAAAGAAGAGGGATACGTTCTTCTGTCCCGAGAAGTTTAATATTCCTTATCTCTTTGGAAGTTTTCTTAAGTATTGAGCCCTTCTCGCCGGTCATTCTGGAAAGGTAGATGTCGTGAAAAACACAGATATACCCATCCCTTAAGAGCCTGACGTCCAGTTCAATCGGATATCCGGCCTCAATAGAGCGCCTGAAAGCTGCCAGGGAGTTTTCGGGTACGGTAACGTTGTCGTGCAGCCCTCTATGGGTTATAGGTGTATTTAATAGCCAGTCCATTCCTGCTTTAATAAAAGGTTTCATAGCTTTTTTAACAAAAAGCACAGCTATAAAATATTATAGCTGTGCCCCATATAAATCAATGACAGAAAATTATCTGCCCAGTGTTGTACCTTCTCCGCAGAGATCCTTAACGGCCTGAATTACTCTTTCCTTCATGCCTGTTTCAGCTTTTTTCAGGTAAGCGCGCGGATCGTAGACTTTCTTATTGCCAACTTCGCCTTCAACCTTGAGCACTCCGTCGTAGTTTTTGAAGAAGTGGTCGACCATCGGGCGTGTAAAGGCGTACTGAGTATCTGTATCGACGTTCATCTTAATTACTCCGTACTGGAGAGTTTCCCTGATCTCTTCGAGTGAAGAGCCGCTGCCGCCGTGGAAAACGAGGTCGAAAGATGCATCCTTGCCGAATGCGGCTGCTGTTGCATCCTGTCCCTGCTTTAAGATAACCGGACGGAGCTTTACGTTGCCCGGTTTATAAACTCCGTGAACGTTGCCGAATGTAGCGGCAAACATGAATCTTGCGCCTTTAACAGATGAAAGGCGTTTGTAAACTTCAACCATGTCTTCAGGAGTTGTATAGAGTTTCTCGGCCGGAGCGCCTTCGTTGTTAACGCCGTCTTCTTCGCCGCCAACGACGCCTGCTTCAACTTCAAGAATGATTCCCAGTTCGGCACATTCTTTTAAGAGTTCAACTGCAATGTCCATGTTCTCCTTTAAGGGAAGCTCGCTTCCGTCGAACATGTGTGAGTTGAATAAGGGTTTTAATCCCTGGGCTACTCTTTTGCGTGATTCTGCAAGCAGAGGTCTTACAAAAGAATCCAGCTTCTTAGCCGGGCAGTGATCTGTATGAAGTGCAACGTTAATGTCGTAGCGTTCTGCAACGAGGTGAACGTGCTGTGCAATTGAGATTGCACCTAAGGCTGCATCCTTAACAGCGGTACCCGAGGCAAACTCACCGCCTCCGGTTGAAACCTGTATTATACCATCGCTCTTTGTTTCTGCCAGTGCAGCAAGCACTGCATTTGCCGTAGCTTCAGAGGTAACATTGATGGCAGGATAAGCAAATTTATTCTTCTTTGCGTTGTCGAGCATCGCGCAATATTTCTTATAATCTACAACGGGCATCTTAAACTCCTATTGGATTTATTTGAATATATTTCTGATTTTAATGGCTTAAAATCTTTTCTTCTTGCCTAAAATTAAACGTTAAACTTATGTATAATTTGATATTTTTGCAAGGATGAAACAATTAATGAAAGACAATTGCGGTTTATCGTGAAATTATGGAATAAATCCGCTCCGGAAATTGTTATTATATTATCACTTTTAATTTTCAAAGGAATTTGCGGAATTTTATGACCCAAAGCCCCAAAATCAGAAGCGTCGTCTTCGACTTAGACGGAACCCTCATGAGCTCAAGTGCAACAATTTACAAGTGCACACTCAGGACTTTCCAGGAATTTAACATTGCAGCTGAACTCTCCGAAGAAGAGTTCAATAAAAAGATCGGCTATCACTTTAAGGACATTTTTGCCGATTTCAATATTTCTGTGCCAGACCTGGAGGATTTTATTGAAAAGTATAAGGCCCTGTACTTCGATTTTATAGATGACTCCAAAATTTACCCCAATGTGCTTGAGGCACTGGAGCATCTGAAGAATAGCGGCATTACCACCTCCCTTCTTACAACAAAGGCTCAGGATCAGGCTGAAAGAATACTTGAACATTTTAACCTGAAAGATTATTTTTCATTTATTGTAGGGCGCCGCAGCGGAATGGCCATTAAACCCGCTCCGGATGCTCTTCTAAAGATTTGCAGTGATACGGGAATCGGGCCCGATGAGACTTTAATGGTAGGAGATTCCGAGCTTGATATCCGCTGCGGCAAGAATGCGGGCTCGCTTACATGCGGCGTAACATTCGGCTACAGGCAGAAGGAAGAGCTGGAGAAAGAAAATCCCGACTATCTGATTTCAGACATGAAAGAGATAATAGATATTATTGGCCGCAGCAGCGCCCTTAAATAAAGAAGATTCTTTTTTAAGTAAGGAGGTGAAATTATGGAAGAGCCGGGTGAGGTTTCGGTAAAAATAAACAATAACATTGCCGTAGTCACTTTTTCACATCCCAAGGGGAACAGCCTTCCCCGGGCGCTTTTAAAAAGCATGGCAGATGACATAAAGAGCCTTTCAGATAACGAAGAAACACGTGTTATTGTACTTTCAAGCCGCGGCGACGGGGCATTCTGCGGAGGAGCATCCTTTACCGAGCTTTTGAACATCAGCACTTACGAGGAAGGAAAAGAGTTTTTTATGGGTTTTGCGCGTCTTATAAATGCCATGAAAAACTGCCCCAAATTTATAATAGCCCGTATTCAGGGCAAGGCCGTTGGAGGAGGCGTCGGGATTATTGCCGCATCAGACTACGCGCTGGCCCATTCATCAGCTTCCATAAAACTAAGCGAGCTGGAGCTTGGCCTTGGTCCTTTTGTTGTAGGTCCGGCAGTGGAGAGAAAAATTGGCAAAAGCGCCTTCAGTGCGCTTTCAATAGACACAAACTGGCGCGATGCCCTCTGGGCCGAAAATCAGGGGCTTTATACGGACGTATTCCAGGAAAAAGAAGAGCTTGACAAGGCGGTACTGGAATTAGCCGTAAGGCTCTCAAAAACCAATCCCGAGGCGATGGCCCGCCTGAAATCCATGCTCTGGGAAGGCACCGCGCACTGGGATGCGCTGCTTGAGGCTAGAGCTGAAATTTCCGGCAAGCTGGTTCTTTCTGAATTTACATCTAATTATATCTCTTCCTTTAAGAAGCCAAAAGGCGGTTAAAAATTAAAAGCTATGAAGGTCTTTCCTAACCGCTTTAAGCGGTTATATATTTGTAGCATACGAGATAATAAATTCTTCCAAACCACGTCAGTGGTTTCATATAGCCCGCCTCGGGCTTTACGCGTCAACTTAATAGATTTCCAAAGGCCAATGAAAAGAATGCATCAATAAACGTCCAAATTACAAAGCCCCGATGAGGGGCGCTTTGTCTTTAGCCCGGGGTGACAAACCCGCCTCTGGCGGGTGCGGGAACC
>DATAKL010000036.1:0-19229 GCA_036261625.1 Ignavibacteriales bacterium | reverse complement strand
GAAATACGACACTCCGGACACGCTCTTTTATCTGGACCCGCCTTACATTGCTGCAGAGAAATATTACGAGGTTCCTTTCACCATGGAAGACCACGAGCGCCTGGCCGCACTCCTAAAGGAAATCAAAGGAAAGTTTGTTCTCTCTTATTATGATCATCCTTTCATCCGTGAGCAGTACTCCGGGTACCGGATCCTGACAAAAGAGGTCTCGAAACACAGCTACGGGATGACTGTAAATTCAAAGTCAAAGGAGAGACCAAAGGGGCAGGAGGTGCTTATAATGAACTATTAAACGGCAGTGGTGTAAAATTGTACCATAAAATGTACCATGTTTTGCATCCAATTAGCGCCAAATAGAGCACACAACCCGTTTCAGGGCACCTCCATAAAACAAAAAACCCTCAAAACGGGCTTGTTTTGAGGGTTTTTAATGAGCGAGCGACGGGGATCGAACCCGCGACATTCAGCTTGGGAAGCTGACACTCTACCAACTGAGTTACGCTCGCATTATCTTAAAGAACTATCATTAAATTAAATAACTAAATCTTATTTTTCAAGAAAAATAAAGAAAATTGTTCTTGTCTAATAATGCTTCCCGCCTTAACTTAGCTCCCGCATTAATAAATTAACTTAAAAGAAATCTTTATGGCATTCAGACTTTCTTCAAAAGGGAAAAAGATAACTGAAATACTGCTCCTGACGGCTGTTGTAGTAGCGGCATTTTTCTACTGGGATTCATTTGTTACTTACCCCGTAAAGCTCCTTGTTGTACTCCTCCATGAATCCTCACATGGACTTATGACTCTTATAACCGGTGGGAGAATAATTGAAATGCAGATTACTTACCAGCTTGGAGGAGCCTGCATTGCAAAAGGAGGGAATTCCCTTTTTATCGCTCCTGCAGGCTACATCGGAAGCGCTCTTCTGGGAGCTTTGATATTTGCTTCAACAAAAAATTTCCGTTTCAGCTTGGGAGTATGCAACGTGCTGGCTATAATATTTCTTCTTCTTGTTGTACTATATATAAAAACCATTTTCGGCATCCTTTTTACTCTGGGCTTTTGCGTACTGTTCTTCCTTTCTCCAAGATTTCTGCCTAAATTCCTGCATTTTTTCCTCCTCAGGGTAATAGGCATCATAAGCTGCCTTTATGTGATTATTGACATTAAGGAAGACCTTCTTACTTCAGGGGCGCACAGAACAGATGCCAGCATTCTGGCCTCACTTACGCATATTCCTGCAATCGGATGGGGTATAATTATGTTTCTTATATCAGTTACGGTTACTCTTATACTGATCAGAGACTATCTTAAAAGAGGATAGAAGGAAATATTCACCCTTCGGTTCATCCTCTTTATGCGGCAAAATAGTAACACTTATTTTATAAGGATTCAAATTTGCTGCAGCTTTTGACGGAGAATTAAATAAAAGAAGAAAAATCAGCACGATCAGCGCCGGAGCTGCAAGTGTCAGAATAAAAAGCCTGGTCTTCATCATAATTTCTCCCTGATATGAATATTATTAACAATTTTTATCAGAAATGAAATGACAAAGCTCCTGTACAGTAAGAATTACGGAAGATAATTGACTTTTAGCTTTATATTACTTAGACTTTGTAAACTAAAAAATATTTACTTATGTTGTCTCAGAGAAAGATAAAGACAAATCTTACCTTTATAAATCAATTGTTAAACATTCTGTCCCTGGAGGAGTTTTATGGAAGTGTTAAAAGAAACAGCTACTAACCTTGAATTTCTTAAAGTACTTGGCATTAAGGAAAAAAATTACGGATCTTCAAGCGGATTAAAATGGAATGAAACTACCGATCAGGGCGAACTTAAGATATTTTCTCCTGCAACCGGTGAATTCATCGGCTCGGTTTACCAGGCTTCAGAGAAGGATTATGAGGCAGTAATTTCAGCTGCCTCGGAAGCTTTCAAGTTTTGGAGGAAAGTTCCTGCTCCTAAAAGAGGGGAAATAGTTCGCCAGATAGGTCTTAAACTGAGGAAATACAAGCAGCCCTTAGGCACGCTTGTCTCCTACGAAATGGGCAAATCACTTCAGGAAGGCCTGGGAGAAGTCCAGGAAATGATCGATATCTGCGATTTTGCCCTAGGACAGAGCCGCCAGCTCTACGGCTTTACGATGCACTCGGAAAGGCCGAATCACAGGATGTACGATCAGTATCATCCACTAGGCATTGTAGGCACTGTATCGGCCTTTAATTTTCCGGTTGCCGTCTGGAGCTGGAACTCGATGCTTGCAGCAGTCTGCGGTGACGTGAACCTGTGGAAACCTTCATCCAAGACCCCGCTTACGGCAATTGCATGCCAGAATATTATTGGCGAGGTTATAAGGGAGAACAATCTTCCTGAAGGAATTTTCTCTCTTATAATCGGACGCGGTTCAACAATCGGCGAAATGATGCTTAAGGATAAAAGAGTACCTCTAATTTCAATTACAGGCTCTACTGCCGTTGGGCAGCACGCAGCAGAAGTAATTTCAAAGCGCTTCGGAAAGTCGATTCTTGAACTTGGCGGAAACAACGCAATTATAATGACTCCTGATGCTGATCTTAAAATGGCAATGCCTGCCGTTGTCTTCGGCGCAGTTGGTACTGCAGGACAGCGCTGCACGACGACAAGGCGCCTTATTGTGCATGACTCGATATACGATAAGGTTAAGGATTCACTCCTTAAAGCCTACAGCGGCCTTAGAATAGGCAATCCTCTTGAAGAGAAGAACCACGTAGGTCCTCTGATTGACAAATCAGCCGTCAGTATGTTTACAAAAGCCCTTGAAACTGCAGAAAAAGAAGGCGGCAAAGTTATCTACGGCGGACAGGTGCTCTCAGGCGAAGGCTATGAATCGGGCTGCTATGTAACACCGGCAATAGTTGAGGCAGATAACAGCTTCTCTATTGTTCAGGAAGAAACCTTTGCACCGATACTTTACCTTATCAAGTATTCAGGGGATGTTCAAAATGCAATTGAACTCCAGAACGGAGTGGTTCAGGGGCTTTCCAGTGCAATATTTACAAATAACTTAAGAGAGGCCGAACAATTCCTCTCTGCTTCTGGTTCCGACTGCGGAATTGCAAACGTCAACATCGGCACCTCGGGCGCTGAGATCGGCGGTGCTTTCGGCGGCGAAAAGGAAACCGGCGGCGGACGTGAATCGGGCTCCGATGCCTGGAAGTGCTACATGAGACGGCAGACTAATACCATCAACTACGGCACCGATCTGCCCCTGGCACAGGGCATTAAGTTCGATATATAGCTATTAATAAATACTGCTTGAATTAAATGCCCGCCAGATCACCTGTGATTATGCGGGCATTTATAAAATTAACAGGTATAAATTTAACCGGACTGGAGACGAAAAAAAATGGCTGATTTAATTGATTATAAGATTATTGGCGACGACTTGCAGGCAGTGGAAGTGGAATTGGACCCGGGCGAAGGGGTTCGTGCCGAGGTCGGCGCCATGATGTTTATGGAAGACGGCATCGAAATGCAGACCTCTACAGGAGGCGGGCTCTTTAGCGGCTTTAAGAGAATGGTTACAGGCGAAAGTTTCTTTATAACCACTTTCCTCAACAATTCGCGCAGCAAAAGGCATATTACGCTCGGGGCTCCTTATCCCGGCAAAATTATTCCTCTGGACCTGGGATCTCTTGGAGGCAGGTTTATATGCCAGAAAGACGGTTTTCTGTGTGCTGCAAAGGGAATTGAAATAGGTGTTGAATTTACAAAAAGAATGGGTGCCGGACTCTTTGGAGGCGAAGGTTTCATTCTCCAGAGGCTTGAAGGAGACGGTCTGGCCTTTATTCACGCCGGGGGCACTATCATTAAACGCGACCTTCAGCCGGGCGAAACACTCAGGGTAGATACGGGCTGCCTTGTTGCAATGTCGCCCAGCGTTGATTACGATATCCAGTATATAGGCGGCTTTAAGAACGCTCTTTTCGGCGGTGAGGGAATCTTTCTGGTACGCCTGACCGGACCCGGTACGGTTTATCTGCAGAGCCTGCCATTTTCAAGACTGGCCGACAGGATCTTTGCTGCGGCAACATACCAGCAGAAAGGGGAAACACGCGGCCTTGGCGGTCTGGGCAGCATTGGAGGCGCTATCTTAGGCGGATCCATACTCGGCAGTATACTTGGTGGAGGCGGCGACGGCGGGGGAGACAACAGTTTCTAGAAAATGTAAAAAAAGCCGGTCTAAAAGCCGGCTTTTACTTTATTTAACTATATTTGTTTTCTAGTAGGATGCTATCTTAAGCGGGTTGACGCAGGTTCTGATGACACTTCGCAATTTGCCTAATTCCAGCGGTTTTGTAAGAAGATAATTTCCGCCGAACATTTTAACATCTTTTTCACTGATCAGCTCAGGGTATCCTGTCATTACTACTACAGGCACCTCAGGCTGCGATTTTCTAATCAAAGTAAACAGCTCGATGCTTGACTTTGATTCAAGCATAAAATCCGTTATAATCAGATCCAGGTGTATGTCATGAATTTTCTTCATTACCTCATCAACATCGCTGGCCCCTATCATTGTGCAATTTTCAGATTCCATCAAATACTTGAAAGCTTCTAAAATCTTTTTGTCGTCATCAACTACAAGAACTGTAGGTTTCCCCTGAACACCTTCACCGGAAACTTCTCTGCCGGAATTAATACCCTTTGAGACCTTTTTGCTAACAATAGTTTCTTCATGGGAAACTGAATCAAAATCTTCCCTTACAGACATTTGCCCTCCTTTTTAATAAAATCTTTAGTATTATAATGCGTTACACTAAAATGTATCACATTTTCGTGCCAAATAAAAAAATACAATAAATGAGCGAAAAAGCAAGTTTTGGATGGTTTATTTTTTGGAGACGTAAAATTGAAATTTACACTTATGTAAATTATGAGTTGTAGTCTGGAATTTTCTCTTCTATACCAGAAATCCTTATTCAAAGCCTAGCGGCGGAACTGATCGGCCCTGATATCGTGCTTTCTCATCATTCTAAGGAAATTCTGACGCGTCATACCGGAATTCTGGGCAGCTTTGGAAACATTGCCCCCATTTTCAATAAGCTGGCTTACAATGAACTCCTTTTCAAATAAACCGATAATATATTCCTTGGATTTGGAGAAATCCTGGCTTATTATGGGCAGCGTATACTCCCTGGTGCCTCCTGCTGAGGTAAGTTCACTTAAAACCTCGGGCAGTACAACATCCGATTTTGAGAGCATTACAGCTCTTTCGATCAGATTCTGAAGCTCACGCACATTGCCGGGATAACTGTAAGAAAAAAGAATCTGCATGGCTTCATCTGAAAAGCCTTTTATCGATTTTTTCAGCTGGTAGTTATATTTTGAGAGAAAATAGTTTGCCAGAAGAGGTATATCTTCCTTCCTTTCGCGCAAAGGGGAGAGGTTTACTGCTGCAACGTTAAGTCTGTAATAAAGGTCCTCCCGGAAGTTTCCTTTTTTTACCTCAGGAACTATTTCTATATTGGTTGCGGCAATAAATCTGGCATCTACATGGATTAAGCCGTTTCCCCCCACACGTTCAAATTCACGGTTCTGAATTACCCTGAGGAGCTTCTGCTGCAGATTAAGCGAAAGATTGCTGATTTCATCCAGAAAAATCGTACCCTGCCTTGCAATTTCAAATTTCCCGAGCTTTCTGTCCATTGCACCTGTAAAGGCGCCTTTTTCGTAGCCGAAGAGTTCAGACTCCAGGAGGGTCTCCGGAAAAGCCGCACAGTTAATTGCAATAAAGGGTTCGTTGCAGTTTTCACTGTTATTATGAATGGCCCTAGCAATGAGCTCCTTGCCTGTACCGCTTTCTCCGGTAATGAGGACCGAGGTGGTATTCGGAGTCATGGAAATGGTGCCGATCAGCTTATAGACCTCAAGCATGAGGGTGCTTTTCCCGATAAGTTCATATCTTTCGACTATCTGTGCATCGTAGTGCTCCTGATCCTTAAAGCTTACAACTGAACTTTCGGAATTGGCAAGAGCCTGTTTTATGACAGATCTGATCCTGGAAAGGTCAAGCGGTTTGGTCAGGTATTCAAAAGCTCCCTTTTTTATGGCTTTAATTGCCGTATGCATTGTACCGAAGCCGGTAATTACAATTACTGGCAGCTGCGGATCGGTTTTTTTAATTTCTCCCAGCACCTCCAGTCCGTTTATTCTTGGCATTGTTATATCCAGGAATATCACCTGTGGTTTTTCCTCACCGGCTTTCTTCAGTGCTTCCTCGCCATTTCTGGCGACTATGCCGTTATAGTTATCTTTCTTAAAGAGCTCCATGAAAGCATATAGTATTTTCTCATCGTCATCGGCAATCAGTATTTTGGGCCTGTCAGTCATCTTTTACCTGTTAATTTCTGTACCATCTTTTGCACAATTTCCGGAAAACTACACCGGGAGATAAATTTTGAAGGTTGTTCCTTCATTTATGCGGCTGAAGACCTGAATGACTCCTCCGTGGGCGTTAACAGTTCTTTTTACAATAGGAAGCCCCAGGCCGGAGCCTTTTTCCTTGGTTGTAAAGAAAGGCTCAAAGATCTTCTCCAGGATCTCTTCAGGGATTCCCGGGCCGTTGTCTGATATTTCAATCAGAACGCACTGGGAACCCTTTTCTAAGACGACCTCGTGGTTTTCCTTGCTTCTGTACCTGATAAGCAGGTGTTCGCCGCTTGCGCTGAAGTCGTAATCGCTCAAAGTTTCCTCCAGCACTATGTTCTTTATAACAATTAAAATCCTTCTTCTCTCGGGGGTCCCGCCGACTGAGTCAAAGGCCTGGGCTGCATTTAAGACGAGGTTAATAATGGCATCTTTCAGTCCGGCCGCATTAAGGGGCATAAGGGGAAGATTGCGGTCAATTCTCTTTACCACATGAATGGATTTCTTTGCAGCCTGGAGGTCAATGAAGGGAAGACAGTCGTTAAGAACACGGTTAAGATCCTCGATCTGCGACTCCATGGGAGCCGGATGAGCAAAATTCAAGAGCTGCTGAACAACAGATTCCATATGGTAAATTGAGTTTATTGCCACGCCGAAGGATTCTTTCTCAGAGACTGTAAGGTTTTCCGATTCCCCCTGGAGCTGGAGTATCATTTTAATTGAAGTAAGTGCATTTCTGAATTCATGTGCAATCATAGCCGACATTTCACCGACGGCCATCAGTTTTTCAGTCTGTATTATCTGCTGCTCCAGGCGCTTGCGTTCGGAGATGTCGCGTGAGACAATGACGCCCCTGTTTTCACCCTCTGCGGTGCGGAATTTCTTTCCCGTGCTTTCGAACCAGAACCATTCACCGCTCCAGTTCCGGAATCGGAGCACAGCGCTTCCGGTATCCTTTCTTAATGCCGAGAGCGCCGGCTGCAGGTCATCTGGATGAATAATTTCAAGTATACTCGTATTTATGAGGTCCTGCGGGCGGTAGCCTAAAACCTCATTGAAGTTCGGGCTCAGATAGAGGAACTTCAAATCCTGGCTTATTTCGCTGATCAGGTCATAGGAGTTTTCGGCCAGTGCGCGGTATCGTTCCTCGCTTTCACGCAGAAGCTGCTCGGCATTCTTTCTGGTTGTAATATCAATAATAATTCCCTGGTAATGGGTTACTTTACCGCTTTCATCTTTTCTGATCCAGGTTCTGTCATCCACCCAGCGTATCTCGCCCTGTTTTGTGATAATTCTGTAGTCCTGTATGAACTCGCTTAGGCGTTCCAGAGTAAAATTATTTATTTCCGTAGTAACTCTCGGCAGGTCATCGGGATGAATCATCTGAGAGAACTTAAATTTTCCTGAGATCAGGTCATCTGCATTATATCCGAACTGGTTAATGTTATCGGAAACAAACTCAACGGGCCAGTCTTCAATAGCTTTCCAAAGGAAGACAACAGCAGGGCTCTTGTTGATTATGTTCTCCATCTCCCTTAATTCCTGGAGTGCACGCCTGAGTTCTTCCTGTGTCTGCTTGAGCTTTGTCACGTCCAGCACCACACCTACGTGACCTGCAACCGAGCCGTCAGTATTAAAGTAAAGCGCCTTATTGAGTATGAGATTAAGGACTGCATGGTCTTTTGTCATGTATTCAGTTTCGTAGATCTGAATGCCCCGTCTTCTGTAGAGCTCGTCGTCCTGTCTTTGTACACTGAGGGCCAGGTTCTTAGGCAGAAGGTCGAAGACCGTTTTGCCAATGATTTCAAAGCGGCTGGCCCCCACAAATTTTTCGTACGCAATATTACAGCCCAGAAAAACCCCGTTTATATCCTTGTAGAATATAGGGTTTGGTATTGTATCGATAAGTCTCTGCAGGAAGAAATACTGCTCGTGCAGCGCATTTTCAGCCATTTTACGGTCATTGATATCGATTATGAAGCCGTCCATGCGTTCAATTTCGCCAGAGGCATTTATCTGCAGTGTATATGTGTTCTCAACCCACCTTATGGATCCGTTTTTATGGTTTATCCTGTGCTCAACTCTTGTCTGCTGAGGGTTTTCCTTAAGTGAATCGAAGACCCTCTGGACATGGTCGCGGTCGTCTTTATAAACCATTTTTATCCAGAGGTCGGGGTCTTCCTGATACTCCTCGGGGGAGTATCCGGTAATAACGAGGCACTTGGGACTGTGATATGAGGAAACGGCTTTTTTACCCTTGTAGGTAACGCTGTATATATAGCCGTTAATATTCTGAACCATCGTCTTAAAGCGTTCTTCACTTTCCCTTAAGGCCTGTTCAGCCTGCTTTCTGCCGGTGATGTCGTGTGTAACTATCAGTATAGCCCATTCACCCTGAAATGTAAAAGGGGAGAGCATGGTTTCAGTGAAAATTTCCCGGCCGTCGAGCCTGATGAGTTTTGCCTCAAAATATCCGCTTTCAGTCCCCTCGACAATGACTCTTCTGAAGCGTTCCTGGACGTTTTCCCTGTCTGAAGGATGCACGAAGTTAATGAAGGCTTTGCCGAGCGCCTGCTGAATTGATGCCGCCCCGAGGAGCTCTAGTCCTGCAGGATTAATAAATGATATCTGGGCGCTGGAATGGACAATTATAGCATCCGAAAGATATTCAACCAGCTGTTTATATCTCTCCTCGCTTTCCTTTAATGCCCTGGCTATTTGGTTTTGTTCCATTATAACTGCCCTCATAAACATAGTTTCTTTTCATTTCAGCCAAAAATTGAAGCACTAGTTTTAAGAAAACAGGTATGACTTTCCGGGGGATGGGAATAAAATGCTGCCTGCCATATATTATAAAAAATCAAACCGCTACACATCAGTAACTTGACTTAAGTTCATGCTTCCAAAAACAGCAGAGCCAATGTAAACAAGCTTTACATTGGCCTCTGTCTTATAATGGCTGATTAGGAAACGGCCCTCTTAATTAATATAACACTTTTTTTATCAGTGTAAACGTTTATTTAATCATTTTCAACGGTTCTCTCAAAAATGAAATCAACATTCTTAAGTGTGGCCTTGTTGTCGAATATTTCCGAAATTTCCTGTTCTGTAAGGTACTTTCTCACCTCTTCGGACTTCAGGAGCTCGCTTTTCAGGTTCTTTCCTGTATCTGCCCAGACTTCCATAGCCGGGGTCTGCACGAGCCTGTAGGCTTCTTCCCTGGATGCTCCTTTGCTTACAAGCCTGAGAAGCACGGTCTGCGAGAATATGAGTCCACGCGTCAGGTTCAGGTTTTTAAGCATATTTTCAGGATATACCAGAAGATTCTTTACCAGTTTTACAGATAAATGTAACATATAATCGAGTATAATACAACTGTCGGGTACAATGACCCGTTCAACCGAGGAGTGCGATATGTCGCGCTCATGCCACAAGGCAACGTCTTCCATGGCAGCCATGGAGTTGCTTCTAAGGAGCCTTGAAAGCCCTGTAATCCTTTCGCACGTAATCGGGTTGCGTTTGTGAGGCATTGCAGAGGAGCCTTTCTGTCCCTTGGAGAAGTATTCTTCTGCTTCCAGAACTTCAGTTCTCTGCAGGTGCCTGATTTCAATAGAGATTTTCTCGAGCGTTGTGCCTATTATGGCAAGAGTTGTAAGAAACTCTGCATGGCGGTCGCGCTGAATGACCTGTGTAGAAACAGGAGCGGGAAGAAGACCCATTTTGCTGCAGACATACTCTTCAACTTTGGGTGAGAGATGTTCGAAAGTTCCCACGGCGCCCGAGATCTGTCCAACGCTGATGGTTTTAATGGCCTGTTCAAGCCTTGTAATATTGCGTTTGGTTTCTTCATACCAGAGTGCAAATTTAAGGCCCATGGTTGTAGGCTCAGCGTGCACGCCGTGGCTGCGGCCAACGCAGAGAGTATTCTTATGCTCGAGGGCTCTTTCTTTTAAGACCCCTTTCAAGTCCAGGAGCCTTTTCATTAAAAGTTCACCTGCAGTCTTCATCTGATACGAAAGCGCGGTGTCCAGAATGTCGGAGCTGGTCATGCCGTAATGGATGTGCCTGGCCTCAGGCCCCACATATTCGGCCACATTAGTTAGGAATGCAATTACGTCGTGCTTTGTAGTTTCCTCAATTTCGAGGACTCTTTTAACGTCGAAATTGGCCTTTTCCTTAATTACATCAACATCTTTTTGAGGGATTTCCCCCATGGAAGCTCTTGCTTCACAGGCGAGCGTTTCAATTTTAAGCCATGTCTGGTACTTAAACTCATCCTGCCAGATTTTACCCATTTCTGGGAGTGTATATCTTTCGATCATTATTTTTTTCCAGCCTCATTTTTTTATTTAGTGTTTGTTTATCTCTGATTATAGTAAGAGTAATAGTCTGCCCGGTACGGAACTCCTGGAAAGCTCCAACGAGCGAGCTGCGGTTAACGATCTTGTTGCCCTCTACATCCACAATAATATCTCCCGGCTCCAGACCAGCCTTTTCAGCAGGGGAGTTACGTTTTACATCCGTAACGATAGCCCCGCGTGTGCTAGGAAGTTTATAGTACTGAGCAATCCCTTCGTCAATTGTCTGTGCGTCAAGCCCGATCTTGAAATTCCTGTCCACATAGCCCTTATCCTTCAGCTCCGTAATAATTCTTTTAGCCTTATTGATGGGAATTGCGAATCCCAAGCCGATATTTCCTGAAGAGCCGTCAGCAGTAAAGATCAGAGTATTCATTCCTATGAGCTCACCCACTGAGTTAACAAGAGGTCCTCCCGAGTTGCCACGGTTAATTGCCGCATCGGTCTGCAGCATTCCGAGATAATACCTGTTGTTATCAGGCTCAAGGTTCATCCCCTTGGCGCTAATGACGCCGACTGTTACCGTAGGCTGGTCATTTATTTCAAAAAGACCGAACGGATTGCCGAGGGCTATTACCCATTCTCCTGTCAGCACGTCATCGGAGTTGCCCATAGGAATGTAGGGGAGGTTACTGCCGTCGATTTTAAGGAGGCAAACGTCGCTTGCCGGGTCGGTTCCTATTTTTTTTGCAGTGTACTGTTTGCCGCCTGTCATTGTAACGGTAATTTTAACTCCGTTGCCGGCTACGTGATCATTTGTCAGTATGTAGCCGTCGGGCGATATGATGGTGCCTGAGCCGAGGCTTTTAACTTCCTGATTATAGGAACGGTCGCCGAAAAACTGCCTGAAGAAAGGGTCGTTGGACCATGGGTCCTGGTACTGGACCACCTCAGTAACGTTGATGCCGACGACGGCCGGGCTTACGGCCTTTACGGTTTCAGTGATAAGATTATTCCTGGATGCCGTAATCCTGTCATTTACCTGCTGGCGTTCCTGTGCTGTAACGAAAGTATGCCCGCCGCCGGAGCCGTTTACGTTAAAGTAAAGGTCCCTGCCGTCTTTGTCAGAAAAGAGCCTGTAGGCAAAAACCGCGGAAATCATGACAAGTACGAAAAAAGCAGTAAGGATGATTTTATTTCTGTTCATATGATGTTCCTGTTAAACATTTCAAAGATAATAAAAAAAGAGGGCTTTTTAAATGAATGACTCTTAATGATTTAAACAGTTTAAATTTTCAGAAGTTCTGGACCGGGCCCTCATAACATTCTGATTCTTAGACTTTCCGAGCCCCCGAAGTGGTTTAAAAAAGAAAACCCCCATATCATTGCTGTTATGGGGATTGAAATGAGAGGATAAAAAATAACCCTAAACTCTAAAATTATATTAAACTAAAATGTCGCTGCGTTCCTTAGTAAAGGATTTGCTGACACACAATCCCTCATCAATGGTGTCGTGAATTACGGGAATTGCCCATTTTATCAGATCGAATATTCTGTCGATATCTTCGTTATAAAGGATGAAGTTTTCAAAAACAAGCTGCTTTTTCTCGGCATCGACCTTCTCAACAGGAATAGGGAAGAGGTCTATGATTTTGCTTCTTTTCTTCTCAACCCTGATTAAGGTATTTACAAGAGAAGTCAGTTCAGCAAGATACGGGTGGGTGTTCTTACTCTGGAATTCTTCGTTGTATTTCTTTAATGCGCCTAATACTTTGTACTGGCCCAGTTCAAAATCTGTTACATATAAAAACGTGTCGATAGTTAAATATGCCATCTTAATCATCCCTTCTTAAATAAACTCTAGTATTATATGTCCAAGTATCGTTCCAGAATTAAAACCGACAAAATGTACTGTTATGTTTAGAAAACGCCTGCAGAAATGGCTAATATTAAACAGTTGCGTAATATTACTGTTCAATTCTGCCTGAAATTGTGCAAGATTATGCAGCCATGCGCGACATAAGTTTTCTTTTAACCACGGGTAGTATAGTTTCAGTAAAAGGAAAATCCAGGTCTGTGGTGCAGATAAAGGTGGAGGAGCTGGGCATATCTGCGAACTGCTCAAAAAGATCCATTATAACTTCATTAGGTGCCTGGTTGACAAAAACCTTATCCACGGACTGAAGAACTCTGGTGTTTAGTCTTCTCTGCGACTTTTTGCCGGTAGAGAGCAGGGAAACGTCGTATCTGAGCACCTGGATTGTGGAGCGTTTATTATCGGGGATAAGTACGTAACCTTCCTCGCGGCTGGCATCAGCAATGCCGATTTCTTCAATAAAAATGTTCTTTTTGACGAATTCGTACAGAATTTTCCCTTCGTCAATTGATTCCTTGATCAGAGGTTTTGCCCACTCAATGAGCTCGACCACCTGCTGAATATAATCGTCTGTAACTTCAATGGTTTCAACCATAAGGCGGTCGTCTTTAGACCTTTTCTTTGTCAGGTTTTCGATATAAATGTCATTTAAGTTGTTGTCATCTATATCTTTAAGCTGAAGGTTAAGCTCAATGAGTTCAGACAAGCCGGGATATAATCTGTTATGATTAAACTCACTTTTGTAGTTTTTTAAACTGTCCAGAATTCTATACGAGCTCAGTTCAAAATCGGTGACAAATAAAAACGTATCAAGTGTTAACTTATTCATTTTCCAAAACCTCGGATCTAATTTCTTATTAATACACTAATTCCGTACCAAAAGATTTTCTGTCTTGTTTTACTGATATAAAGCAACGGGTTTTAAGAATTGGCTCTATAGAGCAAACTGGCTAAAGAATTGGCCAAAAAAGGCTAAAAAAGAAAGAAAATGATTGAATTTTAATAATTTAATGCCTATCCTAACTTATCCGATCTCAGGGATTTAGTCTCCTGACCGATCTTGTGAAAGAGTAAAAATTTAATGAAAAATAAATCGGGGGAATTCAACAATTGCCCCAAAGGAGGAACAATGGCTTTAAGTCAGCAGGAAATCAACAAAAAGCTTTTTGATGCGGTTACCTGCATACAGGAGACACTGCATTCGATGAAGACTATACTCTCACACCAGCCCGAGCGTGAGGTGCCGGAGTTTATAGACCATCTGGCAGCTTTGGATAAGAATGTTGAGGAGCTCAGGTCGAGTTTTGCCCAGGAGGGCGGGGTGAAGGAAGAGCGCAAGTAAACGAATAAGATATTCTTTTCAAATAAAAGCCTTAAAAGCCGACGTTTTTAAGGCTTTTATTTTATTCAACAATTTTCCAGGGGAGGGATTATGGATGAATTCATGAAGGCGGCAGTTGAGGAGGCCAGGCAGGGTCTGACCGAAGGGGGTATTCCTATTGGTTCTGTTCTGGTTTATAACGGCAAAATTATAGGCCGCGGGCATAACAGGAGGATACAGAAGGACAGTGCAATACTTCACGCAGAGATGGATTGTCTGGAAAATGCCGGGCGTCTTAAGGCCGAGGTTTACCGCCAGTCGACTCTTTACACCACGCTTTCGCCGTGCTCCATGTGTTCGGGGGCAGTCCTTTTATACGGCATACCCAGAGTAGTCATAGGTGAAAACAGGACGTTCAAAGGGGAGGAAGATTTACTTACCTCACGTGGAGTAAAAGTTGAAGTGCTGGATCTTCAGGAATGTACGGACATTATGAGAAGCTTTATTACAAACCGCCCTGAATTGTGGAATGAGGATATAGGGGAGTAGCTTTTAAAAATTAAGAAAAGCCGGGAAACTTACCCGGCTTTTCTTTTGTAACTTTCTCCTGAAAGATATCTCACTTAAGCAGCATCAGCTTTTTCGTTTCAGCATAGCTTCCTGATTGTATTCTGTAGAAGTAAACCCCGCTTGTAAAACCCTTCCCGTCAAATTCAACATGAAATATTCCTTCAGACTTATATTCATTAACAAGTTCCATGACCTTATTTCCCAGAGCATCAAAAAGACTGATGTTGACATTTCCAGCATGAGGAATTGAGTATCTTATAGTAGTAGTTGGGTTAAACGGGTTCGGATAATTCTGATCTAAAGAATACTCCTTTGGTTTGGTAACAGAGGAGTTTGCCGGATCCTTTACATTATCCGTACCATTAGGATCTACAAGTTCTGTAGTTTTGAATATTTCTCCTGAGGATGTGGCGGCATAAATAGTTAAGTTCGGGCCAAATGCAATGTACTTAAGCCCCTGACTTTGTAGATTATTGGTGATGTCTGTCCAGGCACTTCCGTTATCGGCAGAGTAATAAATGCGCCCCGAATTACCTAATATAAATACCCGGTCCTTACTGTCTAAATAAAAATCAGAGATTGTTACGTTCGGAAGACCGCCGACGATGCTGGTCCAAGTGCTCCCTTCATCTTTTGACAAAAGCAGCCTTTTGCTATCAGGCATGAAGAAAAGATATCCCTTAGAATTAGATCTTATTTTCAACGCATATTTATCACTGTAGCCTGTAGACTGCCATGTAGCTCCTTTGTCGTAACTCTTTTTTACGCCTCCGCCAAATGCAACTGCAAAGTAGAAAGTACCGTTAGGATCTATGGTGAAAGAGCCTCTATCATCAAGATACAAATTACCTAAATTCCGGTTGTTCCATGTATTCCCGTTATCAGTTGATACGCTGAAATAATTTGCCCAACCGCGTGAATAAGACTGGAAGAGTGTATAAATGTCTCCATTTTTATCTATGGCAAATTCATCAACAAACACATTAGTAGCGACCCATTTATTCAAAGCCGGATTGAATTTATAGCTGTCTCTTACAACGATAGATATTCCATAGTACTCTTCGGAATATATGAATGTATTGTTTTTAACCTGACGAAGATTGGACACGGATAACATTTCAAGTCCTGCTGTAACCGACTGCCAGTTTAAGCCATTATCCTTTGACCAGTAAAAACATTTTCCTGTAGAGGCGTAAATGTTGCCGGATGGATCAACTGCCAGTCCGTTAACAAAAGTATTATTAAAACCGGTTGTATAACTCTTCCAGCTTCTCGCACTGTCTGTTGAAACAATCACTCCGCCCGTTGTACCTGCATAAATGTATCCCTTCGGGTCATAAGTTATGGATTGAACGAAGGGATTGCTAATTCCGCTGCCTGAACTCTGCCATGTAGCTCCCAGGTCGGTTGACTTAGTTACCCCGGAAACAAAACATGCTGCATACAGATTGCCTGTGGCGTCAGAGGTCCAGGCATTTACATTGCCGCCAAGTCCACCGGTCCATGTTTTCCCCTTATTAATGGAAGAAAAGGACGCCCTGAAAATGGATCGAGACAATTCAGTGTACGCTGCACAGAAAACCTTCTCAGCAGCAGGTATATAGGCGAATGATGCATTGTTGTATTCGAAACCCTCATATGAAATGGAGGACTTGAGCCAGGAGTTCCCGCCGTCTGTTGAAGTGGCAAACACGTAATCAGCTGTCCGGCTAAAAGAAAAAATTACTCCGTTTAACTGTTCTATTTCAAGCACTTTCATACCGTTAAAGGCGGGATCAGCCGTCCAGCTTTTTCCGCCGTCAGATGATTTATAAAGGCCGCTGGATGTGCCGGCAAGAAGATATTTTGAGCTAGCGCTGAAGGTAAGTATGTCCTTCACGTTAAGCGAACCATTGATCTGACTCCATGTTTTTCCAAGATCTTTGGAGATCAGAATGCCGTAATTTGAAGTAAGGACAGTTATACTGCCGTCGGGAATAACTCTTACTTTTTTGATTGCTGCATTGGAAAAGCCTAAATCAAGTTTCTTCCAGGTCTGCCCGTGGTCGGTCGATTGGAAGAGGCCCTCATCGCTGGTCCCGTTGTAAACATATCCAAGTGAGTCAACGGCTATGGAAACCGAGTTCCCGGCATCAACGTGTGAAACTTTCTGCCAGAAATCATTCTGGGCATAAATGCAGGTAAAAAGTGCAAAGAATAAAAGGGAGAGTAACTTAACTTTCATGAGAGCTCCTGAACCAGATTTATTTTATAAATATTTAAATCGCACCGGAATTTTCTAAAAAGATTCAAAACATTTTTCTCAGAACAGGTCATCGCATCAGGATATTTACATAAGAAAATTATGTTTTTGGGCTTTTATATGCAAGGGAAATGTAACTCTTTAATGTTACCTGTTCCATATGGCATGTTGCATATGACTCATGGAAGAATTATTTTGACGGGAATAAGAAAGCAGGTAATGGTAATATGGCATATAAATCATACAGACTCTTTCTTCTTGGTACAGTCATTCTTCAGATTGCACTTTCCGCCTCCTTATTTTCACAGGAAAAATTTGAAAAGAACGATTCCTCAGTTACTCTGCTGCTCCCTAAAGGCGGACTTAAGATTGTTATATGCACGGATAGTATCATCCGCATTCTCCACAGCCCGGAAAAGATAATTATTCCGCAGAAAAGCCTTTCTGTAATCAAACACCGGAACAGTGTGCCTTTTGATGTGGTGAGTGTAAAAAACAGCGTAATCATTAAAACAAATAAGCTTCAGATAAAAGCAGATACCCGTTCAGGCTCCGTTAATTTCTCAGACTCACTCGGGAATATCCTATTTTCGGAAAACCCCAACTATCCTGACATCTTTACTCCCAAAGTAATTTATGGTGAACATACCAATAATGCTCAGCTGAATCTTAAATTTGCTCCCAATGAGGGGCTCTGCGGCCTGGGACAGTTTCAGGATGGAGTTATGAACTACAGAGGCCACGAAGAAACCCTTGTGCAGGAAAATACTCAGGCCGCACAGATAATTGACAAATGGAATAATAAGGGGATAGATACAACCTACCGGATCAGTATGACACTGGAAGCAGCATCCTGGCACACATTCAAAATTGAGTTTGCCCGCATGGCCGATGCCACAAAGCTGCGTTTTGCATGGAGAACTCCCGGCATGATTCAGAAAACTTTTGACCCCTCGCATGAAAGCGGCACAAGGGATGTTTATCTTCCAAAGGGGGTGTGGTATGACTTCTGGACTGGCGGAAAAGTTCAGGGCGGGAAAACCGTAAAAAGGGAAGTCCCGATTGATATTATCCCTTTGTATGTAAAAGCCGGCTCCATAATTCCAATGGGTCCCTTTGAAGAATATGCCTCTGAAAAGGTTAGTGGCCCGATTGCGCTCAGGGTCTACACGGGTGCAAATGCTTCGTTCGACTTGTATGATGATGAAGGCGACAGTTATAATTACGAAAAAGGAGCTTATTCAGTAATTCCAATCCGCTGGAATGAAAAACTAGGGAAGCTGACCATAGGACAAAGAACAGGAAGTTTTCCCGGAATGCCTGAGAATTTAACCTTTAAGATTGTCTGGGTGGAGCAAAATCACGGCACAGGGTTAGAGGAAGCAGAAAAGCCCGACAGGGAAGTAAGTTACAACGGCATGCAAATAGAAGTTAGCAGGTAGAAATTTGAGTTTTTACGGAAGATCAAGAAAAAAGAAGAGTTTCCGGAGTTTGAAAAAGAGCATTCTTAAAAGGGCATTATGATATATTGAAAAGTACTTTAACATTAAAATATTTTCTACTGATGGATTTTTTTTATAGAAATCATTTGCAAAATATCGAAAATGGTGCTATATTTAATGCACAATTTTTAAGATTGTTCTTAACGAAAATTGAAACGCGGGAATAGCTCAGTTGGTAGAGCGCAACCTTGCCAAGGTTGATGTCGCGGGTTCGAGTCCCGTTTCCCGCTCTAAGGATCCACTTACCACATGAGTGGATTTTTTGTTTATAGAATTTAAGGCGCTGTAGCCAAGTGGTCCAAGGCGAAGGTCTGCAACCCGCCTCAGGCGGGCGAATCCGACCGGCGCCTCACAAGAAAAGAAAGTTTGATCTGTTTTTTATATTTTTATCAGGCGCTGTAGCCAAGTGGTCCAAGGCGAAGGTCTGCAAAACCTTTATTCGTCGGTTCGAATCCGACCGGCGCCTCAAAAAAGCTCAAATGAAAAATTTGGGCTTTTTTTGTGTCCATTCCCACTGAAACTCTTCATAAAAATTCCTAGAATTTAATCAAAGCACTTCCAATAATAACCTGGTAGTTCAATGTTTTACGTATATGTTCTTAGAAGCCAAAAAGACAATAAAAGATATATCGGATTCACAGATAATCTTGAAAGAAGATTTTCAGAACACAATAGAGGAATTGTAAAATCTACTAGAAGTAGAAGGCCATTAGATTTAATATACTTTGAGGAGTTTGAGGTGAAATCTGAAGCTATGCATAGAGAAGAGTTCTTCAAGACAGGTCAAGGGCGAGTATATTTGAATTCATTGGACAAATGATTTTAACACATTAAAAGTGGTCCCAGGAGAAGGTCTGCAACCCGCCTCAGGCTTTACGCGTCAACTTAATAGATTTCCAAAGGCCAATGAAAAGAATGCATCAATAAACGTCCAAATTACAAAGCCCCGATGAGGGGCGCTTTGTCTTTAGCCCGGGGTGACAAACCCGCCTCTGGCGGGTGCGGGAACC
>DATAKL010000032.1:0-45960 GCA_036261625.1 Ignavibacteriales bacterium | reverse complement strand
TGTTCCTGATTACGTCCGCACCCCGGGGGATACAATGACCTCAAGAGTATTCTATGCAAAGTCGATCTCACGCTATGCAGTACAGATCGATACCACAACTGCAACCTGGGATGTTGAAATGGCTATATACCAGCCGAACGTGGCTCTCCAGAGCGAAATAGGTTTCAACCTTGGCGGTGATCAGGGCGCACGCAAGGAACAGGGCGATGGCGATCACACCTACAGCTACTATACCTGGCAGCCGAATACTCCGAATGATCCTTACAAGGATCCTGTAGGTCTTGGCGATCCGGGCAACTCGGATCTGGTCACAAGCAAGTACTGGGCTCTTCTGAACTTCGTAACAAATCTGACAGGAGTTGAAAGAGATAAGAACGGCGGCCTGGTTCCTTCGGAATTTACGCTTACACAGAACTATCCGAACCCGTTCAACCCGTCAACTACAATACGCTTTACTGTTCCCCAGATGAGCAATGTAACCTTGAAGGTTTACAATATTGTAGGACAGGAAGTTGCCACACTTGTAAACAACCAGACAATGTCGGCCGGCAAGTACCAGGTGGACTGGAATGCAAGCCGCCTGGCATCGGGTGTTTACCTTTACTCTCTTGAAGCAGGCAGTGTTCACATAACAAAGAAGATGATGCTGCTCAAGTGATATTTTCTTCTTAAAGAGGGAGCCTGCCTGAAACATGGCGGGCTCCTTATAAAAAACTTGGACTTTGAAATTAAGATTTGAATTGAAGAATGGAGAATTAAAATGCGCTCAGCTGTTCTTTACGGAGCACACGATTTCAGACTGGTGGATCTCCCCACGCCGGAAATTATGGATGATGAATGTCTTGTAAAAGTTAAAGCCTGCGGCGTCTGCCACTCGGAGCTTCACCAGTGGGATAAAAGAATTCCGGATCTGGATTACCCCCGCCACATAGGTCACGAGGTTTCAGGAGAAGTTTTGAAAGTTGGTCAGAACGTTAAGGATTTCAAACCGGGCGACAGGGTCGCCGTATGGGCCGACGGCAAAGGATATGCTGAGGAACTGTCCGTTAAGGCTGAAAGGCTCTGCCTGATTGCTCCTGAAATCCCTTACGAACTTGCTCTTTCTGAGCCTATAATGTGCACAACTAACGGCGTCATGAAAGCCAACCTTCAGCTCAACGATACCGTGGCACTTGTGGGAACGGGGTTTATGGGACTCATCCTGATGCAGGAAATTAAATTAAGAGGTGTCAGGACAATTATTGCAATTGACGTTCGTGAGGAGATGCTGGAATTGGCTAAAAAACTCGGGGCCGACGTGGTTATAAACCCCATGAAGGAAGACCCCATAAAAGCTGTCAAGAAATTGACAGGTGGAAAAGGCGTTGACGTCTGCTTTGAAGTAGGCGGCGTGCAGGCCACTTTTGAACTGGCACCGGAACTGGTGCGAATGGAGGGAAAGCTTGTAATTTTCGGATACCATCCGGGCCCCAGGCAGATTAAGGATCTGGGATACTGGAACTGGATGGCCTTTGACATCATAAATGCTCATTTCAGGGATATGAATACTATTCTCAGAGGCGCCCGCATAGGCATGGAGCTCTTAAACCAGGGAAAGATCAATATGGAGCCTCTCGTTACACATAGATTTAAGCTCGGGGATATAGAAACTGCTTTTCTGGCTGCAAAGGAAAAGCCCGCAGGTTTTGTTAAATCGGTTATAGTAATGGATTGATTAGAAATAATCTTTACCCCGCCTCTTTGGCGGGAGGAAAAGTTTTAAGTTATAAAAAGAGAGAAAGTCATGGCTCGAGTAAAATTTCAGACAGGTTTATATATGGCAGCTCTGCTGCTGGCTGTCATACTTCCGTTGCTTTTCAGTAATGGATTATATGCCCAGACGGGTGGGAAAATTGCCGGAAAGGTAGTCGATGCCGGAACGCATGAGCCCCTGCCCGGAGTGACGGTGCGTGTCGAGGGCGCAAAGCAGGGGGGTGTAACAGATGTGGACGGCGACTATTTCATTCTGAATGTTACGCCCGGCACTGTAAGCCTGAGGGCAACTATGGTGGGCTACCAGGGTATGATAAAGACAGGTGTTGAGGTAAGCGCTAACCATACCACCAATATCGATTTTAATCTTGAGGCCACAGTGGTTTCCGTTGGGAAGGATGTTGTCGTAACGGCTGAACGCCCCCTGGTTGAAAAGGATCAGACATCCACCAGGCATTATGTCGAGGCTACCGATATTGCGGCCAGACCCACGACACAGCTGACTGAAATCTTAACTACACTGCCCGGCATTGATATGAATAACGGCCAGGTTGTTGTAAGAAGAGGCTCTTTGGACCAGGTCTCTTTCTTAATTGACGGCATCAGGGCGCGCAACCCGCTCGATTTCCAGCCCTATACAAATATCAATGTTACTTCCATTCAGGAGCTGGAAATTATTACAGGCGGATTTAACGCCGAGTACGGCGAGGCACAGTCGGGTGTGTTTAACATTATTACCAAGGAAGGCGGAAACAGCTACTCCGGCACGAGTGAATTCCGCTGGAGCCCTCCGGGGCTCCATCACTGGGGAACTGCTTTCTATGACTACTCCACCCCCCGTTACTGGGAAAACACACACGCCAGGCACCTTCAGTGGTGGATCGATCATCCCGATCAGTGGGTCGACCCAAGCGGCATTCCGGGAAATGACCCGAGAAGCCAATGGACCCCGGAACAGGCATATCAGAACTATATGCAGACACATCAGCCTCTGACCGACTATACAAATGAGAGCACCTACCAGGAGGAACTCTCCTTCGGCGGCCCGATGCCTTTTATTAAAGACATGTTTTTCTTTGCCTCGGGAAAGTACCGCACAGCACCCCCCGTTACAGGCAACAGCATCAGAAACATGGGCAAGTGGTTCGACGGCACGGCAAAGATCACCTACCGCGTGAGCGACGCAGTTAAACTCATGTTCTCCGGCTTCTACGGACTGCAGAATACCAATGAGGGAATGACTAGTATGGATTTTGACTGGGTGACAGGTCACGGACTGGAAAACAAGTATGCTTACTACGACTTTGCCGGCTACCCTGAAAACAGAACTGACGGGCAGACGCTTCAGTATACACACGTCCTCGGAGTCAGCACGTTTTATCACCTGGAGTTAACCAGGGTTCACCGTTACCGCAGCCAGGGAACTTTCCCCAACGATCCGAACGGATGGGATCTGGGTGTCCCGCAATACGACCGCCTCAGAGCGGTGGACCAGTTCGGAAACCCCATCCCCGGCGGCTTCAGCAACCTCATAGGCCTTCATACTACAGGTTATTACTACAGAGGACACGACAATAATACAGACATGTCTCTATCAGGCGATCTCACGAGCCAGGTAAATAAGGCATGGCAGATAAAAACAGGCGGCGATCTTACTTATTATACGCTCAAGCGCTTCCAGCAGACAAAGGCCTGGAATGCAATTGAGGACCATACCTATCATCCATATGAGGGAAACGTTTATTTCCAGAATAAACTCGAGTTCGGCGGCCTTATAATGAACCTCGGCCTGCGCTTCGATTTCTATAATGCTAATGATAAGGTATACCTGAACCCCTTCGATCCCTTTGACCTGATTACTTCGGCCAGGGAAGGGCGCGCGCCAAACCCGCAGACGGCTCCTACAAAAACATACGGACAGCTTTCACCCAGAATCGGTATCTCGCACCCGATCTCGGACAAAACCGTGCTCCACTTTTCATACGGCCACTTCTTCCAGAGAGCAAGCTTCGGCGATTACGGCGAAGGTACCGACGTGACAGGAATTCTGAATACCTATATTATTGACGCCAAAACAGGCATCCCTGCTCCTTTTAACCTCGGCAACAGGGAACTGCAGCCGAGGAAAACCGTCGCCTATGAACTCGGTATCGAGCATAACTTCGGCGGCCTGGTCGCCGATGCAACCGCTTTCTACAAAGACATTACAAAAACAATCCGTACCATTACCGTCTATACACTGGACGGCGGACGCTATCTTACATCCGGAAACGGCGACTACGGCGACGCAAAGGGGATCGAAATCTCAATCAATAAGCCGCTGACCGGCTACTGGGGCGGATATCTTAACTATTCCTGGAGTACCGGTATTAACGGATATTCTGGCGACCCGACTACAATTGCCCCACCGGGCTCAAAGATTCAGGTCAGCCAGACTAACTTCATCGGCGACCAGATAGTTTATGACCCTTCAAGACTTAAATTCGGCTTTACGGTTGCAACACCTGAGGATCTTTCCTGGCTTGCCGGCATATTCTCAAATATTCAGCTCTCGCTCGACTATCAGGTCTATTTCCCTAACGCCAATATTCCCGATGACGTATTCCCCGAGGCCGGAAAACAGTATATGAGAAGCGCCAACAGAAATGCCGATATACGAATTAGAAAAGAACTCGATTTCAAAATTCTGCGGCCTGCAGTCTTCCTTGAATTAAGGAATGCTTTCAACGACCAGTGGGTAAACCTGGCTGCCGTTAAAAATGCATCCCCGGAGGACAGGTCCAGATTTATTAACTCGGGACTTACAGTATTCCCGGAGAAGAGCATTAACGGCGCACCATTCCCGGATGTGATCGCATATACCAATCTGCCCCGGCAGATTGTCTTCGGACTGGCATTAAGCTTTTAGACATTAAAGTTATTGGCAGTAAGTTTTTAGAATAAACAATTTAATATTGCGAGCTGCAAAATGAAATTCTTTAACATTAAATATTACCTCCCTGGCCTGCTGATTCTGACGGCGGCTTTCTCAGAGCCTGCTTTCTCACAGCAGAACTCGGCTACTCATACGCGCGGAAAATTATGGGAGACTTTGTATAACTGGGGCTTTATCGGAGACCCCGGCGCCTGGGATTATACGGAAACTACAGGCATCGGCTTCTACCCCGGATTTCCCGGCTTTACTTATCCTACTGACGAGCAGATGGCTAACAATAATTTTATAACCGACGCCAATTTCCATAATTTCCGCAGCGGACCCTGGATCATTGCCAAGGACGTACAGGTGCCCGTACCTCCTGACTTTGCTCCTGAACAGAAGGACTTTGCAATCTACCAAGCTTCTCTGGCTACCGGGGACAACGGGGTTCTGAACAATATTCCCCCTTTTGCCGTAAGAGAAAATTATAACGGAACTGACGGCTTTGATCCTCTTCTGCCCGAGGAAATCAATACGGTAACCTTCAATACCTCCACCGGAATTACCGTAACTCAGCGCTCCATGGCCTGGAGCTATCCCGGCTATCACGACTTTATTATTTATGATTATACTTTTAAGAATACCGGGCAGATGGTCGTTTCCAGTGTCAATAAGACATTTAATGTTCCGCAGACACTAAAGGAAGTCTGGATCGTATTTCACAGCGGTATTCAGGTTTCCACCAAAGGAATGATTAACTTTCATCAAAACTCCAACTTCCTTTCCTCCGCTGCCCCGGCCGGCGGCTTCGGATGGCACCCCGGCAACGGCTACTTTAATTACTATAACGTAGAAAACGATAACCCCAACGACGGCAAAGGGCTCCTTTACTTCAGCCGCAACTATAACGGCGGACGGGAACCCGCCCCGTGGGATAAATACGGAACAAAGGCAAACTGGCAGACTCTGCTCAGCAAAAAACCGGGCCTCTGGCCCCCTGAACTGCAGGACCCCTCGGCCTTCGGCTTCGAGTTCCTTTACCGCACTCCCCCGCCGGGAGCACAAAGCCAGGACCCGTTTGATGCTGATCCTACCTACTTCAATATCTACAGCGATGAAGGGGATAAATTTGCCGGCAAAACTGTCGACTTTGAAACTTTCGGCCTGGGCCCTTTTACCACTAAAGAGCTTTATGATTTTGCACGCCATAACAAAAGACCGCCTAACAACGGAAACCTTTACTGCTGGTACACCAGCTCTTTCGGCCCTTATAACCTTGCCGTGGGCGACTCGGTCAGAATTATCTTAGCTGAGGTTGCAGGTGTAATGGACTTGAAACAGGTAATGATGGGAGATCCTAATCACTACTTCCCCGACAGCACAATTGCTGCAATAAGACGCAACGCCGCCGCGGCAAGAGATGCCGTTAAATGGGGACTGGGGGCCAAAGTCGAGGGAATTAACCTTGCGGCAGATGTGCCCGAGGCACCCCCGGCGCCAAACTGCTCTGCTGCAAATGCATCCAAGGGTTCCGATACCGCTATTATTGCAGTGCAGTGGGATAAGCTTGCTGAAACAAGCAAAATTACTGACGGCTCGGGGCAGGTTTTCTATGACGGCTCAACTGACCTTAGCGGATACAGAATCTTCAGAGGCAATGATAAAAGAGGCATTTGGGACCTCGTGGCCGATATCCCCCGCTCCGAGATGCAGAACTACTGGAGAAGTGACCTTAATAAATATGAGTATCTCGATAAAAACCTTCAGTTCGGCTTTGAATCCTATTACTATGTTCAGGCCTATAACAGCAAGCCCCGCCCCTGGACATCGGCAAACGGCACTAAGGTTAATAACCTGCCGGAACTCAAAAGCGACGACTATAACCGCACGCCTTTAACCGGGGCTAAACCCGGTCCTGTGGATGTTTCAAAAGGCTGGGATGTCTTTGCCGCACCCAACCCCTTTATTGAGGGGGACCCCAACCACAGCTTCGGCGACCCGACACCTATGAAAATTGAATTCAGAAATCTTCCTGAAAAGGCTGTCATTAAAATATTCAGCCTCTCGGGCGACCTGATTAAAACAATTCAGCATGGCCCTGATCAGAACGGCAACCTCGCCGGCAGCGCCAGCTGGGACCAGCGCTCTGAAGCAGGACTATTGGTTGCACCGGGATTGTATATCTATGTCGTCCAGTCGCAGACTGAAGGAACAGCCGGAAGCAAATTTACAGGCAAGTTGATGATAATACGCTAAAACAAATATCCGGACATGTCTCCGGATAAAGTAACTGGAGGAAGAAATTGAAAAAGCTAACAGTAATAACAATTGCGCTGCTGCTGGGAATCTCAGGAACACTTCCGGCGCAGTTTAATAAAGCCGGACGCACGACTTTTCAGTTCCTTAAGATCGGCGTCGGCGGCCGTGCAGCTGCCATGGGCGAAGCCGTAATTGCCAGTACGCAGGACATTAACTCCGTATACTGGAATCCTGCAGGCCTTACAGGCATTGAAAACCTGGAGGCAGGAGTAAACTACACGAAGTGGATTGCCGACCTGAACGTCACCTCTGGGGCAATCGGCTATAACTTCGGGCAGGCTGCTGTTGCATTCAGCTATATGGGTCTTAACTACGGCAACATTCAGGAGGCCCTTACCACCAGCACCTCGGGCGGGGTGGATTCCAGAACCGGCAGTACTTTTACAGGAAGCGACCTGGCCCTGGGAGTAACAGTGGCGCGCCGCTTTACAGACCAGCTCTCCATCGGCGTCAATGTGAAATACCTGAGGGAGAATCTTTTTACTTACACCACATCCTTATGGGCTGCTGATGTGGGGACTTACTACGATACACAATGGAAAGGTATACGCATTGCAATGACGGCACAGAACTTTTCCAAGCAGGCACGCTGGTTGTATACAGGAGAGGAAACACAGCAGTCCTATGAACTGCCGCTTGTCTTCCGCATCGGGGCCTCGATCGACCTCCTGGGCGGAGAGAACCTCTTCTTAGGAGGCGACGGATCAATGAATAAACTTACTCTCGACGCCGATGCAATTCATACAAACGACTACGGCGAAAGACTTCACCTGGGCGGAGAGTATACTTTTATGAACATGCTATCCTTAAGAGCCGGCTACAGAATGAACTATGAGGAAGGCAACCTGGCACTGGGTGCCGGATTTAAGACTGAACTCTCGGGCGTTAAAATGGAATTCGATTACGCATATGTTAAATACGATTTCCTTGAATCCCCGCACAGATTCTCACTCATATTTGCATTTTAACCGAGAGAGCTGATTTTTTTTAGAAATAATTAATAAGAGAGGAATATACTTTTATGGCATTTTCACAAAAACTGGTAAACGGAGAAAAACTTACACCCGATACGTTTAAGAATCCTCCCAGGGAACTGGGCATTCTTCCCTTCTGGTTCTGGAACGGCGAAATGGATGAACATGAAATGGAATGGCAGATGAAGGAGTACCACGACAAGGGTATCCCTGGACTCTTTATTCACGGGCGCTTCGGCGAGGAAATAGGTTATCTGTCGGATAAATGGTTCGACCGCGTTAAATTTGCAGTTGAAAAAGCAAAGGAAATAGGAATAGACATCTGGGTCTACGACGAAATGAACTGGCCGAGCGGTACGGCTGAACGCCAGGTAATTAAACAATACCCCCACCTTTCGCAGAAATATCTTGAACTCGTGGCACTTAATGTCGACGGGCCCTTATTCACATTCCTCGAGGCAACCGACTCGCGCTACGTCAATACCGGCGACTCGCGCCCCATTGCAGCATTCGCCTGCTCGGCTGATGAATATAAAAACGGAATAAAAGAGCTCATTGACCTTACGCCAAACCTTTCATTTAATAAGGTAATCCCCTGGGAGGCTCCGGCCGGCAAGTGGAAACTTCTCTATTTCCTGGAAAAAGAAGTGCCGTATTACATTGACGCTCTTAACCCCGAGTCAACGAACAGATTTATTGAACTTACTCACGACAGATATAAGGAGGCCGTTGGGAAAGACTTCGGCACAATCGTCCCCGGCTTCTACACAGATGAACCTGCCATGCACTACTACCAGGTGGGCGTGGATAATTATGTTGTTCCCTGGTCAAGCCAGATGTTTAAGATCTTCCGTCAAAGGCGCGGCTACGACTTAAAACCGTACCTGCCCGCTTTGTACGTCGATATGGGTGAGGTGACGGCAAAAATCCGCTACGATTTCTGGCGCACCTTAAGCGAGCAGTATACCGATTCCTACTACAAAAGAATCCGCCAGTGGTGCGATGAAAACGGAGTAATATTTACCGGACACGTACTGTTCGAGGAATGGCTAAGGCTCCAGGCAAGATGCGAAGGAAATATTTTCAAGCACTTAAAACAGATGCATATAACCGGCGTAGATCACCTCTATCCCAAGATCGGAACTGAAAAAGAACCGGATCAGCACGTGGCATTGAAACTTGCAAGCTCTGCCGCCCATCACTACGGCAGCACAAGGCTTCTTTGCGAATCTATGGGAGGCGCTTACTGGGACTGCACGCTTGAACGCATGAAATGGATTGCAAACTGGGAGTACGTGCTGGGTGTCAACCTGTTTAATAACCACGGCTATCACTATTCAATTGAAGGCGAAAGAAAACGCGACTGGCCCCCCTCGCAGTTCTATCATCATACATGGTGGAATAACTACGGCGAGTTCACAACTTATATGTCGCGCCTTGGGACACTTCTTTCCGGAGGGCGTCACGTTGCCAAGGTGCTGGTCGTTTACCCCATAAACAGCATGTGGACAAACTACCAGCCGCAGAAGGCAAGCACAACAAGCAAGACAATTGAAGGCAATTTCAATTTCATTACAGATTCTCTTCTTAGGCTCCACTACGATTACGATTATGTGGATGAGGATGTCTTAATCGATTCAAAAGTCACGAAAGACAAGATTAAGATTGCAGAGGAGGAGTATTCACTTCTTGTTCTGCCTCCTTTGACGCACATTAAGAAAGAGACTTTCAAAGTAATAAAGAAGTTTGTTGATGGCGGCGGCAAAGTAATTGCAGATACCATTCTTCCCTTTGAATTCCTGGAAGCTGAGGAAGACGGCGCAGCCGTGGAAATTAAGGATATGTTCGGCGTGGATCCCAAAAATCTCTACAAGCAGTTTAAGACGGGAGAGGAGTTCAAGGGAGTTAAATCCAGAAAGAACGTATATCTTTTCGGCGGAAAAGGAAGATCAAAGTCAGAAAAGCGTAAAGAGCTTGGCAGTCTCCTGGGCAAGGTACTGGAACCCGACGTCGAAATCAGCAATGAGGACGTCTTCTACCTCCACCGCCAAAAAGACGGCTACGATATATATTTCATTGTTAACACGGGGCAAAAAGCAATCGGGGAAGTTGAACTCTCCTTTGAAAAAACCGGTACGCCGGAGCTCTGGGATCCGAATACGGGGGAGGTTAAGCCCCTTTATGTCTACCAGATAAAAAACGGAAGAACGCACCTGAAGCTTGAGTTTGCAGAAAGCCAGTCGCATGTGGTTGTAATAAAAAACAATCTTAAGAAGCCTTTTATTACAGATACAAACCTCGCGGTGGAAACATTCGACGGAAAGAAAATTACAGGTTATCCCGCCTCAAAGGAAAAGGAAGTTTTCGCCAAAGTTGAAACTGCCAACGGCGTAAAGAGATTAAAACAGCCCGCAAAAAAAGAACATTCCCCGATCCGTCTGGGCCGGACGTTTAAGTTCTCCATCAGAGAAGCCAACGCCCTTTTAATCGGAAACTGGAAAATGAAAGTGGAAGATGAGACAGGCAGCACGAATTATTCAGATCCTTCTTTGAACGACTCCGACTGGCTAAGTGTTACAAACGGCGCCTGGGAGATGCAGCTTCCGCAGGAAAGGGACCATGAAGTCTATCCCGTAACACTCTGGTACCGCACAGGCTTTGAAGTTGAGAACATGCCTGAAAAACTAAACATTCTTATTGACGGCTTCAGCGGCCGTGAGCACACGCTATACATAAACGGCCAGGAAATAAAAGACAGAGGAACAAGAAGCTATCTTGATGCTGAAATTAAAGAGATCGATATAAGTAAGTTTGTCCATGAAGGACTAAACCAGGTAACTGTAAGGCTCATTGCACAGAGAAGAACAGACGGCATTCTGGACCTTCTGAAGATAACCGGGAAATTCTCACTTGCAAAGACAGAACATGGCTACAAAATAGTGCGCCTGCAGGAGAAGGTTAAGCTTGGCGACTGGACGAAGCAGGGCTATCCGTTCTTCTCAGGGACAGGCACATACACAACTGAATTTACTGTACCGGAAGACTACACGAACGGAAAATTCTTCCTTGAAGCCAATATAGGGGAGGATGTTCTGGAAGTAAGCTTAAACGGCAGTCAGGGAAAAGTTCTCCCCTGGCATCCCTACAGGCTTGACGTTACGGAGATGGTTAAGCCGGGGAAAAACACAATTGAGCTCAAAGTAACCAACACACTTATTAATGTGCTTGAAGCAGTGCAGAAAAAGTCAGGTCTACTTTCTGAACCTGTAATTACATTCAAGCCGCTTTATGTTATTTCTTTATAATACATAGTTATCGAGGCATCTTATGAATACGAGCGGAGTACTTGTTGTAGGCAGCGCTAATATGGATATGGTAGTAGTGTGCAGGGAATTCCCGAAACCCGGTGAAACAATTCTGGGCCGTCAGTTCGGAATGTTCCCCGGGGGCAAGGGAGCCAACCAGGCCGTATGCAGCGCAAAGCTGGGGGGGAATACTTTCTTTATCGGTAAAATGGGCAATGATATGTTCAAAGAGAAGCTCTCGGAAAATATGGAAAAAGACGGCGTCAGGCTGGATTACATTTTAACCGACAGCGTTGAACCTACCGGAATTGCCCTTATTTCAGTAAACGGATACGGCCAGAACGAAATAATTGTCGTCTCGGGCAGCAACATGAAGCTTATGCCCGAAGATATAAATCAGCACAAGGAGGCATTCCATTCGGCCGGTGTGGTAATTACACAGCTTGAGATACCCCTTGAAACAGTTATGGAAACGGCCCGGAAGACAAAAGAACACGGAGCTTTGTTTATTCTTAACCCGGCTCCGGCAAGAAAACTTCCTCCCGAATTGCTGAAGCTTACCGACTATATAACTCCCAATGAAATCGAGCTCGGTATGCTCTCCGGCATCCCTGTCGTGGATGGTGACTCGGCCTCCCTTGCGGCAAAAAGTCTCATCGGCCAGGGAGTCAGGAATGTGGTGGTGACACTTGGCGATAAAGGAGCCCTGCTTGTAAACAGCACGAGGAGTGAACTCTTTCCAACAAGGGAAGTTGAGGTGGTAGACAGCACCGCTGCAGGTGATGCATTTAACGGCGCGCTTGCCTATGCCCTCAGCGAGGGCAGAACAATTGACGAGGCAATCCGGTTTGCCAACATTGTAGCGTCTTACTCCGTTACAAAACTGGGCGCACAGACATCCATGCCCACAATGGAAGAAATAAAAGCTGTAAAGGTGATATAAATTCTTTAGGAGGTTATATGAAGAAAAATGGTGTACTGAATTCTGAACTCTCGCGCGTAATTGCTCAAATGGGACATACAGATAAACTTGTCATCTGCGACAGCGGACTTCCCATACCAAGGGATGCCGAGGTAATAGATCTGGCTCTTAGTACTAACCTGCCCCGTTTTATTGAAACCCTGAAAGTAATCCTTGAGGAACTCCAGATTGAAGATGCCATCGTAGCCGAAGAAATGCTTGAGGTCAGCTGCAGCGTTTATGACGAAGTGACAAGGCTTCTTCCCAGGATCAATATACAGAAGATCTCTCACGAGGACTTTAAGAAGCTGACAAGAAACCCGGAGGGTAATATTGCATTTGTCAGAACGGGTGAGGCAACCCCGTATGCTAACATAATTCTCATCTCAGGCGTAACATTTAATTAGAAAACCTAAGAACAAACAGGAAAACTTTCAATGCAGTACAGGACGTTTGGAAAACTCGGCTGGCAGATCTCTGAAATCGGATTCGGCGCCTGGGCCATTGGCGGCGATATGTGGGGACATCAGGATGACACCGAATCCATAAAAGCTCTCCATAAGGCCCTGGATTTTGGGGTTAACTTTATCGACACTGCGCAGGGATACGGAAAAGGCCACAGTGAGGAACTAATTGGAAGGGTGCTCAAAGAGCGCACGGATAAGGAAATCTTTGTTGCAACCAAAGTCCCGCCTGTTCCCGATACCCCATGGCCTCCCCGGGAGGACTTCGATGTTAATATTTCATTTCCTTCGGAATACATCATCAAGCAGTGCGAAGGGTCGTTAAAAAGGTTAGGAAGGGATTATATAGACGTATATCAGTTTCACACCTGGGCCACAGGCTTTAACGTAAGGGATGAATGGTTTGAGGCTATAACAAAACTGAAGCAGGATGGAAAAATCCGTGCAGCCGGAGTTTCCGTGCACGATACGACGCCCGACAGTGTAATCGGGGCGCTTGCCCTGGGTAAAATTGATGAAGTGCAGGTTATATATAACCTCTTCGAGCAGTACCCGAAGTGGAATTTGTTTCCCGTATGTCAAAAGCTGGGAATTGCCGTTGTCGTGCGAGTGCCTTTCGATGAAGGAGCCTTGACCGGCAAGTTTACGCCCGGGACAACATTTGCCGAGGGCGACGTAAGAGGACACTACTTCCGCGGAGGTAATCTCACCTCTGTAATTAAGAAAGTAAGTGAAATAAACAGTGTTAAGGAAAAGCGCCACCCGGGCATGAGCATGGCAAGTTATGCCCTTAAATTCTGCCTGAGCCACCCGGCTGTAAGCACCGTAATACCCGGCATCAGAAACACCCGTCAGGCTGAAATGAATACTTCGGTTAGCGACAATGACCTGCTGAAAGAAGAAGAATTAAGTGAGTTAAACCAGTTCGCATGGAGGAAAGATTTCTGGAGGGAAGAAATAGCCCTCTGAAATTGTGATTGATATTTCCCCTGACTAGCCCCGACCTTTAGGTCGGTGGGAACGAAATCAAACAAACCCGCGGCTTTAGCCACCGATCCTCCGTCCGGGAATGTCTGGGTCTAAAGCCCAAAAGAGAGGGGGATCGCGTAATCCCCGGCCTGAAGGCCGCGGCTATACAATGCGGCAAAAACATAATGAGACATTTTTAATATTAATTGCGGAGAAAAAATGTTCAAAAGATCACTACTAACTGCCTTCCTTGTGTTAGGTTTTACCATTACAGGCTTTTCACAGGGTAAAAAGACCATATACGACCAGCTCGTCCGCCAGCCCGACGGGTCCGCTTACTATCACGTTCCGATCGGACTCTGCGAAGACTACCCCGAGGAAACCACTACCCTGAAGCTTATCCGCGAAGATATGGAATTCTTAAAGCACGCAGGCATTAACCTCCTCAGGATTTCATTCGGATGGGATGCAATAGAAGAGCAGAAAGGAAAATTCAACTGGCTTTTCTGGGACGACTTTGTTAAAATGGCCGTCGACGAATACCATATTACTCTTGTCCCCTACGTCTGCTATATGCCGAAATGGAACTCAACAGGCGAACAGGATACGATGTTCTTCTGGAATTATCCCCCGAAAGACTACGACGAGTTCGGCGTCTTCATGACACAGCTTGTAAACCGCTATAAGCCGTGGATCAAAACCTGGGAACTCTGGAACGAGCCCGACATTTCGATCTACTGGCAGGGTACACCGGAACAGTTTGCAAAGATGGTCAAAATTGGCGCTAAGGCTGTCCGGCAGGCAGACCCCACGGCAAAAACCGTTCTTGGAGGACTTGCCATAAGACCCGACTTCTTCCGCCAGCTCTTCCGCGACTACGGCATAAGCCCCTATATCGATATCGTAAATATGCATAACTACTACGAGACCTGGAGCAATAACCCGATTGAAAGACTTCCCGGCTATGTAAACGAGCTCTATGAGATCGTTATGCGCTACGGAAACCATCAGTCCTTGTGGATGGCCGAAGTGGGCTACAGCACCTGGAGAATGAAACCCAATAAAGTTTCCAACGACTATAATCCATATTACGATTACGAGCATACGCTGCGCTATCAGGCAGTGGAACTCTTTAAGACTCTCTCTCTTGCCTTAAGCACCGACAAGCTTGCCGCCATCTGCTGGTATGAGGTAAAGGACCTGCCGCCGGCAGAAAATGTAATCGGCGACAACAATAACAGGAACCTTGGCGTTGCATTTGCAGACCACAGTCCCAAGCCGGCTCTAAAGGCACTCTCATTTTTCAATACACTGTTCTCCAATAAAAGCAGAAGCTTTGATAAATCAGTGGAAATTAAAAAGCCTATTGGTTCAGACAGCTATGTAACAACTTTTCAGGATGAAAACGGGGATGTTACTGTAGTGGCCTGGCTCAGGACCAATCAGCCGGGAGAGCGTCACGATACAACCGGAATGGTAAAGGATACCAGAGTTGAAAAGATCAGTCTTTCAATCCCCTTTACCCTTAATGGTGAAGCAACAGAGTATACTGAGCTGGGAGAAGCTCAGAATTACACAAACGTTGTAAGACAAAGCGGCGCAACCATCCTTAACGGCATTACGCTTAAAGGCGGTGAAATATTCATCCTTAAAATTAAAAAGTAACTTAAAACTTAAAACCCAAAAATTATGAAACTTAGTTCTGAACACATAAATAAAGACAATTTCCGGGAGTTCGGAAAAGTTGTCACTTTCCCTACGGGGGAGCCGACATCTCAGGCACAGGATTACAAATTCTGGTCCGACATCGCAAGCTACCATATTGACGGGGATACTGAAATCGGAATATGCACCGTCTACCGTCAGACAAAAAGTGAAGTCAGCGGAATGGAACGTCACCTGGATACGCCTGAGCTGCTGATACCTATCGATGCTCCTTTTATTCTTCCACTGCTTCTTGAAGGAAGTCCCGATGAAGAGGCAAAGGCATTTCAGGTAGAGCCTGGTGAAGCCGTTGTAATCAACAGCGGCATCTGGCACGGGGCATGCCTTCCCTATAAGGTGGAGAAATCCTCATACTTTGTCATCTTCCGCAGGAGGACCCCTTACGAGGATGTCGAGAAAAAGGAAGTTAAGACTCTGGAAATAACTGATTAAAAACAAAAGAAAGCAGATGAACTTGTTTACAGTATCAAATAAAAGAATACAGATAACATTAGAAGACAAACCTTTTAGAATTCATGAAATACTAAACAGGGAAACAGGCCAAAGATACTCCGCTGACGGGAAACAATCGGTTGTACTGCGTGTTCCAAGCCACGTATCCGAGCCTGCAATTCTGTCGAATCTTGATGAAGCGGAGCCTTCACCTAATGGTGTAAGGCTCTCCCTGTCTGATGAAACAGGCATGTATAAAGCCGAATTATATCTTTCTGAGGCAGAGGAAGGAATCCGCTTCAGCCTGAAGGCAACGGGGCCGGAACCCCTGTGGATGGCTGAATGGAGGCTTTCAGGGCTGGAGTTTGAAAACGTAGTTATACCTGCCCTGGGCGGACAGATGCTGACCCGTGATATGACGCCGGACACCACGCTGAGCTACAAATACCCTTTCTGGTGGAATGCGCAGTTTGTAATAGGTGAAGGTAAAAAAGGGGGACTCTGGATACATACGAAGGAAAAAGATCCAAGGTTTAAACTCCTCCGTGTCAGCAAGGCTGAAAAGTCTTTCACACTTTCTTTGGGCTTTGA
This sequence comes from Ignavibacteriales bacterium, assembly GCA_036261625.1. Lineage (GTDB taxonomy): Bacteria > Bacteroidota > Ignavibacteria > Ignavibacteriales > SURF-24 > JAAXKN01. Next base: position 29,551 of record DATAKL010000032.1, on the reverse strand, counting down.
GGCTGATGCCCCGTTAAGTAAAAATACTATTGAAGCTGAATGGTTTGTTGAAGGCTACAAAGGAAGCTGGAAAGAGCCTGTTGACCGCCACCGTACTTTCCTGGAAAAGGAATTTAATCTTTTAAAAATAAAAGACAATCCCCGCTTTCCCAAATGGGCAGACGACATTAACTTTATTCTTGAGATCTGGGGAATGCGGAAAGACACAGTTGAACCGCACCACACTTTTGATGAGATGAAGGAGCGCCTGAAGGAATTCAGCCGCCTTCATCCCCCCGGTGAAACACTCTTCTACATCCCTGGCTTTGCCGAGCATGGAATAGATTCAAACGCTCCGGACTACAACCCGAGCAAATATTTAGGCGGAGAGGAAAAGTTTAAGGAACTTGTGGATCTGGCGCACCATATGGGCTACCATGTAATGATCCACACAAACGTCCTTGCTATGACGTTTACCCACCCGCAGTACAAAGAATTTAAGAAGCACCAGGTCATTGACGTCTTTAACCGGCCTCAGGGCTGGGCTATGGATATTGACGGCGACTGGCTGAGCGAGGATTACTTTGCCTATATAAATCCCGGCTACAAGGAATGGGGGGATCTGATGGTGAAGGTGTTGGGGGACCTGATTGCAAAATTTAATCTTGACGGAGTCTTCTTAGATCAGACACTTTTGGCTTTCAATGTAAGTCAGGGGCCTAATTTCCTTCAGGGAATGAGAAGCCATATTCAGCGCCTCGAAAAAGCTTTCCCCGATGTGCTATTCTCTGGCGAAGGGATCCATGAGCAGGTCCTGGAGGCCCTTCCGATGGCGCAGATCCACGGAATTGACTCTCTTGCCGACGTGCACGGAATGGAAGGCCGCAAGCGCTGGAAGAAAGTGTACCCGGTTTCATCTTACCTCTTCGAAAAATATACAAGGCTCACGGCGCACCTGCTTACAAAGTATCCCAATCATCCTATTTTCAAGCTGCAGGAGGCCTCATATAAGAAGCTGGATGTTATCCCGGCCTTATGCCTATATAACAGGAGTCAGAAGATTGACACTCCTGAAGTAAGAAAGATGATCCGGAGGGCGGGTGAGCTGAAAGAAAAGCTTAAAAACGGTAAAAAGAAAAAGCCGAATAAGGATAATTAAATGAAAAAAATTAAAGCAGCAGTAATCGGCACCGGATTTATCGGGCCGGCCCACATTGAAGCCTTGAGGCGTATCGGCAGCGTGGAGGTCCACGGCATCGCCTCCCTTGACTTGCAGGGCGCCAGAAGCCTGGCCGAAAAGTATTCAATTCCAAAAGTTTATGATAAGTGGCAGGATGCGGTCAGCGACAAGGAAATTGACGTTATCCATAACTGCACCCCAAATAACCTGCACTTTGAGATCAATAAGGCTGCCTTAAAAGAGGGCAAGCACGTCATATCTGAAAAGCCTTTAACCTTAACATCTGAGGAATCCTCGGAACTTATAAGGCTTGCAAAGGAAAAGGGCGTTGTAAACGCGGTTAATTTTAATTACCGGTTCTATCCCTTAACACAGCACGCAAGAAGAATGGTTGAAAAAGGAGAACTGGGCAGTATTTATCTTGTGCACGGGCATTACCTGCAGGACTGGCTCTACTACGATACCGATTACAACTGGCGCCTTGAGACTGAAGTCTCCGGAGAATCCCGCGCTGTTGCTGATATCGGCTCCCACTGGTGCGACCTCATGCAGTTTATTACAGGCAGCAGAATAAAAAGAGTATGCGCGGATCTTCTCACTGTGCACACAAAAAGAAAAAGACCGCTTCAGGAAGTGGCAACATTTAAGGGAAAAGAGGAAAAAGCTCAGGGAAGCTTTGAAGACGTTGAGATAAAAACCGAAGACGCAGGATCTGTCCTCCTTCAGTTCGAAAACGGTGCCCGCGGCGTTTTTACAGTCTCACAAGTCAGCGCCGGACGGAAAAATAATTTTGTCTTCGAAATTGACGGCAGCAAAAAAGCCATATCCTGGGATCAGGAAGAACCTAACGAACTCTGGGTAGGCTACAGGGAAAAAGCCAACGAGGTCTTAATAAAAGACCCCTCGCTTTTAGATGAAGAGGCCCGGCGCTATGCCCACTACCCCGGCGGCCACCCGGAAGGATATTCCGACGGCCCTAAAAATCTCTTCATGAACGTTTACGATTTCATCCTTAAGGGGAAAGATCCTCTTAAGGATAAGCCCGACTTCCCCACCTTCGAAGACGGACACCTGGAGAACAAGATTGTTGAGGCAATCCTCAGAAGCAGTAAAGAAGAAAAATGGATCGAAGTCTAATTCATAATTCAAAATTCATAATTCAAACTTCAACCTAAGCGGAGCAATAAATGAAACTTGGCTTTTTAACTGCCTGCCTTCCAAAACTAAAACTGGAAGACCTTGCAAAATGGGCATCAAATGAGGGCTTCCAGAGCCTGGAACTCGCCTCATGGCCCGTTAAATCCAAACGCGACTATCAGGCACGCCAGATAGATGCTGCCAACTTTAAGCCTCAGGATGCAGAACGGATAAATGAGATGTTTAGTAAGTACAACCTTACCATCTCATCCCTCGCCTATTACGACAATAACCTCCATCCGGATCTCAAGAAAAGAAAAGAATATCACGACCACCTCAAAAAAGTTATCAATGCGGCCTCAATGCTGGGAGTAAACCTCGTCGGCACATTTGTAGGCGGAAGGCCCGACAAGTCCCCCACAGACAACATGAAAGAAATTGGAAAGGTGTTCCGTCCTCTCGTAAAGTATGCAGAGGACAAGGGTGTGCGCCTCATGATCGAGAACTGCCCGATGGACGGCTGGCTTAAATTTGCCGTTCCCGGCAACTACGCATATTCACCTGAACTGTGGACTGCACTTTTTAACGAAGTGCCAGGCAAAAACTTCGGACTTAACCTCGATCCATCGCACCTTTACTGGCTTGGAATTGATTACCTGCAGGTAATACATGACTTCAAGGATAAAATATTCCACGCGCATGCAAAGGATACGGAAATACTTGCCTCAGGGCAGTATGAATACGGCTTCTTCGGGCGCCAGATAGATCCCATCCCATGGAAGTCGGGCTGGTGGCGCTACCGCATACCGGGCCTTGGCGAAATAGACTGGCAGAGGTTTATCTCAACTCTCCAGGAAGAGGGATACAACAACGTAATCTCAATTGAGCACGAAGATCCCGTCTGGGAAGGCTCGGAAGAAAAAGTTAAAAACGGCCTGAAGTTAGGCTACAGGCATTTGTCACCTTTTATTATTTAAACATTAATTGAAACGGAATAAGTGATGCGGCATTTGTTAAAAGATACATACTTTCCTTTTGGTTCACAGTATTACCGTGCACCCTCTCCCATGGAACAGGACTGGGAGGAGGATCTTAAAAATATGTCGGAACTAGGCTTTAACACGGTCAAGTTCTGGGTTCAGTGGAGATGGAATAACCCCGCCGAAGGCGAATATTATTTCGATGATATAGACCGCCTGATGGAACTGGCTTCCAAATACAATCTGAAGGTAATGCTGAACACGATATTCGACGTGGCGCCGGCATGGATCTATACGAAATATCCTGATGCCTCAATGGTTACTTTAAGCGGACGGAAGATCGGCCCTCAGACGCAGCCGCACCGCCAGATCGGCGGCCTGGGCTACTGCTTTAATCACGACGAAGTGATCGATCACATGATCACCTTCCTTAAGGAAACGGTTAAGCGATATAAAGATCACCCTGCCCTCGAAATATGGAACGTTGCCAGCGAACCCGAACTTACAAGCAGCATGGCAGAGATGAGGCTCTATGCAGATAACGCTGAAAAAATAGGCGACATGCTCTGCTACTGCGATCACTGCCAGACAAAGTTTAAGATATGGCTGAACTATAAGTACGGCGACATAAAGACACTCAATACTTCATGGAACCGCAATTACCGCTCATTTGATGAAGTGGAGCTCCCGAAAACCCGCAATACCTTTAACGACGTAATTGACTGGAGAATGTTTTTTGTCCATACAATAGGCGAAAACGTAAAAAGGCGCTTCGAGGCGGCCCATGAAGCGGATAACCGAAGTCATCCTCTTATGTGCCATCACGTCTTTGTGCAGGGCTTCCCTGTTACTTCAACTGCAAGCGACCCGTGGAACGTGGGAAAGTACGGCGACCTGCACGGCTTTACTCAGATGGATGACGCTATGATGATTGACGTCTTACGTTCATGCGCCAAGGGAAAACCCGTCATATCAGCCGAAATGCTCATGCTTCCGGGCTACACGCTCGACATGCCGCAGTTTATTGACTCTAACGACGTAAAAAGACTTATCTTCCGCGGCGTTGCAGGAAACCTTAAAGGGTTTATCTTCTGGCAGTACCGCCCTGAAATCCTGGGGCGTGAAGCCCCAACGTGGGGACTTACAACCCTCGACGGAAAACCTACTTCATGGCTTAAGGCGTTTTCAGAGACAGGTCTTGTTCTGCAGAAGAATGCAGACTTCCTTCTGGATGCCAAACCGCTGAAGGCTGAAGTTGCAATTTTGTACGACCCTGAAAATGAGGTTTTTGCATGGGCTTCAACGGGCAATGAGAAAACAGCAACAAATTCTCTTCTGGGCGTTCACCGCGCTTTGTATGAACACAACTACGCAATAGACTTCATTCACCCCATGGAATTTGACTGGGATGTGCTTAAAAACTACAAGGTGCTTTATATACCATTCCCCTATTACTTAGGTGAAAAGATATGCAGGGCTCTCGAGAATTGGGTTAGTGAAGGCGGCATACTTATAGGTGAGGCCTACTTTGCCGGATGGAACGTTGAGCATGGGCACCATGAAAGGGTAATTCCGGGCTACGGAATGGATAAGGTCTTTAAGGCTCGTCAGGGCGTGGTTGAACCAGCATCCAGAAATACAGTTGCAGAAATAGATATCATTAAGGATCTCTCCTTCCAGAGGAAAGGAGAAAAGATAAAAGAAGGAATTTCTAAAGAGGCCATAAGATTTCAGGCGGGCACGGCAGAGCCATTAGGCGGCAGTTCGGTTGAAATGGAGGTCATTAAGGATATGCCTTATTTGTCCGAAGGCGATAAGGTAAGAGGCACAATAGTAAAAGAAACTCTTATCTCTGAAGGCGCCGAAGTAATTGCCCGCTACGCAACCGGCGAGGCTGCAGTAACACAGGCTGAGTACGGAAAAGGAAAAGCTATTCTGATAGGCTCATACGTCGGGCTTTCTTTCTTCCGCAATGAAAACCTACTTAACGGGGAGCTTATTGCAAGTCTCGTGGAAATGAACGCAGAAGTTGAAAAGCCTTATGTTTACGGAAACCATAAGGTAAGAGCAGACCTGCTTAAAGGAAAAGACGGCCGCAGTATGCTCATAATACAGAACCTTAAGCACCAGACGACTGAAGTAATGCTCAGAATTCCTCTTAAAGGCGTAAAATCCATGAAAGAACAGTTTACAGCCGAGGAATTAAATCTCATTCAGGAGCCTGAACTGGAAGCCTCGGTTACATCAGTTAAACTGGAAGGAAAGGAAGTCAGGGTATATTGTGCTTAACTGGTTCAGTGAATACAGCTCGGATAAATCGGTAAAAAGAAACTTCCTGATCAACATGGCCGACGGCTCACTTTACGCTTTCGCTATGAGCTTTATTTCTTTTACTGTAGTAATGCCTGTTTTCGTAAGAGCCATTGGCGGAAGCAACGTGGCCGTGGGACTGATACCGATCTTCTGGACTTTTGGATTTAATTTTCCGCAGATACTTGTAGCAAACTACTCGAGCAGATTTCCTCTTAAGAAAGTACTGCTTCTTAAGACCGCCCTGGGGCAGAGACTTCCGTGGCTTCTGCTTTCAGTACTGAGCTACTTTGTCATGGAAAGAGTAAGCAGCAGCACGGGGCTCATAATTTTCTTTTTCTGCTTTATACTGGCTGCACTTGCCGGAAGCATTAATCTCCCCGGCTGGTTCGACCTCATTGCAAAACTTACTCCTGTAAAGCTGCGGGGAAGGCTCTTTGCAAGCCGCGTTATTCTGGGCGCCGTACTTGGAATTCTGGGCGGGTGGTATGTGAAGGAAGTGCTGGGTAAATTCCCGTTTCCGCACAGCTTTTCACTCCTCTTGCTCAGCGCTTTTATGGTAATGATGGTCTCCTACATCTTCTTAACACTTATAAAAGAAGATAAAGCTGACATAAAGGAAAAGCATCTCAGCTATGGCGAATTTTTCAGTATGCTTCCGGGCATACTGAAGAGGGAGAAAAACTTCAGAAATTTCCTCATCGCAGATTCGCTTTTGATTATAGCGCTTATGGGAGAGGTCTTCTACAGCCTTAACGCCCTTAAAAAGTTCTCCCTTCCGGACAGCTATGTGGGCAATTTTACAATTATTTTCATGACGTTTTCCATCGTCGGCAATATATTCTTCGGCTATATGGGCGACCGCTTTGGGCACAAGCTGAATATGCTTCTTGGCGCCTGTTTTACAACAATGGCGTGCATTGCGGCTCTTTTTGCTCCTGACGTCAGAGTCTACTCCATAGTCTTCATCGGTTCAGCATTTACAACCGGGGTGTATCAGCTCTCCAAGCTTCCTATCATAGCTGAACTCTGCGCCGAGGAAAACCGCCCTACGTATGTGGCGCTTTCAAATATGATATCTTCTCCTTTCAGTCTTGCAGGACTCTTTGGAGGCTACATAGCAAACCGCTACGGCTACAATATGGTTTTTATTCTGGCGGCCATATTTGCCGGAAGTTCTGCAATTTGGCTTTTCTTTGCCGTTAAAGAGCCCAGGAAAAATCTGTTGGCTGAAGTAAGGTAAGAAGCATAACAAAAGAACTTATTTAAGAGAACAGAGGAGTATCACTGTGAAGGTTAAAATTGCTGCTATGGTTCTTTTTCTCATTTCAGCACTTAATGCTCAGGAGACCGGGCTCCACAGAAATATAAAGCCCGATGAACGCTTCAAGACAGATGTGCTTTTAATTGTAGCCCACCCCGACGATGAAACGGCTGTAGGCGGTTATCTTGCAAAACTGATATTCGATGACCATAAAAAAGTGTCCGTAATTTATACAAACCGCGGCCAGGGCGGCGGAAACTCCGTAGGAAACGAACAGTCATCTGCCATGGGCGAAATGCGCGAAATCGAAGCAAGAACAGCACTCAATAAATTCGGAATTACAAATGTCTGGTTCTTAAACGGCTACGACACCCCGGGGCAGGACGTTCTGCACGCACTTAAAAACGTCAGGCACGGTCAGGCACTTGAAAGTATGGTCAGACTCATCAGGCTTACCAGGCCCGAAGTGATTCTTACATGGCTGCCCGACTTTGTTGCCGGAGAAAACCACGGCGACCACCAGGCCTCGGGCGTTATAGCTACCGAGGCTTTTGATATGGCAGGAGATCCCACGGTCTTCCCCGATCAGGTCGCAATGCCGAGGGAAAGAGCCGACATAGGCAACTTTAACGAAGGCCTCATCTCCTGGCAGACAAAGAAAATTTACTACTTTTCAGATGCCGACGAGGAAGTTGTGGCTCCGGGACCGAAATTCGATTTTTCGGAAGTCTCCCCTTCAAAGAAAGTACCCTATTACCAGCTTGCCGCGGAACTGAATACCCCTCACCTTACGCAGGGGGATGTAGCCGAAATCGGAATTAAGGCCGAGAAGACGGGCGACTACTCGGAGTTCCGGAATTATCATAAAAGATTTCACCTCATTTTCGGCAAATCGGTTGTTCCCTCAAAACCTGATGGAGATACATTTGAAGGGATAACCCAGGGCAGCCATCCTTATGTTGCCCCAAGAGGCTACGTGCCTCAGAAGTACGAGGGAGTTAGTGTTCAGCTGGGCGGACCATTTTCTTTTTATCAGGATTTCTGGCGCGCACACAACATTGAAAATATAGCTCCCCTGGTAAAGCCCGAGATAAACATCGCCTTCGGAAGCTACCTGAACGTCCCAATCATTCTTAGAAACAGTACAAACGATTCTGTAATTGTCACACTTAAATCCAGTCTGCCCGAAGGTTTTAAGCTCTCCTCAGGCGAAGGAGATTATTTCCTGGCTCCCGGTGAAATTTATCCCGTAGAGACGTTTGTCTTTGCTCCTCAGGAGGAAACTTCAAAAGGAGGACAGGATGTTACATGGAACGCTTCAGTAAACGGAAAGCAGATCGGATCAGTCAGCATCAAAACATTCTTAAGCGAGTGGACATTACCCCAATAACAGGAATATAAATGAATATTAAGAAACTCCTTATTCCGGGCATTCCTCTTTACCTTTACCTCTGCCTTTACCTGAATGCGCAGGTGCTCAATCCTTCAATCGACCGCAGAGATGAGTCTTTCTGCTATTACAGCAAGCCTACGGATGTAATAGGCGTTATGGACGGGCATGATGGCACACTTGTTACGCCGGAAGGCTACCTTTACACCGGGTCGGGGGAACTGGTGTTCTATACGGGTAACCCTCCGGTACTTATTAATCAGAGGGTTAAAACTCTTCTTAAAGGCTATATTCCAGTTATCGAATATAACTTTGACCGTGAAGGCATCCGGTACTACATTCAGGCATTCGCCGCAACGCTCGACGGCAATCCCGAAAGCCCACTTATTAACTTTATAAGAGTAAAAATTAAAAACACCGACACAAAGACAAGATCGGCTTATTTTACCACGGGGGTAAGATACCAAAACCAGGAGAACACCGACTGGGGAGTGGGCGACCGCCGCTTCGGACGCCCATGGAAGGCTAAAAAGCTGGGAGAATTTGAACAGGCAGGCGACACGTTTAATGTCCACTCGGAATATTCATTTTCAGACGACGCATTCTTAAAAGACGGACGCGTCATGTATTCCTTCCCGAAAGAAAATATGACAGAGAAGGTAATGACGCTTAAAACGGGATACAATGAACCGGGCTATCAGGGTCCTGCAAAAATCATGATACTTCCTACAACTCCCGTGGGCATAGTTCACTATAAGGCAATGCTTGAGCCGGGAAAGGAAGTAAGTCTCGACTTTAAGGAACCGTACGTTGCAATTGATAAAAACGACGCCATAATCCCTCAGATGATTAAGGCTTCATATGATGAGTACCTGGATAAAACTGTTAAATTCTGGGATGATATACTTGCCCGCGGAATTGAGATAACGGTTCCGGAAGAAAAAGTAAACAATACATTTAAGGTAAATCTTTTCTATGACCTGATAGCCCGCAATAAGCACGGGCAGGATTACGTACAGACTGTAAACGATTTTCAGTACCATCAGTTCTGGCTTAGGGATGCGGCATCAATTTTAAGAATGTATGACATCTCGGGCTACCACGGCTTTGCGCGCCAGGTTCTGGATTTCTTCCCGCGCTGGCAGGATTCTACCGGGAATTTTGTCTCACAGGCCGGACAACTTGACGCCTGGGGACAGGTTATGTGGGCCTATGGGCAGCATTATCTTATAACAAAAGACAAAGCCTTTGCTGAACAGGTCTACCCTTCCGTTAAGAAGGCTTTCGTGTGGCTTAAGAATACTCTTCAAAAAGATTCACTCCACCTCTTCCCCGTTGCCACTCCGGGAGACAATGAAAATATAACAGGACGCGTTACGGGACATAATTTCCTGGCCCTGGCGGGACTCCAGAACGTGATCATTCTTGCTGAAGCCCTGGGCAAAACTGAAGATGTAAAAACCTATCAGGCAGAATATGATAACTATTTCTCCAACCTTATGAAGCGCCTTAAGGAAGTTACCGCAAAAACCGGCGGCTATATACCTCCGGGACTCGACACGCTCGGCGGAAACGACTGGGGCAATATGCTTTCACTTTATCCCGAAATTATTCTTAACCCGTTCGACCCCATGGTCACAAAGACTCTCGAGGTTACAAGATCGAAGTACCAGGAAGGAATTATGACATATGACAAGGGGAGGTATCTTCATCATTACCTCACCATGAATAACACTGAGAGCGAACTTATCCGCGGCGAACAGAAGATGGCCCTGGAAGAGTTCTATGCAGTGCTCATGCATACAGGCTCAACACATACAGGCTTTGAATTTTCCATATTCCCATGGGGCAACCGCGACTTCATGATGAACCTTACCCCGCATGGATGGTTTTCCGCCGAGTTCAGAACACTCTTACGAAATATGATGGTGCGTGAGGAAAATGGCAACCTTCACCTTTTCAGCGCACTTTCACCTGAATGGTTAAAAGCGGGCGATAAGATCTCGGTCCACAGGGCCCCAACAAATTTTGGAATGGTCAATATGGATCTTAATGTAAGACCCAACGGGGCAGATCTTAAGCTTGATAATAAATTCAGAAGTAATCCTTCTAAACTCATTCTTCACCTGCCTTTCTTCATGTCTGTAAAGACAGTCAGTGCAGACGGAAAGGCGCTTTCTGTAAATAAGAATTCCGTAGAGCTCCCCGTAAGTGCAAAGCAGGTCAGCATAGAATGGACAAAAGAGAAGAATTATCCTCAAATGAGCTACATGAAGGCAGTAGAAGACTATAAAACAGAATACAGCCGCAAGTATCAGGAATCTTTAACTAAATAAAGAAACTAAAAAGAGAGGTTAGCCATAGACCGCAGGGAATTCATAACCAGAACAGCGCTGGCCGGGGCCGGAGCCCTTATAATACCAAAGTGGCTTCAGGGAATGCCGGAAGTGCTTACCCGTTCAAGAACGGGTGTAAAAACCCTTCAGGGAGAGCTCATATTTAAGCCTTACTTCGTGCAGAAAGGACGGGGACCCAACCTCCTTGACTGGGCATATGCAAGCGATAAAAACTGGGATGCCTTCCATTCAAATATTACTGCCGGACGTGACGGGGTGAAAATTTCCGATACCGAAGGAGTTGACAAGTTCGGAATAGACGTAAGATGGAACGTCGAGGGCTTCGGCTACATCTATATTACAGCTGATAACGGAGGTGAGTACTACACGCTTCCAAAGGAAGGAAACGTCTCAGATCTTAATCTCAACTATGAACTTGCAAAAAGCCGCGTCTACCGTAACAGAAGACGCCTTAAAAAGTTCTCGGAAGAAAATCCCGGCTTTAAGCCCCCAAAAGACACCCAGGCCTTCCTCGATTTGTCGGAAGACTTTTTGTCGGATGCCGGTAAGTACAGCAGCAACGGAGAAAAATGCGCCCAGTTTTCACAAACCGCGCTTTACTACGCAATGTGGGGCGGAGAGAAGCTTGAACTCTCTAAAGCCCAGAACGATATAGAAAGAAGAGGATACCGCCAGAACTTCTTTATCGGATGCGATGCAAGAGGCTTCCTTCAGATGGATCCCGACTTATTCATGGAAGACTTTACCAACCTGTTTAACTACGCCACAATTACGCATTACCTTAAAAGCAATTCCTATCAGGATTTTGAACCTAATGAAGGCGACATGCAGTTTGACCTCCGCGATGCAGTCTTAAAGAGACTTAGAAACCATAACATTACGGTTGAAGGACGCCCCCTCTTCTGGTTCTATGAAACGGTTACACCCGACTGGCTGAGGAAGAAGAACTACGACGAACTTAGAAAATATGTCGAAAAACATGCCCGCGCGGTCGTATCCCATTACGGCGATCAGATGTATGCATGGGAAGTGGTAAATGAAATTCACGACTGGGCAAATGAACTTCAGCTTAATAACGATCAGATCGTTGAAATTACGCGTCTTGCATGCGACGTTACAAAAGACACGAACCCAAAGGTTAAAAGACTCATTAATAACTGCTGCCCTTATGCCGAATACGTTCAGCTGAAGAAATGGGGAAACCTCGATGCTAAGTATCACCAGAGAACGCCGCACCAGTTTATGCAGAACCTGGTGGATGCCGGTGTGGACTTCAATATAACAGGCCAGCAGATGTATTTTCCGTACCGCGACCTTCAGGATACAATTATTTTAATTGAACGCCTGGAGAAGTTCGGACGCCCCGTTCAGCTTACCGAAGTCGGCGCAAGCTCGGGGCCCACAAAGGATTCCATCTTTACCGGACGGCTCGACCTTCCGAAGGAACCCTACGTATGGCACCGCCCGTGGGACGAGGAGCTTCAGGCCGACTGGCTGGAAGGCCTCTACTCGCTCGCCTACAGCAAACCATGGATCGAGGCTGTAAACTGGTACGACTTTGTAGATCCATATGCATGGATTAAAAACGGCGGACTTCTTGCCTCACCTCAGGGTGAAAAGAAAGCAGCCTATTACCGCTTAAAAAAACTTGAGGAATACTGGAAATCGCTTCCTGCGAAATCATGAAATTTTAATAAATGGCAATCTTAATAGCTGAGGTTTAATTTGAAGACAATTTCACGAAGAGAGTTTTTGCGCTACAGTGCTTTGGGAGGCGCGGCCCTTGCAGCCTCACCGCTTTATTCAGGCTGGGAGAGGGTTTTTGCCCGCACACTCGGTGCTTCGGCACTCGTTCCCTACCCTCATCCCTGGATGCCAAAGATGGATTTTATCTATCTGGCGGATGAACATGAGGATCCTTTTAAGTCAGCCGTTGCAGTTACCCGGGACGGAATTGAAGTCCCGCAGGATTTGGGAAATAAAAAGTTCTCCATAAATACAAAATGGTTTGTTGAAGGCTTCGGCTATATATGGCTTTCTGCCGATAACGGCGGGGAGTTCTTTACGGCAGGTAATTTTAATCCCAAAGGGAGTCTTAATTACGAGTTTGCCCGCTCAAGGGTAATGCGTAACAGAAATGTTAAAGCAAAGTACGAAGCTCAGGGCGCGCGGTTCTCAACTGAAGTAAAGCACCTGGTTGCAGCATCTGAAGAACTTTTTGAAGACGCGGGGAAAAAACTTTCAAACGGAGAGAAAAGTGCAAAACTCTCAGACAAGGCTCTTGAATATGCCCTCTGGGCGGGAGAGAAAATTGAGCTCGAGAAGGCGGCTTATGAAATTGCAAAACGCTCCTCAAATAATAACGTGGCCTTCGGATGCGAAAGCCGGCAGTATGTATGGGCTAGAAGCGAGGAGTTCCAGAAGAGATTTGTAGAGCTTTTTAACTTTTCCACCGTAACGCATTATGTGTGGGACTCCTGGTATGAGCTTTTTGAGCCCCGCGAAGGCTACTATAACTGGGGCATTAAGGACGATATTGTAAACTGGCTTCTGGAAAACAATATCACCATTCAGGGACGCCCCCTTTTCTGGTTCCACCCAACGGTTACACCCGATTGGCTTAAGAATAAAAACTTCGACGAGCTGAAAAAATACGTTGAAAAGCACACGAAGGACCTCGTCAGTCACTACGGCGATAAGGTCCTGCAGTGGGAAGTTATAAATGAATACCACGACTGGGCAAACATTCATAATAATACGCCCGAGCAGATAACTGAAATTGTGCGTCTTGCATGCAATAAGACTAAGGAAGTTAACCCGAAAGTGGTAAAGATATTAAATAACTGCTGCCCCTGGGCTGAATACGCCGCAAGAGGCAGAATGGCCAGAATGGATGCCACAAGGCCCCTGCGCTCGCCAAGAAAATATCTTCAGGACATTACGGAGGCAGGAATTGACTATGACGTTCTGGGTATCCAGATCTACTTCCCTCAGCGCGACTTGTCTGACATTGTGCGCTTACTCGAAAGACTTGAAACATTCGGCAAACCGATCTATATAACTGAAATCGGAGCCTCGGCAGGCCCTACAAACAAGATGGTTGCCTCAGGCGATATGAAAATCTCCGAGGGCCCTTACGACTGGCACCGCCAGTGGGACGAAGAGCTTCAGGCCGACTGGCTTGAGCAGGTCTATAACCTTTACTACAGCCGTCCTTCCATTCATGCCGTTAACTGGTACGACTTTTCAGATTTCCGTCCTTTTATCCAAAGCGGCGGACTGGTAAGAGAAGACTGCTCAACCAAGATTTCATTCTCCAGAATGAAAGAGCTTCTTAATTCATGGAACAAGCTCCCCCGCGGAGCTAAAATTTAACTTCAGGAGACAGTACGATAATGACACCAAAGGAAAGAATACTTACTGCAATGCGCGGCGGCCAGGCCGACCACGTGCCCGTAAGTCCCGATATATCTGTAATGGTACCCGACCGTCTGACAGGAAAGCCTTTCTATGATATTCATTTGGACGGGCGCGAGCACAACGGCTGGACCTCGGCAACCCACAGCGAGGCTTACGTCAGCGCTGTGAAGCACTTTGATATGGACGGCTTTTACATGTACGGCGGCCTTAAGGAAATCCGCCCCGAAGGAGCTCCGGAATTTGTAACTGCTGTTAAAGACGTGCCTGATGGCAAAATGGCCGATAGAATCTGCCGCACGGAAATAGGAGACCTAACGGAAAAAGAGATCTATTTTAAGGATGAACCGCCATGGCGGCTTGAAAAGCCTATTAAAAACCTCGAGGAGGATTTTGAAAAACTGCAGCTTTTAATGGGACAGGGCAACTGGAAGTGGGAAAAGCAGTTTCAGGACCGCCACCGCATGGGCGACAACGGAATCTATATGGGAATGGTGCCGGTATTCCAGGACTGGTGGTTTTACTACCGCGACGGCGGCTTTGAGCAGATGTTTATGGATTTCATGATGGAATCTTCCTTCATGGACCGCGTGCATGAGTTCTGGATGGAGTGGTCCCTGGCAAATGTACGGGCGATGATTGAAGCTAAGCCCGATGTCATAATGCTCGGGGGATCAAGTGCAAGCCTGAGCGTAAGTTCGCCGAAGATATTCCGCAAATACGAGCTCCCATTCATAAAGGAAGCAAGTAAAATATGCAAAGAGCATGGAGCCATTTCGCACCTTCACATATGCGGAAAGTCCTGGCAGTTGGTGGAAATGGTGGCCGAAGAAACCGATCTGATGTCAATGGAGCCTTTGGAAGAACCCCCTTCGGGGAACGTGGACTTAAAGGAAGCCAAAAGGCGCGTTGGTAATAAGCTTTGCATTAAGGGCAACATCAACACAACCGATTTCATGCTTAACGCCACTCCAAAAGAGATAGAAGATAAATGCAAGCGCCTTATTGACGATGCAGGCAAAGACGGCGGCTTCATACTTTCCACCGGCGATCAGTGTGGCCGCGACACCCCCGACGCCAATTTATTCAAAATGGTTGAAGTAGCAAAAACGTACGGAAAGTATTAGAATTGTCTTTGGTTTAAGGCCGCGGTCAGCGCGCCTCATGTTGATAGCCCAGGGTGATTGAGTCCGCCTCCGGCGGACGATTGAACCCCGGGACCATGAAATCCCCCACAATCCCATGCGCCGCGGTCAGCCGCGCCATATTCCGGAATGGGGTGAATCCGTCAGGTAAATTTCCAAGATACCATATATGATGCCGATGTCCGCGGCATTTGGGTGCAAACAATTATTATTCAATATCCGTTAGGTTGTGGCATTATATGCAAAAGCTCTTATACATACTGCTTTTTAGCTCAATGCCCCTCTTTGCCCAGAAGGTCATTATAAACGAACATTCGGCTACAGCCTGGAGCCGGGATGAGGTTATTTCAGGCACTGTGGAAAACTTCCCTGCTAAATCGCTCAGCCTGACATTTAACGGGAAGGTGATTCCTCTAAACGTTATCCAGGGCACCACGTTCTCTAAAGCCGTGAAACTTGGTGAGGGCTTAAATACTATTTTTGTTAAGGCCTCCGACGGTAAAGACAGAAATATTATTTCAGATACCATTAGACTTACCTTAGGCTATAAGCTCCGCCCTGAAGTCTATGCGTACGCTGAGGTCTCAGGAAAAAGGGTTACTCTTAAAAGCGAGCTCTTAAATAATCCCGACAGTGCAAAGCTAAGTTATTTCTGGGGGGAAGACACCACAAACCCTTTAAGGGGTACACTTTCTTTTTCTTCTGGTGAATCGGCAGGATTATCTATTCCGGAAGATGCTCCCCGTGGAGAATATTATTATAACTTTACTGTGGTATCGTCAGACGGCGACACAGTACATGCACGCACATATGTTACTGCGGATTCACTGGGCATAACCCCCTTTAATATTAAAACCGGTCACGCCTCCTGGATCGATAAGGCTGTGATTTATGAAATAACACCTTACCTCTTTGTCCCGGATGGGAAGTTTAAGGATATTACAGAAAAAATTCCGGAGCTTGCAGATTTCGGCATTACTGCCATCTGGCTCCAGCCCATAAACGCTACCCATAACGGCGGACAGGGCTACGACGTGATGGATTACTTTGCTTTAAGAAACGATCTTGGAACTGAAGCTGACTTCAGGGATCTGGTAAGAACGGCGCACTCGCACGGCATTAAAGTCCTGATGGACTTTATGGCCAATCATGCATCAATATTTCACCCCTATGCCGAAGACTCCAAAAAGTACCGGGAGAAATCGCATTACTGGAATTTTTTCCAGCGCCAAAGAAGTCCCGAAGGCACCCCCTTCCGCGAAAAAGAGAACACCGACGACGGGATCTTCTGGTATTACTTCTGGGACCAGCTGCCGAACCTCAACTACAACGACCCCGAGGTGCAGACGTGGATGCTTGAGGCAATGAAGTACTGGATTGAAAAGTTCGACATAGACGGCTACCGCTTCGATGCAGTCTGGGGCGTAAATGCCCGGTGCCCCGGATTTGCCAGGAAAATGAGGCTTGCCTTAAAAAGCATTAAGCCTGAAATTCTCCTCCTGGCAGAGGACAGGGCCGTATGGGGCAGTGTGTTCGACTGCCGCTTCGACCTGGCTTTCGACTGGGCAGAACCCGTAGAGTGGCTCTCACGCTGGGTCTGGCAGACCAGCTTCCCCGACGGCGGCAGTGAAACTATTTTTAATTCCTCCAGCTCTGACAAGTCCCTGATGCTCAGGCAGTCGCTTACCAATTACGGAAAAGGCTACAGCCCTAAGGCAAAAATTCTGAGATTCCTGGAAAATAACGACACATATCATTTTATAAACGACCATACGCTCAGCCAGACCAAAATGGCCGCGGCCCTTGAGTTTTCGTTAAACGGGGTGCCTTTAATTTACACCGGACAGGAAACGGGCATGAAAGGGCATGCCTATGACGGGGAAAATTTCTTCCTTCGCAGCAGGCCTATAAGCGCAAAAGATGAAGCGGGACTTTACTCTTTTTATAAAAAACTCATTAGTATAAGAAAAAGTCTCCCGGCCCTGTACAGTGATAATTACGAGGAAGTGAAAGTAAGCCCTGAAGGTGAGAACATATTTGCATTCCGCAGATGGAATGGCCATCAGAATGTGTTTACAGTTCTTAATATGGACGACTCACCGGCCTCTGCCGATCTTAGCGTTCCTGTAGATAAGCTTCAGCTCGATCCGGCAAAAACATATTACCTTACCGACATGTTAAGCGGCAGAAAGTTTCAGGCCGGAATGGAGGAACTAAAAAATCTCCGGATTCCAATGGATCCTCAGTCGGCCCGTATATTACTTTTATCGGATACGCTTTTAACTCTCAGGAATAACTATGGCCGGAATTTTAGCTCTGGAAATTAAATATCGCCCTATTTTATTTTTCCTTGAATAAAGGAAGGTATGTTTATGAAAAAAATTATATACTTGTTACTTTTAAGCTCAGTGCCTCTTTGTGCCCAGAAGGTAGTCTTCGACCAGATGTCGGCTACTGTCTGGAACCAGGAACAGCTGGTGAAAGGCAGCATAGAAGGCCTTGGCGTAAATAGCGCGCAGTTATTCCTTAACGGCCGGCAGCAAACGGTTACTGTAGCTCCCGACAGCTTTACTTTTTCAGCAACCTTAAAAATAGGTGAAGGAGTAAACACGGTTTATGTAACTGCCGACAGCAGCGGAAAGAAAGCTTCTTCAGATACACTGAAGCTCACTTTGGGCTACAAGCTCCGCCCTGAGATCTATGCATACGCAGAGGTCCAGGGAAGTACGGTTACACTTAAAAGTCAGGTAATTGAAAACCCGGACAGCTCGCAGCTTACATATTCATGGAGCGAGGATCCTCAAAATCCGGCTTCTGTGGCGCTTACACCGGGAGGGGAAAATACCGCCTCCTTCAGTATGCCTGCGGATAGGGCTCGGGGAGAATATTATTTTAACCTTACCGTTGCGGCCTCAGACGGCGACACAGTAAAGGCCCGCACATATGTAACTGTGGATACATCAGGAATCAGGCCCTTTAATATTAAAACAGATCATGCCCGGTGGATAGACAAGGCTGTAGTCTATGAGGTTACTCCTTATACCTTTTCATCAGGCAATCAGTTTAAGACTATTACCGAAAAAATTCCGGAACTTGCATCTCTTGGAATTACCGCCATCTGGCTTCAGCCTGTCTACAAGACTCATGGCGGCGGCCAGGGATACGATGTTACAGATTATTTTTCTTTAAGAACGGACCTTGGAAGTGAAGCTGATCTTCGTGAGCTCATAAAAACTGCTAAGGCAAATCACATTAAGGTAATGTTTGATTTTGTGGCAAATCATACGTCCATTTATCACCCCTATGCTCAGAATTCGATAAAATACAAAGAGAAATCGCATTACTGGAATTATTACCAGCGGAAGAAAAGTCCTGCCGGAACTCCTTATGCAATGCATGAAAATACAGCCGACAAACTCTTCTGGAATTACTTCTGGGACCAGCTGCCTAATCTGAACTACGACAACCCTGAAGTCCAGCGCTGGATTCTGGAGGCCGCAAAGTACTGGCTTACAAAATACGACCTCGACGGATACCGCTTCGATGCCATCTGGGGAGTAACGGCCAGAAAACCTGAGTTTACAAAGCAGCTCCGCCTGGCACTCAAAAGAATTAAACCCGATTGCTTTCTCCTGGGAGAGGATAAGGCTACGTGGCCCGAGGCCTTCGATGAAAGGTTTGATGCGGCATTCGACTGGGCGGCCTCCGAGGAGTGGGTCTCGCAGTGGGTGTGGCAGACCGATTATGATCCGTCCAAAAATCCCACAATATTTAATACAACATTTGCCAACGGGCGATCCACACCTCTTCGGAATTCTCTTACAAATAACGGCAAAGGATACGCCCTGAATGCAAAGATATTGAGATTCCTTGAAAATAACGATACCTGGCATTTTATTACGCATCACACTCTGGATCAGACAAAGATGGCCGCGGCGCTGGAGTTTTCCTTAAACGGAATTCCTATGCTTTATAACGGCCAGGAAGTAGGCGTTACAGGATTTGCCTACGATGATTATGCAATCTATTCTTCAGGTGTTTCTATAAAGTCCAGGGACACCAAAGGTTTATTCCCCTATTACCAGAAGCTGATCAATTTCAGGAAATCTGTCCCCGCATTATACGGCGACAACTATGAAGAGGAAAGTGTAACCCCCAATAAAAACGTTTTTGCATTCCGCAGATGGGAAGGCAATCAGAACGTATTTACAGTCCTGAACATGGATTCAAATCCTGTAACGGCACAGGTAACAATACCAATAAGCAAGCTGGGGCTCGATTCAACAAAGACGTATTACATTAGTGACCTTATAAGCGGAAAAGTAATATCGGGAAAATTAAGTGAGCTTGCAGCCTTAAAGCTCGATATGAATGGCTACTCGGCTTCAGTCATGCTTCTGGCCGATACGGCAATGGTAGTCTCAGGAGTTGATATAGCATCAACTACAACGCCCGAATCATTTGCCATGGCGCAGAATTATCCGAACCCCTTTAACCCGTCAACCACAATAAGATACACCATAGACAAAAGCGGGCCTGTAAGCCTCAAGGTTTACGATATCTTAGGAAAGGAAGTCGAAGTGCTTGACGAGGGTATTAAAAATGCCGGCAGCTACACGGCCACGTTCAATGCATCAAGATACGCAAGCGGAATATACATCTGCCGCCTGCAGTCGGAGGGCCGCGCTATAACAATGAAAATGATGCTTTTGAAATGATGACAAAGAATGGAGAGCATTTAGAATAACGCAAATGGCAAGCCCCGACAAGGGGCGACTTTTATATAGCCCGGGGTGAAGGAACCCGCCTCGGGCGGGTGACCGAACCCCCGGGAATCGAATTCCCCACACCAAACTGAGCCCCGAGAGGGGCGACTTGTTCATCCCGTCCATATACAAATCGCCCCTCTTGGGGCTCTGAAATTGTGGGGGATTTATGACCCGGGGGTTCCCGCACCCGCCAAAGGCGGGTTTGGTCACCCCGGGCTATAGACAAAGCGCCCCTCATCGGGGCTTAATGACTGCGCTATTTAAGATGCCCGGATTTCATTGGCCTTTTAATTATTAAGTTGACGCGTGAGCCTGAAGGGTTGTTGAATCCTTGGCTACAGATCCTTCATGGAGGACTTACGCAGTTCATTCAGGAATTGGATTTTCCCGCATAATTATTCTACATTAAACAAAACATTGGCATAATATGAATATTCTCATAATCGGCGGAACGGGATTTATCTCCACCTCTCTTGTAGAGAAGCTCTTAGAACGGGGCCACCACGTTACGGCCTTTACACGCGGAGAATCTGAAAACAGGCTTGCGCCTCATGAGAACTTAACTCTTCTTACCGGCGACCGCCGTGAGGAAAGGGCACTTAAAAGCTTAGTCGAAAACCGCACCTATGACGCCGTCTACGACATGATCTCTTACCACCCCAAAAGCTCTGAACAGGCGGCCCATATATTCCGCGGCAAAACGGGGCGCTTTATCCACTGCAGCACAATATCCGTCTATATGGTATCTTATCATGTGCAGTGCCCGATTACCGAAGACCAGGATAAAGGGGAACTCATGCCGCACTTCGAGCGCAACCCCTTCGGTATGGACTACGGCATAAAGAAAAGAGCATGCGAGGATGTGCTCTGGAAATATCACGACGAAAAGCTTTTCCCCGTCAGCATGATCAGGCCTACTTATATTGCGGGTCCCCACGACTTTGCCATGCGCGACTTTTTCTGGATAGAAAGAATCCTCGACGGCAAGCCTCTCCTTGTTCCCGGAAGCGGCGACCACGCATTCCAGGAAGTCTACGTTGAAGACGTCGCCCGGGCTTTCGCAAGTCTGCTGGACAGTGAAGCTTCAATAGGACAGGCCTATAACGTAGCAGCCGAAGAGATATTCTCGCTCAACGATTATATATATAAACTTGGAAGCCTCTTAAATAAAAAACCCGAACTTGTGCACGTGGATCAGGAAGTCTTCGCCTCTCTTCCCTTAAGCCGCCATATGTACGGCGACGTGTTTCCCTTTAATGTAAGGCGCACTTCCATTTTCAGCCTGGATAAAATAAAAAAAGATCTTAACTACCGCTCCACCCCATTTAATGAATGGATGAAGAAAACAATCACCTGGTTTACCAGTGAGTTTAAGGGACACTCCTTCGGATACGACAATAGGGAAGAAGAAATTCGGTTCATTCATGAGTGGAATAGATACCGCCAGAATTTACTGGGGGAATATATGCAATGAAAATCCCGCGAATGTGCTTCTACTGACTTTTTACAATATTATTTGGAAAGGCTTTGGCTCAGCTGATGTTCTTGGGAGTCAGGCGGAATATTGCCGTCGACGCGGCGTTTGATTCTACGGCCGGAGAAAATTTGTAATACTATTATAAATGGAGAATATTTATGGAAACAACAGACGTTAACATTAAAGCAGTTGTTGAACAGGAAATTAAAAAGAACAACGGAATCTTAAGACTTGAACCCGCCTGGGTGGCAAGGGATTTCCTTCCCCCGGGAAGACGCCTGGGGCTGCCGGAAAACCAGTATGAACTTGGCGACCGCGGCGGGATCTGCGAACGCTGGATTGGATCCACTACAAAAGCAGACAACAAGGTAAGCGTGCCCTTTGAAGGCTTAAGCTTCCTTATGTTGTCTTCAGGCGAACGCATAACACTAAAAGACGCCGTTGAAAACGCTCCTGAGGCAATAATGGGAAGTGAATATTCAAAAACACATAAAGGCTTAAACCGACTTCCGAAAATATTCGATTACGAAGAACGCCTTCCTTATCACATACATCAGATGCAGGAACACGCAAAGCTCGTAGGCTGCAACTCCAAGGAAGAAGCCTACTACTTCCCCGAAGAAGTTGAAATGGGCAAGAGCCCCGAGACGTTCTTTGGCGTGCATCCATACATAGCCGAAGTGAAAAAGTACAACGTCCTCCTTCCGCACCTCGTCGACTGGAAAGACGATTCCATACTTCAGCATGCAAGGGCCTATAAGCAGATCTCAGGCGACGGATTCCATGTTCCGGCCGGCACGCTTCATGCTCCCGGCACGGCACTTACAATTGAGCTCCAGGAAGATTCAGACGTATTCGCCATGATGCAGGCAAAAATCGGCCGCCATAAAATCAATAAGGACCTCCTTTATAAGGATGTTCGTCCCGAGGACAAGGAAAAATACGGTGAGAAGATAATTCTTGAAATGGTAAACTGGAAAGTAAGCGGCGACCCTTATTTCTATGAAAACCGCCACACCCCTCCTGTCCTTATTGAGGAAACTCGCCGGCAAGGCGGCGAGGAATACTGGATATTCTATAATACCACGAGTTTCAGCGGAAAGAAACTTATTGTTCATCCGGGCGGTAAATTTACTTCCCGCGATAACGGCGTTTATAATATACTCGTCTGGAAGGGCAAAGGACTTTTTGCAGGTCTTGAAATTGAGGGCTTTAACTTTGAAAAAGATGAGCTCCTGGTAACTTCAGACCGCGCCAAAAAAGACCTGACCGTCGAAAACACCGGAGATAGGGATCTTATAATCTACAAGTTTTACGGTCCCGACATAAACACAGATCTCCCCATGCTGAAAAAGTATGGACACTGAGAAGTTATTATATGTAACGGATAAAGAAAGCAGCAAACTCTATCCTAACCGCTTTAGCGGTTACCTATTTGTAGAAAAATTAAGGGAAACATTTTAATGGGTATACTTGAAGAAATTAGTAACAGTATAGTTAAAGGTCATGCAAATATTCAGTCGCCCTATCCTCCTGATATGCAGGGCAAAAAAGGTGTAACTGAGCTTGTGCAGGATGCTCTAAATGAAAACGTTGAAGTGGCGCTTATCTTAAATGAAGGCCTCATCTCCGGCATGGATGAAATTGGACAGAAATTTTCTGCCGGTGAATGCTTCGTGCCCGAAATGCTCGTATCGGCACAGGCCATGAAAGCAGGACTGAAACTTCTTGAGCCGTATCTCAAGGGAGAGGGCGTGAAGAAGATCGGAACGGTAATAATAGGGACTGTTAAAAGCGATATGCACGACATAGGAAAAAATCTTGTCGGAATGATCCTGGAAGGCGGCGGCTTTGAGGTAATTGACCTCGGCACAAATACACCAATAGAAAAATTTGTCCGGAAGGCAAAGGAACATCCCAATGCCGTAATCGGCATGTCGGCTCTTCTTACAACTACAATCGGAAATATGAAACTTGTTGTGGAGGCTCTCAGAGCGGAAGGCCTGAATAATAAAATCATAATTGGCGGTGCAGCCGTAAGTCAGAAGTTTATGGAAGAAATTAAAGCTGATGCTTACTCAAGGGATGCAGCCCGGGCTGTGCCGATTGTAAAAGAACTCCTGGGCATTAAGGCGGCATAAGAAAATACCTGTCTTTAAGGGATGGCCTCAAAAAGCCCCTGCATGGAGCGAAATGGAGTACTACGAAATTCTTGAAGTGCCCTTTGAAATCCAGGCGGGCGACATCTGCATAACCAGGACTGAATAACACACGACTGAATAGCACACGACTGAATAGCCACGGCCTTCAGGCCGTGGACCGGGAGCAAAAAAATAATCGGGCTTTAGCCCCCGATCCTCCTTCCGAAAATCTGGGGCTGAAGCCCCATGGGATTTGGGGATCCCGCATCCACGAGCTAAAGCTCGTGGCTATTCTTATTTGCCGACAAAGGAAAATTAATGAAATACAAATTGCTTGGAAATTCGGGACTTGAGGTCTCCGAAATCTGCTTCGGCGTAATGACTTTTACCGGCGAAAACGGCTGGACACATGTGGGCCGCCTCGATCAGCATGACGCCGATGAACTGACTAATACTGCGCTCGACCATGGAGTAAATTTTTTTGATACGGCAGATAACTATTCTGCCGGCACATCCGAGGAAATGCTGGGACGCGCCCTCGGCAAAAGAAGAAGAGATGCCGTAATTGCAACCAAATGCGGCTTCAGACTCTTCGACGGCCCGAACGGAACCGGACTTTCACGCAGAAGAATTATCGAAGCATGCAATGAAAGCCTCCGCCGGCTTAATACCGATTACATTGATCTTTACCAGGCGCATTCATTCGACTTCATGGTGCCTCTGGAGGAAACTCTTTCAGCCTTTGAAACCCTCATCCGTCAGGGCAAGGTACGCTACATAGGATGCTCCAACTTCATGGCCTGGCAGCTCGTTAAGGCTTTAAGCCTCCAGGAGAAAAAAGGTTATGAAAAGTTTATTTCCATCCAGGCATATTACTCCCTCGTGGGGCGCGACCTGGAATGGGAAATTCTGCCTGCCTGCCTCGAGGAAAAAGTAGGCGTAACTGTCTGGGGACCTTTGCACGGAGGCATTCTTACCGGGAAATACAGACAGGGGCGCGCATGGCCGCAGGATACAAGAATTAAAACGCCGGACAGCCACCTTCCCTATGACGTAAAGAAAGGTGAAAAGATAATTCAGAAGCTTGAGAAAATTGCCTCAAAGAGAAACGTATCCATAAGTCAGGTCTCTCTTAATTTCCTTCTACGCAAGCCCGGAATAACTTCGGTTATTATCGGCGCAAGAAATAAAGAGCAGCTTTTGGATAATATAAAAACCAGCGGCTGGGAGCTTTCAAAAGAAGAAATGCGCGTGCTTGATGAGGTAAGCTCTCCCGGCAAAATATACCCGCACTGGTATTTTGATATATATAGAAAAGACAGAAACTATACTTCCAACTTATAACTCAAAACTTAAAACTTAATTAAAGTTGATAAGGAACGCTTCTTTGAGCATTACCTTTCAATGTTTAAATAAGTATGCAGGAAAGGAAAATTGTGTTAAATTAAATGTAACAGGCCTTAACCATGAAAAAGATTTTCATACTGTTCATTTTTGCGGCTGCCTCATTTCTGTCGCTTAGCTGCGGGAATAAAAGTAAGGATGACGGTAAAGTTGTAATTACTTTCTGGCACAGCTTCGTCTCTAATACCATACCGGCTCTCAACGAACTGATAGACAGATTCGAGCGTGAGCACCCGAATATAAAGATCCAGGCGCAGTATGTCCCGAGCGGCGATCCCCTGATACAGAAACTCGTTACCGCAATCCAAAGCCGTACGGCGCCTGACATTGCATGGATACATTCGGACTATATGGATAAGCTTGTTGAGGCCCGCGCAATTTACCCGATGAACCAATTTATTAAGGGAAGTGACGGACTGACAGATGCGGAAATGAACGACATTTTCCCTCCCTTGCTCCAGGCGGCAAAATGGCGCGATACGCTCTACGCTCTTCCCATGGAATGCACCACGCTTGCTCTCCTGTACAATAAGGCGCTGTTCAAACAGGCGGGGCTGGACCCTAACCATCCGCCAAAGGACTGGAATGAACTAAGGGAATATGCAAAAAAACTTACAGTGGATAAAAACCACGACGGCATAACCGACCAGTACGGATTTTATGTGCCTGTTTTTCCTGCCTCGGGCCCCTTAAGCATATGGATGATTCTTAACTGGGAGCCCTATCTCTGGCAGGCAGGCGGAAGATTTATAAACCCTGAACAGACAAAAGTCGAATTTAACAGCGAAGCCGGCGTTATGGCGCTTTCACTCTGGAAGGACCTCTATCAGGGGCTGGATCTTACAAGATACACTGCAACGCATAACCTGGGCTTTGCCTCGGGAAGCCTTGCAATGATAATGGACGGGCCGTGGGATCTGCCTGAGTTCCGGAAGATGAATAATAAGGAGTGGGCCGTTGCATCACTGCCCGCAGGTCCTGTTAAAAGGGCAACATACCTGGCCGGCGAGCACCTGGCAATCTTTAAGCAGAGTCAGCATCCGAAGGAAGCCTGGACATTCCTTAAATGGGTTATCAGCCCAGAAGTGCAGGCCATGTTTTCTGAAAGCTCGGGCTACCTTCCCGTCAGGCGCTCGACGCTGGAGCTGAAATCGTACAAGGAATTTCTCGCTAAAGACCCTGCCATGAAGGCTTTTGTTGAGCAGATACCAATTGGTCGGGCCAGGGATGTAATTGACTACCACCGCGTGGAGATTAACCAGATCATTGCCCGGGCAGTGGAAAACTGCATTGTAGGTAAAACGGATATAAAAGCCGCGCTCGATCTGGCGGCTGATAAATCCGACAGGCTTCTCCGGGAGAAAAATTAAGGAGGATAAGATGGGTAAAATATTAGTCCTTTATGACTCGCAAACAGGAAACACAAAAAAGATGGCGGAATTTGTTGCCGAAGGTGCAAGGGAAAATCCGCATCACGAAGTGCGCCTGAGATCGGTAGATGACGCAAAAATGGAAGACATCGTCTGGTGCGACGGCCTGGCGCTCGGAACACCCACTCAGCTGGGACTCATATCCTGGAAGATGAAGCGCTTCTGGGATGAGATGGAAGAATTGTTGTGGGGAAAAATTGACGGCAAAATAGGGTGCTCTTTTTCCTCTTCGGGAGGCTGGGGCGGAGGAAGCGAAATCAGCTGCTTGTCCGCTCTTATAATGCTGATCAATTACGGATTCCTTGTCTTCGGCGTAACGGATTACGTTGAAGACAAGTTTACGCTCCACTACGGCGCTGTTGCGGCAGGAGAGCCCCGCCTGGAACGTGAAATTAAAGCCTGTCGAAGACTGGGAGAGAGGCTGTCGCAGTGGGTTGAAATGCACACAAAAACAGAAACCCTTTCAACCATGGAAGAAGATTATTAGATTAGAAGTGCGGCGCGGCGCCAGGAACCAATTCCTGGCGCCATCCATGCACAAATCCGGGAAAATCCCGCTCGCCGGAGGCGAGCGAAGGATGTCAGGAAATGGTTCCTGACATCCCCAAAAACGACGTAGCCGTTCCATATTTGTAGGGATAATATTATTAAAACGAAAGGATAAAACTATGTCTACATTAACTGACTTCCGCATCACAGATGAACAGAAAAAACAATATCAGGAAAATGGCTTTTTTATTTTAGATAAAGTAATCCCCGACAGGAACCTTGAAATCCTCCGCTCCCAATGCGCTGAACTAATCCGTCAGCAGGACGAGGAAATGGACCGCCGGAAAACAGACACCCTTAACCTCAGCCGGAAAAACAGCCGCTACTTCGTTTTCCTGGCTTATAAAGAGCGCCCCCAGCTCGGGGAATTTATATTCAGCAACCTCATGGCTGAAATCTGCCGCGCTACAATTGGGCCAAACGCTATGCTCTTCTGGGAACAGTTCGTTGTGAAGGGCACCGATAAAAAAGGCGCTGAATTCCCCTGGCACCAGGATTCGGGCTACGTCGACTATAAACATAAACCTTATGTAAACGCCTGGATTCCGCTTGACGACGTAAATGAGGAAAACGGCACCGTCTACCTCCTTCCCTACGCCCTTGCCGGAACAAGAGAAAAAGTGGAGCATAAGCCTCTTCCTGATTCAAACGACAGGGTGGGGTATTTCGGCAGCGAACGGGGCACCCCTGCCGTTTGCCCGGCCGGATCAATTGTTGTGTTTTCAAGCACTGTATTCCACCGCTCGGGAGCTAACCTTACGGACAAAATGAGGCGGGCTTATGCAATACAATACTCTCCGGAACCTGTATTTGAAGCCGACGGCTCGCTTAAAGGACTTGCTGAGCCGTTTCTTGTTGATAACAAAAGAGTAAGATAGTCTTTACAAATAAATTTAGAGGATAAGATAAATGTCTTATTTTATCGGGCTGGATGTCGGGACCACGGGCGCCAAGGCACTTCTTGTCGACAATAAGGGACAGGTAATTGCCGCGGCCTCAAGCGAATACACGATGTCGACACCCCGCCCCTTATGGGCTGAACAGAATCCCGAGGACTGGTGGAATGCCGCACAGAGAAGCTTCCGAGGTCTTATCAGTCAATCCGGCATAAATAAGCACGAGATTAAGGGACTGGGGCTTACAGGACAGATGCACGGGATGGTGCTGCTTGACAGTAACGGACATGTGCTCCGCCCATGCATCATGTGGAACGACCAGAGGACAATTGAGGAATGCCGCGAGATGACTGAAATAGTGGGCTTTGAACGCCTGCTTAGAATTACCGGCAACCCCGTTCTCCCCGGCTTTACAGCCCCCAAAATCCTCTGGGTTGAAAAATATGAGCCCGAAATCTACAAAAAGATCGCTCACGTGCTTCTGCCCAAAGATTATATCCGCTACCGCCTTACGGGCGAATTTGCTACAGAAGTCTCAGATGCCTCGGGCACTTCGCTTCTGGACGTAAATGCCAGAGACTGGTCCGGTGAAATACTTTCTTTAGTCAATATGCCGAAGGAATGGATGCCGAAGGTCTACGAGTCGCCATTCATTACAGGAAAAGTTACCTCTGAGGCCGCATCACAGACCGGTCTGCCGGAAGCCCTTCGTGTTGTGGGAGGCGGAGGCGACCAGGCTGCAGGCGCCGTTGGAACAGGAACAGTGAGGCAGGGTATAACTTCTGTTGTTCTCGGCACTTCAGGCGTGGTCTTTACGCACAGCAACAAACTCGAAATTGAGCCTGAAGGACGCCTGCACGCTTTCTGCCATGCCGTTCCCGGCACGTGGCACCTTATGGGCGTTACGCTTGCCGCGGCAGGAAGCTTCCGCTGGTTCAGGGATGTTCTGGGTGACACGGAAATCTCGCTTTCACGCCACACAGGGCAGGACGCTTATGAAATACTGACTCAGGAGGCTTCGCTTGCAGAACGCGGATCAGAAGGACTTATCTTCCTTCCGTACCTTTCAGGCGAGCGCACACCGTATCCTGATCCCGATGCCAAGGGAACATTTATCGGTCTTACGCTCAGACACTCGAAACCGCACATGGTAAGAAGTGTTCTTGAAGGCGTGGCTTACAGCCTCCGCGACTGCCTTGAACTCAACCGCAGCATGGGAATAAACTCCAGCCAGATACGTCTTTCAGGCGGAGGCGCCAGAAGCAGCCTGTGGCGCCAGATACTGGCCGACGTATTTAACAGTGAAATTGTAACGCTTACTTCAACCGAAGGCGCCCCGTACGGTGCCGCCCTCCTGGCGGCAGTCGGAACGGGAGAATTCAGCACTGTTGAAGAGGCCTGCGACGCCTGCCTTGCCCTGGCTGACCACACAGAGCCTGATAAAGAAGGTGTAAAAATATACGGGGACTATTACAGCATTTATAAAGAAATGTATCCTTTGCTTAAGAATACATTTACAACTATTTCCAGAACTGTGAATAAACAGTTCCATTCTACATTGAATAAATAATAATAGAGAAGTAATATGGCAGAAGTAAGCTTAAAGCAGGTGACAAAGGTCTACGAAGGGGGCCAGGAGGCGGTCAAAGGGGTATCCCTCGAGGTAAAAGACAAGGAATTCCTGGTTCTTGTAGGCCCCAGTGGATGCGGAAAATCCACAACGCTC
>DATAKL010000020.1:0-9432 GCA_036261625.1 Ignavibacteriales bacterium | reverse complement strand
ATTATAAAGTTCAGAGGCTTTAGTCTTATTAGTCGAATTTATTTAAGAAAGCCGTATGAGGGAAAACCTCACGTACGGTTTGACGAGGGTTTGAGGGAAACATAATGGAAACATTCATGCGCCCTCATCCTACTCTACAATGAATCCTGCCGGACAGCTGTCCATTCTATATTTTTATCATTATTGTTTTACCATAGTTTGAGTTACTTTTGACAATGGGACAATATCAACTAATAAAAATGCTTTTCCAAAATCCATCACTTCTCAGCCGGGCAAGTCCCCAAAGATGATTTTAAGTACTGAGAGGCAGAAAATTTCCTGCTATACTAGAGTCCTTCAATTTCATTCAAGATCTTTGAAAATACATATTTTGTTGCCGGCTGATTATCAGCAGTGCTGGAGAATGCATCTGGTTTATCATGCATATTTTTTTACACTTGAAATTCTTATCACTTATGAATTTACTGTCTAAAGGTTGGATGCAAATAATTTCTTCTCTTATAATTCTTCTGTAGTGCAAGCCGCAGTTTCCCTTAACACCATAGTTGTTTGGCTAAATGACAAAAGAACAGAACAGCTTGAAATCTTCTGATACAGGAAAGGGATTCATCTTAGTTTTACGCCTGTAGTCCCTGTATTTTACAGAAAGAAAAGGAGAATTCAGCAGACTTTATTCAGGACCTATTCCTCTCTCTGTTTTTTAGTTAATTTAATCTTTCGAGGAGGTTTTATGAGAAAGTGCATTATTTCAACGGCATTTGTTTTGCTATCATTATTCTTCATTCAATGTAATGAAG
Source organism: Ignavibacteriales bacterium (assembly GCA_036261625.1). Classification (GTDB taxonomy): domain Bacteria; phylum Bacteroidota; class Ignavibacteria; order Ignavibacteriales; family SURF-24; genus JAAXKN01. The sequence continues at coordinate 8,635 of DATAKL010000020.1, read as the reverse complement.
AACCAACCGTTTCTGATTTCGCAAATAATCAGGGTAATGTTACAAAAGGCGGAACTCCTGGCGGAGGTGAAACAACAACAGGCAACAATCTTTCTTACCCGGTATTGCTGGCTGATGGCTTTTCGCTGACAAAACTTTTCACATCCAGTTTTACGGCCCCATACACCGGGACATACCCGGGAATAACTGATCCTGCAGAAATAAACTATCTAAACACTAACAAACCATGGTATGCCCAAAAGACCTCTGGAAACGTCTGGCAGGCCGATTTTGAAACTGTAACCTCAGTTGGCGTATCGTTTATTGACTGGGGAGATGCAATTGAATCGGTAGACCCTAAGGTTGGTATACCGTACCGGCTGGAACTGTCTATATACAATAAGCATGATCACGATATGACAGCTTACAAAATGGCAGTGCTTGAATACCCCAGCAGTTCGAGTGAACTCCAGGGTACAAACACAAAGACATTCAGCAGTTCATATCCTTCAGTAATTTCCAGCAGGGGAGCACTCCTGGTCCAAAAGTTTGCTGATGGAGCAATTTTAACATGGAATGGCTGCCAGTGGACCGGCACCGGGGTTGATAATCCGACAAGTATAAGCTTTGCTCCCGAACTGAATGTTGGAGGCAAGTATATCTTTGGGGCATCAACCGGCGGATGGGTGCCGGCATCGAAAGGCAACTATAGAATTACTTTTTATCTCCCCGGAAGCGGGGTGAACTTGAAAGAGGCAATAATTGCCGATTTTGAAAATCCGGAGACTTCCAAAACTGCAGAAAACAACCAGCCGTTTGTCGATTCAATTAATAACCTCACTTATGTTGATGTACAAGTAACATCTGGAAGCGGCAGCGGTGGTAGTGGCGGCAGAGGCGGCAGCGGCAACAACGGCAGCAACGGTGGTAATGGCGGCAGCGGTGGAAGCGGCGGCAAAAGAGGCAGATAAAACTAACTAAAGCAAAATAAACATTTAATATTGAGCTCAAGTAAATTCAATGCAGTGAGAGATAAGGTCCTGAATAAGTTGTACCTCAAAAAATGTTCAGCCCGGGAAACTCCCGGGCTGTCGAATAAAAGAGCTGAAAAATCAAAACCGGGCTGTTGCTACTTGTATGAGTATAGGGCAACATTTCTGCTGAAATTAGCATAGAAATAGTTGAAAGAAGGGAATTGAGCTCCAACTGCCTATAAATTTCAGCTCAGGCGGAGTTTTGAATTTGGGCAACAAGTCAGCCGGCAGATAACTTATTACCGACTGACTCTTAAATTTGTACTTATAAATTTCTTTGGTGTCGTTTGATACTATTTCATATAAATCATCTTATACGTTAAATCAAACGGTTGTCTTGCTGTAGCTGAAATACCTTTAAGCCTGTAGTAATATATCCCGCCCGCAACCCTGTGCCCCGACTCATCGGATCCATTCCACTGAACAGCATGTTTTCCGGCAGTCTGATGCCGATTTATCAGTGATTTCACCTGTCTGCCAAGCATGTCATATATGGTAAGCGAAACCTCCGCATCGGACGGCAGGTAATAACCGATCACTGTGGAAGGGTTGAACGGGTTGGGATAATTCTGCTGCAATGCAAACACCGCAGGAATGTGATGCTGCTCTTCCTTTTCAACATCCGCAGCATCGCCATAAGGATTTATAGAGATATACCACTCTTCTTTCTCCCTGGTATAGACAGTATGTCCGTGGTAATCAAATTTTGTATCCTGCGCATATTCTTTCTCGATATTGAATTCATACGTGTACGCATCACCCGTGCGCTTTACCGTCTTGTCTTCCATATTTGTCGTGTTAAAATCCATAGAGAAGACATCCGACGAGTCATTGATATCATAAGAATCACTGGACCACCCGGTCTCAGAAGAAAAATTCCTGGTATTGTTGGTGCCTCTTCTGGCGATAGCCGAAGACAGATAAACCTCCGGGATGCCGTCTGACTGGTATGGATATATGATATTGGCCTCGATGTCAGACCTGCTGATCCGGCCTGTTACATTTTCATTATTTATATCGATCGTCTTTCCGGTAGTTCCGCCTGCAGACATACTGAAATCCTTGAAGAAATCCCTTTTTAGGCTGTATGTGCCGGATGTCGCGGCAGAAAGCACGTTTTTAAAAATCTTCAGCTGCTGGATACTGTAGTCCCTTCCAAGGAGAAGCTTTAACCTGAATGAAGCCGTGGTATTTTCAGAAGTGTTTGAATTGAAAGAAAGGGTACCATTATCGGAAGTATTTGTCCACGAAGTGTCTCCCCTTGAATCGGTGCTGAAATTCCAGACTGCATCCATTTCACACGTTTCCGGCGGCACATTGAGATAGGCCGTCCCGATAAAAAGGTCCTTTGCTCCGGTCGGCTTTTTATGCAGGAAATTTACATAAAGTACTGCAAGTCCGGGCCGGAACGGTACAAACCGCGTCTTTGCCGTTCCTTGTTCATCGGTAGTGATCTCATCTTCAGTAAACTTGCCATTCTGAGGTCCGGAATATTCTTCCCCGTCTTCTGTAAATTCCTTCAGATGGAGTATCCTGCCCTTGAGCGGCACACCATCGCAATCGATGAGACTTATCTCGACATCAACTGTGTCGCCGGCATTGACCTTCCGGCTTGAAGGAGTTACTTTTACCTCATCGGGCTGGCCTCTTCGCATCAGGCTCCTTATAGCAACCGAGTTATCAGTGTCTCTTTTGTATATTTCGAATTGCCTTATTACATCCAGTATGGACCCGAACTGTGCTGCGAGTTTCTCTCCTGCCTTCCAGGGTTCTCCGTAAGTATTATCAAACTGAACTGAAGTAGATTTAACCAGCTCCCTGGAAGTACCGGTCTCGAGTGTAAGGACAGCTTCATATCTGCTGCCGGAGTTAGAGACATAACCGGAGAGGATATAGTCGCAGTTGAGTGCGCCGGCAGGAGGAAGATTTGTATATGTTTGACCGAATTTAAGTGTTCCTCCCTGCAGCATTGAGGCATTCATCATGGCGCCGCTTAACCAGGTGAGACATCCTGAGTTCGGTTCGTTTTCCATAACGTTGTGCCTGGCCGTAACGCCGGTCCAGAACAGCTCCATCCATTCAAGAATGAGAGAATCAGTCTGCGGCCTTTCTACTTTCATTTCGAAATCATAGAGTGCGATTCTGGGGCGGGAGCAATCGCCGCATTCCTGGGAATAAGTACTGAGTGCAGATGCACTCAGAAAAAAGCATAAGACAAAAGTTTTCGTTTTAAGCATGGCTATATATTTATTGTTGAGGATAATCTTCGGGGAAACAATACAAGTACCTGGTCAAACCATGTCTCTGCCAAAATAGTGAAATTTCTAACAATTATGAAATTATTTAAGGGAAGATTAAGAAAAGTTATCCCTGTTCAAAACCATATCCGCGCGAATATAGCCTGAGTATTTAGAAAATTCTAATTGCTTTTTCAATTACTTCAGGCAAACCGCTTAAAATAATTATTATGAAAAAAAAGTGCCTCAAGAAAGGACTTTGAACAGGGACAGGTGGAGAAGCGGTGAAGATTAGACTTACTATTGGAAGCCTGTAAAATCCTGGAAGGGCTGTAAAATAATTTGAGAATAATAAAAGAAAACATAAATTACATATAGTAAAGAGGAAGCGCTATTCCGGCATTACAAAAGGAAGGAGGAGCAAATGAAGATCTTGTCAGCATTTATTTTCTCACTTTTTTTTACTGCTTTTTGTACAAAGGCTGAGCCTTGCAGTCTTAAGGATTCAAGCAATACCACTGTTCTTCCGGTAATAGGAGTTCATTATCTTGGACATGCTTCGTTTCTTCTTCAATTTGACAACGGGATATCAGTTCTGACCGATTACGGAGCGTCAAATTCCTACGGGCTCGACAGCCCGGTTTACGACCTTAAGGGGCTGGAGCCTGATGTAGTCATCTTTTCACATTCACATCCTGACCACAAAAGGCCTGATGCTGCATTCGGGAAGTCAAGCCGGGTCATTACCGCTCCTGAGAGCATTAGTATAAAAGGACTTACAATAACACCAATTCCCACTTCAGAAAAGTCTTTGAATACATTGGATAATACCGGATATCTTTTCACATACAAAGGACTGAATGTTCTGCATATTGCAGATGCACAGGCACTTATTATGGCAGACAGTTCCGAGAGCATAAAGCAGATGATTAAAAAAGTTTACACTAAAAAGTATGACCTCCTTTTTATGACAATTCAGGGTGTTAATGAATTTATTCCTCAGGCAGAAGTATTCGTTAATCTTATAGAGCCGGCACGCATAATTCCGATGCATTACTGGAGCAGGAAGTATAAGGCCGATTTTCTCTCATATCTGGAGAACATGAACAGAACTGCGGGCAGGAATTACCGGATCATTTCCACATCTAAAGCAGATTATGAACTTTATACAAACGATAAAACAGACAGCCTGCAGGTTATAGATCTGGAGCCTGCCGGTTAAGTGGAATAAATGTACTATTATCTTTATGTATAGATAAACGTGCACTTACAATCTATTGTCCCTGTTCAAAACTCTTTCATGTGAATTTAATAAAACACCGCATAAACCTTCAGTTTTCTTTCCTTATCTTTGCCGGATAGACTTTAACAAATAAATGGCTGTGAGGTTAACAGCAATGTAAACATTTCCAATATGCCTGCTGAAATTAGACTTTAAATATTTGAAAGAAGGGGAATGGGCTATGACCTGCTCTGGATTTCATTCTGCTCGGACTTTGAATAGGGACATCTCACGGTCGGTTAGAAATGCTTATTATGTTCTTGTATTCTTAAAAAAGTCTGTTTCTAATAAACAATATATTTCACTATCTAAGTATTTCCCGATATATAAATAATCTTCTCTAAAATGTGCTTCTTTTTTAAACCCGAATTTTTCTAATATTTTTCTTGAACGTTGATTTTGTGGATTTACATTGCCCATAATACTATGCAGCTTGAATTCGCTGAAGCCAAATTCCAGCACTTTCAGTAATGTCTCTGTCATATAACCTTTTCCCCAATACTCGAATTTCAATACGCCTTGAGTATCTCATTTATCATTATTTGGGATTCCTCAACTGTTTTGTGATTATCTCTATCTAAATATTTTGTCACTCTATCATCTGATCGAATATTAAATATCTCTTCTGCATCCTGAATTGTGAAACATTCTAAGAATAAATTCTTTGTTTCAAGACGAGGGAATTTATTAAATACAGCATCATTAATATTAAAATTCATTGTATTGCCCTTTTTATCAATTATCACATAACGAGATTACATTTAAGCTGTATGTCAATATTCAGCACTCCTTCCGTATAAAATAACAAATTATCGCATAATTTTGAATCTCTGAAAATTCTGATTAACTTTCGAATGGGGACATTGAAGTTTCTCTGAAGTAAGTTAGAATACCTTTTCGAAAAGAGCAGCATTTAACTATGTCAATATGAGGTAAAACTTTATGATAAGGTTTATCTGTATTATATTTCTAAATATTCTGCTGGTAAATAATATGCTGTATTCACAGGCTGATAAGTGGATCAGTATTGGGCCTGAAGGAGGCGAAGTAATAAAAATAAAAGCCGCCTCTTCAAATCCTGAAATTGTATATTCTGCCGTTAACCGGAAAAGCCTTTTCAGAAGTGAAAATGGAGGAAACAGCTGGAAGATGATAAAATGGTTTGCCTCGTTGCAGACTTTTGAGGTTGATCCTAATGTCCCTGATAAAATATATGCTGCATCTGATTATTTGTATTTGTCAAATGACGGGGGCATCGCATGGCAGAAAATTAATACACCATTTACAGGAGTATCTTCCATAACGGCTGACCCGGTGATTTCGGGAATCATTTATATCCCACAGCCAAGTGGAGAGCCGGGAGTATGGAAAACTGAAAATTCAGGTCAGAATTGGATATTCACTCCTATGCCTGAAGCTGTGCGGAAGCTTGAAATTAATCCGGCCAGAAATAACGATGTTTATGCTATTGCCGGTGCCGGAGCATCAAAAATTTACAAAAGCACAAATTATGGCAAATCATTTAAGTACTTAAGCACTGTACCTATAAATGGTTCACTTATTAAACTTCTTACCGACCCATCAGACAGTACAAGGTTATACGTCTCAGGAAGTGAGGGGGTGTATAAGTCAGTTGACGGCGGCGTGACCTGGAGTGAAAAGAATGCAGGAGATATAGACCGAAATCATCCATGGACGGAAGAAATAATATTAGACCCCGCTCATACTAACCGTGTTTACAGATCTGTAAATAATAACCGGACAACATTTTTGAGCACTGATTATGGAGAAAGCTGGAAGTATACAGATCTGCCTGCTGGTTCACTGACCATTGTTTCAGACAGCATTATGCTCTCAGGCACTCGGGATGGAGTTTATGCATCAAACCTGAATTGTGAAAATGTCCGCCCAGCTAGCAAAGGCCTTAATGGTACCACTATCCGCTCCCTGGATATTTCAGAGCAGTCTGGTTACAAGGTATTTGCACTTACTGAAGATCCGGGAATTGCAAAGGCAAATCTCTATACTCTGCAGGCCGGCCAGGGGGAGTGGCAAAAGTCGTTCTGGGGCAGGGGAGCATCCATGCTTAAAGTAAGTGAGTTGAATCCAAAGCTGATAGCAGGGGGATTCAATATCGGATCCAAGCAAATCAGTATCAGTACCGACGGCGGAGACTCCTGGCAGTTAAAGGCCTTTAACGGTTATGTTTTCTCAACAGCATTCAGCTCTTTCGACTCATCTACTATTTTTGCAGGAGCAAATACAGGATTATATAAGAGTACAGATAAAGGGCAAAGCTGGACATTAATAAACTTTCCAGCTGACAGGCCGGGATTTTATCACGATGTCTCTGAAATCTCTGTCGGAAATCATGACAGCACAATATTCCTTTGCCTGCAGGCAGGCGAGGACTGGAGTTTGAGGCAGGCGCTTTTAAGTTCCACAGATATGGGTGCCAGTTGGCATGATCACTTTATGCAGCCCATTTCAGTTCTGGTCGTTCCTGATCAGCCCGATATTATTCTCTGCAGCATCATGGATAGTTCAAAAAGCAGATTGTTAAGAAGTACAAACCGTGGAGGAAATTGGACTGAAATATTGTTTCCGGATCAGCCGGCCTATGTCAGTATTATTACGAGTAATAATAACATAATATATGCAGGTACTAATCAGGGTGTCCTCTTTTCTCTGGACAAAGGGCTTTCATGGTTGAACCTTGGCCAGGGAATTAGACCCGGTATTATAACAAGCTTAGGCTTTACTTCTTCAGAACCAAGTATAGTTTTTGCGGGGACTCTTGGGGGTGGTATTTATAAATTTGACCCTGAAGGCAGCACTGATGGGGTTAAAGCGGATAAAACCAGCTTTGATTTCAGTTTGTCCAATAATTTCCCAAATCCATTTAATCCAAAGACCACAATCAGCTATTCACTTGCAAAGAATTCAAGTGTTAAGCTGGCTGTTTATGATTTGTTAGGCCGTGAGGTAACAATTTTAGTAGATAAAGAGCAGGCAACTGGACAGTACAAAGTAACATTCGATGGATCCTCACTTTCATCGGGTATATACATATATACCCTTCATGCAGGCGATTTTACTGAAAGCAGGAAGTTGCTGCTGCTTAAATGAGGAAGAAATTAAATGTCTCAATCCATTGTACGATTATAGTGTCGGCCTCCCAAGCCTAAAATCAAAAAGATTTCGGGTTTTCTCTTTTTGTGCGGAGAGACAATCCCGATGGAGTTCCATCGGGATCCGAATATAATAACATTCGTATCCGTTCAAAAACTTGGGGTAAAAATCATCTATTTGCGATCAGGCTTGCAAGTGAAGGCATTTTGTAGGTCCTTTTAATCCTATCGGCTAAATATTCATAAGCACTCACATTCAGTTTCTGTGCTGTCTCAACAACTGACAAAACAGAATCCCTCAGGATGGTTCCGGCCCTCGACATGGTATGAAGGCTGATGTCTCTTTTCCTTACTATTCTTCTCAGGGCGATTTCAGCAATGTTATTGTGCAGAGGCAGGTAAGGATATTTAAGTACAAGAAGAAGCTTTTTCTTGTGAGCCATTGTTTTCTCTATTCTGTAATTCAGTTCCTCAAAGACTGTCCTCGTAGAAAATATACGGTCAAACTCCTGTTCTAATTTTAAGCTGAATTCCCGGGTGGGCTTTTTCCTGTACTTCAGGAGCTTTTTGTAGAACTTCCAGTACCGGTCCATAAATCTCTCATAAATATCTCTGTTCAGCTTTAAGAACGGACTCAGCTTCTTGTAGTTTCTTGCGTCATGCACCCAGCATGAAGACTGCTCGGGTACAATATTGCCGTACTCGCCTGCCTCATCACTCATAAGGTGCTTTACTACGGGACTGTCTTTCTGAATGCGGTAATATGCTATTGCCATTGCATCTATCACCTTTGGCGTTACCTGAAGCCTGTTCTTTAGCCTTAAGAGCCCATCAATTATTCTCTCGAGTTCACTCCGGAGGTAGACTTTATTCTTTTCTACAGCCCTCAAAAGTTCATCTATTGCTTCCTTGGGCACAAAGGCCTGTTTTAAGAGACTTAAGGCGGTCTTATTGTAGATACATTTAATCTCT
>DATAKL010000019.1:0-103440 GCA_036261625.1 Ignavibacteriales bacterium | reverse complement strand
CACGCTGTTCAGCTTCGAGAGGTTCTGGTCAACCGAGTTCAGCTCTGCTATGTTCGGGTGCGTGTGGCGGTCTGCGTTCAGCGTGTTCAGCTGCGTCTGGATGTTGCCTGTCAGCCCCTGCAGGTAGTTGAACTCGGCGGTACTTACTGCGCCGGTGCCGATGTTGGCGATGTTGTCGAGGCCGAGACTGCGGCGGCCCATGGCGGCGTCTAAGCCGACGGGAGAGCCTGACCAGTTGCCAATACTTCCGCTTGTTTCTGAAAGGCCAGTTGCTATATCGTGTAAAGTCTGATCTATTTTATCCCAATTCCCATTTAATCCACTGGAAGATGGGTTATTGCCGGCATTCCATTTGCCCAGGTTGTAATAGGTCGTAACTGTTGATGGTAGATCACCCATTATAAGCCTTCTCCGTAATTTAAACCGTAATTAAAACCATATCCGCTAAATGTCTTCAGGCTTCTTTCATCAACTGCCCTGAAGATAAGATTACAGGCACCATATTTCTTTACTGAATCGAGAAAAAAAGGTTCTATTGATTCCAGATAAAAGTCTATGCTTTCATTCCAGCTATCAGTAATGTCTTCTTCATTGGGGAAGAACTTAACTATCTTCTTTTCAAAGGTTTTTAGGTAATTCAGCCTGGCCAGCCTGTCCCCATATTTGTTCAAAAACTCAGTAACAAGGAAATTCGAGTAATCGCTCTTACTGAAAAAGATTCTTTTCCCTGAAATAATGCTTTTCTGCTCGGTTTCTTCATAATCAAAATCCGGAAACGTCACAGAATGAGGAAGCAATACCTCGACACCGTCACAAATAAACTTAGTTGACATAGTCGATGCTCTTAAAAGTCATGATTGCAATCTGCTTTGTTGATTTATTTTTCAGGAGTCCTAATTGTATCTGCACACACCTGAAATTCCCGCTGCCAACAACGGTGACAAGCGTCCCCTCCTGCCTTTTCATCCCCTTAACTGTTGCCTGCTCTCCGGCTGTACATTTCCATAAATAAACCGTTACCGTTACATCAGCGTGATCACCCTTCGTTATAAACTTTCGTTTCCCGGTTATAATTGATTTATGCTCAATATCGTCACTTAAGCCCCAATTGAGGTCAACGACAGCATGAGGAATATTTACCCCTTGAAAGCTTATCATAGTGAAGTCTCCTGTACAATCTCTGAAGTCTCATTGTAGATATCTATCAGATTGCTTCTTACTGCCACCTGGTCGAATCTTGCAGGACCTTCAATTTTAGTCACCAGAAAGTTTTTTACTGCTTCTTCAAAATACTTCTGCACAAGTGAAGAATATCTGATATCCGGTATCATAAAATAAGTTGTAAGATTGTCGCCGAGTGAATTTACTATAGCCCCGTTGGCGGCAAACCAGATGTCATTATTATACCAGGGCAATGTAGTTTTTCCGCTTCCGGCGTCATTTACAAGCACCTGATCGGTAATATTAGTTTTTGCTCCGTTATAGTAAGCATCCAGCCAGTTGCTCTGAAGGCCTGTCCACAATGCCCTGACAGCTACACTATCCATGGAATACATTGCATAATCGGTGGCTATTTTCTTTGTGTAGGAATCATCATCTGCTACTGCAAATGATCCGGACTGCACCATTTTGTAAGATTTTACACCGACCATAATAGGCACCACACCGAAATTCGAACACATTCTACAGAAGTGGTCCCAGAAAGTAATTTTGCTCGACTTGGCATCGTTGTCAGCATCTATAAAGTCAGCTGAAGCGGCGTACGACTGATTTATGGCAAACAGTGTGGCCGGTCTCTGCCAGAGGTTATTAAGGCTGATATTGGCCGTTCCCATCATCGTCAACCCTCTCGTCGTATAAAATATATAGGACATCTGTGCTAACATCAGGTTATCAATAAGGCTTGTGTCCAGAGTAAGACCGCACTTTTCAAAATAGCACTTCATAAGCAGAGTCGGCCTGAAATTCGGTCCGTATAAATAAGCGGAGATATCTCCCATGGTCGTCTGGTCTATGATCTTTTCCCTTAATAACGTAAGCATCGATTCGAGGGTTACATTATAAGCAGCTGTCTCATTGTCATACTCTTTTCCCTTCACTAAACCGTAATAGAAGAGATTCCCGTTCTGGTAGAAAGCCACGACAGAGTTAATGCTGATATTATATGGGCATCCCGACGATATAACGATCTTTACAGAACTGATAATCGGTTCACCGGCCCTTGTATATTCAACAAACGGGATCTTCGCCGCCTGGATTAAATGGTCGTCTATATTATGTCCGTCAAGAGTTACGCTAAAAGTCATGATTTTAAATAATTCTGTTTTTGAAGGTTCTTCATTTCCGGATCGATGCTTTCCAGTACAAGCCTTTTACCGTCAATATTGACATTAATGGTCGGCTTTACACTTTTAGCCTTCATCATATTAATATTTAAGGACTGGATGGAATTGTCGATATTCTTGAGCATGGGGCCAAAATCGCTCATGGTAAGCGGTCCGGCACTTATTCCGCCCGTAGGTGCGGCCAGAGATCCTGAGGCAGAAGGAATGGCGGCCGCGGCACCTCCTATTCCTCCTGTAAGCCAGTTAAAGGCCATCATTACTGCCTTGAGGGCGAAAGCCTGAACCATGGCAGAAACAAGCCCGTTTATAAACTGCTGCAGAAGGCTGTTTGCCTGCTTAAAGGCAACCACTCCCTGCCCCATAGCTTGAGCTAATGCATTGCCGGCATTATTAAACCCTTCTGTAAGAGATTCCGTTAGATCCAACTGTTCCCGCTCTAAAAAAGTGACTTCTGAGGAAACACCCGGCTTCTGTAATTCAGGGAGTTTCTGCAGTTCCTTAGGGACTCCGGATATCTTTCCATTTATCTTCAGGTTTTCAAGGCCTTGAGGCTTTATACTTCCAAGGTCAGGGTTTATAATCCTGTTGTATTTTGCAAGCTCCTTTGTGAGCTCTATCTGCTTTGCAATTAGCTCATTTCTTGCAAACTGGGATAAATTGCCGTTTGTAAGGGCTTTATTTACTTCATCAAGAACTTTTTTAAGATCATCCTCTTTCTTTACGATCTTTTCAACCTCTGATTCCGGCTTGGGGTCAGAGGTTATTGTTGCATTTCCACTAACAACTGCATCTTTTACTTCCCCGTAATGCTTTAATACTTCGACATATTCTCTTAGTGTTGCGGCTTGCACTCTTAGAATTCTTAATTCCGGTGTATCATAGGTTTCCCCGATCTGTTGTTCAAGTTTGGACCGCATAGCTTTATATTTATCTTCAGTAGCTTTGATTTCCGCCCTTGTCCTTTCAAGTTCGCTAGCTCTAAATTCTGGGGTAGTCCCCTTAAGACCTTCCCTTAATGAGGACTGTCGATCACTTTTTCCTGCAATCTCTTCATTAATTCCCCTGAGTTTATTTATCCAATATACCCAGCCTTTTATCCCCTCTGTCACCTTTGGCAGCCATGTAGTAAGTAATGGAGTAAATAAATTTCCTACAGCTTCTTTCAAATTTCCCCAGGCAGTGGACAAAGACATAATGCCCCCGGATGCCTTGTTCATTGCCGCAGCCTGGCCGCCGTACTTGGTCTCGATTTCTTTAAGAATTATGTTCTGTGCCCCAAATAGGTCATTGGCAGCAATAAGGCTCTTAATCTGTGCCTGCTGAGCTTCCGTAAAGGTAACGCCCGCCCTTCTTAATGCTGTCATGCCTGTTACAGGATCTTCCAAGGCTTTCCCGAGCTGTATGGTCTGGCCCTTTAAGTCGGTTCCTATAACCGCGGAAAGATCAAGCGCGGCCCTTTGTGCCCTTACGAATGAGGTACCGGCAACGTTAGTAAATGTAAGCAGCTGAGCTGTTACATCGTTCATTATCTGGTCGCCGTCAATTCCTGCTAATTCTTCCAGGTCCCCCGCCATATTCTGAAGCTGTTCAGATGAAAATCCCGCAGCCCCTCCGGTGGTGCGGATGGCCTGTTCAACCTTTGCAAGGCTCTGTGCGGCCTGTTTGGACTCTTCGACAGAACCTTTTAGGAAGTCGAATATCTGATATCCCGCGAATATTCCACCGAGACCAGCAAAAAGGGATTTTAGACTGCCAAAGACACCGTTTGCAGATTTACCCACCCTCTCTAAAGATGGCGGAACCTCGTCGGTTTTCCTCTTGAAAGTTGAGACAGCGTTTTCCGCCTTATCGAGAGAGTTTTTGAGGGCCTCCAGCTGATAAAGAGGAGCGCCCATTTCAATGCGCTTTTCAAGGTGAGCCCTAAGCCTGATGGCAGACTGTTCTATCTCGGCAATACTTTTCTTAGCCAGGGAATCGTTGAATTTCAGCTGACCCTTGGTAAAAACATCCTCAATGCCCTTGGCGGCTTTCCTTCCTTTTTCGGATGCCTGGTCGAGCTGTCTTTCAAGGTTGCCCAGCCTTGCCTCAACCTCGACATATATTTTCTCTAATAAAGCGCTTTCTGTCATTCTAAAATTCCCTCACGGATGAGTTCGTCAAGTTCAAAGTCAAGTTCAATCTGTTTGTCTTTTTCCGTCTGGAAATCAAATTCACCCCCTAATGAAAGTGCCGTAATGTTAAAGCACTGAGAGAGCAAATTCCGGAATTTTGAAATCGGCAGTTCGCCGACCTCTTTTTCTGTCATATAAAAGGTTTTCATTATCAGAGGGGCGGCTACGCCCCAGCTGACTTTTGAACTTCCTGAAGATCCACCTTCCCCATAGTCTTTTTTTTTAAGCCTTCGTTCTCAAGCTCCTGAATCTCATAGAATATTCCGAGAATTACAGAGACAGGAAGGTTGTTATTAAGCCAGTTGATGTCCAGCATCTTTTTAACTTTGCGCTTCTTTATAACCTGGTACCATTTAAGGCTTTTATAGTATGGTTCCAGAGACCTTGAAATTACCCCAGCAGGAATTACGAGGTTAGTTATGGCGTCGCCTTTATGGCGCTGTTCCCATCCGTACAGGCCGTAAGACTCGATGCTGTTCCGTTCAGAGATAACCACTCTTTCGCCAAGGATGGTTATCTCTTTATGCTCACGGTCCTCATAAAGCTTAGACTTCGGCATATTCAGTCTCCACAGGTGTTCCGTTCCATTTCAGGGTAAAGGAGAACTTCCATTCACTTTTGCGATCCGCACTGAGGGAAACTTGAGTGATAATAGCTTTTCCTTCGACCGCCTTATCCTGTGCCCCGTCCTTGTAGAGAATCTTGCAGTCTTTTACGCATCCAGTAACAGGGAATCCGGGGATAGTTTTAACACAATTGTTCCAGTTTCCGGTGAGGTCTATCTTAAAGAAGCCCTTTGATTGCCCCGCGATGCTTGTTGCGCCTACAATAAACTGCCCGGCGATGGTAAAGCCTGTCTTTATGGTCAAAGTAGCGGCTTTGGCCACTGCAGCTACCGGACGGGCAACTGTGTCCTTAAACCATGCTGAAATCTTAGAGGTTCTTTTTGCATAAGTAACGTCTGTTTCGGTTCCGTCGCCAACTGTATCTTCGTCTGAAACCTCTTCCTCATCGTAGGTCTCTTCGAAGCTTAAGCCTGTAGCGGCAATGGCTTTTCCATCAAGAACAAATGAAGAGCTTTTGCCCATAATCGGAAGGCCCCCGGCATCCCTAAGGGTACCGTCAATTTTAGATTGTCTCGAGGCAATACCCATCGTTATTTCTACCGAGTCGTCGGTCTGCCCGTTATCGGTAGTATCCAGTTCATTATAATTCTCTTCGAAAGTCATTCCCGAAGCGCGAACCTTTTCAGCTGCTGTCCACCCGCCCACAGGCTTGTCACCGAAGTAAAGAGCGCTTACTTTGTATGCAATTCTTTTCCCTGCCATTGTAGTTAACTCCTAAATTTTTGTTAATTGAATTACGTATTGCATTACTATTTGCCAGATAAAATCATTCTCAGTAACCTTTTTGAACTCCCTGTAAATCTGGTCGACATTGTAACCGGTCATATTAAAGTCGTCTTCCTTGTGCTGCAGTTTCCCATGCAGGTCTTCAGAAGAAGCCTCGAGGAGTTCATAGTCCTCCCCATATAAAGTTACCTGTACATATTCCTCTAAATAGTCATCTTCCTGGTCTTCATCATCAACGCCGGTTACTGAAGAAAGCAGCCCATAAGGGTATTTATCCTCATTCTTTGGATGCCCGAAATAAAACTGCCCCGAAAGCCCCTCGGTAGTTTTCCCGATTCTGATAAGTTCATTCTTAAGCTCTATGTTCATTTCTGAAGGATCCTCATTATCTTGCTTCTGTTCATCACCAGAGCCGGTTTTAAGTATGGCTGAGGACGAATAGTAACACTGGTCAATAGTACATACATAACTTCCACGGTCTGTTTTTCCCTTTTCTGCCCTTTCCACTTTGTTTTATTTCTTATCAGAATGGGAGGCTTCCCTTTCGCCTCGACCATTACCAGATCCGGGAAGACGTCCCTGATGGACTGACCTTCAGGAATAATTGTCCTCTTGGCCTCAGGTGAAACAGGTACGGCCAGCGCCCTGGCGTTTCTGGGCCTTATAACACCGCCAAGCTCAATAATAAGGGCATACTCTACATTGGTGCCGATGCGCACGCTTAAACGGGTGCCATCTACCTGATAAGTAATGCTGTTTTTAAGATTGCCTGTAAGCGTAGTAACCAGACTTGCCGCAGCTCCCTGCACCAGCTGGCCGATAACTGTAAGCTTTTTAATAATCCTCTCCTTCTGGGAGAGAATTATCTTAGCCTTATAGTTCTCATAGCGCATAAGGCTATCTTTTCCTGAACATCAAAAAAAGAACAGCTGCACTGACAGCCAGTGCCAGATAAGGCCACAAGGGACTTGATTCTTTTTGCTCTACAAAATGGGTTGTATCCGTGTGAGATACATGGATATCGCTTTGCTTAACGTTAAGTTCAAAGGTCGGCTTTGGTTTCCCTGTCTCCGGATCCTTTTTCCTGTTGGGATACATCCTTACACTGGCTTTGCTTACGTGGCCAGTACTGTCCACAAGGGTACTCGTTCCCTCGATGTAGGTGGATTCAGGAAGAGTGCTGAAGAAGTCCTCGATGGAATACTTTATCTCAGGCGCCGGAGCTTTTATTTCCCCTTCAAGCTCTGCTTTTACCTCAGGGACTTTAACCACAATGTCCTTGTCCTTTATTACGGTCCTGTTTGATGAGCAACCGCATAAAAGGAGAGTTGTAGAAATTATTCCTGTGACAATCAATATTTTTTTCATTATGCCATCCTGCTTACAAATAGTGCTTTTTCTGAAAGTCTTCTCTTGGTCAGGCCGTCAAGTTCCTCACCGTTGCATTTATTCCACCTTACGAACTCGTCTGCAGCTTCATTGAGCTTTCCTGCATTCAGGTATTTTAGCAGGGTTGAGGTTGCAAGGTTATGCTCTCCAAGATTGAAGGTAAAGGAAACGAGTGCCGAGAACATGTTTTCATTTAAAGCTACTCTAACCTGGCGGCTTACTTCACTTTCAACTCTCCTGAGGTCCTCCTGCAGAAGCCTTTCTGCGTCTTGTTCATTATTAACAGTATGGAGCTTGTAAGCCAGGTCCTTATTCTCAATACCTTTTAAGAACTTTCCATTATAGGTCATGGCATGGCCATAACCTTCGGTCCATATTCCGGCGGGGCACATTTTGGGCTGAAGCCCGATCATCTTTAGATCCCCGTCGTGCAGGGACTCGAAGGTTTTAATTATGCTGATTCCTGCCTTATTGGTTCTCATTTATTCAGGTCCTCCGGCTTTTTACCGATAAGGAACTGAGCTAAAGTCACAGCACCTGCAGCAGTGAAAACAAGTGCCACTTTTACGGATGCTGGGACTTCAACGGTATAAGTGCTAAGATAGCCCAGGACTAAAAGGCAAAACCCTGAAATTGCGCCAGTAACGTTTGTTACCAAATTCTTATGTGTAATTAAGAACTTCATACGGCTTTATTTTCCCTTATTTTTAATGAGAAAATAGATTTTAACAGATAAATATGAGGCTGTAAGCAGTCCAACGAGGATTCCTACCATCGCATTTGCACTGCCAAGAGTAAAGGTAAATCCGATCAAGCCTATGACCGTATTGCCTGTAGCTTCAATTATGTTTCTTTCCATTCTTTTCATATTTATTGAGTTGCTGAAAAAAGAATTACGACTTGAGCTCTGAATCAACCTGCAGGAATTTGTTTAAGCCCATGGGGTTCCGGACGTCCTTTACTTCAAATTCCTCTCCGTTTATAAGAAATTTATCCCCGTTCTTTACGTCTACCACTGCCATATAAGTCCTGTGGGTAGTAACAAAGCCCCTCCTCGAGTTTTCCTCGGCTTCCCTCGAGCCGATAACGGTATTTTTCCCCTGAGCTGTAGCCTGAGGAGTAAAGGAATTCTTTACAACGCCTCCTGACTCAGTCTGGGTCTTTCTCAATACCTGAATTTCCGTGTCGAAGAAGTCGGTAATCATATAAATGTCACCTTCCTATCAGGGATAAGGAAAGGGTTAACCAGTTCAAGAATCTTCGCCGGATATCCGTTGGTGGTTCTGAAGTCATATGTGACAGCGTAATCGGCAAGATGCTCACTGTTAACCCCTATTCCCTTATTTCTGTAGAAAATATCATAGTTTAGGAGCTGGCTGAAAGGGAATTTTATCCCGTCAGGATAGCTGTCGTTTCCGTCTTCATCCTTCATGGGGTCGTTCAGATAGCCTTTAAGCCATTTCTCCACTTCGGGAATAAGAAGCTCTATCTTTGCATCCTTAGAGGTATCGGCTTCCGGGATATCCAGAAACGTTTTAACTTCATCTTTGGAGATGATAGGCATTTACTTAATTCTCCTTCGGAGTAAGCAGCTCTATAAGCTCTGTCTTGGTCAGAGTGTCGGCATTTTCATGCCCGGCCGCCTTGGCCAGTTCCTTAAGTTCAGCGACTTTCATTTTAGAATAGTCAGGAACTGTATTAAGGGTGACATCTACCGGTGTGCCGATACTCCATGAGCCTTCAGCGCCTTTGCATCTTCCGATGTGAAGAGGGTAAACAGAATCAGAAAACTCTTTATTGCATTTTTCGCACAGCATTTATTTGCGTCCTTATAAAATCAGGGGGAGAAGGCCTCCCCCCTAAAAGGTTAGAAAATATTATCCGAGAACTCTTGTAGCCAGTTCCGGATAGACCGCTTTGATACCGTAAAGGGTATCGATTGAAAGGATCTCCTCTTTTTTGTTGATGTCGTAACCGGCAACAACACGGAGAGAAATGCCCTCAAAGTTAACGGTGTATGCCTGTGCGGCGCCCATGGGGGCCTCAAGAGGACGTGAGACAAATGCGCATGCATTCCTTACGAATGCAAGGTTGGCCTTGTGGCCGCCAGCTGTCTTGTCAGGGAATGTTACGACGTCATCGACGGCGTGCTCTGCCTGGACCTTGGAGACGGTTTTTACAGAGATATCGCCTGCAGCTGCATCGGCATCCTCGGCCACAGCGTAATAGTATTTTACGCCGCCTGTAGTAATGTAGAAAACATCACCGGCCAGAAGTGTCTCTGTTCCGGCACCACCTTTGAGAATTAGGGTATTTGAGCCTTTAACGGCTTTTGTCTTAACCTTTGGAGCTGCAACGGCCGTGAAGGTGCCGGCAGTATGGGTCTGGACGTTCTGTGTCATATAGTTGTCCATGCCCTGAATTCTGCCTATTGAACCTTCCCTCAAAGCCTGTGTTGAGCCGGATTTCTCGGCATTAACAATGGCATCAAGGATAGAGAACTTGGAATGTGCCGTAGGATCCCAGACGCCGACTCTGTTTGAAAGAGGCACTTTATTGTTTGTAAGCATTAAAGCTGCGGCGGCGAAGTCATCGAGCTTTGAAGGAGTTGTTCCGCTGGTGCCGACAAAGAAAGGCACATCCTTGTAGAATTCCTTATAAAGATCAGCATCAATTTTCTGTGCAATGGCTTCCATGGCCGGATCGAGCACCTGCTGATTGAAATCATCAATGTTGAGGGCTCTTTCTTTGCTTCCCCAGGAGACAGAAACGTCTGCCAGGTGGCTCAAAGTAACGTTTACAGAATCCTCACCGATTGACTGAAGGTTAATTGTGCCTCCGAACTCATCGGCCACATAAACAGGCGGTTTCTTAACCCTGATGGTGTCGCCCTGTTTCTGGAATGTGTTTGAGTAATCGCTATAAACAAGGCCCCTCATTACGAGGAAGTTCCTCAGGCGGATAAGTGCCTCACGAGCGATTAACTGCGTGGTAAGGAATGTATTGGCCAGGATAAAACCATTCTTTGTTGTTTCAGAATGGATAAGAGAAGCTGTAATAAAAAGCAGCGCAAAACCAAAGAGCGCCGCAAAGACCGGGTGTTTTGAAAAATAATTTTTCATGGTTCCTTTTACCTTATTTTTTTGATTGTTCCTGAACTCTTGATTTGATGTACTCATCATCTGACATCTTGCTTGGATCCTGTGGGGGATTGCCTCCTCCACCTGGGGTTCCTCTGCCATTTTCCTTGAACTTGGATTCGACTTCAGTAGTAATTGCGCTGTTGTATTCTGTTTCCAGCAGCTCAAGATTCTTTAATGTCGTTTCCTCATCGTCCCCCAGAAATCTTTCAATAAGCTTTAAGGGGAGCTTCTTCTCGGTAGCCACGGAAAGAGCCTTATTTAAGAGCTTTTCCCTTTTGTAATCAGCGGCTAACCTGTCCTGGCTCTCCTTCAGCTGTCGGAGCTGTTTCTGTTCTTCGGTCTCGGCGGGGAATTTCCTCTTGATTTCTTCCTCAAGAAGGCTTGGCATTGTCTTTTCCTTAAAAGTGTTTATCCCCTTTGTTACTGCAGCATCGGTAAGACTCTGCAAGTGTTTCTTGCCAGCATCGTCTTTTTCCAGAAAGTCCTTAACACTGTCTATGTCAACCGTTTTAAGTCCCTCAAGGAAAGCCATTTCCTCTGCAGTTAATGCCGTACCGCTTTTCAGCTTCGTTAAGATTGCCTTAAGATCCATCTTTTTACTCCTGACCTCACAGTTCAAAAAGCCCTGAGAGTTCCTTTTATGATTAAATGAATGAGTGAATTTACATTGGGTAAGCTAAAGAATGAGTCAATAAAAAGAATCCTGAAAATCTTTAGGATTTCAGGATTTTATGGAATAAATATTTGAGGATAAATTACTTGAATAAGAAGAGGATTATCTTATGGAATCTGGTGTTGGAAAATACTGGCTGGGTGAAATACCATGCATCAAACTCTAAATTATGCTTGCTTGAATTGCAGGACTTGCAGGCAGGAACAACATTGGACTTAACGTGCTGGCCGCCTTTTGTAATCGGTATTAAATGGTCCTTTTCAATTTGAGAGTTATTCCCGCAGTATGCACATTTGCCGCTAAAATAGCTTAAGGTTTCTTCCCATTGCTCCTGAGTCAACTCTGAGTTTATATTCTTAAGAATATTAAGCCTTTTACGGGTGGCCCTTTTCCATATCTCCCTAATCTTATCCTTATTTTCCACCCGCCATTTCTTGGCATTGGCCATTACCTTGTCCTTATTCTCAGTTCTCCAAGCCTTCATCCGGAGCTTAGCTTTATCGATATTATTATAATAGTTCAACTTTGCCTTTTCGTTTATATGGGCCTTGTTTTCTTCATAATAAATCTTGTTTGCTTCTTTGGCCTCATCCTTGTTCCCATCATAATACTTTTTCCTCCAGGGCTTGCCAATTTCAGCCCTGCATTTCTTACAGTAGGGGTGCAGTCCGTCTTTTTGAGCTTTACAGGAATGGAAATGTTCCTTAGTCGCTGGATAAGAATTATTACATCGCTTGCAAGTCTTCATTTGGATTGGTGATTATTAAAGGTAATGCAATTTAATATAATACATTTTGTCATCCTAACGATTTTTTATATTTATTGTTCCTTCCCCTTTTTCCATTCTTCGAAGGGCTTATAGGGCACGATTTTTTTTGAAATGTTATCCTTTCTGGCCGATGGCTCCATTCCGACTATTTCAAGCCTTGTTGTGCAGCGGCAGTTGATATCCTCTTCTGCAATTCCGGAGAGACCGGGGCCCATGGTTTCAACGCCGCTCGGGAGGACAAACATATCGTTTTCGTTTGCCTCCTGCCCGTCCATCTCAGCGTGGCTGTCGCGCGTCTTGTTGTCGAGAGTGGCCACCCATATGCGTTTGGTGGTAAAGCCAAGATCTTCAGCTGCAGATTCCCCCTCCTCGTAACCCATAATTCGGCCGAGGTTATGAACCCTGTGGCTTTCGGTCCTGACTATCCGGAAGGTTTTATTTGCGTGCTTTGTCGTAAGCTCGGTTACTTTTCCGGCCGTCTTTGCATAACCCTGACCGGTGATCAGTCCGCGCCTTACCTCCTGGCTGATCCTGTTGGCATAGTTCTCAGCGTTTGCCTTAAGGGCATCAGGCCATTTAATCTTATCCATGGGGTTTAAGACGGCCGCCTGGATGGTTTTTGGGTTGAGAATACCGAAGCCCAGATCGGCCTTAATTCCCATCTCCAATGCGTAGCCGGTGTACATAAAGCTTTCAGAGTAGAAGCCTTCAATGCAGGTCGTAATTGCTTTGAGATTGTCTTTTGTTAGTGCTTCAATTTCACCTGCAATCTGCCTGTCAAGATTTATGAGCCTGCTTTTCTGCTGCATGGTCTGCATATCCACGTCATCGCCGTATTTCTCGTAAATCCAGGCGATTTTAAGCTGAATCTCCTTTCTTGCCTCGTTCAGGTCGGAAAGAAGAGTATTGCAAAACTGAGCAAGCAGCTTCTCCATGTTAGTATCAGACTTGGAGAGTGTTTTGGCAATAAATTCATTTAAGGCTTTATTTACCATAAGACAATATCTCCCTGCCGGTTGCCTTTGAATATAATTCCTTGAAATCCTGATATGGGACTTTGATATTAAATGAAATATAAGACAGCCTTATACACGTCTCTGAGGAGTCCTCCCCGGCGTTAAACTGCACGATTTCGTTTAAGTCCAGTACTCCCATGGCCACTTCACTTTCAAATTGCGTGTTGGTGGTGTCTATTCCTACCATTTCATAAAGCTTCTCATCTTCGCTTTGGAAGCAAAAAGGAAGCTCATAGAGCAGCTTATCAGCCATTGGCTCCATCTCCTGAATTTTTAGGTTTAGGAGGAACAGTTTCCCAGTTTATGTTAGGATTCGATGCTTCCTCATCCTGCATCTGCTGCAGTTCTGCCTCGGGGTCTGGGACAAATGGAAGGAGGCTGAGCCTTGTCTTTTCACTGACCATGCCCTTAAGCTTTCCTGTAACCGTTGCTGAGTAGTCAAGATCAACCGGAAGGTTACGAGTGTACTGCATCTCTATATCCTCATAGTTGAGCTTTATCTGCTTTTTTGCCCAGGCTGAGCAGATAATCTTAAACATGGTTCTGGTGGCCTTGGTGAACTTCCTTTCCTTGGTCTTAGCCTTTGTCTCAAGGCCCACGAGTTTCCATTTCCTTGACTCACCTGTCTGAGCCGCACCGCTGAAGTTCTCATCGTTCATATCGACGGACTTGCTGAACTTGTATATGTTCTCGTTCAGCGTCTTTTTATGATTTTCAAGGAATTCTGCGTTGATATCTTTGGTAAGGAAGCTTGCTTTGCCATTTTCAGGCAAGCTGAAAGCTCCGCTTCTCCTCGCTGCCTGTACGGTTTCCTTGTCTACAGTAGCATTCTCAAAGACCATATAAGCCAGTCGGAACTCTTCAGCCTCATTCTGTATGTCAGACAAGAGCCTGTCCATGGCGTCTATATCTTCCTGCACCTTCTCAAAGTCACTCTTCATAATGTTGTTATTGGGGTAAATTACGAGAGGGACATAATCGAACAGGTGCGCCTTAGGTTCAGGTTGTGTGGGGTCAGGAGTAAAATCGCCCTTATCGTCAGTAATGAAGAAGGAAACGTTCTGATTGTCGTACCATTCGACCTTGGTCCTTTTAACCGATTTCCCATTCTCGATAAGGTCAATGTCATAGTAAATAAATCCGAACTGTACCTCATCGAGCGTGGGATCCATAATAAAAGCGCACTCCCAGGGCTTTATATTCATTACCCTTTCTTTCCCATCCTTGTCGATGTAGCACAAACGAGCCCCAAAGCTGCAGGCGGACATAAATTCGCCGGTCGTGCTGTCCAGCTCCTCAATGTCGTTACGTGTAAGGAAAGATTTAAGGGCCTCTTTTGCCTTTACGAGCTCCCCTTCGGAGTAATTCTCCTCATTTATGCTGTAGGCTATTGGAACGCCCCAGAGATAGCCCACGACCTGGTCGACGATATCGCCCGGGTAATCCTGAGGCAGCTTATTATTAACCTTGGTGGTGTCCTCAAAGGTTCTGCTCTTAATTAAAGCATCGCCTTTGTAGGTGTTATAAAGGGCACTGACCCTTTTCTTTGTTTCCAGATTATCCTGAATGATATCCTTAATGATCTTGGAATTCAGTTTGTTCTGGTACGAATTAAGCAACTGAACTATCTGCTGACTTGTCATTTTTGACCCCTATAATTAATATAAACTTGGTGCTGCCGATACCGTATTTGGTTTTATGAACTTCTCAAGAGCGTAGCGCATAGGGTCCATGAGGTGGTTGTACTCATCAATAGGAACATTCAGAATTTTACCGTCCTTTGTATCCCATGCATAGTTATTCAGCTCAAGAATCGCATTGACACACCTCGGATGAACGATTATCTTAAACTGCTTAATGAACTGGATGCCATTTTTGATCGAATCCTTACCCTTCCTGGCTGCCCTGATCCGGGGTACCCCGTACTTTTTAATTTCATCGATTGATTTAGGCTCGGCACTGTCTGCAACAATCTCTTCCTTGGCGTACCCTTTGTATTTAATCATGTCCGCCAGCTCGTCGTTAAGCATTCCATTCTGATAATGCTCGTCAAAAACATAGATCTCCTTTTCCTTCATATCCACCAGAAGGCAGATGAGGCCCGAAGGATCTGCCGTATAACCGAAATCAAGGCCGAAAGCTGACTGAATCCAGGGCCTTGCTTTTACAAGCTCGTGCTGGTCAAACTCCCTTTCCTCCCAGTCGTCATAAATGAGCCCTTCAGATATCCCCCATTCACCCTGACCTTCAACCCTGAAGCGCCTCGGGTTTTTCTCCTTCATCTCTTCGAAAAGCTGCCTGTCATCATCGCCCAGGAACTCATTTATAGTGTAGTTGGTGGTAAGGGCGAAAACATTCTGCTGCTTTGTGTCAAAGAACCTTTTCTTTAGCCAGTGCCTTTCGTTCCACGGGTTGAAGGTGCCGGTTATCTGCTTAAAGAGAGGTGCTGGAACCTCACCGCGGATGGAAAGATCCACCTTGTTGAAGTCCTCTTCGCTTTTTATCTGGTAGAACTCCTCAAACCACACCCAGCACAAATAACCATGCTCGACTGTAATGGAGGTAATGGACATCGGGTCATCCATACCGCGGAAGAGTATCTTCTGCCCCGTCGGTATATAAATAATTTCAAGTGGACTCAGCTTGCAGTTCCACAAATGGGCCACGCCGAAGCGGTTTATTGCCCACTTCAGCTGCGCGTACGTGCTGTCCTTATGGTCCTTAAAGACCTTTCGTACGACAAGGGTGTTGGCCTTGTCGTATTTCATCATGTTGTAGATAACCCAGAGCGCCGTGGTGGTAGATTTCTTGCTTCCGCGGCTCCCTTTAACTACCCTGTAGCGGACTTTTGTTTTCCAGAAGTCCTTATATCCGCGTCCGATAACCTTCTTGAGGCTGACAACCTTCTCATTCATCCAGATCGTCTTTGAATATTACCTTTTCCGTCACTTCGCCTGAATGCTTAACCTCATTTATCAACATCTTCTTTATTTGAGCCAGCAACTTAAGAGCCGGAAGCCTCGGCTCAAGCTTAAAATCAAACCCGTCTTTGGGTGAAAACGTAACTGACTGCACTACCTTGCCGTTCAGGTCGGTTGAGTTGAACAGGTCAATTTCTGGCCCCTGCAGATATATATCTCCGGAGGCTCCTTCTTTCTCCACAACTCTTCCTTTCCACCTTAAAAAGTCGTTCATGTCAGAGAATGCGATATCCCTCAGGGCAAGGATTATATCTTTCCTGCTTACAAGGAGCTCTTCATCAGCCTGTTCCAGTATTTCCTGCCAGTATTCCTGCACCCGGGCAGTATTAAATAGCCTGAGGCCGTTCCGGCTTGCGTTCTTGGAAGAAGACCTGTAGCCGGCAGCTGTGTACGCTTTCCCGTAATTGCCCAGCTTCAGGTATAAGTTGCAGAACTTCTTCTCCTGGGCGGTAATCTTGGTTCTTGCTTTCTTTTTAAGTGGTGGCATCTACGTCCTCCATTTCATAAGCATTAAAACTCTTACGCTTGGCGTAAAGAATACTTTGAATGTTCTTTTCAGATGTATTATGGTTATCTGCAAGAATTTCCCTTGCATCCTTCCCCTTGATTCCTTCAGCTCTCAGCTTCCGGTATTCAACGCGGATTTCCTCATGCATCAGGACAGTTGCAGGGATATACTTGTGCGCGACAAGGACTTTCATAAGATCGAGTACAAATTCGCTGTTCATTTTAATGCTTATTTTCTTGTTGAATAATAAAACTTATGTGGATTAAATAAATCCTGAAAATCTTTAGGATTTTAAGAAAAGACCGCTTTCCTGCATTCCAAAGCTTGACTTTAGGATGTGCAGGAATTAATTTAACGGCATTATTTGGGTAGGTGATTCGCAGTCTATTACCCAACAAAAGAGGCTGTCTGGCAGGACGGCCTCTTTCATTTTACTACTTTTTTAACTCAATGAACTCCACGTTTGTAAGGATATTCTTTGTAGAGCAGAAGAACTCTTCATCCCCCTTGAAAACAAAGTCCCAGATGCCCTGATGCCCTGAAACGTGAATGGGGTACCTGAGCTCCTTAACTTCCTTCAGGAATAGGCCATGTCGTACCATGCTTCCGCATTCGATCAAGGCCCCACGCGCGTGCATGGAGCTTAAGCGCCCTGATTCCCAGACTAAGGCAGTCCCGAGGATAGCGCCCATATCGTAGAACCCTTCTTCCTCGCAATTCATGTGGATTCTTCTTTGCTCCGGAGTCATGTATCTTTCAGCGGCATTGAAAGCCTGACTGTCGTAAGCCTTCGCCGCATGGATAGCAATCCTTTGGCCTTTAAGGCAGTTGAATTTACTGTGCGTCCTGGTCTCTATGGTTTTCCATCCCCATATTATCCATTGTGCCCACGGCTGATAAAGAGTTATTACTTTCATCTCGGCTTCCTCGACTGAAATTTTACTTCCGGATGCCATCTGAAAACGATCCTGAAGGCGTAGACAATGCGCCAGTATAGTCTGGCATCGCTGAGCGTTCTGGCCAGATCCTCCATGTCGGTTCTGACTTTGCGGTTGATCTGCTTTCTGATTTTCTTTGCTAGTTTATCGTTCATATTATTTCCCGTTTTAGTTTATAAAATGTGCCGGAATCCTACAACCGGCACACAGTCATTAGCACCTTCCTGTTTTATCTTCTCATTGAACCACCTCCCCCTCGAGCTTCTCAGCATACTTGCTTTTGAATTTATATTCCGTGTAGCTGCAACCGAAGAAAAGTTTGTTAGTAAGGTTGCGGCCGATCTGCTTAATCAGTGCCGCGTCTGCTTTCTCCTTATGCAGTAACGGAGCCTTTTTAATCTCCTTCAGCTCCATTTCCCGCCTACCCTCTACGACATAGATCAGCCCTGCGTATTCCGGTACCTCTTCAGCGCTGATCAGACCATCAGGACAGACGTAAAAGAAGTAGTTACAGGATTCATACATTTTGTAATAGTCCTTGATCTTTCCCTTAGGAGTGGATTTATCATAAGTCCTGATCCCGGGATTTCCGCTCATTCTGTCATGCTTTCCCCATTTGTTTTTGAAGTCTGCCTTGAAGTCGGAGCGGCTTACTTTTATCTCAAACTCATAGCTGAAATTGGCAGAGGAAATTGAAATCACGTCGCACTCTCCAAGACCCATTCCCACAAAGTTTAATGTGATCGGGTAATGCCCACGCTCATGATATGTCTTGAGAATAATGTCCTGTATTTCCTTTTCCTTCAGGTTCATGCTGCTTTCTTCCTCTTCCCCGATCCATGCCGGGAATAGTGCCAGCCGCACAGCTTGCAGTAGATTGCCTGCCCTTCCTTTACCATCGTGTCGCTGCTGCACCTTGGACGGGTGCATCGCTTTTTTATGTAGGTTACTTTGGGTCTGCGCAGGAAGTTCATTTGCCCTCCCAGTCATTGCACTTAATAATTTCTTCGTTCTGCATATAAAGCTCATGGCAAGTACATTTTATTCCCCAATGGTCGTTAACCAAATACCTGCAATTACCGCAGTTACGGCTATTATATAGCTTCACGATTTCTTCTGCGGCTTTGTCTTTTCCGCCTATTCCTTCTGATACCGATAAGTAAAAACTGTTATCGAATATCTCTAAAATTTCCTCTTTCATTTCGCACCTTCATTTAATTTCAGTGTAATTGTTTTTATACTGCCTTTGCCAGTTCTTCCGGACGCGAGATCCTTGCGAGCAGCTGAAGATATTCCTGCCTGGTGATGGGCTTGGCTCCGGCCTCGATGGCCCTGACCCTGTTATTGGGGAATACGTTAATGTGAGGAACGAGAGAATCGACCCTTATCCATGCCGGGTTCATTCCGAGTCCCTTAACAAAGTTTTTGAGCTCGTCCGGGCCGTTGTCTGAGATCATCTTGCTGCTCTGGCCAAGGCGGCCGCGGTTCTGAACTTCATCGATGTAGATCATTTGGTTACTCCTAAAAATTATTGTCTTTTATTGTCATTCTTTCTTACGAGTTTAATTTTTAATTCAGGATATAATGCCCTGAATAATTTCCACTTGATACGCCATGCCGGTGTCGGATGGCCCTTTACTTCCACATATTCAGACGTGCCGTCCGGATATGTAACTACAAAATCGATTATGTAATTGCAGATATGAACGCCCGCTACTTCCAGAGGAATTTCCACCTGTCCTTTATACGCTGAAATCTCCCCTGTTCTTAGTCTCCACTCGAGTTGCATTGCATAATTAGCTTCCATTTTGCTGTCGTATTTAATCCCGCCGGTCTCGGTCTTTACAGCTCCGAACTTGTTGGCTGGCTTAGCAATTATCTCGTCAAAATGCCGGTTAGCTAAGCTTAATCCGTCCTGGATTATATTCAGGCCAGCCAGGTTCTTTTCGCTCCAACCTGAAAATCGGCTCATACGGCTTTTCTCCTCTGGCATTCACAGTCAACCCAGGCTTCATAGGTTCTGCCGTCTTTTACGACTTCCTTCAGGAATCCTTTCTCACCTTTGCATATGGGACATGTTTCGGCTTTTGGTTCATTCTTACTGCGAGATGTCCATAGGAGCAGGTTAAAGCGCTTCTGGTCTTCTTTGCTCACGTAGAAAGGCTCAAATGTGCTGCGTTCAGGGATGGAAACGGCGACATAAAGCTCAAACTTTTTTCCTGTTTCCTGCAATTCCTTTTTGGAATAAGCCCTGAAGTCGTTAACGCCACCGGTTTTCATGATCTTGTCGACATAACCAAGGAACTCAAGGTTATTGCCTTCCTTGCTGTCATGGGTGGCTTTCTTTAAGGCTTTATCAACTTCCTCGTAGCCGTACTGTTCGATAAGGTTCTGGAACCCTTCGCGTTCAGCGTTATTTCTTGGAAGACGGTTCCAGTTGATTTTCAGAATTTTATCTGCCTGAGGCAAATCGGGGCGGGGCTGTTGGTGCTTTTCTTCTTCAGGCTCGCATGCATTTACTACTTCTACTTTCTTTTCTATAATCTCTATTATCTCTTTTCTATTATCTCTTGCTATCGAATTTGATGGCAAAGCTCTAGAATTTGATGCGTTTGCTATCGTTTTTAATGGCAAAGGCATTTTCTCACTTTCAGGAATGGCTTTGCTATCGTTTTCCATGGCATTGCCATCGGAATTTGTAGCATTGCCATTGTCTTCCCAGCGCTTGTTAGCTCCCTTTTTCCCCGCCTTGGAACGTTTTTCCTTTATGTTTTCCCATGTGTCCATCCGTTCGGCGAGGCTGTTGCTCCAAAAGTACTGTCCATCTGACTCAAAAAGGTTGAACTCGTTTATGCAGTCATTGATGAATTCTCTGAGGCGGTTAACGTCGCACTGAAGTTCTGAGGCCAAAGAGGAAATGCCGAACTTGCTGCCGATGTTATATTTGTACCCGTTCTGCTCTCTAAGTATTTCCACTATCATCCAGAACCATGCGTAACCCTCTGATCCGTAGGCTCCCCTTAAAGCTATGATCTTTGGATCTCTCCTGGCGTTGGAATCGTGTGTGAAGAAATAAGCGTCTTTTTTCATATTGTTTATCAATTAGGTTAAAAATGATCCTCAGGAGCTCCATTAAAGAGCTCCTGCTCAATAAAATCTGTTATTTTGTGTCTAATCCTGCTGACTTTGTGAACCTTCTGCCTGGTTGTGTCTCGTTCCTTAAAGAAAAGGCTCGTTTGGCCGTCAACCTTCTCTTGTGCAATAGAGAGGATATCTAAATCCTTAATCTGTCTGCGGTACCTGTAAACCAGTTTCCAGAGCCAGAAACGCTGATTTTCAGTAATGGGGCGATCCTCCTTGGCAAAGAAAGCCATATCGTGAGCAAATCTTTTATTCCAGCTGGCCGGGTAGAACGTACAGTGCGAAAGAGTCAGTGCTGCGCGCTTTTCCTCTTCGGTCATTGGGGTTTTAATAGCTTCTACCATGATTAAATCCTCCCATATGCTATGTTATTACCCTGCATTGTCTTAAGCCACTTAAGCCTTTGTTCCATCTCTTCCACTGTTTCCTTTTCAAGGTTCTTCCCGCCCTTTTCAATCCACATCTTGTGGTACTTCTGGAAATCGGGCCTCTGGCTGAAGTGAGTGGCATTGGCGTCCCTGATGGCCAGGACCTTGGCCATCCTGTTAATCTGGGCCTTTAGTTTTTCTTTCACCTGGAATACTGACTCGCGTTCGATGGATGGCTTATTCTTTAGTTCCGCCTGATTAGGAATCCTTACGTTTGATTTTACAAGTATAGCTGTTGTGGCTTCTGACCCGATAGGAACAAAGGAGCCTTTTCTGGCAGGCTCATATTCGCCGAATAAGTTGTAATTCTCTCCCTGTTCTTTCTCCTTCTTATCAACTTCCTCGAGCGCATGTTCGCGTTCCTGCTCAATCTCGCGTGCAATTTTAACTATGTCGCGGTCGCCCGGGATGTAGATGAATGCATCCTGCTCCATTAACTCCATCTGATGGCGTACAAAGCGGCCGGTAAACTGGCGGAAGAAAAGCTCCTTCTTTACTATCGTTGCATAGATGCCGACTCTAAGGCGCGGGATATTTACACCTTCAGAAATCATTTTTACACAGATGATCCACTTATCACGGCCGTTTGCAAAGTCTTCAATTTTCCCTGAGCTGCCGGCATCCTCGGATATAACTACCTCAGGCCTTTCGCCTGTCAGCTGATGAACTATACCCGCAATCTGCTTGGCGTGCTTCTGGTCCATAGTAACTATTAAGCCTCCTGCGTACCTGTGGTCCTTTGACCTGATTTCACACAGCTTCTCGTCGGCGTCCTGGATTACAGCCTTAAGCCAGTTGCCGTCAGCAAGAAGCGCGGTCCTGAGTCTTTTGGATGCAAGATCTTTCTCTATGATGTCTTTGAAGGTATGCTTGAATTTATCCTCCTCAATCAGCCATTCAAATTCCCCGTCGAAAGCCTTGAAATATACCGGGCGGCATACATTGTCTATAATTGACTCGGCCATGGTGTATTCGAAGTCCGACCGGCTGATTTTATTTTCATAAGTGACAAAGGGGATCATGCAGTCGTCACTTCTAAAAGGTGTTCCGGACATTGCGAGGCGGAAGATGGCTCCGTCAAAAGCTTTCTTAACTGAATCTCCCCATGCCAGATTTTCGCCTGCGTGGTGGATCTCGTCAAAGATCACGATTGTTTTTTTGTTGGAAACATTATTCATGTGCGGCGTGAAGTCCTGTCCTACAGCCTGATAGGTGGTTACATAGCCGTGGTAATCCGAGGCCACATATCCTTGAGAGTTTTTGAAATATGGATCAAGGTCAAGCCCGAACTTTACGGCATCCTTTGCCATCTGTTTTTTCAGGTGCTCAGTAGGTACAACAATGATTATCTGCTCGGCCCAGCCCGCCTGAAGAAAGTCGTGTGCAACCCACAAACCGTAATCGGACTTCCCTGCTCCGGGAGTTGCAACGTTCAAATAGTCGCGCGAGCCCGACTCAAATTTACCCAGACACCTTTCGCGGGATTTCATCTGCCATGCCCGGGGTGTTCTTTCCCATATAATATCTGTAATTGGCCGTTTCATCAGATCAACCCTGCCTCTTTTAGTAAAGATTCCTTTTCCTTAGTATTGATTAATGGTTCCAGATTGCCATTTTTTATTAAAACAATTTCACTATGTAGATAATGACTATAGTTACCATCCTCATTCTTGACATAGACAATTGACTCCTCATCGTTAAAGCTTATCCATGTAACCTCTCTAACTTCCCGAGTCTTAATTATCATAACTTGCGGCTTGTCCATATAAAACTCCTTATTGTCAGCATACCACGGTCGGTATGCCGGTTAATTTTTCAATTTCATTCTTAAATCTTACAGCGTCACTGTTGCCGCTGCTTAAGTGCATAAGCATTATTTTTTCCACCTGGCTGAGATCGTTGGCCTGAAGGAAACGTTTCACATTCTCAAGGCTGAAATGGCTCCTCTGAAGTCTCCTTCTTAATGCGGGATTTAATATTCCGGCCGCCACATTCCCGTCTGCTATCTCGGTGCTGTAATTGCACTCGACCATGATATACTTCAGCTCCTGAAATTTGTACTGGATGTAATAAGTATCCGTTGCGAAAAGGAGCTTCCCGAATGCCGGATGGTAAACAAGAAATCCTAAAGGTTCTGCGGCGTCGTGCTGAGTTTCAAAAGGAAGGATTGTAAATCCACCCAGTTCAAAATGTTCTTTTGCCTTTATTACGTGGCTCCTGTGGCCATCAAGACCTATTGCCTGAAGTGTACCCTGGCTTGCATAAATATCGATGCCTGAGCGCGTCAGGTCGCGTGCACTAAGTGAATGGTCCTTGTGCTCATGAGTAATAAGGCACCCTGCAACATTGCTTACATTGAAATTAAGTCCATGCATAATCTTCTTTGCATGGATGCCGCACTCCAATAAGAGCACTTCTTTTTCTGCTGTGAGGATGTAGCAGTTGCCGGAACTGCTACTCCCTAATACTTTTACATCGATCATTTTAGAATCCCGGCCCATCTAAGGTTGGCTCTGCAGCTGTCTGCTGGGCAGCTTCCTTGTGCGCTGGGGCGCTAGTTGTGGAAGCCTTGGCCTCAATGGTCTTTTGCGGAATGTCCAGCATCTCCTTGTTGGCTTTCTCCTTTAATTCCTCCTCAATAGGAAGATCCTCATAAGGTGTGTTTGGCATCTCTTCGATGTCTTTGGTATTGTTTATAGCTCCTATAAGCAGGTCGCTGTCGTCCGAAGTATTCAGGAATGATTTACAAGCCCTGTTGATGACGGTTTTCTTTGCCATTTCATCGGAAAACTTGTCGTGAGCCTTGGAACCGTTAGCGTTGCCGTAGGATTTACCCATGCCCCAGGCATCTCTAATCTGCTTAATATTCATGATCTCTACGTAAGGCGGGAGACCTTCGCGGGTTATTATTGCATAGGCGCCCTTAATATTTACAGGGTCTATGTTCTCGAACTTCTGCTCGTGCTTTGTTATCTCCTTAAACCCGGTATTAAGGTTTATTATATACTCAAACTGGTCTCCTTCATAGATGCAGTTGGCAAATACTTCTTTGACCCCTTTTAGCCTTTTTGTGGCGACGATCGTTCCCTGATATGATCTCGATAGAGTGAGAGCATTCCCATAGGCCACAAAGTAGCACTGCTTTTTTATAGGTGAGAGGCCCTGAACCACCATATCCAGAAGGGCATTTGCAATTGATTCTTTTGTACAGGATTGTAGGACCGGTCTTTTTTCCTTATCCTGCGTGTTCTGAAGAATAAGCCATGCCGACTTGAGGGCGTTGGCCGCGCTGTAATTCGCGGGCATAACAAGACCGCCCTTTTTCTCAAGTTCATTTACCCTGTTAAGTATGTTATCGGCTATATTCTTTTCCTGAACCGTTACGGCCGTTGACGGTTTTGCGTCCTGCCCGTTGGCAGGATCTAAATTCTGCTTTGCCATGTTATGCCACCCTTAATTGTTTGTCTTGTGAAGAAACTATTAAATTAATTACCTGTGAAGGTGTATCTATAAGCTCAGTAATACTTTCGCGGTTGTCGATAAATATGGGCGCCTGAACCTTGTAATGAGCCTGTAGGGCATTTATTATGTCCAGTCCCGCGTTTATCCTTGAAGCGCTGTTGGCGTCCCTGAAAGGCACTCCGTTAATTAAAGCCTCGCAGGTCTCCGTAAGGCCGCCGTTGATCTGTGTATCGAAAAGCTTAAAGCGCACGAACTGGAACTTCTCATTTATGGATGATTCCAGGAGCTCAACTTTAGTCCGGATGAACTTCTCGCATAAGAATTCCTGTCCCTCGATTTCCGCAATCTGCTGAGCGAGGGTGCGTTCCTGTTCCATCAGCTCATTGATTCTTTCTTTCTGGCGCCTGTTTATTGCCTCCTGGCTTAATTCATCCTTCAGACGGTCAATTTCCTGCTGCAGAGTTTTCTTTTCAGATGCCAGGCGGTTAAGTTTTTCTTTTATGTCGGCAGGTTCAACAAGCTCTTCGGAAAGCGTCTTTTCTTCTTCAATGAGCATCCAGTAGTCGGGCATATAAACAATACTCTCTATTGTAATGCCTTTAAGCTCCTCAGCTGCTAATTTCTCCTTCTCCTCTGCTTCTTTCAGCTTCAGCTCATGTCCTTTTATTTCTTCTTCATAAGAAGCTATCTTTGACTCCGATTCTGCTTTTACCCGGGCGGCTTCTTTGCCCTCTTCCTGTATCAGTGCAAGCTTTCTGGCCTTACCTGTGTTAAAATCTTCTAAAAGCTGCGCTTTCCTTTCCTCAACTACTTCTGGATTAAGCGGCCTGTGGCAGGTGGGGCATTCAAAGCTTTCATTTATTAAGAACTGCCTTTCGTGCTCTGTCTGCCATGCCTGGCGAAAGTTCAGAATATTTTTTTCAAGTCTTTCTTTTTCATCTGTGAGCCTTGAAGCTGCCCTTTTTAACGACTGGATGCTGAAGACTTCCTCTTTTGCCTGGCTCTGATAATTGGATATGGCGCGTTTTAATTCCCTCTGGCGGTCAAATATTCGCCCTTCTTCCCTGTTCCGGATAGTTGAAATTTCATTGCGCACTTTCTGTAGCTTTGCCATTTTACCGGAAGTGGAGCCGTCAATTTCAGAATGTGACAAGAGCTGCTTTTCGACGTCCTGAAGCCTTGCCTTCTTCTGCTCCACTTCGTTTTTTATTCCCGCAAAGTCCAGTTCACGGATAGATTTGTTAGCCTCGTCGATGCGGAAAGGAATTGCCTTAATGTCGTCATTAAGCCTTTTCTTTCTTGCCTGCAGGCTTTTCTTCAGGGTTTCAACTTTGAGGCTGTCTTCGGCATCTATATTTACAAGAAGGGATCTCAAAGGAGCAAGTTCAGTTTCATAGCCTATGATCCTATCTGTATCAATATCTCCTATAATGGCCATGAGGACGTTGCGCCTTGCCTGCCACTGGATGCCTGTGGAAAAATAAAGCGGGTCTGTAATAAGCTTAAATATCTGTTCTTCCAGAAGATCGTTTACCTCAGACTTATACTCAGCCATTTTAACCGGAATCTCATTTACATAGTACAGAGTCTCGTTACCGGTAAGGCGGCTTTCGGATTCCCCCCTTTTCTTCTCCCACTTCTCCCTGAGCGTCTTCTGGAAAACCTTCATGCGGCCGTTTACCTTGATTTTACCAATAACTGTGTGCTCAAGACCATGAATAACCCTGCTCCATTTATCGAGCGTCTTGATCTCAAAGTCCTTCCTGTCTGTACTGTCTTTATCGAAGAGAAGCCAGCGGAACCCGTCTACAATTGTGGTCTTGCCCGTTCCGTTTTGGCCATAAATAAAGGTGATATCCTCATTTAATGGGATCACCTCGTCTTTAAGCCCCTTGAAATTCTTAAATTCCAGGCTGACAAGTTGAATTTTTTTCATTATATTACCCCTGTGATTTGTGATACTTTAACCGGGCGGATGCTTCATTATCCGTCCGGTTTTTTATTTATATGTTGACAAAGAATATTTTCAGCTTATATTAAATAGAAAGCCCCCATTACACCCTTACAGGAAGGGCTTTCTTAACGATAAAACTTGTATTAGAGCCGGAACTGCCATTCCGGCTTTACTTTTAGATGGCCAGCTTCTCCATAGAATTGTCCATCCCAATTCCTGAATGTGAATGGAGCTCGAGGTTACCATCTATGTTAATGACTGCCGAAGGAGCCTCCTCAAGACATTTATTCATATTTTTTGCAAGGTCTTTAACTGCTTTTGCTATCTCGTCCCTGAAGAGCTTCAGCTCTTTTATCTGACACTTTAGCTGATAGTTTTCTGTCATATATGTGGCCGCATTTACATTAGCCAGGCGCCTGTCTTTTGTAAGCTTTTCAATTTCTTTCTCGTGCATGGCCTTAATTGCCCTGAAACTGTTTTTCATATGCCTGCGGACAAGGTGCCAGGCTGAGGAGGCCCCGAGCAGGATGCCAATAACTAATCCGGCAAAGGTGGAATAATCTGGGAGATAGAAATTCAAATAGATTTCAAGGGTAATTACTGTTAATGCGGCAGTAGCAAATATTGCCGGAATGCTTAAGATGCGTAACCAATTTTTCATGTGAGACCCCTTCTACTATTATTTAAGAATGTGGATAAAGTACCCTGTTGAAAGCCTCGACCTTTTTCGGGTCAGGATCGAACCTTGCGAGGTTATATAGCGTCTCCTCAAGAATCAGCCTGTTAATCATGGGTTTTGTCTTCCCGAGAAGATAGTTTACCTTAAGCTGGCCCATATCGATCATATCGTTTATAACGCTTACATCCACCCCGACGTAGTAAGCAGCTTCCTGTTTGGTAAGAAGAAGCTTTTTCTCAGGGTCCTGATTTCTTTTATATCCGCCCATATTAACCTTCAATAAGTCTTCTTATTTCATCAAGTTTTTTTACTACTTTTGCTTCCACTTCATCAACTGCCTTGAGGAGCTTTTTCTGGTCTTCCATGTCTAAAATCTTGTCTGTAATTGTATCTGAAATGGTCCTGCTCATAAGGGAAAGAGAGCTGCCGATAATGCCGTTCCACTCATTAACCCTGTCGATTATCATGTCGCACTGTTCGGATTCTTCTGAAATAATGTCGTATTTCCTGAAGACATCCATAATGTCCAGGTAAAGCTGGTGAGGAAATGTCTTGGCGGAATTAAGTCTGCTGTTTAATGTTTTAGGGTTCATCCCTATTCTGTCAGCAAGCCAGATCTCTTTGTAGCCCGATTTCTGCAGGGCTGTCTTAATAATTTCCTGTGCCGGTCTCGTGTCTCTTCTTAAAGTCATCTCTAATTTTCCAAGATTATTTCTGAATTATGGTCTGAATATTCCTAAGATTCTTGGCTCCTGGGGAGCTATTTTTACAATGCCAGTGTGAATCACTTGGCAGAACAGGAAAATTTAGGCTGCTGCGCCTCTATCTTTTCGTTCACTGTTCTTAGTTTTCTGACGGTCATAACGCTTAATGAATCTGTCGATCCTTTCGAGGAGCCCCGGGTTCTCCCCGTTCAATGCCTGAGAGATTGCGCCCTGCGTGCAGTTAAGAGCTTTTGCAACTTTTTTCTGGATGATGCCGCGCTGACGCATGGCCAAAAAAACGAGGTTATGATCAAGAGATGTATTCCCTTGACTGTTTGTTTGATTATCCATAATTTCTAACTCTTATTTTTATTAGTTGCTTATAAATATTAGTTTCTTAAATCAAAGATAACAATAATTGTTAGTTGTGTCAAGTCTTTTTAAACATTTATTGTTATTTTTATAACATTTTATGTTGCGTATGGAAGGTAAAACCGAAAGAGCTCATCGCTTAAGAGAGCTTTTTGAGTCTATGGGGTTGAAGAAAAAGGAGTTAGCCGAAAAGCTAAACATTCTCCCTCAACATGTAAACAAATATTTAACTGGTGAATTGGACCCTTTGAACTTAGTCGACCAACTAATGTTAATGGATATAAATATCCAGTGGTTATTGACAGGTGAGGGGCCTCAATATACCGGGAAGTTAGCAGCAAGACTTACTCAAATGGCAGAAGGGGTTAAGAATAGTCCCCTTTTAAGTGGTGAACAAAACATTATTACTCCCAAATATGGACATTGGTATAAAGTTGTTAATTCCATAGACGCTGGTGATCCCCTTCAAATTTACCGGGAGGAGAACTATACTGGTGAGGAAGTTTATTTTCCCTTTGGGAATACTGAGACATGTTTTCCGCTAAAAGTAGTCGGTGATTCAATGACCTGTTCGACAGATGATTCTATTCCAAATGGAGAATATGTACTTGCGGATTTAAGTGAGACACCACTCCCAGGTGATATTGTAGTAATTAGCTTGACCGGCGGCAGGCAAATGATAAAACAATATATTGATGGTCCAGAAGACAATATAACCCTTAGAAGCTTCAACCCAAATTATCCGGATATTATTATTAAAAAGACAGACGTAATTAAAATGATTAGAGTAATCGGCCAGGGACATTTCAAGAGAAGATAATCTCAATTCGAATAGATATATTTGATCGCCTTTATAAATTTTGCATAAATAAAAGTACTACGAGGGTTTATATGAAAAGAAGCATTTTATTACTTGCTTGTTCTATCTTCTTGGCTTCATGTACAGCACCTATCAGAGACTTTACGAAAACACAGTATATTAATCCTTCATTTTCAAAAGAGACGCTACGATCTGGTGGTTTAGCCCTACTTCCCATAACTGCTGGTCAGGGCCAAGAAGGCTATCGCCGGCCACTTGGGGATTATCTAAATCAGAACCTTAAAGCTGCAATTAATGATAGCAGAATACTTACTTGGGAACAGACAATGGACTCCCTAAATAGATGTTCTAAAGTAAAGGATTACGAAGATCTGATTACCGGTTATAAACAGACATCTATTTTAAGCAGAGGTAAAGTTAGAGAGATAGCTTCAGCCCTGGGAACGAGGTATGCACTGCTTTGCTCTCTTCTGGACTATTCGGAGTCGAAGAATATCAACTATAATTTTCTCACTGGTTTAGAGACTTCAAAGACAGCGAATGTATCGGCTCACTGTCTTGTGATAGATCTTGAAAATGGAGATGTTATGCAGGAAATAATTGGACAGGTAGTTTCTGAAGCTGCCGGTTTTTCTCATAACCAAGGGTATGAGGAATATGCCAAAATAATGGCATATTCTATTTTATCTCAGCTACCAGGTTCGGAGCTGCCTCCATTGGTTATAAAAGATAGAAACTCTTTCGAATGGAACAGTTGGTAATAGGAGTATTTAAATGGATATTTTTATAGGATTACTCTGGATAGTTTCTATTATCATCGGTGTGATGGTGGGAAGCAAGAAAGGTGAAGGCTGCATAAGCTTAATAATGACCGTGCTT
The DNA here is from genome assembly GCA_036261625.1 of Ignavibacteriales bacterium. Lineage (GTDB taxonomy): Bacteria > Bacteroidota > Ignavibacteria > Ignavibacteriales > SURF-24 > JAAXKN01. Next base: position 73,716 of record DATAKL010000019.1, on the reverse strand, counting down.
TTAGGGCCTTTGTGGCTTCCCATTATATTTCTCAGCCGTGGGAATCGGAAAAAGTGCCCTTACTGCGCCGAACTGATTAACAAAGCTGCAATTTTATGCCCGCATTGTAGGCAGAACGTTTAGAAAATCCAAATGAACAACGACCTTTTATATAAAAAGCCTGAGCCCTTCGAGATCCCGGAAGATATTATTGACCTGGTGAAAGAGATTGTGGATGCCCATAACGAGAAAAGAATTGTAAGTATCCAGACCAGGCGGCCGGCTGATCCGGAAGACAAGCTCAGGAAAATTGAAATAATAGTGCTGGAGAGAAAGCCTTAGTTGCAACATAAAAAGAGCACTGGTAGTATATTGAAAAATCAAAATAAGATAAGTATATTGAGATAGAGTTTATATGGCAAAAAGCAAGAAAACATATCGTGTTACCCAGGATACTCTTGAAGACTTCAAGAAAGTCACAAAAGAGGCCGAAAAACTCTGTCTCCAGTCATTTGACAGCTTAAAAAAACAAATTGAGCAGTCAAGCGAGAACTTCTCGAAAGAAAAAGATCGTATAAAAAAGGAGATAGAGAAAAATGGCAGACGGACAAGCGGTTTCATTGTATGACTTCCTCTATAAGGACCTTTCTAAAATATCATCCTATTATGCCCAGGTATTCAGCGGGCATCTGACTAAAATTGAAAAAACCTCGTCTTCGGATGAATCTCTCGCAAAAAATACCGGCGGTGATCTTAAGGTATTAAAATATGAGCAAACTCTGAAAGAAGGGCTTTCCGAACAGACTAAAAATGTATTTGATCCTCACGACCTTACGACCACTGACGTACTATCCTTTCTTATGGAGAACGGCTTTGTGAGTAAAGATCCCATGCAGGCCGGAAATGGCGACCTGGTACTTATAGAAGGTTCACTTTTAATGATGGATAAAATGATATTAGACTTATCAGTTTCCAGCATTGAAAGCATGCTGGCCTTTGCAGGACAGGGGCAAAAATCCAAGGATATAAAGAATCTGAAAAGCTTCACAACCATTATGAAGAATTTTATCCAGAAAATGCCCATTGACGCCACATATTTATTAAAGTCCGATGGTTCATATTATGCAGGGACTATCAAGGAACAGTACATGGATGACCCTGTATCGAGTTACTACCTGAAGTACGGCAGTAAAGGTATTACTGATGTGTTTTTAATCGGGTTTAAGAATTTTTCAGATGAATACTTCGAGGTTGAAGAAAATTCATTGTTTGGATATGGCCAAAAAAATATAGATGCTATCAAAAATTTAATTATTCCACAAAGCGCCATCAGCATTACACCTATTGCAATTTTCAGGAAAGTAAAGCCGATAAATATGACCGACATTGAGGAAAAGCAGAAAGGCGCCGAATAATATTATGGCTAAAAGAAGACTCGCATTTATAAGAGAGCGTGATGGATATTTATACCTGTGTTACCGTGAAAAAGGGAAAAGACACAAAGAAGGTCTCAGGCTCAAAGCCACAAGGGAGAACAAAAATCTTGCTAACGGCATAGCCATTCAGAAGGAAGCTGAGCTGATGCGCGGCATGTATGAGATCGGCCGCTTCGTTCCCCTCTCCATAATAGAAGCCATGGAGACCTTTAAGGACCATAAGAAAAAGCAGAAGCTTAAAACTAACAGCATGGACGTTTATGAGAGCGCTTTTAAGGAGTTCTCAAGGATTATAGGCGGAGAAAAGAAGGTCTATGAGGTTACACACGAGGACGTTGAAAAATTCAAGGAAGGGATGAAAATAAAACCCTTCCCTGCCAAGGAAGGTGAAACAGATGAAGAGAAAAGGCTAAGAGAGGCCCGGCCGCCGGTCGAGCGAAGTGAAAACACCATTGCCACCTATAATAACCACATGAAGATCCTGTTCGACTTCCTCGTGGAGAAGAAATACGTGTCGGAAAATCCTTTCTCCCACATGGAAGGCAAAAAGAACATGATCGTCACTATTCCGGATGAAGACTTTGATAAAATTTATAAGTTCTTCTCAAACGTCAAAAGAACTGACGAAAAGGACGAACGGGAAACTGAGAAGCTGGCCCGCGAAGAGCAGCTGAGATTTATTAAGCTCCTGCAGCTAACAGGTCTTAGGACCGGCGAAGCTGTAAGCCTCAAGTGGGAGAATATCAACTACGCTCAGGGGATTATAAAGGTCCGTAATGAAAAAGAAGACAGGGATGACTATATAGACCTCATCCCCCAGATTCGTGAGCTCCTGGACCCTATTAGGAAAAGATCCGGGAAGATTTTCAGTTATACTGAAGACGGCCTTAAGTTCTTTCCTCGGGCCATGAAGCGCCTTGGCATGAGCTACTGCCTGCACGACATCCGGAGAACTTTCGGCAGCAAGCTTGCAAACAACGGAATGCGCCCCCTCGACTTGATGGCGGCCATGAGGCATAAGAACATCAAAACCACGATGAAGTATTATATTAACATGGAAATAAAAAGAATAGGCGGGATTATATCTGAAACTTTCACCGACCGACCGCTTGATTCCTTAAATGCCGCTGAAGAGATCACCCCAAAATCGATTAAAAACAAGCAGAAAACCGACAAGAATGAGTAATATTTTGGCACAAACGGTCCCGAAACGGTCCCAATTCGGTCCCACTTTTTTATGATAACGGACAGGGCATAAAAAAAGGCCGAAAACGTTTAATTTTCGGCCTTTTTTGTGGAGCTAAGCAGGATCGAACTGCTGACCTCTTGAATGCCATTCAAGCGCTCTCCCAGCTGAGCTATAGCCCCAGGTGCATGACTTAACTGACGCTAAATCATACCACAAATTTAAAGAAGTTTAACCCGTTTGTCAACCTGCTTTTTACTTAAACCCAATGTTTTTTCTCGTCTCAGACAAACTTTGAACAGTATGCACCTACTTTATAAAACTCATTTGATGGACCTTTCAGTACAGCTTCAATATCCCAGTCGTAATTGAGTTTGTTCTCAAGTCGGTTGTTTACCTTGTAAGCCTGTGGATTAAAGGTTATTCCGCTCTTAGATAAAATATAATTTACCTTTTGACCCACCGACTCTATCAGACTGCCTATGGCTTCAATGGCCTTGCTGTTAAAAGGCGTAGGAGCCCCGGTTATCTTTTCGGCAATCAGAAGCATGTCATTTGATGATCCAAAAAGCCCAATGGTAACGGATACCTCCTGCTTCTGATCAATAAGCTCAATATAGGCCAGAATCTCATTGGCAATTTTTACATTGCTCGTCTGAGGAATAATTCCGGACTCCATTCCTACTAAATGCAGGAACTCTGCTTGCGCTATCGAACCCAAATGCGGCGCCAGTTCTGTCCTTAGCACCTTGCCGGCCTTCTGGAAAAGACTTGTCTCTTCCCCAAAGACAACTTTCCGGAATTCCTTGTGGAAAGTATCTATTGCAGCAGTCTTTTCCACTACTCCATTAAAAAGATTGCTTTTCATGGCAGTGGATTTTAAGACCGTTGAGAAAAAATATACCTTAACCTCAGAGCCCCCTGGCATGGACCTTATCTTCTGCACCATTGCCCTTTCGTTAATTAGTTTCAGGTGCTCCCCAACAAACACGTACTCGGGCCTTAACTTTTCAAAAAGCTGAAGCCCTTCCTGCCCGTTGTCTGCAGAAATGACCTCATACTTGTCGCCGAAAAGGTGCATAAACTGTGCACGGAATCCTTTATCATGATCTACAAGAAGAAACTTTCCTTTTCCTGAAGTATCTGAACCCTCATCAGCTTCTTCAACAGGATCTTCCAAACCGCTGTCAGTTTTCCTGGCGGAAATCGTCCTCAGCAGGTTCTTTAGCTTGTCTGATGCCGAATTCTGGTATATCGGTTTTAAGATTATATCGGCAATTCCAAGCCTTAAGAGCCCTATTATCTTTTCCTTATCCAGTGCGCTTGCCAGAATTACTATAGGCAGCTTATCATTGGAATGAACACTTCTGATAACGCTTATAATTTTTTCATTGTTCTGCGGCTGTATATCCAGGTCCAGTATCGCAAGGTCGAAATCCTGATTTATTGCTGCTGTTATGAATTCCCTTACTTCTTCTTTTTCAGTAAACTTACATTTTAATGAGCTGTTTATTATCTGTTTTATTATGCTTCTTGTGTCTTTATCCCTGTCGCCAATTAGTATCCGTAATGACAAATACCCTCCAAGTTATAAAAATCCTAATGTCATTATCGGTAAAGTTTATTGAAAATTTACCTCCCCGGTTCAATTTTCTTCGCAATATTCCAGAAAATCCTCAACTCCTTTTACAATTTTTTTTGCCAACTCCTCGCGGAAGGTGTCATCCATAAGTTTCATTTCGTCTTCGGGGTTTGACATAAAGGCCTGTTCCACAAGCACACTGGGCAGTTCTGTGGGTGAATTGAGCGTAAAGTTAAAGCTTCCTACGTTGCCGAAAGGCTCAAGCCCGGTCTTTAATACCTGATTGTAAATAAATGTTGACAGAGGCCTGAATGCGATATATTTGTAATAGGTGCTGATTCCCCTGACCTTCTCTGGATCCGAAGCTGAACCCGGTGCATTGGAATGAATGCTTATGAGAATGTCTGCGCCTGAGTTTATGATTGTCCTGACCCTTTGACTGTTCGGGACATTGCTGTCGTCTTTGCGTGTAAGAATAACTTTTGCACCTTCATTTTCCAGAAGATTCTTAAGATGAAGCACTGTGGAAAGGTTAATATTCTTTTCCTGTGAACCTGTTCCCCCCACAGCTCCCAGGCTTTCACCGCCGTGCCCGGCATCAAGAACAAAGGTGAGATTCCCTAAGTCAAGCTTTTCAGGCTGTCTTTTTATTTTTATTATAAGATTACGCCCGCTGTAGTCAATTCCGTAACCCCAGCTCTGCTTATGCTTAAGCTCAATAATTATTCTGAAGACATCCTTGTCGGGCTGTTCATAGTAAACATTCTTAATTTCCTTTGTCGTTAAATGCTGCGTAAGCCAGTTGGAGTTTGCAACTGCCCCGTATACATCCACAATGAGCCGGTGATTTATCGGGTCCTGCACTGAGGTGTAAGGGAGTTTTTCACTTAGTCCAACAGAAACGTAGTCGTACTTGTCATCGCCGTAAACATTCCATGAGGAAGTAAGTGAGTAAGGCTGAAATGTTCCCGGAGGTAGGATTTCGACCTGATCTTCAGGAATCCATGCCTCGAGGCTATGGCTCAGTTGTACCCTGAACTGATTGCCTGATTTACCGTTAATTTTAAGTTTAATTCCGGCATTAAGAAATCCCATCTTGGCTCCTCCAAGGCGGTCTTCTCCAAGCCCGTAATTAAGGTAAGGGCGATCCCCTTTTGTGAGCCCTATCATCGGGAAATCCCCGGTCCTTACGGCAAACTTTGCCTTTGAGACTTTTGTAACGCTTTTACCTGTAGAGTCCACAAGCTTAAAAGTTATAGCAATGGGGAGCACGGTTTCATTTGGTCTTATTTTATAGATCCCCTGGTAAATGCCGCGCAGGCCGTTTGTTTCAGTCTCAGGCATTTCTGTCATATCGAGCCATTTCCCGTTACCGCTTCCGAAGAAAGCCTTGCAGCCCGGAGTGCCTTTAATTCTAAGGTTCAGAATGTCGCCGTCCGAAAGCCAGAGTTCGCGTGAAGGTTCCATCATGGCGTCTTCAATTACAAGTGAGTCGCCAGGAGTGGTTTCAAGCGGCTTATTTCTGATGATTAAAAAAGATTTCTTCAGTATCTCTCCTGAAGGAAGTTCGGAAGTTATTGTAAAAGGATTTTGGCCAACCTCCAGGTCCAGTAATCCTGCAAAGGCGCCCGAGGGATAGACCTTAAAGGCTTTTCCGTTGATTGCAACCCTGCTGCCGGGCAAAGTGCCGGCAGAAATGCCGTAATGTGCCGATGAGGTAAAAGTGGTATCCTGGTAAGGTTCAGAAACAAATATTGCTGACCTTTTATCAAACTCCTGCGCCAAAGCAGGGTTTCTTAAGCTTAAAAAGCATACTGAAATTACAGTTAACAGTAGTAAGAGAGGTTTCATTCTAATTCTCCGGATTTTTAAAGAAAGCATTTCAAAACTAAATAAAAATGAAGAGAATTAAAACGTTTATGCGGTATGTTTGCCCTAAAAAAGAAAGCCGGAAGTGAACATGGGAATATAATCCATATTTACTTCCGGCATATTCAACTTAAAACTTAAAATTCAAAACTTAAAACTTACCTTTACAACTTAAAGTTAACAGGTATCACGATCTGAGTTTTAACCGGTTTTCCGTTCTGTCTTCCCGGATGGAACATAGTCTGCTTTACAGCCTCCAGGGCCGCTTCATTAAGTCCGAATCCGACTCCCTTGACAACTTCGGCTTTTGAAACCGCTCCTGCCTCATCGATATAAGCTCTTACAATTACCTCCCCTTCAATGCGGGCATTGCGGGCATTTACAGGATAGACGAGTTTTGAGATAATTGCATCCATTCCGCCAACGGGCTGGGGGTATTCCTCAACGGCAAGGAAATACTCATTCTGGTCATTTTTAGAAGAATTATCCTTAATCAGGTTTTCGGCTCCGGGGGCAGGACTGTCAGCTGAGGAAACGGTATTCTTCCTGGCCCCTCCTCTCATAAGCATGTCGTTGGTATGGCCTTCCGGTGTAGGCGGCTGAAGAGTAACGTCGTAGCCGTATTCCTTCTTTTCCTTCAGAACCCCCTCAACATAGACCATATAGGTCTTAAGGCCGCCGTTGTCGTAATATTCCTTTGCAATGCCGTCGCGTTTGCCGTCTTTAATGAAGAGTTCCAGCTTCGGGGCGCTGTTTTCGTACCAGGTTTTAATCCAGCCGTTCAGCTTCCCCATTTCGTAGTTTTTCTCCTCCTTCAGGACTCCGTTTTCATAGAACCACCTGGCTGTCCCGTGGAGAATATCGTTGGCATAATATATTGCCGATTTCATGTGTCCGTTATCGTAATAATCTCTAACCAGTCCGTCCTGAGCCTTTATATGCATAAACGGAATTATTAACAGGAGCAGGAAATAGCTTATTTTCACTTTCAAAATACAATCCGGTAATTTTTTGGAATCAAATATAACAATTTTTAACCTTACGCATCAGTACAAATTTTTGCACTTCCGCCCCGTATTGTCATCTTAAGAGCACCATCTTCTGAATCTGCACGTAGCGGCCTGAACTTAAGCGGCAAAAATAAATTCCGCTTTCAAGCCCCGATGCATCAAAGGTTGTCTTATACTCCCCTGGTTCTTTTTGCTGGCTTACAAGGTCCTGAACGAGGCGCCCTAATACATCATAGACGCTGATCTTAATTACCCCGGGTTCCGGCACCGAATAAGTGACAGTGGTGGAAGGATTAAAAGGATTAGGATAATTCTTTAGCTCAAAGGACTTCGGAGTCATTGCATATTTGTTATCAACGCCTGTTGAGGTATTTTTCAGAAGATTATCCCCTATCACATTCAGCAGTGGTGAAGTCCTTCCGTTATAGCTCTGGTGCAGAGCCCATATGATTGTGCCTCCCAGTTTGCTGCTTTTGATATAATTGCATTTAAGCCTTATGGAAGCCGTGTCGTCGTAGGAAACAACCTGTGTGCGGGCTTTATTCTGAAGGTACGGAACCTTGGCCGTGTTATCCCAGAAGTAATCCCAGTCGGTAGAATTTCTCAAGGCTTCGGCATTTACGTAAGTGATCGAGGAACCTTCACCGGCAGTATGGCTCTGGTACATGCCTGCAGCGGTATACTTATACCCGTAGAAGGCCATGCCGGTAAGCATCTTATCCTTCGGCATTCCTTTATTGGCATAATACCTTGCGCTGTTGTCCACAGATCCCGAGGCCTGGGGTGATGGATATAATGGTGAAGTATGGTAAACTGCCTTTTCCCATGTTCCGCCAATGTCATAGGTCATAATGCCGAACCAGTCCAGAAGCGGCGTCAGCTTTGCAATATCATAACCGTTGTTCCAGTCGGTAGAAGGAAGCGCTGCACTTACAAGAGGGATACCTGCAGTGTTAAATGCCTGTCTTATTTCCGTTACCATTAGGACATAATTAGCCGCATCTGCCCCTTTGGGATATTCCCAGTCTATATCGGCGCCGTCGTAGCCGTACTGTTTGCAGAAATCCGCTAGTTTTGAGGCAAAGGTCTTCCTCGCAGCTGAGCTTGCGGCCAGGCTTCTGAAGTTGGCATCAGCCGTCGGGTCGTAGCCGCCAAGTGCCACAAGCACTTTTACACCGTGCTTGTGAGCTTCGGTTATAAGTTCAGGAAGAAGATACCAGCTGGGGACAGCCAAAGTGCCGTCAGCATTCGGACGTATAAAAGCGTGACTTATATGTGTAAGATTTTCAAACTGAATTACTGATGGAGGATATACAGAATAGCTCCCGTAATAGTACCCCACAACCTTTTGCGCCAGAAGATTGGCACTTAACAAAAAAACGAACAATAAAAGCGGTAGTATTTTTCTCATGTATTCTCTCAGAGTTAATAATAAAAGATTCAGTTTTTACCTTTAGGAACCGGATCTGAATTAGTGTCCGGCCCTTTGAAGGGATGTTTTTCTTTTGGGAAGGTTCTTTGCCACAACTTCCATCAGATGCGACTTAAGGCCGTCGTAGTCTTTATGCAGTTCCCAGATGATCGCTCCTCCCAGGCCGTTTTTCTTTACATACTGGCACTTTAATTTTACGGATGCCGGATCATCATATGTTACAACCTGTGTTTTCGCCTTATTCTGCAGAAACGGACTCATTGAGGTTTTATCCCAGTTGTATGTCCACTCATTTGACTTCTTCATTGAATCGGCCGCCAGGTAGCTAACGGCAGGCACTACTTTGTCTGAAAGCTTCTGGTAAATATCCGGCGTATTCATTCTGTAGCCGTAGAAGGCCATGCCTATCATAAGCTTAGACCTGGGTACCCCCTTGGAAATATAGTACTGCATGCTGTTGTCAATGGACCCCTGCTGACTTACGGAGGGATAAAGAGGAGAGTTGTGGTATGCATTATTTTCCCATGCACCGGCAAAGTCGTATGTCATTATGCTGAACCAGTCGAGGAGCTTCTTAAGCTTCTGGATGTCATAGCCCTGCCTGAAATCCTGTGAGGGCAATGCTGCCGTAATTAGCGGTATGCCAGAGGCCTTAAAGGATTTTCTTAAGTCCCTTATAAGTGCCACATAGTTCTGAGCATCCCTCATCTCAGGGTATTCCCAGTCTATATCAGCCCCGTCGTAGCCGTTGGTGCGGCAGAATTGCGTAAGCTCAGAGACAAACTTTTTTCTTGACTGCTGGTCTGCTGATAATGTCCTGAAATTTTTTGCCGCAACCGTGTCCCAGCCTCCAAGTGAAATGAGCACCTTTACATTGTTGCGGTGTGCGGTCTCCACCATCTCCTTATAAATAAAACCCGGTCTTACAGAAAGCGACCCGTCGCTGTTAGGACGTATAAAAGCATGACAAATATGCGTAAGAGAGTAATAAGGAATGGCTGAATACGGCATCGAAGCATAACCTGAGCTGTAGTATCCTACGACTTTCTGCGGGAATATGTTTATCGCGCTTAATAATAATATGAAGGCTGCCAGCAGAGTTTTATTCATTCGTGAGAGTTCCTTTTGTCGGTAAAATGTTATAATAATATAAAATTATTGGTGTCATTTAGAAATTAATTTCAAAGTGCACTTTTTTTTCTCCACACCGTATCCCGAAGTATTCCACAGGGCGAAACTACGCAATTTGTTAAATATCAGTCAGTGCAAAAAATAATAAAAATAATGCTTCCCATTTATTCTCTTACGTATTATTTTTGCAAATCTTTCTTTATTATGATTTTTAATGTTCTTTTAGCCGGAAAGGATAATAATGAATAATTCAAAAGTCAGTAATTCCAGGCTCGGTGATCTAAAAGCTCTTCTGAATATAACCATTCTTGTTTCTGCTCTGGGGTATTTTGTTGACATGTATGATCTCCTGCTTTTTGGAATCGTAAGAGTGCCGTCCTTAAGGTCGATGGGTGTTTCGGGCGATGCCCTGGTAAGTACAGGCGTCTATCTGCTGAATATGCAGATGGCCGGCATGCTCATTGGAGGCATAATCTGGGGAATTTTAGGGGATAAGAAAGGAAGAATTTCCGTTCTTTTCGGCTCCATCTTCCTCTACTCGGTTGCAAACATTGCAAACGCGTTTGCACAAACCCCCGATGTCTATGCCCTCATGCGTTTCTTAGCCGGTGTGGGACTTGCCGGAGAGCTTGGCGCTGCAGTGACACTCGTAAGCGAGACTCTGCCGCAGCGCCTTAGAGGCTACGGAACTGCAATTGTAGCCTCCGTGGGCATTATGGGTTCAGTTACAGCAGCCCTCGTGGGGGACTTTCTTCCCTGGAGCACAGCATACATAGTCGGCGGATGCCTCGGCTTTGTGCTCCTTATACTCAGAATTAAAATGTTTGAATCGGGCATGTACTCATCCATTAAGTCGATGAATGTGCGCAAAGGGGATTTTATAAGCCTGTTCACCTCAAGAAAAAGACTCTTCAAGTACCTGCAGTGCATACTGATCGGACTGCCGACATGGTTTGTAGTAGGAGTGCTTATAACCTTCTCCCCTGAATTCGCCAGAACGCTTGGAATTACGGCTCCAATTTCAGCCGGCAGCGCTATCATGTTTACTTATCTGGGACTTGTACTCGGGGATATCATTAGCGGCTTCGGAAGCCAGATGATAAGAAGCAGGAAAAAAGTTGTTTACACATTCCTTGCTGCAACAGCGGTGCTTGTAGGGGTTTATCTATTCTCCTACGGGGCCTCTCCCACTTACTTTTATGCACTCTGCTTACTTATAGGAATTTCAATTGGCTACTGGGCTGTTTTCGTTACCATTGCTTCGGAACAGTTCGGAACTAACCTGCGCGCCACGGTTACAACTACGGTACCAAACTTTGTAAGGGGCTCAACGGTTCCGATTACGCTTTCATTTACGGCCTTAAAGGGGCATTTCGGCATAATCCATAGCGCAATGATTGTGGGGGCCGTGTCGCTTCTGATAGCATTCATATCGCTATACTTTATGGAGGAATCCTACCACAAGGATCTCAATTATCTGGAAGAATATTAAAAAATAGCCCAAAGCTAAAAAGCCCAAAGACGGCGTTTAAGGCGCCGGCTTTGGGCTTTAGACCTTTAAGCTCTGATTAAAACTGCTTTATAATCTGTCCCGAGAGTCTCATCAGTTCTATCTCGCTTTTTTTAGCAGCGTACTCTGCTGCCACGAGGCGGCTTTCAGCATCAAGGTAGGACTTCTGTGCAACTGAGAGCTCAAGTGATGAGTATGTTCCGTACTTAAAACGGTCGAGTGCAATCCCGGCATTCTGGCGCGCCGCTTCCAGGTTTTCCTCCTCCATCTTCACCTGCTGAATGTTATTACTGTAGCTTGTGTATTCCTGCTCGAATGAGGACTGGATTTTGTTCTTCAGGTCATCGTACTCAAGCTGGCTGCTCTCAAGAGATATTTTTGCGTTTTCAACCTGGCGCGACGTATTAAGGCCGTTGAAGAGGTTAAACGACAGGTTAAGTCCGTATGAAAAACCATTGGTCTGGCTGCTCTTTATGAGCCCGGCCTGCGCCTGGGAACCTGAGAAGTTATAATTTAAGAACAATCCAAGTGTCGGATACCAAAGAGACCTTAAGCCCGAGAGGTTAAGCGAGGCAACAGAGACGTTTTTCCCTGCTGATTTAAGCGCACTGTTGCTGTTCAGGACCATATTCTTCAGGGAATTGTAATCCATCCTGGAGCTGATAATTATGGTATCACGGATCAGAAAATCCTTCGTGCTTTCAAGTCCCATGAGCTGGTTCAAGCTAACTTTTGCCTGTGAAAGACTAATCTGCTGTTTGAGGAGATTAGATCTGTCGGCATTAAGATCCACCCTGGCCTGCAGGAGTTCCAGTTTTGAGCCCGAGCCCAGGTTGTACTTTTCCTCTGCAATTCTGACCCTTTCCTCTGAAATTTTTATGGCATCCTGGATGGCCCTGATGGTCTGCTGAATGCTGACTATATTGTAATAGCTGCTCATGATTGAAGCCACGTTGTTTTCAACGGCGGCCCTGGCGTTAATTTCGCCCAGTGAATTAAGCTCCTTCAGACGGCTGAAATTTGTGAACATATTCATTCCGTCGAATATGGTCCAGTTGAGTGCAATACCGGCCGTGGAGGAGGCGGATGTTGCATTCTTCTTATCGGTCACCTGTCCGCTTGAATACTCCTGGTGAGTATTGTTCATGCTGTTGTTCTCTGAGGCCGTTAAGTCAAGCCTGGGAAGAAATCCGGCATTGCCCAGAGTCGCATTGTTCTCTGAAATCCTGAGATCATTTCCGGCCAGTTTTATAGAGTAGTTATTTTCAAGTCCAATCTGTACAGCTTTTTCTAAAGTGAGAGTCTCCTGAGAAAACACATTTACGCTAAGCAGGAGAATTATAATAGCCAAAAGTTTCAACATAATCGTTAATCCGTAATTTCAAATTAGAATTCAGAACTCTTTTCTGAATATTTATTTTCCGGGGCAAGGCATTCCCGCCCCGTCATAAAATTTTTACTTTGTCACAAACTCGTCTTCAACTTTGTCTTTCCTGCCGCTGCCCGCAAAATCATCTGTAACGTTACTTAAGACCTCACCCTTAGGCGAGAGATAAGAGTAAATTGCAGGAACAACAAAAAGCGTAAGGAATGTCGAGAAGATGAGCCCCCCGATAACCGCCACACCCATGGAAACCCTGCTTCCTGCGCCGGAACCCAGTGCAAGCGCAATAGGAAGTGTGCCGAGAATTGTAGCAAGGCTTGTCATGATAATAGGACGGAAACGGGACACCGAGGCATCCTTGACGGCATCAAGAAGCGAAAGCCCCTGAGAGCGCCTCTGGTTTGCAAATTCCACGATCAGAATACCGTTTTTGGTTACCAGTCCTATCAGCATGATCATGCCGATCTCGCTGAAAATATTCATCGTATGGTTAAAGTACCAGAGCGACATGAGTGCTCCGGCTAAAGCCAGAGGCACCGTGAACATTATGATCAACGGGTCGCGGAAGCTCTCGAACTGTGCGGCCAGAATGAGGTAAATGAGCACAAGGGCCAGCATAAATGTAAAAACAAGGCTTGAGGAGCTTTCTGCAAAGTCTTTCGAAGGCCCGTTTAGGGCTGTTGAGAAGGAAGGATCCAGAACCCTTTTGGCAATTGCATCCATTGCCTTAATACCGTCGCCTATGGTTTTGCCCGGAGCTAGGTTAGCTGATATGGTTGCTGCCGTATAGCGGTTAAAGCGGTAGAGCTGGGGCGAGTTGATCTGCTCTTTTAAGCTTACCAGGTTATCCAGCTGGATTAGTTCGCCATTGGAATTTTTTACAAAGAGTGATTTCAGGTTGAGGGGTTCACTCCTGTCGGCTCTTTTTACCTGTCCGATTACCTGGTACTGCTTGCCGTTCATATAAAAGTAGCCGAAGCGCTGCCCGCTTAAGGCAAGCGAGAGTGTCTGTGCAATATCAACAGCCGAAACCCCGAGAGAGCGCGCGCGGTCGCGGTCTATGGATACCACAAGTTCAGGCTTATTGAACTTCAGGTTGACGTCAACGACGCTGAAGGTGGGGTCCTGGTTTGCCGCCTGGAAAAACTTCGGCAGTGCCTCGCGCAGCTTCTCTGAATTCGGGGCCTGGAGTACGTACTGCACAGGCAGGCCTCCGCGTGAGCCTCCGATGGTCTGCGCCTGCATGGCAATTGTTCTTGCAGCGTTAAACTTCCTGAAGGAGCCCGAGAGGTCTTCAAATATCTGCTGCTGGCTTTTTGGCCTTTCATCCCTGTCTTTAAGGACGAGGAATATCATGCCTGAATTTACAGATCCTGCACCTCCATAGCCCGGGGCTGTAATTGAAAGGAGTGTCTGGGTTCCCTTTACCGTGTCCTGCACAAACTTAGTGAGCTGGTCCATGTAGCTGTCCATAGCCTCATAAGAGGTTCCCTCAGGCATTGTAGAGGAAATTCTGAGCTGGCTTCTGTCCTCTAAAGGCGCAAGTTCGCTCTGCAGGCTGCCTCCAATAACAACAATGACGGCTGCCGAGACTGCCATAATAATAAAAGCCAGCCAGCGCTTTGCCATAAACCTGTCCAAAGCATTCTTATATGCATTGGAAAGCCACACAAAGAAAGGCTCGGTTTTCCTGTAAAACCAGTTATGTCCCTGCCTGGGCTTAAGGATTTTTGTACTGAGCATAGGTGTAAGTGTCAAAGCCACAAAGGCTGAGATAAGAACAGAGCCTGCAACCACAATACCGAATTCACGGAAAAGCCTTCCCGTCATACCCTGCAGGAATATGATCGGAAGGAACACCGCTGCCAGAGTGATTGTAGTTGAGATAATTGCAAAGAATATTTCAGCCGATCCCTTCATGCCGGCTTCCCTGGGAGGCATTCCCTGCTCAACCTTGGAGTAAATATTTTCAAGCACCACAATAGCATCATCCACCACCAGGCCGATTGCAAGCACAATGCCGAGCAGCGTAAGGACGTTAATCGAGAAGTTCATCAGGTACATTATAAAGAATGCACCGATAAGAGAAACAGGAATGGCAACTATAGGTATTAAAGTTGTCCTCCAGTCCCTTAAGAATGCAAATATAATGAGAATAACGAGTCCGAGTGCAATATAGACTGTTTCCTCAACTTCTGTGATTGATTTTCTTATATACGATGTATTATCGAAGCCGATTTGTGTTTTAATATCACCGGGGAGATCCTTTTGAATTTTAGCCAGTTCCTGATAGATCCTGTCCACAATGTCAATCTGATTTGATCCGGGCTGCGGAACAACGCCGATTCCAACCATAGGCACGCCGTCGCGTTTTAGAATAGAGCGTTCGTTCTCGGGGCCCAGGGCAGCTTCTCCAACATCTTTAAGGCGCACGGGATTATTGCCGTAATCCTTGATGATCATATCATTAAAGTCGTCTACGGTCTGCAGGCGGCTTAAAGTCCTCACCGTAAGCTCAGTATTTGCCCCTTCAATTCGTCCTGAGGGGAGCTCAATATTTTCCCTGTTAAGGGCATTCCTTACATCCATGGCTGTGAGGTCATATGCAGCAAGCTTTGCCGGATCGAGCCAGAGTCTCATCGAAGGCTTCTTTTCGCCCCAGATCTGGACCGTGCTCACTCCGGGAATGGTCTGGAGTCTTTCCTTGAAAACGTTATTTGCAAAATCGCTTAGTTCAAGGAGGTTTCTGGTATCGCTTTTTAATGTCAGCATAAATATCGAACTGGCATCTGCATCCGCCTTAGCCACAACAGGCGGATCGGCATCAGGAGGAAGATTCCTCACAGCCCTGGCTGCACGGTCGCGCACGTCATTGGCTGCGGTCTCCAGATCCACGTCCAGTGAAAACTCCACAGTTATGGAACTTCTTCCCTCGCTTGAAACCGACGTCAGGCTGCGTATGCCTGCAATACCGTTGATCGATTCCTCCAGAGGTTCTGTTATCTGCGACTCAATTACCTCTGCATTGGCCCCCGTATAAGCCGTGGAGACTGTAATAATAGGGGCATCCACGCTCGGGTACTCACGAACGCCAAGATATGTGTAGCCTATAAACCCGAAGAGAATTATCACTATTGCCATCACAATAGCCAGTACGGGTCTTTTTATACTTAATGATGATAAACTCATTTGCTGTTCACTTTTTTATTGCTCATTCCGCACTTATTTAAGCGCGGAATCCTGAAAAATATTATTGATTAACCCTTGAGATCCTGACGGGCATATTGGGCCTTATCTGCAGAAGGCCAGTCGTAATAACCGTGTCCCCCACGCTTAAGCCGCCGGTTATCTGAATTGTCTTCTCCTGCCTGATGCCGGTCTTTACAGGTACAGAAAGAGCCCGCCCCCCTCTGGCCACAAAAACCTTCTGCCCCTTTAAGTCGGGCACGAGCGACTGTGTTGGAACCAGGAGTGCGTCTGGAATCTCCCGTAAAACAATTTCAATATTGGCAAATGCGCCCGGATAAATCTCCGCTTTATCGTTGCGGCAGATTGCTCTTATCTGCAGCGACCTGGAGCTGGGATCAATCTTAGGTTCAACGGCATAAATTTTCCCGCTGAAATCCTTATCGGAGCCCTGGATTCTGAAGTTTATCTGCGTCCCTGTCTTTACCGTGCTGTAGTACTTCTCGGGAATCGAAAAGTCTATTTTTACAGGATTCAAATTCTGAAGTGTGGCAATTCTGTCACTTGGACTTATAAAACTTCCCTCACTTATGGCCTTGAGACCCACCGTTCCGTCGAAAGGAGCACGGATTTCAGTTTTATCTATCTGTGCCTTCAGAAGCTGAATATCGGCCTCATCCGACTGCAGTTCACTGAGTGCGGCATCATAATCCTGCTGGCTGATGGCTTCCCTCTTAAGCATCATTTTCTGGCGGTATTCCTTGTCCTTTGCAAGCTGAAGCTTGTAGTTTGCCTTTGCAAGCTGTGCCTGCAGGTCCGCATCGTTTATCTTGACCAGAAGTGTGCCTCTACGGACGAAACTTCCTTCCTTAAACAATATTTTCGTAATCTTTCCGGATACTTCGCTCTTAAGCTGGACCTCCTCGTTTGCCAGAACCGTACCCGTAGATACTATCCTGTCGCTGAGCTTTCCCGGTCTGACAACAAAACCCTCGACCGCGACCCCCATGCCGCCGCCTTTTCTGCCCGCTACCAGCCCGGGCCTCTTAGCCTCCCCCTTCAGTGAGGTTAACTTCGGCAGCGCAATTATTAAAACAATAAGAATTACAGTTGCTGCAATGACAATTCTTTTAACTGATTTGCTCATTTCCTTTCCTTAATTTACTTAAAAGCCGTTCTAAGGCTCTTATAATTCTATGACGTTTGGGACTTGGTTTTCCATATTAACAGTTAAATGCCCCATTAGAGAAAATAATTTCATGGTGCGGCAGTTTAAGACTAGATCTCCACTGTTTCGACCGGGTATTTTTCTTCTGGACTTATTTGACAAATCCTAAATTATTGAGGTTTAAAAGATATTTTATACCAATATTATTTTCAATGCATTTATTTAATAGAATCTTATTCTTTCTTGAGGGAATTCTCCCAGGGCAGACGGTTATTTTTCCTTTTTACTTTTTCATTTTTACTTTGTACTTTATGCCGTGCTCTTTTAAGCTGTTTCTCTCTGAAATTATCTCAATCATACATAAAAGGGGTACTAAAGTGAAATCATTCCTTACATTTTCAGCAGCGGCATTCATACTGTGCCTTTTTATGCCTGAAAAGTCGTTCTCGCAGTTCGACATTCTGGGTAAAATAAAGGATAAAGTAGAACAGAGGGCCGAAGAAAAAACAGATGAAGCAATTGATAAGGGTTTGGATGAGGTTGAAAAGAAAGCTACCGAAGAAAACAGTGACGAAAACGAGGAAGTAAAGGCAAAGAAAAGTAACACTCAGACAGAAGAGCCTGAAGAAGAGACCAGCCCGAAAAAAACGGCAAAGGACGATGAACCTAAGAAATCCGAATTAAGCCTCAGGAGCTATTCGAAATACGACTTCGTCCCCGGCGAAAAGGTTCTTTTCTTCGAGGACTTCTCGCAGGATAACGTGGGCGACTTCCCCGCCAGATGGAACACAAACGGTACGGGAGAGGTTGTAACAATAAACAAATATCCCGGCAAATGGCTCAAGGCCAAGAACGGCAGCCTGTATGTGCCCGATTTCCCGAAGCCTTTTCCTGAAAACTACACAATTGAACTTGATATGGTTTATGATGTCCCCGGCAATACGGATTACCTGGGAAACATAAACTTCTGCATCATTTCTTCGGGCGGCGAGAAAGAGTACCTCCAGCACGCATATGAATACTCAGGTTCGGGTAAGACTTCCGGCAACCTGGATTTCGTAATTTACGGCGAGGGCGATTCGAGATTTGATCTTAAAAACTACACCGACTGGGGTGAGCCCGCCGGTGTTCAGTCAAGCCTGGAAGACAACATTACCAGCGGAAAGGCAGGCAAGATAGTAAGACTTTCGATCTCTGTCCAGAAAGAACGCTACAGGGTCTGGATCGACAACAAAAAGCTCTACGACCTGCCGAAGTTTATCACCCCTGCGCCTTACGACATATTTAAGATAGGGCTCTGGTACTTTGATGACGAGAAACCGGATGCATATCAGGTCCTTTTCTCAAACGTACGCTTTGCAGTCGGCGCGCCCGACATGCGGAACAAGCTCTTAACTGAAGGAAAACTCGTTACGCGCGGAATTACATTTGACTCGGGTTCCGATAAAATTAAGCCCGAGTCGTACGGCACCTTAAAGGAAATTGCAGGCGTATTGAAGGAAAATTCAGACCTGAGGGTTAAAATCATTGGGCACACAGACAGCGACGGAGGCGACCAGCAGAACCTGGAGCTCTCAAAGAAACGTTCATCTGCTGTAAAAAACGCACTCACCGCAGAATTCGGCATTGATGCCTCGCGTATGGAAACTGACGGCAAGGGTGAAAGCGAACCTGTTTCGGAAAACACAACCCCTTCAGGCAAAGCCAATAACAGAAGGGTTGAATTTATAAAGCTGTAATTCGGGTTTTCATCTTATGCCCTTCTCTTTTCGACGGGAGAAGGGCTTTTTATTTTATAAACAATTTAAGTATACTCCACCATTTCACAGGCCATTAGCTTCCCTTACCCGTAAAGGGGCGAAGGCCGGTCACACAATTATACAGACATGAAACCGCCCGCCAGAGGCTGACGCGGTTATATTAAAATCAAAAAAGGGAAAGCCTTTTTGGGGCCTTCCCTTTTCAAAAACAATTATCAATTTATTTTACTTCAATACCTTAAGAGCCTCAAGTGCCTGCTTGTTTTCAGGATCGAGTTCCTGTACCTTAACCCAGTTCGCGCGTGAAGCAGCATTGTCCTTTTTCAGGTAATAGAAATAACCAAGATATGAATAAGCTTCAATAAGGTGGTTCTTGAATTTAGCTATCTGATCGGGCCCCTTGCTTGTAACTAGTTCAATGAACTTTTCATAATAAGGCTTTGCAAGTCCCTGCTCCGATTCAGGATCCAGCTGTGCGTTGCTGAGAGCTCTGTAGTAATAAGCTATCGGCTGGTCGGGGCTAATCTGAATCATTTTAGCATAAGTGGTATCAGCCATCTTAAAATCGCTCATTTTATAATAAGCCTGCCCGAGGTTAAAGTATTCAAGTACACTGAGAGGCTTTCCTGTAGACTTTTCCTTAAGTTCATACTGCTTTGCAGCATCATCCCATTTTTTATCCTTGAAGTAGAGGTTCGCAATGTCGCCGTGCAGATCGATTCTTGTTGAATCCAGAGCCAAGGCCTTCTTATAGTTTTCAATTGCAAGCGAGTCATTTCCGGCTTTGGCCTCAAGTTTGCCAAGATAGTCGTAATCTGTAGACGTTATTTCCTTGGGATCTGTCATCTGGAAATACTTTTCAAATGCAGGGATACCTCTCTGCGCATCATCAATTGAGAATAAGGAGTAAGCCAGCACGTGCTGAAGCTGTGCGTCGGGAGTTCCCCCTTTTTCAGACACCTGGTTGATAACAGCAATAGCCGTGTTATAATCCTTTGCAAGATAGAGCATTGTGGCATAGCGTACGAGCTTGTCTTTTGTAACATCAGAGTAATCGAGGTACTTCTTGTACATTTCAGCAGCTTTCATGTATTCCTTGCGTGCATAATAATACTCGCCGAATTCCCTGTATGCCGGAGAGTATGTGGAGTCAACAGTAATGGCCTTTTTGAAATTAGCCTCTGCATCATTGTAATTTCTGATTTTAGAATAGATCTGGCCTATTCCGATATATGACTCGACGTTTGCCGAATCATAGTCGATGGCTGTCTGGTAGTTCTGAATTGCCATGCTTCCGTTTACGAGCCTCAGGTAAATGTCTCCGAGGCGTTCAAAAATGCGGGGGTTTCTTTTAGAAACAGTTTTAGCCTTCGACAAAAGCTGAATTGGCCTGCCGAAGTTTTTTGCATCGGAGCCGAGGTAAGCATCCGCAATTGCAATCATAACGTTGGCATCCTTCGAGTCAGTCATATCAAGAGCCTCATCAAACTGCTTAATGGCTGCAGTAGAGTCGTTCTTAATGAGCTGAACCTGCCCGAGACCGACAAAATTAAGAGCGTTGTCCTTATTGGCCTCAATGCCTTTCTGGAATTCGGCCTGTGCCTGGTCAACTTTACCCTCTTTAGCATCAAGCTTACCAAGCCAGTAGTAGGCATCGGCGTTCTTGGGGTTAGTCTTAACCAGGTTGTCGAAGAAGTTTCTGGCTTCGGTATATTTTCCCACTTTGATAAGCCTTATGCCCTGATTGAGGTCCTGAGCATTGAGAGCTGTAAAAGCCAGAAGTGTTATAAATATTAGTTTAACGGAATCCAATAGTGATAAGTTGTTGAGTCTTTTCATTTGTTCTATATTATTTAGTTATTTTGAAATTTTCACTTCTAATTTCAACCAGTCTTACAGGCATGGTTGCAGGCACAAGTCCTGCCCTCAGGAAAATTCTCTGTCCGCGGTCACTGGCCAGAAAAGAAATAAAACCGGTACCAAGCCCTGCCCTTGCCTCACCGCTTAAGACATAGACCTCTCTCCATAGGGGGTAGACCCTCTGAGCGATATAAGCCTGGTATGGCTGATAGAATTCGCCTGCCTGAGCCGTATCGGAAGCCAGCGCAACAACTTTGATTTTCTTAAGAAAACCGTGTGTAAGTGTATCCTCTCTGTTGCTGATCCAATTAACGCCGATTATACCGACGG
This sequence comes from Ignavibacteriales bacterium, assembly GCA_036261625.1. Lineage (GTDB taxonomy): Bacteria > Bacteroidota > Ignavibacteria > Ignavibacteriales > SURF-24 > JAAXKN01. The sequence goes on along the minus strand of DATAKL010000019.1, from coordinate 52,893 downwards.
CGTTGCGGTTCTTAGATACATAGTCAATTACCGAAGGGTTATCCTTAACGGCATATGTATTTTTAGCAAGCGGCGAATTATTGATTTTTTCCTTAACGTACCTGACAGTGCCTGAATTCTGATTATCGAAGACAATCTGAATATCAGACAAAGGGGACCTTCCCCCTAAGGCGCTCCAGCGTGAGATTTTGCCCGACATTATGTCGCGGAACTGCTGCATAGTCCAATTCGTATCCGTATTCGCATTGTTCACAATAACAGCAATAGCATCGTAGGTGATCTTCCTTACAAAAGGAACGATCTCACGTTTTTCGAAGTAGCTGTTTTCCTCTTTTGTAAACTTGCGGGTAAGGATAACCAGGCGTGCACTGTCGGAAAGCAAATCGGCCATCACTTCGGCTTCGGGCCTGTAGTTGACGTTAATTTTTGCGTACTGATAGATCTTCTCGAAAGTTTCAATTTCAGAATCTATGACGGGCTTGAAAGTCTCGTCTACGCTGATTGTAATTTCACCGGTTGTAGGAGTGTCAGTCTCTTTCGGGTTTTCACTCCTGCAACCGAATAAAAATGATAATATAAAGATTACCGGTATTGTTAGCTTAAATATCCTCATTTTCCTCGGATTCCTTCTGCTCGTTATATTTCTTAAAGACTCTGTAGAGTCTGTAAGCACCATACACTAAAATAGCAACGCCCAATATTATACGGTAATTATCCTGCAATCTAAGTTGTATGAACTTTGCAAAAAGCACTAACAAACCGGCTGCAATATAAACTAAAACCATAGTGATGCCTATAAAAAGGTTTAACTTATTTACAAAGGCATCACTTTTCCGCATCTTATCTTTAAGTAATTAACTCTTTTCAGGTATATTACTGTAACTTAAACTGGAACGGAATTACCATACGGACCCTGACAGGTTTACCATTCTGCTTTCCAGGTCTCCATTTACCCATCAGCTTGGTAACTCTGACAGCTTCCTCGTCGCATCCGGCGCCTATACCCTTAACAACTCTTACGTCGGTAATAGATCCGTCTTTTTCAACAACGAAGCCGACCATTACCTTGCCTTCAACCTGGGCACGCTTTGCGATTTCAGGATAAACAACGTTAGAGCTGATAAATCTTAAGAGTTCATCCTGACCTTCAGGATAAGAGGGCATTTCCTCCACGAAAGTAAAAGCTTCTTCCTTTGGAGCTTCTTTTACTATATCTTCCTTAGGGGCATCCTGAACTTCAATAAGGCTGTAGTCCACGCCGCCTTCCTGACCCTGCTGTGTCGAAGCGCCTGGATCCACGTTGTGGAGTTCTTCAACCGTAGGAACGTATTCATCAGTTACCTGATCGTCAGGCTTTACAACCGGCGGCAGGAACTTGATGGTAGATTTCAGCGGAGGCGGAGCTTCAACCTGCTCGACAACCTTCTTCTCATCAATTGAGGGAGGAGGAGCCAGGTCAGTTATGGTAACGACCTTCTTTCTGTTAACCTTCATATCTTCCTTGGGTGTAACAAAGCTGATGATCAGCGGGGATGAAACACTTAAGATGAAGAATATTACGGCAATCAAAAAGGCGCGGAACAAGAACTGATGATATTTCTTTCTCAGTACGTAAGCACCATATTCCTTATTTTTACCTTCGAAGATAATTTCATTAAGGTCTATGTTATACGATATTTGATGATTACTCATAATTATTTTTGCCGCTTAAAGTTATTATTTATTCTTAATTAAATCCAGATCCTTCGGATCAACGTCAACCAGCGCAAAACGCTTAATATTACATATATTCATTTCATCCAGTATATCAACCACATTTTTATATGTCGACTTGTCAGTCGGTTTAATCAATACTACCATATCCTTGATCATCTTGTCCTGGTCGAGGAGGTCCTTTCTGATACCAGTTTCTGAAAAGCTGGTCAGCTTGACATCCGGATCATCAGTTGGCAGGCCCATGTACCAGAAGACCTTGTTGTTCTCGCCAAGAATAACGGTCATAGTCTTGGAAGCCTTAACTGAAGGCTGCTGGTCAGCTTTATCTTCAGCTTTCGGCTTAACCGGCAGATTTATCTCCATGGTCTGTGGCTTGCTGAAGGTGGTAGTCAACATAAAAAAGGTAACTAAAAGGAATCCAAGGTCAACCATAGGAGTAAAATCAATCCTAGTTGACATCTTTTTACCTCTTTTCTTTTTACCCTTGCCGTGTCCTCCACCTTTCGAGGTATCTAATTCAGCCATTTTTTAAAATTTCCTCTATTTTTTTTCTTCTGGTTTCTTGTACTTTGTATTCGGATTTGCTTCCAAATTCGTGATCAGATTGAATTTGTTAACGTTCTTATCCTGAAGAGTAGCCATTACTTTCTTTATTACAGGATAAGCAACATTTCCGTCACCATTAATTGCTATTCTGAGTCCCGGGTTCGAAAGACGGGCCTGCATAATCCATACACCGAGTTCGTTGTTTGTCGAATCGATCGGTATGCCAGGCTGCTTGAAGCTCTTTCTTTCTACTTCTTCGAGTCCCAGCCATCCCTTTAAGGCATTGATTGGGATTCCGAAGCTTGAAGTCAGATAGAAAGCCTTCTGCTCCTGCGGTGTAAACTGAATGTTGTATTTCGCGGATATTTTATCCAGGAGCCTTTCTCTTGAAAAGTTCTTGTTATCAATACCGAAAAATACCCTGCCGTCTTTTGTCACCGTGATGTTCATTATATCCGTATCAGGCAGCTTAATGTCCGAAATTGATGACGGAAGAGCAACAACAACCGAATCATCACTCTTGAATTGCGTCGTCAACATAAAAAATGTCAACAAAAGAAACGCAACGTCGGTCATAGCCGTCATGTCGATTAGTGTGCTTTTACGGGGTACTTTTACTTTTGGCATATTCTTATATTATACTAAAAATATTTAAAAATCCATTAATTATGATGAGCTGCAAAGTTCTGAACGATAGCTACACCAGCTTCATCAATTGAGTATGTAAGCTTATCGATCTTTGTAGTAAAATAGTTATAGGAAATAATAGCAATAGCAGAGGTACCGATACCTAAAGCTGTATTGATAAGAGCTTCAGAAATACCGTTTGCAAGAGCAACTGCATCAGGAGCACCGGCTGTAGCCAGAGCGGCAAATGCCTTGATCATACCAAGCACTGTTCCTAACAGACCCATAAGAGTTGCAATTGATGCGATTGTAGCAACGATAACCAGGTTCTGCTCGAGCATCGGCAGTTCAAGTGAAGTGGCTTCTTCAATTTCCTGTTTGATTGCCAGAACTTTCTGATCTCTGTTTAATCCCTTCTCAGGAATCATTTCCTTGTATTTAAGAATACCGGCTTTAATAACATTGGCAACTGAACCTCTCTGCTTGTCGCATTCAGCAATGGCTGTGTCCAGGTCTTCCTGAGCAAGCTTTGTATGAACTTTTGCAACGAACTGGTTTACCTTTCCCTTGCCTTTAGCGCGGGTAATGGTGATAAGTCTTTCAATACCGAATGTAAGAACCATCATTAAAAGTGACATAAGTATAGGCACAATGATACCGCCCTTGTAAACGACTCCAAGATAGTTGCCCGGCTTCGGATGGTTGGCTGGATTGTTTCCCTGGAAGTTTTCAGGGTTGCCTAAAACAAATGCATAGATGAGAATTGCAATGATAATTAAAAGAGGTATTACAATACCTGCAAAACCTGAAAAGGCAGATTTAACTTTCGAAGATTTCACGTCTTTCTCCTAATTTAAAGAATTAGTTGTTTATTGATTAATTGTTCTTGATTTTTTGAATTTCTTTATCCTGAAGCGACTGTTTTTTGCTAACAAATTTTTGTGCTAACTTTTTTGGCCGTATATCACTGGACAAGCAAACCCACTTTTTTATAAAACAACAACAGACACAGTAATGCCTGCATCTGTTCCAACGGAATTTTATGGTGTAAAATTAGTTAAGGTTTTCCGAATTAGCAATAGATAAAATAATAATTTTTAAGGACGCAGTATCAGATGAATTGAAATTAAAAAAGACTCGGGCTCTACGCATTTCCTTACCTGCCACTACAATTGACTTCAGCGAAATACACCATCCATAATAAAATTTAACACATTTTCTATATTTATTCAACAACTCATAGGGCAAGAGAGTTTCATTTTCCTGCATATAATTTCAATAGTCCCTTCTTTTATGGACCTTTTCCATGGCTTTGCCTCCTCAGGTTATTCCGCCGAATATGATTGGAAATGCAAAATAAAATTTATAACTTTAATTTCAGATATTTTATAATTTAACCCTTTGGCCCATGAAAACAAAATACAAAGATTTTTTTGAGCATACCGGCTTCAGACAGCTGCGCAGCTATTTTGTTTCCCGCTTTGAAAACGTATTCTAAGACTTTTCTCTCCTCTTTTCCAGGTCATTGGCATTAATTGAATTAACAAACAATTACTTTGGTCACTTTTTTTGTGGAGAGAAAAATGAGTACAGCTATCTTAAATACAAATCTTTCATTCGAAAGCATCAGCGCTGAAACAGTTCACGAAGTCCTTAGAAAGAAAATGCTCGTCGACGGCTTTGATCTGGTCTTTGATCCCGGCCGCAGCTACGGAAACCACCTCGTTGACGCCAGAACCGGAGAAGCTTATCTGGATTTCTTCAGCTTCTTTGCATCCTCCCCCGTAGGGCTTAACCACCCGAAGCTTAACAATCCCGAATTCAGAGAAAAAATCGGCTATATCGCTTCATTAAACAAACCTTCAAACTCCGACCTTTATACGGTTGAAATGGCCGAATTTGTCGATACATTCAGCCGCACTGCCGTGCCTGATCATTTTAAGTACCTTTTCTTTATAGACGGCGGAAGCCTGGCCGTGGAAAACGGCCTTAAAGTGGCATTCGACTGGAAAGTCAGGAAAAACTTCAAAAAAGGGATAAAAGAAGAAAAAGGGCAGCAGGTAATCCACTTCAAGGAGGCTTTCCACGGCAGAAGCGGATACACCATGTCGCTTACAAATACAGATCCTAATAAGATCATGTATTTCCCGAAATTCAAATGGCCCAGAATCGTTAACCCGAAGATTAAATGGCCTCTTTCTGAGAACCTCGACGAGGTAATTAAATTAGAAGAAGAGGCCGTAAACGAAATTTATGCAGCAATTAAGAATAATCCCGACGATATAGCTGTAATTATAATTGAACCTATACAGGCCGAAGGGGGCGATAATTTCTTCCGCAAGGAATTCCACATGAAACTCAGGGAAATTGCCGATGAAAACGATATACTCTTAATGTATGACGAAGTACAGACAGGTATAGGCATAACAGGCAAAATGTGGGCTCATGAGCACTATGTGAACCCTGATATCGTATCTTTCGGTAAAAAAATGCAGATCTGCGGCATTATGGTCTCCGACAGGATAGACGACATTGAGGAGCACTGCTTCCGCAAATCCAGCCGCATTAATTCAACCTGGGGCGGCAACCTGGTTGACATGGTCCGCTCAAAGAGGAACCTGGAGATAATTGAAGAGGATAACCTCGTCGAAAATGCTGAACTTCAGGGCAAGGTCCTCCTGGATCAGCTCTACAACCTGCAGGAAGACAACCCAGGGCTCATCTCAAACGTAAGGGGTCTGGGACTCATGTGCTCCTTCGACCTGCCGAGTGTGGAACTCAGGAAGGAATTCCTCAATTTGTGCTATCTCAACAAACTGCTCATACTTCCCTGCGGAGAGCACTCCATCCGCTTCAGACCGTCACTGGCCATTACGGGAGCGGAAATAAATGAGGGTTTGAAAATTATTGAAAAAGTATTATATTTGATGAAATCGAACTTATAATCACTAACTAAACTACTTGCATGGTACGGCTCCACTGTGGAGCCGTTATCATTTTAAAGGGTAAGTTATTTACAGGAATCACAATTACTATGGATCCGGCACTTTATATTGTAAGTACACCCATCGGCAACCTGAAGGATATCACATTCAGGGCTGTTGAAACGCTCAGGGAGGTCGATTTCGTCCTGTGCGAGGATACACGGGTTACATCAGTCCTCTTAAACCATTATGAAATCAGGAAAGAGCTCGTTTCATTCAATGCACAGAGTGAATCTAATAAGCTAAGTTATGCCCTGGACAGGATCGGGCGAGGTGAATCGTGTGCACTGGTTTCAGATGCCGGAACCCCGGCAATTTCAGACCCCGGTGTAAGGCTCATTTCCGCGGCAATTAAAAGGGATATTAAGGTTGAAGCCGTGCCCGGCGCTACGGCACTCATTACGGCCTTAAGCTTAAGCGGGCTTCCTACAGATGCATTTGTCTTTGAAGGTTTCCTGCCGCAGAAAAAGGGGCGCCAGAAAAAGCTTAAACAGCTTGCCGGAGAGGAAAGGACAATAATACTTTATGAATCGACCTACAGGATTGAAAAGCTCCTGGAGGAATTATACGAATACATGCCTGAACGCTACGTTGTTGTAACGCGCGAGCTGACGAAGAAGTTTGAGGAATGCTGGCGCGGAAAGCCCGGGGAGCTCTTAAGCGGATTACAAACAAAAGTTACTAAAGGGGAATTTGTTGTTGTCATTGCCCCCATGGGCTGGAAAACAGAGAAGGAGCCAAATGAATAATCCAAGATCAAATCCGGTAATGTCTTTGGGGCTGTTTTTCATTTCCACGGCATTGGTTATAATTAGTGTAATTCAAACCTATGAGAATACCGGGAAAATCAGCTGGCTGTTAATTGGCGTTCTGATTGCAATGAATGCTTTCGGAATTATAAGAGCAATCAGACTCTACAGGGCAAGAAAAACGGGAAATAAGAAACCTGATTAAAGATTCCAGGAGATAATTTTGCCGGGAGAGAGCCCTCCCTCGCCCGGCACGAAGAAAAATTTATAATGTATTTTAATTGTGGACTTTATCCAGTCCGAATAAAAATTCCAGTGGTATGTGAAGCCTCTTTGCCCAGGCAGGTTCATTATGCTCTGCAGTTTTGTCGTAATAAACCATCAGGTCCTCGCCTTCTTTATATCCTTTAGACTTCAGGAGGCTTACGGTTTCATCAACACCCGGAAGAAGGCGTTTTTCCAAGGCTATTCCGCCGTTATCTATATAAATCCTGAGCTCTTTTTTGGTGCCCTGGTAAGAAACGATATTTGGAAGATAATCCAGATCCTGAATCTTAAATGCCGGAGAAAGGCAGGCTGCCTTTGAGAACACCTCCGGATGTTCCCAGATCATCATAAATGAAATGAGGCCTCCCATGGAAGAACCCATCGTAGCCGTATTGTTCCTGTCGGGCAGTGTGCGGTAGGTACTGTCTATAAGAGGCTTCAGCTTTTCTATAATAAAGCGCATATATGAGCGCCCGCGCTCAGTGTAGGAATATTCTTCAGTTCTGTCCTTTGTATTGTTGATCCCGACAATAATAATCTCTTCGATCTTCCCTGCTTTAATCAGGCTGTCGGTAACCTCATCTGCCTGCCAGTCGTATCCGAAGCTTGAAGTTTTGGGATCAATAATATTCTGCCCGTCGTGCATGTAAAGAACCGGGTAGCGCTTCTGAGTCTCATTCTCATAGCTTGGCGGAAGCCAAACGATTACGTCCCTGGGGTCCAGGCCTTCCCAGGTCATAGCCCTGTGGTACTTTACGGTTCCCGTAATCTGCCCGTGAACCGGGCGATTCTCCCCGTTTTTCCAGTTGGCGATGCTGTATGTAAGAGAAGTGTCGGTCCTTACTGTAAATGTATGGTTTCCGGGAACGGAGCCGTCACTGCTTAGGGCTTCACTATCCCAGGATCCCAAAGTAAACTTGAACTCCAGACTCTCCCCTTCGGTAAAGAGAAATGTCTTAGTCCAGATGCCATCCGGGTTTTTCTTCAGCTCAACTTTCCCCGGGTTCCACTCTCCAAAGAGAGGGTGCCCTCCTGCAATGAAGACTTTGGAGCCCTGAGGTACATTCTGAGCCCTGAGGTTAATTGTAATTTCCTTTTCGTTTTGCGCCATAATATTCTTAAATATTAAAAATGGTAATAAAATGACAAGACTAAGAGTAACAAGATTTTTTTTCATGGCTTATTCGGCATTATTATCAGATTTTATTAATTAAATTTTTACGGGAAAAGAGACTTCCAGGATCCGGCTCACTTCAGTCTTTCAGTGCTTCAAGTGCAATCCTCTCCGACTTCTTCAACCCCTGGACAACAAGGTCGTAAGAGTTGTCAACGAGCTCCTTGAATAATTTATCCGGCATGGAATTATCCATTACAACAGTAATCCAGTTCTTTTTGCTCATATGGTACCCCGGAAGCACAGATTCATACATTTCCCTGAGTTCCAGGGCCCTTTCCGGATCGCACTTAATATTGATACTTAAAGGTATCTTTTCAAGAGGGGTAAGTGCAAAGATTTTATTCATAACCTTAAAGACAAGCGTCTCCTCGTTAAAAGGATAATCCTCCGCTGCCCCCTTCTTTTTCAGGCAGTACTGCCTGAAGCTTTCAATGTCCATTTGAACAGCTCTTTCTCTTTGTCCAAAAAACTGATTTTGTTTTATAATTTACATAAAATTATGATTATATTATAAATTAAACAAAACACAGGACCAGTATAATGGATGAAAATATATTAATTGCAAACCGGCTGTACAAGGCGCTCTCATATTCTCAGTATCTGGAACGCACTAAGATCCGGGTGCTTACCTCTGATGCAACACAGTTCGATGAGGAGCTCCTGCAAAAGTTTGAATATTCCAGGCTGAACCTTCAGAGAAGTCTGAGAATTGAAAAAGTATATTCTGTTTCAGATGACTTAAAAAATCTTGTCTTAAATCTGCCGCAGGAGCATCTCTGGGTAGTTATAACAGAGGACTGGTGCGGAGATTCAGCCCAGACGGTGCCGTATATTGCAAAGATAGCCGCCGCCAGCCCGAAAGTTGAACTTGCCATACTGCTCAGGGATGAAAATTTAGATATCATAGATCAGTATCTGACCAATGGGACCAGGAGCATACCGAAGCTTATCGGTTTTGACAAAAACTGGAATGAGCTCTACAGGTGGGGGCCCCGCCCGCGGGCCTTGCAGGAGCTGTTCCAAAGTTGGAAACTGGAAGATATTCCAAGGGAAAAGCTTTATGAGAACCTGCAGGCCTGGTATAACAACAATCACGGCAAAGAGCTGGAAAGGGAGTTCATGGAAATGGTGAGGCCGTTTCTGATTTAGAGGATTTATTCAGGAGCCGTATAGCGGGATAGGACTTTTGCTCTTATCTTTCTGCGGCTTTCCCGGGCCGAAATATTTTTCTCTTTCTCAACAGCCTCAGCTTCTGCGGCAAGCACATCATCTTTAATCATATTTCTGAACCAGTAGGAATAATCCCCTTTCTTCAGATGGTACAGCCAGGTCTCGTCATCAACGCCTTCGGCCATCTGGAGAAAAATCATCAGGTTCTGCGCCCTCAGCTTAAGCCTGCCCTCGCGTCCCCTGAAATAAAAGCTCCTCTCGGGAGGGAGTTCACCCTCGGCATATTTGATAGAATGGCGCTTTCTTTCCTTACTTGGAGTCAGGGGATTGAAAATGAAAGGCTCCTTTGGAGGCGTTCTCCACCATGCAATTGCCTGTCCTGAGGCTGGTTCCTCTTCTGGCAGAGATGGAAGATTTTCCTTAAGCGCTGAACTGAACTTCTTTATCGCCTTTTGCGGATTCTGCCCTACTGCAAGTACTAAAGTTACAATTGAGAGAACCTCAGGCGCAATATGATCGGGATGAATCGTCACCATCATGAGACCCGAGAATTCACGTGGAATTGCAACGTGCGAGGGCTCCCAGCTGGCAGGCAGAAGGTGGTGTATCTCATCAATTACAATCCAGTGCGGCCTTCCTGTTGAGGTGCGTATTTTCAGGAGTGCAGGCAAAAGCTTCTCAAAGAATTCCGGGCGGTGCTCAACGCTGATGCCGACAAGGCTAATAATGCAGTTTTGTTCCGGATTTTCCAGGACGTGCACTATTTCATCGATTGCAGGCTCCCTTTTAGGGCTGCCCAGAATTACGGCATTTTCAAAATCGATGTAATCCCCCTCGGGATCAATTATGCAGTATTGGTACTCTTTTTCTTCAAGCGCCTCAAGGAATGCCGAGGCAAAGGTAGTCTTGCCTGAGCCGGAGGAGCCTGTAAGAAGAAGACTTTCGGCAGGCCTGATTAAAACCTCCTTACCGCTGCTTTCAGAGCCGATAGAGATCATGTTCTTCTTCAGGCCAAATTCCAATCCCGAAAGGTCGTCTTTCAAGATCATATCTATAAATTCGCATACACCTTTGCCGTGGCCTGACCTCATTACCACGTCGGAGGTTTCCTTAAGCATCGGGAGTGCATTATCAACTGAAGCCGAACACTGGCAGAGTCTTAGGAATGCATGGTCGTTCTCTGCATCACCTATCGCGGCCACGTTGTGAGGCGAGAGCCCCAGTTCCTTTAGACCCGCCTTTAGGCCTGTTGCCTTATTGATACCCGTAGGGAGCACCATAACGGCATCCTTGTTAAAGATCATCTGGAGCTCAAGCCCCAGATCGCGTATTACCTCGAGCACAGTTGTCTCAAACGGCCTCCATGTAGCCACAATAACGCGGCCGACCGACATGCGTTCAACTCCCCTTTTGTGCAGTTCACTTACAAAAAGTTCGGGAGGAACCCTGCCCAAAATCTTCTCCTCCTTTGCAGAAGGTCTGTAGAGCAGAGCCCCGTTTTCAGCTACAATAAGGTCGAAAAGCTCATGTTCGGGAAAAACCTCCATCAGTTCATCAAGTTCACGTCCGGTAACAAGAACGAGTTTGCGCCCCGAGGCCTGAAAACGTTTAAGAGCCTCCAGGGTTTGTCCTTCCACGCGTCCGTCTTTTGCAAGCGTGCCGTCGTAGTCTGTTGCCAGTGCATAGTACTGCATATTGAATATCCTTTTGTTCTCAGTTCATTATTTCCTCTCATTGGCAGTTTGAGTCTCACTTTGTCTGAACAATAAGAGAGGTTTTGTAAGCCTGCTTTAAGGCCATTTCTTTTTTCTTTTCATTGAGCAGTTTTAAGACTGCCTGAACGTCATCTACAAGTACAACCATCAGTTCATTTTCCGAAGCAGTATCAAGCCCGTACAAAATCGCCTCTTCCTCTTTGGGGATGGTATGAATTTCCATATTATTTCTTTTGCTGTGTATGCCGTCAGTAATAAGTTTAGTCATCTCGCCCGGTCTGCGGCCGCGGCGTTCCTTATCCTCTTTAATTACAACTCTTGTAAACATGCGGCTGGCCATGCGGCCGAGAAGGAAAATGTCCTCGTCGCGCCTGTCTCCTGTGCCGCCGAAGATGCCTGTTCTAACCGGATGAGGAAAGCGGCAGAAGAATTTATACAAGCCCATAAAGCCCGAGGGGTTGTGAGCGTAGTCGACAAGAACGGTAAAGTTTCCCATTTCAATCAGGTTCATTCTGCCCGGAACATTTTCAGGTGTGGGCTTGAATGAATTGAGCCCTTTTTTAATCATCTTCAAATCCACGTCGTGAACAAAAGCCGCCATTGTTGCTGCCAGAACGTTCTGCACATTAAATAAAGCCCGGCCCGAGAATGTAAGAGGGATATTCTCAATCCTTTCAACTCTCAGTCTCAGGTCTCCCCTTGCCAGTGTTACGTAGCCGTTTTCGGCAATGCAGGCCAGGTTTCCACGGGCTATGTGGTCCAGTACACGGGGGTTGTCTTTTTTCATGCTGAAGAGGCAGACTTTTCCCAGCACATCGTGCCTCATGTTGTAGACCAGCGGGTCGTCTGCATTGAGTATTACATAACCGTCCTTTGAGACGCTCATCGGAACAACCACCTTAACCTTTGCTATATCCTCAAGAGTATAAATATCCTTCTGCCCCAGGTGGTCTGCCGTAACATTTAAGACAATGCCGATACTAGAGCTGTCGAAGCCTAAACCTGAGCGCAGTATGCCGCCTCGGGCAGTCTCAAGAACTGCCACTTCAACAGAAGAATCGCTGAGGACTTTCCTGGCTGATATGGGGCCTGTATCATCCCCTTTTTCAACCATGTGGTTGTCTATGTATATGCCGTCAGTTGTAGTAAAGCCCACCATCTGCCCTGCATTCCTCAAAATGTGTGCAATAAGGCGTGTGGTTGTGGTTTTGCCGTTTGTTCCCGTAACCGATATAATTGGAATTCTGGAAGGAGCTCCGGGAGGATAGAGCATGTCAATAATATTTTTTGCCACATTGCGTTTTTTGCCGATTGAGGGGCAAGTATGCATGCGCAGGCCGGGGGCTGCATTTACTTCAACAATGCCGCCGCCGTTTTCAACTAACGGGGTCGAAAGATCAGGGGCAATTATATCGAGCCCTGCAATATCAAGGCCGATTATTCTTGCAGCCCTTTCAAAAAGAAAAACGTTACCTGGATGCACCTCATCCGTCCTGTCGATTGCGGTTCCTCCGGTGGAAAGGTTTGCTGTTGATTTCAAAAAGCAGATCTCGCCTAAGTTAAGAACAGTATCCGGTGTATAGTTTTTTTCTTTCAGGAGTTTTAGTGTATGCCCGTCAATATTAATGCGAGTCAGATTATTAACGTGCCCGTTGCCGCGCCAGGGGTCCTGGTTAACAATTTCAACGAGCTGACTGACCGTATGTATGCCGTCTCCCACAATGTGAGCCGGAATTCTTTCGGCAGCAGCCACAAATTTATTATCTACAATGAGCACCCTGAAGTCGCGCCCGATAAGCTGCTTTTCAACTATTACTTTTTCTGAAAACTCCTTTGCCTCACTGAACGCCAGAAGTGCGGTATCCAGGCTGTAAAGGTTAAGGGTTATTCCCTTTCCCTGATTCGAGTCGAGCGGCTTTATGACAGCTGGAAAACCGGTCTGGCTGAGTGCATACTCAAGTTCCGGTTCTTCTTCAACAACTTTGCCTAAGGGGACAGGAATACCGTGAAAGGAAAGGAGCTTTTTGGCCTGATTCTTATCGCCTGCAAGTTCCACGGCAATGATGCCTGTTCTGCCGGTTGAGGCAGCTTCAATCCTCTGCTGATGAATTCCATAGCCGAGCTGCACAAGAGAGGAATCATTAAGCCTGAGATAAGGAATGCCGCGCTCCAAAGCTTCATTTACAATGGCCGAAGTGCTGGGCCCCAGGCGTACATCTTCCCTGATCTCTACCAGCTTCTTTACATGCTGAGCTATCATTTCCATCAGGAGTTCCATCGGCATTCCTTCAGCAATGCCTAAGAAGACCTCCACGGCTGCATCGGCGGCATAAAGGCCGCATTCTTCTTCAAAATAATTGAATACTACGTTGTAAACTCCGGGTGTTGCAGTGGCGCGAGTTCTGCCGAATCCGGTATCCATCGATGCCAGAGTCTGCAGTTCCAGTGCGATATGTTCTATGACGTGGCCTGCCCAGGTTCCTTCGGCGACTCTTCTTAAGAATCCCCCTTCCTGATAGTAGCTGCACTGATGATGCCTGACGGAGGGGATCGCTTCTTCAATCCTTTCCCTGAAGCCTGGAATCAGGTCTGTTGGTTTCTGTTCATAATCTTCCAGGTCCAAACGTATCAGTATAAGGTTTTTCCAGTAGGTACTCCAGTAATTTGGTCCTCTCATCGCCCGTTTTTCAAGTACTCGCATACAATCCTCTGATAATTACACATCTTCCCTTACTTTTCAGCATCAACTCCGGCATAGGAGACACTCCCGGGCTGCTATTAAGTCATTCTAATCTGAACTCATCTTCCCATATAGCCAGAAATGCAGGATCCTGATTTTTCCTGTAGCCGCGGTACATGGGGAGTGTATTATAAAACATCTCCACCTCTGCATTTTTACCCACGGCAATAATTCCCATCTCGGTCTTCAGGTATTCACCATTTATGCGGAATACTTCACCGGCGGCATCATGAAGAGACATGCCCTTAAGTTTCATCAGTGCATAGATGAGGTGAGCAAAAACTCCTCTAATAATAAATTCTCCGTCACCTGTGCATGAAACCGCGCATGCATCATTATTAGCATAGGTGCCTGCGCCAATAATCGGGCTGTCGCCTACCCTGCCTTTAAATTTATTTGTCAGTCCTCCGGTTGATGTAGCTGCCGCAAGATTGCCTTTTTTATCGAGAGCCACAGCACCGACAGTATCTCTGCTGCCTGAAAAATTTTCCCGGGATACTATTTTCCTCAGTTCCTCCAGCTTTTCCTGCGTAATAAAGTACTCAGCCTCACGCAGCTCAAGTCCCCTCTGTCTGGCAAATTCCAGGGCTCCGTCTCCGGAAAGCATAACATGCTCTGTGGTTTCCATTATTTTTCTGGCAAGACTTACGGGATTTTTGACCAGTCTGACAGCTGCAACAGCTCCGGCCCTGAGTGTTTCACCGCACATAATAGCTGCATCCTGTTCAGTCTCCCCGTCGCGGTTAATTGCAGAGCCGCGTCCGGCATTGAATATCGGGTTATCCTCGAGTACTCTCACAGCACTTTCTACGGCATCTAAAGCCGTTCCGTCATCATTCAAGACCTCCCAGCCTGTATAGAGTGCCTCTTCAATTCCCTTTTTATAGGCCTCCTCCAGTTCAGGGGTAAATGTATTCTTATCTTTATTCTGTGCCCCGCCGTGAACGGCTATAATAAATTCTTTTTCCATATTGATTTTTCAGTTTAATAATATACGGCATGCCGCAGAAAAACTTTTACTGCGGCAGAAACAGTCTCCCTCACTTAGACTTTCATTTTCTCTTCTTGTTTTTCCTTATTTTACTTCCGGTATGTACTGTCTCTCCCTGAGCTTATAGCCGTTGCCTTTTGCAAGTATATGCACCACTGATCCCTCAACGCTCAAAGGAGAATCCAAATCCGCACTAAGGATATTAGTATACCTGATCTGGGAGCCATCAATGACAATAACCATACCGCTTCCGATGCACTTCATTATATTGCCCTTTGAAACAATCAAAGCCGTATCCTCACCCAGACCGATGCCTACACAGGTTGGATTCTGAAGAATAGTTTGTATCAGCCTTAACTGATTTCCCCCGCTGAAAAACAGGGAGGCCTCAATATCTTTTACCATGCCGGGGTCGGAGGCCATTTTCCTTGAGTTCAGGTTTATTACTTCAGCGTTACTAAAGCCGAGTTTAATGAAGGTGTCCCTATAGGTTTTCCCTGCATCATCCGGTTCCTTAAGCGCAGTGAGTAAAACTTTAATCGGTTTTTTGTTCTTTGATACCGGAAGAATTTCTTTCAGGATAGAAAAAGGAATGGCATCCTCATTTTCCTCCTGCAATGCAGGCACCTGGCGGCCTTCCCTTTCTTCGGCACCGCCAATGATCATAACTTTCCCTTTGGGAGTCTTCATAAAATGCTCTTAATTTCAGAGATTCACCCTTATCCAGGCTGATAATATATAATGTAAATTTCTGCCAATAATGGAAAGTGCTGAAAATTATGTCCCTAATTTCCTGCCTTTTTAAACTATGAGAGCTGTTTCGAAGGGGAATGACGTGGAAAAACGGAAAGTCCTTACTTAAATAATATTATGTGGTAACAGCGGGAAAGATATACCTGTCGCCCGACTTGAGGATCTTGATATCGATATTGCTTGAAGAGTCGGCCTGGCTTTGCTCGTCATCGGGAAGGAGGCTGAAAACGAGAACGTTGTTCTCCCCCAGGACCTCAAAGCTCCCCTCGGGGTTTACAATAATTGCGGTGGATTCGTCAATGCCCACGCCTGAAAGCTGCGGGTGCTCCAGGACGGCATTTATCAGGCGGTTTTTTCTCGAGCGGGTATTAAAGTGCTGGTCTATGATGGCATTTTCCAGGAATCCGAAGCCTTCTGAAAGCTTTACATGTTCTCTTACGATAGGATTAAAAAGGTAGGGGGATGTGTCACTGTTGTTCAGGCCGTCGCCGCCGATCATAACTTTGCTCATAATGGCTGCCCCTGCGCTTGTGCCGCCTATTACGCCGCCCGAAAGATAAACATTCTTAATCTTCTCAAGTAACCTGGTTCCCTTAAGAGATGCAACAAGTTTATTCTGGTCCCCTCCCGAAAAGAAAACTGCTCCGGCGCCTGAGAGCATTGCAAGATTTTCACTCGTGTCGGCATCTTCCCTCTTAAGGCAGTTTATGACGCTTAG
This sequence comes from Ignavibacteriales bacterium, assembly GCA_036261625.1. Lineage (GTDB taxonomy): Bacteria > Bacteroidota > Ignavibacteria > Ignavibacteriales > SURF-24 > JAAXKN01. Next base: position 36,740 of record DATAKL010000019.1, on the reverse strand, counting down.
GTACATGCATCCGGCATTTTCAAGTTCAGTCTTATGACGCATGCCGGTTTCCAAAGGTGTTGTGCTTGCTGCAGGCACAATAACAATCTTCGAGTCTATTCCCCCGGCAAGTTCAATAAACCTTTCCATCATATAGGGCGGCCTGGGCCCCCCGCCAATAATGAACAGATGCCCTGCGCCTGAAGGGTTCTTCAGATGCATTTCAGAAGGTTTATGTGAAAATATTATCCGGGTCATTTTCCCTGAATTTTAATCCTTTATTAAAGTTATGTTTATTTAAAATTGACACGATGTCATATTATCGAAACAAATATTCAATAGTTTAAAATTCCACAATTCTGTTACTAAATTTATCCCCTCTATTCTGCAATTTCGCCGTTTTTTATCTTTTCAAGCTCCTCCCACCTCTCGTAGAGATGGTGGACTCTTTGTTTTGCATTCTCCAGTTCCAGGTTGAGTTCATTTGTCTGCCTGGCATATTTTTCGTAGAAGTCACCAGATGAGAATATTGCCTCAATTCTTGAGACCTCCTCTTCTGCCAGCATTATGTCGCTTTCAATTGTCTCAAGCTCACGCGCTTCTTTCCATTTGAGCTTTCTCTGGGCCGGTTTTGGTTTTTCAGGAATTTTTTCCTTTATCTGCGCCGCCGCAGCGGGTGAAGTTTTCTTTTCAGCTTCCTTTAGCCTTAACCTTCTTTTCTCCAGGTAATAGTCGTAGTCACCCTCGCTGAAATAGACATTACCATCGCCTTCAAAGGCGAGTATTCCGTTGCAGACGCGGTTAAGAAAATACCTGTCGTGGCTGACCACAATTACGCACCCCTCGAACTCAGTTAGAGCCTCCTCGAGAATTCTGAGCGTCGGAAGGTCCAGGTCGTTTGTAGGCTCATCCAGAATAAGGAAGTTGCCCCCGTCTTTAAGAATACGGGCTAAAAGGAGTCTGCTTTTCTCTCCTCCCGACAAGCGTTCAATTTTTGTATTAATTCTGTCGTCGGTAAAAAGGAAACGCCTTAAATATTTCCAGATTGTAAGTTTTTCTTCTCCGAAAGATATAAAATCGCGTCCCTGACCTAATTCCTGAAGAACTGTATTATCCTCATTTAGAAGGATTCTTGCCTGGTCGACATAGTTAAAAAATGTCCTCTCCCCTGTTTCCACTTTTCCTTCTTTTGGGGGCACTTCGCCTAAGATTACCTTCAGAAGTGTTGTTTTCCCCAGCCCGTTACGTCCCACGATGCCAAGTTTCCTTCCAGCCTCAAAGATGAAATTAAGATCCTGGAAGAGTTTTTTGTCTCCTATTTCAGCCGAAAGGTGTTTCAGATTAAGTATTTTTGTGCCGGGCTTTACAGCCGGCGGAATTATCATCTCAACGTCCACTTCCTTTTCAGGCGGGCGCTGAGAAGCCACTTCAAAATAGTGGTCCAGACGGCTTTTGGCTTTTGTTCTGCGGGCTCTGGGGCCTTTTCTTACCCATTCGAGCTCACGCCTCAGGAATGACTGGCGCTTGTTTTCCTCCTGCTCCTGGTTGTACTCACGCTCGGCCTTGTTTATAAGGTAGTCTGTATAGTTACCCTGATGAGAATAAAAAGTGCCGTTTGAAAGCTCAACAATTCGGTTGGCAATCCTGTCGAGGAAGTAGCGGTCGTGCGTAACAAAAAGACAGGTGCCTGAGTAGCCGGCAAGAAACTCCTCGGTCCATTCAATAGACTCTGTGTCCAGATGGTTCGTGGGTTCATCCAGAATAAGGAAGTCGGGGTGAGCAATGAGCGCCTTGCACATTGCAACGCGTCTTTTTTCGCCTCCCGACAAGGTGCCTGTAAGTCTTTCACCTTCAGGGGCATTGAGTGAATGCATAATGATTCTTATTCTCTGATCCAGGTTCCACCCGTCGGCTGCAATGATCTTTTCCTCAAGAAGGTGCCGTTTATTGGAATCGTGAGGAAGTGTTTCATATTCGTGAAGAAGGGCTTTAACATCGGAGGCTCCTTCAACAATATTTTCATAGACGGTTTTATTGTCCTCAAGAGTAAACTCCTGGGAAAGGTAGCCTGTTCTAAGGTCGCGTTTTCTTGAAACGACTCCCGAATCGGGCTCCAGGTGCCCGGCAATGATTTTAAGAAATGTGGATTTGCCCGAACCGTTCCTTCCGATAAGGCCTATACGGTCGCCTTCATGTATGGAAAGCGAGGCCTTATCCAGAATAACGTGTTCGCCAAAGTGTACTTCAAGCTCACCGGCTGTTACTATAACAGGATTTATATTGTTAGACATTCTTTCAGGTTTACTTTTATAAATTAAAGATACAAATATAAGAAAATTCCGCCTCCCAAACCCCGGCAATTATAATTCCGGACTGCCCTTAACTTTAATTCTGCATTGATATTCTATCTTCAAATTCTATATTGATTTTATCAGTAACCTCAAAAAGAGCAAGGAGACAAAATGAGTAAAACCACAGGAAAGCCCCAGCAGGTTCCCCCGCAGAAGCAGGCCGAGCCGGGGCACGAACATAAGATGCATCCGGAGCCGGAGATAATACGTCCTGATTACAAAGGATCAGGAAAGCTTGAGAATAAAGTAGCGCTCATTACAGGAGGAGATTCAGGAATCGGCCGCGCAGTTGCAGTGCACTTTGCACGCGAAGGCGCCGAAGTGGCAGTCATTTATCTCCAGGAGCACAAGGACGCTCAGGAGACCAGAAGGCTTGTTGAGAAAGAAGGCAAGGAATGCCTGCTCATTCAGGGAGACGTGGGCGACAGGGACTTCTGTAAAGATGCCGTTAAAAAGGTAATTGAGGAGTTCGGAAAGTTAAACGTGCTTGTAAACAATGCCGGAGAGCAGCACCCGGCCGAGGACCTGCAGGAAATGGATATGGATGTGATGGAGAAAACTTTCCGCACAAACATATTTTCAATGTTTTACTTAAGCCAGGAAGCCTTAAAGCATATGAACAAGGGGGACTGCATTGTTAACACTACCAGTGTTACAGCCTATCACGGGAACAAGGAGCTTCTCGACTACTCCTCTACAAAAGGAGCAATTACATCCTTTACGCGCTCTTTAAGCCTGAATCTGGCACCAAAAGGGATCAGGGTCAATGCCGTTGCACCGGGACCGATCTGGACACCGCTTATTCCATCGACTTTCCCAAAGGATAAGGTGGAAAATTTCGGCAAGGATACTCCCCTAGGACGCCCCGGTCAGCCGAGCGATGTGGCCCCGTCGTATGTATTCCTGGCATCGGCCGATTCAGAGTATATTACAGGGCAGGTAATTCATCCAAACGGGGGCAAACCTACAGAATCCTGAAAATCTGCACGCATGGGTGCTGCCTGAGAGGAACGCCGGCTCACAAAGCACCCATGCTGAGATGCTTGTCTTTGGTTCATCCTGTGGATTTTTAAGTTCATCCTTAAAGCCTGCCGCTGAACTTTTACTTCATATATCTCCTGTCTACAAAATCCGGCTTTAATCGGATGACTCGATTTTGTTCTTCGAACTTTGTACTTTAATGTTTGCATTTTAAGGAATTTTAATGGAAACTGCACTTATTACCGGTGCTTCGGAAGGCATCGGGTATGAACTGGCAAAGATCATGGCCCGTAACAAATTCAACCTCGTCGTTACGGCACGCCGCGAGGATCTTCTCCGGGAGCTCAAAAGTGAGCTGGAAACTTCCTATGGCGTCAGTGTCAGGGTAATACCGGGAGATCTTTCAACCATGGAGTCCGTTAAAAAAATCTGTAATGAATTAAAAAATGACAATGTTAATATAGACGTACTGATTAATAACGCAGGCTTCGGCGATTACGGTTTCTTTGTTGAATCGGACTGGGAAAAAAACTATAAGATGATTGAGCTTAACATTGCGGCACTTACTTATCTGACGCACCTTTACGGGCGTGAAATGGCCCAAAGGGGACGTGGGCGCATTTTGAACGTGGCTTCCACGGCAGCCTTTCAGCCCGGCCCCCTCATGGCCGTATATTATGCAACCAAAGCTTACGTTCTTTCATTTTCAGAGGCCCTTGCAAATGAGATGAAGGATAAGGGAGTCAGTGTTACGGCGCTCTGCCCGGGTCCGACTACATCAGGCTTTCAGAGGCGTGCAAGCCTGGAAAATGCGCGTTTATTTAAGAAGGGCGCCGCCGCCAGTGCAAGTGATGTTGCGCAATACGGTTTCGATGCTATGATGAAGGGCAAGGTAATTGCGATACATGGCCTCTTAAACAGAATTGTTGCCAATAGTGTCCGCTTCTTCCCGCGGCACCTCATCAGAGCCTCTGTAAGATTCATTCAGGAAACCACAAAACAGGAACTTTAAACAGATAACAAAACAGGGATATCAGATGCTCAGATGGCCCACGTACCTGCGAGTTTTTAAGAAGCAGACCGTATCACTTTTAATTGTACTGATCGTGATCTCGGAAATACTTTACCTTTCACTCTATCTTAACTTAAGTCAGCCGATAATTGCATATACAACTGTCGCGGTATTAAATTCACTCATTTTTATTGTCGTCTGTTATGTTCTTCTTAAGAATGAAAGTTCAACAAGGCTTGCCTATACGATGATTGCCGTTGGAATATTGTTCCGCCTTACAGCAATCTTCTACCCTCCTACGGCCTCTGACGACATAAACCGCTATATATGGGACGGGAAGGTGCAGGCAGCGGGTATCAACCCCTACAGGTACGCTCCTGCCGATTCAAGCCTCGTGAGTCTGCATTCAAAGGATCTGCCCTCAAAGGTGAACTTTCCCGGGATGAAGTCCATTTATCCCCCGGTTGCGCAGGTAGTCTTCTTTGCCTCCTACAAGCTTTTCGGCGAGAGTTATCTGGGCTATAAGGTGTTCCTGTTTATCTTTGAAGTGGCAACCATTATGCTGCTTCTTTTCCTTTTGAGGCTTCTGAGGCGCCCGGAGTCCTTTGTGGGGCTCTATGCGCTCTGCCCTCTGCCGGTTATGCAGTTTATGATAGACGGGCACGTCGACGGCCTGGGTATTCCATTTCTCATATTGGCAATTATATTATTTTTCAGGCGCAAGAAATTCTGGTTTCTGCTCGTTCTGGGGCTTTCAATTTCAACAAAACTCATTTCCGGAATGATACTCCCCTATACGGCCAACGAGCTGGAACGCCGGTTTTATAAGAAGATATTGGCATGCATTGTTGTGCTCCTGTTTTTTGCACTTACCTATCTCCCTTACATTACAGGAGGGGTTTTCCCGTTTGAGGCCCTCGTGACATTTACGACAAACTGGACATTCAACGGTTCAGCCTTCTCAGTATTCTTTGACCTGCTGGATAACAACCAGAAGGCCAGGCTCGTCTCTGCAGTTCTTTTTATTATAGCAGGCATATACATCTTCTTCAGGCATAAAGGAATAATGGAAAAGATGTACATGATATTCTTTACATTTTTCCTCCTTTCACCTACAGTTCATCCGTGGTATCTTACATGGCTTGCGGTACTATTGCCATTAAGCTTCAGGTGGAGCGGTGTTCTTTTTGTTGCCCTGGTAAGCCTGGCGAACTATGTAGTCATAAACTATAAGTTAAGCGGAGTGTGGCAAATGCCCATCTTTATACTTCTTGCAGAATACATGCCGGTCTACATTATGCTGATATGGGAAACTTTGAGGGGATCGAGGTTTACTTCAAAGTGGCATTTTCATCAGGTTCACTGATTTTCATCAAGCTCATGGACTTCCACAAGTCTGCAGTCTTCAGGAGAAACTATGGTCCTCTCCCTGCTTTGCACCGGCTCTGGCTTGCGGATTTTTACGATCTGCAGGGCGATGAATGTAACTATTACAAAGGCAATAATCAGGATCAGTTCGATGCTCATATAAGTCTTTCCTAAAGTAATATATTGTCAGGGTTTTTCTACCCCGAACATATAAAACGCCGTGCCGTTTGTCAAGAGCAATAAAGCAGAATAAATCAAAAAATGTTGTGATTTGCGGCAAGCATGTATCCCGGGGCAAAATAAGCCCCGGGACTAAGAACAAATTATTGTACTATCTGTTTGGAATATCCTTTTCCAGTCTGCCTGCAACGAGTCTTGAAGGGTACTTTTCCGAGTGATAGATCCTCTCTGTTGCCTTCTGGAAGTCTGACTCCTTTGCCTCGTAGATATTGACGAACTTCTGCGGGTTCCGGTCAGACAGGGGGAACCAGGAGCTCTGGATCTGAACCATTATCCTGTGCCCTTTCCTGAATGTGTGATTTATGTCCTGAAGAGTGAAGCTTACCTTAGTAACCCTGCCCGGCACCATAGCCTCAGGCTTCTCGAAGCTGTTTCTGTAGCGTGCACGCATGATTTCGCCTCTGACCATCATCTCATAGCCCCCCATTTTTACTCCCGTAGGATTAGGCTTGTTATCAGGCGTGTCATCCGGGAAGACATCAATGAGCTTCACAACGTAATCTGCATCCGTTCCGGAGGTTGAAACGTAGAGTTCCGCGGTTATAGGTCCGGCAAGAGTAACATCTTCTTTCAGAACATCACCCGTATAGGTCAGGACGTCAGGGCGTCTTTCGGCAAATCTCTGATCCTCAACCATATACTCACGGGTCATGTGTGTGGTTACTTCACTTGTAAAAGGGACCGGTTTATTCGGGTCACTTATGTATTCATCAAACGACTGCCCCTTGTTTGCAGGTCTGTCAAATGATAGGCCTCCACCGGGCTGAATATAAAGTGAAGTTTCCACCGCGTTCTTAGGAGGCCATTCCCCGTAGGTCTTCCACTGGTTTGAGCCTGTTTCAAATACTGTGGCCTCCGAGGGCTTAAAGTTCCCTTTATTCTTCAGGTAATGATTAAAGAACGGGAGTTCAATTTCTTTCAGGAAGTAAGGTCCTGTTTTCTCAACAAACTGCACGCTTCCCAGATGATCCCCTTCCGAGCGTTCCCATCCGCCATGGAACCACGGGCCCATTACAAGAGCGTTTTCAATTCCGGGGTTACTCTTTTCAGCAGTCTTATAAACGTTCAGTGCCCCGTAGAGATCCTCAGCATCGAACCATCCGCCGACGGTCAGCATGGCGGGTTTCAGGCTCTTAAGGTGCGGAAGAATATTTCTTTCTTTCCAGAAGTGATCATAGTCAGGATGCTTAATGAGCTCATTCCAGAACCTGATGTTATTCTTATAATACTTTTTATTGATGTTGGAAAGGGGTCCCATGTCCAGAAAGAACTTGTAGCCGTCGGGTGTTTCAACCCTGAAGTCTGGCTGTGTCCACTTTGTGGTAAGTTCAGGTCTGGGTTTTCCAAAGACTCCCAGGAAACCGAACATATGCGGAAGCCAGAGTGTGCCGTGGCGGTGGAAATCGTCATCAATAAACCAGTCTGCAATAGGCGCCTGAGGTGAGGCGGCCTTCAAAGCCGGATGGGCATCAATTGCGGCCATGGCTGCATAAAACCCCGGATAAGAGATTCCCCAGATGCCGGCCCGTCCGTTATTATGTTTTACGTTCTTCAGGAGCCAGTCAATTGTGTCATACGTGTCGCGGCTTTCATCCATAGAGTCAGGATCCTGCCTGTCGGGTCTTACATCCTCAAATTCCCCTTCAGACATAAAACGCCCGCGCACGTCCTGGTAGACAAATATAAAGCCCTCTTCGGTAAATTCCATGGAAGGGCCCAGGTGTTTCGGATATGCATTTAGGCCGTAAGGGCCCACACTGTAAGGGGTGCGGTTCATAAGAAAAGGATAACTTTTGGAGGTATCCTTAGGGACATAAACCGCTGTAAAAAGCCTCGCGCCGTCACGCATCGGAATCCGGTATTCGTACTTTGTATAATGAGAGGCAACATAGGCCGAATCCTCTCCCTCTGCGGCTGAGAGAATCCGGGTGAGGCTGAAGAAAACCAGCAAAAGGAAAAGCGCCTTGTATTTCATTTTAACTCTTCTCCGGAATATTTAATGTTTAGATAAAGCATAATATTATAAACAGTCCGGAAAAGATAATACTTTTTTTAATTATTTACAGACTTATTAAGGAACACCTGTCTCAAAACGGATACTTATTTCCCAGGCTCAAAATCTTTTTCCTTTTGCTTTTCATTATTACTTTGTACTTTTTCTTCTATACTTTGAACTATAGAGCTTCATGAGCATACAATACCAAATACTCGGCCGCCCGGGACGCGATAATGCAATGTTTGTCTGGGTTAACAGCGGCACACAATTCTTCAGGCTCCTTTTCGACTGCGGTGAAGGGCTCTTAAGGGAAATCAGGCAGTCTGATATTAAAGCCATAGACCACCTTTTCTTCTCACACACGCATATCGACCATATTGCGGGCTTTGATTACTTCTTCAGACGCAACTACGACCGCGAGGAGAAGCCCGTTTACGTCTGGGGCCCGGAAAAGACTTCAGGAATAATTCAGCACCGCCTCCTGGGCTTTATCTGGAACCTCATCTCAGAGGCTCCGGGAAAGTGGTACGTTACGGACATTAGTGAAAGTTCAATGGCCTCCTTCAGCTTTAAGACAAAAGAAGGCTTTGAAGTAAAACATTTCGAAGGAGAAACGGACTTTAACGGCCTGGTTCTTGAAACTCCCGGCTTTAAGGTCAAAGCCGCCATAATGAATCACATAATACCGACTATTGCATACGTTGTCAGTGAAAACGACTCGCTTAACATCAATAAGGCTGAACTTCTCCAGTCAGGCCTGCCGCAGGGAGCCTGGCTTGAAAAGCTGAAGGATCTGAGGCTTGATGAAAATGAAATTATATCTCTCGATGGAAACGGCTTCAGACTTAAGGACTTAAGAGAAAAACTCCTTATTACAACTCCGGGCGAAAAGATAGCCTACCTTACCGATTTTGTTAATGATGACCTCTCAAGGAGGAGAGCCATCGAGCTTATTGAAGGCTGCGACACAGTTGTCTGTGAAAGCCAGTATTCATACCTGGATGAGGAGCTGGCAAAGAAAAATTACCACATGACAACACGCCAGACGGCTTCTCTTGCAAAAGAGGCCGGTGCAAAGAAACTGATTTTGTTCCACGTCTCTGAACGCTATTCTCAGGAAGAGGATTACCCGGCACTGCTTCAAGAAGCCCGGAAGATCTTTCCGGAGACCTATTTCCCGGAAGAATGGGAAATTCCGGAGGAATAAAATTCCGGAGGAATAAAATTCCGGAAGAGTAAAATTCCGGAAGAGTAAAATTCCGGAAGAGGAAATCTCCGGTGATCTTAGAGCCTGAAGAACTTTCTTTTTCCGGATTTTTATTCCGGAAAAGATTATCTTTGGGAAATTTTTTTAGCACAAACGGGCCGTTAATAGATTTTATGCGATTATTGCTGATTTTCGCTTTTGTATTTTTATTTGCCGGCAGACTCTTCTGCCAGGAGCGCTATTTCTATACAGGAAAAGACTACGGCAGTGAAAGTCTTTTTAATCCCTTCTCACTTCTCATCAATGGCGGCTACGACGTCACGCAGCTGCAGTCGGTGACGAATAAAATCGGAGATCACCAGTACGGCAGAATGACCCGCAACGTGGTGCAGAATTTATTTGTGCATCCTTTCAAGTCGATTGACCTTTACGGCTGGAAGCTTTTCCTGAGGACGGAATTCCTCCCTCTGAGTTTTAAGACCGAAGAGATGCAGTGGATTCCCAACTATCAGCAGCATTTAATCGGGGGCGGAATGCTCTACACAGCCATGAAGGAGTACTACGAGGAGCATAACTGCCCGGTCCCCTGGCTTTTGTCTTCAATTACCATTATGGGGCAGCATTTCTTTAACGAGGTCATGGAAACCGGTCCCTACGAGGGCTACAGCGTCGATGAGATCTCAGACATTTATATATTTGATCTGGGCGGAATCGTGCTTTTCAGCTTCGACAATGTGAATGAATTCTTCAGCCGGACGCTGAACCTGTCGGACTGGTCGCTTCAGGCAACAATTGCCCTTCCCAACGGGCGCGTCAACGCCGGGCAGTACTTTTCGATGAAATGGAAACTCCCCTTTTCAGAGAATTACTCGATTTTCTACCGCTACGGCATGGGCGCTCTTTTCGGACTCTCAAAGAAAGTAAATCCAACAGACAACCTGTCGCTGGGTCTGGGATTCAAGTCAAAACACCTTGTTGACCTTAACGACCTGACGCGCCAGAGAACAATTGCCACCTCATGGCATGCAGGAGTTTTCTACGACAGGAACAACTCTCTTTTAGCCTCACTTGTCCTAAGCGGTGTAAAAGAATATTTCTGCATGATCGATATATATCCGGGAATAATAAAATACGGAAATTTCTCCCCCGGCATATGGTCCATTATCGGACGAAACGGGGAACTTACCTTCGGCTTAACGACGAGATATGTGTTTAGTTTAGGATATGAATTCAAAAATCTTTAGAATTAATTATAGGCAAAGGTAACTTCCCGGAGTATTATGCGTTTTTTTTACATTTTTTTATTTCTTTTGGTTTCAGGCACTTTTGTTTTCCCCCAGGAAAAATACTTTTATACCGGCAAAGACTACGGCAGCCAGTCGCTTTACAATCCTTTCTACCTTATATTAAACGGCAGTTATGACGTCATTCAGATGGAGGGATCCGACCGTAAGATCTTCGGCTTCCCCTACCGCAATGGATCCAGAAACGTTCTGAAGAACCTCTCTTCCCCTTTCGGCCCGATAAGCCGTTACGGATGGTGGAAGTTCCTTCGCAATGAAATCCTGCCTCTGGAGTTTGCAAAAAACCGGGCACAGTGGTTCCCGAACTATCAGCTCCATCTGATCGGAGGAGGCATGACATACACCGCAATGAAAGAGTGGTACGAATATAATAAATTCCCCTATCCCGCTGTCTTTTCAGTTGCCACACTTGCCGGCTTTCACCTCATCAATGAGTTTGTTGAAAACGGATCTTATCAGGGAGATAATGTCGATCCCATTTCCGACATATACGTTTTTGATATGGGCGGAATAGTTCTTTTCAGCTTTGATGGCGTAAAGAAGTTCTTTAAGGAGGATCTTAACATGGCCGACTGGTCGCTTATGCCTTCTTTTAATTTCCACGATTTATCGCTTCAAAACTCGGGACAGTATTTTTCTGTAAAATGGAAAATTCCAAGGCAGGATAACTGGCACCTGTTTTATTACTTTGGAATGAGCGGCCTGGGAGGACTGTCTTACAAGTTCAAAGACGGCACTGCCGTATCGGCAGGCGCAGGCCTTAAGGCACAGAGACGATACATTATTGATCCTAAGACATACCAGATGACAATAAGCACCGTCTGGAATGCAGGATTTTTTTACGACAGGGATAATTCACTTCTTGCTTCGGTTTTTTTCTCGGGACTTGAAGAAAATGCAATTAACGTGAACATATACCCGGGCATTATTAAATTTGAACACTTCTCCCCCGGCCTGTGGATGATAATGCAGAGAAACGGAAAGCTGATGTTCGGCCTGACCACTGTATATGCACCGGGATTCGGTTTTAAATGAGACTGAAAAGAAATCGATAAAAAAGAAATGGATAAAAAAGAAATGGATAAAAAAGAAATAGCGCTCAACAGTCATCTGCAGTTTTTGCATCACACTGAAGAGCGCTACCAATCAGATAGGGAGGTGTTCAGTATAACGTAACCGTATATTCAAACATATACAAACAACTAAAGCACAAATGCTTATTTTGTGCCTCAGGTCACCACTTGAAACATTTAACTTTCTTTTATTTCCCCGTAAGTAACTCCCCCCTTCCAGTATCACATAATTATTTTTTCCTTTCTCCAAATTCCTTTATATATTTCCACATTCAAGATTTGATATTATTTTTAAGGAGATGCAGATGAAATTCCCTGTAATTGCCAGACATCTGGCGCTATGGACGGGTTTTATTTTAACCCTCAGTCAGTCAAACATTTTCGCACAATACGAGGATCCGAGTATGCTGAAAGAAAAGATAAGGCAGTATGCCCCCTTTGAAATTAAATACGACTCGACGCTTCTAAGTCAGAATGAGAAGATCTGTGTGGAAAAGCTGTTTCAGGCTTCCCGCATAATAGACAGCATTTTCCTTAAACAGGTATACAGCAAAAATATCGAGATCAAAAATCAGCTTGAAAAGGATACGTCTGAAAAAGCAAAGCTTACACTTGAATACTTTACAATCAATATGGGTCCTTTCGACAGGCTCGATCATAACAGGCCGTTCTTTGGAAATGAGGAAAAACCGCTTGGAGCCAACTTCTACCCTTCGGATATGACAAAGGAGGAATTTCAGAACTGGATTGATAAACATCCTCTGGATAAGGATAAATTCACCTCGGAGTTTACCATCATACGCCGGGAAAAAGGAAGTCTTAAGGCTATCCCCTACACTGAAGCCTATAAGGGTGATCTTAGCCGTGCTGCTGCTCTTTTGCGCGAAGCCGGAAAGTACACTGAAAACCGGTCACTGAAAAAATATCTCGAACTGCGCGCCAGGGCATTTGAGACAAACGACTATTATGACAGCGACATGGCGTGGATGGATCTTAAGGATAACACAATCGAATTTATTATAGGGCCCTATGAGGTCTACGAAGACGAACTCTTTAATTACAAGGCTTCCTATGAGAGCTTTCTTACGATCAAAGATCCCGTTGAGAGTAAAAAACTGGAAAAGTTCGGAAGCTACTTAAAGGAAATTGAAGAAAACCTGCCGCTGGAGGAAAAGTATAAGAATTCCAGCCGCGGCCTTGAATCCCCCATAGTTGTTGTACAGGAAGTTTATTCTGCCGGCGACACCAGAGCCGGAGTCCAGACGCTGGCCTTCAACCTGCCTAATGATGAAAGAGTAAGGGCAGCCAAAGGCTCCAAAAAAGTTATGCTGAAGAATATGCATGAAGCAAAATTTGAAAAACTACTGATGCCGATTGCCCGGATAGTGCTAGACCCATCCCAGATGAAGTATGTTACCTTCGACGGATTCTTCAGCCACACGCTAATGCACGAGATGTCGCACGGCGTGGGACCGGGTTTTATTACCGTAAAGGGTGAAAAGACAGAGGTTAAAAAAGCACTCAAGGAAACTTACTCAAAGCTTGAGGAATGCAAGGCCGACGTCCTCGGCATGTATAACAACATATTCATGATCAAAAAGGGAGTCTATCCCGCAGAATTCGCCTATGAGACTTACGCCACCTTCCTGGCCGGAATATTCCGCTCGGTCCGCTTCGGCGTAAATGAAGCCCACGGCGCGGGAAATGCAATTATTTATAATTATCTGCTTGAAAAAGGCGGATATGAGTTCGATAGTAATACTGAAAAAGTAAGGGTTAATTTCGAGAAGATCTACCCTGCTCTTAAGGACCTGGCAGAAAAGATCCTTACTATTCAGGCAACCGGGAACTATGAAGGCGCGCAGGATCTGATAGCAAAATATGCCGTGGATTCACCTTCAATAAACCTCCTGCGGCAGAAACTTAAAAGCCTTCCGGTCGACATAAGGCCTGTGTTTCAGATTGAAGAACAAATGAAATAGATTTTATTATTGCCTTCAGGCACACATTAAACTAAAAATCCGGTGTGCCTGATTTTAATTTACTTATATCGGAATAATAACGGAAAGCCATGAAAAAGAGATACCTGCTTAGTTTATTTTTATTGCTAAGCTTTATGTTTACAGCCTGTTCCTCCAGAATTGAAAAAGAAGAAGGAAAGGAAACCAAAAAGGAAGTAAAACCTGCTCCCGTAACAAAAACAATTACTGAGAATATAAAGGATTTCCTCTCTGAAGTCCGTAAAACCAGCACGCCTCTTCAACTCCCCTCAGGAGTAAGAATAGATACCGTTATGGATTATTCACCGGGAAAAAGGATCACTGTGGTCTTTAACCGTGCCATGCAGGAGATCCCCTTCCGCTCAGGCAGTCTGAAGACTTTTGAAGATGCCGTTAAGGCCTCAGCAGGAGCGGACTATAAGGATTATTCATTCACATTCAAAACCGGTAGATACACTCTTGAAGAGCTGATACCTAACTTCTACAGGGATAAATCCCAGTACGACCCCGCAAGGCTCGCAAAGAATACTTTGCGCCCGATGCCTGTAGTCGGGAATACCAGCAGACCCTACACCATAGAGACGGGACTTAACGACAGGAATATTGTTCTCTGGCATAGCCACGGCTGGTACTACAACAACACATTGGACAGATGGGAATGGCAGCGCCCGCGGCTTTTTGAAAGCGTCGAGGACAAGGTTCCCCTTTCTTTTACTATACCCTACCTCATCCCTATGCTGGAAAAGGCCGGAGCAAATGTTTTTGTTCCGAGGGAAAGGGACATTCAGACAAATGAAGTTGTTGTGGATAACGACACAAAGGGTAAGGAAAATAAAAAGTACTACACCGAAACAGTTAAAGAAAAAAAACTGAAGTGGGCTGCTTCTGAAAAGCCCGGTTTTGCGTACGGCAATCCCCCCTACCCCGAAAATTTTAACCCTTTTCTTCATGGCACTTCACGTTTTGTAGCTGCCGACTCCGTGGCCTCAGCCGAGGCAAGCTGGATACCTGACGTTCCGGAAGAAGGAAACTATGCAGTCTACGTTTCCTATGAAGGCTCTAAAGACAACGCACAGGACGCCCTTTACTCGGTCTATCACTCCGGAATTAGAACAGATTTCACTGTAAACCAGAAGATAGGCGGAGGCACATGGATCTACCTGGGCAATTTCAAATTTGAAAAGGGCTTTAACCCCAAGACAAACAAGGTAACGCTTGTAAACCAGACTTTGGACAAAACTGCAAAGTTTGTCTCTGCCGATGCAGTCCGTTTCGGCGGGGGCATGGGTATAATAAGCCGCAACGGAAAAACTAGCGGAAGGCCCAAATACCTCGAAGGCAGCCGCTACTGGCTTCAGTATGCAGGCATGCCGGACACACTGGTCTACAGCCTGAACAAAAATAAAAACGATTATAACGACGACTACCAGAGCCGCGCCGAGTATGCAAATTACCTCAAAGGAGCTCCCTTCGGCCCTAATAGAGACAGGAACATTAAAGGCCTGGGTATTCCTATCGACCTCTCGATGGCATTCCATACAGATGCCGGCATTACACATAACGATACCACAGTCGGAACACTTTCCATTTACAGCACCGATGCCTCTGACGACAGCAAGGTGTTTGCCGACGGAGTTTCACGCATGACAAACAGGGACCTGGCAGACATCATACAGACACAGATAGTTCAGGACCTGAGGGCCAAAGATGACCCGGCATGGAACCGCAGACAGCTTAAGGATGCGCAGTACAGCGAAGCCTACAGGCCTAATATGCCTTCTGTGCTCGTGGAACTCTTGTCGCATCAGAACTTCCTGGATATGAAGTATGTGCTCGATCCCCGCTTCCGCTTTGACGTGGCAAGAGCCATGTACAAAGGGATGCTGAAATTCCTGGCTACTCAGTATAACAGGCCATACACCGTTCAGCCGCTGCCTGTAGATCACTTCCAGGCACTCCTGGATAACCAGGGAGGCGCAATCCTGAAGTGGCATGCAATTGAAGATCCTTTAGAGCCAACAGCTAAACCTGACCACTATATCGTCTATACGAGACTGGAAGGCGGAGACTTTGACAACGGCCAGATTACGGCAAACACACAGTTTGTCTATAGTAATCTCAAGCCCGGGGTAATTTACAGCTTTAAGATTGCTGCCGTTAACCAGGGCGGCGAAAGTTTCCCTTCTGAAATCCTTTCTGTCTGCCGCATGAATAACACAAAACCTGCGGTTTTGGTTGTCAACGGCTTCGACAGGATTTGCGGCCCTGCATCAATTGAAACCCCGGGGTTTACAGGATTCTTAAATTCTCTGGATGCCGGCGTGCCGGACAAGTACGACATAAGCTACAGCGGTCCGCAGTACGACTTTAACCCCAATTCAGAGTTCGTAACAAATGACAATCCTGGTCACGGGGCCAGTCATGCCGACTTTGAGACAAAGGTTATTGCCGGAAACTCATTCGATTACCCCTACGTGCACGGAAAGGCTATGCGCGAGGCCGGATACTCATTCTCTTCTTCAAGCAACGAAGCCGTTTGGGACGAGGAGGTAAACTTAAAAAACTTCAGCATTACAGACCTGATACTGGGCAAGCAGAAGGAAACTCCGTGGCAGAAGGCAATTGAAGATTCCTTAAGAGGACGTCAGTTTAAGACCTTCCCTGCCAAACTTCAGAAAGCAGTAACAGATTACCTGCAGTCGGGAGGCAATATCTTTATTTCCGGCTCATACATCGGGACAGACCTCTGCAAAAACAAGGGCAAGGAAGACCCCGACGTACAGTTTGCAAGCAAAGTCTTAAAGTTCACTCTCGATGCCGATCATGCATCCAAAAACGGAGAGGTTGAGACGACTGCGTCTTCAAAACTCCAGCTTCCGGAAAAGTTCAGCTTCAATACGGAACTAAGCTCTTCCATGTATGGCGTTGAGGCTCCCGATGCAATAAATCCTCTTGGAGGTTCACAGACAATTCTCCGCTACGGCGAGAACAGTTTCCCTGCGGGCGTGGCATATAAGAAAGCCTGCGGTATAGTGCTCTTCGGATTTCCTTTTGAATCTGTGCTGACTGAAAAGGAAAGAAACAGCATTATGGCAGGAGTATTAAACTACCTGAGTACAAAATAATATTTTCCGTAAGGGCGAGCGGCGCTCGCCCTTCCCTACTACGAAAAAACAAAATTTATGCCCCAAAATGAAATATTATCTTGAAAAAAAGCGGATTTTGGGTTAAATTTGTAGTCTCAAAGCCGAAGTGGCGAAATTGGTAGACGCGCTGGACTCAAAATCCAGTCTGGTTCACCCCAGGTGCCGGTTCGAGTCCGGCCTTCGGTACTTATAAGTAAGGGCTGTCTTTTTAGACAGCCCTTTTTTTATAATTCCACTCAAATAAAAAGGCTGCCTTCGTGGGGGCAGCCTTCTATGTTTCATTTGTGTTTTCTTTTAGAACAATTCTTAGAGCAATTCTTAGAGCAGGGGTCTGTAGCTCTGAAGCGTCTTCATGTAGTTGGCACGCTCAAAAGCTGCGGGTTCTTTGACAGACTTCTGGCTCATGCTTCCCTTCATCTGTTGAACCGAGGTGTACTCCTTTTCTTCCATCCAGCGCTTCATGCCATCGAGCATCTGCGTTATACGTGAAGGTCCGTGCCTTAAGAGTTCACTGCACACCATGGCAACATCACCGCCTGCCATCAAAACCTTAATAACGTCTTCATAATCGTGAACGCCGCTCGTTGCAGCCATGGAGGCCTTTACCTTTCCGTAAAGGATGGATATCCACCTTAACGGGAGCCTCAGTTCCCAGGGAGAGCTGAGCGAAAGGTTCGGCACCACATCGAGGTTATCCAGATCGAAATCAGGCTGATAGAAACGGTTAAACATTACAAGCGCGTCTGCACCTGCATTGTCTAACTTCTGGGCTACATTGGCCAAGGAGGAAAAATAAGGACTTAATTTTACTGCCACCGGAATTTTAACGTTTTCTTTTACTGCCTGAAGATTGTTTACATACATCTGTTCAATCTGCGAGCCGGGCAGAATGGGATCTGTCGGGATGTAATACACATTCAGTTCAAGGGCGTCTGCGCCTGCCTCTTCAATATTCTTCGCATATTTCATCCATCCGCCCACGCTTACACCGTTAAGGCTTCCGATAATTGGGATGTCAACGGCGCTTTTGAGCTTCTGAATGTGATTGCAGTACTCCTCGGGCCCGAGCTTAAAGGAGGACTGGGCCGGAAAATAACTTAAGGCTTCGGCATGTGTATCACTTGCCTGGGTAAGGAAAAAATCCAGGGCTTTTTCTTCATATGAGATCTGTTCTTCGAATAAGGAATAAACGACAACTGCGCTTGCGCCTGCATCCTCGAGAGCTCTGACACTGTTTACTGTTTCCGAAAGAGGTGAAGCTGAAGGGACGATCGGGTTTTTTAATTTTAACCCCATGTAAGTAGTTGATAAGTCCATCTAAATCTCACGTTTTAATTTAACAATATCGTTATTATGTCTATATTTTACATCATAGCTTCGGGAAATGCAAGCATTTTCGCCTGCATTTCCCAAAAAACTATTACCTTAATTCACTTAGTCTTACCAAAGCTTTTTAACTTAAGCTTTAGCTTCAGGTTTCACGGCAGTTTTCGTTTCGCCGTTGCCTGTTGAAGATGCCATCTGCTCGTAGAACTTCCATTTCTTTTCAACCTCGGCCTGAGCCATGTCGAGAAGTCTCTTAGACTCTTCCGGATTGGATTTCTTGAGCATTGTGTAACGGGTCTCCATATAGGCATACTCTTCAACCTTGATCTTCGGAGCCTTGGAATCGAGTTTAAGAGGATTCTTACCCTCGGCTGCCAGGTCAGGGTTGTATCTGAAGAGCGGCCAGTGTCCTGATTCAACAGCAGCTTTCTGGCTGTCGAGGCCTTTTGCCATATCGATACCGTGAGCGATACAGTGGCTGTATGCGATGATCAGTGAAGGACCGTCGTAGGCTTCAGCTTCCTGGAAGGCTCTTATTGTCTGCAGATCGTTTGCGCCCATTGCAACCTTGGCAACATAAACGTTACCATAGCTCATAGCCATCAGCGCCAGGTCTTTCTTTGCTGTCGGCTTTCCGCCGGCGGCAAACTTGGCAACTGCACCAAGAGAGGTTGATTTGGACATCTGTCCGCCTGTATTTGAATAAACTTCGGTATCAAGAACGAGTACGTTTACGTTCTTGCCGCTTGCAAGGACGTGATCAAGACCGCCGTAACCGATGTCATAAGCCCATCCGTCACCGCCCATGATCCAAACGGATTTCTTAACCAGGTAGTCGGCCAGTGAAAGAAGGTCTTCAGCCTCAGGAGTATTGATTGTCTTTAATACTTCCTTCAGTTTTGCAACCCTTTCTCTCTGATCGTAGATGCCTGTTTCATCTTTCTGGTCGGCATTTAAGAGCGCATCGGCAAAGTCACTTCCTATCTGGTCTTTCAGTCTAACAACAAGCTCCGTAGCATACTGCGTGTGCTTGTCGACAGCCAGTTTCATACCGAGGCCGAATTCAGCGTTGTCTTCAAAGAGTGAGTTAGCCCATGCAGGACCGCGTCCGTCTTTGTTCTTAGCCCATGGAGTTGTAGGAAGGTTACCGCCGTAGATTGAAGAGCAGCCTGTAGCATTTGCAACAACCATTCTGTCGCCGAAGAGCTGTGAGGTCAGCTTTACGTACGGGGTTTCGCCGCAGCCTGTGCAGGCGCCTGAAAACTCGAAGAGAGGCTCTAAGAGCTGGCATCCCTTAACTGTATTTAAGGCAGCTTTTCTTCTGTCAAATTCAGGAAGGTTGACAAAGAAATCCCAGTTCTTGCTTTCCGGCTCTCTTAAAGGAAGCTGGTCGGCCATGTTGAGGGCTTTGAGCTTAACTTCTGTCTTGTTCTTAACCGGGCATACTTCATAGCAGAGCTGGCATCCTGTACAGTCTTCAACTGAAACCTGGATCGTGTAGGCTGAGTTTGCAGGATATTCTTTTCCCTTGGCTTCCATGTGCTTGAATGTCTGAGGAGCATCCTTAAGGAGTTCTGCGTCATAAACCTTGGTTCTGATTGCAGCGTGCGGGCATACCAAAGCGCACTTGCCGCACTGAATACAGATTGATTCGTCCCAAACAGGAACTTCAAGAGCGATATTTCTCTTTTCCCACTTTGTTGTGGCTACAGGGAAAGTACCGTCAACAGGCATTTCGCTGACCTTAACATCGTCGCCGTTTCCTTCCATGATTTTTGCAAGAACACTCTTGACATAATCAGGAGCCTTATCTGAAACTGTTGGCGGAAGTGCAATCTGGCTGTCGGCCTTTTCAGGAACATCGATCTTGTAAAGGTTGGCCAGTGTCTGATCAACAGCTTCAAAGTTCTTCTTTACAATTTCATCACCCTTCTTGCCGTAAGTCTTCTTGATAGACTTTTTGATCTGCTCGATAGCCTCGTCTTTGGGAAGAACACCTGAAATGGCGAAGAAGCAGGTCTGCATGATGGTGTTTATTCTTGTGCCCATGCCGGTTTTCTTTGCAACGTCGTAACCGTCAATTACGTAGAAGTTCAGCTTCTTGTCGATTATCTGCTGCTGAACTGTCTTAGGCAGCTTTGCCCAGACGGTTTCCTTTGAATAAGGGCTGTTTAAGAGAAGTGTGCCGTTTTCTTCAATGTTCTTCAGTATGTCGAATTTCTCTAGGAAATTGAACTGATGAACGCCGATAAAAGTAGCTTTCTGAACGAGATAGCTCGACTTAATCGGTTTTTTGCCGAATCTCAGGTGAGAAACTGTTGTTGAACCTGATTTCTTTGAATCGTATACGAAGTAGCCCTGTGCGTAGTTGTCTGTTTCTTCACCGATGATCTTAATGGTGTTCTTGTTTGCGCCAACTGTGCCGTCAGCACCAAGGCCATAGAAGAGTGCGCGGTGAACGCCTGAGCCTTCAGTTGTAAAGTTCTGATCGAATTCAAGGCTTGTGAATGTAACATCGTCGTTGATACCGACGGTAAAGTGGTTCTTCGGATTGTCTTTCTTAAGTTCATCAAAAACTGCCTTAACCATGGCAGGGGTAAATTCCTTAGAGGAAAGTCCATATCTTCCGCCGACGATTTTCGGGTTCTTTGCAAAAGGAGCCTTCTCTGAAGCCATAGCCTCAGAAATAGCAGTTACCACATCAAGGTATAACGGTTCGCCAAGTCCGCCCGGCTCTTTGGTTCTGTCTAAGACAGCAATTTTTTCAACAGTTTTCGGTAAGGCTGCCAGGAAGTGCTTTACTGAGAATGGCCTGAAAAGTCTGACTTTCAGAATACCGATTTTCTCTTCACTTTTTGACAAAAGATATTCAACCGTTTCCTCAGCAGCTTCAGCGCCTGAGCCCATAAGAATAATTACTCTTGTTGCATCAGGAGCGCCGTAATAATCAAAAAGGTTATACTGTCTGCCTGTCAGGGAAGCAAATTTATCCATTGACTTCTGAACGAATTCAGGGCATTCATCATAAAACTTATTTACTGTTTCCCTGCCCTGGAAGTAAACGTCAGGATTCTGGGCTGTACCCCTGATTACAGGGCGCTCAGGCGAGAGGCCTCTTAATCTGTGTGCCTTTACGGCATTATCGTCAATCATAGCCCTGAGATCTTCAAAGGCGAGCTGTTCAATTTTCATGACTTCGTGTGAAGTTCTGAAGCCGTCGAAGAAGTGGACAAAAGGAATTCTTGATTCAAGAGAAGCTTTCTGTGAAATAAGAGCAAAGTCCATTACTTCCTGAACGGAGTTTGAAGCCAGCATTGCAAAGCCTGTCTGGCGTGTAGCCATAACGTCGCTGTGGTCGCCGAAGATGGAAAGAGCGGCGGCTGCGAGCGAACGTGCTGTAACGTGGAATACGGTAGGAGTTAATTCCCCTGCAATTTTGTACATATTGGGGATCATTAAAAGCAATCCCTGTGAGGCTGTAAAAGTAGTTGTCAGAGCGCCGTTCTGCAGTGCACCGTGAACTGCGCCTGAAGCTCCGCCTTCGCTCTGCATTTCAGTAACTGAAGGAACTGTGCCCCATATGTTTTTCTTTCCCTTTGCCGACCATTCATCTGAAAATTCTCCCATCGGTGATGAGGGAGTAATCGGATAGATCGCAATAACTTCATTGACCTGGTGAGCTACATAAGCTGCGGCTTCATTACCGTCAATGGTTACCTTTTTTCTTTCCATTTATTTAACTCCAAAATATTTTATTAAAATAATACATAAAATCCTAATTAGGAAAGCCTGGAAGATTCCCTTTTGCTCTTCGTACAGCAAAAATTAAGCCATTCCTCCCCCGCACCCCTAAATACCGGAAAACGGGCTCGTTTGGGGCTTTTAACTTCATGCTTTTCAAAATCATGTCTTTTATGTGGCAAAACATACTAAAAAAATCTTAAAAATAGTAATTATCCCCTCCTGTTTGTTTAAAAATTCTATAATCTGATAATTTGTCCTATTTTCTTTCCCCTTAAAGACTTAGCTTCCCTTCTGTCTTGATTTAAATGTGACTTGGTCCGTATTATTTATTATAACCACTACTCTGGAGAAGCAATGCCAAGAAGAGAAATACCCCGTGAAAACTGGATGAGGTTTCTGGATGATTTCAGCAGAAATTACAGGGAACGGATAGTTAAAATTGAAATTACTGATGATGAGGACTACAGGGTCGATTATGCCGAAAGTCTCCCCTTCCAGGGAGCTGAAATCACCTCTGTAGATGAAGGCAATACATCCATAACCGTCTTGGCAGGTGCTTCTTCCTCCTTTAGACACGTTATTGACAATGCAGGAAGCATAATTTTCGAGGAGCATGAGGACCATGCACCAAAAGTTCTGCAAGTTAGATCCTCTCTGGGAAGGAGCGCAATTGTAAGGTTTCATCCTGTAAGTCCGGATGAAAATGTACGCTGAAGATCCCGTAGCTGAAGCCGGCGCAGAGAAAAAAGGAATACGGAAAATTTTCAAGAAGCTTGGTCCCGGGCTCATAACAGGCGCCTCAGATGACGATCCGAGCGGTATAGCCACATATTCACAGGTGGGAGCTCATTTCGGCTATAGCATGCTCTGGACAATACTCCTTTCCTACCCGCTTATGGCCGCAATTCAGCAGATCAGTGCGCTAATTGGACGCGTAACCGGGCGCGGCATTGCGGCAAATATGAGAAAATATTATCCACGATGGATCAGCTTCATTATTGTGGGACTCATGATAACTGCCAACATCATAAATATTGGAGCCGATATTGCAGCCATGGGAAGTTCACTTAAGCTTCTTATCGGAGGGCCTTCCCTTCTTTATGCTGCACTGTTTTCAGTTGTTTCGATACTGCTGCAGGTTTTTATTCCCTATACGTCATATGTCCGCTATCTTAAGTGGCTGACAATATCGCTTTTTGCATATATAATTACCGTATTTATTGTGAAAGTCCCCTGGAAGATCACACTCTTTAACACCTTTATACCTAACTTCTCTTTTAATCCTGTTTACCTTACCTCGCTTATTGCTGTCTTAGGCACAACAATCAGTCCATATCTGTTCTTCTGGCAGGCAAGTCAGGAAGTCGAAGAAATTAAGACAAAAGTTGAGGACGAAGCCTTAAAGAAAGCTCCCGAGCAGGCCCGGGGGCAGATTAGCAGAATTAAGGTGGACACATACGTAGGCATGGCTTTTTCAAACCTGGTTTCATATTTCATTATTCTTGCCTCAGCCGTTACATTGAACGCGCATCATGTTACAGACATTGATACAGCTGCCAAAGCCGCCGAGGCCTTAAGGCCATTGGCCGGGGAGTTCTCGTTTCTTCTTTTCAGCGCGGGGATAATCGGCACAGGGCTTCTTGCCATACCGGTTCTTGCCGGAAGCGCTGCCTATGCCGTCGGAGAGACCTTCCGCTGGAAGGTGGGGCTTGAGCAGAAGCCAAGGAGGGCCAGAAATTTCTACGGCGTTCTGGCATTTTCAA
This sequence comes from Ignavibacteriales bacterium, assembly GCA_036261625.1. Taxonomy (GTDB): domain Bacteria; phylum Bacteroidota; class Ignavibacteria; order Ignavibacteriales; family SURF-24; genus JAAXKN01. The sequence continues at coordinate 13,250 of DATAKL010000019.1, read as the reverse complement.
TAATTCTGGGTCTATTAATCGATTTCACCCCCGTAAATCCTATTAAGGCTCTTTTCTGGTCGGCTGTCATAAACGGCGTAACGGCCGCCCCCGTAATGGTTATGATGATGCTGATGTCCCGAAACAAAAAAGTAATGGGTGACTTTACAATTTCCCGCGCGCTTAAATTTATGGGCTGGCTTTCAACGCTTGTAATGCTTCTGGCTTCAATAGGATTATTTCTGACATAAAGTGGTTACAAGACTTTTCTCCACCCTTTTACTATTTGCCAGAATTCAATTGTTCCCGATTTTTCTCCGGTAATTGCAAAGAGGTCACCCTTTGGGGAAGCTGCAATTGCCGGATAGTTAAAGTTATACTGCAATGGAACTGGTTTTGAAACAGTTACATTTTTATCTGAAATAAAAGTTGCCGTAAGTCCTCCTGTGTAGAAGCGCCCCAGAAGGATCTGGCCGTCTATACTGAAAGATTCCTGTCCGTAAGAATATCCGGGAAGATCTGCCACAATCTCCCCCGTTGAAATTGAAACAACCCTTCCATTATAGGCAAAATATTTTTCGTCGCTGCTGACAGCATAATACTCAGACTCAAATCCGTTAAAGTTTGCCAGATTACGCCAGGTATCGGGCTGCCACAGCTGCAGCCCCCGGTTCAGGAATGAATAATTGCCCCTTATTCCTGTAACTATTTTTGATCCGTCACGTGCGGCATATAAAAACGAAACAGAGCCAACGTAGCCGCATATATCGGTCTTTCCTATAAATCTGGTGTCAGCTGTATTCCAAGTTTTAACTTCCCCATTCCAATTGCCAGCCATAATTTTACTGTCATCATATGAAAAGCATATTGAATGGATTGCTTCCACTTCTGTATTGGGAATCAACCCGGCCTGTGAACCATCGCTCATTCTCCAAATTTTAATGATTGCATGTGAAACGTTCGGATCTGTATCGGCAGCAAGAAGTCTGCCGTCATGGCTGAAGGCCAATTGAAAAGGATAACCCGCGGAAGTAACGTTAGGACCTTTGTATCCCAAATCCCAAATTAACGCTCCGTCTGAAACATTCCAGACTCGGAGGGAATATGACATTCCTGATGCAGCCAGCCTTGTACCGTCGGGGCTGAATACAATGCTATGTACCGGATTTCCAAGGTCAACGCTCTGAACTTTCTTCAGGTCGGTCAGCGTATAAGATAAGGTGAGCTTTTCAGAATACTCAGATTCATTATTTTGTGATGCCGCCTTTATTCTGTAGCTGTAGGAGTTATTCTTATCCAAGCCGGAATCGGTATAAGAAAGAACATCACTTTTCAGATCAGCCAGCTGCACAAATTGCCCGCCATTGACCGATCTTTCCAATATAAAATGTGTTGTAAGGACGCTCGGGTTATTCCATACTATTGTAGCATTATTCGAAACTATAGATTTTAGGTCCAGCGACGGGGGCAAAAATTCTACAAACACACTTGCTTCTTTAGAAAAATTAGCCATTTTGTTATCCATTAATGAAGCAACCTGGTAGTAGTATGTCATTCCGGTTTTTACAGGAAAGGCATCTAAAAAAGTTGTTGTCCTTGAGGGCACCTGTGCAATTTTTTTATAATCCCCGTAAAGTCCGACTCTTCTGAATATCCTGAATCCCTGTTCCATCAGACTTGTAGGTTTCCATGAGAGTCTTATGCAAGAATCCGACACTGCAGCTGCCTTAAGTGAATCCGGAGCACCAGGATCATACACACTTGAAAAGGGATCACTTGGGTTATCGAAGACGAGCTCTTCATCATCTGAACAGCTTAAGCTCATTAAGGCAAGAGCGGCGAATAATACAGGTAAAAGAAATTTGATTTTCATTCTGCTTTAATCATGTTAAAAACGTAAGTTTACTCCCAATTCAAAATTTTCCGGGCTGCCGTACTTCTCCAGACCTTCATATGGAAGTATTGTTCTTTTAATGTAGAAGCTTCTTTCTTTTGAATGGAAGATGAGTGCGTCAATAATTGTTAGGCCGTAAACGGCACCCAAAGCAGCAAAAGACATTGTAAGTCTGCTTTCTGCAGACTTCAGGTCGCTGTCAGCTCTTGTTAACCTTTCTCTAGCTGTAAATGCCTCTGTTTCCCCAATGGCAAGCAGATAATTCATGTATGCCAGATCTTCTTCAACCTTTCTTTGCCTGCGGATGTCGTATGATGAAGAAATAAGATATCCCGCTGCTGCTGCACTCAGGAACTCAATTGATCCTTTAAGGTAACTCCCATCCAGAAACTGCCCCAGGCCCGGCAAAACTGCAGAAAACAATGCTGCTCTTGCTGAAAATTTATCCAGCGGGACACTTACTTCACTTTCCACCCTGGGAGCAATATATACCTTCCCTTTAATAGACCTGTCTATGATGCGGTTATATACCATCAAATCGTGCTCCCCAACCGGCAGCTTCAGTTTCCGCACCCTTTCCGGAGTCATTCTCAGGCTGTCTATAATAACCTCAGCATCTGAAGGCGACACATTCAGAGTAAGAAAACCGAATTTTGGCAGGAGTGAAAGCCTGAGAGATGAACTTTCTCCCTGCCTCAGGGTTATATTCGTAAATAAATCCTTGTAGCCGTCGAGGCTGACCCTCAGGCGGTGCCTTCCTGAAGAAAGCTGGAAGCCTTCCATGGGAGACCTGCCTGCATATGAGCTGTCGATATAGATAAAAGCGTTAGCCGGAATTGTAGTGATGTTAAACTTAGGAATTGAGTAAAGCGAATCGTCTATTGTTCTGGTCCCGGACCCTGTTATTTCAAAGGAATTCACGGAAGATTCATATCCATCCTTCAGGAGTCTGAGAGAATATTTACCGGCAGGAAGTGTCAGTTTCAAAGGGGTAACGCCCTTAAGTGAATTGTCTATAAACACACCTGCTTCAGAAGGACGGCTTTTTATTGTAATGCTGCCAAGAGTTGAATCAATAACTGAAGATGTAACATTAGGTGAATCCTGCTGCGGGAAAGCCCGGCATTGGAAAAGAATGAGGAGCAGGAATACAGAAAACAACCGGTTTAGCATTACTTTTCCTGTAAATAATTTAGGAGTAAAAATTTCTTATGAAAATAATTGTTGAAAATAGAAAATTCATTCAAAAGTTACAACGGGCTTTGGGCATTTGGAGAAAGCAAGGTTTGTAAAAATGAAGGATGAATAATGTCAGACAAAGATTTTCATTTTATTGGCCCGGTTCTTTGGCAGGAACACTTTTTTTGTTGGCAAAGTAATTCCTAAGGAGGATCGCGCCCGTTATTATCAGGATTAAAATGATGGATGAGATAATTATATGATGATGAATGGCTTCCATGACCTTCTGCCACTTCTCGCCGAAAAAATACCCTATGGAGATAAAAGTGGCAGCCCAGATAAAACCACCCGTATATGTGTAAAGGGCAAATTCAGGATAATTCATTTTTGTCGTTCCGGCAAGGATCGATATGACGTGCCTTACGCCGGGAATGAAATATCCGAAGAGAAGAGCCCACTTCCCTATCTTCCTGAACCACTGGCGGGCTTTCTCCAGGCGCTCTTTTGTAAGGTGGAAGAAATGCCCGTACTTCTCAAGAACCACTTTCCCGAAACCCCTTCCGATAAAGTAGCTTATGGTGATCCCTGTTATGCTTCCTAAAAATCCTGCAAAGAAAGCCGGAATAAGCGACAGCTCCCCCTTATATGACAAAAAGCCCGAGACTGCAAGAAGAGTTTCATCAGGAACAGGTATGCCTACTATACCCAGCATTAAAAGCATGTAAATCCCCCCGTAGCCGTAATGCTGGATCCAGTAGTTTATGGTTTCCATAAAAACCTATTTTAATATAATAAGGCGCATGCTGTCTAAGAGTGCGCCGTTTACATCTACATTCATATTATTATCATAATCATTGAATGTCAATGTAAGAATATGACTGCCTTGCGTTAACTCCGCACTCAGTGAATTTGTATAACCCCAGTCGGTCCACAGGTTGTCCCCTCTCTGAGGCATAACTATGCAGCCGGCACTTCTGCCGTCCAAAAGAAGTGTCCTTACTGCGCATTTATTTTCAGTATTTATAGGACCGTTCCCGTTGGCATACCTGAAATCTAAGGCGTAGAGTCCGGTCTTCGGCACGTCAACCTTAAAGGTGACTTCCCTGTTTTTACTTTTATCCAGCACCAGATAGCCCGTGCCTGTAAAGCCTGAATACTTATCTCCTTGCCCGCCTGCCGATTTATCCGGAGCCTCGCTGTCTTCGGCCTGAAAAGTATATATGTCCCCTTGAGGTGAAATGGTTATAGTAACAGGAGCGCTAAGAAATGATTCAAGGCCGCTTCTGTCAAACGCCTTTACCTGAAGTTCCATATAAGGATCAACTGGTTTAACCTCAAACTCCGCCTTATCAGTATTAAATTCTTCCATTCCGTTTTTATAAACCACATACAGGCTTACCTCCGGAGTTTTATTCCAGCTTAAGGTTGTGCCTTCATATTTAACCAATGGGATCTCAGGCGAAAAGGCAACTTCCTGCATGTTTACTTTTCCATCTTCAGGCATACTGTTGTTAATAATTATCTCAAGTCTGTGAGGGCCGCTTAAAGAAGCCGCAATGGATGCCTTAGGGTAAGGCTTGCCGTCAAGCCTTACGGAGGCTACATTATTGCCATAGCCTTCCACTGAAACCTCAAGCACTGCATTGCGGTATCTGAGGTTTTTAAGCGTTCTTACGCCTTCATATTCTTTTGGAATAAAAGGCATGAACAGGAGTGAATCTCCCGTAAAGCGCATTCCCAAGATCACCCTAAAAGTAAGAGCGAGGTTTCCTGCGATGCTCCAGAGCTGGCGGTCGGAATTAATTTCTGTTCCAAGATAGTCCCCCGTTTGGGCTACCAGGTTTTCTTTATTGGTCAGAAACAGTGCAGCAGGCCTGTATACAGATGCCATTGCACCAAGAACCGAAGGTTCATTTCCGGTTTTAGCCGAAGCCCAGGCCCAGAAGCTTTCAACGAAGGGCCATACGGAATTATTATGATAAGGCGGTATGGCCGGTATCTCCGGATATATGCATGGCACTCCAAAGGCCGTTACGGGCACACTGCTGATAATCTTGCTCTGCCTGTCCGAAGGACCAGCACAGTCGAAAAGAACGCTTAAGGCTTCACCCAGAGCCTCACTTTTGGGCGAGAGGCTTAAATAATTTCTCCCGTAAAGATACTGAGCGAAGTATCCCTTGTCATCCATCCAGAGATACCGGTTCATTCCCACTTTTATTCCTTCGGCAACCTGGTTATATTTATCAGAGTCTTCACCAAGAAGTTTTGCCATTTCCGAAAGGATACGGTAGGTTTCATAGTGCACTGCGTTTGTGCCGAGGTTTTTTGATTTATATATATCCTTGGGATCCATCCACCCGGGGTAGGTCTGTTCGCGCCAGTCGAGGAAGGATGATTCGCCGGAGAAAAGACCTGTTGAAGTGTCCCGTACATCCTGAAGGTCGGCCAGGGCAGATTTTTTAATTATGCCGTATGAAGTTTTAAGCCAGGTCATGTCTCCTGTAGTCTTAAAGACTTCCCAGGCCGCCAGGGCCCAGGTCATTCTGTCAGATGAGACGGGCCAGGCGCCTCCGGTACCGGTATCCTGAATTATAATGCCGTTTTTCACCTTTGCCATAAGGCTTATTTTTGAGGCATCGGGGTTAACAATTGCAAGTGAGAGGAGAATGCTGTAGCTGATGTCGCGTGTCCATACGCCTGTCCACTGTGCTCCTGCCATAAAAGCCCCGTCACTGCGCACGTCCTGCATCATCTCCTCCAGAGCCTTGTTATATAAGGCGTCGACCAGGACATCAGGTGACTCATACTGCGGGAAGCGCGAGATATCCTTCTGAAGTTTCCAGCTTTTCAGCGCGTTTCCTTTTTCTTCTGGAGAGAACTCCCTTGGGAAATGGATAAGGACTTCATAGATCCCGTCATGGTCCGGGTCCTTCAGCTTCACATCAGGTCTTTCAGGCAGGGCCGGGAAATTCCAGTTAAGCGGTTCATTTGCACCTGCCACGTAGACCCCCTTAAAATCGCGGGCAGGAAACCTTGTGCTGTCGTATGTCTGAAAATATCCTTTATTCTTAAAATCACTAAGCACCCCGCGCATATCAAGGCGTATGACGAGATCCTTATCCTCTTCAAGGTATGGATCTTTGGGGACTGTCTTGCTTCTTTTTTCCATGGTCCTGTAGATAATTCCGGTATCAGGCTTGCCGAATGTGAAGAAAGCCGTGTCCCTTTTAATTCCGGGGACAAAAATGAAATGGTGATCCTGCCCCGGGGCTCTTTCATTGTCGAGACCGTTAAGGCTGAACTTCATTACAATGGTCCTCTGGGTTTTCTTCCTGAACTGGCTTTTATAGTCGCTGACCAGTTCAGTCCTGGATTTAGCCATTGCAGTAAAACCGTTCTGTACTACCCTGTCGGAATAAACACTATAGGCATCCGACTTATACAGCTGCCTTTGTGCCGGAATTGAGGTAAAAAGGAATAGCACTATAAGGATGGAAAGTAATGGTCTAAGGAGTAATCGCATTTAATTCCCCGGAATATATTAACAGGATCATAATTTAATGTCCTGTAATTTAGCGATATTCACGGAATCAGGCACTAAAAATCTATGGGACTCTCGCTCTTTGTCAGCGTGAATCACCTATCAGTCAGAATTCTTTTTCCGGGCGGATATATTACTTGCCCCTGGCCGCTGCTGTATCGGTAACTGAAGGGTTTCCTGAAGTTGCAGGCATTCTGCGGACTGCCACGGGCTGGGAGATAAAGATAATTATAACTGCAAGCAGAACGAGGCTGAAAATTATTACACTAACCCATACCCAAAGCTTCGACCTGGTCTGATACAAATTCATAGCACACATAAATAGAGTCTCCTGATTAATCTTTTCTTATTTGTCTGTAATTGCCGTTAAATTTAATATACTATTCCCTGTTACTATTTCAATCCAACAATTTGGGGGCTTTCAGGAATAACAGCTAACAAAAACTGAATAAGTGTCATCTAAGCAGGAGCATCTTTCTTGACATGGTATTTTTCCCGGCGGTGAGGCGATAGTAATAAATGCCCCCTCTGACAGCTTTGGAAGGATTAAAACTGATGCTGTAACTGCCGGGCATCGCGTAGCCTTTTACAAGATGTGCTACTTCGCGCCCCCTGCAGTCAAACACCTCAAGATTAACCGGCCCGGGGCTTTGAATGCTGTAGTTTATGATTGTAAAAGGGTTAAAAGGGTTTGGGTAATTCTGCCCGAGGTCAAACCTGTCTGGATTTTCGCTCAGAGGGTCAGTTTCCAATTTGGGCTCTTTCAGGTTGCGGTCAAAGAAGGAGACTACTCTTTTAAGAAGAACCTCAGAATCAAAGGCCTTGCCCCCGTGAATGGCATCCTTTACCGGGTAGAAGACCACTTCCTTCCTGTTTTTGGAGAACGCCTGTTTTAAGGCTTTATTGAGGATGTCGCTCTGGTTAAAGGGCACTACAGGATCTTTTGTTCCGTGGGCTATGAAAAAAGGAGGATCATCGGGACTTACGTATCTAATGGGGTTGGCAAGCATGCACCGGTCGATGTTCTTCCTGATCGGGCCTCCTATGAGCATCGATTCGTTTGATCTTGGCTGCAGGTGATAGCCGTCCATTCTTAGGAAATCCGTGGGTCCGTAAAAGTCGCATACAGCCTGAACGCGGCTGCTGTAGTCAAAATATCCTCCTACACTCCCTTCAATATTCATCATAATGCCGCCGCTTACAGAAGTCATAACGCCTCCTGTAGTTCCAAGGAGTGCTGAGAGATGCCCCCCGGCAGATGAGCCCCAGACGCCGATCCTTTCGGGATCTATACTGAATTTCCGGGCGTTTGCTCTTAAGAACCTGATGGCAGCTTTACAGTCGTTCAGCTGTGCCGGAAAAATGGAATCCTGGCTTAATCTGTAATTTATTCCGGCAACTGCATAGCCTTTGGGCAAAAGAAGCCTTGCCGCCTGAAATGCGCTCGATTTATTCCCGTATTTCCACCCTCCTCCATGTATCCATACAATCAGAGGCAGTTTACCCTGCATTTTTTTAGGCAGATAAAGGTCCAGTTTAAGACTCGCACCCTTTACCTTTGCATATTCAAGATTTGCATAATCCGGCTTTTGTGCATGGAGCGTGGAACTGAAGGAATATAAAACAAGACAGATAAAAACTTTAACTATAGAAAAACCGGAAAAAGATCTCATAAAAATTAACTCTGGACTCTATTTATCCCAATTTTAATTAAATTCCGTTTCATTAGCAATTTGGAAAAGCGGTAAAACCTTAAGATATAAATTTTTCCACCCCTTAGGCTGCCTGCGGCATATCTGCTTGAAGATAGCTGAAATATGGCTTATCTTAGGGTTTCAAAAATTAGTCTGAATCGGGTAAAATGCGCAAAGAAAACTTCAAAGCCTACCTGGCATGGGTAAACGTCTGCATACTTTGGGGCACAACCTACCTGGCAATCAGGATAGGTGTGGAAGAATGGCCGCCCATGCTTTTTGCAGGCTTAAGATGGGTCCTGGCCGGAATACTTCTCATAATCTTCCTTAAAGTAAAAGGCTACCAAATGCCGGGCAAGAAAGACCTTGTGAACATTTCAGTTATGGGAATTCTGCTTTTGGGATTCGGCAATGGACTTATTGTAGTCAGCGAAATTACAGTCCCGAGCGGTCTGGCGGCCCTTCTTATTACAACTGTTCCGTTCTGGATTGTTGGTGTTGAATCAGTTATGCCGCACGGAATAAGACTGAACTTAAAAGTGCTGCTTGGCCTTATAACCGGGCTAATTGGAGTGGCTATTATTTTCGGCACGGATATGGGCGCCTTTACCGACCCTTCATATTTGAAAGGAATAATTGTACTGCTCATAGGGGTCTTCCTCTGGGCTTTAGGCACGCTTTACTCCAAGTATAAACGCCTCAGTGTTGCACCCCTTACAAGCGCAGCCTTCCAGATGCTGATTGCAGGAATTCTGCAGACACTCTATGGAATAATAACCGGTGAGCAGAATCATATGTCGGTCGGTTTTCACGGCTATCTGGCATTTTTCTATCTTGTCAGCTTCGGCTCACTTATAGGCTATACTTCATACATTTACGCTATAACACATCTTCCGGTTTCTTTTGTTTCAACATACTCATATATAAATCCTGTAATTGCACTTTTTTTAGGCTGGATCGTGCTGGGAGAAAAGCTCGACATAAGCACAATTCTGGCGGCGGCCGTAATCCTTGCAGGCGTCGTACTGGTTAAAAGCGGAACTGGAGTAAGACAGAAGCTGCCGCAGGAAGAGATCAGTAAATAAATATTTTCAAAATTTATCTTTGGGAAAATTCAAATGCGCACGATTAAGTTTCTTGAAGGAGAAAAAGTTTACTTAAGGCCTGTTCAGGAAAAGGATCTTGAACTGGTGGAATTCGGCAAAAACAATACGGATGTAAGAGAGACCCTGTTTCTCTTTGCACCGATGACTTTAGAGCAGGTGCGCTCTGAGGTGAACTCGTGGAGCTCGAGTAAAGAGATCATGTTCTTTACAATCTGCAGCCAGGAAAGCGATGAGCCTGTAGGGCAGACGGCATTTGTAAGAATCGATTACGTAAGCCGCGCAGCCGTGTTCTATATAGCCATTTATGATCCTCAGTTCTGGTCGAAAGGCTATGGAAGTGAGGCTACAAAACTTATGGTGAAATATGCCTTTGAAATCCTTAATCTTAACAGAATACAGCTTCACGTCTGCAGCGAAAACACAAAAGGCGTTAAGGCTTATGAAAATGCGGGCTTTAAGATTGAAGGCACGCTAAGAGAGGCTATGTACCATTTCAACCGTTACATAGATTTTTATGTAATGGGTATCTTAAGAGAAGAATATTACAAAAATAAGAAAGAAGAATAATAAAGGAACTATATGCTCGTTTTAGTCGGATCGGGCAACCCGGTCAAGGTCAATGCTGTCAAAGACAGCTTTTCAAAATATTTTGAAAATGTTGAAGTTAAGAGCTTCCCTACCGCCTCCGGCGTTTCAGACCAGCCTTTTGGCGAGGATACTTTTACCGGCGCCAGGAACAGGGCCATGGAACTCACTGAAATAAACAGGCGCGATGGCCTCCAAGCCGATTACTTTGTGGGCATTGAAGGAGGCGTGCTTAATTACTTTTCACGCTGGTTCGGTTTCGGGGTCATGTGCGTAATGGACAAAAACGGTAAAACCGGATTCGGCACTTCCCCCCACTTTGAGCTCCCGCAGATCGTCGTTGAAGAACTCCACCACGGAAAGGAGCTCGGAATTGTAATGGATGAACTTACGGGCAAAATGAATACAAAATACCATAACGGCGCAATCGGTTTTTTCACTAACGGCGTCATGGACAGAAAAGACCTCTACGTTCACGGCATGATAGTGGCCCTGGCACCCTTTCTGCACAGGGAGCTGTTTTTTAACCAGGGCTGAGAATAATTTTCAGCCCTTTGTTATTTATTCCAGTTTTATCATAATTAAACGTCCGGAGAAGTTATGAAAGTTACTGCATGCATACTGTTCTTAACCTGTTTTATTTTTCCGCATTCAGATTTGAGCCCCCGGACGGCCGGGAAGGAATCGCAAAAGAAGAAAACTCCCTTTGAATATGTGGATCCTTTTATCGGTACAAAAGAGATGGGACATACCTTCCCGGGCGCCTGCGTTCCCTTCGGTATGGTTCAGCTGAGCCCTGAGACCGATACAGTTCAGTTTATAAAAGACGGCAAGTATAACCCTGAGGTTTACCGCTACTGCGCAGGCTACCAGTATAACGATAAGACCATTGTTGGCTTCAGCCATACACACTTTAGCGGGACGGGACACTCCGACCTGGGAGATTTTCTTATTATGCCCGTAACCGGTAAACTTTATCTTAACCCTGGAACCGCGGAACATCCTGAAACAGGCTACCGCTCCGCATTCAGGCACGAGACTGAAAAGGCTTCTCCGGGTTACTACACTGTTATGCTGGATAAGTATAACGTTAAAGCCGAACTTACTGCCTCACCAAGAACAGGCTTCCACCAGTACACTTTCCCTGAATCGGACAGCGCACACATAATCCTTGATATGAACTACGGAATATATAACTACGACGGCAAGGTCATCTGGAGTTCAGTCAGGGTCGAAAACGACACTCTCGTTACAGGATACCGCATTACGGAAGGATGGGCCCGCACGCGCTACATTTACTTTGCGATGGTATTCTCAAAGCCGTTTAAGAATTACGGCTATAAAAACAGCGCCGAGCCGGTTTATAAAGGCTTCTGGAGAAAATTTAACCAGAACGAAAACTTTCCTGAAATGGCCGGGAAAAATATCAAGGCGTATTTTGATTTTGCAACAAGTGAAGGTGAGAAGATCAAAATTAAACTCGCCATTTCTTCAGTCAGTTCTGAAGGGGCTCTTAAGAACCTTTTGACTGAGGTTCCGGGCTGGGATTTTGATTACGTTAAAAGTCAGGCCCGCAAAAGCTGGGAGGATGAATTAAATAAAATTACCATTTCGGCCAGTGACAGCGTAATGACCGGTTTCTATACTTCCATGTATCACGCCGACATAAGCCCTGTTACCTACAGCGACGTTGACGGATACTACAGGGGTCTCGACAACAACATTCATAAGGCAGAGGGTTATACAAACTATACGATCTTCTCCTTGTGGGATACCTACCGGGCACTTCATCCCCTGTTTACCATAATAAATCAGAAAAGAACCTCAGGCATGGTGCAGTCGATGATAGATCACTATTCACAGAGCGTGCACCATCTTCTTCCGGTATGGGCCCACTATGGAAACGAGAACTGGTGCATGATAGGATATCACAGCGTGCCTGTAATTGCTGATGCATACCTGAAAGGCATCAGGGGCTTCGACACACTGAAGGCTTTTGAAGCCTGTCTGGAGACTGCCAGGAAAAGTTCATTTCAGGGAATTGGAGATTACCAGAAACTTGGCTATGTACCTATGGACAGGCTCGGAAGTTCGGCCTCAGTAACTCTCGAATATGCATATGATGACTTCACAATTTCGCGCATGGCCAAAGAATTAAAAAAGCCCGAAGTGGAAAATGAGTTCATGAAAAGAGCCATGAACTACAGGAATATATTTGACCCCTCAACAGGCTTCATGAGGGCAAAGGATTCAAAAGGCCGCTGGATGAGTCCCATGGATCCCTTAAGCACAGACGGGCAGGGATTTATTGAAGGCAACGCATGGAACTATTCACTCTACGTACCGCAGGATATAAAGGGATTTATAGGGCTTATGGGAGGAAAGGCTGCCTTGGGCAGAAGACTCGACTCTCTTTTTACGATGCAGCTGGATGACAAGTATTTTGAAAATACAGAAGACATTTCAAGATCGGGACTCATCGGAAATTATGTTCATGGGAACGAACCGAGCCATCACGTCCCCTACATGTACAACTGGGCTCTTGAGCCCTGGAAGACGCAGGAGAAGATTCATCTTATCATGAATTCCATGTACCGCAATGCTCCCGACGGCCTCTGCGGAAACGACGACTGCGGCCAGATGTCTGCCTGGTACATCTTCAGCGCCATGGGGTTCTATCCCGTATGCCCCGGCACAAATGAGTATGCAATAGGAGGCCCGTGTGTAAGTGAGGCCAGAATAAGGCTTGAGAACGGAAAAGTGTTTTTAGTCAAAGCAGAAAACTACGGCAGCAAAAACATTTACATACAGTCTGCTGAATTAAACGGAAAGCCCTACAACAAAAGCTACATCAGGCATGAGGACATAATGCATGGCGGAAGTCTCACATTCCATATGGGTCCAAAGCCCAATTACAAATGGGCCGCGTCTGAAGATTCAGTTCCCTATTCCATTACGAAATGAATCTAATCAATTGCCCCGGTCCTCCGCGAAGGATCGGGGTTTCATGAATAGCCACGACCTTCAGGTCGTGGGGAACGGAATAAAAAACCCTTGGCTTTAGCCACAGATTTTCCGGAGACAATCTGGGGCTAAAGCCCAAAAGAGAGAGAATCCCCAATCCACGAGCTGAAGAGACTGTGTGAAAACTCAAAATCGTGGACATCTTGAAGATCTCACTTAATTGTAAGTGGGATCTTAATTTAATTCAAGAATGAGGCTCCTGATTCTTTAAGGTTACGTTTTTATCTCCTAGTTTCGAGGTTTTCTTT
>DATAKL010000018.1:0-55809 GCA_036261625.1 Ignavibacteriales bacterium | reverse complement strand
TCGAAACTAGGAGATAAAAACGTAACCTTAAAGAATCAGGAGCCTCATTCTTGAATTAAATTAAGATCCCACTTACAATTAAGTGAGATCTTCAAGATGTCCACGATTTTGAGTTTTCACACAGTCTCTGAAGGTCGTGGCAATTCAGTCGTGGCAATTCAGGTCGTGGCTATTGAATCTGAGAAGTATCTGCCTTATATTGAATGCACAACAAGCCTTATCAACTCTGAAAGGGATAGACTTATGACGAAAACACAAATATGGGTCGCGGCTTTCCTGGGACTTTTTCTTATTCTTTTCGGTATATCCCGCTTTTCCAATAACAATAGCGAGCCAAACAGTTCGGCTGGTTTGGACAATCAGATGGAAAGCGTTTCCCCCGGGGCGGCCGATAAAGAGCTTAGTGCAGTTACCCTCCTTAAAAACAACGGCTGCACGAGCTGTCACGGCAGCGACCTCAAGGGGACAAATCTTGCTCCCCCGCTCCAAAACGTAAGAGAGCACTGGAGCCGCGATGAGCTGATTTCTTACCTGAGGAATCCATCGTCATTTATGGACTCTGAAAGGTTCTCCAAATTCAGGCAGAGGTATCCTTCTGTTATGATGCCTTCTTTTAATAACCTGGATATTAAGGACCTGGGGAAAATTTCCGATTACCTGATGAAGCTTTAAGAAGAGACTATTGTTAAAAATAAAAAGGCAAAAGTAAAATGAGCTTCATCTTACTTTTGCCATAATTAATATTGACATGAGTGCTTTTTAAGCAACTGTTATTTCCTTTGCCAGGTAAACATCCTGTATGAGGTTCAAAAGCTGGATGCCTTCTTTCATCGGGCGCTGGAATGCCTTGCGGCCCGAGATGAGGCCCATTCCGCCGGCGCGCTTGTTTATGACAGCCGTTTTTGCAGCCTCGCCGAAGTCGTTTTTACCCGATGCCCCGCCTGAATTTATGAGTCCTGCACGCCCCATGTAGTTATTGATCACCTGATAGCGCGTCAGGTCTATCGGGTTATCTGTTGCAAGCTCGGTATACATCTTCTCGTCGAATTTTCCGAACTTCAGGGCCTTGAAGCCGCCGTTGTTCTCGGGCAGTTTCTGCTTTATTATATCGGCTTCAATTGTAACCCCAAGGTGGTTTGCCTGGCCCGTAAGATCTGCCGAAACGTGATAATCCTTATCGGTCTTGAAGGCTGAATTTCTTAAGTAGCACCAGAGGACAGTTGCAAGCCCCAGTTCGTGGGCGTAGCGGAAAGCTTCGCTGACTTCAATTATCTGCCGGTCGCTTTCCTCGCTTCCGAAATATATTGTGGCGCCAACGGCTGCAGCCCCCATGTCGTATGCCTGCGCCACACTGCCGAACATGATCTGATCGTATTTATTGGGGTATGTAAGGAGTTCGTTGTGGTTCAGTTTTACGATGAAAGGGATCTTCGGAGCATATTTTCTGGACATCATTCCAAGCACGCCGAGCGTTGAGGCCACGGCATTGCATCCTCCCTCGAGTGCAAGTTTTATTATATTCTCCGGATCGAAGTACTCCGGGTTCGGTGCAAATGATGCGCCTGCCGAATGCTCAATTCCCTGATCTACCGGGAGTATCGACATGTAGCCCGTGCCTGCCAGGCGGCCGGTCATAAAAATCCATTCCAGGTTTTTAAGCACATTGACGTTGCGGTCTGAATGATAGAGCACCCTGTCCACGAAATCCGGACCGGGCAGGTGAAGTTTGTCTTTGGGGAATTTAGCTTTATAGCCAAGCAGCTTGTCTGCTTCGTCACCCAGGTACTTCCGTATCTGATCGATCATCTTAATTCCTCCTTTTTTGTCTCAATGTTTTCTTTAAGATATATCTTTTGGATTTAATATCAAGTTTAAGTAGCCATCCCCCGATAGTTTCTGAAGTGCAAAAAAACAGGATGGAGTTCTTAAGCTCCACCCTGCAGGAAAGAAATGCTTAAAAGTTAAGGTCGGCCGGCTCACCTAAAAGGGTTCTGGCCTGAATTACATTAATTTTTATCTGCTGCGACCAGTCCTGCGCCCATTGTATATTCTCTTCGCTCGAATGGACCTCATGGGCAATACCTATCTTTGTCCTGTACTGGTACTGCTGGAATGCTTTCTTACATGCAGCGGCGAGATTTTTCTGCTCATAGCGTCTGGCTGCCTGAATGACGGCCTGGCGCCAGTCGTCGCTGAAATCTATGGGCACTTTCTCGCCCGCATTTTTCAGAATAGTAATTGCCTGCTCAAGATCGTTATTTGAATCGCTGAGTTCCTTTTCGTAAAGCCTGAAATACTCTAGGATTTTACCTTCCTCGAAATTCCTTATGAAATTTTCAATGGCGCCAAGGTCATGCCCGTAAAGAGGGGGACGGGGATCGGGTTTCTGTGTCCTGCGCGAGCGGTGCTGTTTTTTCTCCTTCTCCGAATTGTGCTTTCTCCAGACTTCCAGGTAATACTCCTCTTTTTCCCCTCTTATATCGGGAAGCATCATAAGGGAGCCTGTTGCCATGCGGTTGTCGTAATACTCATACCATGGCGGAATATCCTCGTTTGCATTCAGGCTTTCCTTAATCTCATTGTATCCCATCCACATATAGTCCAGTTCAAAATCGCGGAAGTTGTCGCTTAAGATGTATTCATAATAGAGGCTGAAATCCTCTTCTGAGATCGGATCGATGAAGGGACAGTTCTCAATATTTTTTTCCCAGTACTCAAAGTCCAGTGTAATTTCTATTCCCTTGATCTTTATCATCTCGGCGCGCCACTGGCATTCTATGTTGAAAAGTTTCTTTCTTTGAATTTCCCACAATCTTTCCTCGGCCTCCATCTGGCGCCTCAGGAAAGCATTTTCCTCATTTTCCTTGAGCATTTCTCCATAGGTCAGATACCTGGTTTTCTTAAGTGCATAAGTGTCAATAAAAGAATCTATGCTGGAAGGATTAAACCTGCTGAAAAACTCCTTATACTGCGGGTTGGTCTTCAAATCCTTCTTTATCTCACTGATCATTGCACCGAACTTTTTTTCCTTCTCTATATTCTCAAGTATAAATTCAGGGATATTGTCTTCCGACAAATTCTTATTGTTGCTTTTCATAAGGTCTTTTATTGCGTTTTGATTCACAGCCTGCATCCTTTATTAAATAATATGTTTTGTCTTTTTAGATTTCATAACCAGGAAAGATGCTCTATGAATACCGGTTATTAATCCCGCCAAGCCACTCTTTGTGGTGCGGCCCTTTTAATAAGTTATAACATGAAAGAGAATAAGTCAACTTTTTCTTACAAAAATACTTCTAAAAAGTCTACTTTTTCTGTAAGAAGTTATCCTACAAAAATTATATAAAATTTGTGAAAGGCTTACAATCCCATTATATTTACCATATGAAGAACTACAGATTAGTATACTCGACAGACCCTGAAGTAAATAAAAAGTGCCCCCGGTGCCACGAGCTCCTTGTGGAGTGCACCTGTCCAAAAGAAGAGGATGCAAAGAATACGAAATTTACTCCCGTCTTAAGAATTGAAAAGTCGGGCCGTCACGGCAAAACCGTTACAGTAATAGACAAGCTCCCTTATAACGAAAGTTTCCTGAAGGATCTTACAAGTGAACTTAAGAAAAAGTGCGGCTCGGGAGGAACATACAAAATGCTGGAAGGAAAGGGAGTAATTGAAATTCAGGGGGAAAAAAGGGACCTCATCCGCGCCTACTTCGACAAGCAGGGTATAAAAGCAAAAGGTTAGGAGAGGCAACAATAGTTTATTACCGGTTCTAACCTTCTACTTCTAACTTTTTACTTCTAACCTTTTACACCGGATTCTGAAGTTTTCTATTTTATGTAAGCCATCTTCTTCGTCGTGCTGTATATAAGGTTGCCCTGAGAGCTGCAGGACACCCTGTAGAAGTATACTCCCGAAGAGACCGGAATGCCTGATTCATTTCTGCCGTCCCAAACTACCTCCTGGAATCCCTGGTTTACCTTACCCAGCCTGTAGCTGCGGATTTCCTGTCCCTCGAGATTCATTACCGTTACTTCTGCGTCCACAGGATTCTTTGCGTAGAATCTGATCTTTGTCATGCCATTGAAGGGATTGGGGAAATTCTGGTAAAGGGCGTAGTCTGCCGGAGATGCCTCGTCTTCAAAGACAGGTGAGACTACTGAGGCATTGCGTATCCTGTATATCTGGGCATCGATGTCTCCCAGGTTGTTTACAGCCGCAAACATTATACTGTCATAAGCCGGGGCATCAGCCGGAGGAATTCCCTCGAATATGTTGTTGTTAGGGTCATATGTCATCCAGTCGGGTATATTGTCAATTCTGTAGTGTACGCGTGTCCCCTTCCTGCTGTTTACTCCCGGCATAAAGATGTATTTACTCCCCGGAGTAAAAACTGAAGACGGTGCACCTGCAAGCTGCAGATCCACGCCGCCGTTTATAATATTTACCTCCCAGCTGATTGAAGAGGTATCCATACTGTTATAAGCATACGCCTTTACAACGTTAAGTCCATCCATGTGCTGGCAGGCGTCGAATTTCATTATTCTGTCGCTGCCGGGCACAATTGTATCATTTATTGTCCAGTAGTAGGATACCTGTTCGTTGTTTGCATCTGCAGCAAAGACCTTAAACCTTATGGTTTTACCTTTCTGAAGCTCAATTTTCCTGTAATTAAAGGGCATTTTAACCCTAAGGAGGTCTTCCGATTTGGCGGCATAAGGCCTCCAGTAAACAAATTCAGGAGGGAAGCTGTTCTTAAGAAAACGATCCAGAACATTCTTTGTTACAAGGGAAACCTTTGAAGTATGTGATGAAAGGCCCCAGACCCACCTTACTGTTGCAGCGTTAAAAACATAGCCTGAGCCGGGGTTTTTGTACTTGAAAATCCCCATGGTTGCCCATTCTTCGGGGCTGTTCTGCGACATCCAGTTTGCCGGTGAAAGTCCCAGTATCCGGAAGTTCAGCGGTGTCTGATCCTCTCCTGTAACCACCGGCATCCCGTTCTTAAATGAGAAGAGAGCGGCATCCGTTTCATAGCCTACAATGGAGCTATCAGCCTGATAGCCGAGCGTGTCCCCTTCCGAGAGGCCTGTATTTTCAAAAATCCAGTGCTGTGAATTTCTTACAATATAGCCGCCGAAGCCTTCTTTGGCCAGAAGACAGATGCCATAATTTACCTGGCCGCCGTTTTCATAGCTGGTGCCGAGGAAAGTGTTTTCCCTCTGTATCTTGTACCATTCCTGGCTTCCAAGAGGCGTCCCGTAATAGGGGTCCTTGGCGTAGTTATGCTTATAGCACACAAATGTGTGATAATCATTTTCATATCTTATCTGCCACCAGCAGGTATTTCCGCTTAAGCACATATAATGGCCGCCTTTATTTACAAAAGCTTCCACATTTTCCCTCATCTTACGGCTCCAGTACTCATTGTGCCCGTCAGTGAAGACAACCTTGTGTTTATTAAGGTACTGCGGGTCGCGGTCCAGATCCACATCGCAAACCACATCGGCATCATAGCCTTCCTCCTCCAGCCATTTTATGAGTTTGCTGTCGTATGCCTTAAAGCTGCCGCGGTTTACGTTATTATAGTTATTAATGTTAAAGGGCCTGAAAAAAGAGAGTTTTTCTGAATTGTTAAAATATATTCCGGGGCCTGCGCCGCTGCTTATGGCCGGGTATGAGCTTTTGCCGCCGAACATATTATATGCCTGATAGGTATTTGTGCCGCAGACAACCAGAAGCCTGTTTGTTGTATTTTTGTCCTTTACACAGAAAAGAACGGGATTAATGGTGTCGCTGGCGGCCGGAAACTCTGCCAGGTATGCACCCGGCTTCCAGTCCTGCGGTATTACAATGCTTGCCGACTCAGGCCACTTGCATCCATTAAGATAGACGGCATCGCTTGCCTTTACTTCATGAATTCCGCCAGTGCACCCTGGAATTGTTGCTACCAGCTCCTTTGTCTTGCCGTATCTGTAAATTTTAAGATCATAGGTCAGTGCATGAGTTGAAATGTAAAACCTGAGCGTATCCCCCTTGTAGGCGCTCAGGTCGGAAGCGTACCCGCCCTCTATAAATCCGCAGCCGTAGTTAGATGGTGTATCATCATCGCCTCCATCGGGAGTCTGGGCAAACGCAGAGACTGAAAGCGTGGATAAAATAAATAAAATAAAAACAAAACTGTAGAATTTTTTCATTTTTCCCCATAATGAAAAGTTGAAGTGCTGAAAATTATTTGGAACACATTCGTAGTAACATATCCATTTCAGCCCTGGGGAGGGAGCTTAACAGGATGAATATATATAGTGCCGGTTACCGGCATCCGACTGCGCTAAGTTCAGCAAATTTAAGTGTACTTTCTCCCCCCTGAATCGGATTCCGGAAGGCGTGGTTTTTTGGGGAAGAAATGCCTATGGACAAAAATTTGCACGCATAAAATTTTGCCCAAAATTATTAAAAAGAAATAAAATTTCCAATTAAATTCCTTTACTATAAGGGTTTATTAATTTTCGGTTTTGTCTTTTTATGGAACCGATTCATACCGGTTCATGAATTTTGCAGGAAATGTTGTTATTATTTCTTATTTTCATCTTATACATTCACCAATTAGGGTTCTAAGATGAAGACTCTTAAATCGCACGGGCACAAGGAACTCAAACCCGAAGAACTCAAGCTCAGGTGCAGCCCCGAAGTCTTTAATTTCGATTCCACCGGGGAAATCGCTCCGGTAAATGAGATAATAGGGCAGGAACGGGCCCTCAAGGCGCTTAAAATTGGCGTTGAGCTCTGGAGCCAGGGCTACAACATTTTTATTACCGGACTCTCAGGAACCGGCAAGGCAACCACTGTCAAAAAGATGCTTGAGGCAATCAGACCCAAGTGCCCCGTCCTGAAGGACTACGCATACGTCAACAATTTTGAGGATCAGGATAATCCGCTTCTGCTCGTATTCCCGGCAGGCGAGGCACAGAAGTTCAAGCACGACCTCTCCTCCACAATTCAGTACCTGCAGAATAAGATACCGCAGGCCCTTGAGACAGAACCGTACAAGATTGAAAGAAAGAAAATCCTCTCCGAATTCAGCAGCCAGGAACAGGTTCTTATGAATTCCTTCGAGGAAAAGCTGAAGAAAGAGAACTTTTCCTTAGGACAGGTGAAAGTCGGTGAAGCCTCGCGCCCCGAGGTGCTTCCTGTTGTTGAAAACCAGCCAATTTTCATTCAGCAGCTCGACGAGCAGGTGCGCATGGGGAAGATAAATAAAGAAAAAGCCATGGAAATTTCCACCAAGTATGCGCTTTACCAGGAGGAGCTCCAGAGCGTATTTAAGAAGGGACTCAAGCTGAGCCAGGATTATCAGGAAAAGCTCCAGCAGCTTGAAAAGGAAACCGTTAATGTAATTGTAAGAGGCGCTATCAGCAGCATTAAGGATAAGTACAAGACGGAAAAGGTCCACAGGTACTTAGACGAGGTCGAGGAAAATATACTGAACTCGCTCGACGTATTCAAGGGTGTGCGCCCAAAGACAGAGGAAACCGAAGAAGGCATTGTAATAGATTACTACAAAGAGTATGAAGTCAATATTATTCTTGATAACACACATACCAACGAATGCCCTATTGTAATTGAAACCACCCCGTCGTATAACAACCTTTTCGGAACGATAGAAAAGTTCAGTGACGGGCACGGCGGCTGGTATGCGGATTTTACAAAAATCAAAGCCGGAAGTTTCCTCAAGGCCAACGGCGGCTACCTGGTCTTAAATGCCATGGACGCCTTCCAGGAGCCGGGGGTCTGGAAGACATTAAAACGCGTTCTGATGTACGGGAAACTGGAAATACAGGACTTCTCCAGCTATTACCAGTTCTCACCCACAGTTCTTAAGCCGGAATCTATAGACTGCAACACCAAGGTGATTTTTATCGGAAACCAGTATATGTATTCCATGCTGGCGGCTTATGAGGACGATTTTAAGAAGATATTTAAGATTAAGGCCGACTTCGATTACGAAATGAAGAGGACCTCTCATACACTCAACGAGTATGCCGGCGTAATTAAGAAGCTTATTGAACATGAAAAGCTGATGGAATTCGACAAGGCGGCAATTGCAGCCGTTATAGAATACAGCTCCCGCTATGCCGGACAGAAAGAAAAGCTCACGACTAGATTTTCCTTTATTGCCGACCTTTTAAGAGAATCCAACTTCTGGGCAAAGGATGACGGGGAGTCTATCGTATGCGCCTATCATGTCCACCAGGCTTATAACAACAGCCGCGAACGCCATGCGCTTTATGAATCGAAAGTCTCTGAAATGATTGAAGAAGGAAGCCTCCTGATCGACACCCGGGGGGAAAGAACAGGGCAGGTAAACGGGCTTGCTGTTTACGGATCGGACTATTTTTCTTTCGGAAAACCCACGAGAATTACGGCTTCGGTTTCTCTTGGTTCGGGCAGTCTAATTAACGTTGAACGCGAGGCAGGCCTTAGCGGCAGCACTCACAATAAAGGCATGCTTATAATCTCCGGGTATTTCAGGGAGACTTTCGGTCAAAGGATACCTTTATCCTTCTCGGCAAGCCTCGTCTTTGAGCAGGGCTACGGCATGATCGACGGCGACAGCGCTTCTGCTGCCGAGATCTGCGCCCTAATGTCAACATTTTCAGATCTTCCTCTTAAGCAGTCAATTGCAATAACCGGGTCTGTAAATCAGAAAGGAGACATTCAGCCCGTAGGCGGCATAAATGAAAAAATTGAAGGGTTCTTTGATGTCTGCCGCCATCGCGGTCTAGCCAAAGGCCAGGGAGTAATAATACCCGCTCAGAATGTTAAGGACCTGATGCTTCGTGATGACATAATCGAAGCGGTAGAAAATAAGGAATTCCACGTTTATGCCATCTCCAGAATTGAGGAGGCTCTCGAAATTCTTACAGGCGTAAAGGCCGGCAAGCTGAACAAAAGCGGGCATTTTGAGCAGAATACGGTATTCGGACTGGTGGAAAAGAAGCTGAAGGAGATGTATGCCAAAATTAAACCCTCACCAAAGAAAAACGGCACAAACGGCATGGTAAAACAAAATGAGACCATAGAGGCAAAAAAGCCTGCAGCGCCGGCAGCTTCAAGAAACAGAAAAAAGAAATAGTTTAACTCCTGATCTATACAGCGCACCCGCAGAGATGGAACTACATTTTCTCTGCGGGTGTTCTGTTTTATAGCCGCATAAAATTCCCCCGGACCGACTACTGTTAAATGGGATTTATTATCATACAATTATTTTGCAATTTTTGGTAAGTATTACATATTTAAGTTTAAATTATTATAATGGAAACGAAAGAAAAATTAAAATTAGCCCAGTGGTGGGAGAAAACTGAAGACGGGAAAATTCTCTGCACCCTCTGCCCCCGGTACTGCAAGCTTGGTGAGGGTCAGGCAGGCTTCTGCTTTATCAGGCAGAACATAGATGGAGAGCTTTATTCCCTGGGCTACGGAAGACCCACAGGATTCGGGCTCGATCCGATTGAGAAGAAACCGTTAAACCACTTTCTGCCCGGAACATCCGTCTTAAGCTTCGGTACGGCAGGCTGCAACCTGGGGTGCAAATTCTGCCAGAACTGGTCCATCAGCAAGGCAAGGCTTGATGACGAGAATTCCTTTGAAGCTACGCCAGAAAAAGTTGTCGCTCTTGCCCGGCAGTACGGCGCACCTTCAATTGCTTATACATATAACGATCCTACAATTTTTGGCGAGTATGTAATAGACATTTCAAAACTAGGGCGTGAAGAGGGTCTCAAGTCTGTAATGGTTACGGCAGGATATATCGATAAGGAAGCCCGAAAGGATGTCTATAAGTATATAGATGCTGCAAATGTGGACTTAAAAGGTTTTACAGAGGATTTTTACCACAGGGTCACCTACTCTCATCTTAGTCCCGTGCTGGACACACTCGTGTGGCTTAAGAACGAAACGGATATATGGTTAGAGATCACGACGCTTCTTATTCCGGGAGAAAACGACTCCGAAGAGGAGTTGAAGAAGATGACTGCCTGGGTTTTGGAAAACCTGGGCGACTCAGTGCCGCATCACTTTACGGCCTTCCATCCTGATTTCAGGATGACCGATAAAAGCCGCACTCCATCCTCAACCCTTGAGATGGCAAGACGGATCGCCACGGAGGCCGGAATTAAATACTGCTACGTGGGCAACGTTCACAACACTGAAGGACAGACAACATACTGCCCTAACTGCCGCACACCCTTAATTAAGCGCGACTGGCACAGTGTAATTTCAAATAAGCTTCAGCAGGGCAAATGCTTTAAATGCGGAACACAGATTGCAGGAGTGTTTTGAGATCCAGGTTCGACGTTCAACGTGCGACGTTCGACGGCAAAACGCAGAGGAAATTAAAAAGTGAAAAAATAAGCCCGGAACTCCATAACTGGAATCCGGGCTTTTTAATTTGTGAAACGCTATTATTAGTAACGGTAGTAGTCAGGTTTGTAAGGACCTTCAACCTTGACGCCGATGTACTCAGCCTGATCCTGTGACAGGGTGTCAAGCTCAACACCGATCTGATCCAAGTGAAGACGTGCAACCTTCTCATCTAAATGCTTAGGAAGCATATAGACCTTGTTCTCGTACTTTTCAGCATGGTTCCAGAGCTCAAGCTGAGCCAGGCACTGATTGGTAAATGAGTTACTCATTACAAATGAGGGGTGGCCTGTTGCGCATCCAAGGTTTACAAGTCTACCTTCAGCTAAGACAATGATCTCTTTACCATCTATTGTGTATTTATCAACCTGAGGCTTTATGGTGTCTTTTGTCTGACCATAGTTCTTGTTCAGCCAAGCCATATCGATCTCTGTGTCGAAGTGACCTATGTTGCAGACCACGGTCTTATCTTTCATTAAGCGGAAGTGCTCTTCTTTTACGATTGACTTATTGCCTGTAGCCGTAACTACGATGTTTGCTCTCGGAATGGCATTTGTCATCTTCTTAACTTCATAGCCGTCCATTGCTGCCTGAAGGGCGCATATCGGGTCTATTTCAGTTACGATTACTCTTACGCCAGCGCTTCTTAAGCTCTGAGCCGATCCCTTACCAACGTCACCATAGCCTGCCACAACGGCAACTTTTCCCGCCATCATGAGGTCAGTGGCCCTACGGATTGCGTCAACTAAGCTTTCACGGCATCCGTACTTGTTGTCGAATTTGCTCTTTGTTACTGAATCATTGACATTTATTGCCGGGATGGGAAGCGTTCCTTTTTCCACACGGTCATAGAGACGGTGAACACCTGTTGTGGTCTCTTCAGACAAGCCCTTAATACCTTTAACCAGTTCAGGGTATTTGTCCAGGACCATATTTGTAAGATCCCCGCCGTCATCCAAGATCATGTTTAAGGGCTTGCGGTCTTCTCCAAAGAAGAGTGTCTGCTCTATGCACCAGTCAAACTCTTCGGCGTTCATCCCCTTCCATGCATAGACCGGTATGCCGGCCTTGGCTATAGCTGCAGCCGCATGATCCTGAGTGGAGAAGATGTTGCATGATGACCAGGTGACTTCAGCTCCTAATTCCTTCAGAGTCTCAATTAAGACTGCAGTCTGAATTGTCATGTGAAGGCATCCTGCAATGCGGGCTCCCTTTAATGGTTTCTTTGGGCCGTATTCACGCCTCAAGGCCATAAGTCCCGGCATCTCAGCCTCGGCAAGAGATATCTCTTTTCTTCCCCATTCGGCAAGCGTGATGTCCTTTACCTTATATTTTACGTAATCTTTTACTACTACCTCGTCCATTTTGAACCTTTCTCTATTTTTTGGTAGATATTCTTTAATTTCTTACTTCTTTTTAGCTACAGGAGCCTTAGCCTTAACGGTCTTTACTGCGGGAGCCTTCTTCTCGGCTGCAGCTTTCATTGTTGTTGCCTTGGGAAGATACTTCTTGAAGAGTGGCACTAAGTCCAGCTTCTCCCACGAGAAGTCCTTGTCGTTACGACCGAAGTGACCATAGGCGCTTGTCTTCTGGTAAATGGGTCTACGGAGCTTAAGGCGTTCAATGATCCCCTTAGGTGTAAGGTCTACTTCTTTCATGATCATCTTTGAAATCTCTTTATCACTTATTACGCCTGTACCCTTGGTGTCAACGAATATTGAAACCGGCTTGGCAACTCCTATTGCATAGGCTACCTGAACCAGGCACTCCTTGGCAAGACCTGCGGCAACAACGTTCTTTGCGATGTGACGTGCTGCGTAGGTTGCACTGCGGTCAACCTTCGAAGGATCTTTTCCTGAGAAGGCTCCGCCTCCGTGAGGTGCCCAGCCGCCGTATGTGTCAACAATGATCTTGCGGCCTGTAAGACCTGAGTCTCCGTGAGGACCACCGATCTCAAAGCGTCCTGTGGGGTTTACGAAGTACTTTGTCTTTGAATCCAGGAATTTAGCCGGGATTACTTTCTTTATAACATTCTCAATTACATCATCTTTAATCCTCTTCTGTGAGACGTCGCCGTCGTGCTGAGTTGAGATTACAACGGCATCCACTCTTAAGGGGTTGTTCATGTCGTCATATTCAATTGTAACCTGGCTCTTGGCATCAGGTCTTAAGTAAGGCATAAGTCCATTGTTTTGTCTTCTGATCTCGGCAAGTTTCAGAACGAGCTTATGAGCATACACGATAGGCATAGGCATAAGTTCCTCGGTCTGATCGCATGCGTAGCCGAACATAATTCCCTGGTCGCCGGCTCCCCCTTTATCCACGCCCATTGCGATGTCGGGTGACTGTGAGTGAATGGCGTTAAGGACTGAGCAGCTCTCACTGTCAAACTTATAATCAGCAGACGTATAGCCTATCTTTTCTACAGTTTTCCTTACCACGTCCTGTATATCGATATAAGCCTTTGTTGTTATCTCCCCGCCGACAAGAACAAGTCCCGTTGTAACGAATGTCTCGCAGGCTACTCTTGCGTTTGGATCAGTCTTGTAAATGGCATCTAAGACTCCGTCCGAGATAGCATCGGCTACTTTATCCGGATGTCCTTCTGAAACGGATTCAGATGTAAAAAAATATGACATTTTCTTCCTTATTATTTAATTTATTAATGAGTAATTATAACAATCTAAAGGAGTTTTAAGTTTTAAGTTTTAAGTTATAATTCCTTCCCAAGGCGGGCGCACAACTTAAAACTTAACACTTAAAACTTAACACTTAAAAGAACTCTATCTCTGAAGAATCCCCGGCATTCAGTCTTTTATAATTTCCTTTTACCTGAGTTGAATTGCCGATAAGCGAGTGATCGAGTATGGCGCATTTTACAGTAGCGCCGGCCCCCACAATTGAGTTTTTAATTATGCTGTCTGTAATTGTGCATCCCTCGGATATTGTTGCATACGGGCCGATGACACAGTTTTTAACTACAGCGCTAGGAGCAATAAACACGGGCTCATTTATAACAACAGACTTGATATCGTGCCTTGAAGCATCCCTTTCCAGAATAAACTGGTTTGTAGAAAGGAGTGTTTCAGGTTTTCCGCAGTCGTACCATCCTTCAACAGGGAACGTTGAGACATTTTCTCCTGATTCAATCATAATTTGAAGAGCATCAGTAAGCTGAAGCTCCCCTTTGGTCCTGAGATCGCGCCTGATGAGTTCATTGAGAGAGCCGACCAGTTTTTCAGCATCCGAAATATAGTACAGGCCCACAAGAGCGAGCTTTGAGACCAGGGTTTTAGGCTTTTCAACAAGTCTTATTATTCTGCCGCCTTCGCAGACGGCAACGCCGAATCTGCTCGGATCCTCAACAGTCTTAACGCCCAATGCAGTCTGTTTGTTCCTTAAGACATGCTTCAGGTCGACGTCAAAAATCGTGTCGCCCAAAATAATAAAAATCTCTTTATCGTCAAAAGTAGGCACCGCAGTATAGATTGCGTGGCCAAGGCCCAGCATCTCTTTCTGCTCAACAAAGTCGGCTTTTAGTTCCGGATAGGTATCGCAGACATAATCTTTAATCATCTCGCCAAGGTGCCCTATAACAAACGTAGCTTTTCTTATATCCTCACTTAATATCTTGTCAATTATATGACCTATAATCGGCTTGCCACCCACGTTCAGCAATACTTTTGGTATTGAATACGTATGAGGTTTTAATCTGCTGCCGAATCCCGCAACAGGTATAATCGCCCGCATAATTCTCCCTGGAAAATCTTTGTTTTTAGCAACTAAAACTAATAAAAAAGGTTACTAATATCAAACCACTACAGGGGATAAAACAGTGCCTTTTATCACTTCACCCTCCCCCGCTCCTCTTGCTCTCTATAAATTTCAGAGCTCAATAAAGTGTTGACTTTTGAGGCATCTGTTGTATATTTTTACCTTTATTTAATTTAATCATCCTGAGGCATTAATGAAAAAATTTCTTATGATCGCGGCAATATTTTTACTGCCGGCAACCTTAATCTTTCCGCAGGCAAAGCATGCTCTTACGGTAGACGACTTGTGGGCAATGAAAAGAGTAAGCGCACCTGTACTTTCTCCTGACGGTAAAACAATAGCCTTTGTTATTACATCCTACAGCATGGATGAAAACAAGGGCAACTCTGATATATGGCTTGTCAACAGCGACGGCTCAAATTTAAGGGCTCTTAAAAATTCAGATAAAAATGAATCTGAACCCCACTTTATGCCCGACGGTAAAGGAATCGTTTATTCCATAGGCGGACAGCTCCATGAGTGCAGCCTCGACGGATCGGACGATAAGGAACTTACAGACATTTACTCTGAGGCCTCGGGAGAAGTCATCTCCAATGACGGAAGCAAAATAGCTTTTGTTTCTTCTGTATACCCTGAATGCACAACTCAGGACTGCAACAAGAAAAAAGACGAGGAAAAGGAAAAAAACAAGGTCAATGCCCACATTTTTACAGAACTTATGTACCGTCACTGGGATAACTGGAGAGGCGAAAAAAGAAGCCACCTTTTCTTAATGGATAAGGATAAAAAGGAATATACAGACCTTACTCTTAACAGCAGTCACGACGTGCCCCCCATTGCCTTGGGCAGCTCAAATGACTACAGCTTCTCTCCCGACAATCAGGAAATAGCCTTTACAATGAATGAGGCAGAAACCCTTGCCGTAAGCACAAATAACGACATTTTTATCGTTAAACTTAAAGATGTAAACAAGAACGGGAAAACTCCTTATACCAAAATCTCCATTAGCAAGGGTAACGACAACAACCCCGTCTACTCCCCCGACGGAAACTTTATCGCCTACTGCTCCATGGAAAGAGCAGGCTTTGAAGCCGACAGACAGAGACTTATGCTCTACGACAGAAAGAGCGGCTCAACAAAGGATATGACAAAAGGCTTCGACCGCTCGGTCGGAGACATAACATGGTCACCCGACTCAAAGGCAATTTACTTCGACTGCAATAACGAGGTCTATAACTCAATATATAAACTGGATCTTGCAACCGGCAAAATCAGCATGATCTTAAAAGACCATATAAACAATCTCTTCGGCGTTTCTCCCGACAGCAAGACGGTCTATTTTACAGAGATGAGAACCAATCTCCCGACAGAACTTTTCTCAATGAATTCTGACGGGTCAAACGTTAAGCAGCTTACTTCATCAAACACCGAGCTCTTAAGCAAAATCGAAATGAACCCGATTGAAACCGTCTGGTCCAACGGCGCCCAAGGTGCAAAGGTTCAGTCGATTTTAGTCAAGCCCCCTTTCTTTGATCCTAATAAGAAATATCCCCTGATGTTCTTAATACACGGCGGACCTCAGGGTCACTGGGAAGATGACTTCCACTACAGATGGAATCTTCAGATGTTTGCTGCCCAGGGTTATGTTGTAGTAGCCCCCAATCCAAGAGGATCAACAGGATACGGACAGAAATTTACAGATGAAATTTCAGGCGACTGGGGCGGCAAGCCTTATGTTGATTTAATGAACGCCTATGATTATGTTATTAGTAAATACAACTTTATAGATAAGAAAAATACCTTCGCAGCCGGAGCAAGCTATGGCGGCTATATGATCAACTGGATCGAAGGCCATACGGACCGCTTTAACGCTCTGGTATGCCACGACGGCGTATTTAATCTTGAAAGCATGTACGGCACTACAGAGGAACTCTGGTTCCCTGAATGGGAAAACAGGGGCAAACCATGGACAAACAGGGCTCTTTACAGAAAGTTCTCTCCTCATGAGTATGTACAGAATTTCAAAACCCCGATGCTGATTGTTCACGGAGGTATGGATTTCAGGGTGCCTGAAGAGGAGGCTTTCCAGAACTTTACTTCTCTGCAGAGAAAAGGGGTTGAAAGCAAGTTCCTTTATTTCCCCAAGGAAAGTCACTTTGTCCTAAAACCCCAGAATGCACGTTTATGGTGGAATACGGTTTTTGACTGGTTTAATAAACATACTAAGAGGGAAGGAATATGATTGACTATCGCCCGGATCCGGATGAACTGGAAAACCCCTACAGAAGCGAGGAGGAATACCAAAAAGGAGAAGAATTCGTTGAAGCAGAACTGTGGACAAAGCTGGAGAAGGTGGGGAAAAAAATATCTTTTGCCCGCGACATTAAGGCGCTCTTCAGATATATGCGCGACCCGTATGTATCCTGGCACCGCAAGGCAATCGTTGTCGGAGCCCTGATATATTTCATTTCTCCCATCGACGCCATCCCCGATCTGACGCCTTTAATCGGGTACCTGGATGACCTGGGAGTAATAACTGCAGTACTGAAATTTTTAGGAAGCGAACTTATCCCCTATTACGAGAGAAAGTTTGTTTAGTATTTAAGTAAAAAAAATCAACCGCAGAAAGAGCAGGATTCAGAGATTTAACTTTGATCCTGCTCTTTATTTTTATAAAGGACATTTAATGAAAAATTTCAAAGTAGTAAAAAGCGAAACTTTATTCAGAGGCAAGGTCTTTGACCTTCAGGTAGACGAGATTGAGTATAATAGCGGCAACCAGGGAGTCCGTGAAATTGCAATCCATCCGGGCGGAGCCGTTGTGGTTCCCGTAAAAGATGACGGGAAAGTAATTTTTGTAAGACAGTTCCGTTATCCCCTTCAGAAGGTTCTCCTGGAACTTCCCGCCGGGAAGCTGGAAAAAGGCGAAGACCCGATGAAATGTGCAGTGCGCGAGCTTGAGGAGGAAACAGGCTATAAGGCCGGTCATATTACAAAGCTCGGCTCCATTTATACCACTCCCGGCTTCTGCACTGAAGAGCTTCATATTTATCTTGCCACGGAATTAACCCCCGGCAATCATAACCGCGAGGAAGGTGAACACGGAATGGAGGTTCTTGAGTTTACACAGAGCGAGATAGAAGAAAAGATCAGATCGGGCGAGCTTGTGGATGCTAAAAGCCTCTCGGGACTTTTGATGGCGAAATCAATTAAAAATTAAAAATGAAAAATTAAAAAGTGAAGAATGGATTTGAGATGATGCCGGGAAGTGGTTCCCGGCACCTTTAATATTTTCTACTTCACTTCCGGCTTTAACGTAGTCAGGCTTTCGGTTTCAATTCTTTTAATATGCTGAAGCTCGCGCCCCATGAAGAGTTCGGCTATTTCCTTGAACTTCTGCGGTATATCACTTACATAAAAATCCTGGAGCCCGTTTGAATAGGAATTCGTGCAGAACCCGATCCTCTCCAGCTCGCTTTTTACAACCGAAGCCGCTGCAATGCCTGAATCTATAAGCTTTACATCCTCGCCCATAATATCCTGTATCACCTTGTAGAGTATAGGATAATGCGTGCATCCAAGCACCAGAGTGTCGATCTTTGCATCCTTTAATTCCTTTAAGTATTCCTCTGCAATTAAGTAGGTGGCCTTGTGGTCTATCCACCCTTCTTCAGCCAGAGGAACAAAAAGCGGGCATGCCTTCTCAAAAACTTCAACATCCGGGTTCAGGTGGTGTATTGCTTTGGAATAGGCGTGGTTATTTATGGTAGTATTTGTACCGATAACGCCTATTTTTCCGTTTACGGAATTTTTAAGGGCAAATGCCGCTCCGGGCTCGATCATGCCTATAACCGGCACGTGAAAATGTTTTCTTAAGTCTTCCAGGGCTACCGCTGAAGCAGTATTGCAAGCTACAACAATAACCTTGACATTTTTACTCATCAGGAAGGCTGCATCCTGAAGTGAGTATTCCACTACGGTTGCATTAGACTTGGAGCCGTAAGGCACCCTTGCCGTATCCCCGAAATAAACTATATTTTCTGTAGGAAGAATTGAAGAGATTCTTTTTACAACCGTAAGGCCTCCGATACCTGAATCGAAGACACCTATCGGCTTTTCTTTTTCCATGAAATTCACTTTACTTGATCCTGTTTTTTTTATAACATCTGTTCTATGGCAGAAGTCAGCTCTGACTTGATAAACTCGTAATCATTCTGAGAAACCTTCTTGCCGTTGCGGTCGAGGAGATAGAAGGAATCCACCACGTCATCTGCCTTGGTGGAAATTTTAGCGAAGTAGATGGACAATCCAAGTTCGGAAAGTTTTCTTGTGATCTGATAAAGCAGCCCCAGCCGGTCGGGTGAGAATACGTCAATAATTGTAAACTTGTCGTGCTCTTCAAATGCAATTTTAACCTTGCCTGAACGCTTGAAGAACTTGTTCTCTATGCGCCACCATTTTGTTTTCATGCGCTTGAACTCCTGCACAAGCTGGAAGCTTCCCTCGATAACCGCCTTCAGGTCTTTTTCTATTTTATTATACCTTTCGGCCTCCACGAGCTTGTGCGTCCTGAAATCCGTCACATTAAAACTGTCTATTACTATTCCGTCCTTGCGTGTAAAAATCCTTGCGTCGTGAATGTTCAAATCGTTAATTGAAAGCACGCCGCAGAGCCTGGAGAGCAAAGACGGAGAATCCTTGGCTATTATCGTAATATTTGTAAAAACGTTGACCTGTTTGAAGAAAACCGAGAGGCTTAGGCCCTTGCTGATCTCTTGTAAGTGGCTTAAGATTTCCTCTTCACTGAAGTGCTGAATGTAGCCTATGTCGTCAATCGATTCGATATGCATCTGCATCGATGGATCCACTTCAGCCTGCGGGAAGCTTATTGTGCTTGAGAACAGGAGCTCCTCGCCTGTAAGCTGTTCAACCAGCATGGCTTTGGATTTTCTGTAGAGCTCGGCCAACAGGTCGCTTTTCCATTCCGTCCAGACCACAGGATTTACAGCCGACAAGTCGGCATAGGTAACAAGGTACAAGAGATCCAGGTCCTTCAGGGATGTAAACTTTGCCGTAAAGTTATTCAGCGTCACCGGGTCGTTCAGGTTTCTTCTGAAAGCGATCTGCTCCATTATGAGATGGTTTTCAACAAGGAAGCTTACCTGCTCGGTTTCCTTTTCATCGTAGCCGAGGCGGTACATTACAGAAGAAGCTATTTCGGCGCCTATAATCTCGTGTCCCGAGACGCTTACGGGCTTTGCAATGTCGTGCAGAAGTATTGCCAGGAATAAGATTTCTTTGTCTTTGAGGCTGGTATAAATTCTGCCCAGTTCATTCTCCTGCCCGAAGAGGCTTTCGACGTTGCTGATTGCAATTAAAGTATGCTCGTCAGCCGTATATGTATGGTAGACTCCCGCCTGAAAAAATCCTATCAGGTCGCCGAACTCAGGTATAATAAGCTGCAGCGCTCCGAGCTCATTCATATTTATGAGTGTCTCGCCCACATTCTTAGGAAGCCTCAGGATCTCCCTGAAGAAGACCGAGGAGCGGGCTTCGCTGCCGACGCTGTTTTCAGTATCTTCAATCCTCTCAATGCTCTGAATTGCAAGGCTCCTCAGGTTTTCATCGAACCTGGCGCTGTAGAGACCGCGGTAGTAAAATGCCCTTAAAATGTCTGAAAGTGAAAGCATCCTCGAGTGCCTGATAGAAAGCGTCTGCCCCTTGAGTGAAAAATCCGCATCCAGATCCACGGCCAGGAAGTTTGACAAGGGATATGTTATCTCCTCCTCGTAGCGCCTGATCATGGTCTTGGAAAAACGGTTTACAGTATTTGCAGCCTGGAAATAATTCCGCATAAAGTTCTGTACGGATGAGTCGCCCTTGTAATTCAGCAGGCGCGCAATTTTTATCTGTGCCGAAAACTCAAGGCGGTCATTTCTCTGGCGGCTGATTAGGTGGAGCACATTGCGCACGTTCAGAATAAACTTATAGCTTTCCAGCACGCTTTTGCATTCATTTGCCGAGGCAATCTTCTCTTCCCTCAGGCGGTGAATGAAGCTTTCGGCCTGCGTCATTTCCGACTGTTCGGTCAGGTGCGCGCTGTTTTTAAGGGAATACATCCACTCCACTGCGTGCAGGTCCCTAAGGCCCCCGGCAGACATTTTGAGATTCGGCTCCAGTGTCTTTGCAGATTTTCCGTATTTATTGTAGCGGGCTTCGATGTCGTTGAAAAATTCGAACAGCAGTTCAGGCATATCCTGAGAGGCGATGGAAGAGAATATCTGGTGGTTCCACTTCTGATATACTTTTTCATTGCCCAAAAGGAAGCGCGTCTCAAAGAACTGAGTAAATGTATGGAGATCCTTATTTAAGAATTTTTCAATATCGTAGAAGTCGCGCGTGGTGTGAGAGACCTCAATGCCGCAGTCCCAGAGGAGCTGAACAAGGTTTCTGATCGGCTGCTCGTTATCCTCTATTTTTTCGGCAATGAACATAATATCGATATCGGAGTAAGGGGAAAGTTCCCTGCGGCTGAAGCTTCCGGCTGAGACGAGTGCAAACTCCGGCTTCTCCTCCTGTCCGGCAATCATGAAGATATGTTCTTCTACCAGGAGGCTGTATGCCACGCAGAAGCGGAAGGCATCTTTCTGGAGCTGGGGATTTCGGAAGAGCTTATCCCTGCTCTTAATAAATTCCTGTTTTATTTCTGCCGGATTGATCATAAAAATTCTTTATTTTTTATAAGGCTTAAAGGGGCGGCCTTTAAAAAGCCTGCCCCTTAGGGAAGCCTGTTGTCATAAACACGCAATCATTTTAATTTATCGAATCTGGCCTGGAAGAACCTCAGATATTTTGGTTCATAAACCATCTTCAGGCCTTTAATAGATTTTCTCTTGTCATAAACCTCAGCAATGGATTCAACTGCCACGTCTATGTGAGCCTGTGTATAGACTCTTCTTGGCAATGTAAGGCGCACGAGTTCAAGTTTAGGAAGGTTATTCTCGCCAGTAACCTTGTTTCTTCCTGCTGAAACGATGCCTCTTTCCATTGCGCGTACACCGGAATCCATATAGATTTCGTTGCAGAGCGTCTGAGCCGGGAAGTCGGTCTGTTTTAAGTGAGGCAGAAACTTCTTTGCATCGAGGAACACTGCATGTCCGCCTATCGGGTGAACTATAGGCACGTTGTATTCCATGAGCTTCTCGCCAAAATATTCAACCTGACCTATTCTTGCCCTGATTGTGTCGAAGTTAACCATTTCCTCAATTCCGCGGGCCATGGCTTCCATGTCGCGTCCGGCAAGACCTCCATAAGTATGTAAACCTTCATATACCACCACCAGGTTCCTGGCTTCCTCAAAAACTTTCTTGTTTCTTGTAGCAAGAATGCCGCCTATGTTAACCATAAGGTCTTTCTTTGCCGAGACCCAGATACCCTCGAAGTGTGAGATCATCTCTTTTAATATCTGCTGGATAGTCTTATCCTTATAGCCTTTTTCACGCAGTTTTATGAAATAAGCGTTTTCAACTGCGCGTGTAGCATCCATCCACATCTTAATGCCGTGCTTCTGGCAGAATTTTTCAACTTCAACTATGTTGGCCATTGATATGGGCTGACCGCCTGCCATATTAACCGGGCCTGCAACCGAGATATAAGGAATTTTCTTTGCGCCGACTTCCTTAACCAGTTTATCCAGCTTATTTATGTCAATATTACCCTTGAATGGGTGTTCGCTTGCCGGGTTATGAGCTTCGTCAACAATTACGTCAACAAACGTTGCGCCGGCCAGTTCCTGGTGAAGACGTGTAGTTGTAAAATACATATTGCCGGGCACATAATCACCGGGTTTAATAAGTATCTTTGAAACTATATGTTCTGCAGCCCGTCCCTGATGAGTAGGCACGAAATAAGGAAGGCCGTAATATTTTTTTACGTTATCCCACAGGTAATAGAAATTTCTGCTTCCGGCATAAGCTTCATCGCCTATCATCATACCGGCCCACTGATAATCGCTCATTGCGTTTGTGCCGCTGTCTGTAAGCAGATCGATGTAAACGTCATCAGATTTGAGGAGGAAAGTGTTGTATCCGGCCTCTTTTGCAGCTTGTTGTCTGTACTCTTTGGTGGTCATTTTAATCGGTTCAACCACCTTGATTCTAAAGTTTTCAGCCCAGGATCTCTTAACTATCTTTTTTGCCATAACTTCTCCAGTTTAGGTTTTGTTTAATTAGAGTTTTTCTCCATCCGGGATCGCCGGCATGAAGAACAGATTTATTTAACAATTAAGATAAATGACACTGACGCTATTATTTACTGATGCTTTTCTTTGTGGAGGATCTTCAGTGAAGAGACTGCCCGCACAAGGATGCTTACGATACAATATTCCAGTAACGACTACTCCTTCTCTAGTTTTCTCCCCAGTAGCTTTCCTTATAATCGTCGCTTTCATAATCGGCTTCAATTACAGAAGAGATTCCGCCGCGCACCTTAAAGGCTGCAGTTATATGCATGTAGCGCGGTTTTGTGGCTTCGACCAGGTCGTCCAAAATCTTATTGGTAACGCTTTCGTAGAAAATTCCTTCGTTTCTGTACGACTGCAGGTAGAGTTTCAGGCTTTTAAGCTCAACGCAGAGCTCTTCGGGTATATATTCAATTGTAATTGCTGCAAAGTCGGGCTGCCCTGTCTTCGGGCATAAAGAAGTAAACTCCGATGCCTCGTGTATAATTGTGTAATCCCTGTTTGGATACTGGTTCTTAAACACTTCCAGGATTTTTACTCTTTCTTCCATTTATGTCTCCTTAATTATATTCTAATTTTCTTAGTAAGCCGGTCTTATTTTGTACTTAATCGGGTCTTCAATTCCGGCCATCTTAAATCCCCTGAGTCTGAGGGCGCAGCTGTCGCAAAGTCCGCAGGCCTCTTCCTCGCTTTGGTAGCACGACCATGAGAGTCCCAAAGGGGCATTAAGTTCAATTCCTTTTTTTACGATATCGGCTTTAGAAAAATGAATGATCGGGGTTTCGATTTTAATTCTGGTTGAGGGTTTAGTACCCAGATCGAGCATTTTTTCAAAAGCTGAAAAAAACTCCGGGCGGCAGTCGGGATATCCCGAAGAATCCTCATAAACGGCGCCGATAAAGACGGCCTCAGCCTGCAGCACCTCAGCCCAGCTTGCGCAGGCAGAGAGTATGTTTCCGTTTCTGAAAGGAACATAAGACATAGGCACATCTGTTCTGGTGAGGTCTGCCCGTTCAATTTCCATTGTCTTATCAGTAAGGGATGATCCGCCTATTTGTGCCAGGTGTGTATAATCAACAATAAGTCTGTGTTTTACCTGATAATAGTCTGCTATATCCAAAAATGCCTTCAGTTCACGTTTTTCAGTTCTCTGTCCGTAATTAAAGTGGGCAAAAGCAGGTTCATAATCCTTCATTGCAATTGCAGCCGTAACCAGGCTGTCCATTCCACCGCTTACGGCAATAACCGCAAGTTTTTTCCCGTTCATAAAGCTCAAAAATATTTCTAAAATGCAGGACAAGATACAAAAATAAAGCGTGAAAATGAAAGGCAAGAAAAATGTGTTTACTGCTGAATTGTATTTGAAGCCGGAGCAGGATAAAAAAAGACCTGTACAAGATTCAGCCATCTCCCCCTAGGCTTCTTCTCATACAGGCTTTCATCTGGAAATGGAATATTTACAGTGTCAAAATACAGCCCGGCCATGACTGTAAAAAGAACAGAAAATATGAAAGTGGTGTAACAATTTTTGTGACAGGGGGGTGTCTGGATGGTAAAATAATGTTTATAGCCGTAGGGGCGAGCGGCGCTCGCCCGGACTGGAAAATTTAATTACAAAATGAAAATTTATTCCAGCTCGATGAGCTTATTGTGAATTACGTACTGTGTGAGCTCAACGTTGGACTTCATGTTCATTTTCTCTAAAATGCGGTTGCGGTATGTGTAAACTGTGTTGATGCTGATCGAGATTTCATCAGCAATTTCCTCAGCTGTCTTCCCTTCCGCAATGCGGCACATGATCTGGTATTCCCTGTCGGAAAGTGTTTCATGCGGAAGGGCTCTCGTCTTCGATTCAAAGATGGAGGCAAGTTTTTCGGCAAGCGATTCGTTTATGTATCTTCCCCCGGAAACAATTTTTCTTATAGCTTTAACGAGCTCATCCGGAGCGCTGACTTTTTTAAGATACCCTGCAGCTCCTGCCTTTATGGCGCGAAGTCCGTACTGCTCTTCTGTGTACATGCTTAAAATAAGCACCGGAAGCGAGGGATAAAGCACCCTCATCTCTTTAAGTGCCTCCAGGCCGCTTTTACCCGGCATGTTTATGTCCAGGACGACAATGCTCCATTTGTCCTTCTTCAGAAGATCAAGCATTTCATTGGCATTCGAAGCCTCGCCCACGACCTTCATGTCGGTTTCTTCGCCAACTATCTGCTTGAGGCCTTCGCGGACAATAGCGTGGTCATCTGCTATAAGAATTCTGATCACCTCTGAGCTCCTATGGTCAGTTATTGAGTACGAAATCAAAAAAAATCCGGACTTAAAATCAAGCCTCCGCCCTGCCTATTATGACGTTTTTTCCGTTAGAGGGTTTATTCTTTTCTGCTTATTTTCATTTACCGGGATAGTAACTCTTAAGGAAGTTCCACTTCCGGCCTCTCCGCTGATTGTAACTGAGCCCCCCAGAATGTAGGCCCGCTCCTTCATTCCCAGAAGCCCAAGCGATCTGGGGTCACGAATCTGTTCTTCGGTAATTCCCACTCCGTCGTCGGTAATTCCCATTATGAGGTTTTCCCCCTCAATTCCCATATAGATCTTTATCAGGTCCGCCTTTGCGTGTCTTGCCACATTGGTCAGCGCCTCCTGAAAGATTCTGAATATGGCGGTTGCCTTCTCGTCATCCATCTCAATTTCCTCCTTCGGGAGGCTTAAGCTGCAGCGGATTCCGGTACTGTTCTGAAAATCCTGCGCCTGCCATTCAATTGCCGGCACAAGTCCCAGGTCATCCAGCATTGTGGGTCTCAGTTTGGCGGATATTCTCTGTACGGAATCCACAGTCCTGTCGATAACATGGCTCGCCTTTTCGATTTTTTCTTTCAGGTCCTGCTGGTCACTCCTCAGTTTATTTGACAGGAGTGATATCTGAATTTTCAGCACTGTAAGCACCTGTCCTAACTCGTCGTGGATCTCGCGGGCAATTACAGTTCTTTCCTCTTCCCTGATCGACTGCAGGCGCGAAGAAAGGTTCCTGAGCTGCTGGCTTGTTGCCTCCTCCTGTTTCTCGTGCAGGTAGATCCTGTTTGTAAGTTCCTTCTCAGTTTCCTCAAAGCGCTCTGTTCTTTCTTTAATGAAGCTTCTTAGTTCGGATACCATCTTGTTAAAGTTTAGCCCGAGATTACCAAGCTCGTCCTTTGCATTAATATCCACCGAAGCATTCAGATCCCCTATGGAAACCCTGTTTGCGGCCTCGTTGAGCTGTTCAACCGAATGAGTTACGTTTCCCGAAATAAATATGAAAAGGAGCGTGGTAAAAAGAATTATAATTCCCACTGCAATGAGAGTTACAATCTTATTATTATTAAGCTCTGCAATGCGCTCTTTGATGACAAGGTTGAGCTCCGCCGAGGAGCTTTTCCAGAGCCTGAAATTTGCGTCAACTGCCTGAAAGGAGATATTTTCAAATACCAATTTTTCCGGCATTTTTTTTGTTTTTAATGCCGAATCCACAACTTGAGTAAAAAGCCTGGCCCTGCTTACGGCTTCTGAAAGCCTTGAAGCAAGAACTCTTTCCATCTGTCCTCCGGCATTGCGCTCAAAGGCGCTCTGCATAACTATCCTGGTTTTTGCTATATTTGATTTTAAGAGTCCGTTCAGCTCAAGCACGCGGGAGACCTCGTCGCTGCTGAGCCTGGAGCCGTTATTAATCCTGTCGGAATAGTGAATGATCTGATAGAGCTGAAAAGTCTCTTCCGGAATTCTCACCAGTACCGAATTCATAAGATAATAGCTGTCCAGTCTGGGATCCAGTATAAGATTCGACAAGTTGCCCACGTCGATCATCTCAAGGCGCAGCATCTGCAGGAGCTCGAGGCTTCTGAATCCTTTTTTATCAAGAGTGTCTCTCTTAACATTGTGGATCAGCCCGGATCTCAAGGCTGAAATTTCCCTTACGTCATCGGATATTCTTCCATATGAGGGAAATTTTTTCTCATTTTCATGAAGGCGCCTGAAGGCCTCATCTATTTTTCCTGAGAGTGTTTCAGCATTCTTCAAAGACGAGGTACTCTTTGTCGAAACGCCGTAGATCGCCTCGCGGTCATACTGCCACATGTACCTGTAGAGTTCCCCCATCGGCTCTATGAATTCCATTCCCTTTAGTTCTTTTTCAGCAAAATCTATGGCAATGTTTTTTTCGGATACAAGGAGGTAAAGCAGCACTGCAACCGGCAGAAGAAAGCCGAGCGCTGTAAGACGGAGCTTCCAGGCTATTTTAATATTCCTGATAATCTTGGGCTCGAAACGGACCATTATAGGCTTTCTCTTTATTTTTGGAGGAATTTTTCCTTTCTAAGGAATTCATTCCTGCGAACATATTAAATTTCCAGTCAAAGGTAAAGGGAAAGAGAATGGCAGAGGTAAAGGAAGAAGGAATTAAATAATAACTTAAAACTTAACACTTAAAACTTAAAATTTAACACCTGCGGATGCATAAGGGCGTCACATTTATGAATAAATATTGATTTGGGACAAACAGCCGATTCGAAATTAAAAGAAGTTTTTCTTATCTTGCGCTTTATAATATAATTTTTTTTGGAGTAACTAAGAACCGATGCAATTTAAGACACGAACACATACCTGCGGAGAGCTGAGAGAGCAAAACATTGGAGAGGAAGTCGTCCTGAACGGCTGGGTGGACACCAGGCGTGATCTTGGAGGCGTAATATTCATTGACCTGCGCGACCGTTACGGCATCACTCAGGTGGTCTTTGAGCCTCATTATAATTCAGAAACCCATGAGCTTGCAAAAGACCTGAGGGGTGAGTACGTAATTTCCGTAGTGGGCAAGGTAAGGCGCCGCCCTGAGGGAACGGAAAACACGCAGCTTGCTACAGGACTTATAGATGTTATGGCCGATAAGCTTATTATACTTAACCAGGCTAAAACACCGCCTTTCCCATTGACGGATAATGTGGATACAAACGAGGACCTGCGCTTAAAATACCGCTATCTGGACTTAAGGCGCCCTTCGATGCAGAAGAATCTTCTTCTGCGCCACAAGATGTACCAGATAACAAGAAAGTATTTCGACGAAAACAGCTTTGTTGAAATTGAAACTCCCGTCCTGATGAAAAGTACGCCCGAAGGCGCACGCGACTACCTCGTGCCCAGCCGCGTTCATAAGGGAAAGTTCTACGCCCTGCCGCAGTCACCTCAGCAGTATAAGCAGATACTCATGGTTGCCGGCATGGACCGCTACTTCCAGGTTGTAAAGTGTTTCCGCGATGAGGATTTAAGAGCCGACCGCCAGCCCGAGTTTACGCAGATAGATGTTGAGATGTCTTTTGTGGATCAGGAAGACGTTTTCGGAATAGTTGAAGGCCTCATGCAGAGGTTCTTTAAGGAAATTAAAGGCTATGACCTCACGCTTCCCATTCCAAGACTCACATTTGACGAGGCCATGGAAAGCTACGGCAGCGACAAGCCTGATCTCCGCTTCGGCCTTGAGATGGTTACACTTAACGAAGAGCTTAAGAATTCCACCTTTAGAGTATATCAGGAAGCCATTGCAAAAGGCGGCATTGTAACTTCCCTGCTTGCAAAAGGATGCGGAGATTATACACGTAACCAGCTGGACGTTCTGACAGACTTTGTAAAGAAGCTTGGTGCATCGGGACTTATCTGGATGAGGGTTAAAGAAGACGGCCTGGAAAGTCCTACCGTTAAGTTCTTAACCGAAGAGGAGCAGAAGGCAATTGTAAATAAACTTGGTGCTGAATCGGGTGACCTGATATTCATAATTTCAGGAACACGCCTGAAGGCTCTTACCGTAATGGGCTACTTAAGACTTGAGATGGCGCGCAGGCTTAATTTAATTACGCCAGAAGCAAAGCCCGCGCTTCTGTGGGTTACGGACTTCCCTCTCTTCGAGTGGGATGAGGATACAAAGCGCTTCTATGCAATGCATCACCCTTTCACATCTCCAAGGTTAGAAGACGTCGATTACATGCTGACGGACCCGGCAATGGTAAAAGCCCGCGCATACGACCTTGTCTTAAACGGAAGCGAGATTGCCGGAGGCAGCATAAGAATTCACGATGCAAGTCTTCAGTCCTTGATGTTCAAGGCTTTGGGCATTTCGGATGAAGAAGCCGAGATGAAGTTCGGATTCTTAATGAACGCCTTCAAGTACGGCGCTCCGCCGCACGGAGGAATTGCATTCGGTTTCGACAGAATGGCCATGATTTTTGCGGGTGCTCCTTCGATCAGGGAGGTTATCGCATTCCCGAAGACAGCCAGCGCAGTAAGCCTCATGGACGAAGCCCCTTCAACGGTTGCCGAGGACCAGCTAAAAGAGCTGCACATAAAGATAAGATAAGTTATAAGTAAAAAGGCGAGTTTCCCCAAGGATGTCAGGAACCATTTCCTGACATCCTTCGTGCGCCTAAGGCGCACGGATTTTTTTCACAATATCTGAATTCCTGCATAAGACACATCAACCTCAAGGGGCATAAAACCCTTTCCAAGATAATTCCGGGCACTAGAAAAAATGTAATCCTCAGGATTTTCTGCAAGTCCTGCCTTTACGGGATTATTATGAATATAATTCAGAACCTGAAAATACATTTTTTCATCTCTGATTACTTCATCATCAAACCTGTCCATCCAGAATTTCCTTTTCTGTTTAGTTGGGTGATCATTTGAGGCTTTAAATTCAGACCCCGTTTCCGGGTATTCCTTTGATATATATTCCATAATATCCCAGGCAGAATACTTCTTGATATCCCTCATTATGTCAGATATGCTACCGTACTTTGGATCAACAATAACAACCCAATGGAAATGAGAAGGCATGATGGCATAAGCAAGGATTGTGAACCGGTATCTTTGCTGGTAATGTTTAATGTTGTCGATAAGGATCCGGCAGGCCTTATGGTCACTGAACACATTCATGTAATTCATAACTGTGGTAGTTACAAAGAATATCCTTTCATCAGTGAAATTGGTTCTCCCTCTTAAGCCCATTATGTGCTCCTTTTAAGAAAACCCGTCCTCCTTCGAAGGCCGATGGGTGTCAGGAAGTGGTTCCTGACACCCCGCCTGAATGACTCGCCTTTATATAAAATTTATAAACTATTTCAGAATTGTCATCTTCTTTACGGAAGTGTAGCTTCCGGCTTGTAGGCGGTAGATGTATATGCCGCTTGAAAGACCCTCACTCTTGAGTTCCACAGTGTAGCGGCCCCAGTCCTTGTGCCCCTGGGCAAGCGTCATAACTTCACTGCCAAGAATGTTATATACCTTAAGCGTTACATCCGAAGCCTCCGGAATCGAATAGTCAATCCTGGTACCGGGATTAAATGGATTTGGATAGTTCTGGCTCAGACTGTATTCAATCGGAATTATAACTTCACCTGTATCAAGTGTGTTTGATATCTCATGATACTTTTTCCTGGCCGCCTGAACCGTGCTTCTTAAATCCTGAAGGTTCTCGCCCGCAAAGACTGCAAAAGCCACGTCCAGCGTGTCGTTCGCCTTTATATCAAAAGGACCTCCTGAAACCACCATGGAAATGTCCCCCGTCCCTGCGCTGAATTTTTGAGTGGCAAGCGTGGTCCATTTCTCCTGTTTTGTAAACTCATTCTGGTTCGGGGTGTACAGGCCTACCCCGCCGTCGGAGCCGTCGTTGCGTATGGCATAGTAGCCGTACTTGTTTGAAGAGATCAGAGCGCAGGCGGCTGTTACACCTGGAGTTGAAAGCTGGCTCTGGGCATAGCCGAAATTATAATCCTTGTCGTAGTATGCATTGTCAAAAGAAGCCGTGTCGGCATTAATGTCCCAATCGAGGAACACTCCGGTGCGCAGGCCCGATATATCGGCTCCGCTTTTGTTGGCCATTCTGTATCTTAAGATTATATATTTATCATCGGGAGGCTGCGGGAAAGAATATGAATTTAAGACAGTTTCAATTCCAAGACTATTGCTTCCGGCGTTGTCGTCATTAAAAACTGCGCTTCCCACAAATCCGTTAAGAAGTGTATTTTTGGTGATTAAAAAATTCTTCAGCACATGAAAGTCATTATCCTGCACCTCGGTGCTTCTTGCGGCATCTGAAAGTTTCTGGTCTGAAGTTCCGTACATGAGGGCTCCTTCAAAAAGCAGGTTGGGCCCCCCGTTATAACGGAAGCCGTCACCCTCAAAATTCATCGGATAATCATTAAAGGCGAGATTTCCCTTGCTCGTAACCGTAAGCTCTGCTTTGCCTGCCGTCTGTGTTAAATATGAAGGATTTACCCTCACCGTTATAAGCTGGAAATCCGAGTAAGAAACGTCACTGTACTTAAGCAGGAATGTCATTTCATAATCATTCGGAACATTGCTGTTAATGGTAAAGCGGAACTTGTTTGAAGTGTTACTTACTGTGCCGAGCGTTCCAATGGGTCCGGCGCTTAAATCTGCTCCGTTAACCGAGGCATAACCATCCAGACTTTCGAGCGTTATGTTTAGCGATGTAAGAGGACTTAAGTAGTTTACAAACCTTGCCGAAAGCGTTACGGTTTCGCCCGGTTCCAGAACGCCGTTATTGTTTCCATTCTCATCCGAGAAAACAAAGTCGTAGCCTCTTACGGATTTAGATTCGGTATTTTTCAGCGCATTAAGGGCGTTGATCCTTCCTCCGCCAAGCATATATTTTTTTGTCGGATTCACACCATCAATATTGTCGCAGTTGACTCTTATCTGTTCTGCCGCCTGCAGTGG
The DNA here is from genome assembly GCA_036261625.1 of Ignavibacteriales bacterium. Taxonomy (GTDB): domain Bacteria; phylum Bacteroidota; class Ignavibacteria; order Ignavibacteriales; family SURF-24; genus JAAXKN01. The sequence goes on along the minus strand of DATAKL010000018.1, from coordinate 24,620 downwards.
GTTCAACTGAGGAAACTGTGAGCGGACAAGTCCGGCAAGCCCTGCCACGAGCGGTGAAGCCATTGAGGTTCCGGACAGGTATCTATATGTGTCAGGCTTCCAGGTCGAATAAATATTACCCCCGGGAGAAAAGGCAACAACCGTAGGGCCGTAATTTGAATAGTATGATCTTGCGTCGTTATCATCCGTGGATCCTACGGAAAGCACGCCGTAGAAACCGGCCGGATAGGAGGGGTCGCCGGAATTATCGTTTCCTGCTGAGGCTACAATAAGAACATTTTTTGACAAGGCGTAATTTACAACTTCCTGCCCCATTGCTGAAAAGCCGTTTCCTCCCCAGCTGCAGTTAATTACGTTTGCCCCATTATCCACGGCATAAACTATCCCCTGGTAGCCGTAATCGACATATACATCGCCCTGATTATCGCGGTCGTCATCGCGCGAGGCTTTGACAGCCATAATTTTACAATTGTATCCTATGGAGGCAATTCCCACCCCGTTTCCTGTTGTTGCAGCGGCAATTCCTGCCACATGAGTTCCGTGGTCGGGGCGGTCCTCATCGGGGTTATTGTCCGGAGTTCCGTTAAGTCCTCCGAAATCCCAGCCTCTTACGTCATCGATGTAGCCGTTATGGTCGTCATCAACGCCGTTGTCCGGAATTTCCTTTGTATTTATCCAGATCTTATCCTTAAGATCCGGATGATACCATTCAACTCCCGTATCCACAATGCCTATTACTACAGAGCTGCTCCCCTGGGTAATCGCCCATGCAAGCTCGGCCTGTATGCGGGAGAGATTCCACTGCAGACTAAATGAAGGGTCGTTCGGAGCATCGCTTGTTTTATAAACAAAGTGGGGCTCGGCCCACAGAACGTCTCCCGAAGCCTTTAGCTTCTCAGCCATTTCCATCGGATCCAGGGCCGCACCGTACTCAATTGTTACTATATCCCCAAGGCTTCCGGTCTTTTCAGGAAATGTACTGGAAATATTTTTAATATTGTATGAGCTCAGTTTGCTCTCAAGTGAGGATATGAGACTGGTTTTACTTAATCTCTTGCCGGTTTTAAGTTTTACAACCACTTCACCCGGAAGGTAATTTGCTTTTCCGCGGCTAAGCACTCTTCCTCCCTGGGATACAGTGCCGAAGAGGAGGCTGCTTAAAAAAAACATAAAGAACACAACTATAACTTTTCTTGACATCATAACATCCTTGGCTTTTGTCAGTTAAAAAATCAGGTGCCCCGCTTTTCTGCGGGGGTCCTGATTTATACACAGACGGTATGTTTATAGGGAACTTTGTTTAGTAAATTCGAAATAATTATTCTTATTGTTTGCGTCCGGAATAGATGGATCACCCAGCTCTACAGTCTTAAGCTTGCCGCTTGTCCCGCATTCAATCCACGTCGAATCCGAATTTTTCCATACATCAGCGCTTCTTGGGATGTTCGTCTTTCTTCCATCTTCCCATGTAACGTTCAGATTAATCGGAATGGGAATGGTCCCTTCATTTGTAATTAGCAATTTTAATTTATTATCTTCAACTTTTACTTCTTTAATTGCCAGGTCTGGGTATCCTTTTTCGAAAAACCAGGGCTTCCAGAACCAGGAGAGGTCTTCCTTCAGGAAGTCATTGAACGTATTGAAGAAATCGAAAGGACCCGGGTGTTTTCCATTCCAGCGGGAGATATATTCTCTGAGCGCATTATCGAATTTTTCATGTCCTAGTAAACCCCTCAGCATATCGTAAGCCGTGCCGGGTTTTCTGTAGGAAGCGATTCTGTAGGAATCCCACTTCATCATGTATGAGAGTGTCATAAGCGGCATATCCTCCTCGCTTCCGGCAAACCGGGCATAGTCCTTTGCATTTTCACTTCTCGGGTCGTAGTCCTGAGCCATGGATGCCTGGAGGTCAAAGGGAATCATAGTTGCCCATCCTTCATCCATCCATGCATACTTACGCTCATTTGTGCCCATAAAAAACGGGAAATATGTGTGTGTGATCTCGTGAGAGGTTACGTGCACGGTTCCAGAGCGTTTTTCCATAGAGCCGTCGTTTACCATCATCGGAAACTCCATCCCCCCTTCGCCGTTAAAAATGGTAAGGCTGGGGTAGGGATACGGAACGCCCGGAAGGTCAAAAGATAGACTTTCAACGGTTTTTCTTGCTATGGAAGCCACCTCATAAAAGTCCTTTGAGGAGTCGTTAAAGGCTGCACTTATGAATGTCCTGCGCTTTGTGTTCTCGTCCACCTCTATGCTCACGCCGTCCCAGAGATAGCGGCTGCTCATGGCAAAGGCAAAGTCGGGCACGTGACCGGCCTTAAAGTGCCAGGTGTGGCTCTCCTTATCTTTATAAATAGCCTTTTTAGAAAGATCCTCTTTTGTAACAATGTTAACAACTTTATCAGAATTTTTTGCAAGACTAATGCGCTCAATATACTTGTCATTAAATATATCGCCTGCATTCTGAAGTTCACCCGTAGCCCACACACATACGTCCTTTGGCTCGGTCAGTTCAACATCATAGTCCGAGAAGTCGTTATAGAATTCAACCGTTCCTGTATAGTTAGTCATATCCCAGCCGTCAATATCGTCATAGACCGCCATCTGAGGGTACCAGTAAGCAACCATGAACGTCGAGTCGCCGTATGTGCCCATTCTGAATGAAGCGTTCGGCATGGTAAAGTTCCAGCTTACTTCAAGTTCTACCGGGCTTTTTGGCATGACCTTACCGGGCACTTCAACGATCATGTTTGTCCCGGTGCGGCTTACATCTCTAAAGTCGTTTAAGTTTACTTCACGTCCTCCTACAGAGAGTTTTTCTACATTCACTCCGTCTGTAAAGTATCTTTTTCCGACCGGAAAATCCCTGGCTGAGCTGCTTTTCAAAATATCCTGGTATAGCCTTATTACGAGCTTACTAAGGGTGTCGGGGCTGTTGTTGAAGTAGGTTATCTTTTCCGTCCCGCTAAGAACCTTTGTCTTCGGGTCGAGCGAGGCTTTAATTTTGTAGACCGAGCGGTTCTGCCAGTAGTTTTTACCCGGCATTCCGTCATGTGAGCGCGTCTGTTTATCAAAGGCCGTTTTAATGTTTAAGGGAACGTAGAGATCCTTACTCTGAGAAAATGAATCTGTTCTTAAAAGCAAGAGTGTAAAAAGTGCCGGAAGCAATAGGCGCGAAATAAGTAAAGACGGGTTTTTCATCTTTTATCTCCTCTGGGAATTTTCTCCGAATTCAAAAAATCCCGGATCCTTTTTTAGTAAGAATCCGGGATCTGTTATCTAGTTCATAATCTAGTTACAGCTTATACCTGTTCAAAAACCGATGTATCTGTTTTGGTTGTCTCGGCAAGTGCATTTTCAAGGCATTCTATGATGTCGGAAACGTTTTCAATTCCAACTGAAAGTCTTACCAGGCCTTCGGTTATTCCTGCAGACTTTCTTCCTTCCTTACCCATCGAGGCGTGAGTCATGCTGGCCGGATGCTGAATGAGGGTTTCAATGCCGCCCAGGCTTACAGCCAGCTGACAGAGTTTAACCGAGTTCATCATAATCTCCCCTGCCTCGTAGCCTCCTTCAACCTCGAAGGAGATAACGCCGCCGTGGCCGCCATTATGCTGCTTACATGCAATTTCAAACTGCGGATGGCTTTTCAGGCCGGGGTAAGCAACCCATTTTACGAGAGGGTGCTTTTCCAGGAATTCAGCAACAATCTGCGCATTTTCGCAGTGCTTCTGCATCCTGAGTGAAAGTGTCTTGATTCCGCGGTGTACCAGAAACGAGTTAAAGGGATCTATTACCCCTCCGATCTGGTTTAATACTTTTTTGAAAACCTTATATGTTTCTTCATCCTTAACTACAACAATTCCTGCAACGACATCAGCGTGTCCGTTTAAGAATTTCGTCATGCTGTGCAGAACGACGTCGGCTCCGTATTCAAAAGGTCTTTGAAGCGCGGGGCTTAAGAATGTATTATCTACAACAAGCCTGGCACCGTTTGCATGCGCAATCCTGGCTGCACCCTCTAAATCTGTAATAGAAAGTGTTGGGTTTGCGGGAGTTTCCACGTAGAGCATTTTTGTATTCGGGCGCATTGCCTCTTTCACTTTCTGGAGGTCTGAGGTATCCACAAAAGTTGTCTCCACGCCGAAGTTAGCCATGATTGTACTGAGGAGTGTGGAAGTGGGGCCGTAAACAATTGAAGAGCACACGACGTGATCGCCTTGTTTCAGCATGGCCATAAAAACGGTGTGGACTGCTGCCATACCGCTTGCACACCCCAGGGCCTTAAAGCCTCCTTCAAGCTGAGCCACGCAGTCTTCTAAAGCTTCCACGGTAGGATTTGTCATCCTTGTGTAGATATATCCCTTTTCCTTTCCTGCGAAAAGAGATGCCCCGTGCTGTGCTGAGTCGAACCTGAATGTAGATGTCTGGTAAATTGGGGGTGTAACGGGACCGAATTCATAACTGCCGATTCCTGAATGAACGCATTTTGTGTCGAAATTCCGGATGTCGTCTTTTTTCATAAAAAACCTGGTTTTGTTTTTTAATATGGTATTTATTTTTTATTCCGGGACTAAAATAGTTAACCTCTTGAAATATTCAAAGAGGATTTATTTTTGTCTTTGGCGGAAAAAAAAGAAACCCTGAAAAGTGCTTGTAACCTTTCAGGGTTTTATTTTTTAGAGATCTCTTTTTAAGAACTTATATATCCAGAGCCTCTTCAACTTCAACAGCATCTTTTCCGTTTGCAGTTTCTGCGGCTTCATCATCCTCAGAGACTACGCGGGCGATGTCTGCAATAGAGTCGTCCTCGTTTAGTCTGATGAGTCTTACGCCCTGAGTATTTCTGCCCATGACGCGCAGGTCCTTAACGCTTTGTCTAATGATCATACCGCCCTCGGTCATGATGACGAGTTCGTCATTGTCGTTAACTTCCCTCATTGCTATCATCTTGCCGTTTTTGTCGCTTGTCTTGATAGTAATGATGCCCTTGCCGCCGCGGTGAGTGAGTCTGTAATCCTCAAGGTCGGAGCGTTTTCCGTAGCCCTTGTCGGTTACAACCAGGACAGTTGAAGCGCGGCTTATTACGATAAGCCCCACAACAAGGTCGCCCTTGCCAAGGTTGATGCCGCGTACGCCGGTAGCGGTGCGTCCCATATCGCGGACGTCTTTTTCGCTGAAGCGTATTGCCATACCGTTGCGGGTTCCAAGTATAAGGTCGTTATTGCCGTCGGTTTTCTTTACCTCTATCAGGCGGTCGCCGTCAGTAAGGTTGATTGCATTGATGCCGCCTTTTCTGACGTTTGAGTAAGCTGAAAGAACCGTCTTCTTGACCGTACCCTGTTCTGTTGCCATTACGAGGTACTTGTCGTCCGAGAATTCCTTGACTGAAACGAAGGCCGTAATATCTTCGTCTTTCTCCTTTTCAATCAGGTTCAGTATCGAGCGGCCACGTGAAGCGCGGCCCCCTTCGGGGATCTCGTGGACCTTCAGCCAGTAGCACTTACCCTTATCTGTAAAGAACATTATGTAATGATGGGTTGAGGCGATAAACATATGTTCTACGAAATCATCTTCTTTTGTTCCAGCGCCTGTAATACCCTTGCCTCCGCGTCCCTGCTTGCGGTAGCCGCTGACCGGGAAACGTTTAATGAAGCCGTTATGAGAAATTGTTACGACAACGTCTTCTTCGGCAATGATGTCTTCAAGTGAGAATTCCTTGTAGTCGCGGATGATATCGGTTCTTCTTTCGTCGCCGTATCTTTCCTTTATTGCCTGGAGTTCCTGTATGATGATCTGGTACCTTTTTTCTTCGCTTGAGAGAATGCCTCTTAACTTTTCAATTAACTTTATTATTTCCTTATACTCGTCTTCAATTTTCTTTCTTTCCAGACCTGTCAGTCTCTGCAGGCGCATATCCAGAATTGCTTTCGCCTGTATCTCAGAAAGCTTGAAGCGCTTCATAAGGTTGTTCTTGGCCGACTCAACGTCCCTCGACTTCTTAATAGTCTCGATTACTTCATCAATATTGTCGAGAGCAATTATGTAGCCTTCCAGGATGTGGGCACGTCTTTCTGCGGCATCCAGCTCGAATTTGGTTCTTCTTATTAGGACTTCCATTCTGTGGTCTAGGAAGTGCGACATCATTTCCTTAAGGGTCAGGATTTTCGGTATTCCCTTGACCAGCGCCAGCATAATAACGCCGAAAGTGATCTGCATCTGTGTGTGCTTGAAGAGCTGGTTTAATACCACTTCAGGCTGGGCATCGCGTTTAAGTTCAATTACAACCCTCATGCCGTCGCGGTCGGACTCATCGCGGATATTCGATATATCGTTAATTTTTCCTTCGCGTACCAGTTCAGCAATCTTTTCAATGAGGTTAGACTTATTTACCTGGTAAGGAATTTCAGTTACAACGATATTTTCCCTGTCGTTCTTCAGGGTTTCAACGTTAGCCTTGGCGCGTACAATAACACGGCCGCGGCCCGTCGTATAAGCCTCTTTTACGCCGTCGTATCCGAATATTATGCCGCCTGTGGGGAAGTCGGGAGCCGTAACATACTTCATCAGTTTTTCTGAAGTAATGTCGGGGTTTTTAATGAATGCTACCAGGCCGTCAATCACCTCTGTAATATTGTGAGGCGGAATGTTTGTAGCCATACCCACAGCGATACCGCTTGCGCCGTTAACCAGAAGGTTCGGCAGGTATGAAGGCATTACAGTCGGCTCCTGGAGGGAGTCGTCAAAGTTTGAAGAAAAATCAACTGTGTTCTTATCCAGATCACGCAGCATTTCCTCAGCTATTCTTGCAAGGCGTGCTTCTGTATAACGCATAGCAGCCGCCGAGTCGCCGTCAACCGAACCGAAGTTACCCTGGCCGTCAACCAGCGGATACCTTAAAGAGAAATCCTGCACCATTCTAACCATCGAATCGTATACTGCCGTGTCGCCATGCGGATGGTACTTTCCTAAAACCTCACCGACAATTCTGGCAGATTTTTTATACGGTTTGTTGAAGGGAACTCCCAGTTCATGCATACCATATAAAACTCTGCGGTGAACAGGTTTAAGGCCATCACGTACATCCGGCAATGCTCTTGAGACTATAACTGACATAGCATAATCTATATAGGAGGATTTCATTTCATCTTCCAGGGCAACCGGCACTATTTTTTCAAAAATTGTAGCCATAAAAAAAATGTTTCCTGTTTTATAATATTTTTATCTTAAATTCTCTTACTCATAATCATGAACTCATAATTCAAAATTCATAATTATTAATTTACATGCTTATACGTCCAGGTTACGGACATACTTTGCATTTCTTTCAATGAATTCCCTTCTCGGCTCAACAGAATCTCCCATAAGAGTTTCAAATATCTTATCAGCTGCTGCAGCGCTTTCAAGGTTAACCTGAAGAACAGTTCTTGTTTCAGGATTCATTGTTGTAGCCCAGAGCTGTTCGGGATTCATTTCACCAAGACCTTTATAGCGGGATATGAGCACGCCCTTTGGTGATCCGTCGGCTGAAACTTCTTCGCCGTCCTGACCGTCGTTTGAGGAGGATCCGTTGCCTTTGAGGCGTTTTAATATAGCATCCCTTTCTTCGTCATCATATGCATACTGCTCATCTTTGCCTTTCTTTATTTTATACAAAGGCGGCTGTGCTATATATATTCTGCCGGTCGTAACAAGCTCTTTCATATGGCGGTAGAAGAATGTCAGAAGGAGCGTTCTGATGTGGCTTCCGTCCACGTCGGCATCCGTCATAATAATGACCTTGCCATAGCGCGCCTTCTCCGGGTTAAAGTCGCCGCCTATGCCGGCACCGATTGCAGCAATGATCGTCTTGATTTCATTATTTTCAAGTATCTTGTTGAGCTTTGCTTTTTCAACGTTGAGGATCTTGCCTCTTAATGGAAGTATAGCCTGGAAGCGTCTGTCGCGACCCTGTTTGGCTGAGCCGCCGGCCGAGTCACCCTCAACGATATACATTTCACAATGCTCGGGATCGTTAATAGAACAGTCGGCAAGTTTGCCCGGCAGGTGCATGCTGTCTAAAGCGTTCTTTCTTCTTACCAGGTCGCGTGCTTTTCTTGCAGCCTCCCTGGCCTCGGCTGCCCTAAGGCACTTTTCAATTATTTTCTTTCCTACCGAAGGATTCTCCTCGAGGAACTCTGCCAGCTTTTCACCCACGATCGATTCCACGACCGACTTAACCTCGCCGTTGCCCAATTTGGTTTTTGTTTGTCCCTCGAACTGCGGCTCTGCAACCTTGACTGAAATTACGGCTGTTAAGCCTTCTCTGAAGTCGTCGCCCGAAAGAGTGATCTTGCCTTCTTTAATGAGGTTATTTTTTGAAGCATAGTTGTTAAGCGTACGTGTAAGAGCCGACTTAAAGCCCACGAGGTGGGTTCCGCCTTCATGGGTATTTATATTATTTACGTATGAAAATATATTTTCGGAATAAGTATCGTTGTACTGGAAGGCCACTTCAACAGGGGTATTTTCCTTTTCACCCTCAACATAAACAGGCTTATGGAGAGCTTCCCTGGCTTCATCAAGATACTTCACGAACTCTATGATTCCGCCCTTAAAGTGGTATGTAACTTCCTCGCCTCCGTTGCGTTCATCCTTAATCTGAATGGTAATGTTCTTATTCAGGTAGGCCAGTTCCATCATTCTTTCTGTAAGCGTATCGAATTTGAATTTAACATTCTTGAATATTTCCTTATCAGGGAAAAATGTTACACTGGTGCCTGTTTCACCTTTCTTGGTTTTACCCACTATCTTAACGTCGTACTTTGGTACGCCGCGTGTATACTCCTGCTGATAAATGTTGCCGCCTAATTTTACTTCAACCTTAAGCCATTCCGAAAGGGCGTTTACAACCGAGACGCCAACGCCGTGAAGACCGCCTGAGACCTTATAGGAGTTCTTGTCGAACTTGCCGCCTGCATGCAGCACAGTCATGACCACTTCAAGAGCGGATTTCTTTTCTTCGGGATGTATATCAACCGGGATACCGCGTCCGTTATCTACAACAGTTACGGATTCGTCTTTATTTATTGTAATTACTATACTGTCAGCATAACCGGCAAGTGCCTCATCGATACTATTATCAACCACTTCATTCACCAGGTGATGAAAGCCTCTTGCGCCGACGTCGCCAATATACATTGCCGGTCTTTTACGGACAGCTTCCAGCCCCTTTAACACATTTATATTCTTTGCCGTATAACTATTTTCTGCCATTTCTTTTGCCAATTTTACACCTTTTAGTTATTACTGTACTTCTCTTTTTAAGCAACAAATTTTATGGACTTAATAAGCTCCTTCCGGAAATGGGAGTTTATCTTGTCAATAATTATTTTTTGCCTGAATTTAAGTTCACTCCTTAAGACCGAATTCTCGACCTTGAGGTAAAGAACCTGTTTATCCACCTTTTTTGCCTTAGCCAGTTTCTTCAGGTCGGGGAAGAGTTCACTGAACTTTTCGACGACCTCCGCACTCTGTATAAATGCTCTTAAATTGGCTAAAGTTTCATCTTTTTGAAAAATTTCCGAAAAACTTTTTGCATCAGGCATAGGTGGCCTTTCCGCCTTTTATTTTAATTAAAATGTCGTTTTCCGTTCTGGTTAAGTATGAAAAATTTGAAAAATCCGTCAGGGTTACAAACGCCTGCCCCACGTGCCTGAGGTAATCGCTTATCTTCGATGCTCTGAACGTATCGAGCTCTCCGAAGACATCATCCATAAGAAATATAGGCACCCTCGAGAGGCTGTCTTTCAGATAAAAAAACTGCGCAAAGCGGAGCATTATCTGGAAGGTTTTATTCTGCCCTTGGGATCCGTATTTTTTCAGATTCACACCGTTGATGCTGAAATCAAAATCGTCCCTGTGAGGCCCTACGAGGTTTGTACCCCGGCGGATCTCATCATCCCGTCTTCTGCTTAAAAGCTCCAGGAATCTTGCCTCAACAGCTTCACCGTCCACCATTGCCGATCCATCCAGAAACTGGTAGATTACAGAAGGATTTTCCTGCGATCCCATAATATCTCTGTATGAAGTCTCCACATATTCGTTAAAGCCCTTCAGGAAAGTTATCCTGTGCTTTATAATTTCAGAGCCTGCCTCAGCAAGACGCTCCGACCAGGCATCCAGCTGCCCGGTGAGACTTCTGTCACGGGTTTCCTTAATCTGAGATAAAAGTGAGGATCTTTGGCGCAGCGTACGGTTATATTCCAGGAGCAGCTGTAAATAAGTTTCACTGGACTGGGAAATCACCGAATCAATAAACTTCCTTCTGTCGCCCGGGGAACCCTGTGTTATCGAGTGATCCTCAGGCGTCAGAATTACAACAGGATATTTTCCAATAACATTTGCGGCACGGAAGATCTGCTTGCCGTCTACAAAAAAATATTTCCTGTTGTCCTCAGCCGTATAATAAACTCTTACGTTATTATCCGTCAAATCCCTGAATGTACCTTTGACCTCAAAATAATTTTCCTTAAAGTTCACAACCTCGCTGTCTAAAATGGAGTTGTATCCCTTGGTCGTACACAAATAATAGATCGCCTCTAAAATAGAAGTCTTACCCTGCCCGTTTCCTCCAACTATGTAATTTATTCCGTTAGAAAACTCTATTTGTGTATCTGAATGAATTCTGAAATTCTTCAGCAGTATCGATTCTAATTTCATTCCGCTCCGGCGGATAAACCTTACTTTGGATTTACCTTTTAATTGTTTAAGCGAACAGGCATCAGGAGCATCGTAAGTTCTTCGTTCTCCCTGTTCTTAACCGGTTCAATAATGACCGCTTTTGTCGGGGAATGAAGCTTAAAGATAATTTCTTCCTCACCTGAAAGATGGCTGATGACGTCGTTAACGTAAGCCGAATTAAAGCCTATATCCATCGGCTCGCCTGAATACTCGCACTGTATGTTTTCCTTTGCAAAAGCCCCCAGGTCCAGATCCTCGGCCGAGACCTCAAGGTTGTCCTTTGTAATGGCGAACTTGACTTTTCTGGAATTTGAAGGTGAAAACAGGAGCATTCTTTTAACAGTTGACAGGAGATCCTGATTCTTAATTTTCATCCTGTTCTCATTCTCAAGTGGAATAACGCTCCTGTAGTCGGGGTACTTCTGCCCTATGAGTCTTGTTATGAACTCCAGGTCGCCCACACGGAAAGAGATATGAGTCTTGCTTAAGAGCATCTTCACGTCTTTTTCATCAAGGATTTTTACCAGTACCGAAATAGCCCTTTCAGGAATTATATACTGCTCGTTAAAACGGAGTTTAATCTGCTTTTTGAGAAGGTTTACCAGCCTGTGGCCGTCGGTTGTAACAAAGCGGAGGCCGTCATCCTGGAATTCCAGGAGGGTTCCCATCATAGCCGGGCGCATATCCTCTTTGCTCATGGCAAAGGATGTCTGTTCAATTGCTTTTTTAAGTTCACTTCCTGTAATATCCACTTCCCCGATGTGTTCGGTATCGATATCCCCGGCCGGAAAAGAAGGCACATCAGGAAATTCCTCTGGCAGGAGATAACTAATAGTGTAAACACCATTATCGGTCTTTAAGTTTATCTTTCCGTTCGAAGAAATGTCAAAAATTATGGTAGTTTCCTGCAGCGAGCGCACTATATCGTAAAGCAGGCGTGCCGGCACAACCAGCCTCATATTTTCTTCTGTTACCACGTTTAATGATGACTTTAAGGCTATCTCCAGATCGGTAGCATAAATGGTAAGTAATCCGTCCTTTAAGTCGAATAAAAAGTTTTCCAGGATAGGCATCGGTGTGCGGTTTGGGACGGCCGGAATTATCTTTGTCAGCAGTTTTTCCAGTGACTTACTGTTTACCTTAAATTCCATTATTTTTCTCCAAATTAAAGTGTAAAAATATCATTTTTTCCCCTCACTTTCAATGCGAATCGTGAGGCACGGGGCCTGTTTATCAACAATCCACAGGCTTATATTTATTACTATTTATCTTTTTAAAATCTTTAATAAATTTAATAATAGTGTTAATATGTGGATAACTCAAAATGCCGCAAATTCGCCTTAAATTACGAGTTTTTAAACATTTTTAAATGTTGATAACTTTGGGCTAACTTTGCGTAATCAACACTGTGTGAATAAGGGCTGTTTTATCCACACGATCTCCACCGTTTATCCACACCTTATCCACATAACCGGGGTGGAAATCCACATTAAAAGAACATTATTTTAAGGGCAATTTTTTTGGGATGTTCTGGGGCCCGGTTCAGCCCTTTTGTACCCCGCTTTTAAGTACCTTTTCAGGTACTTTTTAAGATACGCTCATCTCTATTTTATTCTTTATGGTGTCTACGGTCTCCTTTAATGCCTGGTCTTCGTCCATCATCTGCTCCATGCTCGAGAATGCGTGAATTACCGTCGAATGATCCCTTCCCCCAAAGTGCAGCCCTATGGTCTTGAGGGATGACTTTGTGAGCTTCTTTGAGAGGTACATGGCAATCATGCGTGCCTGAACGACCTCTTTTTTCCGGTTTTTGTCTCTGAGCTTGTCTTCTTCAACGTTCAGAGTCTCACAGACGATTTTTGTGATATATTCAATTGAAATATTAACCTTCCTGTCGGTTGCAATCTCGCGAACTGTCTTCTTGGCAAGCTCAATGTTTATCTCTTTAGAGCTCAGTGATGCATTGGCAAGGAGCTTGATCAGGCAGCCTTCAAGTTCACGAATGTTGGAGGTGATATTTATGGCTATATATTCCAGTATTTCAGGAGAAAGACCAATTCCGTAGTTTTCGCTTTTTTTCTTTAGGATGGCAATTCTGGTTTCAAAGTCTGGCGGCTGGACGTCAGCCGTAAGACCCCACTGGAAGCGCGATATAAGCCTTTCATTGAGTCCTTTCAGGTCCTTTGGAGGTTTATCACTCGAAAGGATGATCTGCTTTCCTGACTGATGCAGAGTGTTAAAAATATGGAAGAACAGGTCCTGCGTTTTTTCCTTATTTATAAGGAACTGTATATCGTCTATAATAAGGGCATCCATGCTCTTATAGAAGTTTGAGAATTCGTTTACCTTGTTAGACTGGATGGCTTCAACGAACTCAACTGTAAAGATGTCACTGGAAAGGTAAATAACCCTTTTTTGAGGGTAATTACTGAGTATCTTGTTTCCAATAGCCTGTATGAGGTGCGTTTTCCCGAGACCCACTCCTCCGTAAATAAACAAGGGGTTAAAGGAGGTTTCCCCGGGGTTATCCCCAATGGCTATTGCTGCAGCACGGGCAAGCTGATTACCCTCCCCTTTAATAAAATTGTCAAAGGTATAACGGCTGTTCAGGTAGGATTCAAAGGGGGGCTTTTTATCTGCTTCGGAAGTGCTCTGAACAGCAGGCATTTCGGGCTTTTGTGAGTGCTCTTTTCCGAGCTCAATTTCAGGCACTTCGCTTTCTTCTGAGATCACATAGGCAAGCTTTGCCTCCGGGCCGATAATCTGCCTTATGGTCTTATTTATTAATGTATTATAATGCTCATCAATCCATTCTATGAAGAAGTTATTCGGCACCTGTATCTTCAGTGTCAGACTGTCCAGGTGAAGGGGTTTGATGGGCAGAAACCACGTATTATAGGTTATAAAAGGAACGTTTTCCTTGATTACTTTTAAGCATTCTTTCCAAATGATTTTGGGATCGCTACTTACAGCCTCTGTAGCAGGAAATTCGGCATTGTTCATAGTTATTAACATTTAAAATGGGTTAAAAATTGAAAATTCTAAAGATTCCGGCGTTTATTCACACCCCCCCACAATTTATCAACAAGTTATCCACATTAATGTGGAAAAGTTAAATTATTGAAAAATAAGCACTTACGGGCACTGTTTTAGTTTTACTCATACTTATCCACATTTTTGAAATGTGATCTGTGTATCATTGAGTATGTGGAACAGTTCCACATTAAAAAGTTATCCACAAGTTATCCACACTTATTAACATTCTTTAGGGGAATGAAAAATAGATAGATTTTTTTGCCTGTGCAAATTAATTATTAAGAAAATTCTCTAAGTTCTTATGCCGGAATAAGATAAAATTTTATATATTACCATCTTTGATCTTTCCAAAGGAAGGAACTCTTATTTCCAACAAAAAGTCGGGGTTGAATGTGGATAACTCGGGTGTGGATAACTTAAAGGAGGATAGCTCAAAGGTGGATAACTTAAAAGTTGTTATTACAGGCGGCGCAGGTTTCATAGGAAGTCATATAGCTGAGTTCTGGACCTCGCGCGGCGCGGAGGTCCACGTAATAGATAATCTCAGAAGCGGTCACCTTAAGAATGTTACCCTGTTTCCAAAGATAAATTTTCACCGCGGAAGCATTACGGACAGGGATCTGGTTTTTTCAGTTTTAGAAGGCGCAGACTATGTGCACCACCTGGCTGCAATGGTCTCTGTGCCTGAGTCTGTTATGAAGCCTCAGGAATGCGTTGAGATAAATGTTCTGGGACTTCTGAACGTGCTTGATGCAGCACGCCAGCATAAGGTAAAGAAAGTTGTTCATTCGAGCTCTGCTGCAGTTTACGGCGACAACCCCGAAAGTCCAAAGTTTACCTCGATGCGCCCGATGCCCAAGAGTCCATACGGCATTACAAAGCTCGACGGCGAGTATTATCTTGAGATGTACAGGGAAAGCTTTAAGACGGGAACAGTTTCCCTCAGATATTTTAATGTATTCGGCCCCAGGCAGGATCCTCAGAGCCAGTATGCGGCGGCTATTCCGATATTTGTAAGCCGTGCTCTTAAGAATGAGCCGATTACAATTTATGGCGACGGCAGTCAGACGCGCGACTTTGTTTTTGTTAAGGATGTTGTTGCTGCAAATGTCATTGCGGCAGAAAACAAAGAAGCCCACGGGGTCTTCAACGTTGCAAACGGCTCCTCAATTACAATTAAAGAACTGGCCGAACTGATAACAAAGGAAACTGGAAGTAAGAGCCGGATCATATTTGAAGAAGAAAGACCGGGCGACATAAAGCACAGCCTGGCATCAATTAAGGATACAGTTGAAGGCCTTGGCTTCAGTCCCAAATTTAATCTTATTGACGGCCTGAAAGAGACCATTGCCTATTTTGTAAAAGAATTCAGCTCCGGTAAAGCATGATAATAAAGGCGTAAACTTAAGAGTTTACGCCTTTAAATAAACCTCCCGCCTCAGTGTTTTTTCCCCGGACTTTTTTATTTCAGAAATTATGTTTTATTTACTATAGGTAACTTTTTCTGAAAAAAAGAATTTCTGAAAACGGAAGAAATATTTTAAGAAGAGAAAGATGCGGGGGCCATGAAAAACATTAATCTTTCTTTTTTATTCCCCACTTTTCCCGCGAGTTCCGTTACAGCAGAGTTTAATGTTTTTTTTCATAAAACAAAAATTTATGGAACCTAAACAAATACGTATTCTCCAGATTGAGGATAATCCGGGTGACGTGCGTCTCATAAGGGAAATGCTGAAGGATGTAAAGTCTGCCGGATGCACGCTTAAACACGCTCCAACGCTGGCCACCGGATTGGAATTCCTCAACAGCCATGAATGCGACCTTGTGCTCTTGGATCTTGGACTTCCCGACAGCATGGGGCTTGGAACGCTGGAGAGGATACACTCTCATAATTCCGTAATTCCGGTCGTTATAATGACCGGCCTCGACGACGAGGAGCTCGGACTTAAGGCCGTACAGTCGGGGGCGCAGGATTACCTCATAAAGTCTGAAATAGACCCGGATGTTTTAGTACGTTCCATCCGTTATGCAATTGAAAGAAAAAGAATAGAAGAAAAGTTAAGGCGCAGCGAAGAACGCTTCCGCTCGACGTTTGAACAGGCGGCCGTAGGCCTTGCACACGTTTCTTTGGAGGGCGACTGGCTGAGGGTAAACGGGAAGCTTTCGGAAATAATAGGCTACAGTCCCGATGAACTCCTCGGGATGAACTGTCATAAGATGACGCATCCGGATGACCTGGATGGAGACACCAGAAGTATAGAACTCCTGCTTAGCTACAAAGCAAAAACCTATACTCTGGAAAAACGCTACCGGCATAAAAAAGGCCATTACGTCTGGTGCCAGCTGACGCGCTCACTTGTAGAGGAAAGCCCCGAGGCACCTAAATATTTTCTTTCTGTTATCGAAGACATTTCAAAAAGGAAAAATACCGAGCTCGCACTACAGAATTCGGAGCAGAGGCTAAGTACGATTTTCAGGGAGTCCCCTTCTGCAATTATTATTACCTCGATAAGCAGAGGTTTTTACCTGGATGTCAACGAGGCTTTCCTGCGTATTACAGGCTACTCCAGAGATGAAATTATTGGCCGCGGGACTTCGGAAGTGGAAATGTTTGTAAACCCGGAAGAAAGGAAAAAACTGGTCAGGATAATTGAAAAAACCGGTGAGGTCCGCAACATGGAGTTTCAGTTCCGCCTGAAGTCGGGAGAAACAGCCACGGGACTTCTTCAGGCCACATTGTTAAACATTGAAAACGAACCTCAGATGCTTTCTGTTGTGACCGATATTACCGAACGCCGCAAGGCAGCCGAACAGATACAGCATTATGTTGAGGAGCTTCAGGAAAATAAGGTTACTCTTGAGAACAATGCGCGTGAGATGACGGAGCTCAACGAAAAGCTCAGGGAGTTAAATGCGAGCAAGGACAAGTTCTTTTCCATTGTTGCACACGACCTGAGGAGTCCCTTTTCTGCCCTTCTGGGCTTTTCTGAGTATATGACCAACCATATAGAGGAACTGACGCCCGAAGAGGTAAAGGACTTTTCCTTCAGGATTTATAAATCTCTTAACAGTCTCTTAAAACTCATTGAGAACCTCCTGCAGTGGGCCAGGATCCACACGGGCAAGATGGAGTTTTCTCCCGGCATGTTCAACCTGAATGAGCTTATAATGGAAATACTTAATATTTATAATATGAATGCCAGGAGAAAAAACATAGAGATCCTGTGCAGCATGAGCGAATCGTTCGATGTATATGCCGATAAAGATATGATGGACAGCGTTTTGAGGAATCTTTTGTCAAATGCCATCAAGTTTACTTCTTCCGGAGGAGAAATAGAAATCCGGATCCGGAGAATTGAAGGCTATGTTGAAGTAAGCGTGCATGACACAGGTGTAGGAATAAGCAAAGATGATATGGAGCGCATGTTCAGGATAGATGAAAACATGACGCGCGAAGGAACAGACAAGGAAAAAGGAACGGGCCTGGGGCTTGTTCTATGCCGCGAATTTGTAGAGATGAATAAAGGCACGATCAGTGTGGAAAGTGAACCTGGCCTTGGAAGCACCTTCCGCTTTACCGTTCCGGAAGAGGAAATAAAGAAGCCTTAAGGATTGTGCCGGAAAAAGTGGTTTCCGGCACACACAAGATACCTTAAAATTTATTTCTTTACTTTTCCGTCTTCAAGCAGTACGGAGTATGAATAGCCTGCACCGAAATCCTTGTTTACAGAAACTTTTCCTTCCACTGTTACAACACTTCCCACCTGGGCTTCATCGGTGCTGGTAATGAGGAGGTCAAAGTTGCCCTGATTGTTTGTGCCGTCCTGAATATGTATCCAGTTTTTACCCATAATGCCGGCGTTGTATTTTACAACCTTGCCGCGCACTGAAACTGTCTTGCCCTTCAGGGACTCTTTCTGTGCGTAGACATCGGCAACAGTTTTTCCTCCCTTTACGGGTTCAACTTTAACCTGTTCCTGCTCAGCTGTTACTTTGGGATGTGCGCCCATTGTTGGCTGTGCAAGCTGGCCGTTTTTAGCCACGTCGGAAACAAAGAGTATCGATTCCCATGTGCGGTTTAAGGACTCGCTGTGGAAATTCTTCATTTCCATTGCTTTGGCAAACTGTACGGTCTCCCCTTTTTCCACCTGCATCTGAGGTGCGGCGATCCAATATGTGTTTCCGTTTTCTTCAAGCTGAAGATAGCTGTAGTTTGAAGCGTTTATCTTATCTATAACTTTCCCTGTGTGAACACCCTCCTGGGCTGTAACAGGCTTCGACTCTTCCTTTTTGCTGCATGCAGCAAGTCCTAAGAGGGCCACTGCAAGAAGAACAACTAAAGAACGTTTCATCTATTCTCCATTTTAATTATTGTTGTTAAAATCTGGCCTTAAAATACAAAAAAGAATTATAAACATCTTAGCAATTTTAGGTATAAAATTTAATCCTTTAAGGAAGAAGCCTTTTAGAGCTTCTTCCTTTAATTAAATCAGTTATTCTGCCAGGATGGAAGCCTTCCCGGAGACCACGGGGTTTCCGTGACTTCCAGAGAAGTTTCAAGTTTCTTAAGATCCCCTTCAACCAGGATTTTGAACTTTGCAAGCAGAGGCGCAAACTCCTCTGAAACAATCTTCATCTGATCCCTCTGTGTCTGTGTGGGCGCCTGTGAAGACTGCCACTGGTCGTAAACAATGCCTTCAATCCTGTCGCTTAAAGATGGAGCGGTGTTTTCATTTCTTCTTTGAAGTATCCTGTCGCCTGAAAGCTTAAGCGTTATATTATAGAGTTCATTTTCGAGCCTGTTTACTTCAGTAGCCATTTCACCATTTGCCCTTGTTGAATTCTTCAGGGCCTGTCTGATAAGTCTTAACTGGTTCGATACCTCGTTTGCCGACTCAATTGTGCCCCTTACGGCGCGTCTTAACTCTCCAAGCCTGTGCTGGAATTCTGAAAGTGCCAGGCGGTCCTCCTTTGATAAAGTTGAACTGCTTAGGGCTTCTGTTTTGAATTCCACGGGTCCGGCCAAAAGAGTTGAAGTTCCGTCCACAACTTTTGAAAGTGTTACGTTATATTTTCCCGGAAGAGCAAGAGCGCCCATATCGGCCTCATAGAAAGGATCGTCCTCCTCCTCAGATTCAATTTTCTTAATCGGTGTTGTTGCAGGATACCTGAAATCCCAGGTCAGTCTCTGAATGCCGGAGGCTGCAGGAGCCCGGAGCTTATTTACAACGCTTCCCGATTCATCTGTAATGGTCAAAAGGAGGTAAGGCATCTCTTCCCTTTCTTCACTTCTTAACTCATCATTACTGGGATATTTCAATTCCCCGCCATCTTTCACGGCTTCTTTTTCACTTTCCTGACGTATCTGTTTTTTGGATTTGATGGCATCTTTTAAATAGATCGTAAAAGTAGCCCCGAATGGGGGATTTTCTCCCAGGTAATATGATTCTCCCAGGAAACCCTTCCCCTTATTTCCAATGGGGCGGCTCTGCACGTACATATAGGCATCCTTAACCGGGAATATTTCCGTCTCTTTTGCAAGAGTTTCGGGCTTAAGATCTCTTAAAGGTGTGTAATTATCTAATATATAGAATCCTCTTCCGAATGTGGCCAGGACTAAGTCGTTTTCACGCTTCTGAATAGCCATATCTTTTACTGCAATTGTGGGAAGACCGCCTTTAAGCTGAATCCACTTTTCGCCGCCGTCAACAGTAAAGAATACCCCGAACTCTGTTCCTGCAAAAAGGAGCTTCGGATTTACATGGTCTTCAGCAATAGTATAGACTGTTCCCCTTTCAGGCAGGTTGCCCTGGATGGACTTCCAGCTTTTGCCGCCATCCACGCTTTTTAATATATAAGGCTTAAAATCGGCATTTTTATGGTTGTCGAAGGCTGCATAAACTGTGTTTTGGTCGTGCTGGCTGGTCAGAATGCAGCTTACGTATGTCATCTCCGGCACGCCGGGGAACTTCTCAATTTTCTTCCAGCTCTCCCCTCCGTTATCGGTAACATTTATAAGTCCGTCGTCGGTGCCTGCATAGATCACGCCTTCTTTTACCGGGGATTCGGATAATGAGACGATATTACCGAAGAAGGATGTGGATGCGTTCTTGGCCACGGCATCGGCGCCCCAGACTTTCCCCATTACGGGAAGCTTATTGCGGTCTAACTGACGCGTAAGATCGCCGCTTATTTCCTTCCAGGAGTTTCCCCTGTCGTCGCTGCGGAATAGTTTATTGGCTGCAAAGTAAAGTCTGGTGTGTGAATGCGGACTTATAATCAAGGGTGCATCCCAGTTCCAGCGCAGAGGCTCCTCGTCTTTAGCCTCAACCGGCTTAATGCCCATAATTTCGCCTGTTTTCTTGTCGTACCGTACCAGGCCTCCGTACTGAGACTCGGCATAAACCGTACTGGGGTCTTCAGGATCGACTCTCGAATAAAATCCGTCGCCTCCCTGCGTTATATACCAGTCGGAGTTTGGAATGCCAGAGATGTTAGTTGTTGCCGAAGGTCCTCCCAGGCTGAAATTGTCCTGTGTGCCGCCGTATACATAATAGAATGGAAGCGCATTGTCCAGGGCAACTCTGTAGAACTGAGTTACAGGAAGATTGCTCTTGAAGTTCCACATCTGTCCGCGGTCGAAGGATTCATAGACGCCGCCATCGCATCCGACCAGGTAGTAGTTCGTGTTGCTTGGGTCAATCCACATGGCGTGGTTATCGACGTGCTTAAATCTTTCACCGAGCCCCCGGAAAGTTTTTCCGCCGTCGTCAGTAACCATTAAATAAGTATCCATGGCATAGACGCGGTCTTGATCTTTGGGGTCAGCATAGATTTCATTATAGTACTGTGCGCTTCCGCTTACATAACCGCTTCTTTTCTCCCATGTGGCTCCTTTGTCGGTTGAGCGGAAGAATCCCCCTTTTCCCTGGGAGGCTTCAATTACGGCATAAACTATTTCAGGGTTTACGGGAGAGACTGCAAGGCCAATTTTTCCCATGTCTGAGGTCGGGAGCCCGGAGGTGAGTTTATTCCATGTTGCTCCGGCGTCAGTGGATTTATAGATAGCTGACTCTGGCCCTCCGTCAATTACGGTATAAACGTGGCGTCTTCTCTGGTATGAAGATGCGTAGATTACATCCGGGTTCTGAGGGTCAAACGTGATATCGTTTATGCCTGTGTTTTCGCTTATTGTAAGTACGGCTTTCCAGCTTTGTCCGTTGTCGGTGGACTTATAAAGCCCGCGCTCGCCGCCCGGTCCCCACAGGGGTCCCTGGGATGCCGCGTAGACTGTGTTCGAATTTCTGGGGTCTATTAAAATTTTGGCAATATGCTCTGAGGTTTTAAGTCCCAGGTTTTTCCAGCTTTTGCCCCCGTCATCCGAGCGGTAGATGCCGTCGCCGTAGGAGACGCTTCTCTGGCTGTTGTTTTCGCCTGTTCCCACCCATATGACGTTCGGGTCCTTGGGGTCCATTGCGAGGCATCCAATGGAATAGGATCCTTCGTTGTCAAAAACCGGAGTCCAGCTCGTTCCGGCATTTGTGGTCTTCCAGACTCCGCCTGAGGCCGCAGCGGCGTAGTATTGGCTTCTGTCCTTAGGGTTTACGGCAAAGTCCGATATGCGTCCTGAGGTGAGTGCCGGTCCGATTGAACGGAACTTCAGGCCGTTAAAGGTTTGTGAAGTAAAATTGTCTTTTTGTTTTTTAGCTTCTTCTTTTTGTGCGCTTTTCAAAGAAGAATTTACTGTAAGTGTCAGCAGTAAGAGAATTGCAAGATATTTCATTTAATTATTGCTCCAATATTTAGATGCAAACATAAGTAAAATACTTACATTCCGAAACACCGGGAAGTTTCAACAAGGCTGGATTTTTGGGGGATTCTTTTATCCCCTAAGTTTGTCGAGGAGGTGATTCAGGCTTTTTACTTCCTCCTGGTTTAATGTAGCTAGGCTACTTTCAAGCATATGTTCCGGAGCCTCGAGCCTTCCAAGGAGCTCAAGTCCCTTTGGAGTGATCATAATGTCAACGTTTCTTCTGTCCTTTGGGCAGACAGTTCTTTCCACAAGTCCCTTTGCCCTTAGTTTCTCAACTATTCTTGAAGCATCCGACATCTTGTCGAGCATGCGTTCCTTAATGAGCTTAATTGTGGCGGGATTAGGGTGCTGACCTCTTAAAATGCGGAGCACATTATACTGCTGCATTGTAATTCCATAAGGCCTCAGGATTTCGGTCTGCCGGGAGGCTATCCAGTTGTTTGTATAAATTATATTTACAAGCGCCTTATGGTACTGGCTTTGGAACCGGTTCTGTTTTATTTCATCTTCCAGGCGCATTGATGCATCCAGTTCATTGCTGTTTAATATTAAATTTTCTATCATAATAAAATTATAATTATAACGGAACTTCGATTAGCAGTATGCGTGAAGACTCCTCAGCCGTAACCATCAGTTCATTTGTCTGGCTTATTTCAGCGGCATCACGCCTGTAGAGGGTCTCCCCGTCAAAGCTTACCGTTCCATCAATTACAAATAAATAAATTCCCCTGTTGGGTTCTTCAGTCTTATAGGTAAAAGATTTCCCCTTATCGAAATCTCCAAGCGACAGCGATGCATCCTGGTGAATATAGAGGCTGCCGGGGAGATCTTTTCCGGAGACTACAGTCTGAAGTTTATTTTTCCTTTCCTCAGACGGGAAATATCTCTGGTCGTATCTGGGCCTGATATTTCTTTCCTTTGTATGGATCCAGATCTGCAGGAGGTTTAATGGTTCGGTCTCGGAATGGTTAAACTCCGAGTGCTGAATGCCGGAGCCTGCGGACATGACCTGGATTTCATTTTCCTTCAGCTCTTTTTCGTGTCCTGCCGAATCCTTATGCCCCAGGGTGCCTTTTAGCATAATTGTTACAATTTCCATGTTGCTGTGCGGGTGAGTGCCGAATCCTTCGGCCGGCTCCACAATGTCGTCATTTAGGACGCGGAGTGCCCCAAAGCCCATTTTCTCCGGGTTATAATAGTCTGCGAAGCTGAAGCTGTAGCGTGTATGGAGCCATCCATGTTCAGCCTGTCCGCGGTCTTCAGATCTCTGAATATTGATTTTCATTATTCCTCCTTTACTAAATCCTATTTTGGGACTATTCTTTTTCAGGCAGTTCTATTTTATCGGAGACGAGGTTTGCCGGGGTTCCGAATTTTCCGCTGAAGACGAGATTTCACTTAAATGTTTTCTCATCCTCGGAGTCTGCTCCTTCATCTTTACGCTTTCAGGCACATCACTTTCTTCAGATCTGTAGCCTACGGCCATGACGATTGCAGGTTCAAAATTTTCCGGTATATCAAAGAGCTCTCTTAAAATTAAAGGACTAAAGCCCCCATCTGTCTTACATAAAGATTTTTTGAAGTTGCCTGCAGTGTAAAGTTTGTTACTGCGCTTGAAAGGTCGTAGAAAGCGTACTTGTTTAATTTCTTGTCTATTCCGCGGTCCAGCTTTGCAATGCCGACAATTAAAGCGGTGCATTTTTGGCCCAGGACTTATTTCCCTCGGCTAAAGCGCTGAAAATCTTCCAGTAGTTTTCCGGGTCGTTTTTCGCTGCCACAATAAATCTCCATGGCTGTTCATTTCCGCCGGAGGGTGCCCAGCGGGCTGCTTCAAAGAGTGAAAAAACCACGTCGCCGTCAATGAGTTCTTCTGAAAATGTCCTGGTACTGTATCTTTTCTTAATGAGATCGTGTATCACATGCTGCCTTTCATATAAAGTTTTTCAGCGGGACAGAGCAAAAAGGCCTCAGTCCCGCGTATATTATAGAATCCTCAGAAAATCTTTCCCAAGAGAAGATCTTTCTGTTTTGGGGAATTATTTCCGTCTAATTACTTCAACGTCGCAGTTGATATTTATTGTTTTACCAACAACTGCACCGCCTGTTTCAATTAAAGCGTTCCATTTAAGACCGTATTCGAAACGGTCTAAGCTTCCCTTAACATTAAAGCCTGCTCTAAGGTTTCCATAAGGGTCTGTTATGAGCCCTCCAAAGGTGACGTCGAGATCTATCGGTTTAGTAATATCCCTTATCGTAAGATCCCCTCTCATTTTATAATTTTCCTCGTCGAGCTTTTCTATAGATCTTTTTACGAAGCGGATCTCCTTGTAGTTTTCGGCACCGAAGAAATCCTCGCTCTTCAGGTGAGCATCACGGTCAGCTATACCGGTATCGATGCTCTGAGCATTTATGGTAAATTCTATTTCGCTGTCCTGAAAACTCTCACTATTTACTCTCATTTTAAGGTTGTAGTCCTTAAACTCGCCTGCTACATGTGCAATGACCATATGTCTGGCTGTAAACTGAATTCTGGTATGCGACTTATCAATATTCCAGGTGCCGACAATTGATTCTTTCTGCTTGGTTTCCATCTTAAACTTCCTCCTTTTTAAAATTACTCTTTTAATTAAAACAAATGTTACAACATTTAAAGTTCCCACACCTAATTTTTTACACTTTTTTTATTGCTCTTTCAAAATAGAAGCTAAAGAATCCGGCAGAAAAAACAAGAGATGAAAATAGGTTATAATTACGGGTTGATTCGTAAGTTATGAAACCCGGGAATATAAAATTATCCATTGCTTCAACAATTAATCATTCTAACCGCTTTAGCGGCTGCATATTTGTAGCAATTTCGGAAAAACCCAATCCTAAACCAAGTCAGTGGTTTTATATAGCCCGCCAGGGGCTTCACGCGTCAACTTAACGATTCATAAAACTTCGTGAAAACAGAGCATCTGGAATAGCGCAGTCATTAAGCCCCGATAAGGGGCGCATTGTCTTTAGCCCGGGGTGAGGAAGCCCGCCTGAGGCGGGCGACTGAACC
>DATAKL010000066.1:0-44049 GCA_036261625.1 Ignavibacteriales bacterium | reverse complement strand
TCCCGCACCCGCCCAAGGCGGGTTTGGTCACCCCGGGCTAAAGACAAAGCGCCCCTCATCGGGGCTTTGTAATTTGGACGTTTATTGATGCATTCTTTTCATTGGCCTTTGGAAATCTATTAAGTTGACGCGTAAAGCCTCGGGCGGGCTATATTGGTATTGGATCCGTTTTCTACAAATATGTAACCGCTAAAAGCGGTATTGGTGGTAAGCCCGAATTTGGAGGATCAGATTGCAAAAATATTTCTGCAAATTTAAAACAAAAGCGGCTAAAGCGAACTTTAGCCACTCTGAAAAAATAGAAATTTAGCTCTATTGTTTTTATTTCATCCTCTGGGGCCTGATCATATGCTCGGGAGCAAGGAGCTCGTCGAGCTTTTCCCTCGAAAGGAGCTTTTTCTCCAGCACCAGATCGCAGACTCCGCGGCCTGTCATGAGCGCCTCCTTGGCCAGTTCCGTGCAGGTCTCATATCCAAGAACAGGGTTAAGTGCCGTCACTATACCAATAGAGTCTTCCACCATCTTTCTGCAGCGTTCAGCATTTGCCGTAATCCCCTCTATGCAGCGGTATTTAAGGGTCTCCATGCCGTTTTTGAGCATTTCAATCGATTCAAAAAGGCTCTGTGTAATTACAGGCTCCATAACGTTCAGCTCCAGCTGACCGGCCTCGGCGGCAAGTGTAACTGTAAGGTCGTTTCCAATTACCTTAAAGGCTATCTGGTTTACAACCTCAGGTATTACAGGGTTTACCTTGCCGGGCATAATTGAAGACCCGGGCTGCATGGGAGGAAGGTTTATTTCCCCAATGCCGGCTCTGGGGCCTGAGCTTAAAAGCCTTAAGTCATTTGAAATTTTTGAGAGCTTAACAGCCAGGCGTTTTAAGGCAGATGAATACATGACGAAGGCGCCGGTATCCTGAGTTGCTTCAACAAGGTTCGGTGCCAGCACCACATCCAAAGATGTAATTTCCCTCAGGTGAGAGATTACTTTTTCGCTGTAATCGGGGTCTGAGTTAATTCCTGTGCCTATTGCAGTAGCGCCCATATTGAGCTCCAGGAAAAGCCTTGCATTCTGCTCCAGGCGTTCAATTTCCTCGCCGAGCGTAACGGCGTAAGCCTCAAATGACTGTCCAAGCGTCATAGGAACTGCATCCTGCAGCTGTGTGCGTCCCATTTTAATTACACCGGCAAACTCTTTGGCCTTGGACTTGAATGACAGTATCAGGTTCTTCAGGACATCGGTCAGTTTCTGGTTGCTGTATATAACTGCAATTTTAACAGCCGAGGGGTATGCGTCGTTAGTCGACTGTGAAAGGTTGACGTGGTTATTCGGGTGGCAGTACTTGTACTCCCCTTTTTCATAACCCAGGATTTCAAGTGCGCGGTTGGCAATTACCTCATTGGCGTTCATATTGGTGGAAGTGCCTGCTCCCCCCTGGATCATGTCCACTACAAAATGGTTGTGATGTTTGCCGTTTAAGATTTCATTGCATGCCTGCACGATTGCATCCGTTACAGGTTTCGACAAAAGTCCAAGCTCATAGTTTGCAAGTGCTGCAGCTTTCTTTACCATTGCAAGTGCCTGGATTAAAACCGGATACTGTGCAAGTGTAATTCCGCTGATGTTAAAGTTTTCCAGTGCGCGTAGTGTCTGAACGCCGTAATAGACTTCCTGCGGCACCTCGCGTTCACCGAGCAAATCGTGCTCATGCCTCGTTCTGCCCGATTCGTACTGTGCCGAAACGTTCACCATGCGTGTATTGGTCTGTCTCATGCGGCGTGAAATGACTCTTGCAATGCGCGAGAGTATTTTTGCTCCCAAAGATGCATTTTCCTTAAAAAGCGCAATGAACTTTTCGCGGCTTATCTGAAAAAGCGTTGAGCTAAGAAGCGTTCTGGCGTTAGTCGAGTGCGGGGAGTCGTCCATTAAGGCTCCTTCACCCAGGAAATCGTACTTTGAGAAGAAAGAAAGCCTCTTTTCCTCTCCGAAAGGGGTTTTCTTAAAAAGCTCTATTTCACCTTCATAAATGATGAACAGATTTTTCCTCGGCGTATTCTCGGCAAATACAATTGAATTTGCCTCGTAGGTCCGGACCTCTATTTCATCTGAGAGCAGTCGGCGTTCATCTTCGGTCAAATCCTTAAAGAGCTCAATTTCCTTAATAAATTCATTAATTACACTTTTTTCCATTTAACAAGTCTCCATTAAATTCTTCCAGTCACACTGGAAATTAGAAAATATGTACGGAGTAAAAATAAGCAAAATCCGCGGGGTATACGTAAAAAGAATAGTGCAAAAAGAAAAATTAATGAGAGATTAGGTTTAGAAGGGCTGATAAAGCAAAACGGCATGAACATATTTCATATTCATGCCGCTAATTGTTCCCATGCTGCCCGGGAAAATTAGAAATTCTTTTTCAGCGCCAGTAGGTTAAAATGAAACCCATGGCCATAAATCCAATGAGGTGGTAGCCTGCATCGATAAACTGCAGTTTTACCCGTCTTTCTTCAAATATAAATGATACCCCCACTGTAAGGGCAAGTATGGAAAGTGATAATATAACTCCTATCCACATGCCGCCTGTAACAGAGACAGTGTTTGCAAAGCAGATAAAATAGTCGAGTATAAGTGCTGCTGTAAGAGTGGAAAGGAAAGCTATAGTCAGGACTTTGGAAGTCGTTTTCTTGTCGTCATGTTTAATATAATTCATCTGGAGCCACTTTTTTCCGAATATCTTCGGTGTATACCAGAGGGCACCCAAGACAAAATAAGCGCAGGCAGCCATAAAAACTGCCGGGTAGTCGATCTGCGATAAGATGGTAACAGGCATAAAAATCTCAAAAAAATTCAAAAAATCGTTTACAATATAATCATCGTCTCAGAAAAAACCAGAAACTGCCCTATTATCGGCGGGAAAAAATGAAAGTTTATTGCAGAAAAAAATGACTTGTTTTCAGGGGTTCAACAAAGGATAATAAAAAAAACCGCACGGAAAAAAGTGTTTTCCGTGCAGTTTTAATAAAAAGAATTATTTTCCGTTTTTACTCAGGCTTCCCGCTTCGGGGTTAATCAGCTTTTCAATAGACGGAATTACCATAATTTCAGCCTGTCCGCGCGGCTTTTTAGCCCGTTCAATTAAGGACGACTGTTCAGCCTGCCACGATTTGTCCAAAGCCTTGCCCGAGTGCAGGGTTTCGAGCGCTGTAAGGCCTGCCTGTGAGATTTCAGACAAATCGGAAGACATGGATTCAATTTCCCTTAGTACCGGGGACTGACTGATTACCGGGAGGAGATCCTTATGGTTGTCTCTCCAGATTGTGAGCCATATTTTTATTCCATTATAAGCAGCTTCATTCTTTGTCTTAAGATAGCTGTCAACAAGGCCTCTGAACTGGCGTACTGTTTCAGGATCGGGAATAGCGGCATCAACCACCCTTGTATAAGGAGACTGCTGTGTGTACTTAACTCCCTGAGAATGACGGGCGTAGAGCTTTACCGGTTCAATTACATCGATGAAAGTTTTAAGAGGCGTTGTATCGGCAAAGTTTGAAAGGCGGCGGATCATCATGCCCTGGTTCTTTATATGCGTAAGGCCAACGTCTTCAAGGTACTGGCTTATAATGTCCATGCGGCGGTACATGTCCTGAACATCATTTACCGACTGAGGCGACCAGAAGCGCTCGGCAATGACTGCCGTGCGGGGCCATATTCTTGAATCCACATTTTCAGGAGTTACAAGTTCAGCCCACTGTGTAACTTCCCCGCCCATGACGAGCTTTTTCTCATCCTCTGTTAAAGGAGAGTTCTGAGGAATAGGATCGTTCAGGTAATGGAAATCTGTCGGCTGAATAAGATCTATATAATATCCGTTTGAAAGGATTACCTGGAAGCCTGCCTTTGCGGCCTCAGCAAGACCCTTCTGTCCGCGCCACGACTGTATAACGATATTCTTTGGAAGGTCGGGCTGCTGGATTTCATCCCATCCGATCATCTTTTTGCCGTATTTGGTCAGTATCCCAAGAATTCTTTTGTTAAAATAAGCCTGAAGAGCGTGATTATTCGGAATATTGTTTTTCTTCATGAAGGCCTGTATCTCAGGGTTATTCTTCCACTGCTTCCCGTTATTCTCATCGCCTCCGATATGCATATAAGGATCGGGGAAAAGCCTGGTTACTTCGGAAAAGAACTTGTCGAAAAATGTGTATGTAGCTTCTATTGTCGGGTTAAAAGTAGGATCGAATATTCCCCAATTTCTTTCAACCTTATAAGGTCCCGGAGCGCTTGCCAGTTCAGGGAAAGCTGTAAGCCAGCTTGTTGAGTGTCCTGGTATGTCGAATTCAGGTATTACTCTTATACCGCGGTCATTTGCATACTGAATAACATCTCTGATTTCTTCCTGTGTATAGAAAAGTCCGTCGGAGGCAATTTTTGTAAGCTCGGGGATGGTTTTCATTTCGACGCGGAAACCCTGATCGTCGCTTAAGTGCCAGTGGAAAACGTTCATCTTAACGGCAGCCATGCCGTCTATGTTTCGTTTTACGACGTCGACCGGCATGAAGTGGCGTGCCACATCCATCATAAGGCCTCTCCATGCAAAGCGCGGGGAGTCATCTATTTTAAGGCATGGTATATAGTAGCCATCCTGATCAACCGAAAGGAGCTGAACGAATGTCTCAAGCCCCCTTATGGCGCCTATGTCATCTGTTGCCTTAAGAGTTACCTTTCCGGGGGAGACTTCAAGCGAGTAGGATTCATCTTCATGTAGTTTTACTTCGCCTTTTCTCCGGCATTCAATATAGAACTGAACTGTGTCGCTCATTGAAGCTTTGGTTATAAAGTCCTGCGGGAAGAAAAGTCCCGTTCTGCCGGAGAGTCTTCTAAGGATTCTGGTGGCATAAGGGTAGAGTCTGTCGCCGCAGTCCCCTTTTACGGACATAGCGAACTTAGGGCTGAGGCGGAATTTGCCTTCATTCATTGTAATCCTGGAAGGCCAGGGCATAAGGTTTAGCTTATTATCCATCTGTTTACCGGATAAAATTGTTGTTGAAACTAACATCAGCAGTAGTGAAATTTTACTGAAAATTTTCATAGCACCTCTCATGGGGGAAAGTTAAGTGTTAATTTTTCATGGCACACAAATAAAAGAGCACGCAGCTCTTTCTTTTCAGTGGAAAATACGCCATTTCAGAAAATAAAGAAAGAATAACTTTTTTAAAAGAAAATTGGCCTGAATCTCCCGGCATTAATAATTCTCCTTAAATATGAAGAGTGTGCCTGGCACATTTGGTTTGTGCTTGACTTGTGTGCAAGATATGTGTACATTTATTGTGTGCGTAATTGAAGCACGGCAATTTATTTCTTCTGGCGGCGAAGTTAAGTGACTGCCGCAGATGAAACAGACAATGTATTAAGTGGATCTGATGAAGACGATAGAAAGGACGAAAATGGGAAAGGCAAAGACACGAGGCCATAGGTTAAGTTTCTATATCCCTGAAAATATGCAGGAGAAACTTTTAAGGATCTCCGAGAAACACCATTTATCATTAAGTGACTTTTCCAGGAATGCTCTTCAAAAAGCCATTGATGCCATTGAAGAAACCGATCTGAGACGGGAGCTGAAAGAAGGGTTTGAAGCTAATTATCAATACTACTTAGCCCAGCAAGAGGAATGGAAGCATGCAGACAGCGAAGAGCGGGGTGATTAAGCCGCTGTTGTGCGGTGATGTTTACTGGGTCAGACTGGATCCTGTAGAGGGACATGAGAAAGGCAAAACAAGACCCGCAGTTATAATTCAAAATAACCTAATCAATGAGGTTTCGCCGTTGGTTGTTGTTGCGGTTATAACAAGCCGGAAAATAGTTCCGAAGAAAATGCGCTTTATGGTCGAGGTCGATAAAGGAGAAGGCAGCTTAGACCAGGACAGCTATGTTGACTGCGCCCAGATCAGGACCGTAGATCATGTACGACTGCAAGGGAAGATCGGAAGTTTGAGCCGGGAGAAAATGGCAGAAGTAAAGAAGGCCGTCGATTTTGTACTCGATATAAAGTAAAAAGAATTACTACCCGCATTCTAAGCCTCTCTCCTATTTCATGGGGTGGAGGCTTTTAAGATTACATAACTTAAAAACGCGTAATAAAATACCTCCAAAAAATACCCCAATCCTTTTTAATAATTCCCTCTTTTAGCCCCCATTGCCTTTTCCGCCTTTCAGGTTTATTTCTTATATTTGCAGAATAATTATTAAAAGATGGCTCTTTTTGTGATAAATAAAAGCATTCTACTTATCCTCCCCTCAAAGGACTTTAATGAAGAGGAATTCCTGACCGTTAAGAACTCCTTTGAGAAAAAAGGATTGAAAATCTTTATTGCCTCCCAGACGAGTGCGCTTTGCATGGGCAAGTCGGGTCTCAAGGTTAAATCCGACATAAATTTCTTTAATATCCACGAATCCAACTTTGCCGCTATCGTTTTTATCGGAGGCGCGGGGGTTAAGGATTACTGGAATAATTCCATTCTGCATAAGACATCACAAAAGTTCTTTGATTCCAAAAAACCTGTTGCCGCCATCTGCAGCGCTCCTGTAATCCTGGCTAAGGCGGGACTCCTTAAAGGACAGGCCGCAACGTGCTACCTCGACGACAGAAAGGAACTTGAACGCATGGGAGCCGAGTATAAGGACACGCCTGTAGTTGTAAGAAAGAAAATCGTTACGGCACAGAACGCACAGGCATCTTTGGAATTTTCTGAGGCCGTAATAAGTTTGCTTTAAGAGAATTATTAAGAACTCTTATTAAGAGATGAGTGTTATTTAATAGATATTATTGAAAGGCGATATGGACCAGTTGATAAAGCAGTATTGCTCAAGTTTAACCAGGTACAACAGATTTAAGACACGCGAAGTTAAAATTGGCGACGTTCCCCTGGGGGGCAATAACCCCATCAGAATCCAGTCGATGACCACAACAGACACCATGAACACCATTGCCACTGTCGAACAGACGATCAGAATGGTAAACGCCGGCTGCGAATATGTGCGCATTACGGCTCCCAGCATAAACGAAGCGCAAAATCTCCTCGAAATTAAAAAAGAACTTAAGAAAAGGGGCTATAACGTTCCCCTTATTGCCGACATACATTTTACACCGAATGCAGCAGAACTGGCAGCCAGGATTGTTGAGAAGGTGCGCGTCAACCCCGGCAACTACGCCGATAAGAAAAGATTCGAGAAAATAGATTTTACTGAGGCTGAATACCAGTCGGAGCTGGAAAGGATCCGGGAGCGCTTTACTCCCCTGGTCAAGATCTGCAAGGAATACGGAACCGCAATGAGGATCGGGACCAACCACGGCTCCCTGTCCGACCGCATCATGAGCCGCTACGGCGACACCCCGCTTGGAATGGTGGAGTCGGCTCTCGAATTCTTAAGGATCTGCGAGGATCTGGATTATCACGACATAGTGCTTTCAATGAAGGCCAGCAACACGCGCGTTATGGTTCAGGCTTACAGGCTTCTGGTTCAGAAAATGACTGAAGCCGGAATGAACTATCCTCTTCATTTAGGGGTAACGGAAGCCGGCGACGGAGAAGACGGCAGGACTAAATCGGCTGTAGGTATAGGCACACTCCTGGAAGACGGCCTCGGCGACACGATACGGGTATCCTTAACAGAAGACCCCGAGCATGAATCCCCTGTTGCAATCAGACTTGCCGATAGATATAAAGATAGAAGTGAGCATAAGGATATCCCAGCAGTTCAGAATGTCCCGGTAGATCCATTTACATATAATAAAAGAAAGAGTTTTTCTGTAAGCAACCTCGGGGGCGATAACGTTCCGAGAGCATTTGCAGACTATAGCCAAAAGGACATTAAAAGCCCTAAGGATCTGGAGGCAATCGGATATTCCTATAATCCTCTGAGCGACAAGTGGAATATGAAGGATGCCGCAGCCGACTTTATTTATATTGGAAGCCGGGCAGTTCCTTTTGAACTTCCATTAAGCCTCAGGGCTGTATATGACTACAGTGCCTGGAATGAAAAAAGACAGGGCTACCCTCTCTATAGCTTTGAAGAATTCCTGGGTGCAAAGGAAAAATCTCCGGAACTTAATTTCGTACTTACAGATATAACTAATATAGATAAGCTTGAACGGCTTAAAGAAGACAGAACTGCCGTATTGGTACTTGTAACAGAAAACCTTCACGGCATGGCTGAAGAAAGAAGAATTATCTTTGAGCTTATAAATAAGAACGTATCAAATCCTGTTGTTCTAAAAAGGTCGTACGGCACACTGGATCAGGAAGGCTTCATGCTTTACAGTTCAACTGACTTTGGCGCCCTTTTAATTGACGGCATGGGTGACGGTGTCTGGGCAGAGGTAAGGCTGGAAGGAATGACGGAGCCTGAGGACACAGAATCTGTAAACAGGATTTTATTCGGCATCCTTCAGGCCTCGCGCTTAAGGATATCGAAAACAGAATACATCGCCTGCCCTTCCTGCGGGCGCACGCTTTTCGATCTTCAGGAGGTGACGCATCAGATAAGAAAACGCACCGGTCACCTGAAAGGCGTTAAGATAGGCATTATGGGTTGCATTGTAAACGGTCCCGGTGAAATGGCCGATGCCGATTACGGCTATGTGGGCTCGGGCGCGGGCAAAATAACGCTTTACCGCGGGCAGACAATTGTAAAAAGAAGCATCGACTCAGAGAAGGCCGTGGATGCCCTGATTGATCTTATAAAGGAAGACAACCGCTGGGAAAACCCGGCTTAAGGCGTAAGCCTTTTCTCAGGCTTGAAATATGGCCTAATTTTATTTTTAATAGTGTTGAATAATTCTGGTTAATCGTGTATTTTTGTTTTAGAATTATGGAAAACAAAATTTCAATATTATACATTTTACAGAACACTAAAACCGGAAAAATTTAGATATAAATCTATTAAAAATGCACTTCCCTAAAGGGAGTGCATTTTTTTTCATATGACAGCAAAAGAGCTAATTAAACATATTGAAAATTGGGCGCCTAAAGAAGCCGCATGGCAGAAAGACAATCCCGGCTTGCAGGCGGGATCTTTAGGAATCGAGGCGGCAAATATCTTTCTCTGCCTCGAGCTCTCCGAAAAAGCCCTTGAGGAGGCGATAAAGAAAAAATGCAATTTAATCTTTACTCATCATCCTCTGATCTTTCAGCCTCTAAAGAAATTAGACACTCAGAACGATAAAACTTCCAGACTCATTGAGAAACTCCTCATAAACCAAATCACCCTCTACTCAGCCCATACAAACCTCGACTTTACAAAACACGGTGTAAGTTTCCATCTTGCAAAAACCCTGGGCCTTAAGAACATCAGGTTCCTTGAATATGAAGAATCAAACCAGGTGAAGCTTGTTGTCTTTGTACCTGAAAGTAATATTAAGGAAGTCGCGGACGCCATTTTCACTTCAGGAGGCGGGGTAATCGGGGAATATACAAACTGCAGCTACAGGTCTATGGGTGAAGGGACGTTCCTGGGATCTGAAGAAACAAATCCCGCCATCGGGAAGCCCGGAAACTTTGAGGAGGTTAAGGAAGTAAGACTTGAAGTGCTTGTGGACAAGTGGAAGCTTAAGGCAGTTATACCTGCCATGCTGAAGGCTCATCCTTATGAAGAGCCGGCTTTTGATGTCTATCCCTTGAACAATAGAAATGTAAATTATGGTTTCGGCGCCCTTGGGGAGCTTGATGAGGCCATGGATGAAAAGGAATTTTTAGCGCATACGGCAAAGAGCCTTAAGACAGACGGCCTGCGCTTTACGCCGGGCAGGGGCGGAAAAGTTAAAACTGTAGCTCTCTGCGGGGGAAGCGGCTCGGAGCTCATTCCGGCGGCTCTGGCCTCAGGTGCAGATGCTTATGTGACGGCAGATATTA
Organism: Ignavibacteriales bacterium; assembly: GCA_036261625.1. Classification (GTDB taxonomy): domain Bacteria; phylum Bacteroidota; class Ignavibacteria; order Ignavibacteriales; family SURF-24; genus JAAXKN01. The sequence continues at coordinate 34,141 of DATAKL010000066.1, read as the reverse complement.
AGTACCATACATTCCAGGATGCCGAGGGGAAAATACTTTTAGTGGATGCCGGGCATTACGAGACGGAATCTCCCGTTCTTGAGGAGGTAAAAAGAAGATTTGAGAGTTTTATAAAAGAAAATAACGCCGACATAAAGGTTTATATATATAGCGGAACTACAAACCCTGTAAATTTTTTTCATAAATAAGGAGATAGATAAAATTGATAAATCGATTAAAAACACTGTATGAGCTGCAGCTTATAGATGATCAGCTTGATGAACTGGAAGAACTGAGGGGTGATCTTCCTGCTGCAGTAAATGAACTCAAAGGCCGCATCCAGTCCCTTAAGGATCAGAAGGAGCAGAAACAGGCTGAGCAGCAGGCATCTATAGATAAAAGATTGAGCAATGAAGAAGAAGTTGAACACCTGAAAGGAAACCAGAAGAAGTTTAAGGCACAGCTCTACCAGGTGAGGAACAACAAGGAATATGACGCTCTTACAAAAGAGATCGATCACATTGATGAGGAAGCAACAAAGCTGGAAGCTCAGGACAGTGCCCTTGAAGAGCTGATACAGAAACTCAAAGTTGAAATTGAGGATATCAATCCCCAGATTGAAACTCTTGAAGAAGAGCTCAAAGGCAAGGAAGCAGATCTGAAGGATATCGTCAAGGCCAACGAAAAAGAAGAAGCAAAGTTAAGCACAAAGCGTCAGGCAGTTGAAGCCGAGACCAAAAAGCCCGATTACGCTGCTTATATGAGGATACGCAAGGCCAAAGGCGGCCAGGCTGTTGCAACCATCAGGCGCAGTGCCTGCACCGGATGCCACAACGTTGTGCCACCGCAGCGTCAGCTTGAAATCCGTCAGAACAGAAGGCTTTACAACTGTGAATACTGCGGCAGAATTCTTATTTCAGCAGAAATTGCCGATCAGGTTGAGACAGAAGTAAAATAATTATTGGTCCGTGTGAAGCTTTGGAAATTATTCCCAGGGTAAAACACGGATAACCGGTTAAATACGGAGAGAAAGAGTATGAGACCCCGCAAAGACTTTTTACAGTCAGTGCGGGGTCTTTTTTTTTTGCCAGGAACATTGGATTTCATAATAGGCTAAAAACCAGGATACAAGTGAGGTTGCATTCCTGTTGTTTAATGGGGAATTGCAATTTAAATATCTAAATTTAAATTAGTAGAGTGTTCTTGGATACCAATTAAACTAGGAGCATTCGTTATGAGCATTTAATCCTATCAGATATCATGACATTAATTATTTTGCTTTAATATATCAAATTTTAAAACTCATTAAAACATATAGGAGCGAAAATGAAAAACCACTTAATCATAATTTTGTTTCTAATGTTGGCAATAAAAACTTATTCGCAGGGTCAAACTAGCAATTTTAAAGTTGATAATTATTTTAACTTTCTGAGTCCTTATACAGAAAGTGAAAGTAATTTAAAAGAATTACAAAAAATTAGTAAAGGTGAAATAAAACATTTAATTAAGCTTAAATATGAAGCATATGAGGATAATTATAGATTACTAAAAAGAGAAATATTGAATCAGGTAAAAAAAATTAGAAGCGCCAAAAAAGGTATTACGTATGGCATATTAAATGGGGCCATTAATAGTGAAATTGATAAGAGATACTCAAAAAATTTCAGGAGATTTTTAGAAATACCTTTTCTTATGAAAGCTAAGGTAAATTCCATAAAAGATTCGGTCTACAGGGATAATGATCCCCAAAACCCATTTAGTATGAATATAAAGGTAATGGAATTTACTGTTATGGAAGTTTTAAAAGGGCAAAAAGAATTCCAGGAAGGAAAGATATACAAATGCTATTATGGAAGCGGATGGAGAGGGAATGCAGAGGAGTTTATTAATGGAATGACATATCTCCTTTCTTTGGAATTAAGAGGTCCTGAAGGTGATGAAAATATAGTCACTTTAATTCCTTATCTGGATGATAATTGTGGATTGTATAAAATTGAGGATGATAAACTACTAGATAAATACAATTTCTTTTCACTTGGAATATCCGTCCCGTGGCCAGAATTTGTTTCCGGTTTCAACAAGAAAGTTGAATCAATTAAAAGGGAGGATTTCTAATGAAAAGGTATTTAATATTTATTATATGTTAGACGAGACATTTGACGATGGTATACCGATTAAGTAAAATATAAAGTAGTTAGTGGGCTATACCTATTTAGCACTTATGAATCCAGAATGAAATTTGTTTTTACGTACTCTTTGAATTCCGGCCAGCTCAAGTCCTTTCCCAATCCGAAATAATCTTCAGGAATTAAGATTCGGTCGTTTTCAATCGGATATCCCCCGGGGCTTTCTTCCTCAAGATAATACATTGCGAGTTCATACTTGTTTTCGTCAGAAAGTATTCTGTACCAGAGAGGAAAGAAAAACCGCCTTCCAACTGTAAAATAGGTTGAAGGATTCAAAACGAAGGCGTACCAGTGATCCATATAAATAACTTTAAGTGTGTCATTAACTTTGAAAAATCTGTTGCCTTTGATTATCTCGTCCACCTGAATAAAAAGGTTTGTCTGGCGCAAAGTTATATGAAGGGTTGTATCAGTATAGAAGGTGTTCTCCCTTGCGACAATTTTGCCGCACACGAAGAACGGAACGTCTATCATTCTGGAAAATTGAGGTGAATATAATTTTTCAATCTGCTTAAGTAACAATATTGTTATGGTGCCGGGTTCTACCCGGGTAGGCTTCATTCCATTGGCTTTAAGTTCCTCCGTCCAAGCGTTGTGAAGGCTATCTCCATAAATTTCGTATCCAATAGGATCGTTTGCTTTAACCAGATAGTATTTCCGGGCAAAGTCACGGAGCTCTTCTTCTGAAAATGTCTTTGTGAAGCCCGAATTGAGGTCGAAATACTGTGAAAACTTTTCAACGGTGTTGTAGAAGTCAACCACTTCAACTGAATAAACTTCGGTGGAAACAGGGGCAGGTTGTGTTAAATTTTCCTTCTTGCAGCTGGCAAATAACAAAGCTGAAAGTATAAGAAATACACCAGGAAGAATAAATCCCCTAACATTCGGGAAAAAACAAATTTTGATTGATTTCATGAGCTTTTCTTTTTCCGAAGAAATCTTAATGACAAAATTATACGAAATAATTCAAAAAAAGCAAATCTCAGGTGGAGTTTTTTTAGCAGCTGGTGTCGGGCCTTTATCATGCCCAAAATTAAAACTTCCCTGACCGCTTAAATATTTTAACCCCTCAACTTTCGGCCGCAATACAGATTTACGGCGGAATGAAGCAATAAAGATATCTCCCAAAAGTAAAAACTCAGCGGGGATCTTTTTTATGCCCTGAAGAAAAACTTCCTGGCCTGTTTTAGCGTTTATTTATACAAGGACATTTATTAAATTATGACGGGAAATAAGCCGATGAAGGGAGAGTACTTTGAAAAACGCAGTTACAAAGTCCTGAAGGGACATTCTGTCTATAGCATATATGTGTCCCCCAATTATTCAGAGCCCTGAAGGGGCGTAATTTACAACATGAAATGGGACATGGCGCCCCTTCAGGGCGCAGAAATGTGTTTGGGATCCCTTTTCTATAGACAGAGCGCACCTTCGGTGCTTGATGATTGCACCATTCCAGATTCTCTCCTTTCTCATGGGCTTTTAGAATTGCTATGACCATACACAAAAGGCTTTAATGCAGAAATATAAACTATTAAATATCGACTGCGCGAACTGCGCAGCTAAGATTGAAAATAACGTCGCTAAACTCAAGGACGTCCGCTACGTCTCGGTTAACTTTGCCGATTCGGTAATGTTTATTGATACCGATAATATCGAAAAGGTAAGGAAAGTAATTAAACAGACCGAACCTGAAGTTGAAATAATCGATCAATCTGAAAAAATCAAAAGCGTCAGACTTGAATCTGAAGAAAAGCTTCAGCTGAAGAAAAGACTTACATTTGTGCTTGTTCTGGCCGTAATCTACCTGGCGGGACTTATACTGAAGCCGAAGGGGGAAATGATCCTTATGGCTGCGGTTTACCTCCTGGCCGGATGGGATGTTCTTTATAGCGCGGGCAAAAAGATACAGAAAGGAAAACTCTTCGATGAGCATTTCCTCATGTCTCTTGCCACGCTTGGCGCAATTGCTATAGGGCAGTTTGCAGAGGCCGCAGGCGTTATGATTTTCTACCAGGCGGGTGAATTCCTGCAGCAGCTCTCGGTAAAAAGATCCCGCAGATCCATCCGCTCACTCCTGGAAATCCAGCCCGGTTACGCCAACCTTAAACTTGACGGACAGGTAAAAAAAGTTAACCCTAAGGACGTACGCCCGGGGGACGTGATCTTGGTAAAGCCGGGAGAGAAAATTCCGCTTGACGGCGTGGTAACTGAGGGAACGGGCTACGCGGATACTTCGGCGCTCACCGGCGAAGCGGTACCCAGAATGATAACGCCGGGTAAAAACGTGCTTGCGGGAATGATCAGTAAAACGGGGCTCCTTACAATAAAAGTTACAAAACCCTTTGAGGAATCCTCCATTTACAAAATGCTCGGACTTATTGAAAATGCCGGAAGCCAGAAGGCACAGACAGAAAAGTTTATAACTAAATTTTCACGCTATTATACCCCCTTTGTTGTTGCGGCGGCTCTTCTTATAGCCTTCATTCCCCCGCTTTTGTTTAATGCCAGTCTGGACGTTTGGATATACCGCGCCCTGGTCATCCTTGTAATTTCATGCCCGTGCGCTCTTGTCATCAGTATTCCTCTGGGCTACTTTGGCGGAATTGGGGCCTCATCCAAAAAAGGGATACTTGTTAAAGGATCAAATTTTCTGGATGCGCTTGCAGAAGTTAAAACCGTTGTTTTCGACAAGACAGGAACGCTTACTAAAGGGGTCTTCCGCGTTAAGGAAATTGTGCCTCAGGACGGCTTAAGTAAAAGTGAACTCCTCCGCCTGGCAGCCGAAGCAGAAAGCCAGTCGAACCACCCCGTGGCGCAGTCGGTTGTGGAGGCTTACGGTAAAAAAGTTGAAGCCAAGTCAATTGAATACTACCACGAGTTTCCGGGCTACGGCATTAAAGCAAAAGTGGAAGGAAAAGATATTATTGCCGGAAGCGACCGCATGCTCCACAGGGAAAACGTTCCGCACACAAACTGCAGCAGTTCAGACACAGTTCTGCACCTGGCATTTGACGGAAAATATGCAGGCTATATAGAGATTTCAGATGAACTTAAGGATGACGCACGCGACGCCGTTCAGTATATAAGACGTGAAGGCGTGGAAAAAGTTATAATGTTTACGGGGGATAATAAAAGCGCAGCAGAAAAGATTTCTACTGAGTTGGGTCTGGACGGCTGTTATTCGGATCTCCTTCCGGAAGATAAGGTCAGCGTTATGGAAAAGCTCCTGGCTGAAAATAAGAATGGTAAGATTGCCTTTATAGGCGATGGGATTAACGACGCCCCGGTGCTTGCACGTACCGACGTTGGAATTGCAATGGGCGCTTTGGGCTCTGACCTGGCGGTCGAGACAGCAGACGTGGTGCTTATGACGGATACTCCCTCCAAGGTGGGGACTGCAATTCACACGGCTAAAAGGACACGCCGTATTGTCTGGCAGAACATCATATTTGCCCTTTCTGTAAAGGCTTTTTTTATTTTGCTCGGTTCATTCGGACTGGCAACCATGTGGGAGGCGGTCTTTGGAGATATGGGTGTGGCGCTTATTGCAATACTAAATTCCACGCGCGTTCTGAAGTAGTATTACTTTCTGAAGCTTAACTCTTACATATCCCGTTTTCAGATTTGGGAATGAAGCATTCTGTTATTGATTAATTGTTTCAGACCGATAAAAAATTTCTTCCTAACCGCTTTAGCGGCTACCTATTTGTAGTAATACGCAAAAACGATATTCCAAACCACGTCAGTGGTTTCATATAGCCCGTCTCTGGCGGGCTGAATGGCTTTTGGGTCCTTGTTTCTACAAATAGGTAACTGCTAACGCAGTTAGGAGATTTCTCTTAAATACAGAGCCGTTTCTTTCTAACCGCTCTAGCGAATAAAAACCCTTACAAAAATCACATTTTCATACGTGGATAAATTTATCTTACCTTGTAGCCGTTAGCAGTTAGATTGCTTTTTGCCTTCTCAATCGAGACTTCCTCTAAATCCATTCCGCACTTGGGGCAGGTTCCCTTGTAATCTGAAACCACATTGTAGTCCATCGGGCACTCAAAGACCTTCCCGTCCTTATTCTCATCAATTGCCTTAAGATCTATTAACCCTTCGCGAACAATAGTGTTTGCACGTAAGGATGTGTTGTTGTTCGCCTGCACCTGCTTCTGCGGCGGCCTCTGCTGCTGCTCCTGCGGTGTGTTCTGCTCGTCCCGGGAGGTTTTTTTCTCACCGCATCCGGAGGCTATTATAAGTGATAAAGACAAAAAAGCGGCAAAGAAAAAGATTCTTTTAAATGGCATATTTTCTCCTGTTTTAAATTTACCGAAATATAAGAATAAAATGCCTGAAATCTCAAGCACGGGCTCTTTTTAGGATAAAAGCATATAATTATTCACTATTTTGCTGATGACTTAAGTGTTTATTTTTATTATATTTGCTCCAACTTTAATGATATTGCCGTGATATAGCCTTTTGTGAAAGAAAAATGCGAAAAGTGAACGTTTTTGGGACATTTTTAGTTAAAAGTATTAGATATTAAAGTAATAAGTATTAAATTATAAGTAGATCCGGCACATTGAAATTTTGAGTAATACGGGGCCATCCGGACGGATATTGCGGACCCGCATGAATGGAAAATGGTAAGTAACAAATTCATTAAATAAACGTCAGACTTAAAGAACAAAAAGAGTAATTCAGATTGGGTAATTGCTGTCTTAGAATTTAAGATGGAGGAAAGTCCGAACTCCACAGAACAGGGTGCCGGGTAACGCCCGGGGTACCGCTATAATGGCGGGAGACGGAAAGTGCCGCAGAAATGATACCGCCCCGGCTTTGCGGCCGGAGTAAGGGTGAAAAGGCAGGGTAAGAGCCTACCGCTCCTTTAGTAATAAGGGAGGCATGGTAAACCCCACCCGGAGCAAGATCAAATAGGGAAGGCTTTCCGCCCATTGCGGCGGGACAGGGTTGTTCGCTCTGCGTGCTTTCCGGGTAGATCGCTTGAATAACGGAGCAATCCGCTATCCAGATAAATAATTACCGTCCCCGGCTTTACGTCGGGGGTTACAAAATTCGGCTTACAGATCCGGATTACTCTTTTGTTCTTTATTGTCTGTTCCTTTGGAACAATCATGCTGAAAAAACGCTGGAAGCTTAGAGAAAAGTCAGATGAAAATATCGTAAAATCCTTGGCTGATTCGCTGAACGTCTCACCCGTTCTGTCTAATCTGCTCGTTCAGAGGAAAATAACCAATTTTCACCTGGCAAAATCGTTTTTCCGCCCTTCGATCGAGGACCTGCACGATCCATTCCTCATGAAAGGCATGGAAGAGGCCTCCTTCCGCCTTATTAAAGCTATTACATCAAATGAACTTATTACTGTTCATGGCGACTATGACGTCGACGGCACCTGTTCGGCAGCGCTCATGTACCTGTTCTTAAAAGAACTTGGCGCCCGTGCCGAGATCTACATCCCAAACCGCCTGACCGAAGGCTACGGCATCTCAAAGGCGGGCATCGAAACCATTAAATCCCGCGGCACCTCGCTTGTAATTGCTGTCGACTGCGGCATTACAGCTGTCGAGGAAACGGCCCTGGCAAAATCGCTCGGAATGGATATGATCATCTGCGACCACCACCAGCCGGGCAACTCAATACCAGAGGCTTACGCTGTGCTGGACCCAATCAGACCCGGGTGCAATTATCCTTTTAAGTTCTTGTCTGGTGCCGGTGTGGCATTTAAGCTTGCCCAGGCCGTAAGCGAAAGAATAGGCAAAAGAGAATTACCCTTAAAGTATCTCGACCTGGTTGCAATTGCCGGAGCCGCCGATATAGTATCCCTCGAAGGGGAAAACAGGATTTTAGTAAGAAAAGGAATGGAGCTGGTAAATAACAGTCCCCGCCCGGGTATTGCCGCCCTGATCAGAAGCGCCGGAATGGAGCCGGGAAATTTATCGGCCGGACACGTAGTCTTTACCATCGCTCCGCGCATTAACGCCGTCGGACGCCTGGGTGATGCCATAAGGGCAGTAGACCTTTTTATTACAACAGATGAAAAAGAAGCCGTAAAACTGGCCGAGGTCCTTGAAGGCGAGAACTATCAGAGAAGAAAAATTGACGAGCTTACATTCTCTCATGCAATTGATCTTGTTGAAAACTCGGTCAATCTGGATGAGGATATTGCAATTGTGCTTCACGAGGAAAACTGGCATCCCGGTGTAATAGGTATTGTTGCCTCCCGACTGGTTGAGAGGTACTACCGCCCCACTGTCATGCTTACAACAGTTGACGGGGTTGCAAAGGGTTCGGCAAGAAGCATCGTAGGATTCAATATTTATGAAGCCCTGAAGAAATGCGAGGAAACACTCCTTCAGTTCGGAGGCCACGAGGCCGCTGCCGGCCTGGCGCTGGAACTGGATAAGCTTCAGGAGTTCAAGGAGAAATTTAACCAGATAGTTAAAAGCGTTGTAAAGACAGAAGACGTTCTGCCCGAAATACTTATAGATACGAAGATCAGCCTGTCTGAACTGACTCCGAAATTTTTGCGTATACTGGATGAGTTTGCGCCCTTCGGCCCGGGCAACATGCGCCCTACGTTTCTCGCCGAAGGCGTTCAGCTTATATATAACCCCCGCATCGTAGGAAACAATCACATTGTCTTAACATTCCGCCAGGAAGGATGCGACAGGGTTTTTGATTCGATAGGATTTAACTTAGGCAGCTATGCGCCGCTTATTGATAAAGATAAGAATTTGCTTGATATTGTATTTACAATAGAGAAAACGATGCGCGACGGAAGGACATTCCCCCAGCTCAGGATAAAGGACATTAGGATCCGTCAGGCAAACGGCGGGGATAACGGCGAGGATATTAGTATTAATAAAATAGAAGTAAATAAATAGGAGAAAGTAATGTCAGGTCACTCAAAATGGGCAACCATTAAAAGAAAGAAAGGAGCTTTGGATGCTAAAAGAGGTAAACTCTTTACAAAGCTTATTAAGGAATTGACAATAGCAGCCCGCGAAGGCGGCGGAGACCCGGCAGGAAATCCGCGTTTAAGACTGGCTATTGATAATGCCAAGGCCGCTAATATGCCTGCTGACAACATCGACAGAGCTATTAAAAAAGCTACCGGTGAACTTGAAGGCGTAAACTACGTTGAAATGATGTATGAAGGCTATGCTCCCGGAGGAATTGCAGTTTTAGTTGAAGTTGCTACAGACAACAAGAACAGAACAGTTGCCGAGGTCAGGCACCTTTTCAGTAAAGGCGGCGGCAATATGGGTGAATCGGGCTCTGTGGCCTGGATGTTCGACCGCAAGGGCGTTATAACAATACCCAAGCAGGGCAAGTCGGAAGATGATGTAATGGAAATCGTTCTCGATGCAGGCGCAGACGACCTCCAGACAGAAGATGAATATTATTCAATCCAGACTGCAGTTGAAAATTTCGAACCCGTTAGAAGGGCTCTGGCAGAAAAGAACCTGCAGATCGAAAACGCCTCACTGCAGTGGGTCGCAAAGAATCTTATAAATGTAACAGGTGAAGACGCCGAAAAGGTAATGAAGCTGGTTGAAAACCTGGAAGATAACGACGACGTTCAGAACGTTTATACCAATGCCGATATAGACGAAAGCGTGCTGTCGTAATAATAAAGTTGAGTTCTTAAAATTCCCAATGGGCCGGATGCTTCCCCATCCGGTCCTTAAGGGTGCGGGACTTAACCACTTAACAGATATAAAAATGATAATACTTGGTGTGGATCCCGGAACCGTTGTAACCGGTTTCGGAGTTGTAAAGCTGAACAAGAATCAGCTTACCTATGTTATGCAGGGTGCCATTAAACCGTCCTCAAGGCTGACACTGCCCTGCAAGCTTGAAGTCATTTACAATGAGCTCGACAAATATATAAAGATGTATAAGCCGGATGAATTTGCAATTGAATCGGCTTTCTACGGAAAAAACGTTCAGTCGGCCATGAAAATCGGTTATGCGCGCGGGGTTGCCATGCTGGCAGCCGTGCATAACGGCCTTCCTGTGAGTGAATATTCCCCGAGAGAAGTAAAGAAGTCGGTTGTAGGAAACGGAGCCGCCTCGAAAAGACAGGTCCAGTACATGATAAACCACATTCTTTCTTTAGAAGAAAAAGAAATGCTTTTTGATGAGTCCGACGCCCTTGCAATTGCAACGTGCCACGCCTTCAGAGTAAAGTCGGCCGTCCCAAAGGCCAAAAGCTGGAAGGCATTCATTGAGGCAAACCCGGACAGAATAATTAACAATTGAATTGAGCCATGATAGGACATCTTACAGGTAAAATAATAACCAAAAAGCCCACGCAGGTTCTTCTCGATGTTTCGGGTGTGGGATACGTGGTAAACGTTTCAATTAACACGTTTGAAAAACTGCCCGATGAGGGGCAGACGGCATCCGTCCATACACATCTTTCCGTAAGGGAAGACGCCCTTACGCTCTACGGCTTTTCAAGTGAATCTGAAAAACAGATGTTCGAGCTTTTAATAAGCATTAACGGCATAGGTCCCAAGCTTGCCCAGGGGATCTTATCCGGAATCCAGATTGATGAGTTAAAGCACGCACTGAAGTCGGGCAACATTGCAAGGCTTGTTGCGGTGCCGGGCGTGGGAAGGAAAACAGCCGAGCGGATGCTTCTGGATTTGCGCGACAAGGTGGACTCCGTTACAGGTGAAAAGGAAACGCCCCTTTTGGCATCATTCAAGATTAAAGACGACGCCGTTGCAGCTCTTACCACACTGGGCTACAATCAGAAAAGCGCAGAGAAGGTTATCCGCGATATTCTGACAACCACCCCAAACATTCCATTGGAAGATCTGATCAGGCAAGCCCTGTCTCATCTTAATACATAACATTTGCGTAGGGGCGATCGGCGCTCGCCCGGGACGAGCAAACACAATCAAATAAAATTGAAATTTGAAACTTCCGAATAATTATGGCTGGCCCATATTTCATGGATCTATTTGCAATGCAAATCCGTCTTAGGCGAGCGCCGCTCGCCCCTACGCAAATGAATATAATTTATGTAATAGTAGAGCCGGGCAATAAAAAACCGGGAGGGAATTTTTATCCCGCTCCCGGCTTCTGTAATTACCTTATAATAAAATCAGGCTACTTCTGTTTCAAGGCTTGCAATCCCTGTAATTTCAGCTTCTATCTTATCCCCTTTTACAACCTTGCCGACACCGGCCGGGGTGCCTGTAAATATCAAATCCCCTTTTTCAAGCGCCATTACGGATGATATGTATTTTACAATCTGGACGGGTGAGAATATCATCATGTCGAGCGTGCTGTTCTGCCTAACCTCACCGTTAACCTTAAGAGAAATTGTTTCCTTCATCGTAAGGTTGTGATCCGTCTTAAGTATAAAATCTGAAAGCACGGCGGATGTGTCAAAGCACTTGGCCAGTGTCCACGGGTTGCCCTTCTTTGAAAGATCGCGCTGCAGGTCACGTAAAGTCATATCGAGTCCCACGCCGTAGCCTGCAATTGCATCTTCAGCCTCAGAAGCGTCGCCGTTTTTGATGTATTTGCCGATCAAAAGAACGAGCTCCCCTTCATAGTGCAGTTCTTCCGAATAAACGGGATGAACCACCTTTTCGCCCGAATAAATGATGGTGGAAGCGGGTTTTAAGAATATAAGAGGAAATTCTGGCAGTTCATTACCCAGTTCTTTTGCGTGCTCGGCATAGTTGCGGCCCACGCAGACCATCTTGCCGACAATGAATTCATCTTTGGAATTTTTTACACTAACTTTTTTCATGCTGCTCCAATAAAGTTTTCTGTTTTTAAGTTTTCTGTTTTTTCTTCTCAGCCGCGGGGAAGAGAATATTGTTCAGTATAAGTCTGTAGCCCGGAGAGTTTTTATAAAGACTAAGGTCAGTCGGAGGGCTTCCCACCATGTGCTGATAGTCCTCGGGGTCGTGGCCTCCGTAGAAAGTGAATGTTCCGCGTCCGAAATTTCCGTGAATGTATTTAACCTGGTCCGTTCCTGCGCGTTCGGCAAGAATGATGACAGATCTTTTAATATCTTTTTTGTGGAACATGGTTGTCTGTCCCATAAAGCCGTGAACAACGTTTACGTGATCCTGCGTCAGCATCGTAGGAACGGGATCGTACTTGGCTGAGAACTGAAAGAGAGTAAAGTAGTCGTTCTGCGGAGAGCCGATCTCCTGCATCTGCACGTCGATGTCTGAAAACTCGTAAACGAAAGGATTCATCTCGAGCTTAAAATTTTCAAATGCCAGGGTCTTCGAGAAGTCGAGCTTTTTCTGTGCATCGGGATCCGGAGCGTCACCGTCGTACATCTTGTCGCAAATGTCAACGCCGTCGGCAGCCAGGGCAATATCGTAGGAATCGGTAGCCGAGCACATTGCAAAGAGGAATCCTCCCTGCGCCACGAAGTTCTTGATTGTTTTTGCCACATCAAGCTCCATCTGGGAAACCTTTTTATAACCAAGTTTTTTTGCCTCGTTTTCATAGAGCATCTGCTGCTCCTGGTACCACTGGGCTCCCGAGAAGCTGGCGTAAAACTTCCCGTACTGTCCCGTAAAATCCTCGTGGTGCAGATGCAGCCAGTCGTACTTTGAAAGGTCTCCTCTTAAGATCTCCTCGGCCCATACCTTGTCGTAAGGCACCTCGGCGTATTCAAGCGCCAGCGTTACGGCATCATCCCAGGGCTTAAAGCCTTTCGGGACGTATACCGCAATGCGGGGAGCTTTCTCGAGGTGCATTACCTCCATATTCTGGTCCTCGCTCTGGACCTGGCGGTAAATTTCAGAGGCCTGTGAAGCATCGAGAGCATCAAAGGCAACTCCCTTTATCCTGCAGGTGTTGGCAAGGCCGTCGGAGTAATTGAGCATGAAGGAGCCGCCGCGGTAGTTCAAGAGCCAGTCGGCCTTCTCTCCCGCCCTGAGGGCGTTAAAGGTAATACCGTATGCTTTCAGGTGGTCTGTCTGACTGAGATCCATATAGATGAGGAGCTTGGACTGTGCAAAAAGTCCGGAAGCAAAGAAAAGTAATATTGCTATTAAATATTTCATCGTATCTTCCTGATAAAAAGAAAAAGCAAAAGGAAGACTATGTGTCTTCCTTTTTTTTACATACTGTTTTTTAGCAGAATTAAACTAAGCTGATTTTCTGTCGGCTTCTATATAAACAGGCTTGTCGCCGTTTTCAACCGTATCTTTCGTTATAATGCACTTGTCGACGTTATCCATCGAAGGAAGCTCGAACATTACCTCAAGCAGGAACTCCTCAATTATAGAGCGGAGAGCTCTTGCACCGGTCTTCCTTTCTATTGCCTTCCGGACAATGGCGTCAACAGCAAAAGGATCGAATTCCAGTTCAACGCCTTCCATTAAGAAAAGTTTCTTATACTGTTTAAGCAGGGCGTTTCTGGGTTCTGTGAGAATATTCTTCAGGGCATCCTTTGAAAGCGACTGCAATGGAGCCGTAACAGGAAGACGCCCGATAAGTTCAGGAATAAGTCCGTACTTAAGGAGGTCCTCAGGCTGAACGAGGCTTATAAGGTCGTCCTGATTCATGTCGTGGCTTCCCGAGATTTCGCTTCCGAAGCCCATTTTGTTTTTATTTATGCGTGAAGCGATAATGTTTTCAATTCCTGCGAATGCCCCGCCGACGATAAAGAGAATATTTTTTGTGTTAACGTTAATGAGGCTCTGTTCGGGGTGCTTGCGGCCTCCTCTTGGGGGCACGCCGGCTACAGTTCCTTCAAGAATTTTTAATAATGCCTGCTGAACTCCCTCGCCTGAAACGTCTCTTGTAATTGAAGTGCTTTCGCTTTTTCTGGCGATCTTGTCAATTTCATCTATATATACTATACCCTTCTGGGCTTTTTCAAGGTTATAATCGGCTGCCTGGAGGAGTCTTACAAGTACGGTTTCAACGTCGTCGCCCACGTAACCGGCCTCAGTAAGCGTTGTAGCATCGGCAATTGCGAAGGGGACGTCCAGTATCCTGGCCAGTGTCTGTGCAAGAAGTGTTTTTCCAACGCCTGTCGGGCCGATTAGTAAGATGTTGCTTTTTTCGATTTCAACGTCGTCCAGTTCAAAGAAAGTTGACTTGGACTGAACTCTTTTATAGTGATTATAAACGGCAACCGAAAGCACCTTCTTTGCCCTTTCCTGGTCTACTACGTATTCATCCAGATTTTTCTTAATCATCTCAGGCGTAAGTACATAGTCGTTTTTTGTCTTTCCGGTATAAGCGGCCAGATTATTTTTCAAAATATCCACGCTTGTTGTGATGCATATATCGCAGATATAAACATCCGGACCGGCGACCATGCTGGAGACCTCGCTTCCGTCGCGGCCGCAGAAAGAACAATTAACAGACTTGTTGTTATTTTTTTTACTCATAAATTATCACTCGATTTATTTTTCAGTTTACTAATATTTTCTCTGGCGTCATCAAGATATAAGGAGTTTGGGAATTTTGCAAGCAAATTCTCATAGGACTCTACGGCTTTTGCATTATCTTTAATGCCGTACTGATAGATCTGTCCGAGGAGGTAGACCGCGCGGTCGGCATAAATATTCTTATCGGCGTTGGCTGCAATTGCGTTAAGCAGTTCAACTGCAACGGGCATATTATCCATGGCCAGAACCATCTCGGCATAACGGAAGGCCGAGAGGTCGTGCAGTGTGAGCAGGTTCTCATTTTTTGAGAGATCCTGATAAAGGCCCGAGGCCTCTTTGAACTGTTTCTTAAAGGTCAGCATGTCGGCCCGGGCAAATTTAACGAGGCTTGCTGAATCGGATCTTGTCGTATTGATCAGAAGCGAGAGTTCAATTGCGTCGTTTGTATGATTGTCATCCAGGTTGTTTTCAACTGTGGACAAAATCTGCGTCGAGAGCTGAAAATTACCGTTCCAGAACTCAATTCTGCCTTTCATAAAGTCGGCATAGTTCTTATCGGAGCTGTTTGCCCTCGGATTCCCGCTTGCCTTCGAGTAATAGTCCTCTGCAAGCTGAACGTTTCCCTTTACAATTTCAATTTCGGCCAGGCGCAGGAAGGACTGTTCGGCAAAGTCGGACATTACGGAATTATCCGTAACCTGCTTAAAGGAGGCCTCTGCTGCCTGAAGGTCGCCCAGGCGGTCCATTTCTATAACGCCGATCCTAAAGTTAGCTTCATTTGTAACTTCCATTCCCTCGTAGTTCTTTGTAAGCTCTTTGTAGGCATCTATAGCCTCAGAATATTCTTTACTGCCCGCGTTGTTAACATTTCCGAAAGGTTTCCAGTTTATATCTTTAAGGTTGTATTTTTTATCCAGGGAGGCCTCAAGCGTCTTGGCGTAGCCTATCTTTGCGTTCGGGGCAAATGGGCTCTTAGGGTAGGAGTCGAAAATTTTCTTATATGCTTTCGAGGCCTCCTCAAAGTGACCTTCCTGGAGCGCCTTCTGTGCAAAGCCGAAGATCTCAGCCCCGGAATTGCTGTGCACCTTGTCTATTTTAAGATAGACGTCGTAGGCTTTTTCGTAGTTATTGCTTTCCATATAGAGCCACGCGAGCAGGAGGCTGAAATTCATATTGTCTTTATTCTCATTTGCCCATTTTTCCACGACTTCCTGAGTAAGTGCCAGGGCATCGGGTTTATTTATATAAGAAGCAATCCTGGCCTGAACGAGGCTCATCTGATCGGGCTCCTTAGAAAGAATAAAGCAGTACTCCTCTGCTGCATCCTTATATTTCATAGTAAGGGAGTAAAGGTTTGCCAGGTCGAATGAGAAAGTATAGGACTCTGGCGAAATGTCCTTCCCTTTTTTAAGTATTTCGGCGGCTTTATCAAAAGCCCTTCTTTCGGCGGCATAATTTGCAAGGACACGGTATGCCATCGGTTTATCCGGCAGAACCTTAAGGGCTTCATCCCAGACCTCATTTCCCTTCTTTTCATCCCCCTTAAGGTAATATGTGCTCCCAAGGAGTCCGTACATGTTAATATCCTGCGGATTTGCCTGGAGCCTTTTCTGAATAATTACAATTGCCTCGTCGTAATTTTTAAGGAGAGTATAAACCTTTATTAGGGCGTCAAAAAACTGGTAGTTATCGGGCTGCTGGCGGTAGAGGTCCTCATAGATAGTCTTTGCCTTCTGGAGGTCGCCCGCCTGCTCGTAGCTTTGTCCCAGGCGCAGACGGTTATACATGTCGTTGAACTGGGCCGGCACTAAAGCGTACAGGGAAAAAAAGAAGAATAAACATGTGAAAATTCTAAATTTCATATAGGTTTAAAGTACAAAGTTCAGTAGACAAAGTAAAAATTAAAAATGCCGCTTTAGACTTCATTTTAAGCAGCCGAACCCATGCATTTGATTTGTAAATATCTGTAAAACCCAATAGCTATTCAAGGTAAAATAAATTAGGCAAAAGCTTAAAAATATTAAGCAATCTTCTCTTTTACCCGGCTTACATGCCACACCTTGCGGGCATATTCTCTTATGGCCCGGTCGCTTGAGAACCTGCCCATTCTGGCAGTGTTAAGAATGGATTTTTGTGCCCACTCCCTTTTATTTAAGAACAGTTCTGAAGCCTTATCCTGAGCCGAAATATAGGATGCATAATCGGCAAAAAGCATGTAATAATCTACCTTAAGCAGGCTTTCAACAATGGGGCGGAAGATGCCGGGTTCCCCCGGGTTAAAATAATTCCCGGAGATCATATCGATAGCTCTTTTAAGCCACGGGTCATTTTCATAATAGTCCATAGGGTTATAGCCCCGGCGTTTCCTTTCCGAGACCTCCTCAGAAGTAAGTCCGAATATGAAAATGTTATCGCGTCCCACGGCATCCATAATTTCAATATTTGCCCCGT
Source organism: Ignavibacteriales bacterium (assembly GCA_036261625.1). Taxonomy (GTDB): domain Bacteria; phylum Bacteroidota; class Ignavibacteria; order Ignavibacteriales; family SURF-24; genus JAAXKN01. Next base: position 17,124 of record DATAKL010000066.1, on the reverse strand, counting down.
CAAGAGTGCCGATTGTAAGAGCCCCGTTTAAGGCAAGCTTCATGTTGCCGGTTCCCGAGGCCTCAAAGCCCGCGGTTGATATCTGTTCTGATAAGTCAGCGGCTGGGATAATTCTCTGTGCAAGTGTAACCGAATAGTTCTTAAGGAAGAAAACCTTTAATTTGTTCCCCATTGCGGGGTCATTATTTACTAGATCCGCTACAGAGTTAATGAGCTTAATTACAAGTTTAGCCATTTCATAAGCCGGGGCGGCCTTGCCCGAAAATATTACGGTCCTGGGGGTGAAGGCTCCTTTGGGGTTATCCAAAATCCTGTTATAAAGCGTAATTATGTGAAGTATATTAAGAAGCTGCCTTTTATATTCATGAAACCTTTTAACCTGCACGTCGAACATTGAGTTTTCATCCGGCTTTATGCCGTGCTCCTTTTCAATATACTCGCTTAAGTATCTTTTTCTCAGCCATTTTGCGTGCTCCCAGTTCTCCAGGAACTCATCGTCGCTGGTAAACTTCTCCAGCTCATGAAGTCTTTTTAAGTCTTTTGCCCAGCCATTGCCCAATTTCTCATCTATAAGGAGTGAAAGATAAGGGTTGGCAGTTTTGATCCATCTTCTTGGAGTTACGCCGTTTGTAATGTTGATGAATTTGCCCGGGAAGATCTCATCAAATTCAGGAAACAGGCGGCTTTTGAGGATTTTTGTGTGCAGTTCTGCTACCCCGTTTACGGTGTGGCTGCCGATAATTGCAAGGTTTGCCATACGGACAGTCTTTTCGGGTGTTTCCCCTATAATTGAAAGCTTCGAGATAACGGCTTCATCTTTTGTAAAGCTGTCCCTTGCAAATTCCAGGAAACGGTAGTTGATCTCATATATAATCTGAAGATGGCGGGGCAGAAGCTGTTCAAAAATTGCAACGGGCCACTCCTCCAAAGACTCCGGCACAACGGTATGGTTTGTATAGGCGAATGTGCGGGCGGTTATGTCCCAGGCCTCATCCCACCCCAGGCCGTTTTCATCCATCAGGATGCGCATGAGTTCGGGGATGGCCAGTACAGGGTGAGTATCGTTTAGCTGTATGGCCGTTTTTTCTGCAAATTTATAAAAAGTTTTATGATTGATCCTGTACTTGCGGATAATATCCTGAAGTGTGGCCGAAACAAAAAAGTATTCCTGGCGGAGTCTTAAAATCTTTCCGCGTTCAAAGGTATCGTTAGGATAGAGCACTTTTGATATATTCTCCGAGCGGTTCTTGCTTTCGACTGCAGCCATATAGTTGCCGCTGTTAAACTCCTTGAAGTTGAATTCCGATGTAGCCTTAGCCTGCCAGAGCCTGAGGTTGTTGACGGTAGGGGTTTTATAGCCCGGCACCGGAATGTCGTATGCCGAGGCAAGAACGTCCTCGGTGTCCACCCATTGGAACCTGAGGTTTCCATTCTCATCCTTTGAAGTTACAACACGCCCAAAGAATTTGACCCTGAAATTGATCTCGCGTCTTAGGATCTCCCAGGGATTTCCGTAGCTAAGCCAGTTATCGGGCTGTTCAACCTGGTATCCATTGACAATTTCCTGCTTAAATATTCCGAATTCATAACGGATTCCGTAACCGAAGGCGGGCAGTTCCAGAGTCGCCATGGAGTCCATGTAGCATGCAGCCAGGCGCCCCAGGCCCCCGTTGCCTAGGCCCATTTCATTTTCCGATTCCCGAATGTCCTCAAGAAAGTATCCGTTCTGGTGGAGAATGTGGAAGCATTCGTCGTAGTAGCCCATATTAATGAGTGCGTTTCCAAGAAGGCGACCGGGCAGGAATTCAAGCGACAGGTAATAAACTTTCTTTACGTCTTTTTCCTTCAGGATCTGCTGTGTTCTAAGCCAGTTGCGCACCAGGCGGTCGCGCACCGACATGGAAAGCGCGTAGTAAATGTCGTGCGGAGTTGCCGTAATCCTGTCCTTTACGAGCACAAACTCCATATGTTCGGCGAACTGGTTTGTAATGGAGTAGCTGCCGGTTTTTTCGCTGTCGGTAAAGAAGACTGATCCGTTCTTATGATTCATTCTCCCCCTCCTCTGGAAGACTCAACTGCTCTAACGAATGACGTTAATATTTAAGATAAGTTATTAAATGGTAAAAATCCCAGGAAGAGTTCAAAATCCCTGGAAAAAATAAAGGCAGGACAAGCTTTAGGCGATCTATAAACGGAAATATTCAAAATGCCGCGGTCAGCGGCATGGTATTGATAGCCTGGGGTGACAAACCCTGGAAGGGGCGCAGGAACCCTAGGGATAGGATCCCCCATCACAACCCCCGGAGCCGCGGCAGCCTGCCCGTCTCTGACGTGGCCGCGACATATTCAGATTCCACAACACTGGTATATTTTAATGAAATTGAATCATCATTTATGGTGCTATGGGATTTTTATAATTAATCCCAGTCATTCCGAAAAAAAAATATGGCGCGGCTGACCGCGGCGCCTGGGATTGTGGGGGATTCTGTGGTCCCGGGGTTCAATCGCCCGACAGAGGCGGGCTCAATCACCCGGGGCTATCAACATGAGGCCGCTGACCGCGGCCTTAAAACAAAGAACTATTTATAGTTAAGCTGACGTGTAAGTTATCTGGCGGGTGCTTTGTCTATATGCAATAATCTCCTAAAGCCTGGCCGCCTGATGGTTGAAGAATCCGCCTAAGGGCGCCTCGTGATCTGTAAGCTCCTTGCAGTGTTCATCTATGGATTTAATTTCAGTTTTCATGCGTTCTTTGAAATTCTTGTATGCATCTTCACTTGTCCAGCGGTCGATTGTAACATAATGCCCGTTCATCTCTGAGCACTTTAGGAGTTCAGTGCCGAGGTATTCTGTGTCCTGTTTGTATAGCCTGTCCCATATGCCGTTCTGCCCGTAGGCTTCTTCAAAATTCCTGTCAAAACCGGGTTTGGTGTGGAATTCCCAAATCATTAAATACATATAACCATCCGTTTAGCTTAAAATTAAAAAATCTGTGACCCCTATGAAGCCCCGGAAGGACAGTTTAACAGGACTATTATGAGTTTCATACTTTCATAAAGGGAGAAGGCAATATGAAAAGGCGGGCTGTTTTTCTAAATGATAAAAAATTTACACTTTAAAAATCGCCGGAATCTTCGAGTAATTCTCAAAATTAGTAACAATATTTCGTCAAAAATGAAAAGAAAACGATCGAAATACCCCGTTTGTTGTGAATTTCTTCCATAAATAAGATATTCGTCTCTAATTTTTCAGGCAAAGTATTTGCTATAAATAACAATGCAGTCCTCGTAACGCATTACGTTAGATCGACTTAATAATAGTGGCTTCTGAAGAAAAACTGTGTGTGATTAAATTTCCTTTTGATTTGGTATACCTGCCAAAAAAGGGCTGCAGTTTTCAGTATAAAATCACAATTCCGGAGTATCAGAATGCAGTTGAAGTTGGACAACAATGTCAGTCAATTTGCTGAAGAAATTGAGAGCTTAAGCGGCTTGAAAGTTTACGACTGCTATCAGTGCGGCAAATGCTCTGCCGGATGCCCTGTCGGGCAATTTACGGAAGAATCTCCAACCAGGCTAATCAGGCTTATCCAGCTAAACCAGAAGGAGGCGGTTCTAAATTCCAGAACCCCCTATCTTTGTGCCACATGCAGCACGTGCTCCGAAAGATGCCCCATGAATATAGATGTCGCAAAAATAATGGAAACGGTGCGTATACTAGCCTCCCGGGAGCACGTCAAGTCCCCTGTAAAGGAGGTCGCAGCCTTTTCGGGAGCATTCCTCGATTCAGTTAAATCGAACGGGCGCCTTTTTGAGTTCGGTATGACCATTTCTTTTAACCTAAGAAACCTGACTCCTCTTAAGGATGCCATGCTGGGACCCGTAATGCTTCAAAAAGGAAAACTTGCACTCTGGCCCCGGAGCATAAAAAACAAGGAAAGAATAAAAAGAATATTTGAAAAATCCTCTTACTTCGAACCGAGAGCAGAAAGCACAGGAAAAAAAGAGCATTAGGAGACAAAACAAATGGCTTACGGTTATTACCCCGGATGTTCGCTTCACTCGACTGCAAAGGAATACGGCATGTCCTTAATGGCAGTCTGCCGGAAGCTTTCTATTGAATTAAATGAAGTAGAGGACTGGAACTGCTGCGGCGCCACGCCGGCACATACAACAAAAGAAGAACTTGGGATCGCCCTGGCCTACAGTAACCTCTTAAATGCCTCGCGCCAGGGTCTGGAAGAGGTGCTTGCACCGTGCGCGGCATGCTATAACAGGCTTAAAACGGCCAAATATGCCCTTAATCATTCAGAACTGCTTCAAAAAAGGATGGATGAGATTACCGGCGGCAAGGTGGAACATGAGGTAAAAGTTTTTAATATCCTGGAATTCTTCCGGGATATCTATGGTCAGGACAACCTGAAGGCAGCCATCCTGAAGCCTCTTGCAGGATTAAATGTTGCGTGTTATTACGGCTGTCTTCTGGTCCGTCCCTCCAAAGTCGTGAATTTTGATGATCCGGAGGACCCTCAGTCGATGGATGAACTCATCAGGCTCTTGGGAGGCACGAGCGTTAACTGGTCGTGCAAGACGGAGTGCTGCGGCGGAAGCCACGCCATTCCGGAAACAGATATAGTGCTGGAACTGGGGAAAAGAATTTTTTCTTCTGCCCAAAGTGCAGGCGCAAAAATGATTGCCGTTGCCTGCCCGCTCTGCCAGGCTAATCTGGATATGAGGCAGCATCAGATAAATGAAAAATATAAGACAGATTTTAAGATGCCGGTAGTCTACATTACACAACTCATGGGACTTGCTTTGGGGATTTCGCCAGTGGAGCTCGGGCTTAATTCACATTTTGTCAGTACAGGTGAGCTGGTAAAGCAGTTTTAACTTAAAAAGAGATTTCGAAAAAGGAGTTTTCAAATGGCCCGCATAGGTGTTTTTGTTTGCCACTGCGGCGAAAATATTGGCCGGACAGTAGACTGCCCGGAGGTTTCCAGAAGAGCCGCACTCCTAAGAGACGTTTTCTACTCCGTGGATTATAAATATATGTGCTCCGATCCGGGCCAGAATATGATAAAGGATGCCATCAGGGAGCACGGTCTGACAGGAGTCGTTGTTGCCAGCTGCAGCCCCCTTATGCATGAGAAAACCTTCAGGCGCGCTGTTACTGAGGCCGGAATGAACCCCTTCCTCTGCGAAATTGCAAACATAAGAGAGCACTGCTCCTGGGTGCACGAGGACAGGAAAGCTGCAACGGATAAGGCTTTGGACTTAATCCGCATTATGGTGGAGAAGGTAAAGCACAACGTGGCGCTTGAATCGATCAGAATCCCTGTTACCAAGAAAGCACTCGTAATAGGCGGCGGCATTGCTGGCATCCAGGCGGCCTTAGACATTGCAGACGGGGGGAAAGAGGTAATTTTGGTTGAAAAATCCCCTTCCATCGGCGGCCATATGGCTCAGCTTTCAGAGACATTCCCCACGCTCGACTGCTCGCAGTGCATCCTGACGCCCAAGATGGTTAGCGCCAATACGCACAAGAATATAAAGCTTTATACATATTCTGAAGTGGAGAAGGTCTCCGGCTACATCGGAAACTTCCAGGTAACAATAAGAAAAAAAGCCCGCTACATAGATGAAAGTGTCTGCACCGGCTGCGGCATATGCCAGGAGAAATGCCCGGTTAAGAAAATTCCAAGTGAATTTAACGAAGGCCTCGGGATGCGTAAGGCCATATATGTTCCTTTTCCCCAGGCAGTTCCGAATAAACCTGTCATAGACCGGGAGCACTGCACAAAATTCATAAACGGCAAGTGCGGAGCATGCGAGAAACTCTGCGGTCCCAAGGCTATAAGATTTGACCAGACAGACTCCTTTATTACAGAGGACATAGGCGCAATTGTAGTTGCAACGGGCTACGACCTTTATACAATTGACAAAAAGACAGATAACACGCTAAAAGGCTACGGGGAGTACGGCTACGGGAAGTACCCCGATGTGGTATCGGGACTTCAGTTTGAGCGCCTGGTCAGTGCATCTGGCCCGACTTACGGGGAGCTTAAACGCCCCTCGGACGGGAAAACCCCGGAAACAATCGTTTTTATACAGTGCGTGGGCTCAAGAGACGCCGCCAAAGGTGTCAGCTACTGCTCCAAAATCTGCTGCATGTACACGGCCAAGCACACCATGCTCTACAAGCACAAGGTCCATAACGGCAAGGCATTCGTTTTCTATATGGATATTAGGGCCGGGGGAAAGAACTACGACGAATTTGTACGCCGTGCAATCGAGGAAGACGGAGCAGTATACTTAAGAGGACGCGTATCTAAAATCTCTCAGGAAGACGGCAAGCTCGTCGTAATGGGAGCAGATACCTTAAGCGGAGCACAGGTGGAAATTAAAGCCGATATGGTTGTGCTTGCTACGGCCATCGCGGCACAGCCCGATATCGTGCCCCTGGCTCAGAAGCTGGGCGTCGGGTACGACCAGTACCACTTCCTTTCCGAAGCCCACCCCAAGCTCCGCCCTGTTGAGACCAACAGCGCCGGAATTTTCCTGGCCGGAGCATGCCAGGCACCCAAGGATATACCTGAGGCGGTGGCACAGGCTTCGGCTGCAGCGTCAAAGGTGCTGGGGCTCTTCAGCTCCCTTGAACTTGAACGGGAGCCTTATGTGGCAAAGGTAAATGAAAATACGTGCTCCGGATGTGAGTTCTGCCTCATGGCATGCCCCTATAACGCAATTGAAAGACGGGAAATTAAAAACCGCAGGGGCGAGGTAATTAAAACGGTTTCATACGTAAACGAAGGCAAGTGCCAGGGATGCGGCACCTGTGTCTCCATCTGCCGCTCGAAATCCATTGATCTGATGGGATTTACCGACGAGCAGGTTTATTCGCAGATAAACGCAATGTTTGTTTAATAAAAGTGAGCCTGATGACTGGGAAGAAAATAAAATGAACGAAAATTTTGAACCTAAAATAGCCGCTTTCGTATGCACCTGGTGCACTTATACGGGAGCGGACCTGGCCGGCACGAGCCGCCTTAAATATGAACCGAACGTCAGGGTCCTAAGACTGCCGTGCACGGGAAGGATAGATTTCTCGCTCGTAATTAAGGCTTTTGAAAACGGCGCGGACGGAGTCTTGATAAGCGGCTGCCACCCGAACGACTGCCATTACAATGCCGGCAACTTCCACGCCCGCAGGCGCTTTGCCATATTCCGCAAACTCCTCGAGTTTACAGGCATAGATCCAAACCGCGTGCAGTTCAGCTGGGTTTCTGCAGCCGAAGGGGCCAAGTGGCGCGACGTTGTTAACGCGGTTACAGATGAAATCCGGAAGCTGGGCCCCTTTAATGAGTATCAGAAACTCATTCATGATTCTTTCCCCTTCCGGCATGAAGACTCCGGGGCAGAAGAGATATCTGAAAAAGAACAGGTGGAAAATGTCAAATGATATAAGACAAATTGCACATGCGCTTTTAAGTGAGGGTAAGGTTTCCTCTGTAATAGGCTACGCTGAGGGCTCATTAAAAGGCAGGGTGCAGACTTTAATTGCACACACAGCCCGTGAGGCAGAAAAGTTCATCTTTAATGAGAACTGTGTAAATAACCTGGCCGTCTATCTTACAAAATCTTATGGACTTATAAATAAAGATAAACCCGCGGCAGTATTCTTAAAGCCGTGCGACATAAAATCCGTAACAGCCCTCATTCAGGAACACCAGTTAAGGCGCGAAGACGTGTTTATTATTGGGCTAAGCTGCCAGGGAGTTAAGAACGGAAACGTGATGGCCGGTAAATGCATGGGCTGCAGCATCCATAACCCGCAGTATTATGACGCCATAGTCGGTGAAACGGTAGAAGAAAAAGAGCCTGGAATTTCAGATCCCTTTGCGAAAGTAAAGGAAATTGAGAATATGACGACACAGGAGCGATGGGATTTCTGGATGGAGCAGTTCGATAAATGCATCAGGTGCTATGCATGCCGACAGGCCTGCCCATTATGCTACTGCGAAGAGTGCATTGTGGATAAAACACAGCCCCGGTGGATAGAATCAAGCTCTCACCCGATCGGCAACCTCTCGTGGCACCTCATAAGAGCCTTTCACCTGGCCGGGCGCTGCACGGGATGCGGCGAGTGCGACCGCGCCTGCCATCAGAATATACCCTTAAGCCTACTTAATATGAAAATGGGTAAGGAGATATTTGAACTCTACGGATACCGGCCGGGTATGGACACCGAGGCGAAGCCTCCCCTCACGGAATTTAAGATGGAAGACAGCGAGGAGTTTATAAGATGACACCTGGAATGAAAAAATATAAGCTTAAGACAGGCTACACGGAGCTGGTCCAATGCCTGCTTCAAAAAGGTAAAAACGTTATCGCTCCAAAGTATTCAGGCAGGACACTCCTCTTCGCAAAAATTGATAATGCAGCTGACGCTGTTCTTCCGGATAAGTACGTTAATACTGTCCGCTCGGCAAAGGAGTTTATGTTCCCTGTAACTGAACCGATAGTGGAGTTCAGTTACGGGAATAAAGATGTTAAGGTTTTTGACCCCGTAGTTGAAGCTGATGAAAAGATTATCGTGGGGCTACGCCCCTGCGACGCCGCGGCATTTACTGTAATTGATGACATTTTTAACTATGAATATAAAGATGAGTTTTATTTTACCAGGCGCAGAAATGCAGTCCTGATAACCTTTGCATGCGAGACAAGTGACGAAGCCTGCTTCTGCACGTCGGTAGGTCTTTCTCCGGAGAGCCCTCAGGGCAGCGACATTCTCTTTAAGAAAAACTCTTCCGGAACATACATAGCATACACCAACTCTGAAAAAGGGGAAATGGTGATCCGTCAGGCAGAAGAACTTTTTGAAGAATTAACTGAATCTGAAGAAGAAAATAATTCTATTTATGAAGAAGTCTCGCGCAGTATGAGAAAGCCTCTGGACACAGTAAAAATAAAGGAGTGGCTGGATAAAAATTTTGAAAGCACAAAGTGGGATGAGTATGCATCTCGGTGCCTTGGGTGTGCAAGCTGTGCATTCCTCTGCCCCACGTGTCACTGCTTTGATATAGTTGATGAGGTGAAATATGAGGGAGGCCTCAGGCGCAAGAACTGGGATGCATGCCAGTTCCCTCTTTTTACGCTCCACGCCTCGGGTCATAACCCGAGGGACATCCAGTCAAAAAGATACCGCCAGAGAGTGATGCATAAGTTTAAGTATTACAGCGACCGCTTTAATAAGACCCTCTGCACCGGCTGCGGCAGATGCGTAAGAAGCTGCCCGGTAAATCTGGACATATACCAGGTTGTCTCTGAAATTACAATGGAGGGTGTTGAAAATGAATAACATTTATAAGCCTTACCTGGCAAAAATAGATGAAATCAGGGAGGAAACTCCGGATACAAAAACCTTCAGGCTTTCCTTTACAGATCCCCGGGTGGCAGAAAACTTTTCTTTTAAGGCAGGTCAGTTCGGCGAGTACTCCTCCTTCGGCGAAGGTGAATCAACCTTCTGCATAGCTTCTTCGCCTACAAGAAAAGGCTACATTGAATGCAGCTTCAAGGCGGTGGGAAAAGTTACCAATGCACTTAAAAATAAAGACGTGGGAGACATTATAGGTTTTCGCGGCCCGTACGGCAACAGTTTCCCGATTGAAGATATGTATGGAAAGAACATCATCTTTATCGGCGGCGGCATAGGGCTTGCACCACTGCGCTCACTCATCTGGAACTGTCTGGACCTGCGGGAAAACTTTGGAGAGGTTACAATCCTCTACGGCGCAAGGAGCGTAGCCGACCTGTGCTATAAAGATGAGCTTAAGGAGTGGGAGGAAAGAGCTGACGTAAATTTTGTAAAAACTGTGGATCCCGGGGGCGAAACAAGCGATTGGACTGGTAAGATAGGATTTGTGCCCACAGTATTAAAAGAGATCGCCCCAAAGCCTGAAAATGCGGTTGCAGTTACATGCGGCCCCCCCATAATGATAAAGTATGTACTTGAGGCGCTGAGAGACTTGGGATTTGATTCCTCGCAGGTCGTTACCACGCTCGAAAACCGCATGAAGTGCGGCCTCGGGAAATGCGGGCGCTGCAACGTTGGAAAGACCTACGTCTGCATCGACGGACCGGTCTTTACGGCGCGCGAGCTGGAGGCTCTTCCGGTAGATTTTTAATTTTGAAACCCTCTGAAAAACTTCAGCAAACCAGGCAGCCGGGCTGTTCCCTTCAACAGTTCCGGCAGCCTGGCCTGAAGTTATAAATACCTCTTTACACTTACATTTAAAAGCAATAAGTTTCAAAGTAGGAGAATGGCAAGGTTAAACTATAGCAGGGCTTTTCTTCTTTTCCTCATATAAAGTTTCTTGAACAAATTTCTTCAATTTATTACGAGGGGGTCATACAATGGATGCAACTGATATTCTCAACATATCTTCCAGCCGCCAGCCGAGAAAATATGCCGAACCGGTAACGGGGCACGTTTCCCTGGGCTCGTCCTTAAGGTTTATACTGTTTCTTATTCCTTCTGTAGTGCTTGCAATAATTTTATTTCTCATACTGACCCTTCCTCCCGAGGTGTCTGTCCCCATTCAGATTGTAGGGATGATACTGATTATTATGATTGTCTCGGGCGTCAGGGTGGCCGCAGAATGGGAGCGCGGTGTGGTCTTAAGGCTTGGAAAATTCCAGGGCTTAAAGGGTCCCGGCATGATGTATATACTCCCTTTCATTGAATACGTAAGATTTATAGACATTCGTGTCCTTGCCATAAATATTCCGAGCCAGAAGGTAATTACACGAGACAACGTTCCCGCGCAGATTGACGGCGCACTCTTCTTCCGTGTTGAAGATGCGGAAAAGGCCGTTGTCAGAATACAGGATTTCCAGTTCGCAATTTCACAGTTTGCACAGGCTTCACTCCGCGACGTCGTGGGCGGCCTTACACTCGATGAGCTCCTGACGGAACGTGAGCAGATACAGGACCAGATAGGAAAAGTAGTGGAAGAAAGAATTCAGGAGTGGGGCATACATTTGGATTCGGTAAGACTTCTGGATATAGAGATGCCGGAGGACTTAAAGCGCATGATGAGCCGCCAGGCCTCGGCTGAAAGGGAAAAAAGAGCCAATATTACAAAGGCCGAAGGCGATAAACTGGCTGCAGCCAACCTGGCCGAGGCTGCACGTATTATGCTCCAAAGCCCGGGCGCAATTCAGCTGAGAACTCTTCAGACCGTGGACGGCCTTGGGCCCACGCCGTCGAATACGGTTATCCTCTTCCCTGCTGAACTTGGCGATGCACTTAGGGGATTTGTGGATAATATAGGCAAAAAGTAGCAGTCTAAAAATTTTCTGCCGGAAGAAGTGATGAATAAATTATTCCTGGCTGCTTTTCTTATTTTCATTTTGCCCGTGTCCTTTTATTCTCAGGACGTGACAAAAGGAACGGTAAAAGGAAAAGTAACTGATCTGGAAACAAAAGAGCCTTTAACAAGTGCTACGGTATTTCTTGAGAATACTACGTATGGAACTGCTTCGGACATTACAGGCAGTTATGAAATCCTGAACGTGGAGCCTGGCTCATACCACCTGATCATCAGCATGGTGGGCTATGAGATAAAAAGAATTCCGGTAAGGATAACTGCAGGAAGTCATCTGGAGCTGGAGATCAAACTAAAACAAAGACCGGTTGTCTTAGGACAGGTAAACGTTACCGGAAACCTCCCGGATGAATGGAATGATTATATTGATATCTTTACGCGTGAGTTCATTGGAAAAGGAAAATTCTCAGGCGATGTAAAGCTGCTAAATCCCGAAGTGATAAATTTCAGGAAAGATGAGAAGACAAAGAATCTTATAGCCTTTTCGGACAGCATAATAATACTGGAAAACAAGGCCCTGGGATATAAACTTTTTGTTGTACTGGAAAAATTTTCCTATTCTGTTGCCGGTGATGTGGACTATCTTACCCGTGTAAGGTTCCAGGAGCTGAAGGCCGAAAGTGATGATGAGAAGTCTGAGTGGAAGGACAACAGACTCTACTGCTATCTCGGCTCCCAGAGGCACTTTTTTAGTTCCCTCATAAATAAAAGGCTTTTTGATGAGGGCTTCCAGGTAAGAAAAGGCTACATGATCACCCTTTCCAGCGGAGGGGGAAGCGTTGTTTCTGAAGAGGACTTTAACCTGGAGGCCTTCGGCGGGGAGTTTTTAAGGGTGAACCTCGATATGTCTCTTAAGGTGGAGTATACCGGAAGAAATTCGGCCGTTACATTTATAACGCCCGGCTTCCCGTATTTTATTCTGCTCGACAGTCAGGGCAACAGGGTGGATGCAAATAACCTGAAGGTAACCGGCGGCTGGGCTGAACAGAGAATGTCCTTTGCACTGCCTTATAATTATCTGCCCGGGGACTGAAGAAAACTTGTACAAATAATATTAAAGTAAGATGTTTCGGTAGTCTGAAATTTTTCAAAAAGAAATCTAATTAGAGGAGGATCCGTGAAGTCAGCTCATAAAAAGTACTTATATATTCTTTCTGTTTCTCTATTGTCATTTCTGCTTGGCGCCGCTGCCGTGAAATTTGAAGGCGTTATAACCAGGCCTGTGGTTGAAAACGCCGAGAAAATTATTGGACTTAATTTTACAGAGGCCGAGCAGGACTCGATGCTTTCAGGCCTGGACGACCAGCTGAAGAGTTACGGGGAGATGAGAAAAGTTGAACTTAATAACAGCGTTCCTCCCGCTATTCTTTTTAACCCGATTCCGGTGGGGATGAAGCTCCCCACGAAACAGCTCCCTTTCAAGATGAGCAGCTATAATAACGTTAAAATGCCGAAGAATATTGAGGACCTGGCATACTACTCAATAGGAGAACTGGCTTATTTAATTAAGACCAGACAGGTGACTTCTGAGGCTCTTACAAAGATGTATATCGACCGCCTGAAGAAATACGGCCCCAAGCTTGAATGCGTAATTACCCTGACTGAGGATCTGGCCTTAGAGCAGGCACGCCGTGCAGACAAGGAAATTGCACAGGGCAGGTACAGAGGCCCCCTGCACGGAATCCCCTACGGCGCCAAGGATCTTCTGGCTAAAAAAGGATATAAAACCACCTGGGGTGCCGCGCCTTATAAGGACCAGGTAATAGACATGGATGCCACGGTAATTAAAAAACTTGAGGATGCGGGCGCTGTTCTGGCGGCCAAGCTCTCTATGGGTGCTCTTGCATGGGGAGACGTATGGTTTGGAGGCGTGACGAAAAACCCGTGGGACATTAAGCAGGGCTCAAGCGGATCCTCTGCCGGCTCGGCCTCCAGCGTATCGGCAGGACTGCTCCCCTTTGCAATCGGTACAGAAACCTGGGGCTCTATTGTGTCCCCTTCAACAATCTGCGGCGTCTCTGGGCTCCGCCCCACATACGGACGCGTAAGCCGCACGGGTGCCATGGCCCTCAGCTGGTCGATGGATAAAATAGGCCCCATCTGCCGCAACGCAGAGGACTGCGCTATTGTGCTCCGCTATATTTACGGCCCGGACGGACTGGATCAGACAGTCTATGACGTTCCTTTTAATTACGATCCAAAGGTCAGCCTTAAAGGAATGAAAATAGGATACCTCAAGAAGGATTTTTCACATAACTATGCATTTAAGGATAACGACTCCCTTACGCTTGAAACCTTGAGAAAAATGGGCGCAACCCTTGTTCCAATTGAGCTTCCGGACCTCCCGGTTAATGCAATATCATTTATTCTGGATGCCGAGGCTGCCGCAGCTTTTGATGAACTGACAAGAAGTAACCGTGACGACCTCATGGTGCGCCAGATTAAAAACGCCTGGCCTAACGTTTTCCGCAAATCCAGGTTCATTCCGGCCGTGGAATACATCAATGCCAACCGGATCCGTTATGAACTTATTCAGAAAATGGATAAATTGATTAAGGATGTGGATCTCTACATGGCGCCTTCGGATGAGGGGGATAACTCACTTGTAACCAATCTTACGGGGCATCCCCTGGTTGTAGTGCCGAACGGCTTTACAAAAGACGGTCACCCGACAAGCATTACATTTGTAGGAAAACTTTTTGACGAGGGAAAGATTGTTGCAGTTGCCAGGGCATACCAGGACAAAACAGGCTTTCAGCTGAAGCACCCGAACCTTAATTTCTGAAAGTTCTCAGCCGCCTGCGGGAACCATAACTGTCCCGGCGTGGTTAAATAAGAGAACTCAGTTACGTCAAAACTTAAGTTCCGGTCATAAATTGTGGGGTAGACAGTATTTAGTAATATAACTAACTTAATTTTAAGGTGGCAAAAACAAACAAGGAGGCAGAGCTACAGATTTCACCATAAACCATGAAAGGAGGTCAGATATGGTCTTTAAACTAGAAGGCTACAGTTTTGACGAAGAAAGTGGAAATTTCAGGGTCAGTGATGTAGAGTTGACCGTTTATGAGTTCATGGTATGCAGATTTGAAATCGGTAATGGAATACTCAGCGTAGTAGACACGTATGGAAACATAGCGTACCAGCTTTCGGATAAGGCTCTTGAAAAGCTGAATCTCCTAAGAGCACAGAATAATTAGAGCTAAGTGTACGCTTCTGAGACGTTGAATTCTAAAACAGCATATAAAATCCTGAATTCCGTAATAATTCTAAAATGGATGCGGAGTTCAGGATTTACTATTTTTTAGCCGTATTCTTAAAGAAAAACAGTATTACTGCCACAACGAAGCTTACAATTGAAGTTATCATAAAAGGCACCGAGCTTCCGAATAAGTCCCAGAGCTCTCCTGTAATTACACTTCCCAGCATCATTGCAAGACTTGAAAGCATTGTAAGGAGCCCTATAGCACTTCCCCTGTTTTCGTCTCTAATGAGATCTGAAACCCACGCCTTTGTTACGCCTTCGGTTGCGGCGGCATAGATGCCGTAAAGTGCAAAGAATGCCCACATGAGAATAAAGCTTTCAGATATCCCGAAACCTAAGTACACAGTTGAAAAAACCAGCAGTCCTATAACAAGCACATTCTTCTTGCCGATTTTGTCGGATAAAATTCCGGCCGGATAAGAAAAAGATGCATAAACAACGTTGTAGAACACATAGCCGAAGATTGCCAGAGAATCACTTCCGGCAATAGAGCGCGATTTTAATATAAGGAATACGTCGCTGCTGTTGACGAGTGAAAAAAGCGTAAAGAGCACTACGAGCACCTTGTAGTCCCTGGGCGCTTTATGCCAGAATTCCAGGTAATGCCCCTTCTGCTTAATAATGGCTTCAACAGGTTTATCCTTAACCGTCAGTGTAAATCCGATGGCAATTACCGAAGGAATAAAGGCAATAAGGTAAATAATGGGGTAATTCCCCGGGAAAATGGCCAGTAAAAGAAGAGCTCCAAGAGGTCCTATTGCGGCCCCCAGGGTATCCATGGCGCGGTGGAAGCCGAAAATAGCGCCCGTGTTGCCGTCGGAATATCCCGCAAGGAGGGCGTCGCGGGGAGCTGTTCTTACGCCCTTACCCACGCGGTCTGTTACTCTTGAGAACAGTATGGCTCCGAAATTCTGTATCAGTCCGGGCAAAGGCTTAACGAGGCCTGAAAGCCCGTATCCCACAACAATAAATATTGAGCGCCGTCCCAGCTTGTCCGACAAAACCCCGAAATAGCCCTTCAGCAGTCCTGCCGTAATTTCTGCAATTCCCTCAATAAGGCCTATTGCGGCCATGGTGGCCCCAAGGTGGGTTAAGAAAATAGGGGTTACGGGGTAAAGCATTTCACTGGCAACGTCAGTAAAAAGGCTTACCATGCTGAGTATGATAACCTGGCGGGGCAGTCTCTTAAAAGCCATACGAAAAAGGTAAAATTGTTACTATTTATAAAATTTCCCCAAATTATTTGGGGGAAACAATGTAATTATAACAGTCCGGTAAATTATCACAGATGGATCAGAAGCAAAAGCTTATAGGCCAACATGCCGAATGCTGCCGAAAGAGGAATTGTTAAGATCCATACCCATATGATATTGCGGGCAACTTTCCAGCGCACGGCTTTAGTGCTTTTTGCGGCTCCAACGCCTGCAATATAACAGGTAGTATTAGTTTTTGCTTCTGCAAACTTAGGAATTTTTTATCTATTATAAAAGAATATTGGGGCTGCCGTGTGTCTTTAGGAAGACACCGGCGGTGAGGAAATAATACAGTTGACAAATTCAAAAGGACTTATATCTTAGTGTATAAGAATTAGAGAATGTGTAAAAGAACATGATTTCCAGTCTATATACAGGAAGGTTCACCGGCGCTCACCACCGAAAGTTTTCAGCGGAAAAATTACAAATTAAATGAAAGGAGCTGTTATGGAATATTATGAACTCCATCCTTTAACTCCTCAGCTGCGCTACATCAACAAGGCAGTTGAGGTCTTAAAGAATGGCGGCGTTATAATCTATCCTACAGATACAGTCTATGGTATCGGCTGTGATATATTTAATAAGGAAGCCCTGGACAGGGTTTTTGCAATTAAGCAGGATTCGGGCACAAAACTCTTTAGTTTCGTCTGCTCAGATCTGAAAGACATTTCAAAGTATGCAAAGGTTTCAGACTATGCATACAGGACAATGAAGCACCTTTTGCCCGGTCCCTACACGTTCATTCTTCCGGCGGCGAAGGAAGTTCCGAAGAAACTCTGGTCCAAAAGGCAGACCGTCGGAATCAGGGTTCCGCAGCACAACGTAGCCCTTACGCTCGTAAAAGAGCTTGGCCACCCGATTGTAAGCACCAGCGTTACAAACCGGAAGAATGAGATCATATACGATCCAGCCGAGATAAAAAGCATATTCAACACGCAGGTGGATTTAATGCTTGCAAGCGGAAACCTGCAGGGCGGGGTCTCAAGCATTGTGGATTTAAGTGACGACGTGCCGGAGATAATAAGAGAAGGTGCGGGAGATGTAAGTATTTTCAGAACCTGAAAAATATAATTGTAAAGTATTAGTTACTACTCAGTAGAAATTAGAAATTTAGAAGGGGTTTTCCCTTAAAAGCGGATAAAAGTGCATCAAAGACATTAAGGCCCTGCTTCCTGGCTGAAGAGATATAGCCTCTGATGCGGCAGAAGAAGTCTGCTCCT
>DATAKL010000015.1:0-35292 GCA_036261625.1 Ignavibacteriales bacterium | reverse complement strand
TTCTGGATACAATTCCTGTTATGTACTTGCAGAGCTCATCCTTGAAGTCCGGATGGATTAGAGGTGCCCGGCCTAATGTTGAATGAACGATATGGATATAGACCTGGGAATAGGTGTTTGCCATAGCAAGATACCTCATGGATATTTTAGGGAAGGGTTTATGATATTATTGCAATTAATGGCACAATATGCAAGCCGTTATTGAAAAATATTGAACAGCTACGCTGTTCCGAGGCCTTTTTTTATGCGGATTCTACAAATAGGTATCCGCTAAAGCGGATAGAAAAGAATCTTTTTAATGCGTCTACAAATAGGTACCCGCTAACGCGGGTAGGAATGGAAAATCATCATTATATTTATCTTCTAATACAATTCTGTAAAATTTCTTTACCTCCGTGACAAATTTTTACAAACCTTTACCGAACTGTGACAACTTGTTTCAGCATGAGGCCGTCTTAACTAGTAGATTAAACAAAGAAAGATTAATTAATAATCAATCGCCAAAAGGAGGACCGAAATGAAACGCAATAATTTGAAACGCAGTGTAATGAAAAGCAGCAGCTTATTTGCTTTAACCATGGCTTTATTCATGATCCTTTTAACTTCAGCCGGTACGTTTGCTCAGGCAAATTCAATCCCTGTTAAAGCATCGGCCATAAACAGAAACGCCGCCGGCAACCTGATAATGGGCATAAAATCGGACAATGCGGGCTTAAGCCGCAGCTCAATCTATTTTGCAGGTCTTTACAGGGTCTCTGAAGCTGTAGAGCCGCTTCTGGAAAAAATGAAAAATGAGACTGATGCTTCAACTAAAATACTTATTGCTCTCGCCCTTTTCAGAATAGGCGACCCTGAAGGCCTGGAGATGATTGAGTCCCTCTCGGCAAAGGACCCTGATCCCAGGGTCAGAAAAATGTGCGGCGCAATATATAATGAATTTAATTCCCCCGATTCGCTGAATTATGCAATCAGGTAGTCTGAAAAAATTAAATTAACTGAAAAGTTTCCGGAAATATTATATTTTTAAGCCGCTATGAAAAAAATTAAATTATTCTTAGTTGCTGCATCTGTCCTGATGCTAATGACCGAAAAGACTTTTAGTCAGGATAACGAGTGGAAAGCAGTCAGCCTGAAAGGGAAATGGAAGTTTTCCATCGGGGATGATAAGAAATGGGCGCGGGCGGACTTTAACGACAGGAACTGGGAAGAGATTAATGCCCCAAGTCCATGGGAGGACCAGGGCTTCCACGGCTACGACGGCTACGCCTGGTATAGAAAACATTTTTACTGCCCCATGTCCTTAAAAGGGAAATCCATTTCCCTTCATATGGGATTCATTGACGACGTCGATGAGGTTTACCTTAACGGGCGGCTTCTGGGCTCAACAGGCTCATTCCCCCCGTACTACGAGACAGCCTATAATGCCGAAAGAAAATACAGCGTACCGGAAAGCCTTCTGAAGTTAAACGGGGATAACATTATTTCCATCCGCGTCTATGATGCGGAGCTTGGAGGGGGTATCATGTCGGGAGAGCTAGGCCTTTATGCCCGCTCCTACCCCATTGTGCCAGATGTTGCACTCGAAGGCTACTGGAAGTTCCGCACAGGCGACAACGCTGAATGGAAGGAAAAGAATTTTCAGGATAACGCCTGGACTGAAATTATTGTCCCGTCGTTCTGGGAGCTACAGGGCTTTAAGGATTACGACGGCTTTGCCTGGTACAGGAAGAAAGTTTTTATTCCATCAGCTCTTTCAGGCCGTCAGCTTGTTTTAATGCTGGGCAGAATTGACGACAAGGACGAGGTCTATTTTAACGGCATTCAGATCGGGCACACCGGGGACATGTCGGAGGAATACACCAATAACCGCGACTATATAATGTTCCGGGGCTACTATATACCTAAAAATATCATTACGAGCGGGGAAAACGTAATTGCCGTCAGGGTCTACGACGGCTTCAAAGACGGCGGCATCTACCAGGGTCCCGTAGGCATTACAACGCAGGAAAAATATAACCAGATGTGGAAAACACAGAAAAAACACAAGTCATTCTGGGAGCTCCTGTTCGGAAGGTAAAAAAATAAGCCCTGAAGACCTGTTTGTTCATGTCGGTTTTTTTGCGTAATTTTTCTGGCATATTTTTGGAATGTTTGATTTGAGTTCTGGAAAATTGTAAAAATGGATTTAAGCATAAAGGATGTTGCGAACCTTCTGATGCTTGAAAAAAAAGATGTTGAGAAGTTAGTTAAGAAAAAATTAATCCCTTCCCAAACAATTCAAGACAAGGTCCGTTTCAATAAGCAGGCCATAATCGAATGGGCGCTGCTAAACAACAAGCCTCTTAACCTGTCGGATTCTTCGCATTTCAGCGAATTCCGCTTTGACGGGCTTCGTTCACTCTTGGATGAGGAATCATTCTACCCGAACTGCAGCTTTACCGAAAGTAATTACATCGAAGAGATGGTCCGCTCACTCAGGCTCAGGGAAGACATTGACCGCAATGTGATTACCGAACTCCTTATAAGCCGCGAAAAAATGATGTCAACGGCTATCGGAAACGGTATCTCGCTGCCCCACCCAAGGATTCCGATTATACTTGGGCGTGAAAAACCTCTTGTCTGCTTTTTCTTTCCCGAAAAACCGCTGAATATAGAATCTGTGGACGGAGAGGCAGTCCATACGCTTATACTCCTCGTCTCTCAGACTATAAAGCAGCACCTTTACATGCTTGCGCACTTAAGCTGGCTGCTTTCAAAAGAAGAGTTCCGCCTGGCTCTAAAGAACCGCAAAGCAGCGGGTGAGGTCTTAAAGCTGGTTTCTGAACTTGAAATTAAGAGAAGTAAAACTTCTTAAAGCGTGTGCTTCTAACCGGACATAACAGTTTAACAGGAATAAAATGATTTTGAATTTATTTGCATCTGGACTTCTCATCCAGCTTCTGGGGGCATTACTGCCGCTTTTAATAAAAAGCGACAAAAGGTATTCTGCCTTAAGCCATTATACTGCAATTGCAGGAGTTAGTGTCAGCTTCATTGGGACACTCGGCATGATTTTCTTTCAAAGCCCGGGTATTATTAACATCTTCGAAAATTCTGTCTGGGGGATTTTAAGCCTCAGATTCGACATGCTGGCGCTTTTCTTTACTGCCGTTGTTCAGCTCTTAAGCATACCTGTCCTTGTTTACAGTCTGAGTTATCAGAAACCCTACATTGAGGCGGGAAAAAGCATCAGGCTTTCAGTTTTTTCATTTATTACGCTTACAATTTCCCTTCAGGTGCTGACCATTGCAAACCACGCCGTACTGTTTCTCATGTTCTGGGAGCTGATGGCAATTCTTTCATATATCAACATGATATTTGAAAACGAGAAGCCGGAAGTTGAAAAAGGAAGCTTTGTTTACTTTGTTGCAACACACGCCGCAACTTTTGTCCTTTATATCTTTTTCCTCATTCTGCACTCTAAGACCGGTTCGTGGAATTTTTCAGACTTCCACATTACAAATGACGGCACTGCGTTATATTACGTGCTTTTTGCCCTCGGCTTTATAGGCTTCGGCACGAAGGCTGGCTTTATGCCTTTTCATTTCTGGCTACCCAAGGCCCACCCGGTTGCACCTACTTACCTTAGTGCATTCTTATCGGGCGTAATCATAAAGCTCGGCATATACGGCATTTTCAGGGTAATTGAATTCTTAAGTCCAAACGATCCCATAATCGGCTGGGCTGTTCTTTTAATCAGCCTCATGAGCGCTATCTTCGGCGTCTGGTACGCACTGGCGCAGCACGATGTAAAGACACTCCTGGCCTATCACTCAATTGAAAATATAGGCATTATAGGAATGGGACTTGGCCTTGGAATACTCGGCATCTCCTATAACAATCAGGTAGTTGCAATTCTTGGATTTTCGGGCGCCCTGCTCCACACGCTGAACCATGCGATCTTCAAAAGCCAGCTTTTTATAGGTTCAGGCATAATTTATCAGAACCTGCATACAAGAAACATTGAAAAGATGGGGGGCATTGTGCATTACGCTCCCTGGCTTACAGGCTTCTTCCTTATAGGATCGGTTGCAATTTCAGGCATACCGCCCCTTAACGGCTTTATTTCGGAATTTATTATTTATAACGGACTTTTCCATTCGGGAAGCATGGCTCCTTATTATACAATCTTTATGCTCCTTGTTGTAGTAGGCCTTGCACTAGTGGGAGGTCTTGCCGTTGCATGCTTTACCAAGGTCAACTCAATCATGTTTCTGGGCACGCAGAGAACTGAATTTAAGAAGTTTACGGTTTCTGCGGCTGAATATTTTTCAATCGGCCTTCCGGCACTTCTCTGCATTCTGATTGGCGTTTATCCGATGCCCGCAGTAAGGCTTGTTTCGGGGGTGGTTGAAGGGCTGAGGTTTAACAGCTTCAGATTAGCCTCCCAGGGGACGTCTTTTTATATGCTTCCCGACTTTTTCCCAATAATGGTGATATTTGTGCTTTTGTTTTTGATGGCCGGAATTTTCTACGGAATAAAGAAATACCGTGCTTCAAAAGCCTCCGGTGTGAGGGTCTCGAAAGCCTGGGGATGCGGCTATCAGCACCTGACGGCAAGAATGCAGTACACAGCTTCTTCATATGCAGATGAGCTTAATTCAATTCCGGCAAATATACTTCTAATAAAAGAACACGCCCGGGTGCCTCAGGATATATTTCCTGTAAGAGGCGCCTGCTTCGAGTCGCATTCTGAAGATTACACGGAAAAGAAACTGATGATGCCTGTTTATGAAAAAATTGTAAGTGTGTTAAAAAGAGTAGGAATATTAAACCGTCACGACATCAGGGTTTACATTGCATACATGCTCGTGGCGCTTGTTGCATACTGCATAATCGGCTTTTTATGGAAATATTAAACTACAATAATATAATGGAAATAATCTCTAAAATACTTATTTACCTCATTTTCATACTGGCGGCGCCCTTGTTTATTGGAATTGTAAACAAGCTGAAAGCCCGCTCAACAGGCAGAATCGGTCCTTCCATATTTCAGGCGTACTACGACTTAAGGCGCCTTATGAGAAAAGAGACGATCTATGCCGGTTCGGCCTCATTCTTAAGCCGCCTGGCACCTGTAGTCAGCTTTGTGAGCATTCTTTTTGCCGGCATGATTCTGCCGATAGGCTTTACAAGGCCGCTCATCAGTTTTTCGGGCGACCTGATACTGTTTGCCTATCTGCTGGGACTTTCGAGATTCTTCCAGATCTTAGGGGCCATGGACATTGGGAGTTCATTTGAAGGGATGGGGGCGGCCCGTGAGGCTACATTTGCAGTCTTTGCCGAACCGATTTACTTCTTTACGCTCGGGAGTCTCGCCTTCATATTCGGGCAGACTTCCATGTACGGTATCTTTCACTCCATTACGCTTAAGGATCCATCGTTCCTGGTTTTTATTGTTGTAGCCAGCATATCGGTTTTCTTCCTTATGATAACAGAAACCTCGCGCATGCCGGTCGATGACCCGAATACGCACCTGGAGCTCACGATGATTCACGAAGTAATGATACTCGATAACTCGGGGCAGGACCTGTTTCTTTACCAGTATTCAGCGTATCTGAAAATACTGATCTATGCAACTTTTACCTCGAACTTCTTTAATCCGTTCAACGCTCAGAATTACGTTGTAGGATTTCTGGTTTATCTGGCTGTTATGATGCTTTTGATAGGCTGCCTTGTATGGGTTGAAACCATGCTGGGGCGCTTTAAGATGAAGAGTATTCCTCAGTACCTGCTTTTTGCGGCATCCATAGGAATTCTTAATCTTCTGATTTATTCATTCTTCAGGAAATAAAATTAAAAGATGGGAAACGTATTAAATATTCTGTTCTGCCTGAGTCTGCTGTATCTGGCAACCACAACAAGGGTAACGGGTTATCTGAAGGTGTTTGTCCTTCAGAGCATACTCCTTTTCTTTATTGTAATGCTCCCTTTGCTCAGTCATTTTTCGGTTTTTACACTTCTGCTTCCTTTGACGATTCTCATTGTAAAGGCAATACTGATACCGGGCTATATAAGGAAAAAGATCATTTATGAACTGGAAATAAAAACAACAATTGAATCAAACATTCAACAGTTCAATTTCCTTCTGCTTACAGTCTTCACCATGGTTGCCGTCTTTGTTTTCAGCAATCTTATTTCAAAAGATGCGGCAGTAGACCCCGTTCCTTTTGCGGCGGCTTTTTCAAGCGTTGTAACAGGGCTTTATGTAATCATTTTCAGAAAGAAGCTGATCGTGCATGTGATCGGATTTCTTGTAATGGAAAACGGCATTTTCCTCCTGGGCATTGCCGTTGCCTCCGAGATGCCGTTTTTAATTGAGCTTGGAATGCTGCTCGACATATTTGTGGTGGTATTCTTAATGGGAATTGCAATAAACAAGATTTCTTCGACCCTGGCCGCCGATGAAGTCTCGGTGCTGGACAAACTAAAAAATTAAAAGAACAACAGGTTGGAATATTCTTCTTAACCTTAACTTAAACCTTAAACTTTTTTTAAGATGCTTGTTTTATTTTACATACTCATCCTTCCGCTTTTAGCCGGGGGACTGTTTTTTATACCGGGCAACAAGAAACTGAAGTACCAGATGTCACTCCTGGTTTCGGTAATCCATCTTGCCGCCTCGTATATGATTTTTACGGGATTTGCCCAGCCGGTTGTGTCGCAGTGGTTCAGGATAGATGCTTTCTCGAAGCTCTTCCTCCTCATTCTCTCGCACGTATACTTCTGGGTGGTACTGAACTCGTGGCACTTTATAAACCAGCCTGACTTGTACAGCCCGGAGAAATCGAGGAAGATCTTCTTCAGCATGATGAACCTTTACCTCTTTGCAAACACGCTGGCCTTAATCAGCAATCACCTGGGACTTTACTGGGTGGCCCTGGAATCGACAACACTCACTGTGGCTCCGCTCATCTACTACTACCGCAATAAGGAGTCGCTGGAGGCCATGTGGAAGTATCTTTTCCTTATTTCAGTAGGTATTGCATTTGCATTTATAGGCATTCTTTTCCTGGCCCTGTCGGCTCACGGGACGGACATTTTTGAAAAGGGACTTTTCCTTAGCGACTTAATTGAAGGCTCCTCAAGGCTTAATATGGTATGGCTCAAGGCAGGCTTTATATTTATTTTTGCGGGCTTAAGCACAAAAGCCGGAATTGCCCCGATGCATCCGGGTGAAGTTGATGCCTTAAGCAACTCGCCAAGTCCTGTTGCGGCTCTTGTCTCGGCATCCTTAAGCGGAACTGCCCTAATCGGAATCTTCCGCCTCATGCAGATAACCGCAGGCACGCCGGTCCATCAGTTTGCGCAGGTGCTCATGATTACAGGCGGCGTCGTTTCACTTCTTGTTGCGCTCGTCTTTATGTTCAGGGTAACGAACTATAAAAGGATGATTGCTTATTCAAGCGTCGAGCATATAGGACTTATTGTGCTGGGTGCCGGTATCGGCGGCGCTGCCCTTATTGGATCAATGCTTCATATGATCTATAACTCCCTTAATAAAACGGCAATGTTCTTAATGGCAGGCAACGTTCACCGCCGTTATAAGAGCCGTGAGTCGGGGGATGTCAGAGGTGTACTGAAAAACATGAAGTGGACCGGTATTTTATTTATGACGGCTTTTCTGGCAGTAATTGCAATGCCCCCCTTCGGGCTTTTCTTCAGCGAGCTTATGATATTCCGCGGGCTTGTTGAGCAGGAACGTTTCATTCTCTTAGGCGTCGTTTTGTTTGTACTTTTATTCATCTTTATCGGCATGAGCCGCCAGACGTTTGCAATTTTATACGGGAAAAGTGAAAGGGAATCTGAAGGGATTGAGGAAGTAAATGAAAAGTTCAACATTACACACTTTACGGCACTGGCTCTTTTAGTGCTTCTGGCCGCGGCAGGCCTTTTCATGCCTGACACGGTGACGGGTGTTATAAATCAGATTGCAGGAGAACTCAATAGATGAAACCTTTGACAGTACAGAACCAGAGAGCTTTTGAGTTGTCTTCTATTCCTGAACTTCCTGTATCAGAATTTGAAAGTGAGGTAAGGCTGATCTTAAGCGAGGGAAGCCGCATGATGGGGCTTTTTGAGGTTGACAGGACAAGTGAAAATAAAAAAGTGCTTGCCGTTTTTGGAAATAATGAAACTTCACAGATATATCTCGTTAAATGTGTTTTTCCCAAAGGGAGTGAACGCTTTCATACCTTTGCAGATGAATTTCCAAATACGAACTATTTTGAATGCGAGCTGGCAGAAAATTCTCTCATTGTTCCGGAAGGCCATCCGTGGCTCCGTCCAGTAAGGAAGCAGAACACAGTTTTAGGGAATATTCCCTACGAGTTCTACAGAATGGAAGGCGATGAGGTGCATGAGGTTGCAGTAGGGCCCGTTCACGCGGGAGTAATTGAGCCGGGGCATTTCCGTTTCCAGTGCCATGGAGAGACTGTCTACCACCTGGAGATAAATTTGGGCTTTCAGCATAGAGGCTTAGAGAAACTTCTTCTGACTGAGGATGACAGTAAGCGCCCGATACTTGTTGAATCGATTGCGGGGGATACTGTCCTGGGGCACAGTATGGCATACTCCCTTGCCATGGAGGCCCTTTCAAAAACAGGCGTTTCCTTAAGAGCAAGCGTAATACGCTCCATTGCCGAGGAACTCGAAAGAATTGCCATGCACTTATCCGGCCTTTCCGGCATCGCAAATGACGTGGGTTTTGCAATCGGGGCCTCTTCATACGGCAGGCTGAGAACGCTTGTAATCAACAGCCTTCTTTTAATCTCAGGCTCCAGGTTCGGGCGCGGCCTTGTAAGGCCCGGAGGCGTTATGTACGACCTTACAGATGGTGCCGTAAAGAAAATAACGGAAAACCTCCTTGAGGTGCAGAAGGACGTAAATGACATAAACGATTTTATGTTCAGCTCCACTTCTGTTATGTCGCGCCTTGAGGGAACCGGAAAAGTTCACTATAAATGGGCAAGTGACATAGGAATGGTGGGACCTGCAGCAAGGGCTTCAGGACTCAAAACAGATATAAGGCAGGATTTTCCATACGGAGCCTACCGCTATCATGCAATGCAGACCGTAAGGCTGGACACGGGTGACGTTTTTGCGCGCGCCAGGATGCGCTCTCTTGAAATTGAGGAGTCGCTGGGCTTTATATTCGAAAGGTTTGTGGACATTCCGCAGGGCGAAATTATCTCTCAGATGAACCCTCTTAAGGAAAATATGGGAGTAATATCGTTAACCGAGGGGTGGCGCGGCGAAATTATGCACGCCATTTTGACAGGTCCTGACGGAAAGATTAAAACCTATAAGGTAAAGGATCCCTCATTCAATAACTGGTACGGTCTGGCCCTCTCAGTAAGAGGTGAAGGGATCTCGAACTTCCCTCTTTGCAACAAGAGTTTTGACCTGTCTTATTCAGGGCACGACCTGTAGGCGGGATTTACTAAATTTTTAACATTATACTTTAATTTTATTATGTACAAAGGCTTAAAGTTACGTCTGGCTCAGGGTGAGCCGGCAATAAAAGATTTACAAAATGCCGGGATGCCTGAAATCTTCAGGGGTGTGCCTCAGATTGATGAGTCGAAATTTACTGCTGAGGAATTAAAAAAATGCCAGGCTAAGTGCCCAACGGGTGCAATTCTGCCCGGTCCGTTAAGAATAGACTTGGGGAAATGCACATTCTGCGCTCAGTGCACGGAAAATTCCACTGAAGGAGGAATTACTTTCACGGCAGAATACCATATGGCATCTTCAACGCGTGAAGGGCTTATTACTAACGGCACACTTCCCGCCTTAACTCCCGGGGCTGCATCGGAAAAGATAAGGAAGTATTTCGGGCGTTCTTTGAAATTAAGGCAGGTTTCTGCCGCCGGCTGCAACGGCTGCGAACTCGAGTTAAATGCCCTGGGAAATGTGAATTTTGACCTGGGGCGTTATGGAATTGAATTTGTCGCCTCACCGCGCCATGCCGACGGCATTGTTGTTACAGGTCCCATTTCCAAAGCCATGTCCAGTGCGCTTTATGATACTTATGAGGCTGTTCCGAATCCCAAAATTATAATACTCTTCGGCGCATGTGCCATCTCGGGGGGGATTTTTGAGGATTCTGAAGAACTTGACCGTTCGTTCCTGAAGGAGTTCAAGGCAGATCTTTACATTCCGGGGTGTCCTCCCCATCCTCTGACATTCATCTCCGGGATACTAAGCTGGCTGGACAGGAAGTAGAACAAGCCCAGAAAACCATTAAGACAGGGGCGGAGCTAACAGGCCGCAGGCCCGCCCGAATCTGTTTCAAAATCGAACACGTGGCTAATAATGACCAAATGCCCTCATCCCTGAAATAAAAAAAGCCTTAAAAGCTTCCAAAATCGCATCTTTTCTCCCCCAATTAGCAGAAACTCCGGTGGTATATTCTTTGCACTTCTAAGCAAAAAATTACTAGACGGAATGAACAAAATTATCGTACAAATAGGGTTATTGGTTTTCTTTATTTCAGTCATATTTTTTGTGCAAAAAAATCTGGCAATCCAGGATATTCTTATCCGTTCCCTGGTCTTGTTTGTCGCCTCAACCATAATGCTCAGTCTGCTGTATCTGGTTTTTGTAAGATCGATAAATAAGATGGCCGTTTCCAAAAGGAAAAGTTTTTCAGATAACATTGGCAAAGGACAGTAAAATATGAATACTGCACTTTTATGGACACAGTTTAAGCAATCTAATAATTCTGACCTGAAAAAGCAGATCATGATGAACTATACCAATCTGGTTCATTATGTGATACACAATTCAAAGTTCATCTCTTTGAATATTGTGGACGACAGGGACTATTTTCAGTTCGGAATTGAGGGATTAAGCGAAGCTATAGACAGGTTCGATCCTGAATACGGCACCAAATTCGAAACTTACGCCATACAGCGCATACGCGGCAAAATTATAGACGAACTCAGGAAAATTCAGATAAAACCCAGAAGCGCAAACGGTAATGATGGCGATACGGCATATGTAAACGTCTCTCTCAACAACTCATACGACGAGGAAGACGGCTATATGCTCTATGAGGTGATCCCAAACGAAGGTGAACTGCCTGATGAGGCTTTGGACAAAAGTGAGGCAAAGGAGTTGTTGATTAATGCTATTAAGAAATTAGAAGAAAGGGACAGACTGGTACTAACTTTATACTATTACGAAAATTTGAACTACAAGGAAATTGCTCAGGTCTTAAACATAACGGTCTCACGTGTTTCGCAGATTCATTCTAAAATAATTCAGGAACTCAAACACAAGCTCGTTAAGCAGTATGATTGAAATTAGCCCGGAACTGCAGAAAAGAAAAGAAAAGAGCAAGTCAACCCTTGCACAAGTCTATAACCTGCCTTCCATACCTCTGGTAATGATGGAAGTTACCAGACTTTTAAATAACCCTAATACTAGCGCAATTGAACTTGCTAAGGTCATCAGCCGCGACCAGGCGCTTGTTACGAAGATTCTTACAGTGGCCAACAGCCCCCTCTACGGGCTGCCCAGAAGGGTCTCGACCATAGATTTTGCCATTATCATTCTGGGCTTCGATCATATTAAAAACATTGTGATCGCGCTATCAATGATGGAAGCCTTTAAGAATAAAAGCGATAAGAACCTGAACCAGAAGAATTACTGGACTCATTCAATACTTACTGCCAGCGCGGCCAAGAGAATTGCCGACGACCTGGGATTTCATTTTACAGGAGAGGCCTTTACGGCAGGACTCCTGCACGATCTGGGCATACCGGTAATACATAAGTACTTCAACAGTGAATTTCTTAGGATTCAGGATCTGGCTTCTTCAGGCAGTATGAGCTATAAGAATGCCCAGCAGGAGACCATTGGTCTCGAGCACCAGCACATTGGCAACTTTCTGGCTCAGAAGTGGAACTTGCCCTTGTCCTTAAGTGATGCAATACTTTACCACCATACGCCTTCAATGGCCGAGCAGAATCAGGCGCTGGCTGCAATAGTCCACCTGGCCGACTATATGACGGTAAAACTCAACGTCGGGTACTTTAACTGGGATGAAAATTACGAACTGGATAAATCTGTTATTTCAACGCTGAACCTGCGGGACGAGGAGTTCCTGGAAAGCTTCATACTGCGCTACAAAGACGCATTCCTCGGTCAGGTCGATTCAATTAAGTTATAAGTAATAATTTTTCACATAAACAGCAGAATAAGACAATGGATATCGAATTATTTAACAGGCAGGAAAAAAGAGAAAAAACCGAGCTGGTACTATCAAACGTTTATAATCTGCCGGCTATTCCCACAATTATGATGGAAATTTCACGCTTGCTTGAGAAGCCCTCTACCACCACGGCCGAGCTCGCAAAGGTAATTGGGCGCGATCAGGGTATAGCTTCCAAGGTGTTATCCATTGCAAATTCTCCCCTTTACGGGCTCCCCCGTAAGGTCTCGACCATAGATTTTGCCATACTCATTATCGGCTATCAGGATATTAAGAATATCGTTACTGCCCTTTCAATGGTCGAGTCGTTTAAGAATAAGACAGACAAGAACCTGAACCAGAAGGATTTCTGGCTGCACTCGATTATGACAGGCCTGGCCTCGAAGAAAATGGCAGAGGACCTTGGCTACCGCTCAGGCTCTGAGGCCTTTGTGGCAGGACTTATACACGACCTCGGGATTCCTGTTATTCATAAATATTTCCACACGAATTTTATTGTTATCTGCGAAAAGGTCACTACAGGCAAAGTCAGCTACATGGAAGCTGAATTTGACACGCTGGGCTTAAGCCACCAGGAAATCGGACGTTTCCTGGCTGCCAAGTGGAATCTGCCCCTTGCCTTATGCGATACTATACTTAATCACCATACGCCTTCACTGGCGCAGGAAAACAAGCTCCTGACCTCAATTGTGCACCTGGCAGACTATGCAACACATAAGCTGAGCGTTGGCCACTTCTACTGGGACGACGATTACATGCTTGACCAGACAATCCTCGAAGCGCTCAAGTTCAGCGACCAGGCGCAGCTGGATAAGTTTATTGGAGGCTACAAGGACCTCTTCATTCAGGAAGCTAATGCACTTAGGATTTAGTTCCAGAGGATAAAAGTTTGAGACTTCTTAAAGATAACACATATAATTACGAACCGTTTTTTACTTCTCTGCAGTTTACATCCCGCTCCTCGGATGGTGGCGATGAGAAGCCTGTTCTGCCTCCTTTGGCAGACCAGCCGGATAAAGAAGCGGGAAGTCTTCTGGAAAAATACCACCATATGGTGCAGAATATTATCGCTATGGAAAGGCAGATTTCCTCGGCCGATAGTATTCAAGCCGTCTCGGGAACGCTGAAGCTTGCACTTAAAAGGATCGTGCCTCTGAAATTTGCAAACTTCTTCCTGTTCGATGAAACCCGCTCCACGCTCTTTCCTTTTGACCAGGATGAGGATGAAAGCTTTGTTGCAATGGTTAATAATGTCTATAAGGAAGGCATTCTCGACTGGATCTTTGAAAGCGGCAAGCCTGCCGTCATTCCTGAGGTTAATAACTATACGGTTACGGGTCCCAAATTAAACTACCTGTTTTTCCCTGTCAGAGAGGATAAAAACTCACGTGGAATCCTTGCCATACTGACCACGCTTTCCAAGGAAAACTTCAATGAACTGGAAAGCTACGCCGCGCAGATCATACTCGACAGCTGCATTGCGCGTATGGATAAGATATTCCTGAAGGAAAAGCTTAACAAGACATACAACGAGCTGCAGACCTATCAGGCAAAGCTTTCCAACGATTTCAGGCTTTCTGCCATAGGTGAACTTACCGAGGGAATTGTTGAGGACATAAAATCCCCTCTGCAGGTTATCTTAAGCTATGCCGACCTCTTAAGCCGCGAGGAATCGGACCAGAAGGCAGCCAATATTGTAAAGGAACAGGTAAGGAAAATTAACTTTGTCATCAACCGCCTCGTTAAATTTTCCAGCCTGAATGAGGAAAAGCTCAAGGTCTATCCTTGCGACCTGAATGCAATAATAAATGAATACTACAGCCTCATCAAGTCGTCGCTGGAAAACGCCAACATAGAGTGCCTGCTCGATTTTGAAAACGACATTCCGGGCATAATAAGCCACCCGAGCTACATATATCAGCTCCTAAGCAATGTAATCAGCATTATCAAGGCAAACAGCGCAAAAGGCGGAGGAATAATAATCCAGACAAGATATTATTCAGAAAGCATTGTAGTCAAGGTCATCAACACTGCACAGATTACTTCCTTCAGCTCAAAAAGCAGGGAAACACTCATGCAGTCTCCCGATCTGAATTTCAAGATTATAGATAATATAATGAGAATTCACGAAGGCACATTCAGTATTGAATCGTTCCAGAAAAACAGTTCTGTAATACTAATGAAGTTTCCCCTGAGGAGAAAGAAAATTCAATGAAAGCCCTTTTCAGTCCGGTAGTAATTATTCTTGTCCTGGCAGGTATTTCCATTTCCTACGGCAGTCAGGACGCCCCAATAAACCTGAAGCAGATGGTTCAGAATCAGATCGAGCAGATTAAAGCCAGGGCCGTAAAGCAGGAAAATGCACAGCTGGAAAATAAAGCCTCTGCCCTTCAGGGCAGTCAGCCGGCTGCAGACCGGACTGACATTAATAAGACACCTGCAAATAAAACCCATACGCCTCAGACTGCGAAAGTTGAAAAGGAAGCAGGCTTTACGGGCGGCGGACTTTTCTTAAAAGTTTTCATACTCATGGACCTCTCGCTCTTAGCGGCGCTTTTTGTTTTCTGGAGAAGAAGAAAGCTTAAGATCGGAATGGCTGAAAAAGCAAAGTTCAAGAAAAACATCTCAAAGCTCAGAAGCGAGGCCAGGTTCAGGCGCCGCCCCCAGGGGCAGACAGATGAGGTCAGGAAAAGGCTTCAGACCGATCCGGTCTTAGGCACAGGTGATGAAGCTCTTTTACTTAAGCATGCAAAGAAGCTTTCAGTTTCTCCTGGAGAGCTCATGCTGGCCTCAAGGATAAGGATGCTTGAAAAGGCCCATGAATGATTCCGCAGGTTATAAATATAACCGGAATTCAGTTAAGCAGCATCAGGCCCTCAGATGCTGAAGCATTGCCTAAACTTCTGCCGGCGGAAAATTCCCTGGTGGAAGTTTCTGTTCTTGATAAGCCCCAGGGCGGCAGCTACAAGCTTTTAATAGAAGGAAACGTTTTTCAGTCGAAACTGCCCATAAGCATAAACATCGGGGAAACGCTCATTGCAAAGGTAATCGGGTTAAATCCTTTTACTCTTTCGCTCGATAATATATTTACGGCAAAGATGCTCTCCGGGAGCAACATTGCGCTGGTTCTTTCAAAACTTGGCCTCTCCGAAAGTGAAGTTTCTCTGAAGGTGGTGAAGGCATTCTTAAAGGAAGACAAGCCTCTTGTTAAATCGAAGCTGAAGAAGATAATTGACCTCCTGGAAAAAGAGAACATTAAGCTCGACGATGAGCAGTTAAGTCTCTTTATACAGATGCTCCACATGGATGAAGCAGGGGGCTCACGCTTAAAGAAATCCTTTGCCAGGATGTTCGAGTATCCTGTTAGTACGCTGGCCGGCGAGGTCTTTAACTCGGTTAAAAGACTTAACACAATGGGCCTTGGCGATGAAGCAGTTTCACAGATCAACAGGGCTCTCGTAATGGAAATTCCGGAGGAGGGATCTCCAAGCGCAATGGAATTAAAGGAGAAGATTTCAGTTCGCCTGGAGGAAGTCTTAAAGCCCTTTGCAGAGGTGGAGGCACCCTCCGGAGGCGACAGCCTGAAGAGGGAGATATTTATTCTTAAAGAAGCTCTTCTAAGATATAACATGCTGAGGGCATGCCATGAAAAGACCGGCATTTATCCGGGTTTTATAATTGTTAAATCTGAAGGAGACCTTGAGCTCGTGGAGTTCCGTCTTGAAAGTGACACAAAGGAACAGTCCCAGAATTTCCACAGGATAAAGCTTGAGATGAATCCCCGTTCACTAGGGAAAATTACCATGAGCGGATTTCTTTCCGGGCAGAATTTCAGTGCCACTTTCAGCGCAAAGGATGAAACGGCAGAAGAGCTTGAGGATGGCAAACAGGATCTTTTAGATGCGCTTGGAAGACTGAACCTTCTGCCGCGCCTGAGCTTTGGTGAAGTCTCAGGGCGTGAGGCAGTTTCAAACACGGGCATGCGGCAGATAAATGTCAGAGTATAGGTCTAAATACAGGCATGGCGCCGTGGCTTTGGGCTACGACAGCAAGCAGGACTCGGCTCCCAGGGTAATTGCCAAAGGGCAGGGGGAGCTGGCAGAGAGAATAGTAGAAATTGCAAAGGAGAACAGGATTATGATAGAGGAAGATCCCGTTCTTTTCGACTCTCTTTACCGTCTGGAGGTTGGGCAGGAAGTGCCTGCAAAACTCTACCAGGCGGTGGCTGAAGTACTGGCTTATGTATATAAAATTAACAGGAAAAACATCAGAGGCGGCTTATGATAAAAGGGATGTACTTTATTGCACAAAATCTGGGCTACAAGGAAAAAAACATGCAGATTGTGGCCAATAACCTGGCCAATATTAATACCACGGGATTCAAGCGCGAACTGCCTTTTGTAGAAATCATGACCAGGATTGCTGATGCTCCGGTAAAGCAGCTGACAGATCTTGCGCAGGGAAACCTCATTCAGACTTCAAACCCTCTGGATCTTGCAGTCTCGGGCCAGGGATACTTCACTGTACAAAATGAGCGCGGGGGGCTTGAATATACACGCAACGGCCGCTTCAGGATTTCAGACGATGGATTCTTAGTCAACGAAGAGGGGCAGAAGGTAATGGGTAAAAGCGGTGAAATAGACCTTAACGACTATTCATTTGAACAGCAGCAGAGTATTACCATTACGAAAAACGGCGAGATAAAAATAGGCGAAAACGTTGTGGATGAACTCTTAATATCAAGACTCGGTGATCCCTCAAAAATGATGAGACAAAACGGGCTTAATTTTGCCGATACCGAAGGGCGTGCCCCGGAGGCCGGGGAAGGCACTTATGAAATACAGCAGGGATACCTGGAAGAATCCAATACAAACCCTATAATCGAAATGCAGTCGATGATAGAGCTTGGGAAAGACTTTGAAACTGCACAGAAGATGATGAACTACCTGGATGAATCCCTCGGCAAGGCAACTGAAATCGGAAAAGTCTAACAAAAAAGGAGATCTGAATATGTCAACAAGAGCACTTAGAACAGCAGCCACGGGCATGTTTGCACAGCAGGTTAATATAGAAACCATTTCCAACAACATTGCCAACATCAATACGACGGGCTTTAAGAAAAATAAGGCTGAATTTAAGGATATGATGTACCAGGAGGTTTCAATTAACCCCCAGTTTACCGGGACCCAGGCGATGAATGAAAAGACCAGCGTTCAGATACAGGTGGGTAACGGCGTTCAGCCCGCATCAACACAAAAACTTTTTTCACAGGGAGACCTGACCCCCACCGGCAATCCGCTCGACGTGGCAATTCAGGGAGACGGCTTTCTGCAGGTAAGAAAACCTGACGGCACTTTTGCCTACACGCGCGACGGCTCACTGAAAGTTTCCTCAAACGGCACACTGGTTACTGCAAACGGATACACACTGGAGCCGGGTATTACACTTAATGAGGATATCTCCAGCGTTACGATAGCAAAAGACGGCACAGTTGAGGCCAGGGACATCTCCGGAAATACGGTTACTCTAGGAAACCTTGAGCTCATCAAATTTATGAACCCGGGCGGCCTTCTTCCCGTTGGCGATAACCTTTATGTGGAAACCCCGGCCTCCGGAACCCCTCTTACAGGAACACCCGGACAGGAAGGATTCGGAGAGCTGAACCAGGGATACCTCGAAGCCTCCAACGTCGATATCGTGGAGGAAATGATATCAATGATTACGGCTCAGAGAGCATACGAAATAAATTCCAAGACCGTAAAGACGGTTGAGGATATGATGACAATGGCAAATAACCTTAAGCGCTAAGCTGACTTTTCAGGTATAAAAATGAAGACACTATGCCTGCTGTTTTCTTTAGTATTCTCTTTTCAGAGCGCCGGGGGGCTGAAGAAGGAAATTGAAAAGTACCTGATGGGTAAACTTACGGGCTATGAAAAAATCAGTTTTGAAATTTCTTCAAAGCCTATGCAGGAAGCAGGCGGAACAATAAAAGTTGATGCTTCAAAAGATTTGAAAATAACCGGCAGCCAGGCATTCATTCCGGTTATACTGACGAATAAGGGTAATCAGACATCCCGTTCTTTTGTAAGCCTGAAAATAAGCCTTTACAGGAAACTCCTCGTTGCAAAAAATCAGGTTAAACCGGGGACGGATCTGAGGGCTGAGGATTTTGAATTGAAAACCGTTGACGAGGCATCCTTAAGGGGAATGCCCGTTAGCCGGGTGGAAGCCCTGAAGGGCTGTAGAGCAAGACTCATGATAAGACAGGGCGAAGTCCTGACCGAGGAGAAGCTTCAGGCAATTCCGCTCATTAAGCGGGGTGACAGGGTGGCGGCTGTTATGATTAAAGGAAACGTTGAAATCTCCATGGATGCTGAGGCCCGTCAGGACGGCAGTCCCGGAGAAGTAATCAGGATTATGACTCCTGAGAAAAAAATATTCCGCGCAAGAGTTATTGATCAATATAGTGTAAATATTATCGAGTAAAATTATGAAGCGTTTATTTCAGCTGCTGTGTGCAACATTAAGTCTTTGTGCCATAACCTATGCACAGGACATGAGACAGAACTCCTACTATTCACTCTTTGCCGACCAGAAGGCCAACAAGGTAGGCGACGCAGTTACTATAATTGTTGTCGAATCGAGCCAGGCTTCAAACAATGCCGAGACGCAGACAGGAAGAAGCGATAATATCAGCCTGGACGCCAGTGCCTCTGCGGGAACAAAGTCTCTGCCTGAGGTGAAGCTGGGCCTCGGGACTAAAAGCGACTTCAGCGGCTCGGGCTCTACCAAAACCACAGGACTTATCAAAACCAAGATCAGCGCAACAATTGATTCAGTATTGTCTAACGGCAACCTGTTTATCAAAGGAAGCCGCAAAATTGTCATTAACGGCGAGGAACAGCTCATTACAATCAAAGGAATAGTCAGGGGCTCTGACATTATGTCGGATAACTCGGTGCTTTCGTACAACATTTCTGAGGCGGTAATTACATTTGAGGGAAACGGCCTTATCAGCGACAACCAGAAGCCGGGCTGGATTACAAAGTTCTTCCACTGGATATTCTAATGAAAAAATTCATTTGGGAATAAAATGAAAGTTAAAAGTTTAATCGTACTTGTGCTGCTTATTGCCGTCTCACAGCTCCGGGCGCAGAGAATTAAGGACATTGCCTACTTCAAGGGCACCGGTTCTGAGCAGATCCTCGGCTACGGCCTCGTTGTGGGACTTCCGGGCTCGGGCGACACCTACCGCTCGGCTTTCACCATTCAGTCGGTTTCAAGTATGCTGAAAAGATTCGGAATTACGGTGCCGCAGACAGATATGAAGACCAGGAACGTGGCTGCCGTTATGGTTACGGCTAAGCTGAACAGCTCCCTGAAGGAAAAGGCTGAATTTGACGTGACTGTAGCCTCAATGGGAGACGCTACGAGTCTCCAGGGGGGAGTACTCCTCATGACGCCCCTGTCTGCTCTGGATGGAAACGTATACGCTTTCGCGCAGGGCCCGATATCAGTGGGCGGGTACGACATTACAACGCCCTCGGGCGGAAGAATTGCAAAGAACTTTACCTTAACAGGCAGAATTCCCCGCGGAGGCATACTGGAAAGAGCCGTAAACCTTAACAGCGCCAACACTCAGACTGTTAGCATAATGCTGAGGGATCCCGACTTTACAACTTCAAACAATGTGGTCACGGCAATTAATGCAAAACTGGGCAACGATGCCGCAAAGGCTTTGGATGCCGCTGAAATTACGGTTAAAGTGCCTTCCGACAAGCAGAACAATATGGCCTCCTTTCTGGCCGAGCTTGAGGCAATTCCCGTGCAGAGCGACGTGGCAGCCAGAGTTGTCTTAAATGAAAGAACCGGAACTGTGGTTGCCGGAAGCAACGTTAAAATACTTCCCGTTACAATTTCACACGGAAACCTGAGCATTAATATCCGCTCTTATCCGGTTATTTCGCAGCCGGGGGCGTTTTCACAAGGTTCGACCATATTCTTTAACAATCTTGTCCCCTATCAGCAGGAAGATTCAACCAGGGCTGTAGCCTTAAGCGGAGCTGCTACGGTTCAGGAAGTAGCCCAGGCGCTTAACTCGCTTAAAGTGGCTCCGAGGGACATCATAGCTATTTTCCAGGCTTTGAAGGAAGCCGGGGCGCTGGTTGCAGAACTGGTAATAATGTAATTAAATTAACAGGCTTTGGAACTCATGGACCTGAAAATAACCAATGAAGAAAAACATATCAGGCAGACTCCTGAGATAACCAACAGGTATACTCCGGAGGAGAAGGAAAAGCTGGCTAAAGCCTCAAGGGATTTTGAAAGCCTGCTTACTTCAATGATGCTTAAGTCGATGACTAAGACCACAAACGGACTTTTCGGCGATGAAAGCTATGGAGGCGACTTGTATGAAGGCCTCTTTGAAAATGAGCTTTCTTCGGCAATTTCCAAAGAAAATAGCCTGGGCGTTGCGGCAAAATTATATAAGAAACTGACCGGTGAGGACCTGCCCAAGGATGCAGGACTTCCCATTATAAAGCATTCCAAGGGCCCGTCTAAGATGGATCCTATGGATGAGACTATCTCCTCCGGCGATATAAATCCGGCTAATAGTCCCATACCGGTAAAAGTGGCCAATACCAATCCTGCGGTAAAGCCTTCCGAAAGCTCCATGAACAGGGTAAACCGTTATGAGGATGTAATAGAGCAGGCATCCAAAGATTTCGGCGTGGATTCCAACGTAATCCGCTCGGTTATACTTGCCGAATCGGCCGGAAACCTCAAGGCCCGTTCGGTAACAAATGCAAAAGGGCTCATGCAGCTGATGGATTCCACGGCAGAGTCCATGGGAGTTAAAAATGTGTGGGACCCCAAAGAAAATATTTACGGCGGCACTAAATATTTGGCCGGGTTGCTTCGACAATATAATGGGGAATTAAAGCTCGCTTTGGCGGCTTACAATGCAGGCCCCGGAAATGTTGAAAAGTATAACGGGGTTCCCCCCTTTAATGAGACAAGAAACTATATATCCCGGGTTTTGGGGTATCTAAAGCATCTAAACGGATAAAAATGGAAATTAAAGATCTAACAACAAGCCTGGTGAATCAGAAAAACAATCTGAGCCAGCTGCTTGACGCTGCACTTTTGAAGCAGAAGGCATTAGTAAAATTCGATTACGCAGGTCTTGAGGATTCAATCTTAAAGGAAGAAAGAGCCTTGTCCTCTGTGGCTGATGGAGAAAAAGGAAGAATTAAGATCCTTACGGAGATATATCAGAAACATTCGATCTCAAACAAGACATATAAGCTTTCCGAGTTCATTGAACATACAAAAGATCTGCTGGATATAAAATCGAAAAAGCAGATTGCAGTAACGGAAAAAGAGCTTAAGGAGCTGATTACACGTGTCTCCATGGTAAATCAGCAGAACAAGTTTCTCATCGAGAATTCCAGGGCGTTTATAAAAGAAACAGTTAGCCATATACTGAACGCCAGAAGATCATTACTGGATAAAAAAGTTTAATTACAATAAAAGCTGAAGAAAATGGGTCTTTCAAGAATATTTGACATCTCAAGCCGCAGCCTCGGGGTTTACCAGAGAGCTCTCGACGTTACCTCGCATAACGTGGCAAACGCAAATAATCCCGACTATGCTCGCCAGAGGGTCGTCTTCGGAAGCGAACGTTCTGAGGGATCTACAAACGGCGAAGTGGGAGCAGGCGTCAAAATTGATGACATTTCCAGAATTAAGGATAACCTGACAGACATTCAGTTAAGAACCTATAACCAGAAGTTTTCAGACGTCGACAAGCGCTCGCAGACGCTGGGGCAGGTTGAAAGCCTTTTTTCTGAACCTTCGGATCTGGGACTTTCAAATTTAATTACTTCTTTTTACAATTCCTGGGATCAGCTGGCCTCTACGCCGAATTCGACCCCGTTAAGGAATAGTGTCATTCAGTCGGCCGATCAGCTCAGTAATAAAGTTAAAGGAATCTATGACGGGCTGGGGCTCTTAAGAAGCGACCTGAACGGACAGGTAAATGAAAAAGTGGATGAAGTCAACTCTACAATTCAGCAGATCCAGGACTTAAACCGCCAGATAAAATCAGCAAAAGTTACAAACCAGTCGGTTAATGATCTTTATGACAGGCGCGACAAGCAGATAGACTCGCTCAGCAAGCTGGTTAATATTAATGTACATACAGATGACCAGGGCTCGGTCAGCATCTCCATCGGCGGCATTTTTGCCGTGGATGAATACAGCGCAACAAAGTTTAAGGCAAGCAATACAAACGGAAAACTTTCACTGACGACTAATGACGGCAGCTCAACGGCACAGCTTACAGGGGGGGAAATCTATGCGAGCATGGATCTCTACAATAATCAGCTTGCCGGATACCAGGACAGCATTAATGCTGTGGCTCAGAACATAATGGACTCTGTTAACAGTGTGCACAGAACGGGTTATGGACTCAATGGCAGCCCGCAGGGCGACTTCTTTACAGGATATTCTGAAGGCGTCTTAAGCTTCAACCATGACACAAATGCCATTGCAGCTTCGGCAGTTTCGGGAAATGACGGCAATTCAGGTAATGCAATTGCAATTGCAAAGCTTGCAGATCAGAAGCTGCCGGCTTTGGACGGAAAAACAGTCAGCGAATACTACAACTCCTTCATCAGCAGTATAGGCACAGAAAAGAAACTAAACGAGCAGAGCTCCGAGTCGAATCAGCTTGTACTCGATCAGCTGAATAACCAGAAGTCATCCTATTCCGGAGTTTCAATTGACGAGGAGATGACAAACGTCATTAAATTCCAGAAGTCGTACGACGCCTCGGCAAAGCTGATCAAGGTAGCCGATGAAATGCTTCAGACATTAATACAAATGGTGTAATAAAGATGAGAATTTCAGATTCAATACTCTCAGCAAACTATCTGGCATCCCTCAACAGTAACAAGGAGCAGGTAGAACAGATTCAGGAGCATATTGCTTCGGGTTCAAAGATCAACAAGCCTTCTGACTCTCCGAGCGGAATCTCGAGGGTTCTGCGTCTGCAGGAACAGCTTCAGGCAGGGGATACTTATACAAAAAATATTGAAGACAGCCAGTCATTCATACAGACCACTGCTTCGACCCTGGAGGGAATGCAGAATGAGATTCAGGATTCGCTTGTTCTTTTTACTGACGCCAGTAACCCTGTGAATGTTTCAAATTACCCGTCCTATGCAAAGCAGCTTGACATGACGATCAGTTCCCTGCTCGATCTGGCCAACAGCCAGTTCGGGGGGAAGTATCTCTTCAGCGGAACCGATTTTTCAGGCAAACCATACAGCCTTAACGGCAGCAGGGTTGAGCAGAATGTGCCGCTTACAGACGGCAAACAGGTCGTAAGAATCAGCAAGTATATCGATCAGACGGTAAACATTCCGGGAAATGACCTTTTTGGGGCTGTGCCCAAGCCGGGTGATCCCGTGGGAACAAATACGGATATTTTTAATACACTCCTGCGCATTAAAGGCGATCTTGAAGGGGGGCAGAGACCCTCTGACAGCGATGTGGCACTGGTAAAAACCTTTCAGGAAAACCTGGCCGGTCAGCTTACGACTGCGGGTAACATAATAAACCGCCTCGACTCAACGCACGAACTTCTGGATAATCAGCAGTTGGAGTTAAAAGGTCTTCTCTCAAAGGAAAAGGACGTTGACGTAGCAGCCTCTGTAATGGATCTGCAGAACAGGCAGTACTACCTGGAGCTTTCATATAAAATGTCATCAATGATCTTACCCAAGTCTCTTCTGGATTACATGTAATGCTGAAAAAACTGGGCGGAATAAACGGACTGATACTCGGGGTATTCTCAATTTTTGGAGCTTTCTTAATTGAAGGCGGCTCCATGAAGGCGCTTTTTCTTCTGCCTCCTTTGGTGATTGTCTTCGGAGGAACGTTTGCCGCCGTGATAATAGGCTTCGGATTTGACAGGTTCAAAAAGATATTTTCACTTTCGAAGCTGGCTTACTTCCCTCCTGAGCACGATGTAACAGGGCTTATTTTTACATTTATAGAGTTCTCAATTTTAGCCAGAAAAGAGGGGCTCCTTGCGCTGGAACAGCAGCTCGAGAAGTTAGAGTCCCCTTACCCTAAGAAAATGATACGCCTGCTTGTAGACGGCACAGATTCGGAGAGCCTGCAGAACATTGCATACGCCGAAATTAAAGCCATGCAGGAGCGTCATCTTTCCAATATCTTTATTTTTACAAAAATGGGAGGCTACGCTCCCACGATGGGTATTCTGGGCACTGTAATGGGACTGGTGATGACGCTTGCCGAGGCAGGCGGCGATCCCAACAGTCTCATTCACAATATTGCCTCGGCATTCATTGCAACATTATGGGGGGTCTTTAGTGCAAACCTTATCTGGTTACCAATTGGTGATAAATTAAAACAATGTCATTTAGAAGAAAAACATATGATGGAGATATCGTTGGAGGGGGTTCTGGCTCTTCAGAGTGGAGACATCCCCTCGGTGGTGAAAGCCCGTCTTATAAGCATGCTCCCGCAAAAGGAACAGGAAAAAATCCTCGCCTCCTAGAAGAAGGAGAATCCCTGTTTCAGGAAGAAGGCGATAAGGACCGCTATCTTATAACTTACGCCGATCTGATTACGCTTCTGCTGGGGCTGTTTATAATTCTTTATGCTATTTCCAATATAGATACTCAGAAATATCAGAAACTTATGAAGGCCGTCGGAAGCGCTTTCGGCCTCAGGAGCGATCAGGCTCTGGTGGAAAATACAGATTTCAGCATGAAAGGGCCTGCAGGTACAGAGAAGAGCCTGAAAGACAAACTGCAGGATGTGGTGGATGAAAATAACTTAAACAACTCCATCCGCCTGGAGCAGAACGAAAGGGGAATAACAATCCATATACTGGATGATATACTCTTCCCTTCGGGTACTGCGGAGCTTTCGGACAGTTCGCGTACGATTCTAAAGAAAATTTCAATGCTCTTAACGAATCTGCCGAATGATATCAGGGTTGAAGGACATACGGATAACGTTCCGATCAGTTCCCCCTCATATCCTTCAAACTGGCACCTTTCAGTAAGCAGGGCCTTAAATACGGCATATTACCTTATAAACACCGAAGGCCTTTTACCCGGCAAGGTCTCTATTGTGGGATATTCCGAATACCGCCCTGTAACAACAAACGCCACCCCGGAGGGCAGGCGCAGCAACAGGCGTGTAGATATTGTAATATTAAACAAATAAAGCAAGACTATGAAAATCAATACCAATCAATTCGGTGAAATTGAGTTTGACGAATCTATGACTATCCAATTCAAGGATGGAATCCTTGGATTTGAGAACTATAAAAAATATCTTTTGATCAATTCCGGGTCGGACCTGTTCTTGTGGCTTACTTCAATTGATGAACCTGAGCTGGTCTTTCCACTCTTTTCGACCAGGGTCCTCATGGAGGATTATCCGCATCAGGAGGGATTTGAAGCCTTCGGAATTGTAAAACTCGACCCCGATCCGCTTAAAATTACGGTGAACCTGAAAGCCCCGGTCTACATAAACCAGGAGGAAAAAAGCGGATTTCAGAAGATTTTAGATGAAGATGAGCTTCCTATTGATTATATTCTGTTCAAAGAAAATTAGGCGGGTGAGCAATGCTAATATTAACCAGAAAATTGAATGAAGAGATCAGGATCAATGGGGATATTGTAATTAAAATTGTGACACTTTCCGACAACCAGGTGAAAATCGGAATCGAAGCCCCCCCGGAGGTTAAGATTCTGCGCGGAGAGGTTTACCAGAAGGTGCGCGACAATACAATCGAAGCATCGCAGAAGAGCAAAGAAAAGCTGCCGCAGGTGGACCTGACGAAACTTAAAGTAAATAAAATTAAAAAGTAATGGAACAACAGACAGACAGAATAAGAATACTTGTTGTAGATGATTCGGATGTGATACGCCATGCACTGAAGTCATTCTTTGAGGATTATAACCTCGAGGTGCTTACCTGCACCGACGGGCTGGAAGGGCTGCAGAAAGCTGCAGAATTTAAGCCGAATCTTATATTCCTGGACCTTATGATGCCCAACTTCGACGGGCTTAAGATGCTCCAGGTAATTAAGGTCCTCGATAACTTAAGACACATTCCGATTATTGTCATCAGTGCAAATACCGACAGGCGCAATGTTCTTGCTGCTGTTGAGGCCGGGGCTGAAAGGGTCCTTTCCAAACCC
Source organism: Ignavibacteriales bacterium (assembly GCA_036261625.1). Lineage (GTDB taxonomy): Bacteria > Bacteroidota > Ignavibacteria > Ignavibacteriales > SURF-24 > JAAXKN01. Next base: position 8,779 of record DATAKL010000015.1, on the reverse strand, counting down.
CTGCAGAAGGAAATGATTATTAAGTATGTAAATGAAATACTCGGCAGCGAAACTCTTTCAAAATCAAAGAAGAAAAAAATGATTTCGGAGGGTGAAAAGTCAGATATTCAGAAAACCCTTGTGAAGTTTTTCCTCAACAGCTTTCCCGATAAGAAAAAAAGAATCGAGGAGTCCCTTAATGCCCAGAACAAAGAAATGCTGAAGATGGTGGTCCACGAGATCAGGGGAAACGGGGGTACAATAGGCTATCAGGCACTTACGGCCCTAAGCGGAGAAGTGGAAGACAAGCTTGCCCAGGGGGATTTCGACTGGTCGATGATAAAGCTCAAATGCGGTCAGATTTTCTCCATGGTAAAAGAAATTGAAAACACCAACATGACTCAGGATAAAAAATAATGTTCGTTATTATCGGTATTGTTGTAGTACTTGCTGCCGTTCTGGTAGGTTTTACTGTAGCGGGAGGACAGATTCCGCTTCTAATTCAGCCTGCTGAATTTCTGGTTATAGGCGGAGCTGCACTGGGCAGCGTTCTTATTACTGCCCCATTGGGACTCATAAAGAAAATTGTTGCTGCCATTCCTGCCGCAATCAGCTTTAAGGGATACAGCAAGGAAGATTATCTGGAGCTTCTGAAGAGTTTTAACGACCTTTTTCTGGTTGCACAGCGCGACGGCCTTATAGCAATTGAAAAGCACATCGAAAAGCCGGAAGAAAGCGATATTCTTTCGCGCAACAAGAGATTCATCAACGACAAGTTTGCCAAGAGCTACTTCTGCGACACAATGAAGGTTATGCTCTCTGGCGGCGTTCCTCCGCATGAGATTGAAGCTCTGCTCGATACCGAAATTGAAACCTTTGAAATGGAAGAAAAACCCGTTGCAGGCGTCTTAAGCAAGACAGGCGATGCTCTGCCGGGTCTGGGGATTGTGGCTGCAGTGCTTGGAATTATTGTTACCATGGGCGCCATCAGCGAGGGTGCCGAAACAGTAGGCCACCACGTTGCCTCGGCTTTGGTGGGCACATTCCTTGGCGTACTGATGTCATACGGCTTTATAGGCCCTTTGGCTTCCAATATAGAGCACAACCTTGAACATAAAATAAGATACCTTGAAACAATCAAGGCCTGTATAGTGGCCTATGCAAAGGGCAACCCGCCGATCATTGCAGTTGAAATTGCACGCAGAACCATCTTTACCGATGAACGCCCGTCATTTTCAGAACTCGAAAACTACATCAGAGGAAAAAAAGAATAGCATATGGGACTTGAAGAGGGGCAGGGTCCCGTAATAATCCAGAAGAAGAAGAAATCCCATGGAGGCCACCACGGCGGAGCCTGGAAGGTAGCCTATGCGGATTTCGTGACGGCCATGATGGCACTCTTTATAGTCCTCTGGATACTGGGGCAGAGCGAGGAGGTAAAGCAGTCGGTTTCAAGCTACTTCAAGGACCCGGTAGGCTTCAGTTCGAAGAAGGGAAAGTTTATCTTAGACGGCAAGGGTCCCTCACCGGTGAGCATGAATCTACAGTCTGAAATGTCGGCCAAGGAATTGGAAAAGGAAAAGCTGACCCGCATGGGGCAGGCACTTTATAATGAAATGGCGCAGAGCCCTGAATTCAAGGACCTTATCAACCAGGTGAAAATTGAATTTGTTGATGAAGGGATGAGAATTGAGATCATGGAATCCTTCAACGACATCTTCTTTGAGATAGGCACGGCTGAGCTGAAGCCGAAAGCGCTTTCAATCATCCAGAAAATCGGGGCTGAGATCGCCAAGCTCCCTAACAAAATAGTCATTGAAGGGCATACCGATTCACGTCCCTACAGCGGGAACGGCGTAGGATATACAAATTTTGAACTGAGCGCCGAGAGGGCCAATTCGGCCAGGCGCGCCCTGACGGCCGCGGGTGTAAAGCAGGATCAGATAGACGAGGTGCGCGGCTATGCAGACAAACGCCTCAGAAACAAGGAAAACCCGCTTGACGTCACTAACCGAAGAATTAGCATCATAGTTAAATATTCAGGAAAATAAAATGGAAAAGAATATTATTATTGTTGAGGACGACCCGTTTACACAGGAATTCTACAAGTACCTTTTCTCCAAAACTAAGTATAAGACCACAACTTTAGAAGACGGCGATCTTTTAATTGAAAAGATCAAAGAAGATAACGTCGGCCTCATTATAATGGATATTAACCTCAAGAATACCTATATGAACGGCGATAAGGTCGACGGGGTGATACTTTCCCGTTTTATCAAACAAAATGAGCAGTTTTCATCTATTCCCATACTTCTGGTGACGGCATACCAAAAAAATGTCGGGCCAAATAACTACTTTGAAGAGAGTCTTGCAGATGATTATATTGTAAAACCGATCATAGATTATAATGATTTGTTGAACAAAGTTAATAAAATGATAGTGAATTAGATGGATAAGGATAAGATACTAATAGTTGAAGACGAAGAGGATACCCGCTTTATTCTCGAACGCCTCTTAAGCAAGAATAACTATGAGGTGAAAACTGCCAACAACGGGCAGGAAGCCCTCCAGCTTCTGGACAGCTATATGCCGAAGGTTGTTGTGGCCGACTGGACTATGCCCGTTATGGACGGCATTGAGCTTTGCAATATTATCAAGAAAAACGACAAATATAAGCTTATTTACTTCATTTTGCTTACTGCCAGGGCATCACTGAAGGACAGGGTGACGGGCCTGGATATAGGGGCTGACGACTTTCTGGTAAAACCGATTGAAAACCAGGAGCTTTTGGCCCGGATACGCTCCGGAATCAGAATTCATAACCTGCAGAATGAACTTAAGAGCATTGAGCACAATAAGGCCCTGGTTGAAATGGCCTGCACAATAGGCCATCAGATAAATAACCCCTTAAGCAGCCTTATCATGTCGCTTAAGAGTCTTGAGACTGAAATGGAGGCCTCAAAAATGAAAAAGCCCGACGAGGATTTCTTCATTATAAACGAATCGATTGAAAGGATCAAGAAATTCGTTCAGGCTCTTATTAACCTGGAAAATCCGGAAATAGTAAGCTACACGCCGGATAGTAAAATGCTCAAAATCAACCCGAAGTAATCCTCGCTTCCTGCGCTGCCTTATATCCATTTCAAAAAGAGATAAACCATGTCTAAAGAGATATTTCATAGGCCGACTAAGGAAGAGGTGCAGGCTGCAGCAAATAAAAAAGTGCCCGATATTATTGCCCCCGGTCTTAAGGTGCTTTTCTGCGGCATTAACCCGGGCCTCTACACTGCAGCCGTAGGGCATCACTTTGCGCGCCCGGGCAACCGTTTCTGGCCGGTGCTTCACCTCTCAGGCTTTACGGGCAGGCTTCTGTCCCCTTTTGAAGAAAATGAGCTTCTTCAATACGGTTACGGCATTACAAATGTGGTAGAAAGGGCAACAGCCGCGGCAGATGAATTAAGCCGTGAGGAATATATTGAAGGGGGAAAGCGGCTCGGGGAAAAAATACTTAAGTATAAGCCTGAATACATTGCAATTCTGGGAGTGGGCGCATACCGGACGGCCTTCAGGCGCCCGGATGCAGCGCTGGGTCTGCAGATGGAAAAGGTCGGGGAGACTTCTCTATGGGTGCTTCCAAGCCCGAGCGGACTGAACGCCCATTACCAGAAGCACGACCTTGTGGAAATGTTCAGGCAGCTTTACCTTAAAGTTCACACAGCCTAAAGTATACATATCTTAAAGTTTTTGGCCGGTAAAGTCAGTTTTAATAAGGTATTTCGTAGCTGCTTTCTTCGGCTTTTCTATCTGCCTGCGGTTTATCCTTGGCAGGTTTCTCCACGGTTCTGGATTTCCGGTATTCGCGGTAGAAGCCCGGGTATTTTCCCTTTAAGGAATCCACAAGGCTGTCGAGAGTAGTGTTTAAGAATTCGTGAGCATTTATAAAAAGCCTGTCGTGTTCCTCCTTCCAGCTATTATTGCCTTTCTTATGGCTTTGCGGCATGTCAACTGCATAGCCGAAGTCATTCATTACAGCTTCGCATTCGGAGAAGATCTCCTGGTAAATCCCGAATGGGTTCGGTGCCTGGAGATATTTTCTTGCATCCTCAAGGATCCTGCTGCTTCTGTTAAAGAGGACCTCATCGGTCTGGTTTTCCAGGTCGTCTTCTTTAACCAGGGAAGCCGTAATAAGTTCATCGTTGTCGATCATAACCCCGTAAGTATTTACAGCCGAGGCAAGTCTGCAGGTAAATTGTATAAGCCGTGCTTTCGTATCCGTGTACATTCTGCTTATTTTATTCAGGTAGTCTTCAAAGGTATCGAGTGCCTGTACAAATTTAGGGAGTGTCTGTACAATATCGGTATTCGTGCAAAGCGTGAATTTAACACTTTTAAGCATTTTGAGTTCATTCACAAAGCATTCGGGAAGAGAGTTATGAGTTTCATTTCCGATGAGATCAAAATCAAATTTTTTGCCCTGATTCTCAGCAGCAGTTTTTCCCTTCCCCGATTCAGAAATAAAAAATCTTTCCGGCATAGATTCCTCATAGTTAAAATGGTTTATAAATTCCCCCCTCATAGTATATTCCGGGACTGCTTCCGGCCTTTATAATAAATACCGCCCTTAAAGTCTTATCACTTGGCGAAATATTTCATTATGTCTTCTTTAAATCTGGCGTCTTTAAGACTGGATGAATGGAATTCCGGACAGTGTTTGATTTTCTCCCTTTGAATATCGAGATAGATTGATTGTCCTTCGGCATCGACCCTGGAGACAAGAAGAACGGGAATAAGGACTTTCTTTCCTCCCGGGAGCCAGTTTCTTAAGTTTACACACAGATATCTTATCCTCCAGTTTGAGTCATCAAAGAAAAGGTCTTCCACGTGCCCGATTTCCCCGTCAGATGCATGCAGCCTGAAGCCAGTAATCTCCCAGGTGCTTCTTAAGTGGGGATCGTAGTGTTCCCGGGGATGACGGGTTATACCGTCCTTGCTCAGTTCAGATTCCGAAATGACGTCTGAATAAAAGCCCTCGCTGGTCTCAAAGAAATTCGGCCATCCGTATTCATTAACGAGATAAGCGTTGCGGTGTATTTTGATCTTCTTGGTGGAAATGTCGGGGCTCTGACCGACCTGGTCTTTAGTAAGGGCTACGGGGAATATTTTTTTCTCCGTATCGGGCTGAAGGAGGTCCTGAGGTTCGAGCAGAACAAATTTGCCATATAGCCAATGCCCGATGTCGGCGATCAGGTACTGAATAAACCAGTCGGAGTCGCTGAAATAAAATTCATACACCTTGCCCATCGCTCCGTCGGCGGCCAGTATGTCGAATCCTTCCAGTTCTTTTACGCTATGTAACATTTTGCCCTCCTTTTATGAATAGAGCTAGACGATTTATGCTCTTTTTCGAGCATTTACTGAATCTTCAGCTTATAATGAGCCGGCTTTTTAATAAGGAGATAACGGTTTATATCTATCCGGGAAAGTAATTGCTGGAGTAAATTATCGGGACTTCCCCGTAAAATGTAAGGGCATTGTTATTGTGTGTAAAGTTTACTTAAGATAGATATAATTTGCAAGGGATTACGATGTCTCCACGGCCCAAAAGTTAATTATAAATAAAATGACAAAACAGCGTGTGATTTCACTCACTATTTCGGAATTAATATGCCTGTTGAAAGTAAAGAAGGGATTTAATATGTTAAGGCTGAAACTGTGTGGAGTAGATTTTATATGAGAGTTATTTCAGCTTTTCTTCTGGTCCTTCTTTTTCCAGGCGCTGCTTTACCACAAGTGAATCCTCCGGCTAAAAGGCAGAAGGTAATTATAGACTGCGACCTGGGAGGCGATATAGACGACGCTTTTGCACTGGCACTTATGCTCTCAAGCCCCGAGTTTGAAATTATGGGTCTTATTATGGAAAACGGCCAGACGGATAAAAGAGCTCAGATCGCCTGCAAAATGCTTTATATGACTCACCAGGAAGAAATTCCTGTTATTGTGGGACGCGAAACTCCGATGGTTGTGGGACGCGATACGGGTAAAAGCATTTATAACGACCAGTTCTACTGGGCCGAGGGCTTTAAGACCTTAAGACCAATTAGTAAATCTGCACCCGACTTTATAATTGAAACTCTGAAGAAATATCCGCATGAAGTAATTCTGTTTACACTTGCTCCACTATCCAACATTGCAGACGTAATGAAGAAAGATCCCGAAGCGCTCAGCCTTGCAAAACATATCTATTCCATGCTGGGCTCCTACTATATGGGATACGACGGGAGCACGAAGCCCGATGCCGAGTGGAACGTTTATGCAGACATTAAGGCAGCACAAATGTACATGAAAAATGCACCCTCAAAAGATGGATCGAACCTTACGCTTGCGGGACTTGATATTACCACAACAGTCAGGCTTCCTAAAGAATATATGACAAAGCTTCTAATGAGGCAGTCGCCTCTTACAAATGCTCTAACGGGACTCTATTCCCTCTGGGGAGACGGCAACCCGACACTTTTTGACGCCGTAACTGTAGCTATGGCTATATGGCCGGATCTTTTTACCACGCGCGCGGCATCCATATCGGTTACGGATAAAGGATACACAGTAGTAAATGAAGGAAGTTCGCCAAACTCTTCAATCGGCATTTCAATTAATAAAGACGAATTCATTAAGCGCATGATTGACCGCCTTTTAAGGCAGGATCTGGGGTCAAACCGTGATGGCAGAAACATGTGAGAGCATATAGGACCACTACGTGGTTCAATGATTGTTTTGATCCGTTTTCTACAAATAGGTACCCGCTAAAGCGGGTAGGACATATCATTTATATTTCGGAGCAGAGCTGCCATATGGAACCACTACGTGGTTCTGAAATTGTTTTTTATGTCGTTTCTACAAATAGGTATCCGCTAAAGCGGATAGGAAAATGTTTGTATGTTGTAATAATAGGAAACGATAGATATTGTCCTAACTGCGATAGCAGTTACCTATTTGTAGGAAATGGTGGCTAAAACCAATTTTGAACCACGTAGTGGTTCTATATCTTCTATCCGCGTTAGGGGATACCTATTTATGGGGGAAAATTCTTTCCTCTTTGGAATCAGTTTATAGAAATTAGTATTTTTGTGGCCGGAATAAAATATTAAAGTTGAATGAAACTCTTTTCAGAAGCTGACCCTTTTATAAACATTCATACTCACAGGGATAACTGCCTTTCAGATGAAGTGTCACTTATCAACATCTTTGCTGAGGAATTTGAGTCTTATGCTCTTAAGGAAAGCTGCTTTTACTCGGTAGGGCTGCATCCCTGGAACATAAAGAATACTGACACTGAAAAAGCGATTGAAAATGTGAGAAAAGCCTCTTCGCATCCCATGATTAAGGCAATCGGGGAGGCGGGGCTTGACCGTGCAATTGAAGTTTCATGGGAAGTTCAGACTGAAATTTTTATCAGGCATCTTGAAATTGCTGAGGAAGCCCGAAAACCAGTAATGATACACTGCGTAAGAGCTTTTTCTGATATAATTGCAATAAAAAAGAAGTTTAAGTTTACCCGTCCCTGGATTATACACGGCTATAACAGCAATCTTCAGACTGCAGGTGAGCTCCTAAGACATGGATGCTATCTGTCATTCGGAAAGTTTCTTTTCAACTCCAAATCCAAAGTGCCTGAGGTGTTCCCGGAGGTTTCGCTGGACCGTTTCTTCCTGGAATGCGACGATTCGAACTTAAGCATTGAAGAGGTTTATCTTAAAGCCTCGGCACTGAAAAACCTTCCTGTGGATTCCCTGAAACATCACCTGAAGGATAACTTCTTAAAACTGTTTTCTTAAAAAAAGTCAGATGGAGAATATGGAAAATAATACGGCCTGGATGTCGAGGACAGAACTGCTTGTTGGAAAAGAAAAGCTTCATAATCTTATAAATTCGCACGTGCTTGTAATGGGCTTGGGAGGCGTGGGTTCCTACGCCGCCGAGCTGTTATGCCGCGCGGGCGTTGGAGAACTTACAATTGTAGACGGGGATAAAGTTGAGCTTAGCAACCGCAACCGCCAGCTTCCGGCGCTTGAAAGCACAGTAGGTAAAAGGAAAGCCGAGGTGGTTTCACAAAGGCTCATGGATATAAACCCTGAGTTAAAACTGAACGTGATTACGAGCTATATTGAAGACAAGGATATGGAAGCCTTGCTTAAAAGTAATGAATTTAATTACGTGGTTGATGCAATTGACACGCTTTCGCCCAAAGTTAATTTAATTTATCAGTGCATGATGAACAAAATTCCTATTGTAAGCTCAATGGGAGCGGGAGCGAAGTTTGATCCCTCGCTTGTAAGAGTAGCCGACGTGTCGGATTCCTACAACTGCACGCTTGCACGGAAGCTCAGGAAAAGGCTTTACAAGCTTGGGATATATAAAGGCTTCAAGGTGGTATTTTCCACTGAAGAGATTGTAAAGGAATCGGTTATATTAGACCAGCAGAAGAACAAGAAGTCGACGGTTGGAACGATATCCTACATGCCGCCCGTCTTCGGGTGCTTCTGCGCATCTGTTGTTCTGAGGGATCTGTTGGGTACAGATAGTAAAGCTGCGGGACTGAATTCACCGGAAACAGCATTCTCCGAAAATTAATTTAAGGGTGCTGGTTCTCTGTTTATGAATAGCCACGACCTTCAGAGACTGTGTGAAAACTCAAAATCGTGGACATCTTGAAGATCTCACTTAATTGTAAGTGGGATCTTAATTTAATTCAAGAATGAGGCTCCTGATTCTTTAAGGTTACGTTTTTATCTCCTAGTTTCGA